>NZ_CAKLDM010000002.1:0-1453144 GCF_921294215.1 Vibrio marisflavi CECT 7928
TAAGGAATCGTACCCCAAACCGACACAGGTGGTCGGGTAGAGAATACCAAGGCGCTTGAGAGAACTCGGGTGAAGGAACTAGGCAAAATGGTACCGTAACTTCGGGAGAAGGTACGCTCTCGACGGTGAAGTCCCTCGCGGATGGAGCTATTGGGAGTCGCAGATACCAGGTGGCTGCAACTGTTTATTAAAAAACACAGCACTGTGCTAAATCGTAAGATGACGTATACGGTGTGACGCCTGCCCGGTGCCGGAAGGTTAATTGATGGGGTTAGACTTCGGTCGAAGCTCTTGATCGAAGCCCCGGTAAACGGCGGCCGTAACTATAACGGTCCTAAGGTAGCGAAATTCCTTGTCGGGTAAGTTCCGACCTGCACGAATGGCGTAATGATGGCCACGCTGTCTCCACCCGAGACTCAGTGAAATTGAAATCGCTGTGAAGATGCAGTGTACCCGCGGCTAGACGGAAAGACCCCGTGAACCTTTACTACAGCTTGGCACTGAACATTGACCCTACATGTGTAGGATAGGTGGGAGGCTTTGAAACCGCGTCGCTAGATGTGGTGGAGCCGTCCTTGAAATACCACCCTTGTAGTGTTGATGTTCTAACTTGGCCCCATTATCTGGGGTGAGGACAGTGCCTGGTGGGTAGTTTGACTGGGGCGGTCTCCTCCCAAAGAGTAACGGAGGAGCACGAAGGTGGGCTAATCACGGTTGGACATCGTGAGGTTAGTGCAATGGCATAAGCCCGCTTGACTGCGAGAATGACAATTCGAGCAGGTGCGAAAGCAGGTCATAGTGATCCGGTGGTTCTGAATGGAAGGGCCATCGCTCAACGGATAAAAGGTACTCCGGGGATAACAGGCTGATACCGCCCAAGAGTTCATATCGACGGCGGTGTTTGGCACCTCGATGTCGGCTCATCACATCCTGGGGCTGAAGTCGGTCCCAAGGGTATGGCTGTTCGCCATTTAAAGTGGTACGCGAGCTGGGTTTAGAACGTCGTGAGACAGTTCGGTCCCTATCTGCCGTGGGCGTTGGAAGATTGAAGGGGGCTGCTCCTAGTACGAGAGGACCGGAGTGGACGAACCTCTGGTGTTCGGGTTGTCATGCCAATGGCATTGCCCGGTAGCTAAGTTCGGAATCGATAACCGCTGAAAGCATCTAAGCGGGAAGCGAGCCCTGAGATGAGTCTTCCCTGACACTTTATGTGTCCTTAAGGGTTGTTCGAGACTAGAACGTTGATAGGCAGGGTGTGTAAGCGTTGTGAGGCGTTGAGCTAACCTGTACTAATTGCCCGTGAGGCTTAACCATACAACACCAAAAGGGTTTTTGTGGGACTCAAACTAGAACATTGAATGTGTAAATAGAACGAAAACAGCTTTCCGAATTAAATCATAGAGTCGTATGACTTTATGATGAAGAATTTGCTTGGCGACCATAGCGTTGTGGACCCACCTGATTCCATGCCGAACTCAGAAGTGAAACGCAACTGCGCCGATGGTAGTGTGGGGCTTCCCCATGTGAGAGTAGGTCATCGCCGGGCTTTATTTCTGCACTTGCTTATGAAATAAGCAAGTCACCATAAAACTTTAAAAAAGCTTAGAGTTTTATGTTGACTTTCAAAGCAGAAAGCGTATTATACGCGTCCTGCCTAAGTGCTAACGCACTGAAAGCAAAGCTCTTTAACAATATAAACCTATCAATCTGTGTGGGCACTCGTTGATGATAATCAAATTAGATGTTTCTTTCTTAACGGAAAGCGGTATCAAATTAGGTTTCAATGAAACGAAGTGACCAACGAGTCGAAAGGCTCAGCACAGTCAATTCAAACATTACTTTATGTAATGTTCAGTATTCATTGAGCCGACAAAATCTTAAATTGAAGAGTTTGATCATGGCTCAGATTGAACGCTGGCGGCAGGCCTAACACATGCAAGTCGAGCGGTAACAGAAAGAAAGCTTGCTTTCTTTGCTGACGAGCGGCGGACGGGTGAGTAATGCCTAGGAAGTTGCCCAGTAGAGGGGGATAACCATTGGAAACGATGGCTAATACCGCATACTCTCTTCGGAGCAAAGCAGGGGACCTTCGGGCCTTGCGCTATTGGATACGCCTAGGTGGGATTAGCTAGTTGGTGAGGTAATGGCTCACCAAGGCGACGATCCCTAGCTGGTCTGAGAGGATGATCAGCCACACTGGAACTGAGACACGGTCCAGACTCCTACGGGAGGCAGCAGTGGGGAATATTGCACAATGGGGGAAACCCTGATGCAGCCATGCCGCGTGTGTGAAGAAGGCCTTCGGGTTGTAAAGCACTTTCAGCAGTGAGGAAGATGGTGTAGTTAATAACTGCATCATTTGACGTTAGCTGCAGAAGAAGCACCGGCTAACTCCGTGCCAGCAGCCGCGGTAATACGGAGGGTGCGAGCGTTAATCGGAATTACTGGGCGTAAAGCGCATGCAGGTGGTGGATTAAGTCAGATGTGAAAGCCCGGGGCTCAACCTCGGAAGGTCATTTGAAACTGATTCACTAGAGTACTGTAGAGGGGGGTAGAATTTCAGGTGTAGCGGTGAAATGCGTAGAGATCTGAAGGAATACCAGTGGCGAAGGCGGCCCCCTGGACAGATACTGACACTCAGATGCGAAAGCGTGGGGAGCAAACAGGATTAGATACCCTGGTAGTCCACGCCGTAAACGATGTCTACTTGGAGGTTGCGGTCTTGAACTGTGGCTTTCGGAGCTAACGCGTTAAGTAGACCGCCTGGGGAGTACGGTCGCAAGATTAAAACTCAAATGAATTGACGGGGGCCCGCACAAGCGGTGGAGCATGTGGTTTAATTCGATGCAACGCGAAGAACCTTACCTACTCTTGACATCCAGAGAACTTAGCAGAGATGCTTTGGTGCCTTCGGGAACTCTGAGACAGGTGCTGCATGGCTGTCGTCAGCTCGTGTTGTGAAATGTTGGGTTAAGTCCCGCAACGAGCGCAACCCTTATCCTTGTTTGCCAGCGAGTAATGTCGGGAACTCCAGGGAGACTGCCGGTGATAAACCGGAGGAAGGTGGGGACGACGTCAAGTCATCATGGCCCTTACGAGTAGGGCTACACACGTGCTACAATGGCGCATACAGAGGGCGGCCAACCAGCGATGGTGAGCGAATCCCAAAAAGTGCGTCGTAGTCCGGATTGGAGTCTGCAACTCGACTCCATGAAGTCGGAATCGCTAGTAATCGTAGATCAGAATGCTACGGTGAATACGTTCCCGGGCCTTGTACACACCGCCCGTCACACCATGGGAGTGGGCTGCAAAAGAAGTGGGTAGTTTAACCTTCGGGAGGACGCTCACCACTTTGTGGTTCATGACTGGGGTGAAGTCGTAACAAGGTAGCCCTAGGGGAACCTGGGGCTGGATCACCTCCTTATACGAAAGATTATTGCGATGAGTGTTCACACAGATTGATATGGTTTGTATGTAAGAGTAAAGAATCTACCAGATGGGGCTATAGCTCAGCTGGGAGAGCGCTTCGCTGGCAGCGAAGAGGTCTGCGGTTCGATCCCGCATAGCTCCACCATCTTTAAGGGTTTTTTCTTAAGAATCTTTAAAGATGGTTTTTTATTCCCTAAAAAGAATGAAACCTTGCTCTTTAACAATTTGGAAAGCTGACGAATAACATGTGATTCATGTTATTCATTAAAAGTTCTCAAATCCTAAACTTTCTTTGAAACATAAGAGATTTAGGTACCAACACACATTCAAGTGTTCTTGGGAATAACTTTCGAGTTATTCATATTTGAGTCCGGCAATTATCAGTCTCAATCATGTTTAAATAAATTGAGACACCTTTAGTGTTGACCATACAAAACTCTTTTGGGTTGTATGGTTAAGTAACTAAGCGTACACGGTGGATGCCTTGGCAGTCAGAGGCGATGAAGGACGTATTAACTTGCGATAAGCGTAGATAAGGCAGTAAAAGCCACTTGAGTCTACGATTTCCGAATGGGGAAACCCACATGCATAAGCATGTATCATTAACTGAATACATAGGTTAATGAGGCGAACCGGGAGAACTGAAACATCTAAGTACCCCGAGGAAAAGAAATCAACCGAGATCCCGAAAGTAGCGGCGAGCGAAATTGGGTTAGCCCTTAAGCTTTTATTGCGTCAGGTGAAGTGTCTGGAAAGGCACGCGATACAGGGTGATAGCCCCGTAACCGACAGCGCAGCATAAGTGAAATCGAGTAAGGCGGGACACGTGATATCCTGTCTGAACATGGGGGGACCATCCTCCAAGGCTAAATACTCCTGACTGACCGATAGTGAACCAGTACCGTGAGGGAAAGGCGAAAAGAACCCCTGTGAGGGGAGTGAAATAGAACCTGAAACCGTGTACGTACAAGCAGTAGGAGCACCTTCGTGGTGTGACTGCGTACCTTTTGTATAATGGGTCAGCGACTTATATTCAGTGGCAAGGTTAACCGTTTAGGGGAGCCGTAGGGAAACCGAGTCTTAACTGGGCGCTCAGTCTCTGGATATAGACCCGAAACCAGGTGATCTAGCCATGGGCAGGTTGAAGGTTGAGTAACATCAACTGGAGGACCGAACCGACTAATGTTGAAAAATTAGCGGATGACTTGTGGCTAGGGGTGAAAGGCCAATCAAACCTGGAGATAGCTGGTTCTCCCCGAAAGCTATTTAGGTAGCGCCTCGGACGAATACTACTGGGGGTAGAGCACTGTTAAGGCTAGGGGGTCATCCCGACTTACCAACCCTTTGCAAACTCCGAATACCAGTAAGTACTATCCGGGAGACACACGGCGGGTGCTAACGTCCGTCGTGGAGAGGGAAACAACCCAGACCGCCAGCTAAGGTCCCAAATTATTACTAAGTGGGAAACGATGTGGGAAGGCTTAGACAGCTAGGATGTTGGCTTAGAAGCAGCCATCATTTAAAGAAAGCGTAATAGCTCACTAGTCGAGTCGGCCTGCGCGGAAGATGTAACGGGGCTAAGTAATAAACCGAAGCTGCGGCAATGCAATTTATTGTATTGGGTAGGGGAGCGTTCTGTAAGCCGTTGAAGGTGGACTGTAAGGTCTGCTGGAGGTATCAGAAGTGCGAATGCTGACATGAGTAACGATAAAGGGGGTGAAAAACCTCCTCGCCGGAAGACCAAGGGTTCCTGTCCAACGTTAATCGGGGCAGGGTAAGTCGACCCCTAAGGCGAGGCCGAAAGGCGTAGTCGATGGGAAACGGGTTAATATTCCCGTACTTCTTACAATTGCGATGGGGGGACGGAGAAGGCTAGGTGGGCCTGGCGACGGTCGTCCAGGTTCAAGTGCGTAGGCTTGAGAGTTAGGTAAATCCGGCTCTCTTTAAGGCTGAGACACGATGTCGAGCTACTACGGTAGTGAAGTCATTGATGCCATGCTTCCAGGAAAAGCCTCTAAGCTTCAGATTGTAAGGAATCGTACCCCAAACCGACACAGGTGGTCGGGTAGAGAATACCAAGGCGCTTGAGAGAACTCGGGTGAAGGAACTAGGCAAAATGGTACCGTAACTTCGGGAGAAGGTACGCTCTCGACGGTGAAGTCCCTTGCGGATGGAGCTATTGGGAGTCGCAGATACCAGGTGGCTGCAACTGTTTATTAAAAACACAGCACTGTGCTAAATCGTAAGATGACGTATACGGTGTGACGCCTGCCCGGTGCCGGAAGGTTAATTGATGGGGTTAGACTTCGGTCGAAGCTCTTGATCGAAGCCCCGGTAAACGGCGGCCGTAACTATAACGGTCCTAAGGTAGCGAAATTCCTTGTCGGGTAAGTTCCGACCTGCACGAATGGCGTAATGATGGCCACGCTGTCTCCACCCGAGACTCAGTGAAATTGAAATCGCTGTGAAGATGCAGTGTACCCGCGGCTAGACGGAAAGACCCCGTGAACCTTTACTACAGCTTGGCACTGAACATTGACCCTACATGTGTAGGATAGGTGGGAGGCTTTGAAACCGCGTCGCTAGATGTGGTGGAGCCGTCCTTGAAATACCACCCTTGTAGTGTTGATGTTCTAACTTGGCCCCATTATCTGGGGTGAGGACAGTGCCTGGTGGGTAGTTTGACTGGGGCGGTCTCCTCCCAAAGAGTAACGGAGGAGCACGAAGGTGGGCTAATCACGGTTGGACATCGTGAGGTTAGTGCAATGGCATAAGCCCGCTTGACTGCGAGAATGACAATTCGAGCAGGTGCGAAAGCAGGTCATAGTGATCCGGTGGTTCTGAATGGAAGGGCCATCGCTCAACGGATAAAAGGTACTCCGGGGATAACAGGCTGATACCGCCCAAGAGTTCATATCGACGGCGGTGTTTGGCACCTCGATGTCGGCTCATCACATCCTGGGGCTGAAGTCGGTCCCAAGGGTATGGCTGTTCGCCATTTAAAGTGGTACGCGAGCTGGGTTTAGAACGTCGTGAGACAGTTCGGTCCCTATCTGCCGTGGGCGTTGGAAGATTGAAGGGGGCTGCTCCTAGTACGAGAGGACCGGAGTGGACGAACCTCTGGTGTTCGGGTTGTCATGCCAATGGCATTGCCCGGTAGCTAAGTTCGGAATCGATAACCGCTGAAAGCATCTAAGCGGGAAGCGAGCCCTGAGATGAGTCTTCCCTGACACTTTATGTGTCCTTAAGGGTTGTTCGAGACTAGAACGTTGATAGGCAGGGTGTGTAAGCGTTGTGAGGCGTTGAGCTAACCTGTACTAATTGCCCGTGAGGCTTAACCATACAACACCAAAAGGGTTTTTGTGGGACTCAAACTAGAACATTGAATGTGTAAATAGAACGAAAACAGCTTTCCGAATTAAATCGTAGAGTCGTATGACTTTATGATAAAGAATTTGCTTGGCGACCATAGCGTTGTGGACCCACCTGATTCCATGCCGAACTCAGAAGTGAAACGCAACTGCGCCGATGGTAGTGTGGGGCTTCCCCATGTGAGAGTAGGTCATCGCCGGGCTTTAATTTTATTTTCACTTTTTCAAAAGTGAAGACAAAAGATGGACACTTGCGAAGGCGAGTGATACCACTGCGGAGTGGTAGTTCAGTTGGTTAGAATACCGGCCTGTCACGCCGGGGGTCGCGGGTTCGAGTCCCGTCCACTCCGCCACATATTTTGAGCTTCTCCATTGGAGAATCAGAATAACAATAATATTTTAGGGGTGTAGCTCCAATTGGCAGAGCAGCGGATTCCAAATCCGCGTGTTGGGAGTTCGAATCTCTCCACCCCTGCCATTATTTAAGGCTCTAACAGAAATGTTAGAGCTTTTTTGTATCCGCAACATCTGTAGCTAAAATTGGTGGAGCCGTGGATTCCCCCGTACTTTCAAAGAATGGCGCGTGTTGGGAGTTCGAATCTCTCCACCCCTGCCATTATTTAAGGCTCTAGCAGAAATGTTAGAGCTTTTTTGTATCCGCTAAATCTGTAGCTAAAATTGGTGGAGCCGTGGATTTCTCCACTTGCAAACAATGGCGCGTGTTGGGAGCTTCTCGACCGAATCTCCTGAGTGCCAGCTCAGATCTCCCTGCCATCACTTAAGGCTCTAGCAGAAATTTTGGTATTCTCTAAACCCGTAGCTGCAACTGGCAAAGTTTCGGATTCTTTCGTATTTTCAAAAAATAGTGCTTGTTTGGCTTTAGTTCGGAAGCAGCCCGTGTAAATGTCTCCAATTCCTTCATTATTTCCCTTTCTAGTAGAAATGCTTAACTTAGCTCTCTTTCAAAGTAATAGGCGTAGAGGAATTGCTGTTCTGATAGTACTTGAATTATCGAAAAGAATTCGAATAAAAATTTAGAGGCACTAGATTGGTTGGTGAATAGAGAATATTTCTGAGTGAAGTATACTGTGGCTAAGAAAAATGACACCCATAAACGGGTGTCATTGGCTATTTAATAAGGAGGGTTGCAAGCCCTAAGAAGGCTGATAGTCCGACCACATCAGTGACTGTTGTAAGGGCCATTCCTCCGGCAAGAGCAGGGTCTATTTTCATCTTCTTAAGCATTATAGGTAATGTCACTCCAGCGATACCAGCAACTAACAAGTTGGTTAACATTGCTGCCGAAATAATGCTACCGAGTAACCAGCTTCCTTTCCATAGAATAACTATTCCACCGATGATTAGAGCCCAAAGGACACCGTTGAGAAAGCCAATTGCGGCTTCTTTGTAGAGCAGTTGCTTTTTGTTACTGTCACCGATTTGACCAAGTGCTAAACCGCGAATTACAAGTGCTACTGTTTGGTTGCCTGCAACCCCGCCCATTGATGGAACGATAGTCATCAGCACCGCAATGGCTGCCATTTGATCTAGTGTTGCTTCAAAGAGGTTTGATACAGAAGCAGCGGCTAGTGCAGCGAGTACATTTGCTCCCAACCAAACACTTCGTTTTCTAGCAGACTTAATGACCGGTGCAAAAGTATCTTCATCGTCGTCCATACCTGCTAGGCTCATCATGGAGTGTTCTGCATCTTCGCGTATTACATCAACTACATCATCGATAGTTATTCGGCCAACTAGATATTGGTTCTCGTCTACCACAGGCGCTGAAATCCAGTTTCTACGCTCAAATAGGCTAGCAACATCAGAGTCCTTTGTATCAACAGAAATCGCATCATCAGCATTTTCCATCACATCGCTAACTTGAACATCCGGTTGAGAGGTTAACAGTGTTGATAATGTCAAATGCCCCATTAAGGTGCTGCTACCATCAACAACATATAAACTGTCTGTGGCTTCAGGTAGCTCACCTTTAATTCTTAAGTACCTTAGAACAACATCTATATCGACATCACTACGTATTGTAATGACGTCGGTATTCATTAGCCCGCCAGCGGTGTCTTCTGGATAGGACAGAGCCGTTTCAACACGTAGCCGATCGGCAGCATCCATCTGAGCTAATACTTCTCGTGAAAGCTTGTCAGGAAGGCTACGTAGAACATAGGCTAAATCATCGGTGTCCATGCCTTCAGTTGCTTCGGCAAGCTTCTCTGGAGGCATCTTAGAGACTAAGGCATCTTTAACTTCTTCATTTAGCTCATCGAGAATTTCGCCATAATCTTCATGGTCGGTGAGCTGCCAAAGGATTTCACGGATCTTACGTGGAGAGGCTTCCAACAAAAGAGCAATATCTTCAGGTTCCATATCCTGAAGTTGACGACGAACATGGACAAATCGTCCGTTTTCTAGTGCTTTTGTTATTTCTTGGAGGGTTAGGTGAGCTTGGTCAAACTCTATTTGCTCCGCCATTTGTTCCTCCTGAACGAATTATTGTTTTATCTAAGAAATGGTAACTCAATTCTAGTTACGGTTTAATTAAATCTTATGACGGGTTGGTGGGTTACTCGTAACTACTCTTCTTCATCGAACTTATGTTCGATCAAATCACATACTGCTTGCAGAGCTGTCTCTGCATCATTGCCATCTGCAGTTATAGTGACGTTTTGTCCTTGAGCAGATTCAAGCATAAGTAGCCCCATTACCCCATCTGCAGTAGCTTCTTTGCCTTCTTGATTTTGAATGGTAACAGTAGAATCAAAAGACTGAGCGAGTTCTACCAATTTAATTGCTGCTCTGGCATGAAGTCCAAGTCTGTTTTGGATCAAAACGGTTTTGCTGCACTGCATACCCATAACTCTAAGATAGTTGCTTTTCTAATGTCGTATGATGGATTTGTACTTGGTGTCCCATATCCATGAAGTATTCACCGATTTGCTGTGTCAGATAAACTGAGCGGTGTTTACCACCCGTACAGCCAATAGCTACAGTTAGATAGCTTCGGTTGTTTTTCTCTAGTAACGGCAACCACTGCTCTATGAAGCGTTGGATTTGAACTCTTAGCTTGATAACTTCAATGTGGCATTCCAAAAATGTTTTGACGGGTGCATCTAGGCCGGTAAGGGGTCTCAATTCAGGTTGCCAATGTGGGTTAGGTAAAAACCTCACATCGAAGACGTAGTCTGCGTCTTTCGGTAGACCAAACTTAAAACCAAACGATTGAAATACAATAACTAACTTTTGTCTTTGTTGCCCTTCAACATACATGCGAACATTTTCGCTTAGATCGTGTAAGGACTGATTGGAGCTATCAATCACAATGTCGGCGTTTTGTTTTAGAGGAGCAAGTATATCTTTCTCTAGCTCGATGGCTTGTGACAGAGTTAAATCGGCTTCGGTGAGCGATAAAGGGTGTAATCGGCGTGTTTCGCTATAGCGCTTTAGAAGAGTGTCTTCAGTTGCATCTAAGAATAGAATTTCAGTATCGCTATCTTTTTTGAGCTTATCTAGCAGCGCTGAAACTGATGTCGGATCTTTCGGTAAGTTTCGAATATCAATACTTACAGCAACATTCTGCTTACTGGTTTTGACAGAATTTACAAAGGACTTAAATAGATCGACAGGGAGGTTATCAACGCAGTAATAACCGATATCTTCTAGGGCTCGCAGTGCTACGCTTTTCCCCGCCCCAGATTGACCGCTCACAACAATTAATCGCATGGTGTGGTTCACTCGTTGATGATGATGCTATAAAGTTCTTGATCGCTTTGTGCATTGCGTAATTGCTTAAGGACACTCTTGTTGTTCAGCCTTTCTGCCATACAAGAGAGAGTTTTTAAATGTTCCTTACACTGTGCATCGGGTACGAGCAAAGCAAACAGTAAATCAACGGGACGATTGTCAATAGCGTCAAACTCTATCGGCTCATCACATTGCATCAATACAGCGATTGCTTCGTCGCTAGATTTCATTCTCGCATGTGGTATCGCAATCCCATTTCCAATACCTGTGCTGCCCATTTTCTCTCGGCTGAGCATGCATTCGAATAGCTCGGTAGGATCTTGGCCAGTATGCGACGCTGCGATCTCACTGATCATTTCTAGTGCGCGCTTTTTACTGGTGCAATGGACTGCACTTTTTGTGCAGTCCAATGTAAGTACTTCACTGATTTGCATAGTTAATGACTACTTAACTTCTCTTTATGTTTATTCAGCTGACGAACAAGCTTATCTACGAGCGAATCAATGGCTGCGTACATATTTTCGTCATCCGCGGTTGCGTGAATATCGCCTTGGTTCACATGAAGGGTAGCTTCTGCTATTTGGCGGACTTTTTCAACTCGTAATACGACGTGAACATTATTTATATGGTCGAAAAAGCGCTCTAGTTTTTGAAACTTTGAGTTCACATAGTCTTGCATTGACTCGGTTAGATCAACATGATGGCCGTTTATATTAATTTGCATAGACTTTCCTTCTTTGTTGTAGGGCCTACAAAAGGCGTTTGCGCTGACTGGAAGGGGCGATACCTAAGGACTCTCTATATTTTGCTATGGTACGCCTTGCTACCTGAATCCCTTGTTCAGCTAAGAGTGCTGCAATTTTACTATCACTTAGAGGTTTAACTGAGTTTTCAGCCGCCACTAATTTTTTGATCAGAGCTCGAATTGCAGTTGATGAACATTCTCCTCCGTTATCAGTACTTACATGACTAGAGAAGAAGTACTTCAATTCAAATATCCCTCTTGGAGTATGCATAAATTTCTGAGTTGTCACGCGTGAGATAGTTGATTCGTGCATGTCCACAGCAAGAGCAACATCGTTTAATACCATTGGTTTCATCGCTTCTTCTCCATGCTCGAAGAAGTCACGTTGATGCTCAACGATACACTTAGCTACTTTCAAAAGTGTTTCGTTGCGGCTTTCTAAGCTTTTTATTAGCCATTTCGCTTCTTGTAAGTTAGTGCGAATGTATTGGCTGTCTGCGCTATTGCCCTTACCCAATGAAGCATACTGTTGGTTAACTTTGAGCTTTGGAACGCTGTCTGGGTTAATGGTCACTACCCATTTACCATGATCTTTAAAAACAGAAACGTCGGGAATTACGTACTCAGCATGTTCTGAGGTAATTCTGTTACCTGGGCGTGGATCAAGTTGCTGAATCAGTGTGAGAGCTTCTTTGAGGTCGGCTTCTTTCAGCTTCGAGTCTTTGATGATCTGTTTGTAATCTCTGTTACCAAGTTGATCGATATGATCGCTGAGGATCAGTTTTGCTTCTACTAACCATGGCGTGTCTTCAGGGAAAGCTGCCAATTGCAATAACAAACAATCTTGTAAATTCGCAGAACCTACACCAACAGGATCAAACTGTTGAATTCGCTTGCGTACGGCTTCAATTTCATCAAGTTCTATTTCTTCATCGTCGAAACTGTCCAGAATATCCTGAGTAGAAACCGTTAAATACCCGTAGTCATCAATAGCGTCGATGATAGCAAGAGCGATAGTGCGATCAGTTTCGGAAAAAGGAGTAAGGTCGAGTTGCCAAATTAGATAGTCTTGTAGAGATTCCGTGGTTTCACCTTGATAAATAGGCGTGTCATCATCAAGAGCAATGCCAGTACTACCGGTGTTCGCACTGTAGACGTCATCCCAGGTAGTATCTATTTCAAGTTCATTGGAAAGTTCGGATTTTTCGATTAGCTCTGAGCTATCCTTGGCTTCAACTTCTGTGGCTTCAATTGTTTCAGCGGATGCTTCTTTTTCTTCGGTGACGGGTTTGTCTTCGTTTTGAGATGATTCTTCGTTAGCTTCTTCAACATCTAGTAGTGGATTTGAGTCTAGCGCGTCTTGAATTTCTTGTTGAAGATCTAGCGTTGACAATTGCAGCAAGCGAATTGCTTGTTGCAACTGAGGAGTCATCGCTAACTGCTGTCCTAGCTTGAGTTGTAATGAAGGTTTCATTAACTAATTTTGACCTTTTATTCTACTAATATCTCGCTGCTCTCTGTTTAATCATAGACGGAATTGTTCGCCGAGATAAACTTGTTTTACTTGATCATTGTCGAGAACTTCCGATGGCGTTCCTTCGGCGATCAAGTGTCCTTGGCTAACGATATAAGCTTTTTCACACACATCAAGAGTTTCGCGCACATTGTGGTCGGTAATCAAGACTCCGAGGCCACGATCTCTTAAATGTTCGATGATCTTCTTAATATCGATAACAGATATTGGATCTACACCGGCAAAGGGTTCATCCAAAAGTATGAACTGTGGATTTGCCGCTAAAGCTCTGGCGATTTCAACACGTCTACGCTCACCACCAGATAGTGCCATACCAGCACTGTGACGAATGTGTTGTATATTGAATTCTTCCAACAAATCTTCCAGCTTGTCCTGTCGCTGTTCTCGCGTCAGCTCTTTACGTGTCTGGAGAACGGCCATGATATTGTCTTCCACAGACAATTTACGGAAGATAGAAGCTTCTTGAGGAAGATAGCCAATGCCCATACGTGAGCGACTATGCATAGGGAGAATACTGATGTCTTGATCATCAATGCTGATTTTGCCTTCGTCACGCGCAACCAGCCCAACAATCATATAAAACGATGTGGTTTTACCTGCACCGTTTGGACCAAGCAAACCGACTATTTGTCCAGACTCTACTTGGATACTTACATCAGAAACGACTTTTCGATTCTTATAGCTTTTTGCTAAATGCTCTGCTTTTAATAGGGCCATAATTAATTTTTCTGACTCTGACTCTGGTCCTGAGTTTGATTCTGATTTAGTGTTTGCGGCTGTATGACAGTCGAAACGCGGTCACCTTTGTTGGTGCCATCGGCAATCAAGGTTTGGGAAGATATCTTATAACGGATCTTATTACCTTTGATAACACTGTCATCTTGTGCAAGAACGCCATTGTCAATCATGGTTAATTGGTCATTTGCCAAACTGTAGTACAGCTCGTTTGCTTCACCGTGTAGCGTTTTACCGTCATCGGTAAGCTGGGAAAAGGTAGCGGGCTTGCCGTAACCTTCAATTTCTTTAATAGCACCTGTCTTAGCATCTCGATAAACAACGACTTTATCGGCATTCATGTTAATGCTGCCTTGCTTAAGCTTTACATCGCCTAGAAATGTCACCATATGGCTCTGCATATCAAGCTGTTGACTGTCTGAGTCAATATAAACTGGTTGGTCGCGATCTGTAGATAGTGCAAAAGCATTAGCTGAAAGCATTAAACAGGCAATTAAACTAACGTGTGAGATTTTCATATCGACCTTGTACATTGTTATATAAAACGGCGTTATGATCGGCAAAGTTGCCTTTCATCGCTTGTCCTACCGTTCGAAATTGTGGGCCCACCATTGTTACAGGGGTTTCTGTCCAGAAGTCTCGCTTAACGACTTGGATGTACAGCTCTGCGGTGGAGAACGTATCAAATGCTGATTTTGGCAATAGGTTTTTTGCTAACACATTTTGTTCTAGCTTCAAAACATGGTCTTTATCAAGAATGCCTTTATCAGCCGTCACTTGCCATTCTTGTACTTTGCCATTTCTATAAATCTTTAATACTGGGTGATCAAAATAGGTATCACCACTTTTTTGATAATACTCCAAATGTTTTGAAGTAATAATGTAGCTTAAAACACCTTTATCACCGTAGGAGTCATTGACTATATTATCTCCAGTAAACATTGGCAATTCAGCATTTGGAGCGATTTGCGCGTTGTTGGCCTGCTCTTTATCAAACAGGTAGTACGCAGACCATAGCGCGATAAATACCAATAGCGTGTATATAACACGAGACAATCTCATACACTTTGGCCTTCTATAAGCCCAGACAGATTACCCGCTTTGAAAGCTTGCCTGAAAGGCTTGCTTAATACATTGTCTGAGTTTGCTTTCATTACATTACCCCAGCTTTTAAAAGATCATGAATGCTGAGTACACCGACTAATTTGCCGTCTTCACATAGCAACAGGCCGGTGATTGCCTTGTCTTGCATCATATTTAAACCTTCAACAGCTAGCATATCAGGGCTTGCAACGGTTGGGTTTGTGGTCATAACATCTTGGATTAAAGTGGAGTGGATATCGACGCGCTTATCTAAAATGCGCCTTAAGTCGCCATCTGTAAATATACCGATGAGCTCACCTTGGCTATTAATCACAGTTGTTAAACCAAGTTTCTTCTGGCTAATTTCAAGCAGTGCTTCGCTAACTGAAGTATCTGGCGCCACAATCGGTAAATCTTTTCCGTGATGCATAATATCTGAGATTTTTAGCAATAACTTGCGCCCTAACGCGCCACCAGGGTGAGATAGAGCGAAGTCGTCTGCGGTAAAACCTCTTGCTTCTAATAGAGCGACAGCAATAGCATCGCCCATAACTAGCGTTGCAGTTGTACTGGAAGTTGGAGCAAGTCCTAGCGGACAAGCTTCTTTCGGCACTGAGATTGTCAGATTGATATTGGCCAACTTGGCCATAGTAGACTGTGGGTTACCAGTCATACTAATGATTTTGATATTCAGGCGTTTGAGAACTGGATATAGAGAGATAATTTCTGAAGACTCGCCAGAATTTGAAATCGCTAGCACGATATCGCCAGACTCTATCATTCCTAGGTCGCCATGGGCCGCTTCACCAGGATGAACAAAAAAAGAAGAAGTGCCGGTGCTTGCAAGAGAAGCCGCTATTTTTTTGCCAATATGACCGGATTTTCCCATACCCATCACCACGACCTTACCACTCGAGTTGGAGTAGATCATTTGACAGGCTTTTTCGAAGCTTTCATCAAAATATTGATCGAGCTGCTGTAGAGCTTGTATTTCAGTATCGAGCACTTGAAGTGCAACGCTTCGATAATCGAACATGTTTGTTTCCTAGTTTTCAGCAGCTTATGAAGAAATGTTCATTAAT
Source organism: Vibrio marisflavi CECT 7928 (assembly GCF_921294215.1). Lineage (GTDB taxonomy): Bacteria > Pseudomonadota > Gammaproteobacteria > Enterobacterales > Vibrionaceae > Vibrio > Vibrio marisflavi. The sequence goes on from NZ_CAKLDM010000002.1 coordinate 15,736, forward strand.
AAATAAGTTTGGTACACGATAAAACATATTAATAATATAGCGCCCTCAATACGATTTATAATGCGCGTTTTACCCAAGGCCATGATAACTAACAGTAGGGAGACGCCTAACATCACCCAGTAATCACGGTGCATGACGTGTTCATTTAAAATCGAAGGATGAATTATGCCCGGAATTCCCATTACTGCAAGAATGTTAAACACATTCGAGCCAATAATATTACCCACGGCCATATCATCTTCGCCCTTTAAAACACCGACTATAGTGGCTGCAAGCTCGGGTAAGCTGGTGCCGACTGCAATAATAGTCAGGCCAATCACCAAGTCACTCATGCCAAAGTAGTGGGCAATTTTTACAGAGCTGTTGACCAGAACGTCAGCTGAAATAGGCAGTATAATCAACCCAACTACAATCCAAAATGCAGAAGTTTTATTACTAACGCCTGTTGGAATTTCCGATTCTTGCTCTTCGAGAAGTGGGTCGCCTTTGCCTTTTTCCTTTCGGCTAATCTGAAGCATTGCAATGATGAATGCAGCAAACAGTACGAACAACAATACACCTTCATAAAATGCTAAGTGGCTATCCCACAATATTGCCCCCGCTAATAAAGTGACACCAATCATCAAAGGAAGTTCTCGACGAAGAACGTTTGAGCTTATCGAGAGCGGTTTGATTATTGCGGTAAGGCCTAAAATTAGCGCGATATTGGTGATATTCGAGCCGATGACATTTCCTACAGCAGTATCGGTTTTACCGGCAAGAGCTGCCGTTGCGGATACTACCATTTCGGGTGCTGACGAACCCATTGCGAGTATTGTCATACCTATCACTAGTGGTGATATACCTAAATTTTTTGCGAGGGCTGCAGACCCAAAAACTAACCTATCGGCGCTCCATACCAAAAACACTAAGCCGATGATCAAAAACGTTACCGCTTCGAACATGAAGATCCCTAATTTTCACAATATCGAGTAAATTGACCGCCAATTTTGACGTGTTAACTGCTAAATGTGAAGCTCGACTTCAAATAAATCCTTCCGATAGCGCAAAATTTACAGGTATGAGGTAGCAATAGATTGGATATTCGGTAAACCTGACTTAGATTTAATTGAACAGTGCTTTTAATTCACATCTATTGTGCTTATGATTGCCGAGTCTTACGCATAGTAAATGTAGGGGGCGTGTAAAGTCACTATGTCAACTGAAGATTTAGTCACGATAAATAACCTAAGCTTTTCCCGAGCGGAGCGCAAGATATTCGATGATATCAGCCTACAAGTTCCCAAAGGAAAGATCACCGCTATCATGGGGCCATCTGGTATTGGGAAAACAACCCTACTAAGGTTAGTTGGAGGCCAGCTCCTTCCTGATAGTGGAGAGGTTATTTTTGATGGCGATAATATACCGACATTGAGTCGAAAAAAGTTATATCAAGCTCGCAAAAAAATGAGCATGTTGTTCCAATCTGGCGCACTTTTCACTGACCTAACGGTTTACGATAACGTTGCTTATCCACTTCGCGAGCATACTGCTTTAGATGAAACAACCATTCGTACGTTAGTGCTACTTAAACTAGAAGCTGTTGGGTTGCGGGGCGCAGCGAACCTTATGCCTAGTGAGCTATCAGGTGGAATGGCACGAAGAGCTGCTCTTGCAAGGGCAATTGCTCTCGACCCAGAGCTGATAATGTATGACGAACCATTTGTTGGGCAAGATCCTATCACTATGGGGGTTTTGGTTGAGTTAATCCGAAACTTAAATCAAGCCCTTGGCGTTACTTCTATCGTGGTTTCGCATGATGTGCCAGAAGTAATGAGCATCGCTGATTGGGTCTATTTGCTTGCAGATGGCAAGATTATCGCTAGCGGTACGCCTGAAGAGCTTGAAAATAATCAGGATCCTAGAGTTAAACAGTTTTTGTTAGGTGAAGCTGATGGCCCAGTGCCGTTCCGTTTCCCTGCAAAATCATTAGAAAAGGACTTGTTCTAAATGCTGAACAAACTAACCATGTTTACAGCGTCGTTGGGCCGAAAAGCGTTGGGCACATGCGAATCATATGGCAGAGCTACTATGATGCTGTTGGGGGCGATTCTCACTAGGCCGCGTCCTATAAAAAACTTTCCTCTACTTACCAAGCAGCTATATAGCGTCGGTGTTCAATCTCTCGCAATTATCGTTGTCTCTGGTTTGTTCATCGGTATGGTCTTGAGTTTACAGGGCTACATTGTGCTGGTGGATTACAGTGCAGAAGGAAACCTAGGTCAAATGGTCGCGTTATCTCTTTTAAGGGAGTTAGGTCCTGTAGTGACGGCTTTGCTTTTTGCCGGTCGAGCTGGCTCAGCATTAACTGCTGAAATTGGCTTGATGAAAGCGACAGAACAACTTTCTAGCCTAGAGATGATGGCCGTTGATCCTTTGAAGCGAATTGTTGCTCCTAGACTTTGGGCAGGTCTTATTTCAATGCCTCTTCTTGCCATGATTTTTATCGCGGTAGGGATATGGGGAGGCCAAATAGTTGGTGTTGATTGGAAAGGGATCGACCCAGGAACATTTTGGTCCACCATGCAAGACTCAGTGCGCCTTGGCTATGATATCGGAAACAGCTTAATCAAGTGCATTGTGTTTGCTTTCACTGTCACTTGGATCGCTTTATATAATGGCTACGATGCAATTCCAACTTCTGAAGGAATCAGTCGAGCAACAACTCGCACCGTGGTGCACTCCTCTCTAGCAGTATTAGCGCTAGACTTTGTACTAACAGCTTTGATGTTTGGGAATTAAACATGCAACAAACACGTAAAACAGAATTATTTGTCGGCATCTTTGTACTTGCTGGTATTTGCGCAATTCTTGTCATGATTTTTCAAGTCGCTGACGTCAAGAGCTTTGGCTCAAGTGATACTTACACTTTGAATGCCGAGTTTGACAATATTGGAAGTTTGAAGGTTCGAGCGCCAGTAAAAGTTGGTGGTGTCGTTATTGGACGAGTTTCTAGTATTACATTGGATCCCAAAACGCTTTTACCGTTGGTGAAAATGTCAATTAATAGCAAGTATAACCAGTTCCCAGAAACTTCAAGTTTGCAGATATTGACGTCTGGGTTGATCGGAGAGCAATACGTTAGCCTTATTCCCGGCTTTATTACTCCAGATGACAACACGATGCTGAAAAATGGCGACACGGTAGAAGACACCAAGTCAGCTATGATTTTAGAAGATTTAATTGGCCAGTTCCTGTACAACGCAGGCGGCTCAGATTCAAAGGGTAAATAGTTTGATGAACTCACTTAAGAAAATTTTTGTTGCAGCACTAGTTATGATGGTATCCGTATCATCATTTGCTGATACGACGACCTCAACACAAAAGATTGACCAAACTCAGCCTTATGTGATGATGAAAGAAGTGGCGAATCAAACTTTCTCCCGTTTAAAGAAAGAGCAAAAAGCTATTCACGAAAACCCTCAGCTATTGAAAGTGATCGTTGAACAAGAGCTTATGCCTTACGTCAATTCAACTTATGCTGCGCTTAAATTGCTTGGGCCAAACTTACGTGGTGCTAAGAGAAGTGATGTCGAGGCTTTCATTAAAGCGTTCCACAACTACTTAGTGAGCTCATATGCGCAAGTGCTGACTCAATATACCAATCAAACTGTAGAGTTTGGGCCAAAACCTCGTATGGACGAAAACCGTCGAATCGTCAGTGTAAAGGTCAATATTATTGATACACCTCGCCCAAACATTCAGCTTGAATTTAAGCTGATAAAAGATAGAAAAACTGGCCAGTGGTCTGCATTTGATATGATTGCAGAAGGCGTCAGCTTGCTCTCAAGTAAGCAATCGGAGTGGAGTGGAGAGATCCGACAGCAAGGTATTCTAGAAGTAGCACAAAGACTGCAAAAATTAGCGGATAAACCTATTCAGTTTCAGTCAGCGAGTAAAAAATAATGTCTCATCCGCAATGGAAACAAGACAGTGACAATAAGGTAAAGCTAACGGGCTCCCTTGATAGAGAGTCAGTGCCAAGCCTATGGCAATTTGCTAAAGCGTGGACACCATCGTCTAACCGAGTTGAAGTTGAGCTCAATGAAGTGAATAGGGTGGATTCGGCGGGCATGGCTATGCTCATTCAACTAGTAAAGCATGCAAAAAAGCAAAATTGTCATATAATGCTCAGTTTCGTGCCAGAGCAACTGATCACTTTGTTTAAACTGAGCAATGTGCAAGCGCTTATGGCTGAGCACATTCAGAATTAATTTAGGGTAAGACTGTGGACAGCACACAAGTAGAAAAAATTTTAAACGATGCGCTAAAACTCGAAGAGCTGCACGTTAAAGGCGAGGGGAGCCACTATGAAGTGGTAGCAGTTGACGCTTGTTTTGAAGGCATGAGTCGAGTTAAAAAACAGCAGAAAATCTATGCTCCTTTGATGGAGTATATCCAAAGAAACGACATTCATGCAGTTTCGATAAAAGCCTTTACTCCAGAAGAGTGGGCAAGAGATAAAAAGTTAATGTCGCTATAAGGTTTATTGATGGAAAAGTTTCGTGTTATTGGGTCGGATGCACCTCTTTCAGGTGAAGTGACCATCTCAGGTGCAAAAAATGCAGCACTGCCAATTTTGTTTGCCTCTATATTAGCGGAAGAGCCAGTAGAGGTTAGCAACGTACCTAAGCTAAAAGACATCGACACTACGATGGAGCTTTTGCAGCGTTTAGGCGCGAAGGTGTCTCGCAATGGTTCTGTGCATGTCGACCCAAGTAGCATCAACGAATATTGTGCTCCATACGACTTAGTGAAAACTATGCGCGCTTCAATTTGGGCGCTTGGGCCTCTTGTTGCTCGTTTCGGCAAAGGACAGGTATCTCTTCCAGGCGGTTGCGCTATCGGTGCACGTCCAGTTGATTTACATATCCATGGTCTTGAGCAGCTTGGAGCGAATATCAAGCTTGAAGATGGCTATGTGAAAGCAGAAGTTGATGGCCGTTTACGCGGCGCGCATATTGTTATGGATAAGGTCAGTGTGGGTGCCACAATCACCATCATGTGTGCAGCGACTTTAGCTGAAGGCCAAACTGTACTAGACAATGCGGCTCGTGAACCTGAGATTGTCGATACTGCTGAGTTTCTAAATAAATTAGGCGCGAAAATATCAGGTGCAGGCACTGACACTATTGTTATCGACGGTGTCGATAAGTTAGGTGGCGGGTGTCACTCTGTTGTTGCTGACAGAATTGAAACGGGTACTTTCTTAGTCGCTGCGGCTGTATCAGGCGGAAAAGTTACTTGTCTTAACACCAATGCTCACTTGTTAGAGGCTGTCTTAGCTAAGCTTGAAGAAGCTGGTGCTAAAGTCGAAACAGGAGAAAATTGGATCCGTGTTGATATGACAGATCGCGAGTTGAAAGCTGTAACAATAAGAACGGCACCTCACCCGGGTTTCCCAACCGATATGCAAGCTCAGTTTACTCTGCTGAATATGATTGCAAAAGGTAGCGGTGTCATCACTGAAAATATCTTCGAAAACCGCTTTATGCATGTACCTGAGCTAATGCGTATGGGGGCAAAAGCGGAAGTTGAAGGAAACACAGTGATTCTCGGTGATGTTGATAAGCTGAGTGGCGCGCAGGTTATGGCAACGGATCTAAGAGCTTCTGCAAGTTTAGTTGTTGCCGGTTGTATCGCAAAAGGCGAAACGATTGTCGACAGAATCTATCACATAGATCGTGGCTATGAAAAAATAGAAGATAAGCTTTCTGCTCTAGGTGTTAATATAGAGCGCTTTAAAGAGTAAATTGGCCTCTAATAGTCCAAATTATACTTGATTGAATAATTGGAAGAGGTTAGCTTTCTTATCCAAGCTGCGATTAAGTAAGCTCTAATAATTGATTGTGAGCCGAAACTAGGGTTTCGGCTCTTTTTATTGTGTTCCTTTGGAGAACGAAAATGATTGCATTATTTCGTGTCCTTGTGACAGTAATTTTTGCTGTTTTTATGTTTGTTTTTGGTTGTGGTTACTGTTTACTAAGCCCAAGAAACCCAAAACATGTTTTTACGTTTGGCCGCTTGTTTGCCAAGATGTCCAGAGTGTATGGAATCAAACTAGAGCTGCGCACTCCGGACGACTACTACAATCGTGGCCAGAGCATCTATGTAGCCAACCACCAAAGTAACTGGGATATGTTTACGGTTTCGTCAGCTGTTGCACCTAATGCCGTCACCGTTGGTAAGAAAAGCTTGGCGTTTATGCCGCTATTTGGCCAGCTCTACTGGATAACAGGTAATATTCTGATTGATAGAAAAAACCTAGCCAAAGCAATGGATACGATAGGGCAAGTGGTTGATACAATGAAGAAAACCAATGTGTCTGTTTGGATGTTCCCAGAGGGGACCCGCTCACGTGGGCGCGGACTGCTACCATTTAAGACAGGAGCCTTCCATGCAGCCATTGGAGCTGAGGTTCCAGTTACTCCTATCGTCTGTAGCTCGACCAAAAACCTTAAGCTGAATAAGTGGAATAATGGACACGTGATTGTGGAAATACTTCCTCAAATCAGTACGGAAGGCATCGATAAATCCGGTGTTCGTAAGCTAACTAATGCATGCCGAGCCCAGATGAAAGAAAAGCTCGAAGAGCTAGACAAAGAGGTTGCAGAGCGTAATAACGCAAAGTAATGCAAAGCCTTACCTGAAGACAAAAAGCCAGCTAGTGTAACTAGCTGGCTTTTTTAATGTCTATTGTACTTCCTTCTTGCCTAAGGGCGGCATGGCGTATGAAGCGAAGTAGAGCGCTGAAAAGGTATGATGCCAGTAGTTAAACGCTTAGAGAGCTTTTGGCGAGTATTGAGTGCAGAACACAGACTTAGTAATAATTGGCTAATCTAGCTAACATGAGAGTTTTAGGCGCTAGAACGAAAAAAGCCGCAGTTTTCACTGCGGCTTTCTCTAATATGGCTCCCCCTGCGGGACTCGAACCTGCGACATACGGATTAACAGTCCGCCGTTCTACCAACTGAACTAAGGGGGAATTGTTCTTTCAAACAGTCTACTTAAAAGTAGAAAATGGTGCCGACTACCGGAATCGAACTGGTGACCTACTGATTACAAGTCAGTTGCTCTACCTACTGAGCTAAGTCGGCACATTTGCCTTATGGCTAAAATGGCTCCCCCTGCGGGACTCGAACCTGCGACATACGGATTAACAGTCCGCCGTTCTACCAACTGAACTAAGGGGGAATTGTTCTTTCAAACAGTCTACTTAAAAAGTAGAAAATGGTGCCGACTACCGGAATCGAACTGGTGACCTACTGATTACAAGTCAGTTGCTCTACCTACTGAGCTAAGTCGGCACACTTTATTTCTTTTCAATGCTTTCAGCACTGAAATTAAATAGTGGTGCCCGGAGGCGGAATCGAACCACCGACACGAGGATTTTCAATCCTCTGCTCTACCGACTGAGCTATCCGGGCGACGGGGTGTATTAAACGGTTTTTCGTGGTGTAGGTCAACATCAAATTGCAAAAAAAGTATCGTTTGTTGCTTTTATGTACTTAGTACAGTGTTTTTGTCTATTTTGTTCCCTAACACTATAGATAAATGGCGATAAAACATACGTAAACAGTAGCTAATGAATTTGTGTTTTAGCAGGGGGTATTCGGAGAGGTATACTATGCTAGTCAAGATGAGTTAAGTCGAGAGTCAGATCTAGCGTTCTTCGAAGCGGAAAATCAACCAGTGCTCACGTGATAGCTAAACTAGAAACGAAAAAGCCGCAGTTTTCACTGCGGCTTTTTCTAATATGGCTCCCCCTGCGGGACTCGAACCTGCGACATACGGATTAACAGTCCGCCGTTCTACCAACTGAACTAAGGGGGAATAGATGGTGCCTCGAGGCGGAATCGAACCACCGACACGAGGATTTTCAATCCTCTGCTCTACCGACTGAGCTATCGAGGCAAAAAATGGTGCCGACTACCGGAATCGAACTGGTGACCTACTGATTACAAGTCAGTTGCTCTACCTACTGAGCTAAGTCGGCACACTTTATTTTTTGCACTAGCGCTGAATCAATAATGATTAAGCGATAACACCAAATTGTGGTGCCCGGAGGCGGAATCGAACCACCGACACGAGGATTTTCAATCCTCTGCTCTACCGACTGAGCTATCCGGGCAACGGAGCGCTATTAAACGGATTTTCGGCTCTCACGTCAACTTGTTTTTTGAAAAAACATCGAAATGTTGTTTGAGTGGCGATAATTTAGACAGAAATGAGAGTTAGGTTTTATTCGCGTTAAATTCTTTTTTAAATTTAGTAACTTTTTCTAAGTAGCGACGTGACTCTGAACTAGGGTGCTTTTTAGTCAGCGCCCAATAAACTTGGTTAGGTTGCAGTGAATTTAGATCTCTCATTGCTCTGGTTCGGTTGCGGCTAAACGTATTTAACACGCCTCCTGCCCCCCCGTTATAAGCCGAGATCATGCTGTACTCTAAAGAGAGCGGGTTGCGAACACCTTTTAAGTAACGGTTTTTCAGGAGGTAAAAATAGGCCGTTCCGGTATCGATATTGTTTTCTGGATTGAAAAGATACTCTGGCGAAGGCTGTCCAGAACGATTTTTGACTAACTTAAATACATCTCGGCCTGCGGTTTTCGGCACTACTTGCATTAGTCCATAGGCGTTAGCCCAGCTCACTGCGTATGGATTGAAGCTGCTTTCGGTTTTAATAATAGCGTAAATTAAATCTTCTGGAATGCCGTATTTTCTGGATGCCTTTCTTACGATACTTGCGTATTGATAACTGCGAATACGGATCTGGTCTTGCACCATAGGGATTTCTACGTAGTAAGCTTTCTTAAAGTCTACTGTTTTGACCTTCAGTTTATGAGCTATCAAATAATCGGCAAAACGGTTTGCTCGCCATGACCATTGAATGGGTTGGTTATCCTCGTCTAAAACTTGCTTATAAAGAAAAGGTTGCCCTTCAAGCTTGATGCTTTTTGAGGAGAAAAGATCTACTTGAGAAGGGTTGTCAGGCGTTAATAGCGTCGTGATGATGGCTTTGCGCAGGTGCTCTTTTGGTTCCGTAGAAGCGATAGTTTCGACAACTATGGTGCCTTTACTGAAGTTAACTTCTGTTCGGCTTAGGTAATTGTCGATGTATTTTACATAATTGCTTTTGCCTGCAATTCGTATTTCTTTGCTTCCCCAACGCTTTTCAATATTGCCAGAAAAACTGTTTACCAGAGCATCAAAAGCAGCGGTATCTTTGGTGTATTGTCCGGGCAGTTGGGCTAGGTTTTTAGCAAAACGGTTTGTGGGCTCGTAGTTGACATCATACATACTTTCGACAAACTCTCGGCTGCAGCCAGTGAGCATGATTGCTGAAAGCAGAAAGATGAATCTCTTCATGTTGTCCCTTACGTTACCTGTCCGTCCTAGATGTTATTCAAAAAAGGCACCAAATTTATAATATTGATGCCTTTTGAGTATAAGAGGAAATTATTCACTTGGTGGGGTGTAACCCTCAATGTGAACATCTTTTCCTTCAAACAAGAAATTGACCATTTCCGTTTCAATGAGTTTGCGATGTTCTGGATCCATCATGTTGAGCTTTTTCTCATTGATGAGCATGGTCTGCTTATGCTGCCACTGTGCCCACGCTTCCTTAGAGATATTGTCAAAAATGCGTTTTCCAAGATCGCCAGGATAAAGTTGAAAGTCGAGGCCCTCAGCCTCTTTATTTAGGCGGGCACAAAATACGGTGCGGCTCATAGTGATTCCTCATGAATATTGGAAGGAAGTTCGTGTGGCAGTGATTCAATCAGCTGTTTAACAGGAGCTGCCAAACCGACTTCTTTAGGTTGAGATAAGTTATACCAAAGACCTTGGTTTGCTTCCATGACCATTTCAGGCTGTTTTGATATATCAATCAAAACAGGCGTAATATCCAAATGGTAATGGCTGAAAGTATGACGAAATGAAATTAGCTGAGACTGTTTTACAATATTTTCCGGCTGTATTGTGAGCCTTTCTAGCTGAGCTGAAATTTGTGCATCGCTGTTTTCAGGGAAGCAATATAACCCTCCCCAAATGCCTGTTGGTGGGCGCTGCTCGAGCCACACGTGATTGTTGTGATGTAATATCACAAACCATACTTCTTTGGTTGGCTTTTCTTTTTTCGGCTTTTTGCCCGGAAAATCTAATTGATTTCCTTGTTTGTTGGAGGCACAAAACTCGCTTACCGGACATAGGGAGCACTTTGGTTTGCTGCGTGTGCAGACCATTGCCCCCATGTCCATCATCGCTTGGTTATATTTATCGGTATCCGATTCCGGCGTGTGCTCTTCTGCGATTGCCCACAGTTGATTTTCAACTTTCTTTTGTCCCGGCCAACCTGGTACTGCGAAGCTTCTAGCAAGAGTTCGTTTGACGTTGCCATCTAGAATAGCAAAAGGCTTCTTGTATACAGAAGATAGCACTGCAGCCGCAGTCGAACGTCCAATACCGGGCAGCGCATTCATTGAGTCTAAATCGGTTGGGAACTCACCTTGATATTCATCGCGAACGATTTGTGCTGCTTTATGTAGGTTGCGAGCGCGAGCGTAATACCCTAGGCCAGTCCACAGGTGTAATACTTCGTCTTGGTGAGCATTGGCTAAATCTGTCACAGTCGGAAAGCGAGCTAAAAATCGCTCAAAGTAGGGGATCACGGTAGCTACTTGGGTTTGTTGTAGCATTATTTCAGAAAGCCAAACGCTGTAGGCAGTTTTATCTTGTTGCCAAGGTAGGTTTTTCCGTCCGTAAGCGTCATACCAATCAAGGATTGCGGAAGCAAAAGGTGTCACAGAGTTTTCGCCTTTGAAGTGTGTATTCGTTTGAGGGCGAAATTGCATCATACTTTAGGCTCGTTATACAACCAGTAATTTGTAGGGGAATAGCGATTTGTCGGCTTCTAATTCGATAAAAACTTGCACCAACGCCATTTCTTTGGATAATCACAAATCCGCGAATGCAAGACCAATTTTTAAGCAGGCAGAAAATGAGTGACGTAACCACAAATGAATACACCGAAGACGGCAAACTTGTACGTAAAGTGAGAAGCTTCGTTCGTCGTGAAGGGCGCTTGACCAAAGGTCAAGAAACTGCGATGAAAGAGTGCTGGCCGACGATGGGTATCGATTATCAAGAGCAGCTACTTGATTGGAATACAGTATTTGGTAACGATAATCCTGTAGTTTTGGAAATTGGCTTTGGCATGGGTGCATCATTGGTTGAAATGGCTAAAAACGCGCCTGAGAAAAACTTCATTGGCATCGAGGTTCATAGCCCGGGTGTTGGTGCTTGTCTCGCAGCAGCGAAGGAAGAAGGTCTAACTAACCTTCGAGTGATGTGTCATGACGCAGTAGAAGTGTTTGCGAATATGATTCCAGATGGCAGCCTGCACACATTGCAACTGTTCTTCCCAGACCCTTGGCACAAGAAGCGTCACCACAAGCGTCGTATTGTTCAGTTAGAATTTGCTGAGATGGTAAGAAGTAAACTCATCTTGAACGAAGGTATTTTCCACATGGCGACAGACTGGGAAAACTACGCTGAGCACATGATCGAAATAATGGAACAAGCTCCGGGTTATGAAAACATAGCTGAGGAAGGTCACTTTGTTCCTCGCCCTGATTCAAGGCCGCTTACAAAATTTGAAGCGCGCGGTCACAGATTAGGACATGGTGTGTGGGATATTCAATACAAACGCAATCAATAGACTTTATCTTTTCGTTCTTTAATTGATTTGATGTAAGCCAACCTATCGTGTTGGCTTTTTACTCTTTGGGAGCTTAAGACTTTAATGATAAAACCAACCGATGACATTTTATCTGAAATCCTAGAAGAAGTTCGGCCATTAATTGGGCAAGGAAAAGTCGCTGACTATATTCCAGCGCTTGCGAAAGTTGAAAACAGCAAACTGGGTATTGCGGTTTGTACTAACGAGGGTGAAGTCTTTAGAGCAGGAGATTCTGCTGAGCAATTCTCGATACAATCAATTTCAAAGGTACTAAGCCTCACTTTAGCCATGTGCTTGTATAAGCCCGAAGAGATATGGCAGAGAGTAGGTAAGGAGCCATCTGGTCAAGCTTTCAATTCGATGATTCAGCTTGAAATGGAACACGGTATTCCGCGTAATCCATTTATCAATGCTGGTGCGATAGTCATTTCAGATTTGTTGTTTGGTCGTTTATCTGCACCAAGGCAGAGATTATTGGAATTTGTACGTCAGTTGTCCGGCAACAGCCATATTGTTTACGATAAAGTGGTTGCCGCTTCTGAAATGATGCACAGCGATAGGAATGCTGCGATTGCTTATCTGATGCGCTCTTTTGGTAACTTCGGTAATGAAGTGATCCCTGTGCTGAATAACTACTTCCATGCTTGCGCTTTGAAACTCAGCTGCGAAGAGTTAGCTATCACGCATAGTTATTTAGCGAATAAAGGTGTCTCCGTCGAAACCGGTCAAAAAGTTCTAGAACCAAACCAAACCAAGCAACTTAATGCGTTGCTCGCGACTTGTGGCTTGTATGATGGTGCCGGCTCGTTTGCTTATCGAGTAGGAATGCCGGGTAAATCGGGTGTTGGGGGCGGTATTATCGCGGTAGTACCGGGTGATATGACGATTGCTGTTTGGTCTCCAGAATTAGATGAATCTGGCAACTCGTTGGCAGGCACTAAAGCATTAGAGCTACTTTCAGAGCGGATTGGTCGTTCAATATTCTAAACGTAGAATAGGAATAAAGAGCTTTATGTGAGGCGCTGTTTGCGCCTCATTTGCTTTTTACACTGCTGCTATTCGCTTTCTTCTTCGGCGACAAACGCAGCGAGCAAATCATTTAAAAACAGCTTACCTTTTTGGGTGACTTGCCAATGCGTCTCACTTTCTGACAAAAACTGTTTTTCTACTGCCCATTTGATTGTACTGGAGATGGATTCAAGCGTGAGGCCTGTCGTATCAACAAAGTCTTGCTTTGGGCAGGCTTCAATGAGACGGAAACGATTCATGAAAAACTCAAATGGTCTATCTTTTTCCAGAACCGGTGCTTCTTCATTTAGGTAAGGTTTAACCAAGTTATCTTTTGCTGCCAAATAGCCTTTTGGATGTTTGATTTTGTTGGTACGCAAAATCTGCCCATCATCAAAGCTAACCTTACCGTGTGCCCCGCAGCCAATACCTAGATAATCACCAAAGCGCCAGTAGTTAAGGTTGTGCTGACATTGATATTCTGGCTTGCTGTAACCAGAAATCTCGTATTGTACGTAACCTGCGTCAGTGAGTTTCTTATGCCCTTGCTCGAAAATATCCCAAAGGTCGTCGTCGTCAGGAAGTGTCGGCGTCTTATAGAAAAACTGAGTGTTAGGCTCGATAGTCAGTTGGTACCACGACAAATGTGGTGGTGCGAGTTCAATCGCTTTATCAAGATCGGCAAGTGCTTGCTCAATGCTTTGGTCAGGAAGGCCATGCATTAAGTCTAAATTAAAGCTCTTTAAGCCAATTTTATGGGCTAGTTGGGCTGCGCGAACCGCTTCGCCTTCTCCGTGTATTCGTCCTAAACTTTCTAACTTTGCTTGCTCGAAACTTTGTACGCCAATAGAAATTCGAGTGACACCGGCTTCGCGATATTGCTCGAACCTATCTGCTTCAATAGTGCCTGGGTTGGCTTCCATCGTAACTTCAATATCAGGAGAAAAGGCTAGTTTCTTTTCAACGCCTTTGAGTAGCGATTGGATTCCCTGAGCCGAAATAAGACTAGGGGTACCACCACCGATAAATATTGATTTTAATGGCCTTGAATTTTTAGTTAGGCGGTATCGTTCAATATCGTTCGCTAAATCTTCCAACAATGCTTCAATATACTGCTGTTCTGGTATCTCATCCTTTAATGTATGAGAGTTAAAATCACAGTATGGGCACTTTTGTACACACCAAGGAATGTGAATATATAGGCTGAGTGGTGGTGGAATGAGTTTCATCGCAATCATGCTTTCTCTGATAAAGCTGCAAAGAGTTTTTTCAGTGCTTTACCACGGTGCGAAAGTTGTTTTTTCTGCTCAGGCTTAAGCTCAGCTGAAGCACACTTTGTCTCTGGAACATAGAATATTGGGTCGTAGCCAAAGCCATTCTCGCCATGGGCTTCGGTTAGTATTTTGCCTTCCCAGCTACCATGACAAACGATTGGTGTTGGATCGTCTTTATGTCGCATAAAAACTAAAACACAGTGAAAGCGAGCTGTACGCTGCTCTTCAGGCACATCGCGCAGCGCTTCAAGAAGCTTGTTTAGGTTATCTTGGTCTGAAGCGCCTTCTCCTGCATAGCGAGCAGAGTAAATACCCGGAGCGCCTTTTAAGAAATCGACTTCAAGTCCAGAGTCATCAGCGATGGCTGGCAGACCGGTTTCCATTGCAGCATGGCGTGCTTTTATGATGGCATTTTCAATAAATGTTGTGCCAGTTTCTGCCACTTCAGATACGTTAAATTCGTTTTGTGCACGCACGTCAAAACCAAATTCAGAGAGAAGGTTTGCCATCTCACGTACTTTGCCTTGGTTGCCTGTAGCTAGAACTAATTTGCTCATAATGGATCCCAATGTATTTCTGCCAGCAGGAGTTTACTAGGCAGCTATTCTTCGACATAAAACTTTTGGTTGAACTTTATAGTACCTGCGCCCTTTGTTCCAGCATCAATATTAATGTCGAAGGTAATATTCTCTTCATTGGTAATTGGGAATTCCGCAATATAGTAGATTGCATCACCCTCTTTAATTTCATTGAAAGCGAGCTTTCTGCTGTTACCCACTAAGTTTTTGCTGGTCGCATTTATCGTAGCTTCTGTTGCTGGTTTGCCTGCTTTTGAGCGATCTAAAATACTGATGTTTAAAATAGCGGTGTAGCCATTGCGCTTGAGTTTATAGTTTTTAGCGATCTGTGGTGTCAAGAATGTCGAGTTCAATGCCGAGTAGTGAACTTCCAAGTCTTTGATTGTTTTAGCTTGTTCAGCCCAAGAAGGGAAGGCGAGTAGTGAGATAACGAGTGCAGTAATCCATTTCATATTGTTGTGTCCATACGGTAGATACAAAAGAAACCATCAAAGTGGATGGTTTCTTTATTGTTGCTGCTAGAAAACGAGCTTTCTGTGATAGAGATTATAGTTGGTACCAAACGGGACCAATAAATCCACCGATCAACATGTTGAGGAACTGAAGCAAAATAAACAGTACTAGTACGCTCAGATCCAAACCACCCATCACTGGAATAATGCGGCGAATTGGCGCTAGGAATGGTTCAGTTAGTTGATGGAACACATATTCAATAGGGCTGCGACCTTGGCTTACCCAGCTTAAGATTGCGCGGATAAGAAGGATCCAGAATAGCAATCCACCAACAGCTTTTATTAGTGACAACAGACCTATGAATAGCAAGCCAGTGCTAAATCCAGCAGCTGCGCCACCAGAAGCGACAAGGTTCATCACTGCAAATTTAAGCACTGACAACACATACGCAAACAGCAATGTCGCCATATCGATACTACCAATCGAAGGTATTATTCTTCTAAGAGGTGCTACGACTGGTTGAGTCGCTTTTACGATGAATTGAGAAAATGGATTGTAAAAGTCAGCGCGTGCGGCTTGAAGCCAAATGCGCAAGATCACCACCATAATATAGAGTTCAAAAACGGTGCGAATCAGAAATAAAAATGCGTCCATAAATGGCCCTTTCTGTATAAGTTAAAATAAATTTTCCATTTCTTCTGCACGAGTAACCGCAGCTCGCATCGCTTTTGCGACTATGCTGCTTAGCTGTTGCTCGTTAAATGTTCTTAGTGCTTCTGCGGTTGTACCGCCTTTTGACGTTACTTGCTCTCTCAGTGTAGACAACTCAGTTTCAGGGTTGGCTTCAACCATATGAGCTGCGCCTAATGCTGCCTGTTGCACCAACGTGCGCGCAGTTTCTTTGTCAAACCCTTGTGCTATCGCTTCAGCTTGCATTGCTTCCATAAATAGGAAGAAATAAGCTGGTGCGCTGCCTGCCGCTGCAATAACATTATTGATACCAGATTCTTCTTCCACCCAGCAGGTTTTACCTACTGCAGACATTAAATCTGACGCGTACTGTTTGTTAGGCTCATCAACATTCTCTGCAGCATAAAGCCCGCTCATACCAAGTCCCACTAATGATGGGGTATTTGGCATGACACGTACAAGTCTTAATGTTTGACCAAACATTTCATTAAATCGTTGGCACTTAATGCCAGCAGCAATCGAAATGATCAGTTTATTGGTTAAATCTAGCTGCTTTAATTCGTTTGCGACATCTTGCATGATTTGCGGTTTCACCGCTAACACTACAACTTCAGCATCTTTGACAGATGCAATGTTATCGCTACTTGTATTAATAGAAAATGAATTGGCTAGCTCTTCTCTTTTACCAGGGCTTGGATTTGTTGCTGTGATGAGCTCTGCAGGGTAGTCGCTTGCGACTAAACCCGCAATAATTGAGCGAGTCATGTTGCCCGCACCGACGAAGGTGATTTTCTTGTAGTTCATTTTATTACCTTTAAATCTTTTGCTTTGCGCAGACGCACTCTGCCCATGGTGCAAAATTCGAGTCACTAACTTAATGTTCGCTATCGGTTGCTATAGTCTCTTGCTCCAAAGATAGCGGTGCCGATGCGAACCATTGTACTGCCTGCCTCAATGGCGGCTTCCATATCGCCAGTCATGCCCATCGACAGAGTATCTATATGATCGAATTTCTCTGACAGTTTCTCTTTCATCTGAGCTAACTGTTGGAATGCCTCCAGCTGCGACTGATAGTCAGTGACGTTCGCTGGAATCGACATCAATCCTCTTAAAGTGAGGTTGGGCAGGGATGAAATCAACTCTGCTAGCTCAAATACTTCAGCTTCTGTTGCGCCTGACTTAGAGCTTTCGCCACTCGTATTTACTTGGATGAGTACTTGTAAGGGCTCTTTGTCTGCTGGACGCTGGTCATTGAGCCGCTGCGCAATCTTCGACCTGTCTACCGTATGCACCCAATCAAAGTTTTCCGCAACAGGTTTGGTTTTGTTTGATTGAATGGGACCGATGAAGTGCCAATCAAGATTGAACTCAGGGGCGATTTGTTGAATTTGTTGAACTTTATCGACGCCTTCTTGGACGTAATTTTCGCCAAAGGCAACCTGTCCTGCTTTCGCAGCTTGGATAACGTCTTCCAGTGGTTTTGTTTTGCTGACCGCTAAAAGTTGCACGGAGTCTGGAGCTCGTCCACACTTTTGTTGAGCACTATGGATCAGTGAAGAGATATGTTCGATATTTTGTTGAATATTACTCATGGCACTTTTACTAGGTTAGTAAACCCTAAGGAACTTAAATGGATATTGCTGAGTTATTGGATTTTAGTGTAAAGCATAATGCCTCAGATCTACACCTTTCTGCGGGTGTTCCTCCCATGATACGAATTGATGGTGAAGTAAGAAAGCTTGGTGTGCCTGCTCTGTCGCATTCTGAAGTACATCACTTAGTTTTCGATATTATGAATGATGCCCAAAGAAGTGAATTCGAAGAAAGACTAGAAGTGGACTTTTCCTATCAGCTAGCTGATGTTGGCCGCTTTCGTGTCAACGCTTTTAACCAGTCGCGTGGCTGCTCCGCAGTTTTTAGAACCATACCTGTTGATATCCCAACTCTCGAACAACTAGATGCGCCAGATATTTTTGAAAAAGTTTCTAATTATGAAAAAGGTTTAGTGCTTGTAACGGGCCCGACCGGTTCTGGTAAGTCGACCACATTGGCGGCGATGGTCGACTACATTAATACCCATCACAACAAGCATATCTTAACGATTGAAGACCCGATTGAGTTTGTGCACAACAACAAGAAATGTTTGATCAATCAAAGGGAGGTTCATCGAGATACTCTTAGTTTCAATAACGCCTTGAGAAGTGCTCTACGTGAAGATCCTGATGTTATTCTTGTCGGTGAGTTGCGCGATCAAGAGACCATTAGTTTGGCTCTGACGGCCGCTGAAACAGGCCATTTAGTCTTTGGCACACTTCATACTAGTTCTGCAGCTAAAACCATTGACCGAATCATCGATGTTTTTCCGGGAGCAGATAAAGGTATGGTGCGTTCCATGCTATCTGAGTCACTCCGAGCAGTAATTGCTCAGAAGCTTCTTAAAAGAGTTGGGGGAGGTCGAGTCGCTTGTCATGAGATTATGATTGCCACTCCCGCGATTCGAAACCTAATTCGAGAAGATAAAATTGCTCAAATGTTTTCCATTATTCAAACCGGAGCGACTCACGGCATGGTGACCATGGAGCAAAACGCCAAACAATTACTCGCCAAAGGGGTAGTTGATATGGAAGAGGTTCAGAAGAAAGTTGAGATTGACTCAGGTTCGATGTAAGGGTGAATATGGATTTCAATCAATGTCTACTTGAGATGATCGCTTGTGAAGCGTCTGATCTTTATATCACAGTCGGAAAGCCGGTCTCTTTCCGTATTGATGGAAACTTGGTTGCACAGGGGGAGCCTCTTACTGAGGCTACTCTTATCAACATGCTTCAATCAACGATGAGCAAGGGAGATTGGGATACATTTAAACAGAGTCGAGAAGCCAATTTTGCCATCGTTCGAGATGAAGGCCGATTTAGAGTCAGTGCCTTTTTCCAACGCGAAATGCCCGGAGCCGTCATTCGGCGAATAGAAACGACTATCCCGACAATTGATAGTTTAAAGCTGCCAAAAGCTATCGGTGATCTTTCTCTAGCTAAAAGGGGCTTAGTATTGGTGGTTGGGGCAACAGGATCGGGAAAATCCACCACACTTGCTGCAATGGTTGGCCATCGAAATCAGCATACTCAAGGACACATTCTTACTGTTGAAGATCCAATCGAGTTTGTTCATGATCATAACCAATGCATTGTTACTCAGCGAGAAGTTGGTTTGGATACGCTGAGTTATGAAACGGCTTTGAAAAACTCGCTGCGACAAGCTCCAGATATGATTTTGATTGGGGAGATACGCAATCGTGAGACGATGGAGTACGCAATGAGCTTTGCCGAAACAGGCCACTTGTGTGTGGCGACACTCCATGCGAATAATGCCAATCAGGCCATTGAGCGCATCTTGCATTTGGTGTCGAAAGAGCGCAAAGATCAATTTCTGTTTGACTTGTCTATCAATTTAAAAGGGATTGTTGCCCAACAATTGGTGCGAGATAAGAAAGGTAATGGTCGACACGGAGTGTTTGAAAATTTGCTTAATACTCCACGCATATCAGATTTATTGCGCCGTGGTGAATTGCACGAGCTAAAAGCGGCCATGGTGAAGTCGAAAGAGCACGGCATGTTAACTTTTGATCAATCACTCTACCAGTTAGTGGTCGATGACCTTATCAGTGAAGAAGATGCCTTGCATCATGCCGATTCAGCCAACGACTTGCGAATAATGCTAAAGAGTCGTCAAAGCTCGGAGAAACAATCCACATTGAGTGATGTAAAGATCGACATGGATTGAGGTTTTCGTGCGCTATCAGTTTTAATTTTTATTGCCACTGATGTTCAAACCAGCTCTCCAAAATTACTACGGCTGATTGGCAATCCACATTACCTTTCGACAAAGCTTTATAGCCGCCCATTTCAAATAACTCTGAGCGAGCTTCTGTGGTGGAAAGGCGTTCGTCATGCATTTCAACGGTGACTCCGAAACGGCCATGTAGTCGCTTGGCAAACTTTTTTGCTCTCGGAGTAATGGTTTCTAGCGCTTTACCATGCAAATCTGTAGGCAGGCCGACGACAACTAAGTCTGGTTTCCACTCGTTTATCTGGGTCTGTATTTCGTCCCAATTTGGAATGCCATCTTTAGCTTTGAAAGCCTTTAGTGGTGAAGCGGTGCCTGTGACTTCTTGACCAATTGCACTGCCGATGCTTTTGGTGCCGTAATCAAATGCCATGATTGTGCGTGACATAATAATCTCGTTGATCTTGGGTGAAGAAAAGTGCGCTAGAGACTAGCACACTTTTGGGTAGAAATGGTTATGCGTGGCCGATCTGTGTGGAGAGCTGAGCGGAGTCAATACCAAGCATTTGAACGGCTTTTTTCCATCTTTCGTGGATTGGCGTATTGAAAATGACATCAGGATCCGCCTCTATTGTCAGCCATGAGTTTTCGGCTAGCTCCGATTCCAATTGGCCCGCTTCCCAACCAGAATAACCAAGAGCGACAAGGTAGCAATCGGGCTCTGCTTCGGTGCCTAACACACTTAGGATATCTTTCGAAGTGGTTACTGAGATTTGGTCAGTCATATTTAGACTGGATTCATAGTGATCTTTTGGTTGATGGAGAATGAAACCGCGATCTTCCGAAACAGGGCCGCCATTGAGTACTGGCTTCTCTAAGCTGTCTTTCAGCAGTTGAGGATGGACTGGCTCTATATCTACCTGCTCCAACATACCGCCAACAGTAATATCAATCGGAGCATTGATCATTAGCCCCATAGCACCTTCTTCATTGTGCTCACAAACATAGATCACTCTATGCTTGAAATAGGGATCTTTCATACCAGGCATTGCCACTAAGAAATGATTTGTAAGGTTCATAGTAACTCCAATCCCAATAGATTTAAGGAGCAGGGTTTAACACCCTGCATCTCGCTTTCACGCCTGCAGACGGCGCTCAATTGCATCCATTAACTTCCCTGTGATTGAGATGTCGAAAGCGGCCTCAATTTCTTTGATACATGTTGGGCTGGTTACGTTTATCTCAGTCAGCTTATCGCCAATTACGTCAAGGCCGACAAAAATCAGGCCTTTTTCTTTTAGTGTTGGAGCCACAGCTTCCGCTATTTTCTTGTCTGTTTCGCTGAGTGGACGAGCTTCCCCTGTTCCTCCCGCAGCTAAGTTACCTCGTGTTTCTCCTTTAGCAGGAATACGAGCCAGACAGTAAGGCATTGCCTCCCCATCTACCACCAAAATACGCTTATCACCGTTGCTAATATCTGGAACAAACGTCTGCGCCATAGCGTAGTTTTGTCCGTGATTAGTTAGAGTTTCGATGATAACCGATACGTTCGGATCATTTTCCTTAACTCGGAAAATAGATGCACCGCCCATACCATCTAGTGGTTTTAAGATGACATCACCATGTTCTTCACGGAATGCTTTAATCTTATCCGCTTTACGCGTCACAATTGTTGTCGGAGTTAGCTCTGGGAACCAAGCAGTAAATAGCTTCTCATTACAATCGCGTAAGCTTTGTGGCTTATTGACGATTAAAGTTCCTTGCTCTTCAGCGCGCTCCAAAATATAAGTTGCGTAGATATACTCAGTATCAAATGGTGGATCTTTACGCATCAATACGGCATCAAGTTCAGACAGTGCTATGGTTTGCTCTGACTTAAATTGATACCAGCCGCTTGGATCATCCTTCAATTCTACAACTTTTGTGTCCGCTATAGCGGTACCTTGATCTAAGTGTAGATCATTCATTTCCATATAGTGGATTTGGTAGCCTCTGCGTTGTGCCTCTAGCATCATCGCAAAGCTGGAATCTTTCTTAATATTGATAGACGAGATAGGGTCCATCACGATACCAAGTTTAATCATTGTCATCTCCGGTTATCCCAAGTCGCCAAAGCGAACTTGTAGGGCGGCTATAGCAGTCAGAGCTGCAGTTTCGGTGCGTAGAACTCTTGGCCCTAACAAGGTTTCTTCAAACTGATGTGTTCTCGACATTACAATTTCTTCTTCTGACAATCCACCTTCAGGGCCAATGAGTAGGCGGACTTTATTTAAATTGTCGGGAAGAGTGTTGATTGAGTACTTCGCACGAGGGTGTAAGTTGAGCTTTAGCGCTTCACTTTTTTCAGCGCACCAATCTTCTAAGCTCATGATAGGTCGAATTGTTGGTACAACATTTCGACCACATTGCTCACAGGCTGCAATCGCAATTTTTTGCCACTGGAGCAATTTCTTTTCAAAACGTTTTGTGTCTAGTTTTACTCCGCAGCGCTCAGAGAGTAGAGGTGTGATTGTATTCACTCCAAGCTCGACAGACTTTTGGATAGTGAATTCCATTTTCTCACCTCGTGAGACCACTTGGCCTAAATGAAGATCTAATGGTGATTCAATATCTTTGTGCGCTTTTTCCTGCACCTCAACGTCAACCTGTTTTTTTGTGACGTTTGTAATCGTGCTAGGAAACTCATGTCCGCTTCCATCAAAAAGAACCAACTGCTGGCCGACTTTCATGCGTAATACTCGTGCGATGTGCCCAGCAGCGTCTTCAGACAGCTGTAGTGTTCCAAGCTGGTTAATTGGTTCAGGGTGATAGACTCGGGGTATTCTCATGGTAAAAACTAGCTATTGCGGAATAGGGTAACCCATAAGATGGGAGTGAACTGAGAAAAATTCAACCCTGATTACACTCAACCCCTGTATATTTCAGTACCTTGGTACATTTCTTACAAGAATAACTTGCTTGTTTCCTCAGGACCTTATTATGTCTTCGTATTGTTAGTGTGAATGTAGAGCACCCACAAGAATACTCAAAAGTTTTCCCTTGTACGGATTGGATATTAAAGCAGTGTGTAGTGCTAGGGGTTACTTGAAAGACATCTAACATGATGTGCTGCCACTCTTTTCCATGAGGTTTCACTCGGCCAAAATGATGAAATGCAATTAAATGTGCTATCTCATGAGGGATCACCTCATCGAGAAATGCTTGCTGGTTTTCCATCAATAGTATTGGATTTAAACGAATTTGATTGTTTAGCAACAATGCCTTACCAGCAGCTTTGCCTCTCAACCTGTAAGATACTTCAGGTATTTGAAATTGGTATTGAAAATGACGTCTCGCCTTAGCAATACATTGGCATATTTTGTCGTGAATCTTGCTGCTGAGTTCCGGGGAGATCATTCTAATAAAAAAGTCCTAAGCATTTCGCTAAGGACTTTTACCATATTTCAGATAATAAATAGAAGGAGATTGGGTTCAAATTCTATTTATGGTGATGCTTTTTGATGGTCTCATGGTAAGCATGCCATGTACCGTAACCAAGAATTGGCATAGTGATCAACATACCTAAGCCGTATGTAGCAAAGCCAATCAGTATGCCTCCACAAATGATGAACGCCCAAACAATCATGGCAGGAATATTGGTCTTAACCGCGTTGAAGCTGGTGAAGACGGCTGTCATAACGTCTACACGTCTTTCCATCATTAACGGCATCGAATACGCCGATATTGTGAAGATCACGACTGCCAAGACGAAGCCAATAGCTGATCCGATTAACAAGAAAGGCAGGAAGTCTATTAAAGGAGCCCCTTGAACTGAAGGGTATAATGCATGAAGTAGTGCAGCAATTCGCATCCAGAAGATCATCGCGACCATCAAGACAATAGCAAATGCCCATTGCGAGGTAGAGTTTCTGCCAATTGCTTTCATCGAGTGAAGTAATGTCGCTTGATGTCCTTTCTCTCTTTCCCAACTTGCGTCGTAAAGTCCTAATGCTAAAAAAGGTCCAATAAGCATATAAACGATCAAGCTAGGTAAAACGACAAGATGAGTGCCTTGCCACTGAACGAGCAAAACAATTCCAACCGCAGCCAGAGTAAAACACAGGCCATAGAAAGCGCTGATTAATGGCATTCGAATAAAGTCATGTAGGCCAAGGGCCAACCAGTGGAATGGAGCAGAGACACTGACAGTATTACAGGGAATAGTTCTCGCGTACTCTTCGTCAGATACTCTTTTTTGTTTGTCTTCAATATTGGAAGGGTCAACCGCTCTAGGCATGTTTCCTCCTTGGCTCGAGGTGGATTGGAATAACTGCTAAAAGAAGGTGGTGCTCACCAAAACTTTCGACAGCTAGCTCATGCTTGGTGGATTAAAGGTGCCAAAACAGTGATATTTAGCACAGTTAACACTTTTTTAACTATTGATGTGCTTTTAAAAAATTACAAATTTATTGGTGCTTTTTTAGTCAAAAATAAAACCCCTGCCAAACAGCAGGGGTTTTATCAAAGATTATTTGCTCTAAATGAGTTGTTGTATGTCTATTAAAGACCAGCAAACTCACGTAGCAATTCAGCTTTATCTGTCGCTTCCCAAGGGAACTCTTCACGACCAAAGTGACCGTATGCAGCTGTTTTTTGATAAATTGGCTGAAGCAGGTTAAGCATTTCTTGTAAGCCATACGGGCGTAGATCGAAGTTTTGACGAACAGCGCCAATGATTACTTCATGAGGTACTTTCTCAGTTCCGAAAGTTTCCACCATGATAGATGTTGGATCAGCAACACCGATAGCGTAAGAAAGTTGGATTTCACAGCGATCAGCAAGACCTGCTGCGACGATGTTCTTCGCAACATAACGTGCAGCATAAGCAGCACTACGGTCAACTTTTGATGGATCTTTACCAGAGAAAGCACCACCGCCGTGGCGAGCTGCACCACCGTATGTATCAACGATGATCTTACGACCTGTTAGACCACAGTCACCCATTGGGCCACCGATAACGAATCGGCCAGTCGGGTTGATAAAGAAGTTAGTTTCTTTATTAATCCACTCAGAAGGTAAAACTGGCTTGATGATCTCTTCCATCACTGCTTCACGTAGATCAGGAGTTGAGATTGAATCACAGTGCTGAGTAGAAAGTACGACAGCATCGATACCAACAATCTTGCCTTGGTCATATTGGAAAGTAACCTGAGATTTTGCGTCAGGACGTAGCCAAGGTAATGTGCCATTTTTACGAACTTCCGCTTGTTTTTGTACAAGACGGTGAGAGTAAGTAATTGGTGCAGGCATTAGAATTTCAGTTTCGTTGGTTGCGTAACCAAACATGATACCTTGGTCACCAGCGCCTTGCTCCTTTGGATCTGCCTTATCAACACCTTGGTTAATGTCTGGAGACTGTTTACCAATGGTGTTTAGGATAGCGCAAGAGTCTGCGTCAAAACCCATGTCAGAGTGAACATAACCAATATCACGGACAGTTTGACGAGTTAGCTCTTCAATATCTACCCAAGCAGAAGTCGTGATTTCACCACCAACCATAACCATGCCTGTTTTTACGTAAGTTTCGCAGGCAACGCGAGCTTTAGGGTCTTGCTCTATGATTGCGTCAAGAACCGCATCAGAGATTTGATCGGCGATTTTATCAGGATGACCTTCTGAAACTGACTCAGAAGTAAACAAATGCTTAGCCATAAGAGCTCCGTTGTTTAGTTATTAGAAAGTGTGATTTCAACACTTGTATGCAATAAATTGATTGTAGAGGTTTCTACATCTAGACGTCTATTTTAGTTTTGGTTACGCGAAATACAACCCCTTTTTCTGCAAATGTGTGTTCTATTTTATGCAACAACGTATTTTGTAAATAATTTTGTACGGTGAGAACTTGCAATAAGTTGCGCAAAGTTTGACGTAAACAGGCTAAATTGGGCGTGTAAATCGTTTGCAGTGCGGAATTGGCTTTGAGAGAATAGCGCAGCAAATTTTTACCTTAATTCGCGTAATGCATTCAGGAGTAGATATGTCATCCCGCAAACAACTCGCCAATGCAATCCGTGCACTTAGCATGGATGGTGTTCAACAAGCTAACTCTGGTCACCCAGGTGCGCCAATGGGTATGGCTGATATCGCTGAAGTTCTTTGGCGCTCTCACCTAAACCACAACCCAACTAACCCTAATTGGGCAGATCGCGACCGCTTTGTACTTTCGAACGGTCACGGCTCTATGCTTATCTACTCTTTGCTTCACCTGACAGGATATGCGCTACCGATTGAAGAGCTAAAGAACTTCCGCCAACTGCATTCAAAAACTCCGGGTCACCCAGAGTATGGTTATGCGCCGGGTATCGAAACTACCACAGGCCCTTTAGGCCAAGGCATTACCAATGCTGTGGGCATGGCGATTGCGGAAAAATCTCTAGCGGCGCAATTTAACAAAGACGGCCACGAGATTGTTGACCACTATACGTATGCGTTCATGGGCGACGGCTGCTTGATGGAAGGCATCTCTCACGAAGCTTGTTCACTGGCGGGTACATTAGGTCTAGGCAAACTGATTGCATTTTGGGATGACAACGGCATCTCAATTGACGGTGAAGTAGAAGGTTGGTTCTCTGACGACACACCTAAGCGTTTTGAAGCGTACGGCTGGCACGTTATCCCTGCAGTTGATGGTCACGACTCTGACGCTATAAATGCAGCAATTGAAGCTGCAAAAGCAGACCCACGTCCAACACTAATCTGTACGAAAACTATCATCGGTTTTGGTTCGCCAAACAAATCTGGCTCTCACGACTGCCACGGTGCGCCACTAGGAGCGGAAGAAATCCAAGCAGCACGTGAATTCCTTGGTTGGGAACACGCTGCATTTGAAATCCCATCAGACATCTACGCAGAGTGGGATGCAAAAGAAGCTGGTAAGGCGAAAGAAGCCGCTTGGAATGACAAGTTTGCAGCATATGAAGCCGCTTACCCAGAGCTTGCTGCTGAATACAAGCGCCGCGTAAACGGTGAACTTCCTGCACAGTGGGAAGCTGAAACACAAAAAATCATTGCTGACTTGCAAGCAAACCCAGCGAACATCGCATCACGTAAAGCATCGCAAAACGCACTCGAAGCGTTTGGCAAAATGCTACCTGAATTCATGGGTGGCTCTGCTGACCTTGCGCCATCTAACCTAACGATGTGGTCAGGCTCTAAGTCACTGACTGCTGAAGATGCGTCTGGTAACTACATCCACTACGGTGTGCGTGAGTTCGGTATGACAGCCATCATCAACGGTATTGCACTGCACGGTGGCTTTGTTCCTTACGGTGCAACCTTCCTAATGTTTATGGAATACGCACGTAACGCAATGCGCATGGCAGCACTGATGAAAGTGCAAAACATCCAAGTGTACACGCACGACTCTATCGGCCTAGGCGAAGATGGTCCAACTCACCAACCGGTTGAGCAAATCGCTTCTCTACGTCTGACACCAAACATGAGCACATGGCGTCCATGTGACCAAGTAGAATCTGCAGTAGCATGGAAACTGGCAATTGAACGTAAAGACGGCCCAAGCTCTCTTATCTTCTCTCGTCAAAACCTAGCACAGCAAGAGCGTGATGCTGAGCAAGTCGCGAACATCGCTAAAGGCGGTTACATCCTGAAAGACTGCGCTGGCAAACCTGAGCTTATCTTGATTGCAACTGGCTCTGAAGTTCAACTAGCAGTAGATGCTGCTGCTGAGCTAACAGCTGCTGGCAAACAAGTACGCGTAGTATCTCTGCCATCAACTGATCTATTTGAGCAGCAAGACGCAGCCTACCGTGAAGCGGTATTGCCAAGTGATGTTACTGCACGTATCGCTATCGAAGCAGGCATTGCAGACTACTGGTACAAGTACGTGGGCCTAGACGGACGCGTGATTGGCATGACAACCTTCGGCGAATCTGCACCAGCAGGTGAGTTATTCAAGCTATTTGGCTTTACAGTTGAGAATGTAGTTAACACTGCGAATGAGTTGTTAGCTTAAAATTAGCAAAGGCTAATAGCATTAAGTAGAAACACCGAGCCTAGCGCTCGGTGTTTTTTTATCCAATAGTATTCATTTAAAGATCTTTGCATTACTATGGGCGGCTATTAGAGATATCGATATTTAGTTCAAGGTCTGAAGCTCATGTTAAAAGTTGCTATCAACGGATTTGGCCGCATTGGCCGCAATGTACTCCGCGCTGTCTATGAAAGTGGCAAGTATGAGCAAATAAAGGTGGTTGCAGTAAATGAGTTAGCTCAGCCTGATGCTATGTCGCATTTGCTTCAATACGACACTAGTCATGGACGTTTTCAGAAAAAGATCACTAACGATCAAGAGCACATCTACGTTCATCATCAAAATGGTGAGAAGGACTCTATTCGTATTTTACATTTAGCTGAGATCAATTTGTTACCTTGGCATGACCTGGATATTGATATTGTCTTAGATTGTACGGGTGTATTTGGTAATCAGGCTGATGGCCTTGAGCATATTGCAGCTGGTGCAAAGAAAGTGCTTTTTTCACACCCGGGTGCAAATGATCTGGATAACACCATCATTTATGGCGTGAACCACGACACAATCACCGCTGATCATAAAGTGGTATCGAATGGGTCTTGTACCACAAACTGCATTGTACCGATTATTAAGGTACTTGATGATGCGTTTGGCATCGATTCAGGAACAATAACAACTATTCACTCTTCAATGAACGATCAGCAAGTGATCGATGCTTATCATACCGATCTTCGCAGAACGCGCTCTGCCAGCCAGTCGATCATTCCTGTTGATACCAAGCTTCACAAAGGTATTGAACGGATATTTCCGAAATTTTCTAACAAGTTTGAAGCCATTTCTGTGCGAGTTCCCACAGTAAATGTAACTGCGATGGATTTGAGCGTCACTTTGAATACAAATGTGAAAGTTAATGACGTAAATCAAACCATCATAGAGGCTTCCCAGTGTACATTACACAACATTGTTGATTATACTGAAGCGCCGCTTGTATCCATTGACTTTAACCATGACCCGCATAGTGCGATTGTGGACGGGACTCAAACCCGGGTCAGTAATGGACAGTTGGTAAAAATGCTAGTTTGGTGTGATAACGAGTGGGGATTTGCCAATCGCATGTTAGATACCGCACTCATCATGCACTCCACCAAATAGTATTGGAGATAATATTTATTTCTAGCCTTGAAATAAAAGCTTCTTATCTCCATTTAAGATTGTAGTGACGAGATATATGACGGCTTAGTAAGACACTGAGCGCCTAAGAATTTTAATTAATTGAGTTGAGAGGACAAATCATGTCTGTGATCAAGATGACTGACCTGGAACTAGCAGGTAAACGCGTATTTATCCGTGCTGACCTAAACGTACCAGTAAAAGACGGCAAAGTAACTTCAGATGCACGTATCTTAGCATCTCTACCAACAATCAAGCGTTGCCTAGAAGCTGGCGCTAAAGTAATGGTTACTTCGCACCTAGGTCGTCCGACTGAAGGTGAGTACGCAGAAGAGTTCTCTCTACAACCAGTAGTTAACTACTTAAACGACGCACTAGATTGCGACGTGAAGCTAGCGAAAGATTACCTAAACGGTCTAGAGCTAAACGCTGGTGAACTTGTTGTTCTAGAAAATGTTCGCTTCAACAAAGGCGAGAAGAAAAACGAAGAAGAGCTATCTAAGCAATACGCTGCACTATGTGACGTATTCGTAATGGATGCATTCGGTACTGCTCACCGCGCTCAAGCTTCAACTCACGGCGTAGGCATGCACGCACCAATCGCTTGTGCTGGCCCTCTTCTAGCAAACGAGCTTGACGCTCTAGGCAAAGCTATGGACAAGCCTGCTCGTCCAATGGTTGCTATCGTCGGCGGCTCTAAAGTATCAACTAAGCTAACAGTGCTTGAGTCTCTATCTAAAGTTGCTGACCAACTTGTTGTTGGCGGTGGTATCGCGAACACATTCATCGCAGCTGCTGGCCACAATGTAGGTAAATCTTTATACGAAGCTGATCTAGTAGACACTGCTAAGAAGCTAATGGAAGAGTGTGCAATCCCTGTTGCGACTGACGTTGCTTGTGCAAAAGCATTCGATGAAAACGCAGAAGCTGAAATCAAGAACGTTGCTGACGTTCAAGATGACGACATGATCTTCGACCTAGGCCCAGACTCAACTGCAGAACTAGCAGAAATCCTGAAAGGCGCGAAAACAATTCTTTGGAACGGCCCTGTTGGCGTATTCGAATTCAAAAACTTCGAAGCTGGTACAGAAGGCATCTCACGTGCTATCGCTGATTCTGAAGGCTTCTCTGTTGCCGGTGGTGGTGACACGCTAGCAGCTATCGACAAGTTCGGTATCAAAGCTGACGTCTCTTACATCTCTACAGGTGGCGGTGCTTTCCTTGAGTTTGTTGAAGGTAAAGTATTACCAGCTGTTGCAATGCTTGAAGAGCGCGCAAAGTAATTATTTAAAGTAAAAGCGGGAGAGTGATTTCCCGCTTTTATGTTTGCTGCACCGATGCTTTTTCTTTGTTAGAATAGCTCGCGTTGTGAGCAAACGATTGCAGAATTTAAAATTAACCGTTTTAGTTAAAACGACAGAAAATAGGACTTAATCCATGTCTAAGATCTTCGATTTCGTAAAACCAGGTGTTATCTCTGGCGACGACGTACAGAAAGTATTTGCAGTAGCGAAAGAAAATGGTTTCGCTCTTCCAGCAGTAAACTGTGTTGGTACTGACTCTGTAAACGGCGTACTAGAAGCAGCTGCTAAAGTTAAATCACCAGTTATCGTTCAGTTCTCTAACGGTGGTGCTGCATTCTTCGCTGGTAAAGGTCTAAAACTTGAAGGTCAACAAGCTCAAGTTCTTGGTGCTGTAGCTGGTGCTAAATATGTACACGCAGTAGCTGAGTCTTACGGTGTTCCTGTAATTCTTCACACTGACCACGCTGCTAAGAAACTACTTCCTTGGATCGACGGTCTGCTAGACGCAGGTGAAGAGTTCTTCGCTCAAACTGGTAAGCCACTATTCTCTTCTCACATGATTGATCTTTCTGAAGAGTCTCTAGAAGAGAACATCGAAATTTCTGCTAAGTACCTAGAGCGCATGGCTAAAATGAACATGACTCTAGAAATCGAACTAGGTTGTACTGGCGGCGAAGAAGACGGCGTTGATAACTCTGATATGGACGCATCTGAGCTTTACACTTCTCCAGAAGACGTAGCTTACGCATACGAGAAACTAAACGCTGTTAGCCCACGTTTCACTATCGCTGCTTCTTTCGGTAACGTACACGGTGTATACAAGCCAGGTAACGTTGTTCTAACTCCAACTATCCTACGTGATTCTCAAGCTCACGTTTCTGAGAAGTTCGGTCTAGAGCACAACTCTCTAAACTTCGTATTCCACGGCGGTTCTGGTTCTTCTGAAGCTGAAATTCAAGAGTCTATCTCTTACGGTGTTATCAAAATGAACATCGATACTGATACTCAGTGGGCTACTTGGGACGGCATCCGCACTTACGAAGCTGAAAACCACGATTACCTACAAGGTCAAATCGGTAACCCAACTGGCGAAGATGCGCCAAACAAGAAGTACTACGATCCACGTGTATGGCTACGTGCTGGTCAAGCTTCAATGGTTACTCGTCTTGAGCAAGCGTTCAAAGACCTTAACGCTATCGACGTTCTTTAATTAGACGTTTATAAGTGATTGCTAAGCCCGCTCGTTAGAGCGGGTTTTTTTGTATCTGCTTAACTCACTGTTACGCTTATTTCGTGGCTTAATTCACAATCCTTACTATCACTCTCACTTCTAAGTTCCTGTTCAATCTATTATTTCTCTTATTGTTTCTTTTTTGACCTTAACTCAGGTTTATTTCGCCTCAATTCAAATAGGCTCATTCTTTGCGAAGGGAGTTCTAACTTGCGCATAGATGTGAGCGATAAAATAGGGAGAGCAAACTCATGTCTACAGAATCGGTTGGCAAAGCAGCAACGTTGTCAGATGGATTAACTCACGCTGAGAATTGGCTTTTGGATCATTCAGATTTGTTGATTCAGTATGGTGTTAATATTATTTCAGCAATTCTGATCCTCTTTATCGGTAATTTAGTTGTTAAAGCGATCGCAAAGAGTGTGTCCAAAGTGCTCAACAGTAAGCAAATGGATAAGGCGGTCGTTGAGTTTATTAGTGCTATTGTCCGCTATCTATTGTTTGTCATTGTTTTGATTGCAGCCTTGAGTCGAATTGGTGTTCAAACCGCTTCAGTAGTAGCAGTCATTGGTGCAGCAGGCTTAGCAATCGGCCTTGCATTACAAGGTTCGTTATCTAACTTTGCCGCAGGCGTACTAATCGTTGCATTTAGGCCATTTAAGTCGGGAGATTATGTCGAAGTAGGTGGTGTTGCTGGTTCTGTTCAGGCTATCCATATTTTTCAAACCATTCTTAAATCACCTGACAATAAGATGGTGGTTGTACCCAACTCATCGGTTATCGGTGGTGCCATCACTAACTATTCGAAGCATGAAACTAGGCGTGTCGATCTTACTGTCGGAGTGTCATACAGCGCTGATCTGCAGCTTACTAAAAAGGTGATAAGAGAAACATTGGAAAAGGACCTGCGCATTTTGAAAGATCCTGACATTACTATTGGTGTGTTAGCTTTGGCAGATTCATCGGTGAATTTCGTCGTGAGACCTTGGTGTAAAACTTCTGACTATTGGCCGGTGTATTACGATTCAATTCAAGCGATTAAGGAAGCGCTGGATGAAAATGGGATTGAAATTCCGTTTCCGCAAGTGGATGTTCATATGAGTAAATCTTAACCTAGCGGTGGCATTAGCCTGAAAAGAGGGCTGTATTTTGGTATTCGTGGAAACTATTTCCTCATTTCGTATCTAACTTATACCGAACTCGCTTTGTTTCGTTTGTTTTGAACAAAGCGAGTAACAAGCATGTAGTAAGGTGAAAAGGATGAAAAAGCTAGTCAGCGTATTAATTTTTGTATCGGGTTTTATCAGTGCCAATGTGATGGCCGATCCACTCGACTTTCCCCATATAGTCACAACTGGATATGGAGAAGTAACTGCCAAACCTGATATGGCTGAGTTTTCGGTCAAGGTGTTAGAAACGGCACTAACGGCAGAGCAGGCCAAACAGGCAGTTGATAAAGTTGTAGACAAATACTTAAGTGGCTTAAAGAAAGCGGGTGTTAAAGCTGAAAATATTCACAGCTCCAACCTTTATCTTGCTCCCCAATATCACTATCCAAAAGATGGCAAACCAGAGTTAACGGGTTATCGCGCGAATCGAACTGTGAATGTTGTGGTGAACGATCTGCCAAAGCTAAACAACTATCTAGATTTAGCCTTGAAGGATGGCATCAACCAAGTCAACAACATCCAACTAAAAGTGAAAGAGGAAGCCAAGTTTAAAAGGCAAGCGCGAATGGCAGCCATACGTGATGCGAATAATAAAGCTAAGTCACTAGCAAAAGGCTTTGATATGAAGTTAGGAAAAGTGTGGCAAATTTCTTATAACGCGCCGAATACACAGCCTGTTGTCATGCGACCAATGGCACTTGATATGCGTAAAGAGTCCAATAGCTATCAAGATTCAAGCTTAGTTATTCGCGATAGAGTTGATGTGATCTATAAACTAAAAAATTAACACGGCGTAAAGTTTTTGGTAATCTATGCGCCAACTAATAGGTCAACTCAATATCAGTCGATTCTGGATTGAGTAGAGTAATAAACGAGTCAAAAGAAAGCGGATTTCATTTAACTTGACGTTGTGAGGTATAAAATGATTAACCGTTATCTTGTAAGAGGTGCTGTGGGTGCCTTGGCTGTCCTAAGTATTAAAGTGAGTGCAATTTACTTTTTGCTCATGGTGATACTACTTGTTACACATACCAAAGACTTTATTGGATCTTAGCTTTCGCTAAAAGGCCAGAATCAAAAAAGGAGAGCAATATGCTCTCCTTTTTACTTTGTTCTACAAGAGAAATCTTATAGTACGTGTACAGATGCTGTGTTAGTTGTACCTGAAGGAACTAGCGCGCCAGATACCATAACAACGATGTCACCTTTCTTACCTAGACCAGACTCTAGAGCAAGCTCTTTACCGCTAACAAAGAAAGAATCTGTATTGTCGATAGAGTCAACAACAACTGGGCGAACGCCTTTAGTTAGTACTAGTTGAGCTGCTGTTTTCTTGTTTGTAGTAAGAGCAAGAATGTTTGCAGTAGGGAAGTACTTACGTACTGAACGAGCAGATTTACCACCTTCAGTTGCAACAACGATAAGTGGAGCTGCTAGTTTTTCAGCAGTATCAACTGCACCTTTACATACCGCTTCAGTGATACGTAGACGTGGGCTGTCTAGACGAGAACCTAGCTCGGCTTTAAGAGCTGCATCAGTACGGTTAGCAATTTGAGCCATGATAGTCACAGCTTCTACTGGGTACTTACCTTTAGCAGTTTCACCAGAAAGCATTACCGCGTCAGTACCATCCATGATTGCGTTCGCAACGTCACCCGCTTCAGCACGAGTTGGACGAGGGTTCTTGATCATAGAATCTAGCATTTGAGTTGCTGTGATAACGACTTTACGTGCACGGTTACATTTCTCGATCATCATCTTCTGAGCGAAAATAACTTCTTCAGCAGGGATCTCAACACCTAGGTCACCACGAGCAACCATGATACCGTCAGAAAGCTCTAGGATTTCGTCGAAGTTATCTACACCTTCTTGGTTCTCAATCTTAGAGATGATGTGGATGTTTTGGCCGCCATTTGCATTTAGAAGCTCACGGATTTCACGTACGTCGTCTGCTTTACGGATGAAAGAAGCAGCAACGAAGTCAACGCCTTGCTCGCAACCGAACTTAAGGTCAGCTTTATCTTTTTCAGAAAGAGCAGGAAGGTTTACAGAAACGCCAGGAAGGTTAACACCTTTGTTTTCACCTAGAGCACCGTTGTTAAGAACTTTACACTTAACTTCAGTTGCAGAAGTTTCTAGAACTTCCATTTCGATAAGACCATCGTCAACTAGGATAGTGTTACCAGCAGTTAGGTCGCCAGCAAAGCCTGGGTAAGTTACTGCTACGCGATCTTTAGTGCCGACTACGCTAGCATCTGTAGTGAATGTGAACTCTTGACCAGCTACTAGATCAACGTCATCACCGCCTTCTAGCTTGATAGTACGAATTTCTGGGCCTTTAGTGTCTAAAAGGATAGCTAGTTGCTTACCAGTTTCTTCCATAACTTTGCGGAAGTTCGAGATACGAGTACCGTGCTCATCGAAATCTCCGTGAGAGAAGTTAAGACGCATCACGTTCATTCCAGCTTTTACTAGCTCTGATAGTTTTTCTACAGATTCAGTTTTAGGTCCAATCGTACATACGATTTTGGTTTTTTTCATGGAAGATAATCTCCGGTAAATATAGTTACAATTTGAAATTTTGTTGCCGAGATAAAGCTAAAACTTTTGTTGCAGATTCTGTCTTCTACAATGGCTCAATTTTAACCTACTCAAAGCTGTAACTCTTTCACAAAATTTAGTCATTTAATAACCAAAAGAGTTAGCTCAAATGACTAAACTCTGTGAAAAAACCCGCCTTAGGAGGGGGTAAAAAGAAAACTATACGATAAATTCTGTAATTTTTTTTCTTTTCGGGAACGGATTCTACCACCGAATTCATCCAATATCACGGCCTAAGATTTGTTTTAGGACAAGGTTTTGTGCCTAATATTTTATTTTTTGCTTCAAAATAAATTGAATGAAAGTTTCAGTTCGGTTATCGTATGTTTCGTTTCGAAATATCCAAATGAAAGAAAATGTCAAAGCGCAATACGCAATATCGAAGACACGCCATATCTAACCTAGTGACTGAGCAAGGCGAAGTCAGTGTCGAACAGCTTGCCTCATTGTTTGAAACTTCCGAAGTAACTATAAGAAAGGACTTAGCCTCATTAGAGGAGAATGGCCTTTTGTTGCGTCGTTATGGCGGAGCGGTCGCGCTGCCAAAAGAAGTGGTCAGTGAAGAGTTAGGACAACAAGTTTCATCACGAAAGTTAGCACTTGCGAAAGCAGCGGTAAATCTAATTCGAGATCACAATCGAATTGTAATTGATAGTGGAAGTACGACAGGTGCGTTGATCCAGCAATTGAATCATAAACAAGGTTTAGTTGTTATGACCAACTCACTCAACGTTGCTAATGCTCTCAATGATCTTGAGAACGAGCCAACGATCTTAATGACGGGTGGAACGTGGGATAAACGTTCTGAAGCATTTCAAGGTCTTGTCGCAGAGTCTGTATTGCGCTCGTACGACTTTGATCAATTGTTTATTGGTGCAGACGGCATCGACCTTGCAAGAGGGACTACAACGTTCAACGAAATGCTAGGGCTAAGCAAAGTCATGGCTGAAGTTTCAAGAGAAGTGATCGTCATGATTGAGTCGAAAAAAGTGGGGCGTAAGATCCCTAATTTAGAACTTGGTTGGAGCAGCGTAGACGTAGTGATCACTGATACAGACTTGTCTATGCAGGATAAAGAACAAATTGAGTCGCATGATGTAAAAGTCATCTGCGTATAGTTAACAACGAAAAGACAATAGATTCTCGATTCTCAAATTAACATTCAAATCGAGAATGAAAATAGAATTTTGAATGGAGTGAAGATATGTGTGGAATTGTTGGAGCAGTGGCTCAGCGAGATGTAGCCGAAATTTTGGTAGAAGGTCTACGACGCTTAGAATATCGTGGATATGATTCAGCAGGTGTCGCTATTGTAGACTCAAATAGCGAGCTCACTCGTCTTCGCCGTCTTGGTAAGGTGCAAGAACTAGTTGATGCTACCGAGCAGCAAGAAGTTGCTGGTGGAACTGGTATTGCTCATACTCGCTGGGCAACTCATGGCGAACCTTCGGAAGCCAATGCGCATCCACACATGTCTAGCGATATATCTGTTGTACACAATGGCATCATCGAAAACCATGAGGAACTACGACAACTGCTTAAAGATCGTGGTTATTCTTTTGAGTCTCAAACTGACACTGAGGTTATCGCTCATCTTGTTGAATGGGAAATGCGAGAAGCAACTTCATTGGTTGAAGCTTTGCAAAAAACGGTAAAACAGTTGGAAGGTGCTTATGGCACAGTGGTTATGGATCGTAAAGATCCAAGTCGATTAGTCGTTGCACGATCTGGTAGCCCGATTGTGATTGGTTATGGTGTCGGCGAAAACTTCTTAGCATCCGATCAATTGGCGCTTCTGAATGTCACTCGCCGGTTCTCTTATTTGGAAGAGGGCGATGTTGCTGAGATCACGCGTCGCAAGGTAACAATTTTCGATCTTAGTGGTAACCCGGTAGAGCGCGAAGTGGTTGAATCTAATGCCGAGCATGATGCTGGTGACAAAGGCAAATATCGCCACTTTATGCAGAAAGAGATTTTTGAGCAGCCAACGGCTCTGATTAATACCGTCGAAGGCCGTTTAACCAAAGATGCGGTGATCACTGAAAGTATTGGCGTTAATGCAGCGGAAATATTAGAAAAAGTAGAGCACGTTCAGATTGTTGCTTGTGGTACATCATACAATGCTGGAATGGTTGCTCGTTATTGGTTTGAATCGTTAGCGGGAGTGAGCTGTGATGTCGAGATTGCATCTGAATTCCGCTATCGCAAATTTGTTACTCGCCCAAATAGCCTGTTAATTACGCTTTCTCAATCAGGAGAGACGGCAGATACACTAGCAGCACTTCGACTAGCAAAAGAAAAAGGCTACATGTCAGCGATGACAATTTGTAACGTGGCGGGCTCTTCTCTGGTACGTGAATCTGATTTTGCCTTTATGACTCGCGCTGGAGCCGAAATTGGCGTTGCTTCGACCAAAGCCTTTACCACGCAACTCTCTGCTCTGCTTATGCTGGTAACGGCCTTAGGCAAAGAGAGGCAGTATGTTGATGCTGTAAAAGAAGCAGAGATTGTAAAGGCGTTACACTCGCTGCCAGATCAGATCAATTCAGCACTGAGCTACGATAAGCAGATCGAAGCATTGGCGGAAGACTTTGCCGACAAACACCATACTTTGTTCTTAGGCCGTGGTGAGTTCTATCCTATTGCTATGGAAGCGTCACTAAAGCTCAAAGAAATCTCTTACATTCACGCCGAAGCGTACGCGGCAGGTGAGCTCAAACACGGCCCACTAGCTTTGATTGATGCGGATATGCCAGTTGTTGTGGTTGCGCCAAATAACGAGCTACTTGAAAAACTGAAGTCCAATATTGAAGAAGTTCGTGCTCGTGGCGGCTTGCTTTACGTATTTGCCGATGAAAGCGCTGGCTTTGAGGCCGACGAGAGCATGAAGATCATCACAATGCCAAATGTGAGTGATATTACCGCTCCTATTTACTACACGATCCCAATGCAGTTGCTCTCGTACTATGTTGCATTAATCAAAGGAACAGATGTGGATCAACCTAGGAACCTTGCGAAGTCAGTGACAGTAGAGTAAAACAAGGTATTGAAAAGGCAGCGGTTACTAATGTTATCGCTGCCTTTTATATCGAAATTGCTTGCTGGGAGAGGGTACTAATTACGCTTCCACAGTGTATGCAAGTAGCTCAACAATTTGCTCTGGCGAGGTTGCCCAGGCTTGTGCAGAAGCATCCACTTCTTTTAGCGCATGGACTAGGTTTTCATCGTGTAGAGTAATATAAGGTTTACCTAAAGCAGCGCAGAAACCGGCGTCAAATGCTGCGTTCCATTGTTTATACTTATCGCCAAAGCGTATGATGGCTATGTCGCATGACTTAATTGCGGTTTGAGTCCGGATCGCATTCACTTTTGCTGATTTATGATCTCTCCAGAAAGGATCGCTTTCTAAGCCTAAATGATCACCTGCTGCATCACTCGATTCATGATCCGTATTTGCGGATATAAACTTAACCTTTAGATTCTTGGCTTCACACCCTTTGATGATTTGCTCACGCCAATCGGTATGGATCTCGCCTGACAAATAGACTTTATATTTCATAGTAGCCTTCAACTTGCTGATTTTGAGCCACAAACCTAACACCTCACCAGTTAT
The DNA here is from genome assembly GCF_921294215.1 of Vibrio marisflavi CECT 7928. Taxonomy (GTDB): domain Bacteria; phylum Pseudomonadota; class Gammaproteobacteria; order Enterobacterales; family Vibrionaceae; genus Vibrio; species Vibrio marisflavi. The sequence continues at coordinate 54,417 of NZ_CAKLDM010000002.1, forward strand.
TGAGCAATGGAGTTTTAGTAAGGTGAAGAGCACTAGTTGTTACTAAACTACGTCACGCGCCGTTCTCTTTTGACCATATTTCTATATAGCTTACTAATATGTACGTATTTAGAGCGTTAATATATATCTAACTAAAATATAGTGGGCAGTCTTTTTAAACTTAACTCTTTATTTAGGGTGATCTGCTTCAAATTACCTTTATAGAACTGTTCATTAATTTATTCATTTCATTCTTTTTTAAATTGAAACTATCACGAACTCAGTAAATTCCATATTTTCTGGATATTAGGTTGATTGAAGCTTTTCCGCTCTTATTGCTAATTTGAGTTATCAAAAAATTGACAACTTAGAACAATAAGGACGTTGAGAGAATGAACATCAAAAAATCCATCCTAGGCATCACGAAACGATCTCTTTTTCCACTCACTTTATTGGCAGCTTCAACTCAGTTAGCGTTCGCCGTTGAACCACTCACAGTATCGAATGGTCAGGTGCTCGCTGGCGGTGAAGCAAAGAGCTTTGCGGGGCCAAGCCTATTTTGGAGCAATACTAACTGGGGGGCAGAGCGCTTCTACACTGCCGCAGATGTGAAGTCGGCGAAAACTGAGCTAGGCGCGACTATTATCCGTGCGGCGATTGGGGTTGATGAATCTGGCGGTCTAAAAGATGACTGGGACGGCAATATGGCTCGTCTAGAAACCGTTATTAATGCTGCGATTGCCGAAGATATGTATGTCATCGTCGACTACCATAGCCACCACGCACATGAAGATTGGGCGACAGCTGAAGCTTTCTTTACTTATGTTGCAGAGAAATATGGCCAATATGACAACGTGATTTACGAAGTATACAACGAGCCTTTGCAAGTCAGCTGGAGTAATGACATCAAGCCATATGCGGAATTTATTATCGACAAAATCCGCGCGATTGACCCAACCGGTATCATTGTCGTGGGCACGCCAACTTGGTCACAAGATGTAGACGCTGCTTCTTATGATCCAATTAATCGCCCCAACATTGCTTACACCATCCATTTTTATGCTGGTACTCATGGTCAATCTCTTCGAGACAAAGTTCAAACAGCGTTGAACAATGGCATCGCTTTGATGGCAACGGAGTGGGGAACGGTGAATGCTGATGGTGATGGTGCCGTGAATCGCACAGAAACTGAAGCTTGGATGAACTTGTTTAAACAAAACAATATTAGTCATGCCAACTGGTCCATCAATGATAAAGCTGAAGGGGCGTCGATGTTTACGCCGGGAGGCACTTGGGGCAATTACACTGAATCTGGCAGCTATGTAAAAGAGATCATTTCCAGCTGGCCTACAAGCGGTGGCGGCGGTGGTGGCGATGAAGCTGACGCCTCTGGCCCTTGTGATACCAATGTGCTGCCGGGCAAAATCGAAGTAGAAAGCTTCTGTTATTCGAAAGGACTTCAGTTAGAAGATACCACGGACACTGGTGGCGGTCAGAACGTAGGGTACACAGATGACGGAGACTGGATGACCTTTAATGTCTCAGTCCCGACTGCGGGTGACTATGAGGTGACTTATCGTGTTGCTTCAGAGAATACTTCTGCTGGCGTGATCCAATTGGAGAAAGCGGGTGGTGACGTTGTGTATGGGAATTTAACCTTGACTGGTACCGGCGGTTGGCAGAACTGGCAAGATCAGAAAGGTACGGTACACTTCCCAGAAGCTGGTGCCCAGACAGTCGCAATTTACGTCAAAACTGGAGGTTGGAACCTGAACTGGTTTAGTTTAACGCCGACAGGCAGTGGCGGTGATACTGGTAGCTGTGAAAATGTGACTGAATATCCGAATTGGCTGCACCCAGACTATGATGGTGGCCCAAATACTCACCTAGAAGAAGGGGAAGAGATGCAGTATCAAGGTAACCTTTACCGAGCGAACTGGTATACAAGCTCAATTCCAGGGAGCGATGCATCATGGACACTGGTAGGTAGCTGTCAGTAGCGAATGAGCGTCTAGCTAAAAGTGATTCAATTAATCAAGGCCTTAGGGGGAACTCCTAAGGCCTTTTTTATGTTGTCTGGCACAATCTCAATTCTTGGTTCCACACTTATACAATGCAATTCTGATGTATTAATATACGGTTTCGATGACGAATATCGATGATTGGTTCGAGTTGGGTTACGAGTAGTTGACCATGATATCTAATGCCTCAGCGATAAGGATATAGCCAAGCATGACACATCACAAAGCAACGCTGAACGATATAGCGGATGCCGCTTCGGTATCTATCTCTACCGTCACACGTTACATCCATGAGCGTGGGTACGTAAAGCCAGATAAACAAAAACGCATAGAAACCGCTATAGCACAGCTAAACTACCAACCTAAACACCAAAGCATTGCTCGGAAAATACCTAGCAATATGATTGGTATTATCATTCCTTACGATGTGATGTGCTCCCACTTCAATGCAGTATTGTGCGCAATAGAAAAGAGCTTGCATCAACATGGCTTGATTTCATTTGTAACGACGGCTGTTCATGGTGAAAAAGCAGAGCTTGCTCGAATTAAGGATTTGCATAAGCAAGGTGTCGATGGCGTGATTGTTATCGGTGGTCGGCTATCAGATCACCGTTTACAGCAGCTAAGGTTAAATATTCCAGTTGTATCAATTGGCAACAATCAGCTGATGACAGAGAACATCTCGTCAGTAAGCACGAACAATGTCGTCGGTGGATATTTAGCGACAAACTATTTACTCCGTTTAGGCCACGAAAAGATAGTACATATCTGTGGAAACTTGAGTCAGCCTGACGGAAAGCAGCGTCTTGATGGCTATTATCAAGCTTTGGAAAAAGCAGGCATACCAATCCGATCCGAGCTCGTCATCTATGGCAAATTTGAGATAGATTGTGGTAGACAAGCTGTCGAAACGTTAATTTCCCAAGAAGTTGAATTTAGTGCTATTTTCGCCGCGAATGATCACATGGCTCTTGGCGCAATTAGCATGTTAAAAGAAAAGGGTTACTCGGTACCAGAACAAGTGTCAGTGATTGGATTTGACGATCATGAAATGGCGACTATATTTTCTCCTCCCTTGACCACTATTCGCCAACCATCCCAGCACTACGGAGAAATGGCAGCCACTCATATGCTTCAGCATCTTGGCTTGATTTCGGCTCAACCCTCCAGCCATGAACAAGAGTATTTGATGACCATTATTGAAAGGGGATCATGTATTGCTCGGCCTATGTGACTTAGCCCCTCTCAAAGCATTGTGAACCTTGGACAGTGACCATATATCTCGTTAATATGGCGTTAATTAATTGGTTTTGGCTGCGTTCAACTCAACTCTTTACAGCTTTTTAATCCGGTAGATAAATGGAGAATTACAAACTAATCACAGCAGTGATTGGTATTGGTTACTTATGGCGACTATTAACGATATTTGCAAAAAAGTAGGTGTGTCGAAAGCAACGGTTTCTCGTGCCATTAGTGGAAATGGGAAGGTTAAGGAATCGACGCGCGAAGCAATTTTTAAGGCCATGGAAGAGCTAAATTTTCGTCCCAATTCTTTCGCTCAAGCCCTCGCGACTAACCGCTCAAACAGCATTGGTCTCGTCTTGCCTGATTTCGATGGTCACTACTTTGGCAGTTTGTTAAAACAAGCAACTCAAGCTGCAGAGAAAACGGGAAAGCAGCTGATTGTTACCGATGGCCACAATGATGCTGAGCAAGAGAAAGAAGCGGTTCATTTTTTGTCTGATAGACGCTGCGATGTCATTATCTTGTACTCTCGTAAACTATCTGTTGAAGAAATTATTGCGCTAAAAAACTCTGTAACTCCGCCGATCATTGTTGTAGGGCGTAGCTTACCGGAAGATGTAGGCTATTCAATTTCGTTTGATCATAGCCAAGCTTCGATCTTAGCGGTAGAGCATTTGATATCACAGGGCCACAAACGTATCGCCTATCTAGGACCTCATAGAAAAACACCAACGACTAAGTTACGTTTTTCTGCATATCAGCAAACTTTAGAGAAGCACGGATTAGAGCTAAATGAAGATCTGCATTTCTACTGTGAGAACTTTAAGCTGAAGCATGGCTACGAAAAAGCGAAAGACATGATTGCAGCAGATTTGCCTATAACAGCAATATTTGCAGCAAGTGATGATATTGCGATAGGCGCCATGAAAGCATTTCGAGAAGCGGGATACCAAATACCCGAAGATATCTCTGTGATCGGAATAGATAACGAAGAAGTCAGTACATACGTGATTCCGGCATTAACCACGGTCGATTTGCCGATACAAGAGATGACGCGTCAAGCTTTAGCATCGGCGCAAGAGCTACTGGAGAAAAAAGAGTTGAGCAATAGATCTCAAACCTTTTCCGGGAGACTTATACAGAGAGAGTCAGTTAAAAAGCTAAACTAGTTTTAGGGTGCGATCCGAAGCACCCTATGATTTTACTGATCTGTATGAATTCATTTCTGATCAGATAGCTGGTCTATTTTTCTATGCAGATCAATCATCTCAGCGATCATTTCTTTGGCTAACATAGCCGTCATTATATGGTCTTGAGCATGCACCATAATCAAGTTAACCGGTACTTTCCCTTCTCCTTCATCCAAGCCAATCAGTGACGTTTGTACGTCATGAGCTCGTTTGGATGCTGCAGCAGACAATGTAAGATGTTCATCTACTTCATCCCAGTTTTTGCTTTTAGCCGCTCTCAAAGCTTCCATAGCCTGAGACTTCGACTCTCCTGCATTAATAATCAGTTCCATTACTGTGCTTTCTAAATCACTACCTGTTAGTACACTCATACCTTTGTCCTAATTTGTTTTTTCATATTCAGGTTTTTCTGTTGAATCAGTACGACTCTTGGTCATGTTCAAGAAATGGTATACCGCGCCAATTAACCCAGCGTCATTGCCAAACTGGGCACTTTCAATATTAACTAAGCTATCGACTTGATGACCTCTTATAGAACCTTCGCTATCAATTAATCGTTGAATATGGTTTTTAATCGAGGCATAAATTTCTTGTCGAGTACTGATTGCTCCACCGATAATAATTTTTTCTGGGTTTAATATAAAAATAAGGTTATATAAGCCAACAGCGATATTTTTATAAAAACACTCGATGACTTGTTTTGCTATTTCATCACCTTTCTCAGCAAAGGAATATATATCTTTGCCAGAAATATCTTCAATACTTAAAGTTTGTTTTCTTTGTATATATTGCCTGCGTAGGCCTTCTCTGATAGAACCGGTGAAGCTGAGTGTTGTCGGCTGATTTTGACTATTGTGGCAAGCGTTGGTGAGCATATAGCCAAATTCGCCAGCCATATTAGCGTGGCCTCTTACCAATTGATCGTTGGCATAGACGGCACCGCCAACTCCTGTCCCTATGGTGACACAAAGAAAGTTCTGGCAATTTTTCGCTTTACCCAACCATTTTTCAGCCAAAGCCACGCAATTCACATCATTTTCTACTTCCACCGGCATCTGGAGTTTGGCACCCAAAACCTCTCGAAATGGAAAACCATAGAAATCAGCAATTGCTCCGCCGGTTTGAAGGAAGCCCTCTACAGGGGCAACCATTCCTGGCACTGAGAAAGCCGCTCCTTCAAATGGATAGTTATTTTCGAGTGATTGCTTTATCTCAACCAATTGCTCGACTATCTCTGTACCCGTTGATGGGGTAGCAACCTTATGCTTTTCGATGAGATGCCCATGACGATTTAACACAGCGTATTTGATGTCTGTTCCGCCAATATCATAGGCTAGAAAATATTTTTCCATATCAATCCTTTATGCATGTTGGTCGCGATATTCCCCATCAAGGGAAAGGGTTAGCGCTCGATGAGGTTTTCACCACGGCTGTCGATGACATCTTTATACCAATGAAAAGATGCTTTTTTGCTACGAGCGAGGTTATTGCTATGGTCTACGTATATGAAACCATACTGCTTTTTAAAGCCATTTAGCCAGCTGAGCAAGTCGATAGCTGACCAAGCAAAGTATCCTTTGATATTGACACCATCTTTGATCGCCGATCTCACCGCAACCAAGTGATCATTAATGAAGTTGATCCTTGGTATATCACATGGGACGCCTTCGACAATCACATCCTCATCACCGAGTCCATTCTCTGTGATGTACATCTTAACATTGCCGTAATGCGCTTTGAGCATATTCAGCCCGTCAACAAAGCCTTCTGGTGAAATTTCCCAATCCCACTTGGTGTAGCGTTTGTCATCCATTTTGACTGATTGGTAGAAACCATCGAAGCTAGGTTTTCCGGGAGAGCCTGTTGAATTTTCTCGGGTACTTTCGATTTTTTCTACATCGGCGGTGATTTTCTTTACTCGATGAGGCTGGTAGTAGTTCAATCCAATAAAGTCATTCAGTGGTGCAGCTTGTTTGATGGTCTCGAGCTCTTCTTCGGTCCAGTCTGGCAGTAGCCCTTGTTCCGTCAATTGGCAAACAACATGCTCAGGATAGTGACCCAGTAAAATTGGATCGTAGAACCAATGAGTATTGAATTGATTTGCATGATATTCAGCGAGTTTATTGTCTTCGCTATCATCTACTGCAAACGCTGGGCTAAATACGTGGCTTATTCCAATTTCACCAAATTGATTCAGCTCTTTGTATGCTGAGATGGTTTTAGCATGAGCGTAGAAGACATTGTGAGTTGCTTGGAAATACTTCTTAGGATCATCTTGAATGCCAGGAGGGTGAGCACCATCAAGATAACCAAGGGCAGTAAAGACAACCGTTTCATTAAAGGTAATGAAGTGTTTTACTCGGTCACCAAAGGCATCAAAACAGATTTTCGCGTAGTTGATGAAGGCATCAACGGTAGCTTTATTTAGCCAACCACCTGCTTTTTCCAGAGGAAGGGGTAGATCCCAATGATATAGAGTGACAAAAGGCACGATGCCATGTTTAAGGCATTCATCAATCAGATCGTTATAGAATGCAATCCCTTTAGGGTTCACTTCGCCGGTACCATTGGGCAGAATTCGGGTCCATGCGATAGAGAAGCGATAAGACTCCAATCCCATCTCTGCCATTAGCGCGATATCTTCTTTATATCGATGGTAGTGATCGATGGCGACATCGCCATTCGTTCCTTCAAAGGTTTTTCCTGGGATCTTAGAGAATTCATCCCAGTTGCTCATTCCCTTTCCATCAGTGTCCCAAGCCCCTTCGACTTGATAGGCGGCGCTGGCTGCACCAAACAAAAAATCATGCGAAAATTTCATATTCTTTCTCTACTAATAATTAAAATTCTGGTTATTCGAATAGCGCTAATGCATCGTCGAGGATCTTTTCACCTTTCATCATGCCGTAATCCAGCATGTTGATAACTTCAACTCGTTTGCCAACTGGGGCGGCTAGTTTTTGTAACTCGCCTTGTTTGAAACGAATCTGTGGACCTAATAGAAATAGATCGTATTCAGACAAATATTCAGAAATGGTGTCGACAGCGTGCGCTTCGATGTGAACATCTAGATCTTTCTTCTCTGCAGACTCTTTCATTTTTTTGACCACCATTGAGGTAGACATGCCTGCTGCGCAAAGTAGTAGTATTTTTTTCATAATATGGCCTTTTCAGTTTCAATTGACGTTATTTGGATTCTTCAGAGAGAGCTAAGCGATCTTGATATTTAAAGAATGGGAAATAGACGAATAGCGTCATTAAGAAAACACAAATTTGTAGTATTGCAGCGCCCCAGCCACCGACGATGAAGCCGCTCAGCACCATCGGTGTTGTCCAAGGTACTTGAATTGCGGTGAAAGGTTGTACCCAGCCAAAGTTAATTGCTGAATAAACCATGACAGCAGATGCGACAGGCGCAAGAATGAAAGGTACCAGCATAATCGGGTTAAAGATGATTGGTGTCGCGAAGATGACGGGCTCGTTGATATTGAAAACTCCTGGAATAAAGGAGAGTTTTCCTAGCTGTTTATATTGTGCTGAACGAGCAAACAATACCATGCAGCATACTAAGCCGAAGGTAAGTCCAGAGCCGCCAACAGTAATGAATTGATCGACAAATTGGTTAGTAACGATCTTGGCATTTTCACCAGCGACAAGAAGATCGCCAGCGTTAATGAGCGACTGATTATGCAGTGCATTAGCTTGAACGATTGGCCCCATGATGCCCATTACAATGACAGGGCCATGCACGCCACACCACCACAATAGAGAGATCAGCAGCGCGATACCAACAGCACCATAGAACGAGTCAGACATACTTTGTAGTGGTGTTTGTACTGCCGTGTAGATGGTTTCTATAAAGGTCTTGTTAAAAGCAACGTCGAAGAAAATATAAGTTAAGAAAGCAAGTAAGATGATAATAAAGCCGGGGATCAAAGAGCGAAACGCGTTAGAAACACCTTCTGGTACACTATCGGGCAGTTTAATAACCCAGTTTTTGTTGAGCACGGCAGAGTATATCCAACCGACTGAGAGGCCGATGATAATGGCTGCGATCATGCCTTTACCACCTAGGAATGTTTTTGGAATAACACCGGTAATATGAGTCACACCATCAGGTGCAACCACAAAGGCGTTCATCACGATCAGCATAGATACAATAGACAGGATGCCTGCATTGACGCCGTTGTGCCCTTCATACTTTACATAAGTAAAAGCAATACCAAACGCTCCAACTAAAGCCAGAATATCAAATGTCGCCCCAACGACCTGAAACAGCGGTACACTCCATTCAGCGCCGAAAATTCTCGCCATAAATTCGTTGTATCCATCAATAGGGACAAATGCTATCAAAAGGAATATTGAACCAATGATGGTTAATGGCATGGTTAACATGAAACCTTCTTTTATTGCGGTGATCGGTTTCGAGTTAACAAACTTCAGGATAGTTGGAAGGATTTTATTCACTCTATCTGCAATGGTTCTTTGGTCTTCAATGGTTTCAGTGCTCATTATTGCTTCCCCACAATCAGGCAAAAATTCATCTAAGAAATAAAAACTGAAAAGAATGTAACCGGTTACAGTAACCGGTTACACATGAATGAAAGCATTTATTGAACTGACTCACAGCGATCATGGATTTTGTGTCAAATTATGTGATCGGTTTAAATAATAACCAGAACTATGCTACGGGTAGTTTGTTCATGGAGCACAGAGGGAAGGAAGAAAGGTGTTCAATGTAAATTGCAGTAGATATCGAGATGACAACTTGGCTGTAGTCTAGATCCGCTAAGTTCTAGAGACTCAAGTTGTCATCTCTAATCCGTTTGTAGTGAAGGACTTTTTGTAGTTGTTTACCGTTATCCATTTAAAGTAGTCGATGAAAGGGTTGAATTGCTTTCTCTATCGATATCTTCATCTAAGGTTAACTCTTCAAACTCAATCCCTAGAGCGTCACAAGCTTCTTTTCTGCTAACGCCGAGGTGAATCATGTACATTGAAATCGCCATTTCCCAACTAGTATTAGTCATTTCGATACCTTATTAAATAAATGCTCAAATCAAAGCTGTTGTAATAATAATTTGCATAGCTTCCACTTATTGAAAGTGGTCAAATAATTTGATTTATTTGCTATTTATATATCGCTCTCTGTAGCAATTACCTAAAAAGTGACAAGCTTCTTGATGACTCTTCTCAGAATGAAACATAAAGTTTGAAATTACCATGGACCAAATGTTGTTGGATACGTAAGTCTTAAAATTTTCCATGTTCATGTTCTCCTCCTATCTAAGGGGGTTAAGTGTTTAACTACATATTGCTCCTTCAATACAAGCTTCATCTAATAAAATAATTTATGTTATTTGTATGAATATAATAGTGACATAAAATAGATATAGATTGAGTTGGCTCATTTCTATTTTATGTGAAGAATAATAACGATAAGAGTGTGGTTAAGTATATAGATAGTTTTGGTAACAAAGATTAAAATTAATTCTACCAAAAATTGAGATGTGAACAATTTTTGGACATTTGTTAGTAAGGTTTTGATTTTAATGTGGGTAGTTCGCAATCTTTAAAGATATAAACTAAGAAGAAACTAACCATATCACATCAGATCAAAAAATAGTAATAGTTGTATCAAGAAAAAAAAAGGGGCCTTGTTTCACTCGACTCGGGAGTGGAAAAGTTTCAGCATTTATCGTTAGCTCAGTTACGATTTCTTTGGCAGAAACACTTATTGAGTTTAATGGAGCAGGGATGATAAAGGCAAGAAATGAACCCCGTAACCTATTTGGTTGCGGGGGTCTCTTTTAGGTTATCTGGCGTACTCATTAAAAAGCCGGCACTTTTCTTCATTGTGTACTGGTAGGTTAGATTAACAATCAATTCTCGATATCCAGTGTATATATAGGTAGATTGATTATTTTTGGGGAATTTAACAGCTCGGGTTTTTCTTACGTATAGCATTTTAGGTAACATTAGTTTTAGGACATCATCTTTATCGAAAAAATGATGCTTCAATGCGGCTGTAGCATGCAATGTAAATAAAACGGCTAATGTCGCGCATGAGCCACGGTGTACCATGAAAAAAAACTCGTTGACGGGTTGGTTGTCCAAAAGGTTGGGTACATTGAACATCCAAAAAAGAAAATAGCTTTTTTCCAACATTAGAAATCCACTGCTAAATACAAGAAACATCATAAGGTAGATCAGTGAGTGAATAAATTTGGCGGCGTTTTTTTGAAGCTTAGATACTGATGAGGGGAGTTCAGGTGTGTTGCGGAAAAACCTCCATATGAATCGAACGATAAACAATGGTGTAGCGATTGTGGCTAGAGATATATTTAATGTAGATAACAAAGAAAACAGTGCTTTATTATCTACCACTAAATGCATGATATAGCCAGCAAGAGTCGCGTAAATTATTACTGCAGCCATTGTCCAATGAAGAAGTTTGGATAGTGGGTCGTATCCTTGAATAGTCATAGTTCCTCCAAATATGAAGTTGGTTGTATCTGCATTATATACAAGATTTCCTATCTACCATTTAATGCCTAGTAATACCTTGAATTAATACTATTGGAGGAAGGAGCGTGTCTTTTTTAACTTATATTGATAATTTTATTATCCTCTCAATATGTTTGATGCTTTTTATTTTATTAATCATATGCTTATGGTTTTTAGTAAAAGTTCTAATTAATTGGAGTTTGTATATTTTGTTCTTATGCAAGAAGTGTGCAATAATAATTGCCTATATTTTGCTTTTATGGTTTTTTAACTTTATTGTAATTGTTATGTAAACTCTGTACTTATTTGATTTAATTTCTATGTTTATTATTAAATTAAAAAAGAGCAATTATTCTAACTTTCACTATTTTTTAGGTTAATGCCTTTGTTGTCAAATTTTGATAATTAGATATACCATTTTGAAATCAAGAAGTTATAAGTATTACTTCTTTTGTGTAAAAACTTGTTCTTAATTGATCTTCATTCCAGTCAAATAATAAAGTCTAATTTCCCAAATTTATTGCCTGTTTCCTTCAATAAAATTAACATGATTATTACTAACAACAAATTTCGAAGATTATAAACATGGACCTAAAGTATACAAAGTTAGCCTAGTTGTTCTTTCAATATGTTTAGTTACCTGTGTTAAACCTACTGAGTAGTGTCGACTCAACGTAGTCTTTGGTCTTTGACGAGTTTTCTTCGATACATCGGCACCTTGGTAGGTACCACTATCTCCTAGTTTGATGTAGGACAGTATAATACCGAGTGACTTGATTCCTCCATATAGAGATTCTCCTTGTGTTTGAATAAAGTACTTCTCACCCAAGAGAGCGCCGTTTCTCTGTAGAGGTTAAGAGTTGCAGAGCTGCAATTTTCAATTGAACCTAGATTGTTGAATATATTGCTGACGGGTAGAGAAGGGTAATATAGCTTCTAGCTCTATTAGGCTATTGAACTCTACACTTTTCATGGTAGGAATTATGCCATGATACGCTCTTACTTTTTTGAGTTGAATACTCTATATGGTTTGTTGCTATTCGCCTCAGGGGTAAAGTGAGCGAAAATAGGAGATGTGACTTAATAGCGGATAAAACCTGATCAAAATAATATGAAAGTTTTCACAATGATGAAAACTTTCAAAAATAGCGGTTTTTTCTTAAGGTTGTTTACTGTGTTATTTGTGACTCAAGCATAAATAATTGACAATAATGTAACCGGTTTCCTCTTTGGGTGTTCTAATTGGAGTTGTTTCTAACAGCATGATGATAAACACATTCCAGGTAACTTAACCTTGAGATTTAATTGTTGAGATAGCCATGTTTCATAAATGATGTGAATGGTCATTAAACTTTCAGCCCTTTCATTTCCTAGTATGTGTCCAGCACAAAAATACTTATTAAAACTAGGGGCACATTATGAAAAGCTCGAAACTATTACCAGTGGTGTTATCCGTTTCTACAGCAATTCTTTCTATTCCTTCATATGCTGACAATAAAGACATTGATGATCTTAGTCGGCGTATCCAAGAGCTAGAGGAAAAATTTGATAAAGAGTACAGCGAACAGGAATCTCAGCAACCTGAAGTGCTTAGCTCCCAATCAGATGATACTTTCGGCATCCATTTTAGTGGTTACGCTCGTTATGGTGCGGCGTATCAAGCAGGAGATTCAAAGCTTGTATCCACTGATGATGCCCTAAATGGTAATGCGACAGGACGGCTAGGTAACGAAGGTAACGGTGGAGAGTTTCAGTTTGGCAAAACATTTAGCAACGATACCGGTGCAATTTGGAACATTGACGTTATGTTTAATCATTGGGGCGACAATGTTGAAGTGCCAAAGGCATATGCTGGTGTCACCAATTTATATGAGTCTCAACCAAATCTTTATATTTGGGCTGGTCGCAACTTTAACCAAAGGATCCAGACCGATCTGAATGACTATTATTGGATGACAACCGATGGTCAGGGCGCAGGTTTCAATAATTTCGCACTGTCGGAGACCCTAAAGCTTGATGCGAGTTTTGTTAGTGCAGTAGATAGTGGGCCTGATGATAGTTCAAACGGCGACTACGCTATTACCACCACCTTGCATGGGATATCTTTTGGTGAAAGTAGTGGTGTAACACTGTATGCGAACTGGGGTTTTGATGACAAATCGGACGCCAACTCTGGAAATCGTATTAACGCTTATCAAGTAGCAGCCAAGTTCAACCTAGATAACAACAATATCGTTGTTCGCTATTCAGATAACGCGAAAGACAAAGTTCTCGATAAAACTAAGGATCAGCAAGCTCTGCTTTTCAGTTTTGATGGTAGCTACGATTTCAACCAAAGTGCATCTGTTGCTTATTTGACAGCTTTCCAAACGTACAAAGACGGTGAGTATTCTCAATATGATCGTAAGGATTACAATGCTGTTGTTCGCCCAATGTATTTTTGGGATGACGTGAATTCTACGTGGCTAGAGTTTGGCTATGATAGAGTCGATTTTAGCAATGAAGACATTACGAATAGCTCTTGGAAGGTGACGCTATCTCAGAATATTTCCTTCGGCAAAGGCAGTGACCAAAGACCAATGCTACGCTTTTACACCACGGTCGGTGACGCAGATAACGAGCAATCGATCGGAACAAATGGTGCTTTCACTAGCGCAACAAAACAAGATACGTTGACCGTTGGTGCGATGTGGGAAGCATGGTGGTAACGAGTCTAAGTTGATTTAACTATTCACTCAGCTCAGCACTTGGGCTGAGTGAACCTTGCAAATATCTTTTCTCCCCAACTTTCTCCGCTTATATCTGTTATATACGTCACCATTTCAGCTAAATGACGAAATCTTAGTCAAAGAAATGTGATCTATTTCCACACAATTCATTGAATATTATTTATTATCAGAACCTCTGAAACCGGTTACATTTTGTTTCCTAAGTTTCCAAGTGATGATAGAAAGGGGAGAGTTGTGGCTACGATTAAAGATATTTCAGAACTAGCAGGAGTCTCTCAAGCCACAGTTTCTCGAGTGATTAATGGCACCAGTCGAGTCGCTTATGATAAGAAGCTAAAAGTCGAAAAGGCCATTGATGCACTCTCTTATCGCAAGAAAGTGATGAAATCTCCTTCTTTTGCCAGCGGTAGCGGATGTATTGGAGTGGTTGTTCCCGATTTTTCCGAGCCACTTTATGCCGATACCTTGAAGAATATTGAAGACAAACTACGTGAGTGCAATTATCACGTTCTGGCCTCAGCAGGCTCAAGTACTGAAAATAGCCAACGACGCTCGGTAGAGTTTTTATTGGGACGCCGCGTAGATGCGCTCATTCTTTACACACCTCATCTATCTGATGACTACCTAATTTCTCTAGAAGCCCAAGATATTCCGGTGGTTGTGGTCAACCGCTATATTCCTGAAATCGAAACCAGTTGTATCAATATTGACAATGAGCTTGGTGGAAAATTGGCAGCTCAATATTTGTTGAAAATGGGGCACAAGAAGATAGCGTGCATTAGCGGTCCTTTGGACAGTTCTGAAGCTCGTGAGAGATTGCAAGGTTATCGTACTGCGATAGAAGAGGCGGGGTTAAATTACAGTGAAGCCTTGGTATCACAAGCGCGATTGACTTGCGAATCCGGAGCGCATGCAATGCAAAAACTCCTTAACAGAAAAGAAGAGTTCAGTGCCGTTTTCGCCTGTTACGATCAATTGGCTTTTGGGGCTCTGAAGTCACTGCAAGAACAAGGCTATAAGGTTCCTGAACAAATCTCACTGATCGGTTTTAATAACCATATGTTCACTCGTTACCTTGCGAGTCCACTAACTACGGTGAAATTCCCAGTAGAACAAATGTGCTTAGAGGCAGTTCAACTCATTTTGCAAAAGATTAATAACCAAGAACATGATGTGAATTTTAACCTTGTTCCGGCTTTGGTTGTACGAGATTCTGTGGGGGCTGTCGCCCAAAATATGCAGCATGTGTACTAGGCAGTACTTTCATACTGCCTAGCCATTAGCACTTAGAGATACTTGTTAAACCAATCTAGCTCTTTCTTAGCGACCGACTTAAATTTTTCGCCATGATAAATTTGATAGTGGGTAGCATCTTGCTCGATATACAGTTCTTTCGGCTCATTTGCTGCACTATATAACTTTTCAGATTCGCTGACTGGATTTACTCCGTCATTGCTGGCTGCAACGATAAGCAATGGTTTGTCTAAGTTAGGCAGTGCGTTGATTGGTTTGTGGTTAATGGTTTCCCAAACAGTTAAGAAAGGAATTTTAATGGTAAGTGCAGGAAAATCTTCCTTGTACTGGTTGAAGAACTCAATAGATTGAGGGTCGCTCAATACTTTTGAGATCGGCACCATCATCTCTTTGCCTGTCTTCTCTTTCTTATCTCTCATTCGCTCTAGTGTCGCGAGAAATTTGGCCTTTTCTTCTTCAGACATTTCTCCAGTAATGACTTCTTCACCGTCAGAAAATGTCAACTGGGAAACAACACATTGCACCTTATCTGATTGGCTTCCAGCAATAATTGCATTTGCCCCACCAAATGAGCTACCCCAAAGGCCAATTCGACTTGCATCGATATTCGCTTGCTGAGTTGCCCATTCAATTGCTGAGTGAATATCTTCTATTTGTAATTCAGGAACCAACCGGCCTGGTTCTCCTTCACTTTCACCAAAGCCTCGATAATCGAAGGTCAGAGCAAAGTAACCTTGCTCGGCAAAATACGCTGCATACTCAGGAAGTAGAAGTTCTTTTACGCCGCAGAAACCGTGACAAAGTATGATAAGCGGCGATACTTCGTTGTTTGCTTTTTCTGGAGTATAAAGATGGCCTGCTAGAGTTGAACCGTGAGAATCAAAAGTGACGTTTTTAAACATTTGTAGTTCCTTGCTTTTATAATAATTGGTGCGATTGATAGCCTTGATGACTGATATGTAATTAGCAAATGAATTGCGAATTATGTTGTTGCGAACATACCTATATGTGGTGGATAAAAGCAAATATTTGTTGTTAGATCTTGTGTATCTCTAACTTTCTTAAGGTTATTTACTGTCCTGAAAAATTCACACTTTAGATTGTATGATTATTTTTTAATAGTAGTAATCTTCAATAATTAATCGGCCTCGGGATTTAGCATAACCTCAGTTTCAATGTTGGATTTACTTGAATTGCAACGCTTCATGAGCTATTCCCAAAGGCTATTTTGGGGGCTGATAGCAAAGAGTGATAGAATCTTGCGCTATCAATTTGGCTCTATTGGTTTTGAGTCGATAACTAAACCTTGCAGAAATATATCGCTATGAAAAACAATAAAATTACTTTGCTTGCTTCAAGCGTAGTATTTATGGAGTGGTTGGAATACGCACTCTACATGTACCTTGGAGTGGCTATCAGCCATTATTTCTTTCCTGACAAGTCTTCTGGCAGCGATCTGCCTCTTATTCTTACCTATGCGATTTTTGCTATCAGCTATATTGGTCGGCCGCTAGGGGGAATAGTTTTCGGCCTTTACGCAGACAAAAAAGGTCGTAGAAAACCCCTAATATTTAGCTCACTTCTTGCCGGTATCGCGACTGCTGCTATTGGTGTTATACCAAGCTATGGACAGATTGGTATGTTCGCGCCAGCTCTGCTGCTTGTTTGCCGACTGGCGCAAAGCTTCGCTGTTTCAGGGGAATTTAATAACTCTTCTATTTTTCTTATTGAGCACGCCAGTAAAAACCGTATTCTTGCTGGTGCCTGGATTGGAACTGCTGCATCTGCTGGTATGTTCTTTGGTGGCGGTGTGGCCTATTTGGTTAGCCTGAGCTCAAATCCAAATATGTGGCAGGTTGCTTTTATCGCCGTTGGGGTAATTTCCATTGCACTGGCATGCTTTAGAAAACAGCTCGCTGAATCTCCCGAGTTTGTGCAAATGAAAGCCAAAAATTCAGGTCATGGTAGTAAAATATTCAGTCAGCTGGCGAAGCACAAAATTGGCGTTTTCAAAATCGCAATCATTGGTGCATTCCTCTGTGTTTATGTTTACACATCAAATGTTTACTTTGTTAGCTACATGATTACCAAGCTCGGCTATAGTCCAAGCTCCGCATCGCTTAGTATGACGATTGTACAAGGCTCGGTGACCGTGCTAATTCCGCTGTTTGCTCTTTTAGCGGAAAGGTTAGGGTATATGAGGGTGCTTAAGCTGAGTATTCCAACGATTGGTGTGATGGCGTTTATCCAGTTTTATGGCGCGAGCATTCAATCTCATCCAATGATAGTCACAAGTTTTGTGTTGTACACTCTAGCGAATGCTGGTGTTTCGGCCTGCATATTCAAATACATGTTTGACAATTTACCAGTGGAAGTGCGTTGCACAGGCGGAAGTTTGGCTTATAGCGTCTCTGCCGCAATATTTGGTGGCACAGCACCAATATTGGCCGCGACCTTGGTTGATAACGGTTATGTGCTGATGCCTGCTGTTTACGTTATCGCTTTTTCAGCGCTGACCTATTTGTCCGTCAATTACAAAAGCCAACAAATGAAAAACAATCAGAGACGAGTGACAGAGTAAAAAAGTGTGGATGGGTGTCTTTAAGAAGAGAAAATGGTCGGACTGAGAGGATTTGAACCTCCGACCCCCGACACCCCATGACGGTGCGCTACCAAGCTGCGCTACAGTCCGATGGACACTAAATTAACTACTCATAAAATGATTGTCAACTCATTGAGTATTAACGGTTAATCTATGTACAGTTATACTGTGATGATGGCAGCATACTTTTGATTTTGCGATAAGTTAAGTGGTATCACGCGGCTTGATCCACTTCAGTAGCGAAAGGAATAGTTTATTCGGTTCTATAGGTTTCGGTATATGGTCATCCATACCGATCTCTAGGCACTTTTCTTTATCTTCATTGGTCGCATTGGCAGTCATGGCAATGATGGGCATTGTTAAAAACTGACTGTTCTCCCGAATTTTTGTTGTCGCTTCGTAGCCATCCATTTCTGGCATCTGTATATCCATCAGAATTAAGTCAAACTCGTCTTTTGCTAAGCACTCAAGACATTGCAACCCATTGTCCGCTAAGGTGACGTAAAATCCAGTTCGTGTAAGAAGCTCGTACGCTAAATGCTGATTTATTTCGTTATCTTCAACAACCAATATTCTGGAACCCTTGATGCAGTCTAACTTATTTGGTTTTTCGGTGTTCTTGCTCTTGTTTTCTGGAGTGATGTCTTCTTTGGCAAATATTTTTACGATTTGTTTCGCAACGGTTGAAGGTGTGAACGGTTTTACAATACTTCCAGATAAATCGACTTTCTCTGCTGCTTGTAGAGCGCTTTCTTTTTCGTAGCTGGTGATCATTAAGATAGCGGGAGTCGAGGAAATATCATCGCTTGCTTGGATTCTCTCTATAGCCTCAATGCCATCTACTTCTGGCATTTGTCTATCGATAATAACTAAATCAAAAGCTGTGTCATTTGGTGGGGAGTGGAGTATTGTTATCGCTTCACTAGCTGAGCTGGTAGCTATAGCTTGCAAGCCCCAAGCGTTCAGCATTCCAGTTAAGATTCTTTTGGACTTTTCATTGTCATCGACAACTAGGACTCTTAATTCAGGCTTCTCAGGTAAAATAGATGGAAGGCTCTTGTTTGGTTTACTTGCTGCTTTTTCATCTTGTTGGAAGCGAGCATTAAAGAGGATTTTCGAGCCATGGCCCAACACACTTTCTACTCTGATGCTTCCGTGCATCATCTCCACTAGTCGCTTACATATTGCAAGGCCAAGACCTGTTCCACCATATTTTCTTGTTGTTGATGCATCGGCTTGAGTGAACGACTGAAACAAACGTTCACTTTGTTCGGGTGACATTCCTATGCCAGTGTCTACCACAGCAAATTCCAGTTCAACGTTACCCTTGTGCTCTCGAAGTAAACGTATTTGGATGAGGATCTCACCTGTGTCAGTAAACTTCAGCGCATTGCCAGTTAGGTTGATAAGGATCTGCCCTAGTCGATGGGGATCTCCTAATAAGGCCTGGGGCACATCACTGTGAATATCAAACAGTATTTCTAAACCTTTTTCTTGTGCTTTGAGCGCAATGATGTTGGATACATTTTCTAGGACGCTATCAAGTGCAAATGGTGTAATCTCGAATTCTAGCTTTCCGGCTTCGATCTTTGAAAAGTCTAATATGTCGTTAATGATGACAAGTAGAGACTGAGAAGAGGTATGTAACTTTTCGATATAGTCTCGCTGCTTTTCATCTAAGTCAGTGCCTAGAGCAAGATAGGACATGCCAAGGATGGCATTCATTGGCGTGCGGATTTCATGTGACATGTTGGCCAAGAACTCAGACTTTGCCTTGGTGGCTTTTTCAGCAATCTCTTTTGATTGCTGCAGTTCAATCTCTGTTCTGACTCTTTCTTCGATATCGTTTTCTATCGCACTGGCCATTTTATTGAAGGTTTTGGCTAGTTCACCGACTTCATTATCAATGTCAATATTGGCGCGCTCTTTATAATTCCCTTTAAAAAGGCTGTGAGCTGTTTTGGTCAGAAGTTCTATCGGTGCAACGACTTTCTGCTTTCCCCATAAATACTCCATCATAATAGCCAAAACGATGATAATTAGCAGCCAACCAAATTTTCTGTACATGGAGGCCTTCTTATCTAGCTGAAGCTGCTTTTCTTGCTCGAGCCTTTGACTTGCCATGGATAAAACATGGTCTAGTCGAACAACCAAATTATTTAAGTGAGATGTGAGGTTTTGCTTTTCTATCGCGATGCTGTTGAACAGCTGTTTTTCTTCTTTCAAAACCGACAAAAGTATTGCTAACTCTGCCTTCTCAAAACCGAAGTGATCAAACCAGATCTGATCATTTTGTGCTAGAGAAGCTAAGCTCCTACCCTTATAGCTCCAATGGGTGAGCAGTTTAGAGTTGTGCTCTTCACTCAGTTTATCCATATCGAGCAGAGTGTGTTTAATGTTACCGATAATGGACTGACTGTTATATTTCTTCTGTTCTATATGCAAGATATGGTTGGCGATTTCATCTTGAATAAACGCCAGTGCAATGAAGCCACTGGCGATAAGTAGCGAGAGTAGGAAGCTTCGGTTGCTTGATTGTCGTATGTGCATCTATTGCTTTCCTCTATTTAAATCCAGCCACACCCTTTCGATAATGGTGTTGCAATAACAGAGATAGAACTGTGCTCAAAATTGGGAAGACAACAAGTAGGGGGCCAAGAACGACAGAAACGACCATTGGTCCTTTATTGAACGGCATAAAGGTATACAACACAATCAGAATGGCGACTTCTAAAGAGAAAGCAAACAGGTAGTGTAAATACCATCTGAATTTCCACTGATTTAGCACTAATACCCAACGCCACAAAAAGCCAATAGCAATGGAAACTACTACTGTCATGACGCCGGGAAAAGCGCCCGCGCCACCTTGTATGTATCGATATGTAGCCGCTATGATGCCGCCGATGACAACCACTCGCCAATTTAAAAATATTGCGCAGCAGCTGAGCCAAACCCACCGGGAGTCGACAAAGATCCCTTCGCTGATGTTTACTGGGTTATTGAGCAAAATAATAGTGACGACACCAACGCCACAACCAGACAACAACTCTTCTTGCCTTTTGGAGTCAAACTGCACCGAACTGGTAATGAATTCATAAATACTGACCAGCGCCAGTAATAAGATTGCACTAAATACATATTCCCAGTGATTGCTCATTACGGTTCCCCATGTTCACAATTCTGCACGAGCCAGCAACTCCGGTTGTCCATAAACTATAGAACACGAGAAACGCATGTTGTTTGTCATATCTCTTAAAAATAATTCAGTTGGTGAAATTAAACGGTTGAGAATAAATGATTTCCAGACACAAAAGGCGAGCTACTGAACTAAAAGCAGCTAAACTGTATAGTAAGAAAGAGGGTTGAATGGATTTACGGCCGGGCTCTCATGCAATTTACGATGGAAAATAGATGAAAGAGCTTATCTTAGCTATAACATTGCTCATTGTTTCTTATTCTACTTTTTCTAAAGAAAGAGTATTAACAGCTGACTATCGAAATCGTCCGCCACAAATGGTGGTCGAAAACAGCAGCTTTACTGGACCACTCAAAGACATATTGGAAGAAGCAAGCGCCAAGATGGGTTATCGAGTTGAATGGCGGTTTGCACCATTTAAGCGAAGCTCGCGCGATCTTGAATATGGACTAGTTGATATTGTTCCTCGGTATTTCTGGACAGAAGAGCGTGCAAAATTTACCAATTATCTAGGGCCGATTGGCTTTCAAGAACAAATGATGAACTTTGTTGTTCTCAAGCAAAACAAAGACATCATTCAGTCGTATGACGACTTATATAAATATCCAGTTGGAGTCAAACGGGGCACAAGCTATTTCAAGAAATTTAACGAAGATGACAAAATAGAAAAAGTCGAAACAACCGATGATGATCAGATAGTAAAAATGCTTAGAGGTAAGCGGTTTAAAGTCGCGATTATTATTGATGGTAAAGCCTTTGAATATGCAGCGAAAAAGGCCAATTTTTCAGACTGGGTTTATGCCCCATATTCCTTTGTGAAGCGTTTTCCAAACTATTACGGTATGTCAAAAAAATCCCCACGAGCTTCTATATACAAAGAGCTAAATACCATGCTGAAAAATATGTCCGTATCAGGAAGGATCACGGAAATTTATAACAAACATGGTGTCACTCCCCCTGTTCCAGTTGACTCGCAGTTAGTGCGGTCAGAGGATTTCAATTAGTAGAGAGTCATAGTAAAGCACCTTCCTCAATGGACTCAGTAATTGCTTCTAGATCGATAAACGAGTCATAAATGGTTCATGTTGTTGACGTACTCTACTCGCCAATAGAGCTGGTGCACTTAGTTATCAATTGCGCTAGTAGGGGATGTTCGTGAGGAAAGGCAATGAGTGGTGATATTGCTGGGCAATCAGGGAAGGTAGGTCCAGGTGATTGGAAGGGGATTGAATTAACAACGGCAAATGAAATCAGCTACTCAGCCAGCTCCTCAGTCGAGCTTATCACGGGTAACAAAACAAGCTTCGTTGTGGGTAACTACCTGAGCACTGCTGGACCATTCACGAATAAAGTGTACGGTGGAGAGTATGTCCAATACTATCCTGGAATTAAAACGGATATCATTTACTGGACTGAGAAAGTTCAATGTAACAGTAGAGTGATTACGGCAGCGAAAGATCATTACTATTTGAGAAAGCTTAAGGCAGTGCAAAGTGAAGTCACAGTTGCTCAAGATAAGCTCGATACGGCTCAATCAAATTTCGAGGTGGCTGAAAATGACTTCAGCGCTGTTGATTTTAGAGCTTATTTCGATAATTTAGAGACAGTGACAACAAACTTAAGGCTTGCAGAGTCGAACCTTGAGGCCGTTAAAAACAATGCGGTCTCTAAGCAGTCTAAACTTGTCAGCGAAATATCAACATCCAAGTTAGATCAAGTATCAGCTAGGCTAGTATCTGGTGATGTGACGGTTGATAACAATAAACTGAAGATGCTTTGAGGAAGTATTTCTAAAATGCTTGTTTCTATTGAGGTAGCTATCTCTACCTCTTATTTAGCATCGTTTTAGCTGTTCGAATACATTTGGGTAGCAATATACGCCATAGCTTCATGCACCATAGCTTCTTCTGAACTTTCTATTCCAAACCTCCGCTTCAATCAAGTCTACTGCCAGATAAACGAAATCGATTAAGACATAGCGTGGAAAAACATTTAAAATTGCTAATCCGATATCGCTTTACGATAATATATAGATGTACAGCAAAGGTTTTCACAATGTCTTCTAAACTCACTCACCTAGCATGGAGTTACAAAGCGGCTAAAGCAGAAGACAAGCTGCTATTGCTTGCTCTGGCTGAAATCGCAGATAGAAAAGGCAATTTTGAAACCTCAATTGCTGAGCTTTCTGAGATGACAGGTTTGAGTGATGGGATCATCAAAACTAGTATCCGTCATTTCAATAGCGCACCTATCAGTCTGATTAAGTTTCCTCCTCGTGAATACAATCGCAATGCAGAAACTTTTCTGGGTTCATTGCACCTAGACAATCCGAACGTTAACTCATTGCCTGTGCGTGAAATGAACTTGATGGAGTTAGCGAAAGAGCAAAACGAACGTTTGAATCAAAACAAGAAAACCAATAAAGGTAAACTGAACCGAAGCCAGCGATCGCAAATAGCACCGTTGAACCGCTCTGGTGAAGAAAAGCAATACAATGTTCTGCAGATCCATATGGAAGAGATCCCAGACTGGGCTGAAGGATTAATGTTTAAGCAAGGTGTTCATGGGCGTAAGGACATATGGGATGCATTTGTTGCCGATGTACATAACACGGGAGAAAAAATCTTTTCTCAGTCTCAACTGATTAATCGTCTGCACCAAAAAATCTATTCATTTAAAGATCTTTCTTTTGGCAACTCAAACAACAACTCTCAGTCTAAAGGCAAGCAATCTGCGTTGAGTGCTTTTGAAGATAAGTTTCAAGAATATCTTCATGACGATGGTATGGATTTTTAGCGGATTTAATTGGGTTCAATCGGTTACTTTATTGATTTTTGGTGGGTTAAACTTATGTCTGATGATTACAACAAACCTAAAAACGTCTCTGAACTCGGCGTGACTTTTGAAGAGCGATTGGCGCAGTTAGGTAAACTTTCTAAGCACTCGCGAGGGGATGGAAAAAACGCTCGCACTCCTATTTCCAATCAACAAAACCGAGGTTTTGGATCGGCGGACGCCAGTGATACTTCAGTGATTGCGAACCCTAAATCAAGAGCGGCTCTCGATGAATATAAACAGAGAGGCCAGAGTAAGCAGATCCTGAAAGTTTGGTTTATGTTGATGCAAGCCTTTGGTTCTAAACTGAAGCACTTCTTTGGCGATGAACCGGATGTTCATTTTATGAAGTTTGCAGTTAGCCTTACAGCTGATTCATACAAACGCTTGGAAGCCAACTTGCTGGAACGTTTGGATGAAGATCGAGAGTGGCCTCCTTCTTTGATCCGTCTTCGTCAGCTTGCTGAATCTCCGACCAAAGAGATGATGTACCGAGCACGCCAAAAACTGTTTCATTACCCTGTACCGATGAACGAACTGGATCGCGTCGAGCAGTTTATTAAGAAGTACAAAA
This sequence comes from Vibrio marisflavi CECT 7928, assembly GCF_921294215.1. GTDB lineage: Bacteria > Pseudomonadota > Gammaproteobacteria > Enterobacterales > Vibrionaceae > Vibrio > Vibrio marisflavi. The sequence continues at coordinate 78,549 of NZ_CAKLDM010000002.1, forward strand.
TGCGTGAGGTTAAAAATTTCTCTGAACGTAATTTTGAGCTTGAGTTTAATCGCAAGTTCACTCAATGGTTCCGTGAAGTTATTTTGGAAGACATGGATGTTCAATTTGACGAAATTCGCAAAGAAATGAACCATCGCCTTGAATGCGATCATTTCACCGAAAATGACAAACACATAGATGATGTTATCTCTGAAGGAAATGCCTTTAACAACCCATTTGGTGAAAGAATTCAAAAGATGCTTCAAGAAAAGCATGCAATGCCGGAAGCACTCAGCGACCAAGAGGCTAGTGCGATTGAGCGGAGATGCAAGAGTAAAGGCAATGACAAAAGCCTTGGTGACGCTTGATGCGAGAGTTTAATGTACTGGAGCGCTGTGAGCATTATTTTAAATGCAGTGTTGACGGAAACCGCAATAGCTTTTGCCGAATCTTAATTGATGAAAATAGCCAAGATTTACCCCTTGGTCAGTCTCGCTTACACGTTGAAGATATCAGCGACAAAAATAAGCATTTTGCTAACGACACCGTTTTTCGTTTAACGCTTCCTTTTGCTCAGCAAGGCTCTATTGAAATCTGCACTCTGAATGCAGGCAGAAAGAATCAATTTACCTATAAAGAATGTTTACGCCTGAGTGGTAAGTGGGAGCCTATTCTTAACGAGTGGGTGTTTTCAGCGTCGGTAAAGCCTCAAGTCGATAGCTTGCGTGAGATTGTGCAATCTGATCAGGTAACGGTAGAAGTTGAATTCAAGGAAACGATTTCGCAGCCGAAGAAAAACCTGACGTTATTTGGCTTTGAGCTGGTTAAAGGGCTAAGTATTAATTTGGTTCCCACGCTGCATAAAAACATCACGGTGAAAAAAGGCGATATTTCCTATATCTCAGGCCAAGAAGCCAAGACCATTGTACGAGCTGGAACCGTTGTTCGTTTGCTTGTACCTAAGCTCATGCTTGAATCAGCTCTTTTTCGCGAGGATTACCTTTCAGCAATCAACTATAAAGTCATATCACGTAGAAAACGACGCAGCTACAGTTAGTTGAATGTTTTTGTCAGCTAGGCCGAAAAAGAGTTACTCGGTCTAGCGGTTTTTTAACAAACTGAACATGGAATTACACCACGGTAATCAAAGTAAATGGTCCACCTTAAATCGTTCGTTCAATTGATCTCTGAATATTATTATCAAGCTACTCTCTTGGTGTAGTATTAATTATATTACTTAAATGTCTTCTTAGATTCATTGATTAAAAAATCTTTAAATAATTGATGTGTAGTGGTTTGGTATTTGTTCTTCTTGTATACAATTACAAGCTCTGTTGAAAAATCGTCCACCTCATAAGGAAGAATTGCCAGTTTTTTAGTATCAATATCGTCATTGAGGATCACCTTCGGCAATATTGCAATTCCCATGTTAGCTTTCACAGCCTCTCTAATTGCCATGTATGAGTCTAAATAGAGAGGTGGTTTGGTCGTCTCTAACTTTTTCATTAGTTTAATTTGATTAAAATGTGTAGCAGATGGTGAGTTGCTGCTTAAAAACTGAGCATGTTTTAAATCATGTATATCAATCACTTTTTTATGAGCAAGCGGATGAAATGATGAGGCGGTTAGTACAAAATCAGACCTCAATAAAGTGTGAGTTTGCCATTCTGAACTATAAGCAAGAGGATCGCTTATGATAAAAAAGTCTTGCTGACTTACTTCTAAATTTTCTTGTTGATCCCCCCACTTATCCACACTAAATTTTAGCTGTATATGCGGATACTGCGTTAGAAATGGCCGTAGCAAAGAAAAGATTGTACTTTGAAAAGTATTGGTAATAGATAGGTGTATAATCGATTGTTCTTCTTGATGAAGTTGACCAATTGAAGACGACAATTGATCTCTAGCTTGCAAAAAAACTTCTGCTTTCTTAGCAAGGTTAACTCCTTCTGGGGTTAATAAAAATGTCTTGCCCTGTCTTGAAAATAATTGCTTTTGACAAAGTTGCTCTAGATTGTGGATATGCTTCCAAGCAGCAGGAACTGTCATATTTAGTGCTTGTGCTGTTTTCGTGATGCTTAAAGTCTCGGTAGTTCTAAGAAAGACTTCTATTTGTCGAATACTGTAATACATTTACCTTCCAACGTTTCATATACTCACATACTTTCTACCTGCAATCATAACGTACCCACAGAATATTAACTTCAAGTTAATATATCTTAACTTACATTAAATTTTATTTTATATAGATGCTGATTACTATTGCCCATCAATGACCGAGGAGTCTATATGGGTAACTATGTAACATACGCAAATCAAGATAATGAAAAGAGAAAGTTACCTCTATTCAATTTGATAGTTATATCACCTTTGGCTTCTGTAGGGGCAATTCTGCCATCTCCAGCACTAGAAGCTATTTCAGATCATTATGCGACTCCTGCTCATAGGGCTGAATGGGTAGTGACTATATTTGTCTTGGGGTACGCCTTAAGCCAGCTTATTTATTGTCTGGTTGCCCATGCCTTTGGGCGAAAAAAGCATTGTATGTTGGTATTGGTTTATCCATAGCTGGTGCAGCGTTGTCTAGCATGACGGCCAAGTAGAGAAAGACAAAACGCTCAAAGCTTAAATAGCCGATAAAAATTCACCAACACATGATATTAATAAATTCAAATAATCATGTGTTTAGGCAAAGTATAAAATCACCTCAATACTCATACATCGACTTATAATATCATCAGTCATCATAGGTAATAATTAATATGCAGCTTACTAAGCCAACGAAAAGGTTACACAGGTTACGTAGAAATAAAAATATTCGCAATCTAGTATGTGAAAACGACTTTAAATTGTCAGATCTCATATGTCCGATATTTGTTGAAGAAACTTTAACCAAGGAATCACCTATTCCTACCATGCCTGGTATTAGCCGTATCCCAGAGGATATGCTAGCTGATGAGGTAAAACTACTTTATAAACTTGGTGTTCGCTACGTAATGCCTTTTGGTATATCTCATACTAAAGATAACGTAGGTAGTGATACTTGGGATGATTGTGGTTTACTTTCTCGCATGATTAAAACTATCAAATCAGCTTGTCCTAATATGGTTGTAATACCGGATATCTGTTTTTGTGAATACACAACTCATGGACATTGTGGTGTGTACCATAACGGGTATGTGCAAAATGATGAAACACTACAGCTACTAGTCAAACAGAGCATAACAGCTGCAAAGGCAGGTGCTGATATGCTTGCTCCTTCAACAATGATGGATGGCCAAGTTCGAGCCATTCGTGAAGGTCTAGATAGTGAGGGCTTTGAGCATGTAGCCATTCTTTCTCATGCAATAAAGTTTGCTTCGTCCTTTTATGGGCCTTTCCGTACAGCCGTTGATTGTGAGTTAATTGGAGACCGTAAATCATATCAGATGGACCCTGCAAATGGTCGTCAAGCATTGCATGGCGCTTTATTGGATGAAGAAGAAGGCGCTGATATTCTAATGGTTAAGCCTGGAACACCGTATCTAGATGTACTGTCTAAACTTCGTCAAAATACTCATTTGCCCGTAGCTATTTATCAAGTTGGCGGAGAATATGCTGCCATAAAATTCGCAGCATTAGCTGGAGCATTAGATGAAGAGAAAGTTGTGTACGAGACTTTAACGGGTTTTAAGCGAGCAGGCGCAGATTTAATCGTTAGTTATTACACAAAGCAAGTTGCAGAGTGGTTGGCAAATGCGAAAGGTGATTAGTATAAAACCATTGATTGTGGCTAGTAGCGTTATATCCACTGCCTTCAATAAATTATGTATTGGATCTAACTGTTGTAGGGAAGTTACTACTTTGTGCCGGCGTTAGCGTACAGAAGTTAGAAATGCGGCACCTAGATACGAAAAAGGCCTGAGAAGCGAAAACGCTCTCAGGCCTTATTATATATGGTGGCCCATCGCAGATTTGAACTGCGGACCAATCGATCGTGATTCGTTTTATGAAATGGCGCTTTGAATCAAAGCTTCTGCCATCTCTTAACTTGGAGTTCTGTGAATAAGTGTATTTTGAGAAAATACTAATGTAATAATTGATATAACAATAAATTGTCTCTTCTAGTATTTATGAAGTACTTATCAATATTCTTGATGTGAATATATCGCCTCATTTTTAGGTGTTATTGTTTGGCGAAATTTTATGAAATTAAAAGGACTTACGCTCATGAAGTTGGCTAAAGCATTAGTTATCTCTCTGTTTGTTTTAACTGGGTGTACATCGAAGGAAAAAGAATCTGTTCCGCCAAGTAAAGCATATTCCATAGCAAATCAAACATATCTCATACATGATTACCAAGTTCTTTGGAGTACGAATAAAAGTAAACTGAAAGACTACTCACAGGAGGATATTGCTAAAATCAATGATGCTCTAAACAAGCGATCTAGCTCTGGTGGCAATTTATCCGTAGCATTCGGTGTACTGCGTATCTTGTCAGGCAATTTTACAGGAGCTATTGATGTGGTAGGAGGTACAGCATCTAATATAGCCAAATCAAATCATCCCTCAAAGTATTCAAACTGGTATGCAGCAATACCAAAAGCTTCTGCTACAGATGGCCTTGATGCGACACGAAAAGTTGCTGCAGAAATTCAAAAGGAAGCGATGACAATTTTAAATGAACATGGTGTATATTTAGAACTCAAAGTAATTGAACCAGAAAGGAAATCAATGATAGGAGCTACTATATATCGAAAAACTGCTTATTTCATCGCGGGAACAGATATTAGGTACGGCTTTTACTCCAATGATTTTTATCTAAATTATAAAAAGTCCAGTATGGAAGAAGGGCATACAAGCTTCATTGAAGCAAAAGACCAGTGGGTAACTAGCTTTGACACTCGGTATGCTGGAACTGGTGGTATGTTCAATGCCAAGTACTTCCGAGATCATGATATTGAACCATTTAATCGTACTAATGGTTTTGATCTGTTTATGGCGGAGCTAACTAGCCGCTTGCCGGACAGTTACTTTTACTATCAGGCGCCAAGTAGTACACATCCGATCCCATCAATATACAAAAATGGTGAAAAACTGATGTTTATACAGCCTAACGTTGTTGGGGACAACGCTGATAAACTTGCTTTGAAATAAGGTGTTTTAATTAGCTCAGAATCATCCTACTAGTAGTAGAGGTATTCTGGCCTTACGTTTGTTGGCCGCGTTCGCGATAAAGCACCTCAAACAATGGGAAGTGTTATGAAGAAGTTTATCAAAGAGAAAATGGGCGGCGTGTTCTGTGGCCGAAAAGAGCAAGCCATCCATCCTTACTATGAGCTATCAGTAGACCAAAGCACAGGTGAGGTGAAAACAACGCTCTACTGTGAAACTGAACTAACAAAAGTACTCAAGGGTGTCACTGCAATGGGTAAAGCGATTGTGACTCGTTTTATGCAATGGCGCTTTGAATCAAAGCTCGCGCCATCTTTTAACTTGGAGTTCTGTGAATAAGTGTATTTTCTTATTTATAAGTGGTGAAATAATTTAGGTCAATGGCATTATCCACTGTCAGGTCATCTTGACAGTTGTTATATATATAATTATGATGAAAGTTGGATTATCCCCCAGTAGCTCAGATAGTTAGAGCGCCTTCATTTACTTGAAGGAGGTCGTAGGCGCAATCCCTACCTGGGTAAAAGCATTTATTTAAGTGCTATTACCCAGTGGATTACGTATAGCCTTTGGTAGTGGCTGAATTTGAGCATCTGGTTTCCTCTGTATACTATTTCCATCGCAATTCTCAAATCTTTCGTTTACCCACCTCACATTATTAATGTTGTCATGAGGGTCAATTTCCATCCCATAGATATAGCGTTGTTCACCTTTAATTACACCATGAGCTTTGGCGCTTCCAACATTGAATAAACCTGCAAGCTGTATAGCACCTCCAGTTAGTGGATCTTCATTTGTCTCAATATAAGTGCTCAATGAAGAGTAAAATGAGCGGCTTAGCCCACTAATGTCGGAAGTACTGTACAGTTTTTGGTAATGGTTTTTATAGGAAGTAGCTCCAGACCCTAAAGACTCAACTAAACCTGTCTTTAAGGGAAGTGAAAGCTTTTCATAGCTCCAGTTTTGATTCTTTGGTTTATTTTTAGCCCACTTAATAACATAAGAGTGAAAGTTACGCGGACTTTCTCTTGTAGCATAAATGATCTTGAAACTATCTAATGCAAAAGCTACAGGGTATTTTCCAAAACTACGTTTGATCAAATTGTAAACAAGATCAAACCTTGATGTACTAGCTATAGTCTTTTCAAATACATCACAACTATCAATATAAGCCACGATCTGAGACATAACTTGTGAGCAGAACATAGCTTCCCCACAAAATCCTAGAATAAGAGCATGCTTACCAGAATAGTATATTTTTCTACCAGAGTCCCAATACGCCTGCTGACCCCAACTTAGCCGACTATCACTAGCAACATAAAGAGAAGCAGGGCCTCTTTGGTCATATGTAAGCCAGGAAATTAATGTTGTCATAGATTATTAAGCATTTGCTTCGCAATTGAGGAGAAATCTAACTTTTGTATATCTACACATGATACTTAACTTATTCTCACGTTTCTCGTCGCGTTACGTCATGATATAGAACACGTAGTGGTCATTTTCTATTTTTGGCCTTCAGTCTTATATTTCTTGTAAGCTTCTAGCAACTGTCCCAAGCCCACTGGACCAAATGTTTTCATCTTACGGATTTTTTCATCACTAGGGATACTTATGCTAGGGATAGGATCTAACCTGGATTCATTCCATTCTACAAATTCGAAAATAACAAGTATTGATTGCAAGTCTAAAGGTTCAGGGTCCCGTCGAGTATACGAAAATAGTAATTTTATATCCTCAGCAAAGTACTTTTTTGCAGGCCCTTGTTTATTGGGTAGCAGCAAATCGTGAAACTTTTGTCGCCAATATTCCTGATCTTCAATATGCAACATTTTATGGCTTTTGATAGGTATCTGATTTCCTAATTTTTCAGCTACTTTCAGCAGCCTTGCCGCAGTCAACCATCTCATTCTCTCATTTTTAGGTAAGCCGTCTTTGTTGGTTACATTTAGGGTGATATATGACTTTTCATAGTAAAGCTTCGACTCTTTTAGTAAGTCTTCTGAGTTTTGCCGAACTTGATTAGAAAGCCACACCATAATGGCAGTGCTTGCTCCAAGCAATACAGACACCGCACTATACTTTGCTAAATTGAGCCCCCATATGCCCTGAACATAAAACTCAATTGAGTACAGAAAAATAACCAACGCAAATAATACAATGGTGGCGGCTATTGATAACCGATACATGATAATCAACCACTGGGCTCCTTTTCATACCGATGCTTAGTAATTTCTCTCACCCAATGCTATCAAGTAGTCGTAGACAAATGACGAAATAGAATAAGTTAGCATTTTCATCGATGAGAAGAGTTATTTGATAACGTCTAGCGAACTCGAGTTACAACATCATTCATAGTGTAATGAACGAATTGTTTGCCAAGCTCAGTTAGTACATACGGCTTAGTATTTTCAAACGCTGACTCAGTTGTGCGTGAAGCTGAACTTTTGGGTTTGGGTTTACGCTTTAAAAATTGGCCGTCATGAGTCGTTTCACGAGCTTGTCTAATAACACCACCCGTACTCAAATCCCTGATTAATAGCTTGTAGAGATCTGCTTCAGCTGAATCTTCTCGAGGAAAGGCCCCGTTTATAACAGCCCATATATCATGGCGAGTAACACCTGGGTTCTTATAAATTTCACGAATTACAGCGAAATGCGATTCGTGATAACCAGCTAACCAGTCGATGAATAAACGTACTACATCGTCTGAACAAACTCGACAACCAGCCGAGTTACTAATTAGGTTTGCTATATACTTTCGCTTCTCATCAGTATCGGAAGAGTCCCATGTTCTAAAAGATTTCCTAACGATATCTAAGAACTCTTCACTTTGTAATCGCTCATCTACAATTTCACCTAGTCTTTCGAAACTGGCACCAATCTCATTGAGAGTCTTACCTAGAGATTGCATCTTACTCTCATGCTCTTCAAGCCAACGTGTTTGCAAGGAGTCTGTTTTTAAAGTGCCTTCTTCAGTTTTTATACTGGCTGCCGCGCTAATAAACCCTCCAACCCATGGAATACTACCGAGAGCCGCTAAACCAAACTTCTCAAGTGCACGTTTTTTTGTAGTCGGTGTGATTTTTGATAGCTCTTCTTTAATTTTTTCTACTTCGGATGAATTTTCATTTGTAATCAAATAGTTATTATCTTTCATTGAATTCTCCGAGAAGCCGTGATTTATGAGGTGATGAAGACTTATATTCTAAATCATATAATGCAGTTTCTTATATTCGATCTCAAAGTAAAATCAGGGATTTAGCTCCCAAGTCTAACCATTAGGTTGCAGTCGGTTAAAACGCTGAAAGAAATCGTAGGTTGGCCCACTTGCGCGCTTTCTACCGGGATAACTTCATCGAACGACTCTGGGATGAAACAACGTTAGAGTTTTGAGTTGGAGGCGGGGGAGGAATATATGCTTTATAACTGCTACATATTTGCTACACAGCATCCTAAAACGACGAAGGCCTGAGAAGCGGGGATGCTCTCAGGCCTTGCTGTATATGGTGGCCCCTCGCAGATTTGAACTGCGGACCAATCGATTATGAGTCCTGAATTGACTCTTCTCATATTCACTCATTTGTACTCAATTATTCTTATATATCATGGTCTTACTTCAATACTGTGCATATTGGTGATTCTCAGGTTTTCTTGTATAAGTACACCAAATGACATACTAACTGCACCCGTAACTACACCTCAAAATAGTGCGTGGCAGTGTTGATTTGAGTATTGGACAATGAGTTTATTAACCCAAAAAGAAATCACTGGCTTAAAGGCAAAAGACAAGGCGTATTATGTTTGGGAGCAGAATGGAGCTCGAGGAACGGGTAGCCTTGGGGTTAAGGTGAGCCCGAGTAAATCGAAAATTTTTTATTTTCGTTATTTCATAGATGGCCAAAGAAAGTTTATTGCCTTGGGGCCTTTTCCAAGTCTGAGCTTAGTTAATGCTAGAGAACTAGCCAAAAGTTATGGACTACAGGTAAAAAGCGGACTTGACCCTAGAGAAGAAATGGAGAGGGAGAGCCGAGCTCAAGAAAAAGCGCAGCGCGAACAGAGCCAAGTGGGCACTCTCGATCAGCTTTTTAAAGCCTATACCGCCCAAATGAAAAAAGAGGGTAAGCGGACTCACCAGCAAGTTTATGATGCGCTGGTTCGTAATGTCTTCCCTCTGATATCCAAAGACACCAAAGCCAAAGACGCAACCACTCATGACTTTAGAAATGTGTTAGCCGTTATGATTCGCCGCGGCGCAGTGACACAGTCGAATCGCGTTCGAAGCTATCTATTAGCGGCCTATAACTACGGCCTTTTTCATGATAACGACCCTGCTAATTTTATCGATGAAGCAAAATTTGGTATCACCTATAACCCAATAGCCGCCATCCCTAAACAAAAATACGCAGAACGAGTTGGAGAGCATTACCTAAGCCATTCGGAAATACACCAGCTTTTTCATGATTTAGACCACGTGTTTGACCGTTTTAGGATGGGGCACTCGATGCGAAATCTTATCATGTTGTGTTTTTATACTGGTGGTCAGCGCCCTTATGAAATTATCTCAAGTCGCTGGGGTGCCATTGACTGGGAGCAAAAAACCTTTTTGATAACGGCTGATTTATCCAAAAATAAGAAACCTCATTTAGTGCCATTAACTGATACCGCACTGATGATTTTGCAGCGCCAACAAGCACAATCACCAGCCAGCGAATTTATTTTTCCTCATCGTTTTAGCGATAGGCCGATGAGAACTGACTCGCTGTCTCAAAGCATTACGCGCTATCGTGAAGCTACTCCACTCATTCGGCCCTTCGTTGCTCGTGACATTCGCAGAACATGTAAAACCTTAATGGGGGAATTGGGTATCAGTAAAGAACTAAGAGACAGACTGCAAAACCATGCGCTTAATGATGTGAGTTCAAAGCACTATGACCGCTATGAATACCTGCCAGAGAAGCGAAGGGCACTTGAGGCGTGGGAGCAAAAGTTAAATGAAATCGAATCAGACAACGTTATTATGATGAGGAAATTGTAATGTTTAATTTGACCCCAGAACAGGCTATGGATGAGTGTCTTGCTTCACAAGGGATTCCCGAAGAAGCGAGGGCAAATACTGTTGCTCGTCTTATTAAGTTCTTAGCAGAAACAGAGAAAGAGCAAACATCGACAGTCCATAAAGAAAAAATTCAAAAGGTGATTCAGAAAATCATATCTTTAGAAAGAGCTTTGCGCAGCTTACCAGAGAAAGTCGCCAACGCTATTTGGATCCCCTATTACCAAATGGTCATTCCTCAAGATTTTTGGTTTTCTTCTATAGAACATACAAAACTCGATTCAAAGGGAAGTGTCGATAACGAAGAAGCAAAGGGGCTCGACTTGAGCGCTTACGATTTCTTTATGCCACTTTCTCACTTGTTGGCAGTATGCCGAAAGGCATTAAAAGATAAATTACCATCAAAAGACAGCATACGTTATCAAGCACTGGCGAAAAGTCTTGAATGTCTTGGCCACTCCCATGGCTTTAAAGTGAATAAAAAACTGATTATCGACTTTATTGCTGCTGCAACTGGTAAAGACCCGGACACGATTAAAAAGCAGCTGTCTCGCCTCAAGATAAAGCGCACAGTTTGCGCCAAAAAAGCGTATTGGTAGTGCTAGTGACCTAGCCCATTTTCAGGGGACATTTTTGCTTGAAAAAAGAAAAAATGGTCCCTTACTTTATCAAGACTTTTTGGGAACATTTAAGCCTTCATTAATTAAAGAAGGAATTTTGAATGATGAAAAAGCCACAACATACAAACTTTGATCGAGTGATGACACTTGATGAGGCTGCTCTGGTGATGAGACGATCCAAAAAGACATTGTGGCGACTATGGGCTAAAGAAAAGGCATTTCCTAAGCCAATCCTTATTAAAGGAAGAGCAATAGGATGGCGTGAAAGTACCATAAACAAATTTTTAGATACTGGAGAAGTTGAGAGTTAAGTTTGATGTGGGGCTACTGTTGTTGCAGTAGCCTCATTTTTTCATTAATGAGTGTGTTGTGGGCAGCTTTTCTGGTGGAATGCTAAAGGTATGTGGTTTTTGGGAGTGCTCTTTTCGTCGTTGTTTTACCTAAGATGTTTAGTTGATTCTGATTGAGAGCAACATGAACGCGGCCTATAACAAAGCTAAAAATGCCCCAAAATCGTTTAGAGTAAATCCCCTTCTTTTTTCGAATAAGTTTGCTTGCCCTACAAAAAGTTATCCGAACTGTAGTTAATAGCCCATCTTTACTATAAAATTTCATGCATAAGACTTAGATAACCGAGTGTTCTATGGTAAATTTTCGCTATAAATGTCAGTAATTGTAGATAGTTAGTGCAACGGAGATAGCTAGGTTATGGTCAATCAAAATGCAGAACAAATCGCACGTGATAACATTGATGAAATGTTAAGAGCTGCCGGGTGGGCAGTTCAAGACAAAGGCAAACTCAATTTTAGTGAGGGTATCGGTCAAGCTATTCGCGAGTATCAGACTGATGTAGGTCCAGCCGATTATGTTCTGTTTGTTGATAAGAGAGCTGTTGGTGTTATTGAAGCCAAACGAGAAGAAGCTGGTGAAAAGATAACGACAGTTGAAACGCAAACTGAAGGCTATGCAAATGCTAAATTGAAGTGGGTTAACAATAGTGAACCATTACCATTTCTTTATGAGAGTACTGGTGTTATTACTCGTTTTACAGATGGCCGTGATCCTAAACCAAGATCTCGTGAAGTCTTCAACTTTCACCGACCAGAGACCTTATTGGAATGGGTTGAACAAGGCAATTCGTTACGTGCTCGCTTACAAGATATCCCACCATTAAACCCAAGCAACCTGCCTGCTAAAGAGCTTGGATTACGTGATTGTCAGGAAGTAGCAATCACTAACCTTGAAGATTCATTGAAGAAAAATAGACCTCGTGCTTTGATTCAAATGGCTACTGGTGCAGGTAAGACGTACACGGCCATCACCTCGATGTATCGCATCTTAAAGCATGCAAAAGGCAAACGTATCTTATTCCTTGTGGATACTAAAAACTTGGGTGAGCAAGCCGAACATGAAATGCTGAATTTCACGCCTAGTGATGATACCCGTAAGTTCACAGAGCTTCATGTTGTTCAGCGCTTGAAATCGAAGTACGTCCCTAAAGATGCTGAAGTATGTATCAGTACAATCCAACGTATGTACTCAATTCTCAAAGATGAAGAGTTAGATGAAGCCCTTGAAGAACAAAACCCAGCAGAGCAGCTCACTAAACCTAAAGAGCCTGTGCCTGTGGCATATAACCCTAAAGTGCCAATTGAGCATTTTGACTTCATCTTTATCGATGAGTGTCACCGTTCAATCTACAACCTTTGGCAACAAGTATTAGATTACTTTGATGGATTCCTTATCGGTCTGACAGCTACTCCTGATAATCGAACATTTGGTTTCTTTAAACAAAATGTGGTTAGTGATTATGACCATGAAAAAGCAGTGGCTGATGGTGTAAACGTGGGTAACGAAGTCTTCACGATCCAAACCAAAATCACTAAAGAGGGGGAGAAGTTACGAGCCAAACAGCAAGTTGAGCATCGTGAACGTGTTACGAGGAAGAAGCGCTGGGAACAGCAAGATGAAGACGAAGCATATACAGCGAAGCAGTTAGATAAGGATATTGTCAACCCAAGTCAGATACGAACTGTGCTAACTACTTTCAGGGATAGTTTGCCGCAAATCTTCCCTAACCGTGAAGAAGTGCCGAAGACACTTATCTTTGCCAAGACGGATAGCCATGCAGATGACATCATTCAGATGGTTCGTGAAGTCTTTGATGAAGGCAATGACTTCTGTAAGAAGATCACGTATCGAGTGAAGAAAGATAAAACAGATTCAGAAGGAAACGTAGTTGAGAAAGGTGAAGATCCTAAGTCTGTGCTTTCTCAATTCCGAATGGGTTACAACCCTAGGATCGCTGTTACTGTGGATATGATTGCAACTGGTACAGATGTTAAGCCTCTTGAGTGTCTTGTATTCATGCGTGATGTGAAGAGTCGTAACTATTTCGAACAAATGAAAGGGCGCGGTACGCGAACTCTTGATTTAGATGAATTGAAGAAAGTGACACCATCAGCAACTACGGCGAAGACGCACTATGTAATTGTTGATGCGATTGGTGTTACTAAGTCTCTGAAAACTGCAAGCCAACCACTCATTACAAAACCATCAGTCCCATTAAAAGATCTAGCAATGGGAATTATGATGGGTGCTAGTGACACTGACTCAGTTAGCTCGTTAGCAGGTCGATTAGCTCGCTTGAATAAGCAATTGGATTCCCAAGAACATAAGCGCATCGAAGCCTTAACAGATGGTGTACCTATCACTCAGATTGTTAAAGGGCTTTTTGATGCTATTGATGGCGACAAAGTTGAAGAAAGAGCACGTATCATTGCAGGCCAGCATGGTGATATGGATCCTGGAGAAGAAAATAGATCGAAAGCGCAAGCTGAAATGGTTAGTCAGGTAGCGAACGTTTTCAATGGAGAATTGATTGAGCTAATTGATACGATCCGCAGAGAAAAAGACCAGAAAATTGACCATGAAAATTTGGATGAAGTGCTGGTTGCAGATTGGGAGAAGGCATCAGAGGAACAAGCAAAAGAACTTGCTGTTGAGTTTGGTGAGTTCCTAGAAGCTAACAAAGATGAAATAACAGCGTTAGAGATTTTCTATGATCAGCCTCATCGTCGTAGAGAAATTACGTATAGCATGATTAAAGAAGTGCTAGAGAAGTTGAAGTCAGATAAGCCCAAACTGGCTCCTTTGAACGTTTGGCAAGCATATGAACAACTTGATGATGTAAAAAGTAGCAAACCAATCGGTGAATTGACTGCTCTGGTCGCTTTGATTCGTCGTGTGGTAGGGATTGATGATAAAATCTCGAACTTTGATGAAACGGTTAGCAAAAACTTCCAGCGTTGGGTAATGAAACGCCACTCTGGAAGTAATCCGAAGTTTACAAATGAGCAGATGGATTGGTTGCGTATGATTCGAGATCACTTCACTGCATCGTTCCATTTTGAAATTGATGACTTAGATAGCACACCGTTTGATGGTGAGGGTGGTCTTGGAATGATGTATGAGCTCTTCGGTGACGAAATGAACAATATTATTGATGAATTGAATAGTGAGTTAGTGGCTTGATGGAAAACTTATCGAAAGAAAGCCTTCCTTTGGGTTGGGAGTTGCAACTATACAAAGATGTCGTTGAAACTATCAGCACAAATGGGAAAAAAGTAAATCAAAAGCAGTATGAGACCTCAGGGACGTACCCCATATTTGATCAAGGACAAAGCTACTGTTCAGGTTACTTGAGTGATGAAGATAAAGTTATCAATGCTAAATTTCCAGTTTTGGTTTTTGGTGATCACACAAGGGCAGTGAAATACGTCAAAGAACCTTTTGTTGCAGGTGCAGATGGGGTTAAGGTTCTTGAACCTAATGGGAAAATTATTCCAGAACTCCTTCTTTACTTTACTCAATATTTAGCAGTTGCAATCAAAGACAAAGGATACGCTAGACATTATCAATGGGTGGCTAAAGAACAAATTGGTATTCCGCCACTACAAGAGCAAAGACGTATTGTTGAGAAAATTGAAGAGCTATTCTCAGAGTTAGATTCAGGCATCAAGAGCCTAACTAAAGCAAAGCAACAGCTATCTGTTTATCGACAAGCTCTTCTTAAACAAGCCTTTGAAGGAAAGCTAACCGCTCAGTGGCGTGAAGATAATCCAGATAAATTAGAGTCGCCAGGTGATACTCTTGAAAGGTTAAAACGTGAGCGTGACAAACGTTATCAACAGAAACTTGATGAGTGGGAAGTAACTGTAAATCAATGGAAACAAGATAGCTCACAAGGAAAGAAACCATCTAAACCACGAAAACCTAAAGCGGTCACTCAGTTTAATGTTGATTTACCAGATTTCTGTCAGGAACTACCTGATAGCTGGTTCTGGGATAAATTAGGGCATATGACTCTGGCTGTAGAGTACGGAACGTCAGCAAAGTCTTCTGAGAGTGGGAGAGTTCCTGTACTTCGAATGGGAAATATTCAGAACACGAAGTTCGATTGGGGCGATCTTGTATTTACTTCTGATGAAGATGAGATATCAAAGTACACACTAAATAACGGGGACGTTCTGTTTAATCGAACTAATAGCCCTGAGTTAGTCGGCAAAACTGCAAAATATAATGGTGAACGTGAAGCATTGTTTGCTGGTTATCTTATTCGCGTCAACCAATTTGATAATTTTGTAAATAGTGATTATTTGAATTTATTTTTGAACTCATACGTTAGTAAACGATATGGTAATACAGTTAAAACTGACGGAGTGAATCAGTCGAACATTAATGGAGAAAAGCTATCAAACTATCCATTCCCATATTGTTCATTGGCAGAACAAGAACAAGTGGTTCAGATTCTTGAAGAAAAAATATCCAAGATTGAGCGAAGCGAATCAGAGATTAGTATGAATCTCAAAAAAGCGGAGCTCCTTCGTCAGTCGATTCTTAAAAAGGCATTCTCTGGCAAGCTTGTTTCTCAAGATTCAGAAGATGAGCCAGCAAATGAATTGCTAAAGAAAATAGCAATAGAAAAAGAAGAGCTGGTTGAGGAAGCGGAAAAAGCTACTGTACGTAAGAAAAAACCGACTGCTAAGAAGACAGTAAAATCATAATTAATGTTGATTGCTGAGGCAGTTAACAAGAAAAGAACAAGTGAAAAGAAAATGAACACACAAAGTATTATTTCTAAGGTTTGGAGTTTTTGTACAACGTTGCGTGATGACGGTGTTGGCTATGGTGACTACCTAACTCAGATAACATACCTCATCTTCCTCAAAATGGCAGATGAATACAGTAAGCCACCATACAACCGTGATGTTGGTGTACCAGAAGAATACAACTGGAAGAGTATTAAGTCAGAATCGGGGGCAGCGCTAGAAGTTCAGTATGTATCTGTTCTACGTGAACTTGGCAAGCAAAAA
The DNA here is from genome assembly GCF_921294215.1 of Vibrio marisflavi CECT 7928. Taxonomy (GTDB): domain Bacteria; phylum Pseudomonadota; class Gammaproteobacteria; order Enterobacterales; family Vibrionaceae; genus Vibrio; species Vibrio marisflavi. The sequence goes on from NZ_CAKLDM010000002.1 coordinate 94,730, forward strand.
GGTATGCTGGGTCAAATCTTTACTAAAGCACAAAACCAGATTCAAGATCCTGCGAAACTAAAACGTCTTATCGATATGATTGACGGTGAGAAGTGGGTAATGCTTGGCGCAGATGTTAAGGGTAACATCTATGAAGGTTTGCTTGAGCGAAACGCTGAAGATACTAAGTCTGGTGCAGGTCAATACTTTACTCCTCGTGCATTAATTTCAACGATGGTTAAGTGTATGAAGCCTCAGCCAAAGCAAACTATTGCTGACCCTGCTTGTGGTACAGGTGGTTTCTTCTTATCGGCTTATGATTACCTAACAGATAAAAACAATTATAAATTAGACAAAGAAGATAAGGCTTTTTTGAAGAATGAGACTTTCTTCGGAAATGAGATTGTTGCGAACACTCGTCGCCTATGTCTGATGAACATGTTCTTACACAACATCGGTGAGATTGATGGTGAAAGCCTAGTAAGTGGTGATGACGCATTGATTGCTCAACCATCGAAAACGGTAGATATGGTTCTTGCCAACCCTCCATTTGGTAAGAAGAGTAGCATGACATTCACCAATAAAGAGGGTGAACAGGAGACTGATGATCTTACATATAATCGTCAAGACTTCTGGGCTACGACATCGAACAAACAGGTTAACTTCGTTCAGCATATCCGTAGTATGTTGAAAACGACAGGTCGAGCGGCAGTTGTACTTCCAGATAACGTATTGTTCGAAGGTGGAGCTGGTGAAACAGTACGTAAGAAGCTAATGGAAAGTACCGAGCTTCATACAATCTTGCGCCTTCCGACTGGTATATTCTATGCCAACGGTGTGAAAGCAAACGTTTTATTCTTCGATAACAAACCTGCTCAGAAGGATGCTTGGACTAAAGATATTTGGATTTACGACTACCGTACTAACGTCCATCATACCTTGAAGAAAAAGCCAATGACGATGGATCATCTAGAAGACTTCGTTAAGTGCTACAACCCTGATAATCGTCATGATCGTACCGAAACGTGGAATGAAGATACTAATCCAGATGGCCGCTGGCGCAAATACTCTCGTGAAGATGTACTAGCTCGCGATAAAACCAGTTTGGATATTTTCTGGTTAAAAGATAAGTCACTAACAGATCTTGAAAATCTACCGGTGCCAGATGAGCTAGCTGAAGAAATCATTGAGAATATGGAAGCAGGTTTAGACAGTTTCCGTCAGGTACTAGCAGCGCTAAAATAGTAGTTGAATACAAATAACAGCATTCAGCTTGGGAAGTTGAATGCTGTTGCTACAGACTACCAATACCTACACAGCTTATCCGTGATCTACACTCGCGAAATTAGATACTTCACTAAGCGACTTTCCCATACCTAAATTTATCCGCATTTTCCTAATTTAAGTGATTACTCTAAACGATTTCTGTCCAGAAATGGGGCGAAACCACTTATGTATGCCCCGCTAACATTTCAGCTAACACTTTTTCGAGTTGCATCAACTCACAGATAAGAATCAACACATTCTCTTGTTTTGAACCAATTCATATTTTGTCGATAGATGTATGGGTATTTTTATGCATTAGCGTTGAAATGATTTTTTTCTTAGTGAAAATAACCATTTACTATTAGATCCAAGCTTACTTTTGAAAGTTGCGATATGATGGATGTTTAAACTTTTTTGAGTGTGCACTTTATGTCTATCAATGATGCTGAGAAAAAGAAAATAACGACAAGTTCAGGTGGAGGGTATAAACCCTTGCACGATTTGGAGCTTCCAAAACCTCAAGAAATAAAGGAAACAGTCCGAGAACGAGCGGCACGACAACGACAAGAACGCAGAGAGGAGTTGACCCTTACAGCAGAAGATTATGCACGCTGCGACAGAAATCGAGAACGAGTACTTGCTGAACGCGAAAAAGAAGCTCGTGTCTTTGAACTTGGCTGGCTGCAATCACCATGTACCCAGCCTCAAGAAGTGCTATGGGCAAGTCTTTTTACTGCTGAAACTAAAGAAGATCAGAAGCAGTACATCAAAAGCTGCAATTCACATCTTAACGAGCCTGTTCGAGAAGGTGAGATTGTGCTTCTTCCTACAACAGAGCCTAAAACACCAGAAGATAAGAAGCTTTTTGATGAGTGGCTTGAGCAGGCCAAGATTGCAAGTAAGGAGTTAGGAAAGCTACTTGATGAGGAAGTCGTTACTCTAAACCGTCACTTTGATTTACTTTCTTATCAGCTGGAAGAGCGAATTAAATCAGATGGTTTACCCACAGATTATCATGCTCAAGTATCGACAGGAATAGGCGCTACGGCTGCTGGAGTTGAACAGAACCTAAAGAACATTCAAGGTGTACTTTTAGAAATTAATGATTTGTACGCATCTCAAGTGGCGATGGCTAGTCGTACTGGTGGAATGAACTATGGGATATTTACAGCAGAACGAGCAGAACTATTCAAAAAACTTGATGGCTCTTTTGCCAGATTATCCAAACGTAGTGTGCAATTGCCAATTTATACACAAATAAAACGAAACTTGAAGCTTTCCACTAAGTCTGTAATCCATAATGCCGATGAAATTTTAAGAACAGGCTTCGTGAAAGAGCTTGGGAAGCGTATTGGCAACATTGCCATTGGTATTTCTGCTGCTAGAGGTTTGGGCTACATAGGCTTGATGGTCGGTGCGGTCAGTGGGGTCGATAGTATTTATGAAGCCTGTAAGGTCGATGGTAATGGTGATTGTGGCAAGACAGCAACCCGTGAAGTAGCTGGTTTTGTTGGCGGTGTATACGGGGGAAGTTTAGGTGGAACAGCAATGACTTCTGGGGTATTACTTGTTCTAGGTGTTGTTGGGGTAACTTCAGCACCCGTGCTCGCAGTTGCTGCAATAGGCTCGTTTGTTGCGGGTGGGGCTATTGGTGGTGTGGCTGGTTCTACGGCTGGCAAGGCTTTCGGCGACGAACTCTATGAGAGAATAGTAGATCTCTATGAATGGGGAGAGAGTTTATTGTGAGTGAGGCTTTAAAAGATATTGAGACTATCGTTGCCGGGTTAATTGCTACCTATGCTATTGTCTGGTCTGTTCCTGGTGTAATTATGAGTGCTATGGTTTCTTTGGGTGATCCTCAAAGAATCGTTTTTATAGATAATCAACTTTCTAAGGATGTGAATAAATTGCACTCTAATCATATGTGTATGCTTTCTGCTTACATCAGTACAAGGTTGTTCCATTACTGGGTTAAATATCCATTTATTCGTAAACGTGCAACAACTGATTCAAAAAAATTTAAAGTGTTTATGTGGGTTAATACCATGGGAGTGTGGAGCTATATTTTATCTTTTGTTTTAATCATTATTGGTAAGTTCTTAACTTAATTTCTTTATCCCAAACCTACACCGATCTTGTGGCTAGTGCCGTTTTACTCATCGCACTAGCTCTTCATAGCAACTACCTGCCATTCTTCGTGGGTTGATAATCTAGCAACTGTTGTAAAGCACTTCTGCCCAAATATCACTCAGTCATCAGCCTCAAATTTTCCTCAAACCATCGCGACAAGTCTTCATATAAACCCTCTCACAAGCCTTCCTCAAGCCATACGGCATAAGGCTTTGTCCCTAATTGCACCTACACAAGAATCCATTCTGGGGTTTTACCTACTCAGAAATAGCGAATATGGCTTGATAACTATTGACTGAATGCTCTCTATGGTTTGAACTACGGAGTAAGGAAGTACTCACCAAGTCTTAGTTAGGTGCGGGGGTATTTTATATTATCTAGTAGGAGCTTTAGTAAAGGATTATGTCATACCACTCTAACTCATCAATTATTCAACACGAGGGCGAGAACTGGGAAGTGAATGTAGGTGACAGGGGGCAATACAAAATCTGTCCTAGCCACCTTAAGAAGATGATCACACAGCTCAACATTATGGTGGAGAAATACCCAAGAGTGTTTTGTGTGGTGTTTGACTTACATCTACCAGAATACAGCGAAAATAATGCCATTATCTCAGATCTTTGGCGCAGCCTCATTCCTACCATCAAAGCAAAGTATAAAGTTAAGGACGTTGGCTACTGTTGGACTAGAGAGCAAGAAACGGCAGAGAGTCAGCACTATCACTGTGTGTTATTTCTTGATGGGAAACAAATACGTCACTCGGGTAAGTTGCGCGGTATTATTGCTTCAAAATGGAAGTCAGTAGGAGGCTCGTATTTCTCTCAGCTCGAGCATCCTGATTACAATATTGAACACAATGATTTTCAAACTAAGCAAGCGCTGATATACCGATTATCTTACCATGCTAAACAGCGAGGTAAGGGCAGAAGAGCGACACAAGCTAAAGACTACGGTATGAGTCGCTTAAAGAGAAAATGAAACTTACCTATCTATTTCGTATTAAAAAATGCCGAGAAAGCTATTTGGAAAACGCTGATTGATATACGCGCAAATCTCTTGTTGAAGCTGGTGAATCGTTTTATCAATCTCGCGATAGGTTGTTAGATGCTGTCCTTTGGCCCTACCATAACCATCAAAGCGATAACCCAGGTTATCGACTTTAGTGAGCAGCTTATCGAGTTTACGGCCTGCTCGCTCATAGGGGCTCTCTGATTGGCTTTTATAGTGCAGTTGATGGCAAAGTCGACAAGCAGGCTCTCCTGACACAATATAGAGCTGTTTACGCTTTTCGCCACAAGTAGGGCACTCAAGGTAGTAACGTTGACCACCATAGTGAGCTTGCTGGTGAATAAGCTTGACTGTGCGCTGGTAGTCTCGTTTGTATGGCAATGAGTAATAGAGCTCGATATAAGAGTCTGTTGCCCGCCATGCCAGTGACCAGACTGTTATGCCGTGCAGAGTACTTTTAATTTCACCATGGTAGCCAGTGGCTAGATAGCCGCACTTTGTAAGGGCAGTCAAATTCAGGCAAGGGTAGTCTTGGGTGTAGCGTCTTATTTGCGGTTTCATCGTCAATCCTGAGTGATGAGATCACTAGATTGTAGCAAGACACCAGCTAATGGATGATAAATTCTAATGGGTAAAAATATGGGTAGCGCTTAACTAACTGCACCCGTAACTACACCTCATAGCGCCAGATACAAAAAAAGGTTAGTGAGCACTACGCTTACTAACCTTTTAGAATTTGGTGGCCCCTCGCAGATTTGAACTGCGGACCAATCGATTATGAGTCGACTGCTCTAACCACTGAGCTAAGGGGCCAATCTAGGTGGATGATTATAGGGGATGGGGTGGGGAGTGTCTAGATGTTAGTAGCGATATTTCGCTTAGTTTTTACCCACTTAAACCGTTCAGATAAAAATAAAGCGAGCCAAGGTTCGCTTTATCATAATCATGCTTAAAAACTATTCATCCAAGAAGCTGCGCAGTGTTTCTGAGCGGCTTGGATGGCGTAGTTTTCTCAGTGCTTTTGCTTCGATCTGACGAATACGTTCACGAGTTACGTCGAACTGCTTACCTACTTCTTCTAGAGTATGGTCAGTGTTCATATCGATACCGAAACGCATACGCAGTACTTTCGCTTCACGAGGCGTTAGACCCGCTAGAACGTCTTTTGTTGCCACTTTCAAGCTACCAGAAGTAGCTGAATCTAGTGGTAGTTCTAGAGTGGTATCCTCAATGAAATCACCTAGATGCGAATCTTCGTCGTCACCGATTGGTGTCTCCATTGAGATTGGCTCTTTAGCGATCTTCAGCACTTTGCGGATTTTGTCTTCTGGCATTTGCATGCGTTCTGCCAATTCTTCCGGTAGCGGCTCACGACCCATCTCTTGTAGCATTTGACGAGAGATACGGTTTAGCTTGTTGATCGTTTCGATCATGTGTACCGGAATACGGATAGTACGCGCTTGGTCTGCAATCGAGCGAGTGATAGCCTGACGGATCCACCATGTTGCATAAGTAGAGAACTTATAACCACGACGGTATTCGAACTTATCTACTGCTTTCATCAAGCCGATGTTACCTTCCTGGATAAGATCCAAGAATTGTAGGCCACGGTTGGTGTATTTCTTCGCGATAGAGATAACCAGACGTAAGTTCGCTTCAACCATCTCTTTCTTAGCTCGGCGAGCTTTTGCTTCACCAATAGACATACGACGGCTGATGTCTTTAATGCTTTGTACAGTTAAAGAAGTCTCTTCTTCGATTGCTTTTAGTTTTTGAACCGAGCGACGGATCTCATCTTCAAAGCCTTTTAGTTTTTCAACATAAGGTTTGTCAGAAGCAAGTACTTCATCTAACCATGCTTCGTCAGACTCGTTGCCTGTGAAGATAGCAATAAAAGATTTTTTCGGCATTTTGCTGTATTCAACAGCTTGGCGCATGATCAAACGTTCTTGAGTACGTACACGATCCATAGAGGTGCGTAGCTCGTTTACTAGGTGATCAAATTGCTTAGGCGTCAAACGGAATTCAGCGAAGACTTCTTGAACTAGCTCTTGCGCTTGTGATGCGTGGCCACTTTCTGTGCCATGCTCATTAACAGCAAGTTGGTAGTCTTGGAAAGTGTTGCGAAGTGCAGTGAACTTCTCCAAAGCTAGCTCTGGATCGATACCTGTATCTTCTTCTTCCTCTTCACTGTCGTCGCTTTCTTCTCCGTCGACATCTTCTTCATCTTCGTCTTCGAGCTCTTGCTCTGAAAGTTCAGAACCGATGTGAGTTGCTGTCGGAGCAGTTGTCTCATCATCGTTAGGATCGACAAACCCAGTGATAAGGTCTGTTAGACGCAATTCTTCAGCTTGAACTTTATCAAATTGCTCAAGAATGTAAGGAATAGTTCCTGGGTATTCAGCAACAGAATTTTGTACTTGGTTGATGCCATCTTCAATGCGCTTAGCAATGTCGATTTCGCCTTCACGAGTTAGTAGCTCAACAGTACCCATTTCACGCATATACATGCGAACAGGGTCAGTTGTACGGCCAATCTCGTTTTCTACACTTGAAAGTGCAGCAGCGGCGGCTTCAGCAGCGTCTTCATCAGTGATGGTATTGTCATCGTTCAGAGCAAGATCATCGGCATCAGGAGCAGTTTCCACTACTTTGATACCCATGTCGTTTATCATCTGAATAATGTCTTCAACCTGTTCAGAGTCGACGATCTCTGCTGGTAGGTGGTCGTTAACTTCGGCGTAGGTCAGATAGCCCTGTTCCTTGCCTTTTATAACAAGTAGTTTGAGCTGTGACTGCGGATTTTGATCCATAGACGGTATCCAACTTCGTATCTGGTGAAGGAATTAGTATGCGAAATGCAAACCACGTATACTAACAAATTTTTTCATTGCTGACTAATCAAACAGGGTTACGCTTTTAAATCAAGCATTAAAGCTTGTAGCTCCCTCTTTTCTTCGGTTGATAAACCGACACTTCTTGCTTTGGCCTGCAGGTTCTCAATTTGTTTCTCAACACATTGGGCAAGTATATTGTCCAATGAGTCCAAAAAAATATCTTCTTGGTTGTCTTCGTTAAGTGGGATATTCCAACTTGCGAGACGAGACAGAAGGGTCTCATTTTCTTTATTTCGCCACTGTTCTAGCAGTTGGCCCGTTTTTATATGGGGATGGCTGTTGCAATATTCAAGCACCTCCATAAATAAACTTAATCCCGGTAAGGCTAACTCTTTAATACTTGAGAGGTCGGGTACCATTTCAGCATAGCTCGGATTTTGAATTAGCAAAGCAATTACTTCACGCATCGGAGTGCGCTTTATCTCTTTTCTAGGATTATGAGTTACTTGCCTTGCTGGCTTTTTTTTCTGCCTAAGCTGATTATCAAATCCGGTACGTTCATCGAGTATTTTTTCTAGCAGCTCTTGGAAGTACGGGTCAGGGATTTTATTAATTAGGTTAGAGGCTTGAGCTCGCAGCGCTGATTTACCTTCATTATTACCTAAATTAATTTGGTGAAGCTCAATCAAGTTATCGAATAAGTAACTTGAAAGAGGTGTTGCTTCTGCCACTTTTGTCTCAAATGCTTCGCGGCCGTGCTGACGAATATAGCTATCTGGGTCTTCACCATCTGGCAAAAATAGAAATTTTAGAGTGTGTCCGCTTTTTAGGTACGTTAGGGCATTTTCTAATGCACGCCAAGCCGCTTCTTTACCTGCTCTGTCGCCGTCATAACAACACACAACCGTATTGGTTTGCCTAAACAGTACTTGAAGATGATCGCCAGTTGTAGAGGTGCCAAGTGATGCAACGGAATAATCCACTCCGTACTGCGCGAGCGCGACCACGTCCATATAGCCTTCAACCACTAATATTTGTTCTGGTTCACGGTGAGCCTGAAGCACTTCGTATAAGCCGTAGAGCTCTTTGCCTTTATGGAAGATAGGTGTTTCTGGTGAGTTTAAGTATTTTGGGGTGCCATCGCCAAGAGTACGGCCACCAAAACCGATGACTCGTCCACGCCTGTCTCGGATCGGGAACATAACTCGGCCACGGAAACGGTCGTAGCGGTTGCCTTTGTCGTTCTCAATCAACATACCGCCAGAGACTAACATGTCTTGAGTCTCTTGAGTTTGACCAAAGTTCTTGCGAATTAAATCCCACTCATCAGAGATATAACCAATACCAAACTTCTGTACGATTTCACCAGATAGGCCACGTTGCTTTAAATAATCGATGGCAGAGCGATTTTGCGATTGCTTAAGTTGCTGGCGATAAAATTGACCAATGCTGGCCATGAGATCGTAGAGGTTTCTTTTTTGCTCACTGTTAGCACGAGGCTGATTAGATTGAGGTGCGTTTGGATTACGTTGTTCTCTTGGGACTTCTGCACCGACCAAGGAAGCAAGCTCTTCGATGGTTTCTACAAAATCGAGGCGTTCATACTCCATCAAGAAGTCAATGGCATTACCGTGTACACCACAGCCAAAGCAGTGATAGAACTGTTTCTCTTGGCTTACGCTAAATGAAGGGGTTTTCTCGTTATGGAAGGGGCAGCAAGCGCCGTAATTTTTTCCTTGTTTTTTAAGTTTTACTCGCGCGTCGATCACGTCAACGATATCAAGACGAGCTAGGAGATCATCAATAAATTGTCTTGGGATGTGTCCTGCCATAAAACCTAATAAATAAGGAAACTATTGATAGGGAAGCCTTCTTTAAACCACTAAAGGCCAAAGACAAACAAACCGCGCGTCCCAAAGGATAGCACGGTTTGCTGAAAATTTACTTGAGCTTAAGAGAGTTTAGAGCGAACTAAACCACTTACTTTGCCCATGTCTGCTCGCCCTTGAATCTTTGGCTTAAGCACACCCATCACTTTACCCATGTCTTGCATACCGGCCGCACCAGATTCAGTAATAGCACTTTCAACAAGAGCTGCAACTTCATCTTCGCTAAGCGCTTGAGGCATAAATTCCTCAAGTACGGTAATTTCTGCTTTTTCGACATCGGCTAGATCTTGGCGACCTGCTGATTCATATTGAGCGACAGAATCGCGACGTTGTTTAACCATTTTGGTCAGCACAGAGATGATGTCTTCGTCACCTAGGGTGATTTGTTCGTCGACTTCACGTTGCTTAATTGCTGATAGGGCTAAACGGATAGTGCCAAGGCGCGGTTTGTCCTTGGCTTTCATCGCTGATTTTTGCTCTTCTTTGAGTTGTTCAATAAGAGCCATAGCTAAATTCCCTTTAGAACCTAGCTATTAGTACAGACGTACACGACGTGCGTTTTCGCGAGCTAGCTTCTTAGCGTGACGCTTTTGAGCTGCTGCTTTAGCGCGTTTACGAACTGTTGTTGGTTTTTCATAGTGCTCGCGACGACGTACTTCAGATAGGATACCTGCTTTTTCGCAAGAGCGCTTGAAACGACGTAGTGCAACGTCGAACGGTTCGTTTTCACGTACTTTAACTACTGGCATATGCCTTTCACCTCAGGGGTTATTCGTTAATGCTGGCATCTTTTGACTCAACTCAAAGGATTTTTCGCTTTGATTGGTCGTTAACCAGCTAGATCAAAAATGGTGCGGAATTTTAATCCGATCCGAGTGGCTTTGTAAAGCCTTTTGTCGATTATAGTCTGTACAAAATTTGTTTGCTGATGAAAGGCAAGGTAAGATTGCGCCAATTTTGAAATTTAGACACAGCATTCTGAGATAACTATGCGCATTATTGGCATTGAAACTTCCTGTGATGAGACAGGTATTGCAATTTACGATGATGAGAAAGGACTGCTTTCTCATCAGTTATATAGCCAAGTGGATCTGCACGTCGACTATGGCGGTGTTGTTCCTGAACTTGCTTCTCGCGATCATGTGAAAAAAACGATACCACTAATAAAAGCAGCATTAGCAGATGCAAACCTAACATCGAAAGACATTGATGGTGTGGCTTACACTGCTGGCCCGGGCTTAGTTGGGGCGCTGATGGTAGGAGCGTCAATTGGTCGTAGCTTAGCGTATGCTTGGGATATACCGGCAGTGCCAGTACACCACATGGAAGGGCATTTGCTTGCGCCAATGTTGGAAGATACGCCACCACCATTCCCGTTTATCGCTTTGTTAGTCTCTGGTGGTCACACGATGCTAGTGGAAGTGAAGGGGATCGGTGAATATGCCATTCTTGGTGAATCCATTGATGATGCGGCGGGTGAAGCATTTGATAAAACAGCTAAACTAATGGGGTTGGATTATCCAGGAGGCCCAATTTTGTCTCGATTGGCAGAGAAAGGTAATCCGGGAAGGTTCAAATTCCCTCGCCCTATGACCGACCGTCCGGGGCTTGATATGAGCTTCTCTGGTTTAAAAACATTTACCGCAAATACAATTGCAGCCAATGACAATGATGAGCAGACTCGTGCTGATATTGCTTATGCTTTCCAAGAAGCAGTGTGCGATACGTTGGTTATCAAATGTAAGCGTGCTTTAAAGCAAACAGGCATGAAACGCATTGTTATTGCGGGCGGAGTGAGTGCTAACAAACAGTTACGTAAATCCTTGGAAGAATTGGCGAATAAGATTGGTGGAGAAGTCTATTATCCACGTACCGAGTTTTGTACCGACAATGGTGCGATGATCGCTTATGCAGGAATGCAAAGGTTGAAGAATGATGAAGTGGCAGACTTATCTATCCAAGTTCGACCGCGCTGGCCTATTGATGAGTTAGAGCCTATCAAAGGCTAGTTGTAATCAATATTAAAGAAAACGGTCGCTATTTATTAGCGGCCGTTTTTTCTTTGTCGCCGATTTTAGGCTCTGTGCCTTCGAACAAACGACGAATATTTTGATGGTGACGTAGCACGATCAGGCAGCACAGCATTGCAACGGGCAGAGTGAACTGAGGTTTGATCATCCAAGTATAAAGTGGTGTAAGCAATACGGTGATGATGGCAGCAAGCGAAGAATAACGAAAGATCACCACAATCGTCAGCCAAGTGGCGACAATGAGTCCGGTTAAGCCAAGTCCGATAGGTGCTACCGATCCCAAAGCAGTTGCGACGCCTTTACCACCTTTAAAGTGGAAAAAAATCGGATACATATGCCCAAGACATGCGGCAATTGCGATCACGCCAAGCATGACGGAATCTACGCCTAAGTAGTAACTTCCCCAGACTGGAATGGTGCCTTTTAACATGTCGCAAAGCAAAACGGCTATCGCTGCTTTTTTTCCGCCTATTCTGAGTACGTTAGTGGCTCCGGGATTATTGGAGCCGGAGTCTCTTGGATCGGGGAGTTTTAACAGGCGACAAATTAACACTGCACTCGAGATCGAGCCTAGCAGATAAGCAAAAATGATTATCGCAAGTGTTAATGGGGTCATGGTCTTTCTTATTACTTGAAAATAATGCTCTGTGTCCAACTAGTTGGTATGATATCGCGAATCTCCAAATTTAGTACGATTTTTTTCTCAAACTTCGGCTATGTGCTGTATAGGATGCGATTTACCATGGATAAAGTTTTTATCGAGCAGTTAGAAGCAATCACAACCATTGGCGTTTACGATTGGGAACAGGAAATAAAACAGAAGTTAGTGCTAGATATTGAAATGGCGCATGATAATCGCCCTGCAGGGTTGAGCGATGATGTGCAAGATGCACTGGATTATGCCAAAGTGAGTGAAGCAATTTTGACTCATATTGAGTCTGGCCGTTTCTTATTGGTAGAGCGAGTAGCGGAAGAAATTGCCGAGTTAATCATGTCGACGTTTTCAGTGCCATGGATAAAAATTCGCCTGACGAAACCCGGTGCGGTTCCTCAAGCAAAGGGTGTTGGCGTGGTGATTGAGCGAGGCAGCTTATGATTGTAGCCTATATCGGGGTAGGCTCAAATATAGACCCTTGTAAGCACTCTGAAGTGGCGGTAAGCGAATTGTCGAAGCTTGGATGCGATTTAAAAGTTTCGACTATTTATGAGTGTGATGCGCTAGGGTTTGACGGCCAGCCCTTTTACAACTTTGTTGTAGAGTTACAAACCAACTTAACCTTAACTGAATTCAGTCGTCGATTACGTGAAATAGAATTCGATTGGGGACGAAAAGAAAATAGCGACAAATATCAAGATCGTACACTCGACTTGGATTTGATTTTGTTTGGTGAAGAAATTTCAGAGCAGAACCCTCAGATCCCTAGAGTGGATATATATAAATATCCATTCGTTATCCAACCGTTATATGAACTTTGCCCAGATAGAGTCATACCATCTGATAGCAAAAGTATTCGTCAAGTCTGGCAAGATTCACAGCAGCTAGATTCTCTCAAACCTGTCGAGCGTTGGTTCGACATTTAACAGGCAACGGAAAGTATGAGTTACATGGAGTCGTTTTTGTTGGCCCTTATTCAAGGGCTAACAGAGTTTTTACCTATCTCAAGTTCTGCGCATTTAATATTACCTTCTGCAATTTTGGGCTGGGAAGATCAGGGATTAGCCTTTGATGTCGCGGTACATGTCGGCACTTTAGCGGCAGTTGTGATCTATTTCCGGCAGGAAGTGATTGATCTGCTTAGCGCATTTTTTGCTTCTATTTTTAAAGGTGACCGTAGTAAAGAAGCTAAGCTGGCATGGATGATCATCATCGCAACCATTCCTGCTGCACTATTTGGCTTGTTGATGAAAGACTTTATCGAACTGTATTTACGCAGTGCTTGGGTTATCGCTACAACGACAATCGTATTTGGCTTGCTGCTTTGGTGGGCAGATAAACGCTCTTCACTAACGGATGATGAATACACAGCGGATTGGAAAAAGTCGCTGTTTATTGGTGTTTCTCAGGCGCTTGCAATGATTCCCGGCACGTCGAGATCAGGGATCACTATGACAGCTGCTCTGCATTTAGGTTTTACACGTGAAGCTGCTGCTCGATTTTCTTTCTTAATGTCTATTCCTATTATTTTACTTGCAGGTGGTTATCTAGGTCTCAAGCTCGTAACGAGCGGAGAGCCAGTACATGTTGGATTCCTGCTAACGGGTATAGCTACTTCTTTTGTCAGTGCCTATGTTTGTATCCACTACTTCCTTGCTCTGATTAATCGAATAGGCATGCTGCCATTTGTTATCTATCGATTAACCTTGGGAGTTGTACTATTTGGGTTTTTATTACTAAGTTAACGAGATATCCATTGCTTGTTTCTGTAATATATGTTCCCTAACAATACCCTCAATAGATACAATGTTATGCGAATCTTTACCTTAGCCCTAGTAATCTTACTCGGGTGGTTACAATACGAATTGTGGCTTGGTAAGAATGGTGTTACCGACTACAAACTCGTAAGTAGTGAAATTACTGCTCAGCAAAAAGTGAATACGACTCTAAAAAACCGCAATGAAGAAATGTTTGCGGAAATTGAGGATCTGCGACAAGGGCTCGATGCCATTGAAGAAAGAGCGCGCCACGAGTTAGGTTTGGTTAAAAAAGGTGAGACCTTTTATCGCGTAACGAATGGAGCAAAATCATATGGCAACTGAGCACTCGGTTGTTGCCATTGTACCAGCTGCTGGAGTCGGGAGCCGCATGAAGGCGGATCGTCCGAAACAGTATTTGGCTATCGGCAAGAAAACAATCTTAGAGCACACGGTTGATAAGCTTTTATCGCATCCTAGAGTTTCAAAAGTCGTGATTGCAGTTTCGGATCAGGACCCCTACTACGAGAAGCTGTCGCTTAATGAGTGCAAAGATGTAATTCGAGTTAGTGGAGGCAATGAGCGAGCGGATTCGGTTTTGTCTGCATTGAATTATGTTACTGAAAATCAACTGACTGAGTGGGTCATGGTACATGACGCAGCAAGGCCATGTGTGCGACACTCCGATTTGGATAAGCTAATTCAACAAGCAACTGCGCACCAAGTAGGCGGGATTATGGCTTCACCTGTTCGAGATACGATGAAACGCTCAGGAAAAGGCCAAAATATAGAACATACCGTTGAACGCACCTCCCTTTGGCATGCGTTAACTCCACAGATGTTTCGATCTGAACAGTTGAAATCAGCGCTTGAAAACGCGTTAAACAGTGGAGCTGTCATCACGGATGAAGCCTCAGCAATTGAATGGGCTGGTTTTCAACCGCTGCTTGTTCAAGGTCGAGCAGACAATATCAAGATCACGCAGCCCGAAGATCTTGAACTTGCCACTTTTTACTTAAATCGAGATTAGAGGAATGACAATGATTCGAATCGGTCATGGCTTTGATGTACACAAATTTGGTGGAGAAGGCCCTGTTATTATCGGTGGTGTTTCTGTTCCTTATGAACAGGGTTTAGTCGCCCATTCGGATGGTGATGTAGCCTTGCATGCACTTTGTGATGCATTACTTGGTGCAATCGCCGCAGGTGATATCGGTCGACACTTTCCAGATACTGATGACAAATGGAAAGGAGCTGACAGTCGTGAACTTTTGAAAGAAGTTTACCGACAAGTTAAAGAGCAAGGCTATGTTCTAGGTAACTTGGATATCACTATCATGGCACAAGCTCCCAAAATGGCGCCGCATATTGAAGAAATGTGTACGACAATTGCCACTGATTTGGAAACGGATATTCGAAATGTAAATGTAAAAGCAACAACTACGGAAAAGTTGGGCTTTACGGGCAGAAAAGAAGGCATTGCCACTGAGGCAGTCGTTCTACTTATCAAACGCTAACTGTAACTCTCTATGGCAGCTAAATGCTGCATAGCACCACTATTTCGACGGAAAATTTACATGTCTGATCAATTATCCTCTTTGGCTTACCTATACGGCGCGCCAACTGCTACTGCCACAATCAAAGCAAAACCAGAGCATTTCCAGGTGAGAGAAAATCTAGGTTTTACTTTCGAAGGGCAAGGTGAGCATTTAATGGTTCGCGTGCGTAAAACAGGAGAGAACACAACTTTTGTTGCCAATGAGCTCGCTAAAGCTTGCGGTGTTAAGTCGAAAGATGTCAGTTGGGCAGGTTTAAAAGATCGTCATGCTGTGACAGAGCAGTGGCTAAGCGTTCGTCTACCGAAAGGGGAGCAGCCTGACTTCTCGGCATTTTTGAAACAATACCCTTCAATCGAAATACTGGAAACACAATGGCATAGCAAAAAGCTTCGTCCAGGTGATCTTGTTGGCAATGATTTTACTGTTACGCTATCGGAAGTAAGCGATGTTGAGTCTGTTGAAAAAAGGCTGAAACAAATAGCCCAGCAAGGTGTGCCAAACTATTTTGGTAGTCAACGCTTTGGCAATGATGGCAAGAACATAGATGAGGCTCGCCGCTGGGGAAAAGATAATGTACGTACTCGAAATGCAAACAAGCGTAGCATGTACCTATCTGCTGCTCGTTCTTGGATTTTTAATACAATTTTGTCGGAGAGAATAGAAAAACAGTACTTTAACCAGCTTATTGTTGGCGATATTGCGCAAAAAGACTCTACACTTTCCGATGTAACAGAGCAGAACATAGGGCAGCTTAACCAGTCGTTGCAAAAACGTGACGTAGCGATTACGGCGGCTCTTCCGGGAGACAATGAGCTACCAACAAAGCAACAAGCGCTTGAGCTGGAGCAGAAACATCTAGATGCAGAACCTGATTTGATGTCACTGATTAGAGGCAATAGGATGCGTCATGATAGAAGAGCTATTGCACTTCATCCTGAAAACCTTCAGTGGCAAGTTGAAAAGGACACTGTCACTCTTTCTTTTTCACTGAGTGCCGGCAGTTTTGCTACTTCAATTGTGCGTGAGCTGGCTTTGGCTAGCGAAGCAGAGCGCAGTTACTAACGATTTGAAAAGTAATCGGAACTAATACAGCAAGACAGGGATTACATTGAAAATTCTACTAAGCAACGATGATGGTGTTCATGCAAAGGGGATCCGAATTCTAGCCGAAGAGCTTGCGGACATTGCAGAAATAACTATTGTTGCTCCAGATCGAAACCGTAGTGGAGCTTCAAACTCTCTTACTCTCGAACAACCTCTACGAGTTAATCAAATAGAACCGAACATATATTCGGTGCAAGGAACGCCAACGGATTGTGTTCACTTTGCTTTGAACGAATTGATGAAAGATGATCTGCCTGATCTCTTACTATCTGGCATCAATCATGGTGCGAATCTAGGGGATGATGTACTTTATTCAGGTACGGTAGCAGCTGCCATGGAAGGGCATTTTCTTGGCGTACAATCTATAGCGTTCTCTTTAGTTGGAAAAGTTAACTTTACTACAGCAGCGAAAATCGCCAAACGGTTAGCCGTTCAGCACCTTAGTTTTCCTGTACCAACGAACCGGCTTCTTAATGTGAACGTACCGGATGTTGCAGATGTGCAGTCATTGGAGTTGGAAGTGACACGATTAGGTGCAAGGCACCATGCCGAGCCTATGTTAAAGCAGGTAGATCCTCGAGGGCATGAGATCTATTGGATTGGCCCTCCTGGCAAAGAGCAAGATGCTGGCAACGGCACAGATTTCTATGCGATTGAGCGCGGTCGTGTATCTATAACGCCGCTGCAAGTTGACTTAACTGCTCATGAATCACTCTTAACGATGGAACATTGGTTAAAGGAATCTTAATGACAAACCCGCAAGCAGATAGACTGATGGCTTTTTTAGTCTCTAGTGGTATTCGTGACCAACGAGTATTGGATGCGATATACCGTTTGCCACGCGAAAACTTTGTTTCTCAAGCCATGATGCACCAAGCCTACGACAACAATGCATTGCCTATTGGTCAAGGGCAAACCATATCTCAGCCTTACATTGTTGCGAAAATGACTGAAATGTTGAACTTATCCTATGACAGCAAAGTCTTAGAGATTGGTACTGGATCTGGTTACCAAACCGCTGTACTGGCACAATTAGTTGAACATGTCTTCTCAATAGAGAGGATTAAATCTCTGCAGTGGGATGCCAAAAGGCGCTTAAAACAACTAGATATTTACAATATTTCAACAAAACATGGAGATGGATGGCAGGGCTGGGAAGCGAAAGCACCATTCGATGCCATCATAGTGACTGCAGCGGCAGAATTTGTTCCTGACGCACTATTAGGGCAATTGAGTGAGGGTGGTGTGATGGTTATACCTGTTGGTGATGATGAACAGCAGCTGTTAAAGATCACTCGACATGGTGATGACTTTTCTACTGATATTGTTGAAATGGTTCGATTCGTTCCGCTAGTAGCGGGAGATTTAGCATAAGCATATTTACCTCGAATAACCATGATACGTTGGCCCAATAAAACGCTTTTAATTGGACTTTGCAGTGTGTTAGTTGCGTGCACTGCAAGAACTCCTGCACCTGTATCGGGGCTGCACAAGGATTATGGCTCGATCACTCGTAGTAGTTATCGCGGCAGTTATTACGAAGTAAAGAAAGGAGATACCCTCTATTTTATCTCCTATATCACAGGCAAAGATGTCAAAGATATCATTCGATATAATAACTTAAAGAAACCCTACACAATTCACCCTGGCCAGAAATTAGATTTGTGGCGTCCTGCTTATGTTGCTCCTTCATATGGAGGAGCAGGGACTGGGAAATATACAACTCCTACCAGTAGTGCAATTTCCAGTGCGTCGAAAAAAAATCAACAAGTTATTAGTGACAGCGTACCAAAAAACCAACAAACGGATAAAAAATACTCAAAAAATAGGCTTGATCAATCAAAAACAAAAGAGTATGTTGAATCTAAAGGTAAACAAAATGTTAAAAAATCTATAAATGAGACATCGCCGCCAAATAAAAAAATATCTAGGTGGTTATGGCCTACCAAAGGGAGAATCATTAAAAGCTATTCTGCAGGAGATCATGGCAATAAGGGGATTGATATTGCTGGAAGGCGGGGTCAATCGATTGTCTCTACTGCCGGAGGAACCGTAGTCTATTCGGGGAATGCACTAAGAGGTTATGGCAATCTAGTGATTGTTAAACACAATGATAATTACCTCAGTGCTTACGCCCACAATGAGCGGTTGCTCGTACACGAAGGACAAAGTGTAAAAGCAGGTCAAAAAATTGCGACGATGGGCAGCTCAGGAAGTAGCAGCGTTCGTTTGCACTTTGAAATTCGCTATCAAGGTAAGTCGGTGAATCCTAATCGCTACTTACCATAAACTTACTTGTTTAGAGTAAAACGTAGCGACATTAATAAAGTAGTAATGTCTTGCTAGCTCGCCAGGGGGAGGCACTATGAGTATCAGCAACACAGCAACAAAAGTTGAAGAGTTCGATATTGAGAATGAAGCGATGGATTCGCTTTCGAATCAAGAAGAGCTTGCTACTACCACCACTAAAGAAACCACCGAAGAAGCAAAAGAAGAATTTGAGGTATCGGCGAAGAGCCTTGATGCGACTCAACTTTATCTCGGTGAAATTGGTTTCTCACCTCTATTAACTGCTGAAGAAGAAGTTCTTTATGCTCGCCGTGCTCTTCGTGGGGATGAAGCAGCTCGTAAGCGCATGATTGAAAGTAACCTTCGCTTAGTAGTTAAAATTTCTCGCCGTTATAGTAACCGTGGCCTAGCGTTACTAGATCTCGTCGAAGAAGGTAATTTGGGTTTGATACGTGCGGTAGAAAAGTTTGACCCAGAAAGAGGATTTAGGTTCTCAACTTATGCGACGTGGTGGATTCGTCAAACGATTGAACGAGCATTGATGAATCAAACTCGTACTATTCGTTTACCAATTCATGTGGTTAAAGAACTGAACATTTACTTGCGTACCGCTAGAGAACTTTCTCAAAAGCTTGACCATGAACCTACGGCGGAAGAAATTGCACTACAACTAGATAAACCTGTTGATGATGTTAGTAAAATGCTCCGTCTGAATGAAAGAGTGAGCTCAGTAGATACCCCTATTGGAGGTGATGGTGAGAAAGCTCTGCTAGATATCATTCCAGATGCGAATAACTCTGATCCAGAAGTATCTACACAAGATGATGACATTAAATCTTCTCTTATCCACTGGCTTGATGAGCTCAACCCAAAGCAAAAAGAAGTACTGGCTCGCCGTTTTGGCTTACTCGGATATGAACCATCAACCTTAGAAGAGGTTGGTCGAGAAATTAACTTAACTCGTGAGCGTGTTCGTCAGATTCAGGTGGAAGGCCTTCGTCGTTTAAGAGAAATCCTTGTGAAACAGGGCTTAAATATGGAGAACTTATTCAGTGTAGAAGATGAGTAATTCAGCGCACTGGACATTGTTTCTAGGGGCCACTTCATCGAAGTGGCCCTTCGCTTTTATGCCAATAGATCAATGACTATATCAAAGCAGTGCTTTTAATCGGTAAAGCTCTTCAAGTGCTTGGCGAGGGGTTAGATCATTGGGATCAATATTCGCCATCGCTTCTTCCAGTTCACTTGGTTCTGGGATTAAGCTCAGCTGGTTAGCTACATCAGGTACGCTGGTGCTTTCATTCGGTGCATACTGGCTCATTTTTTCTAACTGATTTAGCTTTGATCGTGCGTTTTTAATAACGTTTTTAGGTACTCCCGCCAACCCTGCAACGGCCAAACCATACGACTTACTTGCAGCTCCTTCTTGTACTGCATGCATGAACACGATGTTATCTCCATGCTCAACCGCATCCAAGTGGACGTTCGCAAGAGCTGGGATCTGATTGGGCAGTTCTGTTAGCTCAAAGTAGTGGGTTGCAAACAGAGTTAACGATCCTATTTTACTGGCCAGCCATTCGGCGCTGGCCCAAGCTAGAGATAGACCATCATAGGTACTGGTTCCCCGTCCAATTTCATCCATAAGGACTAAACTGTTTTCCGTCGCATTATGCAGAATGTTGGCGGTCTCCGTCATTTCTACCATAAAAGTTGAGCGACCAGACGCTAGATCGTCTGAGGCTCCAATTCGAGTAAAGATACGATCAATTGGACCAATTTGAGCGGATTCCGCAGGTACATAACTACCGATATGAGTGAGCAGAGCAATCAGCGCCGTTTGTCGCATATAGGTAGATTTACCACCCATATTTGGACCAGTAACGATCAACATCTTTCTTGAAGGGTTTAGATCAATTGGGTTAGCAATGAAGGGTTCATCCATGACTTGCTCAACAACAGGATGACGGCCAGCTAAAATCTTAATGCCAGCATTCGATGTCAAACCTGGGCGACAATAATCTAAGGTGTCTGCGCGCTCGGCCAAATTTTGCAGTACATCTAACTGCGAAAGTGCCGACGCTAAGTTTTGCAGCTTTTCTAAGTTTGGCAGCAGGAGATCAAACAACTCTTCCCAGAGTTGTTTTTCAACGGCAAGTGCTTTTGACTTTGAATTTAGGACTTTGTCTTCGTGCTCTTTTAGCTCAGGGATAATATAGCGCTCGGCATTTTTTAAAGTTTGTCGTCTAACATAATGTGGTGGAACTAGGTGACTTTGTCCGCGACTAACCTGAATAAAGAAGCCATGGACGTTGTTGTAACCAACCTTCAGTGTATCGATTCCATGACGATCTCGTTCATCTGCTTCTAGCTTTTCTAGATACTCAGTTGCTCCTTCAGCTAGCGCACGCCATTCATCAAGCTCTGCATTGTAACCAGGTGCGATCACACCGCCATCGCGAATGACAACTGGAGGGTTTTCTTTGATTGCTTTTTCTAGTAATTGGCATACATCGTCAATAGGTGCGCAATATTGGGCAAGCTTTACTAAGTAGTGGTTCGCGAATTCGCCCGATGTTGCTGCAAGTTCAGGGAGTTGCTGTAAAGCTTGTCTCAATCTAGCCATATCTCTTGGGCGAGCAGAGCGTAAAGCTAAGCGAGCAATGATACGCTCAATATCACCAATCTGTTTTAAGATGGGATTAAGCTCGGCAAAAATGCTGCTTTCTTTTAACTCGCCAATAGCATCTAAACGTTGGTTTAGAGTTTCTGTGCAGCGCATTGGTTGGTGTAGCCAGCGTTTAAGCATCCTGCTACCCATAGCTGTTGCAGTGTGATCTAAAACTTCGGCTAGTGTGTTATCACTACCGCCAGAAAGATTCTGAGTAATTTCTAAATTTCGACGCGTTGCTGCATCTAATATGACCGAGCTGTCTTGTTTATCATAAGTTAGAGAGCGTATATGTGGTAGGGCTGCGCGTTGAGTGTCTTTTACATACTGGATTAAACATCCAGCAGCGGATAAGCCTAGCTGTGCATCTTCAACGCCAAAGCCAACTAGATCTTTTGTGCCAAATTGAAGATTGAGCTGCTGCTTTGCCGTGTCCAGCTCAAATTCCCATACAGGCCGTCTTCTATTGCCTTGACGGTTCGCCATCAGTTGCACTGGCTCAAAGTCTTCAGGAAACAGCAATTCAGTTGGTGAGGTTCTTTGCAGCTCAGCCGCCATGGCTTCTTCTGTTTCAGGTTCACATAGTTGGAACCGTCCAGAAGTGATATCGAGTGTCGCATAGCCAAATTTGCCGCTGTTGTGATAGATAGCAGCAATGAGGTTATCAACGCGCTCTTTTAATAGCGCTTCATCGGTGACAGTACCCGGAGTGACGATACGGACAACTTTTCTTTCAACAGGTCCTTTACTGGTAGCGGGATCGCCGACTTGCTCACATATAGCAACAGATTCTCCCAGCTGTACAAGCTTAGCGAGGTAACCTTCAACTGCATGGTAAGGAACGCCTGCCATAGGAATAGGTTCACCTGCTGAAGCGCCGCGTTTGGTTAAGGATATATCCAACAATTGCGAGGCACGTTTGGCGTCTTCATAAAAAAGCTCATAGAAATCTCCCATGCGATAGAACAATAAAATATCAGGGTTCTCAGCTTTGAGCCTAAGATATTGTTGCATCATTGGAGTGTGTTTTTGATCAGCTTTCACAGGTTAATTCTTTTGTTTATTTCCATTGCGGCTTAGGATACGTGAATCCCTTGCCAGCGAAAAGACACAATAAGGCTTTTGTCTATGGAAACTCTAATGCAGCTCAGCGAGAATGTTGGCCAAACGTTATTGCGAAATAAGCGAGTACTTGTGACCGCAGAATCTTGCACTGGTGGTGGTATTGCTAGTGCAATTACGGATGTAGCAGGCAGCTCTGCCTGGTTTGATCGCGCCTTTATTACTTATAGCAATGAAGCGAAAATGGAAATGCTGGGAGTCGAATTAGATACCTTGCAAACTTATGGAGCTGTAAGCGAAGCAACGGTAAAAGAGATGGTAGCGGGGGCGCTGCAAAATGCTAATGCTACGACAGCTGTATCTGTCAGTGGTATTGCAGGGCCTGGTGGTGGAACTAAAGAGAAACCAGTTGGAACCATTTGTTTTGCTTGGGCTGACGCTTCAGGTTGGCTTCAAATTGAAACTCAGCGCTTCGCTGGAGATCGTACATCTGTGCGTGAACAGGTGGTACGCCACGTGTTAAAGGTGCTGCTAGAACATTATGCATCGAAGTAGAAAAAATTAATTCAGCGCCGACAACGAGTTAAATCACATCTTTGAACATCATCTAAAAAGTTTGTTTTGTACAGTGGACACTGTATGCATTTACAGTATAATTACAACTATTGAGGAGAGCTTCTAGGCGTATGAATCTTAGAAGCAATTCAGCTAAAAATTATACTCCCCCAATGAGTAAAGTGATCGGAGAAAGTAATGGACGAGAATAAACAGAAAGCGCTGGCTGCAGCTTTAGGCCAGATTGAAAAGCAGTTTGGTAAAGGCTCTATCATGCGTCTTGGTGATAACCGCACCATGGATGTTGAAACTATCTCTACTGGTTCGCTTTCTCTGGATATTGCCCTTGGTGCTGGTGGCCTTCCAATGGGGCGTATCGTTGAAATTTATGGTCCTGAGTCTTCAGGTAAAACAACCCTAACACTAGAGCTGATTGCAGCCGCGCAAAAAGTTGGCAAGACTTGTGCGTTCATCGATGCAGAGCATGCGCTTGATCCAATTTATGCCGCTAAGCTTGGTGTTGATATTGATGCATTGCTTGTATCTCAGCCAGATACAGGTGAGCAAGCACTAGAAATTTGTGATGCGTTAGCTCGTTCAGGCGCTATCGACGTGATGGTTGTTGACTCAGTAGCGGCACTAACACCTAAAGCTGAAATTGAAGGTGAAATGGGCGATAGCCACATGGGTCTTCAAGCGCGAATGCTTAGCCAAGCAATGCGTAAGCTAACGGGTAACCTGAAGCAGTCTAACTGTATGTGTATCTTCATCAACCAAATTCGTATGAAGATTGGTGTGATGTTTGGTAACCCAGAAACCACAACCGGTGGTAACGCACTTAAATTTTACGCGTCAGTTCGTCTTGATATTCGTCGTACAGGTTCAATTAAAGAAGGCGACGAAGTTGTGGGTAACGAAACTCGTATTAAAGTCGTTAAAAACAAAATCGCTGCACCATTTAAGCAAGCTGATACGCAGATTCTTTATGGTCAAGGGTTTAACCGCGAAGGTGAGCTAGTTGACCTTGGTGTGAAAAATAAGCTGGTTGAAAAAGCAGGTGCTTGGTATAGCTACAATGGTGACAAGATTGGTCAGGGTAAAGCTAACGCTTGTAAATATCTAAGAGAAAACCCTGAAGCTGCAAAAACGATCGATGGCAAATTGCGTGAAATGCTGCTCGCGCCTGTCCAAATCGAGAAAGACGAAAAAGGTGAGCCGGTCGCTCCACAAGAAGAACTGTAATTTATTCTACATGGATTACTTATTTAAAGCCCTGCATTGCAGGGCTTTATCATATTACACAAGCGAACTTTCAAAGGAATCCGATGAGCTTTGTGCAAAGAACACCTTCTATTTCATCAATTGAATCGGCTATGCAGCTATTGAGCCGTCGGGATCATGGCCGATATGAACTGTCCCAAAAGTTGCTTTTAAAGGGTTATGACGAATGTTCGATAGAGCAGGCGATAGAGTTCTGTGGTGAGCACAATTACTTGGACGACTTGAGGTATGCTAGAAGCCAAATCAGACAAGCTGTATATAAAGGTCATGGAGAAAGGCGAATCAAGCAAGAGCTCATGCATAAGCGAGTTGATGAGAGTACGATAGAGCAGGCCTTAGAAGAAGAGCCTCAAGATTGGTTTGAGCTCGCGAAGAAAACGGCAGCTAAAAAGTTTAAAGGGCAAAAAGCGCGAGATGCGAAAGAATACGCCAAACAAGTTAGATTCTTACAGTACAAAGGGTTTTCCTTTGATCAGATAAGCTACGCATTAGAAGAACAGGCTGATTAACGCGACCTTCTTCAATTACTTCCGTCCATTACTCCCCCTAAAGCTCGACTAAAAATTTTGTAATTCGAACAAAAATTAACCTCAAAAGGGCAACGCGCTCTAGTCGAAGCCTTAACCATGGTCTACAATACGGCAAATTTTGCATTGATTAAATAAATTTCAGGAAGAGCTGCATGTACATGAGCACCGATGAGGTTCGTAACGCGTTCCTTAAGTTCTTTGAAAGCAAAGGGCACCAAATTGTAGATAGTTCATCACTAGTACCAGCTAATGATCCCACTCTGCTATTTACTAACGCAGGGATGAACCAATTCAAAGACTGCTTTTTAGGGTTGGAAAAACGTGCGTACACACGCGCGACGACAGCTCAACGTTGTGTACGTGCTGGCGGCAAACATAATGACTTGGAAAACGTAGGCTTTACTGCCCGTCACCACACATTCTTTGAAATGTTAGGTAACTTCAGCTTTGGTGATTACTTCAAAGAAGATGCGATCGCTTTTGCATGGGAATTTCTAACAGAAGTTCTTAAGCTGCCAAAAGAGCGCTTGCTTGTCACTATCTATGAAACTGATGATGAAGCATTTGAAATCTGGAATAAGAAAGTTGGTGTTCCAGCAGAAAGCATTATTCGTATTGGTGATAAAAAAGGCGGTAAACCTTACGAATCAGATAACTTCTGGCAAATGGGTGATACTGGACCTTGTGGCCCATGCACAGAGATCTTCTACGATCATGGCGATCATATTTGGGGTGGTAAGCCAGGTACTCCAGAAGAAGATGGCGATCGTTTCATTGAAATCTGGAACAACGTTTTCATGCAGTTTAACCGCCACGCTGATGGAACGATGGAGCCACTACCTAAACCATCGGTTGATACAGGTATGGGTATCGAGCGAATCTCTGCCATTATGCAAGGCGTTCACTCCAACTATGAAATCGACGTATTTCAAGCGTTAATCAAAGCTGCTGCAGAAGTTATTGGATATGAAGATCTGTCTAACCAATCGCTTCGTGTTATTGCAGACCATATCCGTTCTTGCTCTTTCCTTATCGTAGACGGCGTTATGCCTTCTAATGAAGGGCGTGGTTATGTATTGCGTCGCATCATTCGTCGCGCGGTTCGCCATGGTAACAAACTTGGCGCACAAGGAGCTTTCTTCCACAAGCTTGTTGGCGTGTTGGCTGAAGTAATGGGCAGTGCAGGCCTAGAGCTTAAAAAGCAGCAAGCAGTTGTTGAAAAAGTACTACGTATTGAAGAAGAAAACTTCGGTAAGACGCTTGAGCGTGGTATGGCTATTTTAAGCGATGCTCTTGATAACCTTGAAGGCAAGGTTTTAGACGGTGAGACAGTCTTTAAACTTTATGACACTTACGGGTTCCCTGCAGATTTAACCAACGATGTTGCTCGTGAGCGTGACTTCACGATTGATGAAGAAGGCTTCGAAAAAGCAATGGAAGCTCAGCGTCAACGTGCTCGTGAAGCTGGGCAGTTCGGTACTGACTACAATGCAGCTATTAAAGTGGATACAGCATCTGAATTTAGCGGCTACAACAGCACTGAATCTGAAAGCAAAGTCACAGATATTTTCGTTGATGGCCAAGCAGTGGAGTCACTATCTGCTGGCGAAAAAGCAATTCTAGTTCTTGACTCCACGCCGTTTTACGCTGAGTCGGGCGGTCAATGTGGTGATGCAGGTGTTATTGTTACTCAAGCAGGCCAATTCAAAGTTGAAGATACTCAGAAGCTGGGTAACGCCATCGCTCACCATGGTGAAATGCTAGAAGGTGTATTGGCAAAAGGTGATGCTGTGAATGCGAAAGTAGATGCTGAGCGTCGTCAGTCTATTTCACTTAACCACTCTGCTACTCACTTGCTGCACGCTGCACTGCGTAAAGTGCTTGGTGATCATGTTACTCAGAAAGGCTCTTTGGTTAAGGCTGAAAGCCTACGTTTTGACTTCTCTCACCTAGAAGGTATGACTGCCGCTGAGATAAAAGAAGTAGAACGTTTAGTTAACACCCATGTTCGTCAAAACCACGATATCGAAACCAATGTTATGGATATCGATGCAGCGAAAGAAAAAGGTGCAATGGCACTATTTGGCGAAAAATACGATGACGAAGTTCGCGTATTGTCGATGGGCGATTTCTCAACTGAACTTTGTGGTGGTATTCACGCAAACAACACTGGTGATATTGGTTTATTCAAAATTACTTCTGAAGGTGGTATTGCAGCAGGTATCCGCCGTATTGAAGCTGTCACGGGTGAAGCAGCACTAGATGCGCTTGATGCCCAGCAAGAAAAATACGAAGACAAACTATCTGAAGCGGCACAAAAAGCAAAAGCACTTGAGAAAGAAATTGCTCAACTGAAAGATAAGCTGGCTTCTCAAGCAAGCTCGAACCTAAGTAGCCAAGCAAAAGAAATTGCGGGTGTTAAGGTATTGGTTGCCCAGCTTGATGGTGCAGACAATAAAGCTCTTCGCGGCATGGTTGATGAGCTAAAGAACCAGCTTGGTAGCGGGATTATCATGCTAGGTAATGTGGCTGGCGATAAAGTTGGCCTAATTGCTGGTGTGACTAAAGATCTAACTGGAAAAGTGAAAGCCGGTGAGCTAGTTAATATGGTTGCCCAGCAAGTGGGTGGTAAAGGTGGCGGCCGTCCAGATATGGCTCAAGCGGGTGGTAGCGATGCAGCAGCATTGCCAGCAGCGCTTGCAAGCGTTGATAGCTGGATTGAAGAGCGCTTATAAACAAACTTGCCCTTAACAACTAAGTTAAGGGCATGATATCTATGGAAACCAAGTTCTGTCATTGTTTAGGGTTATTCGAACAATACAGTGACTTGGTTTTGTTATTTTATGACTACTTTGATTTGGTGAACCTAGTTTCAGTGTGTTCAAAGTAGTACCAATGAGACTCTGATCTCGGGAAGGTGAAGACTGGTGAAAAAGCCCCTAATCGTGCAAAAGTTTGGTGGAACGTCTGTTGGTTCTGTCGACAGAATTCATGCTGTTGCCAAACACATCATTAAAGCTAAGAATGATGGTAATCAAGTTGTCGTCGTCGTGTCTGCTATGTCAGGAGAGACTAATCGATTGATGAGTTTAGCTCAGCAAGTCGATAATGTTCCTCACGCGCGAGAACTTGATGTTTTGTTGTCTGCTGGTGAGCAAGTCTCTATGGCACTTCTTGCAATGACGCTAGGAAAGCTAGGCTATCCTGCGCGATCGTTGACGGGTGGACAAGCGAAAATTTTGACGAACAATCAGTTCAATGACGCAACGATTACTCATATTGATACCACGCCAATTAAGCGATTACTCGATCAAGAGTCGATAGTGATTGTCGCTGGCTTTCAAGGTATTAATACCGAAGGGGATATCACAACGCTAGGACGAGGTGGTTCTGATACGACAGCCGTGACATTAGCTGGCGCTTTGAGAGCAGATGAGTGCCAGATATTTACCGATGTTGATGGGATATACACTTGCGATCCTCGTGTGGTGCCGACAGCGAGAAAGCTAGACAGTATTGATTTCCCGACGATGGAAGAGATGGCAAGAAAAGGTGCCAAGGTTCTCCACTTGCCTTCAGTACAATATGCTTGGCAAAATGATGTGCCTCTGCGCGTACTGTCTACTTTTGATAACGGCCCAGGCAGTTTAGTGAAAGGTGAAGATTGCCCTAGACCAGTATGTGGGCTGGCGTTACAACGCTCATTGCTATCGGTCCAGTTTTCTAGCGATCAAATGGCGAGTGTTGTTCAGCAGTGCCAAATGCTCGGAATTCAGATATGGGGCACAACGACGGATCAACAATTTGGCAATATCATGATAAATCAGCAACAATTAGCTAAGCTCAATTTGTTGTTTGAAAATGAAATTAATCATGTAGAGCCAACTAGCTTACTCACCTTAGTGGGAGGAAGAGCTGGAGAATTAATCAGTTCGGCCAGCGAACTATTAGCACAGCATATGATTAAAATCGTGCATTTCGATGTCAATGAACGTTCATTAATGTTATTTTTGTCAGCAGAATCTATCGACAAAGCAGCTAACTTGCTTCATGATTCGTACATTGCGACCAACGAAATGCTCGAAATTCACCAAAAACGTGCATAAATGGGGTGCTTGCACCCTAAAAGAGTGTTTACGAAATTGTCACTTTTGGTGGATAATGGTGTCGTAGCAAGTAAAGCAGAGATTACTCAAGGAGCAAAGAATGCTAATTTTGACTCGCCGTGTAGGCGAAACACTTATGATCGGTGATGAAGTAACAGTAACTGTGCTTGGAGTAAAAGGTAACCAAGTACGTATTGGTGTTAACGCTCCAAAAGAAGTTTCTGTTCACCGTGAAGAAATTTACATGCGAATCCAAGCCGAAAAAGGGAATGGTAACGTTGCGTCAGGCAACTACTAAGACCGAAAGAGGCTAGCGAATTCGCTAGCTTTTTTTTGCCTAACTTTTCACCCAATTTCATACCTAAGTGCGATTTCTCACCGCATTGATTAAATAGCCAACAATTAACTGAAATTTTATTGTTTTTTGCCAAGAAAGTATTTGACTTATTTTTGGTAAATCGTAATATGTGCCTCCGCAAGACGGTGAGGTGGCCGAGAGGCTGAAGGCGCTCCCCTGCTAAGGGAGTATACGGTTTGTAGCCGTATCGAGGGTTCGAATCCCTCCCTCACCGCCATTCTTGCAGCACTTA
Source organism: Vibrio marisflavi CECT 7928 (assembly GCF_921294215.1). GTDB lineage: Bacteria > Pseudomonadota > Gammaproteobacteria > Enterobacterales > Vibrionaceae > Vibrio > Vibrio marisflavi. The sequence goes on from NZ_CAKLDM010000002.1 coordinate 124,025, forward strand.
GTTTTTAAGTGAAACGCGTCCTTAGCTCAGCTGGATAGAGTACCTGGCTACGAACCAGGCGGTCGGAGGTTCGAATCCTCCAGGACGCGCCATAATTTGAAACACGGTGAGGTGGCCGAGAGGCTGAAGGCGCTCCCCTGCTAAGGGAGTATACGGTTTGTAGCCGTATCGAGGGTTCGAATCCCTCCCTCACCGCCATTTATTGACCATAGGTCAATTTTTTTGTTTCAAATAAAATGTGTTGTGATATAGTTCACAGCCTTGCGCGCTCGTAGCTCAGCTGGATAGAGTACCTGGCTACGAACCAGGCGGTCGAAGGTTCGAATCCTTCCGAGCGCGCCATTATTTTAAAATTTCGATATTATATCGAAACCGTGCGTCCTTAGCTCAGCTGGATAGAGTACCTGGCTACGAACCAGGCGGTCGGAGGTTCGAATCCTCCAGGACGCGCCACTTATTTACAACTTGGTTTATTTTAACTTAGTTTCTGCGCGCTCGTAGCTCAGCTGGATAGAGTACCTGGCTACGAACCAGGCGGTCGAAGGTTCGAATCCTTCCGAGCGCGCCATTATTTTAAAATTTCGATATTATGTCGAAACCGTGCGTCCTTAGCTCAGCTGGATAGAGTACCTGGCTACGAACCAGGCGGTCGGAGGTTCGAATCCTCCAGGACGCGCCACTTATTTACAACTTGGTTTATTTTAACTTAGTTTCTGCGCGCTCGTAGCTCAGCTGGATAGAGTACCTGGCTACGAACCAGGCGGTCGAAGGTTCGAATCCTTCCGAGCGCGCCATCATTTTAAAACCTCGCTTCGGCGGGGTTTTTTCGTTTTAGCTCTGCCTAATTTCAAAACCAATTCTGTGATCTAAACAGTATTCGCTTCTACTACTAAGTGTTAATTCCCATAATCTAAGTCGTTAAATTGACAAAAAAACATCATTCGGGATAACTTCTTAAGAACAATGTTTAACCAGTTTCAAGATGCTTGTTTTTAGTTGTCTGAGATAAGGAATGATAATGACGGATATTGGAAGTCTGTTAGAAAACGCTGCGACACTCATGATCACGGGGATGGCTGCAGTTTTTCTATTTCTCACAATTTTGGTGTTTCTTGTTTCAGTTATGGCAAGAGTGGTGCCTAAGGAAGAGCCATTACCGACTCCGAGAACGACCTCTAGTAATACCAATACCTCTCAGGCGACTAGCCCACAGATAATATCGGCAATTAGCAGCGCTGTTCATCAATATCGTAAACGGAATACAAAATAGATTTTAATGGATTAAAGGATCGTCCAATTATGACAAAGCCACTTTCGATCACGGATGTTGTGTTGCGTGATGCGCACCAGTCACTATTTGCTACTCGAATGCGTATCGAGGATATGCTTCCTATCGCAGCGAAGCTCGATGACGTTGGATATTGGTCTTTAGAAACATGGGGGGGCGCGACTTTCGATGCTTGTATCCGTTATTTGGGAGAAGATCCTTGGCAGCGTTTACGGGAATTAAAAAAGGCGATGCCGAAAACGCCTATGCAGATGCTATTGAGGGGGCAAAACTTACTTGGATATCGACACTATGCCGATGATGTAGTTACCAAGTTTGTAGAAAGAGCCCACCACAATGGCATGGATGTTTTCCGTATCTTTGATGCGATGAACGATATTCGTAACTTTCAAACCGCAGTGAAAGCAACAATAGATGTTGGAGCCCATGCACAAGGCACCTTGTCCTATACCACTAGTCCAGCACACAACGCTAAGACTTGGGTCGATTTAGCTAAAAGACTGGAAGATATTGGTTGCCACTCTCTATGTATCAAGGATATGTCAGGCCTATTAAAACCCTATGAGGCGGAAGAGTTAATCACAGAAATCAAAGCATCATGTGATATTCCATTGGCTCTGCATTGTCATGCAACAACAGGACTTTCTCTTGCGACAGCAGTTAAGGCTGCAGAAGCTGGGGTCGATATGCTCGATACGGCGATATCTTCGATGAGCTGTACTTATGGCCATACTCCAACTGAAACTGTCGTCGCCATGTTGGAAGGTACAGCAAGAGATACAAACCTAAAGCTTGAGAAACTGGAACCTATAGCTGCTTACTTTAGGGAAGTGAGAAAGAAATATGCGAAATGGGAAGGGCAGTTAAAAGGTGTGGACTCGCGAATCTTGGTTGCGCAAGTTCCGGGCGGAATGCTGACGAATATGGAGTCTCAGCTTAAAGAGCAAGGCGCAGAAGATCGTCTTGATGAGGTGTTAGCGGAGATCCCTAAAGTGCGAGAAGATCTCGGTTATTTGCCGCTTGTTACTCCGACTTCTCAAATTGTTGGATCGCAGGCAGTCATCAATGTGCTAACTGGCGAGCGCTATAAAACCATTACTAAAGAAACTGCTGGAGTACTCAAGGGCGAATACGGGGCAGCACCTGCTAAGTTGAACACAGAGTTACAAGCAAAAGTATTGGATGGTCAAGACCCGATCACCTGTCGCCCTGCTGATCTTATTGAAGATGAGCTTTCATCTTTGACTAGTGATCTGCAAAATCTAGCTAAGAAAGACTGTATTCGGTTGGCTGATGACGAAGTTGATGATGTGCTGACTTATGCACTGTTTCCTCAAATTGGGCTTAACTTTCTTAAAAACCGAAACAATCCAGATGCGTTTGAGCCGACTCCATCTGCTGATGTTCCTTCTCAAACAGCGCAGCCGGTCCCGCCCTCTTCCAAGTCGATTGAAACCTACAGTGTTAAAGTTGACGGTCAAGTTTATGAAGTCGAAGTCGGTCCGCAAGGACAGTTAGAATCGGTGACTCCTCAACAGGCTTCAAGTGTGGCTCAAGCTCCCGTTGTTAATTCCGCTGCAGAGCCTGTTGTTGCCCCTTTGGCTGGTAATATCTTCAAAGTAAATGTTGCAGTGGGAGAGCAAGTAAGTGAAGGGGACGTTCTAATTGTTCTTGAAGCGATGAAAATGGAAACAGAAGTTCGCGCTGTTGCAGGTGGAACAGTGCTAAGTATCGCAGTGAAAGAGGGCGATTCAGTTACGGTTGGTGTTCCTCTTCTGACGATAGCTTAAATAGGGAGACACTCATGGATGCGTTGATGACCCTATGGCTAGAGACAGGGATCGCCAATTTTGAATTTAGTCAGATCTGTATGATGCTCGTGGGAGCAGGACTGATTTTTCTGGCGATACGAAAAGGCTTTGAACCACTGCTGCTTTTGCCGATTGGTTTCGGCTGTATTTTAGCGAATATTCCGAATGCTGGATTTACGGAGCCCGGAGGGTTGTTGTATTACGTCTATGAAGTTGGCATTGCATCTGGTGTGTTCCCACTGCTTATCTTTATGGGTGTTGGAGCAATGACGGATTTTGGGGCGCTTATTGCTAATCCTAAAACACTTTGGCTCGGGGCGGCCGCGCAGTTTGGTATATTTGCGACATTGTTTGGTGCCATTCTGTTGAATTTCATTCCGGGTATGGAGTTTTCAATGGCAGATGCTTCTTCAATAGCCATTATTGGGGGTGCTGATGGTCCAACGGCTATTTTCTTGGCAAGCAAGCTTTCCCCTGAACTGTTGGGTGCCATCGCGGTCGCTGCATACAGTTACATGGCGTTGGTCCCTATTATCCAACCGCCAATCATGAAAGCTTTAACCACTTCGTCTGAAAGAAAGATCCAAATGGCTCAGCTGAGGCATGTGAGTAAGCTAGAGAAGATCATTTTTCCGATTGTTGTATTGCTAATGACAATTTTATTTTTGCCATCTGCAACACCGTTGGTAGGTATGTTTTGCTTAGGGAATTTGATGCGAGAAGCGGGGGTTGTGGAGCGTTTATCTAAGACTGCGCAAAATGAGCTGATCAATATTGTCACCATCTTTCTCGGTTTAGGTGTTGGCTCCAAGCTTCAGGCAGACAAGTTTCTCAATCTGGAAACGTTAGGGATTTTAGCGCTGGGAGCAGTGGCATTTAGTATTGGTACTGCGGCTGGTGTATTGATGGCTAAGGTGTTGAATTGGCTTTCGAAAGAAGACATCAATCCGTTGATTGGTGCTGCGGGCGTGTCTGCGGTGCCAATGGCTGCGAGGGTTGTGAACAAGGTCGGCCTTGACGCCAATCCCCAAAACTTTTTGCTTATGCATGCAATGGGACCTAATGTCGCAGGAGTATTAGGGTCGGCTGTAGCTGCAGGAATTTTGCTTGCTTTGGTTGGCTAACTCACACCTACAAAACGTTTATCGAGTATTTTATAGGCGATTAGTTAACTTATTTGCAAGAAATGTTATATATTCAAAGGGATGCTTTAGCATCCCTTCTTTTTTAGTTAATAGGGAACAGATGCAATGGAAAACAAACAAATTGCTATTACTCAATTTGGCGGACCAGAAGTACTGTCGATTCAAACTTCACCGGTCCCAAAACCTCAACCGGGAGAAGTATTAGTTAAAGTATCTTTTGCAGGTGTGAACCCTATTGATGTTAAAACGCGAGCTGGTTTGGGATGGGCTGCTGAGAGAAACAAAGATAAATTGCCATGGGTTCCCGGGTACGATGTATCGGGCGAAGTGGTTGAAGTATCAGAAGGCACACGTAAGTTTAAGGCTGGTGATAATGTCGTTGGCTTTATCGGGTTCCCTCTAACAGGCGGAGGCTACAGCCAATATATTTCAGTACCGGAAAGCGAACTCAGTTTAATACCTGAAGCTGTAACCCTTGAAGCTGCAGCAGTGTTGCCACTCGCTGGACAAACCGCCGTACAGGCATTAGATACAGCGCAAGTCGTTGAAGGTGATAGGGTCTTGATCCTCGCAGGAGCTGGCGGTGTTGGCCACTTAGCTGTTCAAGTTGCTGTTGCAGCAAAAGCAGAAGTTTATACGACCTGTAGTGAAAGTAACCTTGATTACATGGCAACCTTAGGTGCTCATGCTATTAACTATCAATTTGCGCCTGTTTCCGAGCGTTTAGAAGAAGTGGATGTGTTGATCGATCTTGTCGGTGGAGATGCGGCATTAGATGCGATGAAATGCCTACGAGACAATGCAAGGATTGTTACTGTGCCGACCATTAGCGCTGAAATGATTTGCGAAAAAGCGAAAATGTTAGGTTTTCAAGCTTCTGGAATGATGGTCGAACCCGATCCAGAGCAGCTAGATACCATGCTGTATATGGTCAGTGTTGGTTTACTTAAAACTGAAATCCAAAAAGTGTATCCTATGAGCGATGTGGCAGAGGCTCACAAACAAATAGAAACAGGGCACACTAGAGGCAAGGTACTACTTGATATGAAATGTTAGAGGCGTTTAACGCAGCCTTCCATACTTTCGCACTATGGTTCTCAGATTCAGCATTATGGGTTCTATTCATAATAGGTTTTCTAAGTGCAACACTCTTACCCGGAGGCTCAGAAGCAACATTGCTTGCGACACTGAGCCTTCATCAATATCACCCTTCAATTGTTGTTCTTGTTGCTTCGGTTGGTAACACACTTGGCGGCTTAACCAATTATTGGTTAGGTTTGTGGATACCAAATCGAACTGACAAAGAAAAACATGGTCATAAAGCTTTGTTGTGGTTAAATAAGTACGGCTACTGGACGTTACTGTTCAGTTGGTTGCCCGTAATAGGCGATCCGCTTTGTTTAGCTGCTGGCTGGTTAAGGATGAAACTGATTCCAAGCACCATCATGATCTTCGTCGGTAAGGCGTTAAGATATAGCCTGCTGGCTGCTATTTTTTATGGAATTTTTAAGGGATGAAAAATGAAAAAAATTTGGTTAGGTGTTTTGATGTCACTTGTGCTCTCCGGGTGCTCAAGTAACGGTAGTTCTTCCCTTCCATTTTTTTCCTCTTTGCCTTATGGCGTAAAGCTTGTTGAGGAAGTCGATGTGCAGCCGGGTAAGGTGATGATACCTTACTCGAAGTATGTGTTAGACAATGGCTTAACTGTTATTCTCTCTCCAGATCACTCCGATCCTCTCGTTCATGTCGATGTCACTTACCATGTCGGCTCAGCTCGTGAAGAAGCTGGAAAATCTGGCTTTGCTCATTTCTTTGAACACATGATGTTCCAAGGCTCGGAGCATGTTGGCGATCAGCAACATTTCAAAATTGTCACTGAAGCTGGTGGCACCCTCAACGGCACAACCAATCGTGACCGGACCAATTACTTTGAAACTGTACCTGCAAACCAATTGGAGAAAGCACTTTGGCTAGAATCTGATCGAATGGGCTTTTTGCTTGGTGCGGTGTCTCAGCATAAATTTGAAATCCAGCGTGATACTGTTAAAAATGAGCGGGCGCAAAATTATGATAATCGACCGTATGGACTGATGTGGGAGAGAATGGGGGAAGCGCTATATCCTGAAGGGCACCCATATTCTTGGCAAACGATCGGTTATGTCGAAGATCTCGACCGTGTTGATGTTAATGATTTGAAAGCCTTTTTCCTTCGTTGGTATGGGCCAAACAACGCGGTGCTTACCATTGGTGGGGACATTAATGTACATCAAACCCTTGAATGGGTTAATAAATACTTTGGCTCTATTCCGAAAGGGCCTGAAGTAAAAAATGCAGAGAAGCAACCGACGAAGTTACCGGAAGATAGATTTATCACTCTTCAAGACTCTATTAAGCAACCTATGCTAGTGATGGGGTGGCCGACTGAATACCGCGGTGCAAAATCTCAAGCCTCGTTAGATGCGCTAGCTAAAGTATTGGGTAGTGGGCCAAATAGCGTTTTATACCAAAAATTAGTCAAGACCCAGAAGGCGGTTGATGCTGGCGCGTATCAAGATTGTGGAGAGCTCGCATGTACCTTCTACATCTATGCGATGGCTCCTTCGGGCGATAAGGGTAACTTAGCGCCGCTTTACCACGACGTTCAAAACGCGTTAAAAGAATTTCAGGATAGTGGGGTTCAACAATCTAGGTTGGATCAAATCAATGGTAGAGCTGAAGCGAGTGCAGTTTTTCATTTGCAGAGCGTAAGAGGAAAAACGACGCAGTTAGCCTATAACCAAACTTTCTATGATCAACCAGATAGAACGCAAACTCGATTAGACGAGATAAAGGCCGTGACTCCGAAGTCTGTCATGCAATCATATGAGGACTTCATTAACAACCACTATAAAGTTGTCCTTAGCGTCGTTCCGAAAAATGAACCGGAAAAAGCGGTCAAGGCAGCAACCTTTGTCACTCCTAAGCGCACTTTGCCAAAGTACAGCAAAATAAAAGACAGTGATCTGAATTATCGTACAGTTCAAGACGATTTTGATCGTTCAAAGATGCCACCTGTCGCTGGGAGTGTTCAATCACATATGCCAGAGCTTTATCAGCTGCACTTCAAAAATGGCGCTGAGCTACTTGGCACAAAAGCAACAGAAACCCCCACAGTACAAATAGAAATTAAGCTTCCCGCGGGAGAGCGTCAGGTCGATGCTAGCAAAGAAGGTGTGGCTGGTTTAACTGCAGCACTGATTCAAGAAGGGACGACTAAACATACAATGGAGCAGCTGCAAGCAAAACTCGACAAGCTAGGCAGTTATGTGGACTTTGATGCGCGCACTTACTCAACTGCCATCTCTATTTCTAGCTTAACCAAGAACTTGCCAGAGACGTTAAGCATTGTCGAAGAGATGCTGTTTCATCCGGCATTTAACCAGAAAGATTTCGACCGAGTGAAAAAGCAGTTTCTGGAAGGCATCGTATACCAGCATCAAAAGCCGAGTTGGTTAGCATCTCAAGCGACAAGACAGGTACTGTTTGGTGACTCAGTTTTTGCTCGTTCAAGTGATGGCACCATCAAATCTATCAGTTCACTTACGCTGGCAGATGTGAAAGCATTCTATCAACAGCATTACACGCCACATGGTGCTCAGGTGATTGTTGTTGGTGACATTAGTAAAAGTAAGATAAAGAAAGATCTAGCTTTTTTCGAGCAATGGCAAGGCGACGTGCCTCCTTTGATTCAGCCTCAAGTGGTGAAACCGCTGCATGGCCAAAAAATCTATCTGGTCAACAAGCCCAATTCGCCACAAAGTATCGTGCGTTTTGTGCGCCAAGGGCTACCTTTTGATGCCACTGGCGAAGTCTTCTTGACTCAGCTTGCAAATTTCAACCTAGCTGGCAACTTTAACAGCCGCATTAATCAAAATTTGCGGGAAGATAAAGGTTTTACGTATGGTGCTAGTGGTTACTTGGCATCCAATCGTGAAACAGGTGCGATTGTCTTTACCGCTCAAGTGAGAGCGGACGCTACGGTTCCTTCTATTGTGGAAATCGACAAAGAGATGAAGCGTTTTAGCCAAGAAGGTTTAACTCGTGAAGAAGTGAACTTTATGCGTCAAGCCGTTGGTCAACAAGATGCTCTGACCTACGAAACGCCTTCGGACAAAGCTAATCTCTTGAGCAATATCTTGACGTTCAGCTTGGATGAGGACTACCTGCAACAACGCAACGAGATTGTTGATGCGGTATCAAAATCTACGTTGGATAAAGTCGCAAAAAAATGGTTTAACCCCAATGACTATCAGATTATTGTGGTTGGTGACGCGAAATCATTGGCGCCGCAGTTAGAAAAATTGTCTATTCCGATGGAACAGCTTGAAATCATCCATTAGAGTACACATTAAGTATCTAAAGGTGCAATGCAGATATGTAATACCTTTCATTGACGTATAACTTACGTCAATGTTTTTCGGTGTAAAGCCAATGGCAGAATTCTACAAAAACGTTGATCAAAAGATTTGTAGTTGTTGAGTTATATACATAAATCAGTAGCCTTGGTGTTGTCTGCTTGTCTAACTGCGAGCAAGCCCTAGCGGTAAAGCGAAAGGGCATAGAATATAAGTGAATTCATTTTGACTGATTTTTCTTCTCGACTTCAGATGGCTGCGAGCCATGGTGAAGTATTTAAACAGCTAGGTCGTGGTATTGAGCGTGAAACGTTGAGATACCATGAGCAAGGAAAGCTTGCGTCTACGCCACATGCAAAAGGTTTAGGCTCTCCACTAACCAATAAATGGATAACGACCGACTACTCTGAATCGCTGCTCGAATTTATCACGCCTGTTTCTCATGATATTCCAACGATAATTTCTCAGCTCAACGACATTCACCATTTTTCTCAGAGCAAAATGGGTCAAGAGAAGTTGTGGCCGCTTTCTATGCCGTGTTTTGTTGAGAGTGACGACTCGATTCAGCTCGCTCAATATGGCACATCTAACTCTGGTCAGATGAAAACCTTATATCGTAAAGGTCTAAAGCATCGCTATGGCAGCTTGATGCAGATTATCTCTGGCGTTCACTTTAACTTTTCGTTTCCTGAAGCACTTTGGGATAACCTATTTGGCGAGCAATCAGAGCAAGAAAGACAACAAAGTAAATCGGACGCCTATTTTGGCTTGATTCGAAACTACTATCGATTTGGCTGGTTGATCCCATATTTCTTCGGCGCTTCACCGGCACTTTGCTCTTCTTTTGTTGCAGGTCGAGAGTCTTCGCTGCCGTTTGAAAAGATAGGTGAAACTCTTTATTTGCCTAAAGCGACATCATTACGTTTAAGCGACCTTGGCTACACCAATGATGCGCAAAGCTCCTTGAAAATTGGCTTCAATAGCATTGAGCAGTACTTAGAGGGGCTAAATAAAGCGATAAGAACACCTTCGGAAGAGTTTGCCAAGATTGGCGTAAAAGTGGATGGCGATTATCGTCAGCTAAACAGCAATGTTCTGCAAATTGAAAACGAATTGTATGCACCTATTCGACCAAAGCGAGTCGCGGAAAGAGGTGAGAAGCCTTCGGAAGCGCTAGAGCGTGGTGGAGTGGAATATATCGAAGTTCGTTCTTTGGATGTTAACCCGTTCAGCCCGATAGGAATTTCTGAGCAACAAATTCGCTTTTTAGACCTATTTTTAACTTGGAGTTTACTCACTAAGTCCGATTCTATGGATAACTGTGAGTTAGAGTGTTGGCGAGAGAATTGGAATAAAGTCATTCTCGAAGGCCGTACTCCGGGACTTGAGTTACAAATTGGCTGCCAAGGCGAGAGGTTGAGTTTGCAGAAGTGGGCTCACCGAGTATTTGATGAATTAGAGCAAATCGCCGCAGTGATGGATGCACAGCAAGGTGGAGAAGAGTACGCCAAAACGTGCTTTGCCCTTCGCCAGTGTATTGATAATCCCGAGCAGACAATATCAGGCCAGCTTCTAGAACTGACTAAAGAATTAGGTGGTCTAGGTAAGGTTGGCTGCCAACTAGGGGAAGAATACTATTCTCAACGTATGTCTCATCAATATCAGGCGTACTCCGAGAAGCTTATGGAAGAGGAAGCGACGAGGTCGATAGAAGCTCAACGTGAGATCGAACAAAGCGATCAAATGACATTTGACGAGTTTTTAGAGGACTATTTCTCTTACTTAAAATAAAGGACCACGATGTAGATGATGACCAAGTGGTTTCGCCGCGCAGCTTTGTTGGGCTGCGCGGCCTTGGTTGCAGGCTGTGCTACACCTACTCCAACTGATCAAGGCAATATTTGCGCTATTTTCGAACAAGAGCCCGGCTGGTATGAAGATGCCGTACAAATGCAAAAAGAGTGGGGAACTCCCATCAATGTTGCAATGGCGATTATCGAAGAAGAAAGCCATTTCCACTATGACGCGCAACCTCCTGAACAATATTTCTTAGGCCTTATTCCTACTGGTAGAGCCAGCTCCGCCTACGGCTATTCACAGGCGCAAGATCCTGTTTGGGATGAGTACGTCCGAGCAACAGGAGATTCAGGCTCTCGAACTGACTTCAGAGATTCCATTATGTTTGTTGGCTGGTATACCCATGAAACACGTAGGATTTTGGGTATCTCCCTTTGGGACCCCTACCGACAATATCTTGCGTATCATGAAGGTCGATCGGGTTATGAGCATAAAACTTACTTGCATCAACCTTGGCTAATGAGAGTCGCAAGAAAGGTGGAAAGAAATGCTAAGACTTACGACTGGCAATTAAGGCGCTGTCGAAAACGCCTCGAAGAAGAGGAGCACAGCTGGTTCTTCTAGAACAATGTAGATTAGGTAAAAGGCTTGGGGAAACTCAAGCCTTCTTTATTTTAGAGGTTGTGTAAGCCATCTAAATAACTTTACATTTCTATAATGTTATTAATTTATTTCTACTATGTGCTTTATTTGTATTAATAAATAATATTGTCATTACTGGCTGTTTTATATCCAGAAATATATTTTTGTTAACCCATCCTTAATCCCTCAATCGCTATAGTTTCTACAAATTAATATTGTAGTGGCGCGGTGTTTAATAAATCACCACGAATGGTAATTATGGCAATTAATAAGAAGCTTCCTAAGTCAAGGTTGATGATTCAATACGACACCAGAGTGGAAGGTGAAAAAAAGAAAAAAGAACTCCCTTATAGAATGATGGTACTTGGTGATTTTTCTGCAGGAAAATCAAAAGATGCACAAGTTCCGTTTGAAGAAAGAGAAGTTCGAACGTTAAAGCATGGTATCAACTCTTCATTAAAAGATATGGGGATCTCTCTCAACGTATCTGTTCCAAATAGTATTAACCCATCTAAATCACCGATGTTGAATTTAAACTTTGAATTAAATTCAATGAAGGATTTTAAACCTGAAAATTTGGCGAAAAAAATCCCCGAAATTAATGCACTTCTTCAGCTAAAAGAAATGCTGTCTGGTTTTGAAAAGGACATCGATAACAATCGAACCTTGAAAAAAACCATCGACAATATCTTCTCTGATCAAGCTCAGCTACAAGCTCTGAAAGAAAGTATCCCGCAATTAGACAACTACTCTTTGATGAAAAAAGTCGAGGGTGTCATCGATGGTGAGATCAGCACTGATAGCGCGAAGGATAACGCAGAGCCGAGCGATAACTCGGAAGAGTCTAAAGCATAAAACGCGAGCATCCCAACTCTCGCGACAGTTAATTTCCTCAGGTTAAATACGATGACAGAAACTATCACAGTAGATGAGACAAGTTCTCTTTACAGCATTATTCAGTTATTTGGCGGAACTCAGCAAGAGCAAAAAAACAGCCTTGCGAAAGTGAATATTGATATTACTGACGACTTTACGTCTGTAGATGAAATCTATGAAGACTATTACTCACGTAATATCGCAGCACTGGCTATGGTGCTCGCAAATAACGACGACATCATTAATTACAACAAGTCTTACGTGCAACGCGCTATTGAACGCATTAATGAAGTGGTTGAAGAGCAAGTAAATAGCATTCTTAAGCACCCAGAATTTCGCTATTTAGAAAACCAGTGGCTAAAACTTGAAGAGCTGGTGAAAGATGAATACGACAATATCGAAGTCACGCTATTAGACGTTAAAAAAGAAGAGCTGCAATACGACTTTGAACGTAACATGTACGATATTTCCAGCAGCGAAATGTTTAAGAAAGTCTACGTTGCCGAATATGACCAATATGGTGGTGAACCATATGGCCTATTAACAGGCTTATACGACTTCGAAAACACCATGGATGACATCACTTGGCTGACAGGGATGGGCATGATTGCCGAATCGACTCACGCGCCATTTGTTGCTTCAATCAACCCTCGTTTTTTCGGTGTAAACAACATTGATGAAGTGAAGCAAATCAAGAGCTTTGAAACGCTTCTGGAGCACCCAAGATATCGTGACTGGAATGCGTTCCGTAAGACTGATCACGCTGCTTACGTGGCGTTAACAGTGAGTGACTTCATTCTAAGACAGCCATATCACCCAGTGAACAACCCAGTGCAAGATCGCAACATGAGCGGTTTTGTTGAGGAAGTCACTAACTACGAGTCTAACGAAGCCTACCAATGGGGCCCTGCTTCTCTGTTGATGACAAAAAACATCATGCGCTCGTTTGGTAAAACTGGTTGGTTCCAATATCTACGCGGGCCAGAAAGTGGCGGCTATGTTGAAGACTTGATTCGTCCTGTATTTAACGTGCGTGGTTTCGATGAGTATCGCTCGGCGCTCAATATATCATTCCCAGATTTCATGGAACTGTCTCTATCAAACATTGGCATCATTCCAGCGGTAGAAGAGAAGGGCACCAACAACTGCTGCTTCTTCAGTGCGAACTCAGTGAAAAAAGTCGAAGAGTTTGTTGATGGTTTTGACTCCATGAACTCTCAATTGGTGGCGAACCTTTCTTACACCCTATGTGTTTCGCGTATCTCTCATTACGTGAAAAGCGTTATTCGCGACAAGATTGGCGGCTTCTCAACCACGGAAAGCATTCGTGATTTACTCAACAACTGGATAAATCGCTACGTCACAACTATCACTCAGCCGACAGCGCTAGAAATGGCCAAATACCCATTTAGAGCTGCGGAAATCGAGGTGACTCAAATTCCAGGAAAAGCAGGTTGGTATAAGTGCAGCATTAGCGTTCTGCCGCATATTCAATTTGAAGGTATGGATACCACATTAAAAGTCGATACTCGACTGGACCCAGGTCTGTTTGCTTCAGCAGAAGCTGAAGAAGCAGCGTAATTATCCAATAAGGCCATCGGCTTTATGTATTCAAATTTACAAATAAAAAGGTATTAAAAATGGCAAATATCAAACCATTAGTTCCACGTTCAGTAGTGGTTGACTGCGAACCGTTAAGTTTCACTACTGGCCATAAAACTGCATTTGGCCAACACAACGAACCACGTTTGTTCTGCGATTCTTGCACAATCTTTGGTGTGGAAATTCCTAAAGCACTGTTTTGTATCGATGGTGGTCAAGAGATCAGTGACGTTACCGACGCAACTGCAGCCTGTACACTGACTGAATTTAAGTTAGCTGGCCCACAAATGGCGGCAGGTTTGAGCTTTACTATACAGTGCCCAATCAGCCCAGCGCTGCGCACTGAATTAGAAACGGCTATCTCAGCAGTTCGTAAAGGCGATTCCAGCGACAATACCATTAAGTTTGGTACTTGGAATGAAAACCAAGAGTTTAAAAATGATGATGTTTGGGGCCCAGCCATGCAACCACCAGCCAGCATGGTATTAACACCAATTAGTAACTCTGATTTCGGCCTTATTCTTGGTGATGGCCACTTTATGGGCGGCTCAACCGTAAGTTGCGAACTGGCGCCAGTTATGGGTGATGGCTTCCAAATCGACCGTAAGAGCTTCGATGCTGCAGCGCTAGATGTAGTTCACGCGCTGAGTACTGAGAAAGGTCAATATGCGCTATTAAGTATTGATGAGTCTGCTGGCAGTTAATTGACTAGTGATTAAACCATTAGGTTATTGATACAAATAAATTGGAGTAACATTGTTATGCCCAGAGAAGAAAAACGCAGATGCTACTATGAAGTTAGAGTAGATATTGTTGAAAGGGTTTTGTTTGGCCGTAACCGTTCGCGCTATATATTGTCTGAAGACCGACTAGATAGGTACTTGAGAGAGATAGATACTCACAAAAGGAGGCTCAGCACAGGTAAGACTTCAACTAGAAAAGCTGTTAACTTAGCATGTGACGCTGCAATAATGATGCGATCATACGCAGGTCAACCTCTACATTTTAAGTCTAGGCTAGATCTAACTATACTAATGAATAGGGTGATTGCTGGCGAATTTTATTCTCACAATGATAAATTTGCAGGAGCTAGATTTCTCGGAAGTGGTGCGGTAGAAATAGCAGGGCTCAATGAAGAACAGGTGCGTGATTTAAAAGAACTGTTTGCTGGTGAAGGGAAAGAAAGAAAAAGTACCCATGATGCTGCAGATAAGAATCTAAAAGATGAACTCTTACGGATGCAGAGAGAAGCGCATGACCTATTAGGTCGAGATATAGAAGCGCTATACCATTCTAACAGTATTATGCAACACGGTGATAATAAGGAATCTTCTGGGCGAGCACTAGCATTCACTATTCCACCAACTTTAGTCAATCCTGAAAATGGTTTACCGTTTACTCACATGATGCTTTTTAAGGTTGAAAAAAAAGACCCTTTTAACCCTGAACTTTACACAGTGATGTTAAAGCCTGAGCAGCATGGTTGGGGAGGCTGGGGGCCTGTAAAAGGAATGCCGGCATCTGATAGGATACATCATAGTATAGGGGCTATAGGCTGCCTAAAGGATAAGACTGCGAATCCATCCTACTACTCTGAAAAGGAAAAAAACCCTCGACGTCACTATAAGATCAATGCACTCTCAATTTAAGAGATGTATGATAAAATACTTTAGCCCTTTTGTAGCACATAATAGGTACTTAGCTAAGGCCTGACGTGCTCTTGCTATCGAACATCAATAAGTCAGTGATATAAATATAGCGCTGGCTTATTGCTATTATTATTTAATAATAATTATTTTAGGCGTGTATTAGCGATGATATTCTCTTAACCAGTCAAGTTCATTTAATTTGATAATTTATAAGATCTTGAAGTCTAATTCTGAAGCACTAGTTATAATTAAAATGACATTAATAAGGTCACACTTTCGGTTGGTGTTGAAACAAGATCCTTCAGCTACAGACAGGTGATCGAGTAAGCTATAATGAGTGAATCATTAATTAATTTAGCCTATTAGGTCAGATTCTTATACAAAGTTCGATCCCGCCCTACAGTGCACGCAGTAGTAACTCATTCCTATTTTTATTTTAAAATTTTCCTAATCGAGAACAATAAATTTCATCCATCTTTAAGGTGGGGAATATTCTGGTCGGCTGTAGTTGATGGATTAATACACTATTTGACTATAGATAGTGATACATGATTGGATGATTTTATTTATGTCAATATTATTATATTTCACATAATTTGGTTATTGTGCAATTAAATAATTATTCCCGATTTTAAAAAAAATATTCCATCATTTTTTTATAATCTTAATATATATTTTTACCACTTAGCGATGACCGTCTACTGTAATTAGATGTCATCGATTCTTGAATTTAGTATTAATTAATAAGTAGGTAATTATGGCTAATATGAAACCACTCGTTCCTCGTTCTGTTGTTGTAAATTGCGAACCATTAGCGCTTTCAACGGATGAAGGCTCTGCCTTTGGTCAACACAATCGCCCACGCTTGTTTTGTGACTCTTGTAGTATTTTTGGAATTGACTTACCTAAAGCGCTATATGCGGTTGAGGGCGGGGAAGATGCTATTAATGTTACAGAGCCT
The DNA here is from genome assembly GCF_921294215.1 of Vibrio marisflavi CECT 7928. Taxonomy (GTDB): domain Bacteria; phylum Pseudomonadota; class Gammaproteobacteria; order Enterobacterales; family Vibrionaceae; genus Vibrio; species Vibrio marisflavi. The sequence continues at coordinate 140,190 of NZ_CAKLDM010000002.1, forward strand.
ACAGCAGCTTGCGTATTGGTAGATTTTGAGTTGTCTAGTCCTGGTCAAGCCGCGGGTCTCAGTTTTACTATTTTAGGCGCTATTAGCCCAACTTTAAGAACTGATTTAGAGACAGCGATAGCTTCAGTTAAAAAAGGGGAAGCAAGTGACCAAACGATCAAGTTTGGCAAGTGGAATGAAAAACAGGAGTTTAAAAATGACGATGCATGGGCCCCTGCGATGTTGCCTGCGGAAGGGATGGTGTTAAAACCTATAGATACCTCTAGTTTTGATTTGGAGGTAGGCGAAGGACATTTTATGGGAGGGAACACTGCGATGTGTGAATTAGCCCCAATTTCTGGAGATAACTTTATTATTGACTTTGAAAGTTATAAAGAAAATTCAATAAGTGTTGTTCATGGTGAGAGTCCTGCAAAAGGGTTGTATCCACTCCTTAGTATTGATGCGGCTGCGGCTGGCTAAAGTTATTGGACTCGTTATTTAGTTTATGTCGTAAATTAGTTGAAATGTGAGGTAAGGATATAATGCGTTTTGAGTCAAGGTTACATGATGCTCGTAGTCACAAACGAAAAACACTTAGTACAAAAATAAAGTACAGAACCCAAATAAGAAAAGATATTGTCAATCGCTATTTATTTGACGCTTCAGAAGGCGAGTGTCTTCCCACGAGAACGATTGGACGTTGTTTGGAGGCAATAGACACACATCGTGGAATACACGCTTCATCACAAGATACTACCAGCAGAAAAATTATAGATCGAGCCTGCCAAGCTGCTCTACTGATGCGTCCGTATGTCGATCAGCCAATTAGCTTTAAATCGAAACACGATATTAGTATTTTTCTAAGTCGAGTTGTAGCAGGAGAATTTTACGTTGGCAATCTTAAGGGGTGTGGCTTTTTTGGAAGTGGGGCAATTGATATCGTTGGCTTAAACTCGGACCAAGTGCATGATATTAAGAGATTATTTATCGATGAGGGGGAGTTGAGAATTAGTAGCCATGACACTGCTAGTTTAGATTTAACCAATGAGTTAGTGCGAGAACAACAAAAGCAACGAGGAAGTCGTTGTAGCCCACTACTTGATATGCAAAGGAGGTATAATTCGGGTTTTTATCCCGTAGCTCAAACGACAAAAAACGCAGGAACCATACTGGCATTTAATATACCACCGAGTATTGTTAACCCAGAAAATGGTGACTCCTTTGGTCATATTATGTTATTCAACATTTTTAAGCCTGACAGTAAAGGTTTATACACTGTCAGGTTAAAGCCAGAAGACTATGGCTGGAAAGTGAGAGGTACGACAACTAAAGCTAAAATTCATCATGGTACTGGTTTTATCAAAACGAAGTTGACTAATAAAAACCAACCCAATTATTACTCTGAGAAAAATTCAAACCCAAACGGGGCGTATATAGTAGATACTTTTCATATGAATGTGAATAATTACGTGAAGGATTAGCGAGCGTTGCATCTCTTACTTATGCTAATAATTTCCACTACTTTCCTTTTTCAAAGAGTACTTTTGTTATTAGCTTGATTAGTAGTGTCTTTCAAGCATCGCAATCAATCTCACAGATTTCTATTTCTTAGGTTGGTTAGTGAAAGGTTTTCCGGCCAAATGACTCTGTATTTGGCTGATGGTTTGTACTCTCCTATGGGCAGTTACTCCAACTCCTTTCACTATCCATTTGGGCACACAGATGACTTTCGCATGTACTATAGCCCCCTTACTATAGCAGAGCCATGTCGTTGATATATAGTATATTTAGAAATTTGAACGCTCAGAGTCTAGTTCTACGAACGCGATTGATTTGAAAACTATTGACGCTTCAAAATTAGAGTCGATATACGATAAGGTGGTAGGGAGATTCATTGGGCGACAGCTTAATTCACAGTTCACAGGCTATATCACGATTGAAAAATTGGCAAATTCTGACTGACACTAGAGGTGTTTGCTTTTGCGTAATTCACTTGGAAGTCTTCTAAGGCGGGATTTTCAAAATCGACGGGCGACATACACTTTATTGACCGTATCTAGCCTGTCTAAACTGCAATACCACATATAACTCCAATACTCTTTCAGGTATGTACGCGTAATAGCTGTACGACTATCAACAAACAGCCGTATTTGATGCTACCAAAGAGTCTTTCCATGGACGCGTAGCCCCACTATCCAGTAGTACCATTGGCTCGTAAATTGTAACCCTTCCTTTACAATGGAAGTCCAGTTATTCAATAGCTCTGATTTTTACACCTCTTGATTGTTTCTATATATGAGCGTATTTGCATCTCTATATGCAGCCACTAAGATATTCACTACAGGTTGTTAGCACTACTTTATTGCATAGTTTGTCTATCTGCGTGCAATTTATTCTCCTTGACTTTCCATATATTCCAAGGCCTTTTGGACGTTTCGCCATATATTGTTACCCACATACTAAAGAGTTAGCTACTTCGCTGATTCAGAATTCATAACTAGGTAACTATCATGGCAAATATCAAACCACTCGTGGCCCGTTCTGTAGTAGTTGATTGCGAACCTTTGGCTTTCATTACTGGTGAAACTTCAGCATTTGGGCAGCACAATGAACCTCGTCTATTTTGTGATTCTTGCTCTGTCTTTGGGGTAGAAATCCCTAAAGCTCTGTTTGCTATCGATGGTGGTCAGCAAATCAATGATGTTACTTCACCAACCGCAGCTTGTACGCTGACAGCATTTGACTTAGCTGGCCCTCAAATGGCCGCAGGTCTTACTTTCCAACTTCGCTGCGCAATTAGCCCATCACTAAGAACAGAATTAGAGACGGCAATCTCAGCAGTTCGTAAAGGTGATGCAAGCGACAATACCATCAAGTTTGGTACGTGGAACGAAAAGCAAGAATTCAAAAACGATGACGTATGGGGACCAGCAATGTGCCCTCCATCAGGTATGGTTCTAACGCCAATCAGTAACGACGATTTCGATCTTGATATTGGTGATGGTCACTTTATGGGCGGCTCAACAGTCAGCTGTGAGCTAGCACCAATTATGGGAATGAACTTCCAAATAGATCGCAAGAGCTTTGATGCTGCAGCACTAGATGTTGTGCACGGCACTAGTACAGAAAAAGGCCAATACGCCCTACTAAGCATTGATGAATCTGCTGGCAGCTAAACTATTTCTTGATAGAGGAAATACTTATTTCTCTTATTAAGAATAAATAGCTAGCTTATTGCAAACTGTTAAAGCTCTTTACGTATTTAAGTAAAGAGCTTTCTTATCATATCCACCAAGTTTCGTAATTGCTCTCTTTTCCCAACTGAATATAACAAAAATTAATAAATTTATTAAAGGTGATAATAAAATTTTCATCACGTGATTAATTGTGTTTTTAAATAAAAATGGGCAATTTATTCTTCTTAGTTTGTGACATATTCCGGGCTTATATTCTATTTTGCCTTTATATTATTTTCCTATCACAGAGACACTATTTTCGCTCTGACTTAAATTAAGAAGGCAATTATCATGGCAAATATCAAACCCTTAGTTTCTCGCTCCGTTGTTGTTGACTGCGAGCCTCTTTCCTTTATCACTGGTGAAACATCAGCATTTGGCCAACATAATGAACCTCGTTTGTTCTCTGACTCTTGCACAATTTTTGGTGTTGAAATTCCTAAGGCACTTTTTGCCATTGATGGGGGCCAACAAATTAATGACGTTACCTCTCCAACAGCTGCCTGCACTTTGACTGCATTCGATTTGGCAGGACCTCAAATGGCTGCAGGATTAACTTTCCAAATTCGTTGTGCAATTAGCCCTGCACTAAGAACAGAGCTTGAGACGGCTATTTCTGCAGTACGTAAAGGCGATGCAAGCGATAATACCATCAAGTTTGGCACTTGGAATGAGAACCAAGAGTTTAAAAATGATGATGTTTGGGCTCCTGCAATGTGTCCTCCATCGGGCATGGTTTTAACACCAATCAGCAACGATGATTTCGACTTGGATCTTGGTGATGGCCACTTTATGGGGGGATCAACTGTTAGCTGCGAGCTAGCTCCGATCATGGGAATGAACTTCCAAATTGACCGTAAAAGCTTTGATGCAACAGCACTAGACGTTGTTCACGCACTAAGCACTGAGAAAGGCCAGTATGCTCTGTTAAGTATTGACGAGGCTGCCGCTAGTTAATTTGCTTCACTTTATATGAAAGTCTTATAGGTGCACTCATTGAGACAAAAAATAATATTTTTGTCTCAATGAGGCGGCGTATTAAAGTTAAGAGATAGCCAGTAGATAGAAATGAATAACCATATTACGTTTTATTTTTGTGGGACAGGTCGAGTTCATACCAGAAGCAAATATGTAGGCAAAAAAAAATTGGATACATGCTCTGGCTATATATTTGATCAAGTTAATAAAATTCGACTTAAATCTTCAATAAACCGTTCCACTCTAGGGCCAGTCATAACTATAGATGGCTGCGATATTGGTAAGTGGAACAACTTTGGCCTAACTGCGCATGGAACAGGAGAAAGAGCAAAAGAGGCTCTAAAGTATATTCGTGCATATGTACAAAGCTTACCGAGAGGCGAAATACTAAAAATCAATGCCATTGGACATTCTAGAGGGTGTATTTCAGCTCTAAAACTAGTCGAATATATCGCTAGAGAGAGAGATAACCTGAGTAATAAAGTGTCAATAGTCTTAGATTTGAAAGATGCTGTTCCTGGTGACTTGAATTGGTCGAGCAATATTGGAACCTCAGTTGCCAAACGTGTTTCGGATATGTCGAGCTATACATTTGTGCGAAAAGCATATATGACTTTTACAGACCAAAATGGTCGAACAAGCGTTAATTCAACAGGCTTTCAGCCAATCATGCCAAAGTTTAGTGAGGCTACTACGGTAGAGGTAGACTCTATAATTGGTAACCATGGGGCATTTGCTGAAAAATATAAAGAATACCCAGGTGCTTATGAGCTGATCAATGCCAACACTATAGAATTAATTTTGGAACATGCTGGAGTTAATGACCCAGAGATTTTTGATACTCTAAAGAAGACACAGCTTTCTGCATATAAAGAGATGCTTGCCAAGAAAGTGAGGCATCGATACTCTCATGTGACTGATCGGGTTTTCCATTATGGTGGAAAGTTAAGCTCTACGGGCTACAAAAAGCCTGCAAGCTTAAACACAAAGCATAGGAAGTTGCAGAAATCTTGTGGTGTAAAAATAGAGAATGAGCAAGTCGCTTTGGAATTGTTTGCACCTGAATATTACTCATATTTTGAGTCATTGAGTCTGCTCTCCGATGGAGAGAGTTGGGCTAGTCCAATCTGTGACGTTGTAGATAATATGGCTGGAGCTACATTCCTAAAAACGCTTCAGGCAGTTTTCAGGGATTCGAGTTACTATCCTAAATTAGGTAACCCTAAAGATACACTCACACCAGATATTGCCAGAAATATACTAGCAGCACTCACTAGAGAAAATTTGTATAACCCTAGGTATCAAGTAAGTACATTGCAATCTTATGCAAACAATATTGAGAGATGCTTGAGGAAAATATCCATCCGTAGCCACGGTATTATTAATGAAGCTGGTGGCCGTGACAAAGTATTTTTTAAAGAAAAAAAGGAAGATGAATCTTTTAATAAAGATGTTAAAAAATACCAGAAAAATCGTGCTCGTCGATATGCAATGTATCAGTAGTTTATTGAGTTACAAGAAGGTACAGTCGATATTGCTAAACCTTGAACTCTAATGTGTGATGCTGAAAACCTCGACTGACAGCGCATTCTCGGCTCTCATTTTCTCTATGAGGGCCTCATAAGGTGTTTTACTTTAATCCTCATGGTATTTAATTTCTATTCACTTATAGCAATTCTATGAAGGTTAAGTACTTTATTACTACCTCTACATACATAAAACCTGCATATAAACTCGATTTTATTTCTTTATTTGATATTTTATGCAATTTATTCTTCCTTTAAATTTATATACTCTATGATTGCATTTGGTATTGCTATTATATTTCATCTTCTTATGGAAGAGAAAGTCTAAGTTGCATCTCTGTTATGCATTTTAGAAAGCAAATCTCATGACTAATATCAATCCCTTGTTCCCGTTCTGTTGTTGACTGCAATCCCCCTTTCCTTTATCCGTGGAGAAACGGAATTTTTCAAAAGACTACGATATAGAAGTTTAGTAACAATAGCTTAACAATTGGCACGTTATAACCAAGCCTTTCTTTTTAGCTCTTAATTAATTGTAATGAAGAGTCTTTCCTATATCTAAAATATAGTATAAATTCTCATGAATGAAATGTCATATTAAGTCCTCTATGAACTGTTCATGGTTTTGTTACTTGGTTGTTAACAGTGGCTGTTCTATATTTATTTACTTATAACCATTGGCTAATAAGTTATTCGGAGACGATTTTCAAAGTTTTTTATATATTACCTGAATGTTGTATGGATTATTCATTGGATATTTATTCTACGGTTGTTCCTTAATCAGGTATTTATAATGGCAAATATTAAACCCTTAGTCTCTCGTTCAGTTGTTGTTGACTGCGAGCCTCTTTCCTTTATCACTGGTGAAACATCAGCATTTGGTCAGCACAACGAGCCTCGTTTATTCTGCGATGCTTGTACTATCTTTGGTGTAGAAATCCCTATGGCACTGTTTTGTGTTGATGGTGGCCAACAAATTAATGATGTGACATCTCCAACGGCTGCTTGTTCTTTGACAGAGTTCGACCTTGCCGGCCCTCAGATGGCTGCAGGTCTAAATTTCACCATCCGTTGTCCAATTAGCCCAGCGTTACGCACTGAGCTTGAAACTGCTATTTCGGCAGTTCGCAAAGGCGATGCAAGTGACAATACCATTAAGTTCGGTACGTGGAATGAGAACCAAGAATTCAAAAACGACGAAGTTTGGGGGCCAGCGATGCAGCCGCCAGCAGACATGGTGTTAACTCCAGTTAGCAATTCAGATTTCAATCTAATAATTGGCGACGGCCACTTTATGGGCGGTTCAACCGTAAGTTGCGAACTTGCTCCAATCGTGGGTGATGGCTTTCAAATCGACCGTAAGAGCTTCGAAGCCGCAGCTCTAGATGTGGTTCACGCACTGAGCACTGAGAAAGGTCAATACGCGCTGTTGAGTATTGATGAGTCTGCGGGTAGTTAATAGGACTTGAATAGGTAGATCATACTTTTTATATATGTATGGCTTCTATTTTATTCTGTTGATACAGAAAACGGTGGGTTTACCCGTGGAAATCTACAATTTGTAGTATTTCCAACTAACGAAAAGACTAATAAATAAAAGAAAAATTATGAGTATAGACGTATATTTTGAAGCCGGGATGAAGTTTAACTGGACTAAACCAGAAGATGGTCATGCGATTTTTCCCGGTGCGGTGTTTCCTGATCGCGGTGGCATTGAAAATGGACCTGCTGATGGACTAGTAGTTGCATCAGAAAAGCCAGCGACTGTGATGAACTATATGGGTATACATCCCGCAGCAACTGGTTCGAGAAGACTTCCTAGAGTGATTAACGGTATTCGACAGATAGAATATAGATGGTGCGATTATACTCCAGGCAGAACTACTACTATAGCTCTAAATCATGCTGGAAAAAGCTACGATATAATAACAGGGCCGATGAGTGGGTGTTTAGTAACAACTTGGCGTAACGGGCAAAACATCTATGCTTCTCACTCTGGTACATCCGATAAAAAGAGTGATAATACAACGCTTAAACGCGAATTTAATAGATACATAAGGCGGCACCAATCTGGAGTTCCCCGCTCAATAAAAGGCTTTCTTCCAGATAGGTTATGGACAGCGGCAGAAATGGCGGAGTTAATGGCTAGGTTTGGTATTCAAAGAGTTCCTGATATTTTTGCAATTGTTACTGCAACAGGAAGGATGTGTTCTGTCTTGATGGGGAAGGTTCCAGATAACCGCTCTTCAACAGGGCAGTGGGTAAGTTTGGGTGTTAAGCAATGCACAAACATTATGAACTATAATGACATAACTGCATTTTGTGCTGTTGCTCCTTCTCGGGCCCCCGTCCGAGCTGCTCCTCCTCCTCGAGTCCCCGTCCGAGTTTAATCCCACAAGTTTTACTTAACTTAACTTAACTTAACTTAACTTAACTTAACTTAACTTAACACCTGTACACTAAGTGGCTAAGATGCTCGACTGAAAGTTTCTTTCGGTTGAGCATTTAGATAGAACAATTTATTGCTTTTATCTATTTATTTTCCCAAAAATACGGAACTTTTCATTTTACCCCTTAACTCTAATTTCTACTCATTCTAGAAAATCTAGAAAATCTAGAAAATCTAGAAAATCGCATTGCTTATCATTGGTTTTATATACATACATATTGAATATTAACTCATTCTTATTTTCTTTTTTATGGGTTTTGTATAATTTATTCTTTCTTTAAATGCATATATTCCAGGATTATATTTGGTATTGCTATTATATTTCAGCTTCTTATAGCAGAGAGCTTTAGTCTTGTCTCTGTTATGCATTTTAGAAGGTAAATATCATGGCTAATATCAAACCCCTTGTCTCTCGCTCTGTTGTTGTTGACTGCGAGCCTCTTTCATTTATCACTGGCGAAACGTCAGCATTTGGCCAGCACAATGAACCGCGTCTTTTCTGTGACTCTTGCACAATTTTTGGTGTTGAAATTCCAAAGGCTTTATTTGCGATCGATGGAGGCCAACAAATTAATGACGTGACCTCTCCAACGGCTTCTTGCACCTTGACAGCATTTGATTTGGCAGGCCCGCAAATGGCTGCTGGGTTAACTTTCCAACTGCGTTGTGCCATTAGCCCTGCACTTCGAACAGAACTAGAAACAGCTATTTCTGCGGTACGTAAAGGGGACGCGAGCGACAATACTATCAAATTTGGCACTTGGAATGAGAACCAAGAGTTTAAGAATGATGATGTTTGGGCGCCAGCAATGTGCCCTCCATCAGGTATGGTTCTAACTCCAATCAGTAACGATGATTTCGACTTGGACCTTGGTGATGGTCACTTTATGGGGGGATCAACTGTTAGCTGTGAACTTGCGCCAATCTTGGGAATGAACTTCCAAATTGATCGCAAAAGCTTTGATGCTGCAGCATTAGATGTTGTTCATGCATTGAGCACAGAGAAGGGGCAGTATGCATTATTAAGCATTGATGAGTCGGCAGCTAGCTAAGGTTAAAGCTGGTTAACTAAATATAGATAGAGGTAGCCACCCTCTATCTATTTCATAAATTCATAGAATGCTTAATAGGAAAATCTATGCCTTTATATTCGTCTAGAGATGGACAGAAAGATAAAATTAGACCTACGGTCCCGTTAAACATATTTCAAGACCTGCATTTAGATACTCGTTCTATCGATAATTGGAGATGCAGTAACAATCAACGCAGAAAGTTTGACTCATTTATTGGTGTTACTCATATTCATACTGGCATTTCTGTTCTTTATCCCGCATTTGAAAACGATTGGGGAAAGCAACAGGAGAAAGGTGTATTGATCGCGAATAGGACGTTAAGAACCATAGTAACGGAAACCGATAACAACGGAGTAGGAATCAGTTCTCCCTGGTATCAAGATGAGTTTAAAAAAAAGCGAGTATCTTACCAGCAAACGCTGGCAGACTATCAGGGTCTCACTAACATCTTAGCTATTCAGAAAACTGAAGCTGTTGATGGCGTTTACCATAAAACAGCATTAACTAGACTTAGAAACAAACACCTTAGAAATGTTGCGGCAAATCCAAATACAGATTTTTTGGGGTGGGCAATTAAATCTAATGCATATCAGCTTTCAAGAGGAACTCCATTGCAGATGGTTTTCTCTTCGTCTAGAAATATGCACTCTCAGGATAAAGACTACAATAGAAGCTTATGGAATGACAAAATTCGTCAGCGTTCTCCAGTCAGCGTTGGTACGGTTGAGTCTAGGGATATTACTAACATATGGGCAAATGCAATCGCCCATATGTTAAGTAGAGATTTAAACGTGCCGACTAGTAAGATTGGAGTCTTTGATGGCAAAAGGCATTGGGTGATTAACCAAAAAACATTGAGAAAAGATTACATTTTGTGCCCTGAACAAATTAGAGCTGCACCTGGGCACTCTCATATATACCGGAAGAAAAGTCGAGCACTGGATATATCAGAAAACTGTGATGTAGAAGATGATGGTTATTTATATGTGCAAGAATACCTGAGCATGAGTTGTAATAAATATTTAGAGGAGTATTCATCAACTCATACACTTGGGAATGAAAGATCCTCCGGTTACAAAAGAATAAAGGCTTTTCAGGAAAGTTTAGTCCTATGTAACAGTTACAAAATAATAAGGCTACTTGTTGCTAAGTTATTTGAAAAGTCAGACTCAAAAAACAAGCATTCATATATAAGCTATTTCTTACTATTTATATCATATACACCCGAGAGAATATTAGCAGAATTTGATGTCAAATTAGCTGGCCTTATTAACAGCCAACGAGCAAGAGAGCAACGGACTGAAGTTGATGAAGCTTCCCACTGGAGAAACAAAATATTCACTAATGACAGTAATATTAAGTTATTGAGACAGGAAGCGATAAAGATTCTTCAAGGATTATCTGTTTAATCTTTATTCGCTTTACCTTATCACTCCGTAAACGTCGTCATCTGGACTGGGTTTACAAACTGCACCACTCCTCCCGCTGCTGTATTACACATTGCGCAATTGTTTAATGTATTCACCGGTTCTCCTTGTATTTGTGTCAACACATTGGTTGGCACAAAACTGCTGAGTGCCGGAATACATGGATTCACTGAAGGGTTTGCTGGATACGCTGGGTGTGTTGGCGCGGTGCAGCCAGGGAAAGGCGTGATGTTTACAATCGGAATGCAGTCATTGATGGTGGTTGCAGGCTTATTGTTAATAAGCATGGTGGCTCGTAGTGAACTATACGTTGATGGCCCAACGGCAAATGAACACATCATCATCGAGCCCATACAAGTGACCGGCGCACTTCCACAAGCGGCTGTGCCAGCTGAACTAGAAGCCGCTTTATTCGCTTCTCCTTGTAATACTTGCAACGTATTAACCTGACATTTCACCTGCTGAATTTGTTCGTTGATGGTAGTCAACTCACTCGGTATTGCTTGCTGAAAAGTGGCGGTTGCATTGGCTGTCGCCTGTTGTTGAATCGATTGCTGGTATCCCTCTACGTTCTCCATCATATCGTCAAGAGTTGGCGCGCTGGCAAAGGCCATTGGATTCTCAGATTGGAGATCGTCTAACGAAGGTGCACCTGCATTTGAACTTACTGCTGCATAAGGATCATCATAGGCTTCTTGCGCTGCAGCATAGCCGCTTTCTGCAAGCTCGGCGCAAGCTTGCATGTTCTGCTCTAACTCTTCAGATGCAGCCATGATGTCACTGATATTAGGGCATGGGGCAAGCTGACTCGTGAGCTGTGTCAGGCTAGCTTGTGCTTCTTCATAGTTGCTCATGATACTGCTGAGTGCGCTTTCTTTCATTGCCAGCAGCTGATCCATTGAGTAAAACTGCTGCTGAGAGCTCAACATCGCTTCTATACTACTTTTTAAAGAATCGAGTGAGGAGTAGGCGCCCATATTGAGAGAAAGCTTGCCTTGCAACTCGCTCATTAGTGAGGAGAGTTTGGCTTCAAGCTCTGCTTTCTTACTGTCTAAGTTTGAAAGAAGCCCAGCACCACTTTGGCCTGATTGCGTGAGGCTTTGTAAATAGCCTGTCGCTTCTCCCATAAGCTGTTTAGCTTCATTGATAGTTGGGCCAAAAAAGCTCTCCATTGCATCTTTGCCTTGAGAAAGTTTTTTGCTTGCTGCGTTTAATGCATCTTCTTTATAGCCGAGCAGCTTGCTTTCCGCTGAATCAATGCCAGAAGATATGCTGGAAAAAGCTTGCTCCATGAAGTTAGCTGATTGCCCTGAGCCACCAGAGCTGAAAAACTGCTGAACTTTATCTTTTACTGCGGAGTAGTCTTTGACGATTTCTTGCGAAACTGGAGAAACGACAGAGTCTAAGCTGCTTTTTAACGAGTCGAAGTCTTGTTGCAAAGATGCAGGTAAGGCAGGTAGATCGCTAAAACTGAGTTGTGTCGGTGTGTTGGACATAATTTTGCTTGCCCAGCTTTCGCATTCAGATTGTAGTTCACTTTGCAGGCTTGTTAGCCAGCTCGACATTTGATCGAATGGAACTTGGTCCAGCGCTTCTGAACTGAGTGTTTCTATCAGGTTTTGCAGTGTTTCTGATTGCGAGGAGGCTGCATCACCAGAAAGTACCGATTCCATTTGCTGATTGATTTGATTTAAAGAGTCTAGCGCCTGCTCACAAAGCTGTGGTGATAGACAAGTATTGGAGTATTGCTCCGCAGGTAATTGGCTTGAAAGGGACTTGAGATCGTTGAGTTTATCATTGATCAGATCAGCAGCTTTCGCATTTAGATCTTCTTGGCTGGGGATCTGTTCGATCATCTGACTATACGGCCCAGAGATCATTGAGCTTGCATCGGTTGTACTTGTTGGCATTCCATAGCCTTCGGCTTGCTGCTGAAGGTATGACGTGCTGCTGTCGGAGTTTTGGTAGTTATCGTATTGCTGGTAAAGGCTAGACTCTGTCACTTGCGAGTTTGCTTGATCTTTATAGCTAATGAGCTGGCTCTGATAACCTTCAGCCTCAGATTGATACTGTTGATATTGGCTTTGATAAGGTTCAATAACTGAAGTGTAGTCGGGCATTGAAGAAGAGAACTGATTCACGCCTTCACTTTGGTAAATGATTTGCTCATAGTCCATCGGCTCAGAGCCATTTAAGTAGCCATTGAGTGTTTGGCATTGCGAGCTCAATGCGTCTTGGCTAGCTTGTGCTTGAGATTGATAACTCTGTAATTCGCCTAATTGCTGCTGATACAACTCATACTGAGATTGATAATAGGAGTTCGCAGAAGAAGTCATAGAGTCTGGAGACGAAGAATACTGCTGAAGCTGAGTTAAACTGCTCTCGGTTGCTTGAACGCACATCAGCATCGGATCGTATTCGCTCTCTTGACCTTCCTCTGTACTGGCTGATGCCATGGTCAGCCAAGGTGTATATTGAGAAACGACAGTCAAATACTGCGATTGAGCCTGATAGAACTGTGTCGTTGGTGACGACTGCAGGAAGCTGTTGAACGCAGCATTTTTTGCCTGTGTCATCTGCTCATGTTGGAAAGCAGAATCAGATAGGGTATCAAAAGCGGACAACTGGCTGACTAAATCAGCTCCAGAGTTCGTACCGCCTTCTTCGCTTTCTCCTGATGTATCGGAGTTACTGGAAGTGGCAGTGTCTTCAGAAGTGCTCATTGAAGAATACTGAGAATGGTACTCGATATATTGCGTTTCCCACTGTTCATATTGCGTGGCTATAGCTGAGCCAACTGAACATGTTTGAGCTTCTTGCACCACGTAATGCCAGCCAGACAAACTATCGACATAACTTTGATAAGCTGCCAGTTGCGAAGAGTCCAATTGTGATTCATCAATTGTCTCTGAACTGCTTTCGGACTGAAAACCTTCTGGTTGCTCGCTAGCAGCTGGCATTGGGTTAGCATTGCTAAGAAGTGATTGCAGCAGGCTTTGCTGTGTCTCTGATAATTCCACCTCACCAGACTGTGCCATGCCAGTGTAATTGCAAACTAACTGGTAATCGATGGAGTGCAGGTTACTTTGATACAAACTCTCTTGTGGCGAAGAGCCTGACAAAAAATCACTCAGATAAGGTTGTTGAGACAATTGGGCTAACGTGGTTGGTTCACTCGCTTGTTGGCTAAGAGAGGCTAGCTCTGAGCGCAGACCAAACTGATATTCAATCTGCTGGTTAGCCGCTTGTTGCCACTCTTGAGCAGAGGTTGTCGACGACAGCTGTTTTGTAGTGTCGCAAATGGATTGCCACGATGTCATATCAGAGCTGCTATCAGAAGAACTTGCTGATTGCGTTGTTGTTGATTCGCTCTTTTCTTCCGGTTGAGATGTTTCTGTCGTTGCAGCAATCTGTTGTTGGTTTTGAGTCAGCTGGGTAAGGTAATCATTCGAAGGAGCGAGAGTCGTTGGATCGTATTGCGTGCGTAAGCTAGCTATCGACGTAGATTGCTGCTGATGGTATTCAGTCAGTTGGGTCGAAAGATCTGCGAATTCACTTTTTGCCTGAGATGGGTTGTCAACAAGTGTCTGGCAAGCCGATTTTAACTGTGAGTTTAGGTTTTGCCCTAGAGCTGCATTATCCGCGCTTGCTGGTGCAGCTAAATATTTTTGTAACGAGCTTTGAGCTTGGTTGATATAAGCAAGCTCTCCGCCTTGTGCGACATAGTCTGGTTCTGCCATCGTTTGCAATACAGAGAGCTGCTTTTGCAAAGCAGTATGTTGCGCGCTGCTTTGCTGATCCGATTGGCTTTGCAGAGCATCAAGGTTAGATAGATACTCTGAAAAAATAGAAGATGTAGACTGTGTCATTTTTGTGCTCGGTACATGTTACAGAAATAGTTGGCTAAAGAGTCTAGTAGTCAAAGTCGTCGGTCATTGCATCAATGTCGTTGACGAGATCGCTAATCTCATTTTCTGAGCTTCTTTCTGATGGGATCATCTCGTGATCATCTTCTTGGAATTGGTACTCATCGTTGAATCGCATTGAGCCAAAGTCTTCGTCATCTTGATAATCGTCATCCATGCCCATTGGCATATCTTGTTCGTACTCTGGGTGATGTTGTTGCTCGTCCTCTTCCTCAGAGCGATAGAATTGCTCATCTCGATATTGGTTCATCATCATCATTGGTAGTTCATTGGCAAAGCGCATTGGATCACTCTGATACAAGCGATTAGCCATATCCCATTCCAACGTATCCTTGTGCTTATCGATATGCTTTTGCAGAGTCGGGGCTTTGGGTGCGACAGATTTCAATAGCGGGAAGAACAAGCCTGGAAAATACACCAGAGGATCGAAGTTCTTAATTTCAGCCTGAATGTCTTTATAGATTATTGCAGACTCGAAATGGCGCTCTTCCAGCAATAGCTTTTGCAAAATCGACGCTTTGCGAATGAGTGCGTACCACTTCGGTGAAGCGTACTTATCAACTAAATTAGTATTGCCTTTCTTTTTTGGCTCTTTACGAGTTTCAGTTGGCTCGACTTCGGGCTCAGGTTGCAATGTTTCTGGCTCAAGATCGCGTCTGTCGAGCAACATTAAAGCTTTTTGAGAGTCTTTGAAGCCTTGGTGCGTTGTTAAACTTCTTTCGATGCCATCTAAGTTGGCCACTTGAGTGAAGAGAGAATTGAAGTTTCCTTGCAAACTATCAAAATCATTGACCGTATCTTTCTTTCTAGCTTCGGTAAATTTGAGCGAAAGCATTGAGCAAAGGATGTCTAAGGCGCTATGCAAAGAAGCGTCAAAATTAACTTTTGGAGACAGTTGTGCAGCGCAGTGTTGCAATGTCTCGTTGTAGTCTTTTAAGCGATACACTAAGTCGTTAATTGACGGCGTATTTAGGAATATGTCGCAGCTAAAGCTTAAAAATAGGCAGTAAATATCGACCGACTGCGTGTCGTATAGGTAGTCTTCAAGTAGTGAGAGGGTTTTCTCGTACTCACCGTTTTCGTAGCTACGAATGATGCTACTCATGAGCATTGGGTTAGCTTTGTCGACTTGAACAATATCAGTGAAAGCTTGGTAAAAAGTAACCGACATAAAAAACCTTTAAAATGCAAAGAATAAAGCGATAGGGATGAGGATAGCTGCAGTAGCCATATAGCCACCATACTGTATCCAGCCACCGGAGCTGCGTGATGACATTGAGCGAGTATGCTCGCGAGTAGGTGCAGGACTCTCTTGTACAATTTCGTTCAAACGCTGTTTAAGCTGGTGAATACAGTTGAACAGCTCTGCATGATTTGGGTTGTCGTAGTACTTACCAAGGAAGCCTTGGTTTAGCACCAATAGCAGTGACTCATACGCCAAACGGGGGTAAATGCGGTTTCTTACCACTTCCTCAATGACATCAAAGACATACTCGCCACCATTATTAATTTGGAAAAACTCAATTTGCAAGTTAGTCCAAGTTAACCCTTGCTGGCTTTGAGCAATAGCGATTTTGCAGCGTTCATCTATTAGGGCGACTTGCGGAAAAATGATGTATGAAGCCACTTTGTCGCCATATAAAGGGATCAATCGATTTTGAATCAATGTCAGCTCATTTCTGACTCTATTTCTGAAAGTCAGTAATGCTGCTGAGTTTTGATCTGCGGTGTTGCTCGCGAGAGATTCGGTGAACGCAATAGCGTTGTTCAGCATTGAAGAGAGTTCACACAGGATATAGTGTTCACTGTTCATCGTATTAAGCTCCAATTAGGCAATGGACACCAGCAGCTTAATAACTAAAGCTGTGTTGACCATGATAAATTCAATAATGAGTTCAGACAGTGTACGTACCAAATCCATATGCTGAAGTACGCTACAAGTGACGATAAGTTCACTCGATTTCGGGTCAAAAGTAATCTCTTTAATTGCAGAGGAAAACTTTTGTAAAGTCGGGTTTTCATTGCTGCCAAGTAAGTGTTTGGCAAGAAACAAAAAGTGCTCTTTATTACCGAGCTGAAATTGAGCAAAATTCTGTAGCGTCATGCCGACTTGCTCTAACGTGTTGATGTCATAAAAGTGCTTCGCTTCAGCTGCTTTAATGACTTCAAATTCTGCTCGCTGTGTATTGATAGCGGCAGTAGAAATCTGTGGTAGTTGAGGTAGTGGTTTATCCTGATTCCAGAATATTCGTGCACTCAGCTTTTGTTTAGTTGCAACCGCTTGCTGAATATCGTGGGGTGTATAAAGCAGGGCCGCTGATTCTCGATGAAAGACAAACTCACTTTCACCAAGTTGATGATAGGGTTTGTACAAGTTTTGATTCAAAAATAGCTGGCGGACATAAAACGGCCTAGCAGTAATATCATTGCTATGATGCAAGTTAATTTGCTCTTGGCGAAAGTCTAATGGCATGGCCACTGACAGATCTTCGTACAAATTAAATAGCGGCACGATATTCGTTGATAGCAGTGGTGATTGAGCGGTTTTCAACGCGGGCGACAGCAATACTTCACCATCAAACTCAAACAAAAGCTTGAAGCTTTTTACACGCACTCTTTTATCTTGATGTGGTACTTTTCCAAAGCTCAAGCGCATACCCAAATCGAATTCTGGAGACGTCGATCTTAGAAATAGTGCGTCGTTGCACGCGAGTGTCCAACCGTCTAAACCACTTAGAGTCGCTGGGATAGGTTGTTCGCTGCCATCTTCATATTGCGCAGTAACCGTTAGCTCAGCGTTATTTAGCAAAGCGTACTTTAAACGAGCCAATTGATAATCAAATTGTGACCACAACTCAGGGTTCACCCATAGGTCAAAACTGAATTGCTCAACAAATAACGGTGCTTTTGACTCCAGTTCAACCTGCATATTCGAAAGCTGGTGGCTGACTTCACTCACTTCAAACGCGCTAAGCTGCACCAAGTTCTGTGTCGAATAGCGTGCCGCTGGATCTTGTGGTTTGTACGCGTCCAGAACATTGAACTGACTGTTTGCAACCAAAGGTAAGCTGCTGCTACCTAAGTGAGCCTGCATTTTTACCAACATATGATTGGGGAGGTGAGTCAGCAAATGCTGGTGATATCGCGATACTTGCAATACTTTCTCACGCTGCAGGCTTTGCTGAACTTCAGAGCGAATCTGTTCTCCCAGTTTTTTGAACACGTCGGTGAGTACAATCGGTTCGACATCGAGCGAGTCTTTTTGATTGTCTGGCAAAGGGTGTTGTAATGTTGTCATCGTCGTTATGCTATCGCTTGCTAATATCTTAGTTAGCCAATACTAGTAGGCATGCCTTTAAAGCTGGCGGTAATGTTGGCTTCAGCAGCAAGTGTTGTCATACTCTTTAAGCTCATTCCTTGAGTGGCACTGAATGCCATGTTACCGCCATCGGCCTTAAAGTCTTGCGTGGCAGACATTGAAATACTTTGAGTACCTTTGATGTTCACAGTATTGCCAGTAATGGTGATGCCATCACTGGTCAGTTCAATTTTGCTACTGCCAACATTTAGCGTAATGCCATCATCGTTCCAAGCGATAGTTCCGCTGTTGTTTTTTATCTGTAAGCCATCTTTTTGGATGTTTACTTGATAGTCACCGCAGGTCAGGCTGATAGCATTGGTTGCTTGTACGCTTGCGCTATCACTAACTACTTGACTTGAGTTGCCATCGCTTGAGTAACTGACCTGACAGTTTTGATCGTCGCTGTCTCCATTGGTTTGAATGGAGACACCTTCGCTGTTCATCGCTATATTATGTTTTGCCATGACACTATGACTTCTTCTTGCTTGAGTCGTCAGACTTTGCTTTCAGTTCAATGTTCTGAGTGCGTGTGACATTTGAAGTGTTCACAGTGAACGACTGAACTGCGCCTTGAGGTGAATTAATTAGGTAGTTCCATCCAGATACAGGCTGATGATCTAGGATGAAGTAGATCGCTAATGGCGTATCTGATACCGGCAGTACAAGATGATGGTCTTCAGATTTCGCTAGGTAGACATAGCGAGTCATATTTTTATCTAGTGCTTCTTGGCTTAGCGATGCGTAAGACTGCCCGACAAAGGCGTCCATATTGGTCGGTTGTTGAATCAAAACCGTAATCGCATGGCCTAGGTTCGACGTCTTCTCCATTTGAATATTGATGTTGAGTGTATTCGTTGGAGCGATAGGTTTGCCTGAAGAAAACCAAGCGCACCCTGTTAAAGGCAAGGCAAACAGTAGTACTAGGTATTTCAATCTTCTTAACATGTTTAGCAGTCCGATAGGTAGGGAAGCATCGCTTCCCTAAATTAATTACAAATCCGTAAGTTATCCGTTTAGCAACGATAGAAATGGTGTTGCGACTTTAAAGCTCACTTGATACGGAGCCACTTTGTCATTATCACTCTTTATGCCCCATTGGCAGGTATGCCCTTTCTTACATTTACCTTCTGCGAGCAATTTGAATAATGCCCACTGGCCATTAATCGACTCTTGGTATGACTGGTTTTGGTTACTCAACCAGCCTACAGAAACCGTTGGTTGGCTTTGCCAATCATAATGAATGGTGCGTGTTGGTTGATCCGCGGTATTCAAGCCAATCACTCGATCTTTCTGTCCTAGTTGGAAGAATGACAATGCCATTTTATTTTCGCCATCCAGAGTGACTTGTTTGAACGGCAGAGCTTGTACACTGACGCTGATGGATCTCGGTGTACCATCTGATTGCCAAAGTGCACGTTGCACTTGATAGATGTTGTTCAATTGCCCTACATACGGCGCTAACTCAGCTTTTTGTAGATCGGTAAGATCATCGTTTACAAGCCAGCGAGTCTTAACGCTGTTTAAGTGAATAAACTCGCCAAGTAGCTGATTCATCTCAGCATACAGCTGGCCATTGACGCCGATTTCATTGGCTAGTTGCTGGCTATCGAGCACATAGTTTGAGTGCATGTTAAGCGGGAAACCATTCTCAATATGCGTGATTTGAGTACTCAACTGTTGTTGCCACTGCTGGCTGAGTTGAGCAATCAGATAGTCGGCCACAGTTTGACGAACAATCGTGATTGGGAAGTTGAGCAATTGATACACATCTGGATTGCTTTGCGCAGATGAGATTGCAGTCAGCTTAGACATCAATGAATCAGCAGTGCTTGGTTTTAGCTGTTGATACAGAGCTTTATAGGTTGCAGGTGTCTTGTTGTATAGACTATTGCTCACCGACGAAATGATGTCTTGGTAATCTTTGTAGTCTTTCGATTGAATGAACTCGTTGAGCTGTGCAAATTGTTGAGGGATCTGCATCAACTCAGGTTGAGTGATTTGATCTTTGTCGAAAGTCGTATTCTTCGTGATGTACTTAAGCATGTTAGACAGCGGTGTGTCATCGTAGGTTAAGTCCATTAAGAAAAGGTGTAGGTTATCCAGCGAAACCTGATGCGGAAGCGCATTTTTCAATAGCTTATTAAGCATCAATACATAGTTATCACTGTAATGACGTAGTGCTTGTGACTCTATGTCATCAAAGGCCTCGTGATGAATGCTTAGTTGAGTTAGCTCTTGGGATAACTTGCTGTATTGCTCAATCAGCGGTAGTACGGTTTGCAGTAGTACAGACTTTGAATATACCAACGACACTTGAGTAACGTTTCTTGAGAAGACCGTCTTATAGGTATAGTTGTAGTAATTCTGCTCACTCAGAAGAGTAAGGTCGCTATCACTGGAGTCCATGATGGTATTCAGCAATGTGTTCAATTCAGATTCTAGAAGAACTTGATGGATTCGTCTTGCTTCTTGAGCATCCAATTGCTGCTGTTTCAAGAACCCATTGATGGCGTCGTTATAGCTGGCGATGCTTTTCACCAAAGTGTCAAAACCACTGATCTCTGGTGTAGAAGTCGGAATAATATTTTGTAGGTTGGTTAATACGCCATTGAGTGCTTTGAAGTCCAAACTGTCAGAGCTCGGGAAGTGATTGGCAATCTGGCTTAAGTAACGAGAAATATCATCGCTGCCTTGATAAACAGAGGCAAGAGATTGTGGGATTGTATCGTGCAATACCGCTAATTTTTGCTGCATTACGACACTTTGGTTAAGTAAAGACAAAAGTTGCTGGTTAGTAATATTGAGCTGAATATTATTAAACAGCTGTCCTAATACTTGATTCGATGACATGACGTTCGCCATCAAGGTATTCGACACTTCTAGCTGGTTGCCAATATTGCTTGTATTTAGCCCCAAGGTACTGATTTGTGCGACAGGTTGATTGGCAAATGAATACACCAAGTTCAATTGTTGGCTGCTAAAGCCCGTTAGTTGAGTTAACAAGCTCTGATATTTTTTCAGTTCAGCACGAATTTTAGCGTCATGATTCGCGGCAAAAATCATCAAGTACAATGATCGATTGAGTGGATCATGGGCCTCTTGATACTGTGTATTTAAGCGAACCAATAGGTAGCTTGCATACTGCTGATTAAGGTTTTTCTCAATGCTGGTTGGGTATAAAGAGCCCAAGATCAGTTTGCTACGATATAACCCAGACCATCTCTGGTAGTTTTGTTCAGCGGTCACTAAAGGCAAAGTTTGCGGAACAAACGGAGAGGCCTGTTTAATGGCGTCATCAAGCTGAATTTTTTGTACGCCATTGTAGACAATGCCAACGCTAGCAAGCAATGAAGCGATACAAAGGCTGCTGACCGCTATATGTTTGCCGGAAATTCTGCGTCCTGTTTTATCGCTACCAGAATAAAAGAATTGGCTGCGATAGTTACTTGGATCTGCACCGTAGTTGAGAGTAATGCATTGCGGCTTTTGCTTAACTAATTCAGGCTCAAAAAATCCAGAGATAACTGGAGTGATCTGTTTTAGATACCTTTCTACAAAATGAGAAGCAGACATCGCTGAAGCTAGCTTTTGGCTATCGACATTATCTTGCGACATATAAGTCGAAAATTGATCACGCAGGCTATTGAAGTGCTGGTTAGCGTATTGCTCTAGCTCTTCAGGGCTCTGACAGTGGCTAAAATCAACATAAGGAGCGGCGTTATCAACTTCTAGTAGCTGGCCAATCTTTCCTTTTATTGGAGAGTTATCGCTAAGGAAGTGTACTTGATAAGGCTGTTTGGCTAGCAAGTTGATTCTTGGCAAAAAGCGGTACAATGACGTTGTGAGTCCAGAGTCATTCGGCTTTTGTTTTAGTTGAATTGCAACATTGGGTAGTTGAATCACCCCTTGCTTATACAGTTTATCGAGCAATAAGTTGAAGCGGTTGATGTCCAGTTTTGCAAGGTTATCTAGCTGAGCAAGTAGGATTACTTGTTGCTCTGACACCACGATAGGTTGCATCGGGTCATCAAAGTAAACGTCAGAAACACTTTTATCTAAGAACTGAAACAGATGATCGAGTGCGCTGTCTGTCGCTCCATCATGAATGTAAATAAAAGCGGGGACGGAAGACTCAGTAAGGCGAGTTTTAATCTGCTTAATACTATTGTTGATTTCGCTTTTAGCCGGACGAGATTTATTGAGGGCTTGATTCGCCTTCGCTAAATTCTTTTTGTTTTTCTTAAAAAACTTAAACGCGATAAGTAGGATGGCAAATACTGCAACAAGCCCAATAGCACCGAAGGCGAGCTTGCCGTATTTACCCGTTAACAATGTTAAAAAAGTCATCATTGGTTTTCTTCCTGTTCATCGCTAAAAGCGAATAGTAGGCCGTTGTTATTACTGAGAGAAATGCTGTTAGAGCCAGCATTATCTCTATTGGTTTGAGAGAATTGAAAACGCTGCTCATCACTGTTATCAGAGCAGGTAATTTCACACTCTTGCTGTGCTCCGAACTTAGATGATTGCACCATCAGCTCCGATGCTTTGTCTTGAAATTCAACTGATGTTCCAACCGTTTGCGAAATGGTCATTTTTTCAGGGTTGTTCAGTGTGACTAATACTCGATCGCCATTTCGTAGCGGTTTGAAACTGGATGGTGTATATAGCTCATTTGCTGCGCTGACATAAAACAGTGGTGGCTCTGAGTCTGTGACAAAAAGAGATGGGGCAAACTTCACCGCGTAAGTCAGCGCATTTTCTGATTCATTTGCTCTGCTGTAATCGGCACTCTGTGCTTGGCTGTCATCTGCTAGGCTGCTTTCTGTAGTCGATTTGCCTTTAAAGAATTTGTATCCATACAGAACGCTGTCATCGACTGTCTCTGCAGTGACCACTTGACCGGGAATATCGATAGAGACGAATGGTGTATAGCTTGGAAGATCATTGAACGTTGAGTCTTGATCGTGCCAATGGTAAACGACATTGGTGAAGTGAGTAATCCCTTCTTCCATTTCAATCGCGCGAACTTTTTCATAGCGATCATTGTCTTCTTCAGACTCCCACGAAATGGCTTTGACTTTGTTACGCACGTATTGTTTGGTTGCTAGCGTTTGGCTGAAATCAATCGACACACTGCGAGATTGAACCCCTTGGCTAAAGTTAGACAAAGTGCTTTGCCAGTGCTCGCTTTCTAGCGGGTACGAGAAATAACTTGGATAAGTAGGCAGGTGCGGCATGAGATCTTTAGTGTTGACTTGATATCGGCCACTGACACTTGCAAGTAAAGTCGACTGGTTGTTTGCATTCTGATACCAATTTGTCTTTAGTTGGCTATCTGTTTCAAAATCTAACGTTTGCGATTTCAAACCGAGGAATGCTGGTTGTTCTGCTGTAATTTCGGTTGAGCCCGATTGATCTAAGCTAGCGTTGATGTAAGCCGCTTCATGAGACCATGTATTGGCTAAATGAAATCTAATATCATCGACTTGCATTAAGTCTGCACCGTCTAGCTTCACCTCTTTTTCTGGGCTGCCGCTATAGGTGTCACTCAATTGGTCGAGCAGGACATAGTTCGATAGTCCTTGTTCAGCGCTGTTGGCGTAATCGTAGATCAGGTATTGCTGGTAATGCTCCAATGCTTCCGAGAAGAAGTCATGGAAGTTACGGGAATGAGTAAAGACAGAAATTTGCTCAAAAACCTTGGATAACTTGGTTGACTGCTGAGAGTCGATAGATGCGAGTGATTGGAAGAATAAGTTATCTTCAAAAACCTGGCCGTAAGATTGATTTGCAGTTAAGTAATTTGGGCGATGATACTTCCAAAGATTAACAGGATCGGAGAAGTTTAGTGTAAATTCAGGGTTTGCTGACGCAACTTCTGCACTTTGATCTACGGGATCAATATTTGCGATTACACTGCTCATTGTAAGATGAGAGCGAGGCTCCAGGTTGGCCACAGCAAACAGCTCTAACTCAGTCTCGTAGTTGTTCTCTTCTTCACTTTCAGCGTCAGGATCTGGGAAGGTGTATACCTGCTTGATTAGCACTCTTACTGACAAAGGCTGGTTTTGATATAAGAACAAATAATCAGGATGGAAGGCGTCTTTATCGTAACCAAGCTGAAATTTTAGTTGGCCATCAAAACCGTATGTCTTTAATTCAAGGTTCAGATCTTGAATGTGGTAATTGGTGAGCATTAGCCCTTGAAAACGACATGCTTCGGTTTGATTTTGCGTTGGCAAGCTAGCAATAGAGATTGGTTGACGCTCAAAGCTGGTGCTTAAAGTGTTTAACTCAATCCAGATTTCCTGATCGATCAACACTGAATCAAAGCCAAGCGCGGGTTTGATCTTGTGTTCAACTAGATGGCTCAGTTGTCGATATTCGGTCTTCGTTCTAGCGCTAGAGCTTAGAGTCGACAGGTGTTTTGAAAGTAAGTTTTTAAATTGAGCCAGCTGCTTGCCTTGAAATGACAATAGAGTGTTTTTGTTAAGCTTTGCAGAAAGCGAAGAAAGTAAAGCTTTATAGTCATCAGGCTGATTGACATTAGAGAGCTGATCTAAAATCGCTAATATTTCTAGTCGAGAGTAAAATAATAAAAATTCCCGTACGTTATTCTCAAATAATACCGTGCCATAAAATATATCTACACAAAACTTCCAAGATTGACACTCAATTAATGTGGGAATTTTTTTTTGAGTAATCAAAATTGAGATCTTTGCACTCAATAATTTAACTTTCTCAATATTATCGCTGTTAATTTTTCCAATAGAGTGGTTAACTATATTTTCATATAGTTTATCGGTCATTTCACTAAAGCTTTGAACATTCAATGTGGTGTCATTTCTTAATGATTTAAGAGATTCACCTATCTGTGTATTAATGTTTTCAGAGTTGGCCATAATAATGAATTTACTAATATGAGATTAATTTCTTATTCAATATCTCTATTATTTAACTAAGTTGGATTCAATAGATGTATCCACCCTGATAACAGAATGTTAAATATTTGGTTTTGAGAATATTTCTAAAAGATAAAGTATCATTCTAAAATCTTTGATACAAGGCTTGAAGGTTAAAAATAGCTCAGTGTAAAAATGAGTCTCTCACCCTTAACCCATTGCTAACCCTTCTATTGTTAGGATCCCCAATGCCTTAGGTGTTTCGACAGTTATTTATTCGCAAATAGATGTGATATATTCCAGGTGGTTGGTTTAAATTATCTCTCTATTGAATATAATTTCGGCATGTTTATTGTGGATGCTTGATGCTTAATATAAATAAGCGTTTCAAAGAGGTAATTGATGGCTATCAATAAGAAACTTCCCAAGTCTAGGTTAATGATTCAATATGACACTAGAGTGGAAGGTGAAAAAAAGAAAAAAGAACTCCCATATAGAATGATGGTGTTAGGTGATTTTTCAGCTGGAAAGTCCAAGGATGCACAAGTTCCATTTGAAGAAAGAGAAGTACGTACTTTAAAACATGGTATTAATTCCTCTTTAAAGGATATGGGAATTTCACTAGATGTTTCTGTGCCAAATAGTATTAACCCTTCTAAATCCCCAATGTTGAATTTAAATTTTGAATTAAATTCAATGAAAGATTTTAAGCCTGAAAATCTAGCGAAAAAAATCCCTGAGATTAATGCGCTTCTTCAATTAAAAGAAATGCTGTCTGGATTTGAGAAAGATATTGATAATAATCGTACGTTGAAAAAGACCATCGATAATATTTTCTCTGATCAAGCTCAATTGCAAGCGCTGAAGGAAAGTATTCCACAATTGAAGAACTACTCTTTGATGAAAAAAGCTGAAGGTGTGATTGATGGTGAAGTCCAGTCGGCCGATGACAGCTCCTCTCAAGATCAGACACAGTCTGACGTTAGCGACGCTTAATAATTTCAGGGCTTTAAGATGACAGAAACAATTACCGTAGATGAGACAAGCTCTCTACACAGCATCATTCAGTTGTTCGGTGGTACACAGCAAGAGCAGAAAAATAGCCTTGCTAAAATAGACATCGATATCACAGATGATTTCACATCTGTAGATGAAATCTATGAAGACTACTACTCGCGTAACATTGCTGCACTAGCAATGGTTTTGGCGAACAATGATGACATCATCAACTACAACAAATCTTATGTTCAACGTGCGATTGAGCGTATCAACGAAGTGGTTGAAGAGCAGGTTAACAGTATTCTAAAGCACCCTGAGTTTCGTTATTTAGAAAACCAGTGGTTAAAGCTTGAAGAGCTTGTTAAAGATGAATACGACAACATCGAAGTTACACTTTTAGATGTTAAGAAAGAAGAACTTCAGTACGATTTCGAACGTAACATGTACGACATTTCAAGCAGTGAAATGTTTAAGAAAGTGTATGTTGCGGAATACGATCAATATGGTGGCGAACCATATGGCCTGCTGATGGGCTTATATGATTTCGAAAACACCATGGATGACATTACGTGGCTAACAGGTATGGGTATGATCTCTGAGTCAACTCATGCGCCATTTATTGGTTCTATTGATCCACGTTTCTTTGGTGTAAACAGCATCGATGAAGTTAAGCAGATCAAGTGTTTCGAAACCTTGCTTGAGCACCCAAGATACCGTGACTGGAATGCTTTCCGTAAAACGGATCATGCCGCATATGTTGGCTTGACGATTGGTGACTTCATTCTAAGACAGCCGTACCACCCAGTGAACAACCCTGTTGCTGAGCGTTGTATGAGTGGTTTCGTAGAAGAAGTGACTAGCTATGAGTCTAACGACGCATACCAATGGGGCCCAGCATCGTTGCTTCTGACTAAGAACATCATGCGCTCGTTTGGTAAGACTGGCTGGTTCCAATATCTACGTGGACCAGAAAATGGTGGTTATGTAGAGAACCTGATTCGTCCAGTATTCAACGTACGTGGCTTTGACGAGTATCGTTCAGCACTCAATATTTCTTTCCCTGATTTCATGGAATTATCGCTATCGAACATCGGTATTATTCCTGCGATTGAAGAAAAGGGCACGTCAAACTGCTGTTTCTTTAGCGCGAACTCAGTGAAGAAAGTGGAAGAGTTTGTTGATGGCTTTGACTCCATGAACTCTCAGCTTGTAGCTAACCTATCGTACACATTGTGTGTATCTCGTATTTCTCACTACGTGAAATGTGTGATTCGTGACAAGATCGGTGGATTTTCAACAACAGAAACCATTCGCGATCTGCTGAACAACTGGATTAACCGCTACGTTACAACAATTACTCAGCCAACGTCTCTTGAGATGGCTAAGTATCCATTCAGAGCTGCTGAAATTGAAGTAACACAAATTCCAGGCAAAGCAGGATGGTACAAGTGTAGTATCAGCGTATTGCCACATATTCAATTTGAAGGTATGGACACCACATTGAAAGTCGATACTCGACTAGACCCAGGCTTGTTTGCTTCAGCTGGAGGCGATGACGGTGAGGGTGAATAGCCTGTAATTATTATGTAGCCAAGTGACGTCGAGGCAGTGAACTCTGCCTCGTTGAAGCAAGTGCCTTAACGTCACTTGGATATCACACTAGGCTAACAAGGATAAGTAATAATAATGGCAAATATAAAACCATTGGTATATCGCACCGTTATTTTAGATTGCGAGCCTTTGGCGTTTACAACAGATGCAACGTCAGCGTTTGGGCAACATAGTAAGCCCAGGTTATTTTGTGATTCTTGCACCATCTTTGGTGTCGAAATTCCGAAAGCTTTGTTTGCGGTCGATGGCGGCCAGCAGATGAATGATGTCACGTCGCCAACGGCGGCTTGTACTTTGACAGAGTTTCATTTATGCGGCCCTGATATGGCTGCCGAACTCAGCTTTACGATTCGCTGCCCTGTTGACCCTGATCTGCGTACCAAATTGCAAGATGCTATTCGTGATGTTCGGCTAGGCAAAGCAGCGGAGAGCTTTATTAAGTTTGGTCAATGGAACACTAATCAGGAATACAAGGATGACAAGGTTTGGGCTCCTGCAATGCAGCCAGCAGAAGGTATGGTGCTGACTCCCGTTAGCAACGCTGGTTTCCAGCTAGATATAGGGAATGGCCATTTTTTAGGTGGTTCCACAGTTGGGCGAGAGCTAGCGCCAATTACTGGCTATGGTTTTCAGATCGACCGAAAAAGCTTTGATGCTCCGGCGTTAGATGTCGTTCATGCAGTTAGTACGGAAAAAGGTCAATATCCGTTATTAAGTATGGATGAAATCTCGGCGAGCTAATTGAGGCATGTTGTGGTCATGGCGATAGTCATGACCATTTTAATTTTCAACTTAAAGTATTTGTCATTATGGCTCATCACATTCACTGGCAACCGGGTGCTTTGCTCACAGCAAATCACTTTGTGCAGCAAGATTCTCTGGCTCAAAAAGCCATTTCTGAGGCGACGTATTTGCCGTTCAATGTTGGTTACGGTATTAGTCAGCTTCAGCTGGATATGAATCTGTTGTCGCTTGGTGAACTCAAGATAAACCAATGTCAGCTGTATTTTAAAGACAAATACTTTGCATATTTTGACTGCTATTCCCACAATGTTTCTATCGACTTAGAAGCGCTAGGTAAGCCTGCGGTTACAATTTACTTAAACCGAGTCGAAAAGGTTATAAAAGAAGGGCAAGTAGAAACTTGTCAGTCGGATTACTATCTATCCGATGAGTATCAATCAAGTGCGCTGCACTCATTGCACATAATGACAGTAGAAAACACAGAAGGTGTTTGGCAAATTGGTACAGAGTCTCCACCGCTACTGAGTTGTGCAAGCCAAACACTTGATCGTTGTTTTTCTCAAGTGAAGAAAGTTTTCTCTTCCGTTAAACATTTCCTTGATAGTGAAATTGTTGGCGAAAGTGTCATGGTTAACCTGCTATTAGCCCACCGTAATTTGCAGTTGCTCATTGCTGAAATAGAATCAGCACCACTCCATGTTCACCCGTATCGTCTGTTTGAGGCCCTTAGCCAGCTATACACTCTGCTGGATTTAACTAAAGCGCCAAGCCAAGGTAATGAGGCATTGCTCTTCTATCGTCATCAAGATCCAATTACAGGTTTCGATCAACTTCTACATTGTTTTAATCAGCTTCTTAGTATCCCTGTTAAGAAAAACTTTGTTGAGTTAATGCAAACAGCGGACAGTTTCATTTTGACTGCACTTCCGATGGAAGCCGTTCAAGCAAATGAACACCTATTAGTGATTCAGAAGAAAGATCCAGAACAGCCGCATCTTGCACTTAGCCAAATCAAGCTTTCAAGTATTTCTCGCAACCAGCATATCAATCAAATGTCTCTCTCTGGTGCCTACTTAGAAGCTTTGCCAGATTCGGGAGTGCATCAGCTATCGCATATAAAAGATGCCAAGGTATATAAGATCCTGCCAGGCTTCGAACTCGATGCGATATTGCGCGAGAAAAATATGATGTTTGAGGCAAACGAAGTCAATAGCCAGTACCGCTACCTTATTTACTACAGGTAGAGATGATGCTTGAACCGTGTGCTGAGTTTATTGAGAAGTACAAAGCGAAACTAGGGATCAAGAACGCGCTAGCTGTGATCCACTCATATGGTATTTCTTCCAAGTCAGTTCAGTTTGTACCTGAGTTTTCTTTGATGCCGGACAACGTGATAATTTCAGGTTGCAGTTGTCAACTGAACCACTTACGCCTGCATATAAATATTTCCAAAGTTTCAATGTTTTATGCATTAAACGACTACTATTTTTATTTGCAGCATAACGATGGTGAGAGGCTTTGTTCTGTTCTCGAACAAGGCATATCCTCCCTGCTATACGACTACTTTTACGGTGTTTATTACGGCTACAACCGAGATTTAGCTTCGGCTGGACTGCTTGATGTATTGCGTCCAGCAAGCCCTCCTACAATATCTCAGCTGCATAGCATGCTACAAAATAAGTACTCCAACTTGGATATCACTTTCAATATTGCTGAGGCTCAACTGCCTTCCAGCACTTTTGCCTATCAGCTTGACAGTAATTCTACTCTCGGAGGGTGTTATCTCTATGGTGAGAAAACCCATACTTGTCAAACATTGGAAGTGCTCGTTTATATGCAAAATTTCAATCAATCGTTAATCGCTAGCATTGTTGATGAAATGCAAACAAACTCTATGGTTTTGGCTTTAAAGAAAGTCATTCCGATCTCACTGAAGTTCTCTGTGCCTGATAGCTCAAACTATTCAAGTTTGACTGGGCTAGAGCACTTAATGTTGTCACCAGAATATGAAGTAGAGGTGTAAAGGTGGAAAAGAAAGAATTGATTCATTCTGTTGATGATGTCTATGAACATGCAGACAGACGTTACAAGGAGTCATTGCGCATGACTGGAGAACTGGCCAGACGAGCGGATGCAAAAATTGAAGAGCTCTATCGTCGTTCCGATGCCAAGATCGATGTATTGCGAGATTCTATGTCTAAAGAGTTGAGCCGAATTGCACAAAACCAAACAATGGGCGGTAGTGGGCGTGCTAGCGGTGAGCGTAAAGAGAACCAATCGCAGCTGATCAGCCAAATTAAGCAATCTGAATACAAGCTATCCAAACAATTAGCTAAGCAAAAGAAGCTCACTTGGATATTGTTCTTTGTACTTACGGCTGTCAACATCATATCAGTTGGCTCGCTGTTTATGTTCTTAACTAGGTATTTGTAAGTTATGAGTTTTCAGACTTATGCCTAAGGTATACACAATGAAACAGCTTTCTATACTTATTGCCAGTCTAGCATTGGCTTTGTCGACCAGCGCCTTTGCTCAAAATACGGCTTCTCCACAATATCGAGATTGGGTTACACCACAACCGGGACAGTTTGATTACTACAAGTTGTCTTTAACCCTGCAACCTGTGTATTGCCTAAAAAACCCATCGAGCCCGGCATGTAAAACGTCGATATTACAAAACTCTCCTTTGCTAACATTGAACGAGTTCATTCCCTCACGCGATCAAGGTAGAAGATACAAATATCAATATTGTAGTAAGTCGATCAGTGAGAAAGAGATAAAGCTGGATCAGAAAGGGCAGTGGAGTAAATTGCCGTCTGTACCAAACCTTACTTCGGCAACCAAAAAGTCACTCAATGAGGTCATGCCACAAACCAAGGTATACCAGCAAAGACATGCTTGGCTGAAGTGGGGCACATGCAACAGCAGTACTTATGATGCGAATGGCTATTTCTCGAAAGCGGCGGCGTTGACGAAATACATCAACAATCCAGATGTATCTGCGTTTATTCAAGCTAACCGAAAAACGACCGTATCACTGACTCAAATCCGAAAGTTTTTCAATCGAGAGTTCAAAACCTTAAACAAGGTTCAGTTTCAATGTGTGAGTGTGGGTAATCGTTCGTTTCTTGAGAATATAAACTTCTACGTGAATAAGAAAGTCGATTTAGCAGACTTAGATAGTTATCCACTATTGACGCCTTTTGGAACGATGAAACATTCGCCTGAGCAAGAGTGTCCTGAGAGTTTTTATCTTTAAAGTACTTACTAAGATTTTAAGGCACAGCGCGCTTGCTGTGCCTTGAATCTAGCTTAAAATTCTTCCTTTGGTCTAATGATTTATACTGAACTCAAAATCTCGTGTTACGCCTCTATGATCACTAATTTTGTCGCCTTTGACGGTTAAAAGCTCATGGACTTGTATATCAAGAGAGTTGAATCTTCTTTCATCATCTCGAAAACCTATGTTGTCTAAAGCTCCGGCATCTGGTTTACCATTGCGTTTTGGTTTAAACATCACCTCTCCAGATCGGCCTTTCCCTTTCTTTTCATCCTTTTCGTCGAACCTTTCTTCATAAGTCATGTATTCAGTACTCTCAAAGGTTACACCCTGATCCCTAAAGTGGGGGACTTCATTCCTAGATATTGGATCGTAATTGTTGATAAAGAAGCTATCTGGTAGGCCGTTTCGATTGTTAAGGGTGTTTTTCAAACTACTCATTGGTGTTGGAACTAGCCTTTCGTTTAAGTCCCCCATGAAGATTAATGAAGGGATACGTTGGTTATTATCGTCCCATGAGCGGAATTTAGTTCTATGCTTTTGTATATATTTCGACGCTTCGTTTTCCGCTGCTCTACATAGCTCATTTACTTCCCTTAGTCTATTGTCTTCATGATTTGAATCTAGGTGAGCACCTACAACAACTAGAGGATGTCCAAACACTTCAAGACAAGCGTAAAGCCCACCTTTATTCCTTGTAGCTCGCTTCTTAAATAAACTTCCGTCTCTAACAACACCCTTGGCAATAATATTGATACGATGTTTTTTGCTTACTCGATCTAATTTGTATCCGTTTCTTGCTCCGATCGAGCCTTTTATCTGACAAAGATCACTGCGAACATAGATAGCGAGGTGAGTATAGCCACTTACATCATTGACAAAGTTTTTCTTTGAGCACTTAGTGATTACTCCCATTTGATCTTGCATTAATGGAAGATAAGATAATTTTTCTTTGCGCCTATTTCCATTTTTGTCTTCAGTATAAATGTTGTAGTCCAATCTCTTGGCTATTCGCTCAGAAACAAATTCACCTCCCCAAGTTCTGACTGTTTCTTGAAGGTTAACTATTACAAGGTGAGGGCGTTTACTTTTTATATACGAAGCCATTTGAATAGGAGCTTCTTTAGGTACATTTTGATTTGCCGTATTCCAAGTAAAAGCTACGCATCTTATTGAAGGCATAGGTCTATTCTCATGTGATTTAAATAAGTATTTAATTCCACATTATTCTCGATATGAAGAATTTACTCAATCATGCAGCAGTGCTAACTTATTGATTTTAGTTATTTATTACAAATGGTTTTTAATATATTCCAGTGTTGCATGACTGGTATTCAAATAAATTATGTCTACTTTTGTTATATCAGACTAACAATGTTATTGAGGGGGGAAGAGGATACTAAAGCGGATTGTAGTGCTAGTGAGGTAGCGTAGTTTAAATAGCCTAATTGAGAAGTATTAGGCTATCTTAAATTTGAAAGGGGAGGCGTATTAAGGCTTTTTAGGAAATACTTTAACCATCTTAATACGGTTTTCTTCTAGATCGACAATCTCCATTTTATGCTCAGCAATGCGCACACTTACATGGCTTTCTGGAATGTCTTCTAAATGCTCTAAAATTAGGCCATTTAGCGTTCTTGGGCCATCAGTGGGAAGCTTCCACTTTAAGCCTTTGTTGATATCACGGATATTTGCACTCCCTTCGATTAGAAAGCTGCCATCGCCTTGAGGCGTTATCTCATCAGAAAGGCTTGGAGCAATGGAAGTAGTAAATTCGCCGACAATTTCTTCTAGAATGTCTTCTAATGTAATTAGGCCATTAATATCGCCATATTCATCAACAATTAGACCAATGCGCTCTTTGTTTCGTTGGAACTTCAGTAACTGTACATTGAGCGGTGTGCTTTCTGGAATAAAATACACTTCGTCAGCAGCGCGCAGTAGCGTCTCTTTGTTGAATTCATTTTTCTCCAGCATTAAGCGATAGGCTTCACGCAGCCTTAGCATGCCGACGACTTCATCAATCTGATCTCGGTATAGGACAGCTCGTCCATGAGGGGAATGAGTGAGCTGCCTAACAATTGACTTCCAGTCATCGTTGATATCGATTCCGGTGATTTCGTTGCGCGGCACCATGATGTCATTGACCGTGACGTGCTCTAGATCGAGAATAGAAATCAGCATGTCTTGGTGGCGTCTAGGAATTAAGCTACCGGCTTCATTTACCACTGTTCTTAACTCTTCTGAGCTTAAGTGATCATCACCATCATGCTTCACTTTTAGACCCAGTAGGCGAATAAAACCGTTGGTAATGAAGTTGATTAAAATGACAAGTGGAGAGAAGAGTTTCATCAACACGATGAGGAGTACGCTACTTATGTAGGACACTCGTTCAGGGTAGAGCGCAGCTAGTGTTTTTGGTGTTACTTCTGCAAAGACGAGCACGAGCAGTGTTAGTACACCAGTTGCTATTGCCACGCCGACATCGCCATACAGGCGCATGCCAAGAATTGTGGCGAGAGCCGAAGCCAAGATGTTGACGAGGTTGTTACCGATCAAAATGAGACCGATAAGTCGGTCTGGTCGGCTTAGGAGTTTTTCGACGCGCTTTGCGCCTTTGTGGCCGCTATTGGCAAGGTGTCTAAGACGATATCGGTTTAACGACATCATTCCTGTCTCAGAACCTGAAAAATAAGCTGAAATAACGATGAAACACGCGAGAAGCGCAAATAAGATACCCGTTGAGATGTCTTCCAAAGCTAGAGATTTCCTTCTAATATTCTGCTTGAATACTTAGCTGTATATTTTATTCAGTCATTCATGACTTAAGATTTTTCATTGTAAAAGAAAGCGCAGTTGAATGCACACAATCTCCAAAGGTTAGGTCAGAATGATTTCCTTTACAAAGCGGCTACCGAAATACGCCAGTGTTAGTAAGGTAGCGCCAGCAACAGCAAACCAAGTGACTTTCCGGCCTCTCCATCCACGTTGATAGTGTCCCCACAACAGCACGGAATAAATAATCCACGCGACAAAAGACAGAATGCCTTTGTGTGCTTTTCCTTGAGCAAACATATCTTCGACAAAGAAAAAGCCAGTAATCAATGTGCCTGTAAGTAACACGTTACCAATTAAAATGATATTGAAAAGCTGCCTTTCTACCATCATTAATGGAGGTAGATTTGGATTGATAGCAATGGTTTTTTTCGCTTTTAATTTATAGTCGAGCCATGCGAGCTGCAACGCGTACAAAGCCCCAATAGTAAGGGTGGAATATGAAAATAGCGCGAAGGTTATATGAATGAGCAATCGAGGATCGTGTTGTAAGTGTGTCATGAATACACTAGGTACAAACGCTGCTGCGGTTAGGTTTATGGCTGAAAAACTGTATACAACTGGAAGAATAAACCACAGTTTTGTTCTGAGCATGGCGATGCTCATAACCAGAGCGGTAATGAAGCTAATCAAGGATGCGACATTGAGCATACTTAAGTTCTGTCCAGTGGTATCAAAAATTAAATCACTCAGTAGCCATGCATGAAAAATCAGTGCTAAAGCAGCACTAAAAAAGACCGTACGAGTGCGGATGCCTGTTTGGTGCACTAGTCCAGGAATAATGGTAGCGATAGCTAATACATATAACAAAGCTGCAATGACAGCGATATAGTCGTCCATTTTTCTCGTTATTATTAATAAACTTGGTTAAGAATTATACCTTGTAACATGCTGATGAGCTACGTCATAAGTTGATCCAAATCTAAGATATGTTAGTTCAACTTTATTGTTAAAGTATGACTCCAACGCTGGCTGGGGTATACTGCTACGTCTAAGTCACCTCGAGATGCATGATTTAACTTGTTCAACCCGGTGAAACTCGCATCTGGAGGTCACTTAGGTATAACCAAATTATCGCCTAATTCGCGAAGAGAGCTTATGTTTGAGAATTTAACGGATCGATTATCCAAAACGCTGAAAAATATCAGCGGTAAAGGTCGTCTGACCGAAGAGAATATTAAAGATACGCTACGTGAAGTGCGTATGGCTTTGCTAGAAGCAGACGTCGCTTTACCTGTCGTACGTGATTTCATCAAGCGAGTCAAAGAAAGAGCTGTTGGTGTCGAAGTATCCAAGTCATTAACGCCAGGCCAAGAGTTTATCAAGATTGTTCAAGCTGAGCTTGAAGCAGTCATGGGTGAATCTAATGAAGAGTTAGATTTAGCGGCTCAGCCTCCTGCTGTCATCTTAATGGCGGGCCTACAGGGTGCGGGTAAAACCACTAGTGTTGGTAAGCTTTCTAAACTTCTAAAAGAAAGAGACAAGAAGAAAGTTTTAGTTGTTTCTGCCGACGTGTATCGTCCTGCAGCGATCAAACAGCTAGAAACATTAGCAGCAGATCTGGAAGTGGACTTTTTCCCATCTTCAGCTGATCAAAAGCCAATTGATATCGCCAATGCCGCTATCGATCATGCTAAGAAGCAGTTTTTCGATGTTTTGATTGTCGATACTGCAGGTCGTCTTGCGATTGATGAAGAGATGATGTCTGAGATTAAAGACTTACACTCTGCTATTGATCCAGTAGAAACGCTGTTTGTTGTCGATGCGATGACAGGTCAAGATGCGGCAAACACAGCAAAAGCTTTCGGTGATGCTCTGCCATTGACGGGTGTGGTCTTAACGAAAGTTGATGGTGATGCTCGTGGTGGTGCGGCACTATCAGTTCGTCATATTACGGGCAAACCGATCAAATTCTTAGGTGTTGGTGAGAAAACCGACGCGTTAGAAGCCTTCCACCCAGATCGTGTTGCTTCACGTATTCTTGGCATGGGCGATGTGCTTTCTCTGATTGAAGATCTACAAAAGAACGTAGACTCTGAAAAAGCAGAGAAAATGGCGAAGAAGTTCAAAGAAAAGAAAGGCTTTGACCTTGAAGACTTTCGCGAGCAGCTTGGCCAAATGCAAAATATGGGCGGCATGATGGGGATGCTAGATAAGCTACCTGGCATGAGCAACTTGCCTGGCAACGTGAAAGATAATGTTGATGACAAAGCTTTCAAACAGATGGAAGCCATCATCAACTCTATGACGATGAAAGAGCGCAAGCGTCCAGATATCATTAAAGGTTCGCGTAAGAAGAGAATTGCAGCTGGTTCAGGTACGCAAGTTCAAGACGTAAACCGTCTGCTTAAGCAGTTCACCCAAATGCAGAAAATGATGAAGAAAATGCAGAAAGGTGGCATGCGCAACATGATGAGAAACATGCAAGGAATGATGGGTGGAGGTGGCCCTGGCGGTATGGGTGGAATGGGCGGCGGCGGCGGATTTAATCCATTTGGCCGTTAACCGCTGATTTTCACTAGTTTCTAGTCATTTGTTATTTTTCATTCTGTTAGCGGTCAATTCGCAAATATGACCGAAATACAATGGCTAAAAAGTAGCTAAAAACCTTGCAATGCCCCGGAATAAGAGTAAAATTCCGGGGCTTTATTTTGGCACGAGACCCCAAGCTGTTTTTTGGATGGCTTCTGGGGTTAATTTTATTTTTGAGAAAGCAAAGAGGACGACATGGTAACCATTCGTTTGGCACGTCATGGCGCTAAAAAGCGTCCATTTTATCAAATCGTAGTAGCGGACAGCCGTAAAGCGGCAACTGGCCGTTTCATCGAGAAAGTAGGTTTCTTTAACCCTACTGCTACTGGTCAAGAAGAAGGTCTACGTCTAGACCTAGATCGCGTTAACCACTGGGTTGGTCAAGGCGCATCTCTTTCTGACCGTGTTGCTAAGCTAGTTAAAGACGCTCAAAAAGCGGCTTAATTCTAGTTAGTAATTAGCTATGTCGATGAAAGGTAAAGACGCCATGAGCAAACAAAGCGAAAAAATTGTGATGGGTAAATTTGGTTCTACCTATGGCATTCGTGGCTGGCTCAAGGTTTTTTCCTTTACAGACAATGCTGAGAGCATTTTTGATTACAGCCCTTGGTTTATTAACCAAAAAGGCAATTGGGTTGAGTACAAAGTGGAAAGTTGGAAGCGCCATAACAAAGGTATGGTGGTAAAACTGGAAGGTTTGGACGTGCGTGAAGAAGCGCACTTACTGACGAATTTTGAAATCGCAGTAGACCCAGCATCATTACCGGAATTGTCAGAAGATGAATTCTACTGGCGCGAGTTGTTTGGTATGCAAGTTGTTACCACTAAGGGATATAACCTTGGTGAGGTCACTGACCTATTAGAGACTGGCTCCAACGACGTTTTGGTGGTGAAGGCAAACTTGAAAGATGCTTTTGGCCAAAAGGAACGATTGATTCCGTTCCTTGAAGAGCAAGTGATCAAGAAAGTTGATCGCACTGCTCAACGGATCGAAGTTGACTGGGATCCTGGATTTTAACTCCACCGTAGAGCGAGAAAACTATGTGGATTGGCGTAATTAGCCTCTTTCCTGAAATGTTTCGTTCAATTACGGACTATGGAGTAACAGGTCAAGCGGTAAAAAAAGGTCTTCTGTCTATTGAGACTTGGAATCCTAGAGATTTCACTCACGACAAACATCGAACTGTCGATGATAGACCTTACGGTGGTGGCCCTGGCATGTTGATGATGGTTCAGCCTTTGCGCGATGCTATCCATGCTGCTAAGGACAAATCACCGGGAAAGACGAAGGTTGTTTACCTTTCTCCTCAAGGTCGTAAGCTCGACCAGCAAGGAGTCGAAGAGTTGGCAAACAATGAGAACTTGCTTCTTATTTGTGGTCGCTACGAAGGGGTAGATGAGCGTATCATACAGTCTGAAGTTGACGAAGAATGGTCAATTGGAGACTTTGTGATGACAGGGGGAGAAATCCCTGCCATGACACTAATCGACACAGTATCACGGTTTGTTCCGGGCGTACTTGGCGATATGGCGTCAGCAGAAGAAGACTCTTTTGCTAATGGCTTATTAGACTGTCCTCACTATACGCGTCCAGATGTGTTAGATGGGCTGGAAGTACCAAGTGTGCTGAAGTCAGGAAATCACAAGGACATTCGTCGCTGGCGATTAAAACAATCGCTGGGCCGAACTTGGCTTAGAAGACCAGAGCTCCTGGAAAACCTAGCTCTGACTGACGAACAGGAACTATTACTTGCTGAGTTCATTAAAGAACATAATGCAAAGTAGCCTAATTTATTTGAGTATCAGTTTATTCTAGGAATTTAGAAAATGAGTAACATCATCAAAGCTCTTGAAGAAGAGCAAATGAAACAAGACCTACCAAAATTTGCACCAGGTGACACTGTTGCTGTGCAAGTTAAGGTAAAAGAAGGTGACCGTGAGCGTCTACAGGCTTTTGAAGGCGTTGTAATCGCTGTACGTAACCGTGGCCTACACTCTGCATTTACCGTTCGTAAGATCTCTAACGGTGAAGGCGTTGAGCGTACGTTCCAAACTCACTCTCCAATGGTTGATAGCATTGAAGTTAAACGCCGTGGTGCAGTACGTCGTGCCAAGCTGTACTACCTACGTGAGCGTTCTGGTAAGTCTGCTCGTATTAAAGAGAAGCTTGCTAAGAAGTAATGCTATAACTAGCGTTCTCATAAAAACAAACGGAGCCAATTGGCTCCGTTTGTTTTATCTGACTGTTGCTTGCTTTCCTGATAGCAGGCTTACGATTTCTGCCACTTAATATTGATCTTCTGACCAACCGTCAGCATCAGACATATCTGGTGCACCAGGAATAGAGTTTTCCTCATCTGCCCATTCACCAAAGTCGATTAATTGGCACTTTTTGCTGCAAAAAGGGCGAAAAGGGCTATCTTCTCCCCAAACTACTTCGGTAGAGCATTGCGGACATTTTACTATGGTAGGTTTCTTATTCATGGTGGATTGGACTCAGAAAATAATGCCAAAGTATATCAGACGTGCCATGGAAATCGAATTTAGCCTCAGCTACACACGGCTAACTCAAACTTAATATCTTGCGAGCAAGCTTGACCGGTGTGAAAGTCGATAAACTTAATCGCAAAACGGTTTTTATGCCCTGAGATCATAGGATAGACACCGTAATTAAGTGGAATGTTTAGACGTAAAATATTGGCTTCTTCTGCATCACTTTGATAAAAACCAGCATTGGCAACTTGCTGCTCAAACCGTCCAGTCTCTCTCGCCAACTTTAGCCACAATTTGAGGGCATTAGCGAGTGGTTTTAAGGTACCAACCCAACCAGATGTATCTTGGCTAATTTTATCTTGTGGTAGATGAAGCCAGTGATGAAGTGCGGGTAAATCAAAACAACATGCTCCACCGGGAAGGTTAAACCTTTGCCGAATGGTACTGAGGAAGCGATCTTCTTTTAACGATTGGCCAAAGCGTTCAGCTGTCATCAGCTCACTGTGAACGACATCGACTTCGTGCAAGATATCGTGCAAGGTGTCTTGATCAACGCCATCTACGTTTAGCCAGCTCTTGTATGCTAGGCGCTGCTTTTCTATGTCTTTCGCTAGCTCTGTTTTGAGCTGGATTTGCTCGAAAATTTCTAATAAATCAAATAGAGAACGGAAGAAAAGTAGGTGTTGTAGCTCGTCTTTAAATTGTGATGAGGTATCTAATTGGCTAAGAAGAGCTTCTACTCGTAAGTAGATACGAGTTTTTTCATTCAATGGATGTTCGAAATAGTGCGTGCTCATCTAATTAGCCTTTCGTTCCTTCAATCTTATTCTCACCGATCTTCCTCACTTATTGCTAGATACTTTTGATGTAATTCTGTGATTTGAGGCCAAAGTTTTTCTATATCTGTACTATTTATCACCACATCGTCTGCGTTTTCTAACCGTGCCGTCCTATCAACTTGCGAGGCTAAAATGGTTTCAGCTTGAGCTTGAGATACATTATCTCTTTCCATTGTTCGCATGATCTGCAGTTTTATATCGGTATCCACCACTAAGATGCGATTGACCATAGACTGCAGATTATTCTCAATTAATAATGGTGCAACCAACAGTACATAAGGAGATTCAGCTCTATGCAAGTTTGTTAACATCCTCTGATGTATCATAGGATGCAACAGGTTGTTTAGCCATTCTTTGTCTTCTGAATGAGAAAATACCCTTTCACGTAAAGCCTTACGGTCTAGGCTACCATCTGCCATTAACACTTGGCTGCCAAACTTTTTCTCAATGGCTTTTAACCCTTCAGTACCGGGTTCAACGACTTCGCGTGCAATTAGATCTGCATCAACAATATCAATACCATAGCGTTCGTTAAACAGATTCGCGACAGTGGTTTTTCCACTCGCGATACCGCCAGTTAGTCCTACTACGAAAGTCATTTCTTTATCCTAAAATTGAACCAAAATACCAGCGAACGATGTGCTCTCCCCAAATGAGACTTATCCAGCCAGCAATGGATAAGTAGGGGCCGAATGGAAATGTGTGCTCTTTGCCTTTACTTTGAAGTCTCAATTGAATTAGTCCGAAAACAAGGCCGACCATTGAAGAAAGAAGAACAACGATAGGAAGGTACTGCCAACCTAACCACGCGCCAAGAGCTGCGAGCAGTTTAAAGTCACCATACCCCATGCCTTCTTTACCCGTAAGAAGCTTGAAGCCCCAATATAAAAGCCATAGAAACATATAACCGCAGATTGCACCGAGCACAGAATCATATAGAGAAACTGGGCCAATATTAAATAGCGCTAAACTAATACCTAACCACATCAGCGGAAGAGTAATTTGGTCGGGTAGAAGCAGAGTATCAAAATCAATGAACGTTGCTCCAATCAGAGCAAACGTAAAAACCATGCTTGCGATAGCGTAGTAGCTGAAGCCAAAATGCGATGCAATAACGTAGCTCAGCGCCGCAGATAAGAGCTCAACAAATGGGTAACGGATGCTGATCGATGCTTTGCAATGATGGCATTTACCTCTTAGTAGCAACCAACTCAATACTGGAATATTGTCAATGATACGCAGTTTTGTGCTGCATTTTGGGCAAGTGGAACGCGGTGAGCTTAGAGATAAGCGTTCTGATGTTGGTGTGATTTTGTATTCAGGAAATGACTCTGCACACTCATCTCGCCATTCTTGCTCCATGATTTTCGGCAGCCGAGCGATAACGACGTTTAAGAAGCTACCAATAATAAGGCCGAAAACAGTAGCGAGCGTAGTAAAAATCCAAGGATTGTAATAAATGGCGTCCATACAGAGAACTCTATTTTCCCATAACCAGAGTATAGTGAAGGCACTATACTAGCCCAATAAGCTCGTTAAGTTAAAGATAGGTAAAT
Source organism: Vibrio marisflavi CECT 7928 (assembly GCF_921294215.1). Taxonomy (GTDB): domain Bacteria; phylum Pseudomonadota; class Gammaproteobacteria; order Enterobacterales; family Vibrionaceae; genus Vibrio; species Vibrio marisflavi. The sequence goes on from NZ_CAKLDM010000002.1 coordinate 181,939, forward strand.
ACATTGCGATAACTAAGCCACCAATAATTATACCTAATATAAGAATCAACATGGGTTCTAGTAGTGTACTTAACCTATTGATGCTATTGCTGGCTTCCTCATCGTATATGCTGGCTAACTTTTCTAGCATGTCGTCAAGCTTGCCAGACTGTTCACCGATCATCACCATCTGCACGAGCAGTTCTGGAAATACATGTTCATCTTTTAACGCCATATAGATTGGCGCACCTAGTAGTATATTTTGGTGTGCTTTCCCGATAGCTTGTTGAAAATATAGGTTGCCAGTTGTCATCGCTGAGAGACTTATATTTTCTAAAATGGGCAACCCACTGCGATAATTGGTGGCAAGTGTTCGGCTGAACCTAGCTAGAGAGTGTTTTGTTACAATTGGCCCAAACACTGGAATGATTAAAAGGTATCGGCTCATTTTCAATTTAATTCGATCAGAACGCTGGTATAGGATTCTGAGTAGGTATGCACTCCCACAGACAAACAGCAAAATCGTGAGACTGTGAGAGCGTATCAGTTTTGAAAAGAGCAGGACCTTTTTTGTAAGCCAAGGCAGTTCAGCGCCCATTCCTCGAAACAGCTGTTCAAATTCTGGAATGACCATAGTCAGCATGATGTAGCTGACGGCGAAAATAGTCATCAGCATAACTAAAGGATATTGTGAAGCGCGCTTTATCTGTTCCCGAAGTATCTGAAGCTTTTCCCTGTGCTCTGCTAACTTCAATAGGGTATCGGCTAAGTTTCCCGATTTTTCTCCAGATCTTATAAGTGACATATAGACTTGATCGAAGTGCTTTGGGTATGCAGATAAAGCCTGAGTAAAGGTATGTCCGGATTCTATCTGTGATTGTAAAAGGTAAACAAGAGATCTTAGCTCTGCTTTTGAAGACTGGTTAGCAACCAGTTGTAAGCTATTGATTATAGGTAGCCCAGCAGAGAGTAGCGTACCCAATTGACGCGAAAATAGAGTGATCTCTTTGTTCGTTAGCCTGTGTTTTTTGTATTCGAGGTAGGAAACACGACCTCGCTTCATGTCACGTAGCCGAACGTTACGCTGAATGAGTAGTGAGCGTACCTCGTCAGACGATGAAGATATTATGAATCCTGAAATGTCTTTGCCTTGCTCGTTTACCCCTTTCCAGTTGTAGTGCTTCAACATTTCAAATAAGTCACTCGCTAGAGGCTAAGCACACGCTTTATTTCTTGGTAGCTAGAAAATCCTTTGTGTAAGGCTTCAATTGCTGATTCGTGGAGAGAAAAAATATTATGTGCTTTGAAGTACTTCTCAATATTCTCAGAAGGCGAATGGCTAAGGAGCATTCCAGCTAACTCCTCATTCATTTCAATTGCTTCAAATATCGCCAGTCGGCCAGCATAACCTTGGTTGCATTGTTGGCATCCTGATGGATTAGCTTGGTACAGTTCAGCATCACTTAAGCTTATTACTGGATCTAAAAGTGTTGTGTCTATTTGAGGCTTTTTGCATTTAGGGCACAACTTTTTGATAAGGCGTTGTGCGACAACCAAGGATACGCAAGACGTAAGATTATAGGGCTCAACGCCCATGTTGATCAGTCTTTGTAATGACTCTGAAGCCGAGTTTGTATGTAACGTAGACAATACAAGGTGGCCGGTTTGAGCTGCTTTCACCGTCATTTTCGCGGTTTCACTATCACGAATTTCACCGAGCATGATGATATCGGGATCTTGACGAAGGAACGCGCGCAGCGCTTCACTGAAATTGAAGCCGATTTGATGCTTAACTTGGACTTGGTTAATTCCCGGTATGGTGATTTCAACAGGATCTTCTGCGCAAGCTATATTCACTTCGGGTTTGTTTAAATACTGCAGTGCGGCATAAAGAGACACGGTTTTTCCGCTCCCAGTTGGCCCTGTAATTAGAATAAGACCTTGTGTTTTGTCTAAGGCGTTAGTAAACAATGCTTCTTGAATTTGGCTCATGCCAAGTTGATCGATACGTAAGCATTCTTTGTTGCTTTTTAATATCCTAAGGACCAGCTTTTCGCCCCATTGTGTAGGTAAAGTGGAAACTCGCAAATCAGCTTGTTGCAAGTTATCGCTCTGATCTTGAAATTGCATTCTGCCATCTTGAGGTTTTCTTTGTTCAGAAATATCTAGCTCAGCTAGTACTTTTATATGTGCAATGAGCTTTTTATAAGTAGAGAAACTTGGCTTTTGATATTCAGTGAGTGTGCCGTCACAGCGAAAGCGCACCCGAGTAAAATTTTCATACGGTTCAAAATGAATATCAGAAGCTTGAACGTGTAGTGCATCCAATAGGATGGATTTAAATAGCTTATCTGTCGGAGAGTAGGTTTCATTATTGACTAAAAGTGTAGAAGAGGTTGCTGAATCACTTTGGTTTATATCGCTAGAAAAATATGAAGAAGGCTGGTTATTCATGATTAAAGGCATCCTGAGACTAGGTTGGCAGCTTCACCAGAGGCGGCGCAGCTCCAGCCAGTGCTATCGGAGCGAGTTAAAGTAATAGCACTGTTTTCATACTTACTAAACGTTAAAATCAATTGAGAGTCTGCGATAGATATGGTGCCGAGTTGACTTGAATCCGAAGCGATACCAATGTCGGATAAATCGGTTGAGTCATCCAGCTCTCCTGTCTCTTGGTAGTAAATTTCAGCGGGTGCGATGAGTGCATTCATAGTCGCTACAGCAGAAGCCACTTCAGTTTTCTTAACGTAATCTTGATATGCAGGAAGAGCGATAGAAGAAAGTACACCAACAATGGCGACAACGATCATCAGCTCGATTAAGGTGAAACCAATCTGTGGTTTATATATTGAGTTATGCATTTTGCTTTCTTATCTGAGTAGATATAGAGAAAGCTTAAGGTTTGTACGCAGGTTAGAGGAGAGGGTTTACATGACTTTCTGAGGCAAGTGTTGCGCGCTAACACTTAGCGTTTGCTAAGTTGCAAATTCTTTCGAGAAGGGTTGTGAATTTTATGAGAGAGAACCCAAGTGAACAACGGATGCCCACTTGGGAAAAGATTATTATTTCAAGCGCATAGATAAGTCCATCGCGCGAACATGCTTAGTTAAAGCGCCAACAGAAATGTAATCAACGCCAGTAGAGGCATACTCGTGAATGGTCTCTAACGTGATATTACCTGAGTTCTCTAAAGCAGCTCTTCCAGCATTGATTTTAACTGCTTCTTTCATCATCTCTAGGGTAAAGTTGTCGAGCATGATGATATCTGCACCAGCATCGATGGCTTGCTTAAGTTCTTCGAGTGTCTCAGTTTCAACTTCAACAGGTTTGCCAGGGTTTAACTCTTTGGCCGTTTTGATCGCTTTCTCTACACCGCCACATGCGATGATGTGGTTTTCTTTTATCAGGTAGGCATCAAATACACCGATACGATGGTTAAAGCCGCCGCCACATGCGACCGCGTATTTTAGTGCACTACGTAGGCCCGGAACAGTTTTGCGTGTGTCCAATAAACGGCAGTTAGTGTCTTGCAGCTTTTCAACGTAAGTAGCGGTCAATGATGCGCATCCAGAAAGAGTTTGGATAAAGTTCATTGCGTTACGCTCACCCGTTAGCAAAGCTCTTGATGGCCCTGTTAGGGTACACAGTGTTTGATTCGGCTCGACCACATCTCCGTCGGTTACATGCCACTCAATAGTAACTTCGCCACCAAGCTGTTTAAATACTTCATCAGCCCATGCTTTACCGCAGAACACACCATGTTCACGAGTGATAATTGTGGCCTCATTGGTGCTATCAGCAGGAATTAAACTTGCGGTGATATCCTTTGCGGGATCTAGTGTTCCACCAAGATCTTCTTTAAGCGCGTCAGAGACAGCACGAGTGATCTCTAGCGGCAATTGTTGTTTTAAGTATTCTAGACGTTCGGCACTGTTGTGAGGGTTTTTCATCGCAAGTTAGCAGGTGTAGTTGAAATTGTGCTGCGAATGATACGCCAATGAACTTAGCCTGTAAAATTCGCTTTTGTTGGATAAGAGGTTAATATCAATAAGTGTTTGGTAATAATAGTGTTCGTATATGATCGATCAGAAAGGATGGTTCACCGGTGCCCAGAAAGTACCTTCTCCTCACTTCGATAAACGCCAAGATACAACAGATGTTTCACTGCTTGTTATCCACAATATTAACCTTCCACCAGGCCAATTTGGTGGCAACTATATAGAGCAATTTTTTGCAGGTACGCTGGACGCTAATGAGCATCCTTACTTTGCCTTTATTCATGAAATGAAAGTGTCCGCGCACTGTTTAATAAAGCGCAATGGGGAAGTGGTGCAGTTTGTCTCTTTTATGGATAGAGCATGGCATGCAGGGCAATCAAGTTTTGCGGGTAGAGATAAGTGTAACGACTATTCGATTGGCATTGAGTTAGAAGGAAGTGATTTTGCAGCGTATAGCGAAGAGCAATATCAGGCGCTTGCTGAGCTTAGCCAGCAAATAATGCAGCGCTACCCTGATATTACTCCTTCTCGTATCACGGGCCATCAATATATCGCCCCAAGTCGTAAGACAGATCCGGGGCTAGTGTTTGATTGGCAGAAATATCGAGAGTTGTTAGCCGTCTAAAGTGTATCGTTATACTCTGTGAGAACTTGAGTACACCATGTTTCGATACGTTCTTCACTAAGCTCGTATTGTGAATCTTCGTCAAGGGCCAAACCAACGAAATGGCTCTTGTCTTCGGTAAGAGCTTTAGATTCATCAAATTCATAGCCTTCATTTGGCCAGTAGCCGATTGGCTTTGCTCCCACCTTTACGAGTTCATCATGCAATAGGCCCATTGCATCCAGATACCATTCGCCATAGCCTTCTTGATCACCCAAACCAAATAATGCAACCACTTTGCCTGATAGGTCGACACTGCTGATAGTGTCCCAGATGTCATTCCAGTCTTCTTGGATTTCACCAAAATCCCACGTTGATATGCCAATCAAAAGCAAATCGTAGTCGTTCATTAATGTCAGAGGCGTTTCTTTTACATTGTGTAGCTCAACCAAATCTTCACCAATGAAAGCGCGAATTTTCTCTGCGGTCATTTCTGTGTAGCAAGTGGTTGAACCATAAAATAGGCCAATTTTCATTGTGGTTTTCGCGTGTATAAATGAGTAGGAGTGGGACATTCTATACTCAAACTACTTCAAGGTGCAGCCTTTGTGAGAACAGAAGCACATTTTTATAGCTTAGTGCGCTTAGGTGCATTAACCTGATAGCCTTTATTTCAGGGAATTACTGCAACCAAAGTTTTCCAATCCACCTAAACTGTTTATGTGTGCTTTTTAATTTGGTTCAGTAACGCATTTTATACAGAGGGTTACAGTGACAACAACGACGTCTTCTGATCAAGTGATGGTCGAGCAGTTTTTGGATTGCATGTGGATGGAGAGAGGGCTATCAGAAAACACGGTTGCTTCTTATCGTACCGATATTGCTAAGTTACTAAAATGGATGGAGAGTAATAATTATCGCCTCGATTTTATTAGCCTATCTGGTTTACAAGAATATCAAACATGGCTTGCCGACCAAGACTACAAACAAACCTCAAGAGCAAGAATGCTATCTGCCATTCGCCGCTTGTTTCAATATTTGCATCGAGAAAAAGTTCGTGCTGATGATCCAACGGCTTTACTGATTAGCCCGAAACTGCCACAACGTCTTCCAAAAGATCTCACAGAAGAACAAGTTGACGCACTGCTTGATGCGCCTGATCCCAACGATCCGATGGAGCTGAGAGATAAAGCGATGCTGGAGCTTTTGTATGCTACAGGGCTCCGTGTGACAGAGCTTGTCAGCCTGACAATGGAGAATATGAGCCTTCGACAAGGTGTGGTTCGTATTACGGGTAAAGGTGGTAAAGAGCGTTTAGTTCCAATGGGAGAAAACGCAATTGAATGGATTGATATGTTTGTTAGCCAAGGGCGAAGTATTCTGTTAGGGCAAAATACGTCAGATGTTGTGTTCCCAAGCAAACGAGCGAGGCAGATGACGAGACAAACATTTTGGCATCGAATCAAGCATTATGCCGCAATTGCTGGTATTGACTCCGATAGTTTGTCGCCGCACGTACTAAGACATGCTTTTGCGACGCATTTATTGAACTATGGTGCGGATCTCAGAGTCGTACAAATGCTGCTAGGGCATAGTGACTTATCAACTACGCAAATTTATACTCACGTTGCCACCGAAAGGCTGAAGCAAATTCATAGCGAGCATCATCCTAGAGCGTAGCTCTAGTGTTCATTTATTTATAGGGAAGTTTCATGAAAGTATTACGAAGTATCATCCTGTGTATTTTGCCTTTTGTTTTGGCGACCAGTTATGCTGCTGCACCCAAATACAACCTCAAGCAGATAGAGAAGCATGTGCAAAGGTTGGGCATCAAAGTGCTGAGCGTCGAGCCGACGAATATGGATGGCTTATTTCAGGTGAATACATCGGGTGGCGTGATTTACTCTTCGGCAGACGGCGCACATGTGATTGCTGGTACACTATATAGCTTAGGGGCCAATGGCACTTACGAAGATGTTCTAGCTAAAAAGCAAGCACCTCTCAATGCAGAGAAAATTGCCAAATTTAAAGACCAAGCGATTGTATTCAAAGCGAAGAATGAAAAGTATGTGGTAACGATCTTTACTGATATTACTTGTGGTTACTGTGTTCGTTTACATAAGCAAATCAAAGAATACAACGACTTGGGCATTACTATCGATTATTTAGCGTTCCCGCGCCAGGGGCCACAAAGCCCTGTTGCGGATCAAATGGCCGCGATTTGGTGTGCTAAAGATCCAAAAGAAGCGATGCATGATGCGAAGCTTGAGCGCCGTTTACCAGAGGAAAAAACTGAGAAGTTTGCTGAATGTCAGGCAAGTGTTGCCGAGCAGTATGCGCTTGGTGTAGAGCTTGGTGTAAAAGGCACGCCGGCAATTTTCCTACCAAATGGCGAAATGATTGGTGGCTATTTACCACCTAAAGATTTGCTCAAACAGTTAGAGCAAAAGCAATAAACAAAATAGCCTGAGCTTAGACTTAGAAATATATAAGGAAGTAGGTAGCCTGAAGCACAGGCTACCTACTTAACGATCATAATGATAGAAATTCAGCGTAGACCCGATCCAGATTTATCCCAACTCCCAGATAGTTTTCCACCTCTCTTAAAACGAATTTATATAAACCGTGGCATAACTTCGGAAAGTCAGCTTAAAACATCAGCGAAGTCATTACATTCTTACCAACGGCTTTCGGGTATTGAGCGAGCTGTTGAATTGTTGTTCGAGGCGATAAAAACCAATAAGCGCATTATCGTGGTGGGTGATTTTGATGCTGATGGAGCGACGAGTTCGGCATTATCGGTATTAGCGCTTAGAATGTTGGGCAGCCATAATGTCGATTATTTGGTGCCAAACCGATTTGAAGATGGCTATGGCCTAAGCCCTGAAGTCGTTGATCAAGCCATGGATATGCGGGCTGACTTAATCATGACCGTCGACAATGGTGTCTCTTCCATTGAAGGTGTGAAGTACGCTAAAGAAAATGGCTTAATGGTTGTGGTTACCGACCATCACTTACCAGGTGCAACACTGCCGAATGCAGATGCTATGGTGAATCCAAACCTACATGAGTGCGAGTTCCCTTCTAAATCGCTAGCGGGCGTGGGTGTTGTGTTCTACTTGATGATGGCGCTGTGTGTATCAATGCGTCAGCGCGGGTGGTTTACACAACAAAATATGCCTGAGCCAAAGCTGATGGAGCTGGTGGATTTAGTCGCTTTAGGGACAGTAGCGGATGTTGTGCCATTGGATGAAAACAACCGCATTCTTGTTCACCAAGGCTTGCAACGTATTCGGGCAGGAAAAGGGCGCCCCGGTATTCAAGCACTGATCGAAGTTGCCAAGCGAGACGCTAAGCGGTTAGTTGCTGCTGATTTTGGCTTTGCATTAGGCCCGAGAATCAATGCTGCAGGTAGGCTGGACGATATGTCCTTCGGTGTTGAGCTTCTCATGAGCAACAACATTCACGCTGCGCGAAGAATGGCGTGTGAATTAGACGGCTTAAACCAAACTCGAAAAGAGATCGAGGATGGCATGAAGCAAGAAGCAATGGCCTTTTGTGAAAGATTGCAATTGAGTCAGGACACCAAACTGCCTTCTGGGTTAGTGCTTTTTCAAGGAGATTGGCACCAAGGAGTGATAGGTATTCTTGCATCACGAATTAAAGAGCAATTCCATCGCCCTGTGATTGCTTTTGCTGATGGTGGTGAAGGAGTATTAAAAGGATCTTGCCGGTCGATTGTTGGTTTCCATATGCGTGATGCATTGGATCGTCTTGATACCCAAAATCCGGGCCTTATCCTAAAGTTTGGTGGACATGCAATGGCGGCTGGGTTATCTATAAAGGAAAATGATCTAGAGCAATTTTCGAAACTTTTCGATCAAATAGTCCGCGATGAGATTGATGAAGCAGCGTTAAAAGGCGTAGTGCTTACCGATGGTGAGTTAAAGCCGGAAGAGTACTCGATGCACACAGCTGAGCTACTTCGTTCATCAGGTCCATGGGGACAGGCTTTTCCAGAGCCGCTATTTGATGGTGAGTTTAAAGTTTTACATCAGAAGCTGGTGGGTGAGAAGCACCTAAAACTGATACTTGAGCCTTTATACAAAGGACACTCTACCAATATCACTTTGGACGGAATCGCATTTAATATCGACTTACGTCGATGGCCAGATCACGCTACGAAAAGCGTGAGGGCTGTATATAAGTTGGATATCAATGAATTTCGTGGCAACCAATCATTGCAATTGATGATTGATCATATCGAGGCGAATTAGCTGTAGCCGAACTGTACTTGGCATGCAAAAAGACATGGTTTTTGTTTAAGAAACCATGTCTAAACCGAGTACAAAAACGTCACAAAAATATCATTTCATTTTTGCATTTCAATACAATAGAATGCACTCCACTTCATATATACCTTCTTTTAACATTTGCTTTGGATTTATTAATTGTGTAATTGGTAATACCATTTAGCTTTCCCTGTTTGTATCTACTTGTTAACAAATGGTTCGGTTCGGACGCATTCCTTGATATTGGTCAATATTTATCTGGAATTTGCGATTTGGTTATGTTAATTTCTTCGTCATTAAAAATTGGTATTACCAATTGCCTTTAAGAGTAGAAGAATAATTAATATGGCTTATCAAAGGATTCGTCAGCCGAAGCTCTCTGACGTTATAGAACAAGAGATAGAACGCTTAATTGTTGAAGGTACACTTTCTCCGGGTGAGCAACTGCCACCAGAGCGTGAACTTGCTAAGCAATTTGACGTTTCTCGACCTTCTATCCGTGAGGCCATTCAACGTCTGGAAGCCAAACGCTTACTCACACGCCGACAAGGCGGGGGAACGTTTGTCAATGATGGCATTTGGAAAGGGTTCTCCGATCCACTGCTTAACTTACTCGCCAGCCATTCTGAAACTCAATTGGATTTATTGGAATCTCGTCATGCGATGGAAGGTATTGCCGCCTATTTCGCCGCCCTGCGAGGTACCGATGAAGACTTTGCTCGTATTCAAAATTGCTTAGAAAGCATTTCTGAAGCAGAAAATAAGCAAGACGTAGAAGCAGAAGCTGCTGCAGTCATGCACTTTCTAGTGACATTGACTGAAGCTGCTCACAACGTGGTGTTGCTTCATATCGTTCGCAGCTTATTGCCTCTTCTCGAGCAAAACGTATTACAAAATTTAAAACTACTTCATCGTCGTGAAGAAGTCGTTGAAAAAGTCAGTAAACACAGAGCTAACATTGTGGACGCTATTGTTTCTGGTCAGCCTGAAAAGGCGCGTGAAATGTCTCATTCACATTTAGCTTATATAGAAGAAACATTGTTGGATTTGACTCGAGAAGAGTCGCGTAGAGAGCGGTCTTTACGACGAATTCAACGCAGTGATGAGTCGTAAAATTCGACCAATTACTTGTTTAAAGTAGATCCAACCAACAGAAGGATAGTTCTCCATGTCTGATATGAAGCATGACGTAGACTCACTTGAAACCCAAGAATGGCTCGAGGCTCTCGAGTCAGTTGTACGCGAAGAAGGTGTTGAGCGTGCTCAGTACTTGTTAGAGCAAGTACTAGATAAAGCACGTTTAGATGGTGTTGATATGCCTACTGGTATCACTACCAACTACATCAACACGATTCCTGCAGATCAAGAGCCTGCTTACCCAGGTGATACAACTCTTGAGCGTCGTATTCGTTCTATCATTCGCTGGAACGCAATCATGATTGTTCTACGTGCTTCTAAGAAAGACTTAGAGCTAGGCGGACACATGGCGTCTTTCCAATCTTCAGCTGCGTTCTACGAAACATGTTTCAACCACTTCTTCCGTGCTCCAAACGAGAAGGACGGTGGTGATTTGGTTTACTATCAAGGTCATATCTCTCCAGGTATCTACTCTCGCGCATTTGTTGAAGGTCGTTTGACTGAAGAGCAGCTAGATAACTTCCGTCAAGAAGTTGATGGCAAAGGTATTCCTTCATACCCACACCCTAAACTGATGCCTGAATTCTGGCAGTTCCCAACAGTATCTATGGGTCTAGGTCCAATTTCTGCTATTTACCAAGCACGTTTCCTTAAGTACCTAGACGGTCGTGGTATGAAAGATACAACTGACCAACGCGTATATGCGTTCCTAGGTGATGGTGAGATGGATGAGCCAGAATCACGTGGTGCAATTTCTTTCGCTGCACGTGAAAAGCTAGACAACCTATGCTTCCTAATCAACTGTAACCTACAGCGTCTTGATGGCCCAGTTATGGGTAACGGCAAGATCATCCAAGAGCTAGAAGGCCTATTCAAAGGTGCTGGCTGGAACGTAGTAAAAGTTATCTGGGGTAACAACTGGGACTCTCTACTAGCTAAAGACACAACTGGTAAGCTTCTTCAGTTAATGAACGAAACTATCGATGGCGACTACCAGACGTTTAAGTCTAAAGATGGCGCATATGTTCGTGAACACTTCTTTGGCAAATACCCAGAGACTGCGGCACTAGTTGCTGACATGACAGATGACGAAATCTTCGCTCTTAAGCGTGGTGGTCATGAGTCTTCTAAGCTATACGCAGCATTCAAAAACGCACAAGACACTAAAGGTCGTCCAACTGTAATCCTTGCGAAAACCGTTAAAGGTTACGGCATGGGTGATGCGGCTGAAGGTAAAAACATTGCGCACCAAGTTAAGAAAATGGATATGACACACGTTCTTCACTTACGTGACCGTCTAGGCCTACAAGACATCTTAACTGATGACGCGGTTAAAGAGCTGCCTTACTTGAAACTTGAAGAAGGTTCAAAAGAGTACGAATACCTACATGCTCGTCGTAAAGACCTGAAAGGTTATACGCCACAGCGTTTGAAAAACTTTACTGGTGAGTTTGTAACACCAGAATTAGAAGAGTTTAAGCCTCTACTAGAAGAACAAAAGCGTGATATCTCAACAACAATGTCGTTTGTTCGTACATTGAACGTTCTACTTAAGAACAAGAACATTGGTAAAAACGTTGTTCCTATCATTGCTGACGAAGCACGTACTTTTGGTATGGAAGGCTTATTCCGTCAAATCGGTATCTACAACCCACATGGTCAAGAATATACGCCAGAAGATCGCGGTGTCGTTTCTTACTACAAAGAAGCAACTTCAGGTCAAGTTCTTCAAGAAGGAATCAACGAGCTAGGTGCGATGTCTTCATGGGTTGCAGCAGCAACTTCATACAGCACTAACGATCTTCCGATGATCCCATTCTACATCTACTACTCAATGTTTGGTTTCCAACGTGTGGGTGATATGGCGTGGATGGCTGGTGACCAACAAGCTCGTGGTTTCCTACTAGGTGCAACAGCAGGTCGTACAACACTTAACGGTGAAGGCCTACAGCACGAAGATGGTCACTCTCACGTTATGGCTGGTACGGTTCCAAACTGTATCTCATATGACCCAACGTTTGCTTACGAAGTTGCAGTTATCATGCAAGATGGTATTCGCCGTATGTACGGTGAGAACGCAGAAAACGTGTTCTACTACCTAACGCTAATGAATGAAAACTACGCTATGCCAGCAATGCCTGAAGGTTCTGAAGGAGGTATCCGTAAAGGTATCTACAAGCTTGAATCACACGCAGGTAAGAAAGGTAAAGTTCAGCTTATGAGCTCGGGCACTATCATGAACGAAGTTCGTAAAGCAGCACAAATTCTAAGTGAAGACTATGGCGTTGCTTCTGACGTATTCTCAGTGACTTCATTCAACGAAGTAACTCGTGACGGTCAAGCGGCAGAACGCTTCAACATGCTTCACCCAGAAGCAGAACAGCAAATCCCATACATTGCTCAAGTAATGGGTAACGAACCAGCTATTGCAGCGACAGACTACATGAAGAACTACGCAGAACAAGTACGTGCCTTCATCCCTGCTGAATCATACAAAGTGCTTGGTACTGATGGCTTTGGTCGTTCTGACAGCCGTGAGAACCTACGTCGTCACTTCGAAGTGAATGCAGGTTATGTTGTTGTAGCAGCGCTTACAGAGCTAGCGAAACGTGGCGATGTTGAGAAATCTGTAATTGCAGAAGCAATTAAGAAGTTCGATATCGATACTGAAAAAACAAACCCACTTTACGCGTAAGCGCTTGATTTAGAAATAGGAAAAGTCAATGTCAATCGAAATTAATGTGCCAGATATCGGTGCGGATGAAGTTGAAGTTACTGAGATTCTTGTCAGCGTTGGTGACAAGGTTGAAGAAGAACAGTCACTAATCACTGTAGAAGGTGACAAAGCTTCAATGGAAGTACCTGCTCCTCAAGCGGGTGTGGTTAAAGAAATCAAAATTGCAGAAGGTGACAAAGTCTCTACTGGTTCTTTAATCATGGTATTCGAAGCAGAAGGAGCGGCGGCAGCGCCAGCTCCTGCTGCAGAAGCAGCTCCAGCGGCTGCACCTGCTCCAGCAGCGGCATCTGAGCTTAAAGAAGTTCACGTACCAGATATCGGTGGCGATGAAGTTGAAGTGACTGAAATCATGGTTGCAGTTGGCGACAGCATCGAAGAAGAGCAATCTCTGATCACTGTTGAAGGCGACAAAGCATCGATGGAAGTACCAGCACCATTTGCAGGTACTCTAAAAGAGATCAAAGTAGCAGCAGGCGATAAAGTATCAACTGGCTCTCTTATCATGATCTTCGAAGTGGGTGGTACAGGTGCTGCTCCAGCAGTAGAAGCTCCAGCGGCAGCCGCTCCAGTTGCTTCAGCAGCTAAAGAAGTAAATGTTCCAGATATCGGTGGTGATGAAGTAGAAGTTACTGAAATCATGGTTGCAGTTGGTGACAGCATCGAAGAAGAGCAATCTCTGATCACTGTTGAAGGCGACAAAGCATCAATGGAAGTACCAGCACCATTTGCAGGTACTGTAAAAGAGATCAAAGTAGCAGCGGGCGATAAAGTATCGACTGGCTCATTAATTATGGTCTTTGAAGTGGCAGGCGCTGCGCCAGCGGCAGCTCCAGCTGCAAGCGCTCCAGCAGCGGCTCCAGCGAAAGCACCAGCTCCAGCAGCGAGTGCACCAGCTGCTGGTGACTTCCAAGAAAACAACGAGTACGCACACGCGTCTCCAGTCGTTCGTCGTTTAGCTCGTGAGTTTGGCGTTAACCTTGCGAAAGTTAAAGGTACAGGTCGTAAGAGCCGTATCCTGAAAGAAGACGTACAAAACTACGTGAAAGAAGCACTTAAACGTCTAGAGTCTGGCGCAGCTGCGTCTGGTAAAGGCGACGGTGCAGCTCTTGGTCTTCTTCCATGGCCAAAAGTGGACTTCAGCAAGTTTGGTGAAACTGAGCTTAAGCCACTATCTCGTATTAAGAAGATTTCTGGCGCTAACCTACACCGTAACTGGGTGATGATCCCTCACGTTACTCAGTGGGACAACGCAGACATCACTGAAGTTGAGCAATTCCGTAAAGAGCAAAACGCGATTGAAGCGAAGAAAGATTCTGGTATCAAGATCACTCCGCTTGTATTCATCATGAAAGCGGCAGCGAAAGCACTAGAAGCATTCCCAGCGTTTAACTCTTCTCTATCTGAAGATGGTGAAAGCCTAATTCTGAAGAAATACGTAAACATCGGTATTGCAGTTGATACTCCAAACGGTCTAGTTGTTCCAGTATTCAAAGATGTAAACAAGAAAGGCATCTACGAGTTATCTGAAGAGCTAATGGCGGTATCTAAGAAAGCGCGTGCTGGTAAGCTAACTGCTGCTGACATGCAAGGTGGCTGTTTCACTATCTCTAGCTTAGGTGGTATCGGCGGTACTGCATTCACGCCAATCGTAAATGCGCCAGAAGTGGGCATCCTAGGTGTGTCTAAGTCTGAAATGAAACCTGTATGGAACGGTAAAGAGTTTGAGCCGCGCCTACAGCTTCCACTATCTCTGTCTTACGATCACCGTGTGATTGATGGCGCAGAAGGTGCACGTTTCATTACTCACCTGAATGGTTGTCTAAGCGATATCCGTCGCCTAGTTTTATAAGTTGAATAAGGGGCGGCTGAAAGGTCGCCTCTGCTGATTGAGCGAACAGCTCGATAAGACACTAAAACATTAGTTATTCGTAATTGAATTGTTGTCTAGCTCACAGGCTAAATGGATTTACTTTTCACACCATTTACATCTCTGTAGACTGTTGCGGTCTAAAAATGGTTTGAAAACAAACTGATTATAAATATATCAAGTCACCCACCTTAGCCTGTTAGGGATAATGACTACAAGAGGTCAAAATGAGCAAAGAAATTAAAGCCCAGGTTGTAGTACTTGGTGCCGGTCCTGCTGGTTACTCTGCTGCGTTTCGTTGTGCAGATTTAGGTCTGGATACTGTAATTATTGAACGTTACAACACTCTTGGCGGTGTTTGTCTCAACGTAGGTTGTATTCCATCTAAAGCCCTACTACACGTTTCTAAAGTTATTGAAGAAGCTAAAGCACTAGCAGAGCACGGCGTTGTGTTTGGCGAGCCCCAAACAGACATCGATAAGATCCGTTTGTGGAAAGAAAAAGTTATTACTCAATTGACTGGTGGTCTAAGCGGAATGGCTAAGATGCGTAAAGTCAACGTAGTGAACGGCTTGGGTAAATTTACTGGCGCGAACACTATTGAAGTAGAAGGTGAAGACGGTAAGACTGTTGTAAACTTCGACAATGTTATCGTTGCTGCTGGTTCTCGCCCAATCGAGCTTCCGTTTATCCCGCATGAAGACCCACGTATTTGGGATTCGACTGATGCGCTTGAACTAAAAGAAGTACCGAAGAAGCTGCTTATCATGGGCGGTGGTATCATCGGTCTAGAAATGGGTACAGTTTACCACTCACTAGGTTCTCAGATTGACGTAGTTGAGATGTTCGACCAAGTCATCCCTGCTGCAGATAAAGACGTGGTTAAAGTCTTTACAAAACGCATTAAGAAGAAATTCAACCTAATGCTGGAAACGAAAGTTACAGCAGTTGAAGCGAAAGAAGACGGTATCTACGTTTCAATGGAAGGTAAGAAAGCGCCAGCTGAAGCTGAGCGTTATGATGCAGTTCTTGTTGCTATCGGACGTGTGCCAAACGGCAAACTACTAGACGCTGAAAAAGCAGGCCTAGAAGTGGACGAGCGTGGCTTCATCAATGTTGATAAGCAAATGCGTACCAACGTTCCTCATATCTTCGCAATCGGCGATATCGTTGGCCAACCAATGCTTGCTCACAAAGGTGTGCATGAAGGCCACGTTGCTGCAGAAGTTATTGCTGGTAAGAAGCATTACTTTGACCCGAAAGTTATTCCTTCTATTGCTTACACTGAGCCAGAAGTTGCATGGGTTGGTAAAACAGAGAAAGAAGCAAAAGAAGAAGGCATCAACTACGAAACAGCGACATTCCCATGGGCTGCTTCTGGTCGTGCAATCGCTTCTGACTGTGCAGACGGTATGACTAAGCTTATCTTTGATAAAGATACTCATCGTGTTATTGGTGGTGCAATCGTTGGTACTAACGGTGGTGAACTACTAGGCGAAATCGGCCTTGCTATCGAGATGGGTTGTGACGCAGAAGATATCGCTCTTACTATCCACGCTCACCCAACATTGCATGAGTCTGTTGGTCTTGCTTCAGAAGTGTTTGAAGGTACGATCACTGACCTTCCAAATGCAAAAGCGAAGAAGAAAAAGTAACGAGAGTTCTTTATCAATACGCATTAAAAAAACCGCTGTTAAACAGCGGTTTTTTATTGGAATCGAAAAATCTAGTGGATGGCTAATAGGTTAAGGAGTAACCAGCACTAGACTTTGTCGACTCTGGGTTATTTATAGATACACATAATACTTAAATAACTATCAATTAATTTGCTCGTCTCTTGTTCGTCTTGCAGCCTATTGGCTTGAACAAATAAAGAGTAGAACACGCCGTGGAACATCGTTGCTAGATGCTCTGGGTTATGATGGTTACTTATTTCACCGCGCTCAATCGCATTGTTAAACATGTTTTGTACTAACAATTGATCGGTTCGGTTAGTGGTCATAAATAGTGGCCAAACTTCATCTCTAGTAGAAGCACTCCATTCAAACCAAACCTTTAACCAGTGACAGTCATTAATGACGAGTTTCACCATCTCATTATTAATGTTGGTTAAGTTATCTTTGATGTGGAGGTCTAAATCAATGTTGTCAGAAAGGAAGTTTGAAAATTGGCGGACGACATGAGTAAGAACATCGTCAACCAAGTCTTCCCGAGTAGGGAAGTAATTAAATACAGTTGCCACCGATACTTGAGCGATCTCGGCAATGTCTGCATGTCCACCGCGGCCAATACCTCTTCGAGCAAAAACCTCTAAAGCAATTTCCATCAATTGAAGTTTGCGTTTTTGCGGCGACAAGCGCGTACGCGGTCTCTTAGTAATAGAATCCATAGGTTATTTTCCTTGCCAATTGAGTTGTTATATGGGCTATTGATGCCCTATTAATTATTATATTACTTACATATTGCTCTATGAGTGTAATGGTGCATATCTTATAGGTCAATGTGTTATCTCGATATTGTACAAACTTATGCGAGTTAATGAGTTCACCTAGTGTTAGCTACCTAGCGTGCCTTAAGTGATTCGACTAAATTAATTTAACTATCACTAGTTGGAGTGGTAGAATACGCCGCACATTTTTATGGCTAATAGGTCAATACGCCCTAGTAATGGCCATTCATCAATTGAAGAAATGCTATGAAACATACAGTTGAAGTTATGATCTCTGAACAAGATGTTCAGAAAAGAGTTCGAGAGCTAGGTAAGGCCATTACTGAGCGCTATAGAGACAGCGAAGATTTGGTACTTGTAGGCTTATTGCGTGGTTCATTTGTCTTCATGGCAGATTTAGCTCGTGCTATTGAAGTTACCCATCAAGTAGATTTCATGACTGCGTCTAGTTATGGCAATACGATGGAAAGCTCACGAGACGTTCGAATCTTGAAAGACTTGGATGATGACATTAAAGGTAAAGATGTATTGTTGGTGGAAGACATCATTGATACGGGCAACACGCTAAACAAAGTGAAAGAGATCCTTACACTACGCGAGCCTAACTCTGTTGAGATCTGTACTTTACTTGATAAACCAATTCGACGTGAAGTGGATGTTGACGTGAAGTGGGTCGGATTTGAAATTCCAGATGAGTTTGTTGTTGGTGTTGGCATCGACTATGCTCAGAAATACCGCCACTTACCGTATATCGGAAAAGTTGTTCCTCAAGAATAACACTCAAAAAAATAGCCTGCTTTGAAGCAGGCTATTATGTTTTTAAGGCTACGGATTCTCACTAAGGGTTGAGAATTTTTTCCATAGCAACTTGATAAGAATTACTGAGTGATTCAGCGTTTGCACAGCGAACACCTAAGTCTTCAAGTTTTCCATCGCCAATACCGTAAATGACCCCGTGGATTTCCACTTCTTGGCCTCGGTCCCACGCATTCTGCATGATTGTTGAGTTGCCTAAGTTGTAAACCTGCTCTGCTACGTTTATTTCACAAAGCTTGTCTGCCCACTTTTCTTCTGGGAATTGCTCTAATTTAGGTTTGTGTTTCAGGAACAAATCTCTAATGTGCAGTAACCAGTTATTGATTAAACCTAGCTTCGGGTTGTCTATCGATGCTTTCACGCCGCCACAGCCGTAGTGACCGCAGACAATAATATGCTTAACTTTCAAAACATCTACGGCATATTGAACAACCGAAAGGCAATTCAGATCGGTATGGATAACTTGGTTTGCAACATTTCGGTGTACAAAAAGTTCTCCAGAATATAATCCCGTTAGTCGCTCAGCTGGAACGCGGCTGTCTGAACATCCAATCCAAAGGAAGTCTGGGCTTTGGCCTTCTGCTAACTTTGTAAAAAATTCAGGGCGTTCAGATTTAATGGAGTTTGACCATTCAGAGTTATTGTCAAACAGCTTCTTTATTTCTGGCATGTCACTTTTCCTCACGAATTTGCAACACTATACACAATCTGATTAATTGAGGCTTGCAAAATTTGTTTATCTACTAGCTCATCAGATGTGTGTACAAAAATCATACACTTAATAGGGTTATATACTTAGCTCGAATAACCTATCTTGCTGGATCAAGCATCTGCAGGTGACTTGAGTATAATTATATAAATAACTATTTTGTGCGGAAGCTAGGTGATGTAGCATTTGTAGCGCGAATCATAATTGTGAATATGAATAACATGCATGCATTAGAAATTCATCAGCTGATTAAAGTCTATGAAGGTGGTTTTAAAGCCTTGAAAGGCATCAGTTTGACCGTTGAAAAAGGGGACTTTTATGCCCTGTTGGGGCCAAACGGAGCGGGCAAATCCACAACGATTGGTATCATCTCTTCTTTAGTGAATAAAACATCCGGAGGAGTAAAAGTCTTTGGATACGATATTGATAAGGACCTAGAGCGCGCGAAACATAATCTAGGTTTGGTTCCACAAGAGTTCAATTTCAATCCATTTGAAACTGTGGAACAGATAGTAATTCAACAAGCGGGTTACTATGGTATCGAGAAAAACCTCGCGAAAGAGCGCGCTAAAAAATATCTTACTCAGCTCGATTTATGGGAAAAACGAAAAGAGCGGGCAAGGCATTTGTCTGGTGGTATGAAGCGAAGGTTAATGATTGCTAGAGCATTAATGCATGAACCGAAGCTTCTTATTTTGGATGAGCCAACGGCCGGAGTGGATATCGAGCTTCGCCGCTCCATGTGGGAGTTTTTACAGCGGATCAACCAAGAGCAAGGGATCACAATAATTTTAACTACTCACTACTTGGAAGAAGCAGAAATGCTGTGCCGCAATATCGGTATCATCAATAGAGGTGAACTGATTGAAAACACGACGATGAAATCGTTGCTCAGCAAGCTGCATGTGGAAACATTTATTCTGGATTTGGATGTTCAAGCCTTTGAACACCAACTTGATGGTGTGAATTCTCAGCAGTTTGCATCAGGATCTCTAGAGATAGAAGTAGAGAAATCGGAAGGCTTAAATCACATATTTTCCCAACTTAGTCAGCTGGACATTAAAGTGCTGTCTATGAGAAACAAGGCGAATCGTCTAGAAGAGTTGTTTGTTGATATCGTTAAACAAAAGAGTGAGGTTGCCTAGCAATGTATAAGATTTACTGGACTGCATTTTGTAGTTTACTAGGCAAAGAAGTACATCGATTCATGAGAATATGGGGGCAAACATTAGTTCCACCTGCGATTACCATGAGTTTGTACTTTGTGATTTTTGGTAACTTGATTGGCTCTCGAATCGGCCAAATGAATGGCTTTAGCTACATGCAGTACATTGTTCCCGGCCTTATCATGATGTCGGTTATTACTAACTCGTATTCCAATGTATCCTCTTCGTTTTTTGGTTCCAAATTCAATAAGAGTATCGAAGAGTTGCTGGTCGCTCCTGTGCCTAATTATGTCATCATTTGGGGCTTTGTAATGGGTGGTGTTGCGAGAGGGCTTTTAGTCGGAACGATAGTGACATGTGTATCGCTATTTTTCGTTAAACTACAAGTACATCACTGGGGCGTCATTATAGCGACGGTTTTTCTCACCTCGATAGTCTTTGCACTTGGTGGATTGATTAATGGAGTGTTTGCCAAGACCTTTGATGATGTATCTATCGTACCTACGTTCATCTTAACGCCTTTAACTTACTTAGGTGGCGTATTTTACTCAATAAGCTTGCTGCCAGAGTTTTGGCAAACCGTATCCAAATTTAACCCAATCGTTTACATGGTAAACGCATTTCGATATGGCTTTTTAGGTGTGTCCGATGTAGGAATTGGCACCTCATTCGGTATGCTGCTTGTATTTGTTGTGGTGTTGTATGCGGTTGCCCACCAACTAGTAAAAAAAGGAGTAGGTCTACGTACTTAATCCTCAACTGAAAGCAAAAAAGGTCGACTTTGAGTCGACCTTTTTTCTAACCATATATGGTTTATTCAGAGCTTTCTGTAGTAGACGGTACTTCGTCTGAATCTTCTTTGCTTTCGCTTTGCAGTTCAACTACTTGATTGTCTATCAAACGTGCTTGACCCAAGAATGCAGACACTAAGATTACAGCTTGCTCAGACTCGGATGTAATAGCTTGCAAAGTGTTTGCATCACGAATGTAGATTTCATCAGGCTGCAGGCCAGCTGCTCTCAACTGATCGCTCGCGTCTTCGACAACAGACGCATAGTCATCCCGTCCACCACGAATACTGCTGCTGATCCAACGCATAGTACGTGCTAGCACTGGTGCGCGTTGACGCTCGTCAATGGTAAGCAGGTTGTTTCGAGAACTCATCGCGAGTCCATCCATTTCGCGTACAGTTGGGACGCCAATAACCTTAATATCAAGGGCTAAGTCTTCAGTCATCTGCTTTAATACAGCGAGCTGCTGGAAATCTTTTTCACCAAAGCAGGCAATATCTGGCTGAACAATATTGAATAGCTTGTTTACAACCGTCGCTACGCCGCGAAAATGCCCCGGTCGTGAAGCACCTTCAAGAATGGTTGAAACCTCTGGTACTTCTACCGATGTTTGCTTATCCAAGCCTTTTGGATACATGATCTCCGGTGTCGGAGTAAACAGAACTTCGACAGCCTCTGCGATCAACTTCTGTGAGTCATCCTCAAGAGTTCTCGGATAGTTGTTTAGATCTTCTGCTCTGTCAAATTGCATTGGATTTACAAAAATACTGACAACGACAATATCGGCGTGCTTACGCGCTTCACGCATTAGCGTCATATGGCCTTCATGAAGGTTACCCATCGTCGGTACAAAGCCAATGGTGCGTCCTTCACGTTTGTACTGTTTTATCTGCTCTCTAAGAGAGGAGATATCAGTAAAAGTTTGCATAATTCAATCCTCTAAGCGATGGTATGAGCTTCACCCGGGAATGCAGAGCTTTCTACTTCTTCGAGATAAAGTTTTACAGCACTGCGCATATCGCCGGTCTCAGCGAGGAAGTTTTTGGAGAATTTTGGCATGTAGTTAGCTGAAATGCCAAACATATCGTGCATAACGAGAATCTGTCCGTCAGTGCCATTACCAGCACCAATACCAATCACCGGAATATCTAACGTTTCACTGATACGAGCCGCTAATTTAGAAGGAATACACTCAAGAACAAGTAGTTGAGCGCCAGCTTTTTGTAGCTCTAGGGCTTCTTTAACCATCTGCTCAGCTTTCTCTTCTTCGCGGCCTTGAACTTTAAAGCCACCAAAGATATTGACTGATTGAGGGGTTAAACCAAGGTGAGCACAAACTGGAACTGCTCTTTGAGTCAGCGCTTTTACTGTATCTACGAGCCAAGAACCACCTTCAACTTTGACCATGTTAGCGCCAGCACGCATCAGTTTGGCAGCATTGTCGCAAGCTTGTTCTACCGTCGAAAAACTCATAAAAGGCATATCAGCCAAAAGAAGAGTGTTTGGGCTACCAGCTCGAACACAGCGAGTATGGTAAGCGATATCGTCGATGGTTACAGGCAAAGTATCAGAGTGGCCTTGTAGTACCATTCCTAAGGAGTCTCCAACTAAAAGAAGAGGAACACCTTGGCTTTCAAATAACTGGGCAAAACTTGCGTCATAAGCCGTTGACGTCGCAAATTTACGACCTTCTTGTTTCCACTTAACAAGATCGTTGATTGTAACTTTTTTCATTATTTTTCCTTACAAGGAGCTGGCTATTGTTGCCATGTCGTGAGTCCGTTGCGCTCTACTTCAGTGAGTAGCTTTTGTAGAGGCGTCCCGTCAGGGAGTGTCAGATCTGGGGCTATTTCTGCAAGCGGATAGAGCACAAATTCTCGCTCCTTCATTCCATAGTGCGGTATGGTTAAACGCTCCGAATTCACCTTTTGATCGCCATAAAGAATTATGTCGAGATCGAGGGTTCTTGGGCCCCATCTCTCACTCTTTCGGACTCGCCCGTGTTCATTCTCAATCTTTTGTGTTTGATCGAGGAGATCGAGCGGATTTAACTCTGTTGCGATTTCGACAACAGCATTGATGTAATCAGGTTGATCTTGAGGACCCATTGGTGTGCTACTGTACAACATTGAGGCCTTTACAAACACTGATCTAGGTAATCGTTTTAGTGCTTCAATTGCTTGTGTTGCTTGAGCAACAGGATCAGCCAGATTGCTCCCTATCGCGATATACGATGTGATCATTCTGCTGACTTACTTTTTTTCTTATTGCGGTATGTTTTACGGCGGCGGTAGCTTGGTTTACTGCTTCCACCCATTTCCGTAACCATTTCTTGTTTCTTCTCGCGGCTCGCATTCTGGAAGGTTTCCCACCAGTTGGCAAGCTCTTCGATTTCACCGCCTTCGATTTCGCCGCGCATTTCCAAGAAGTCGTATCCGGCTCTAAATTTATTTAGCTCCATTAAGCGAGATGCACGTTTACCATTTCTTCTTGGTAAACGAAGCTGAAGCTGCCAAATCTCACGGATTGTTGCCGTGTGTCTTCTTGGTATGGAAATAGTTTTAACTTGCTGGTCTATAACGATATTACTCGCTTCCATTACCGCATCATAGTAAGACAACTTACGCTCTTCAACCAGTTTTTCAGCTAGGGACACCATTGGGTACCAAAGCATGGCTGCGAACATGAATGCAGGATTGATACGTTTGCCTTCTTCGATTCTTAAGTCGGTAGAATCAAGGACAATATCGAGCATCTGCTCGGTATGAGAGCTGTAATCTTCAGTAAAGTGTTCAGCAAGCAAAGGGAAGAGTTGCTGGAATAAGTTATATTCTCTCATCAGGTGGTAGGTTTCTAGGCCATTACCAGACTGAAGCAGTTTCAGTGACTCTTCATATAAACGAGCAGACGGAATGTCTTGCAGCAGTGGTGCAAGTCGCTCGATAGGCTCCGCTGTATCTTCTTCGATATCAAAATCGAGTTTGCAGGCAAAGCGGATGGCTCGCAACATCCGAACCGGATCTTCGCGATAACGTGTTTCCGGATCGCCAATCAGTCGAATGAGTCTGTCTTCGAGATCTTCATTGCCACCAGCATAGTCGTGTATATTGTAGTCACTGATGCTGTAATACATAGCGTTGATGGTGAAGTCTCTGCGCTCTGCGTCTTCATCAATTGTGCCGTACACATTATCTCTCAATAACATGCCTTCTTTCGACTGAGCAGAAACGTTTTTAGCTGGTGTCTGGTGATGTCCACGAAACGTTGCTACTTCTATGATGTCTCTGCCAAACATTATGTGAGCAAGACGAAAACGTCGGCCAATCAATCGGCAATTGCGGAATAGCTGCTTAATTTGCTCAGGCGTCGCATTGGTCGCGATATCGAAATCCTTTGGGATTTGGCCTAGTAGTAAATCTCGTACGCCGCCGCCAACAAGGTATGCGTTAAAACCAGCCCCTACAAGGCGGTATAGCACTTTTAAAGCATTATCACTGATTTGTTTACGTGAAATATTATGCTCTTGGCGGGTGATGATGTTTAACGCAAGATCTGGATACGCATTAGACTCATATGAGGTGTAGTCGTTTCTGTTCATGTGCTCTAAAGTTGTTAGTTGAGCTAGCTCAAGTGACGCTAGGCGACAATTCAGGCCAAAATTTGGCTAATAATAACTTACACGAAGTCATTTGAGAATCACGATGTGACTTCGATCGATTTAGGCAGCTGTTTCAAGCCCCATTGTTTACAGCCCCAAGTGATTAACTCTTCGATACTTGCTTCTTGTAAATCATTGTTTAGTTTAAAGCCTAATATCTGCATTGCATTGATCAAGTCTGCTTTTGGTTCTGTTGTATTAATGGCTTTGGCATGATTTTGTTTTGATAGCTTATTACCCGAACTATCTATAACGAGCGGTAAGTGCAAGTAACTGACCGGTTCTTGGTTGAGTGTCTTATACAAACTTATTTGTCTGCCAGTGGGTTCAATTAAATCTGCGCCACGGACTATTTCGGTTATTCCTTGCTCTATATCGTCCATTACCACTGCCAAGTTATAGGCAAACAAGCCATCACGACGCTTGATTATGAAGTCTTCGTTGACCAAAGGTGCTGGAATGGTGATTTCTCCATGTTTTAGGTCAGAAAATGACTCGACATAGTGGGTAACTTGCAATCTCACGGAGCAGTCTTTGCTGTCTTTTATCTGCTTATCGCGGCATGTTCCTAGATAATAGCCGCCAGATGCTTTAATTTGTTTGCGAGTGCATTGGCAATAATATGCTTGACCACTCTTTAACCATGTATCTATTTGAGCTTGGTACGCGTCATGGCGCTTACTTTGATACATCACACTCCCATCCCACTGCAAGCCAAAAGCTTCAAGAGCTTTTAAAATCAGGCTATCTGCACCGGGTATTTCTCTGGGTGGGTCAAGATCTTCGATTCGAACCAGCCATTTGCCGTCATTCGATTTAGCTTGAAAATAGCTGCCAAGAGCGGCGACTAAAGAGCCAAGGTGAAGAGGGCCTGAAGGAGAAGGCGCAAAGCGGCCAATATAACTCATATTTTTCTCACGGAGATTGCAAAGCAAAAAGGGAGCGTAAGCCCCCTTAAAATATAATACTTAAAAAGTATATTTAGCCTTGTAGCTGCTTTTCTTTTATTTCTGCTAACGTTTTGCAGTCTATGCAAAGATCAGCAGTTGGACGAGCCTCAAGACGGCGGATGCCAATTTCAACACCACATGATTCGCAGAAGCCGAAATCATCTTCTTCGATCTTGTTTAGTGTTTTTTCAATTTTCTTGATTAGACGACGTTCACGATCGCGATTGCGTAGTTCTAAGCTGAATTCCTCTTCTTGAGAAGCTCTATCAACGGGATCTGGGAAGTTCGCAGCTTCGTCCTGCATATGGTGAACAGTACGGTCAACTTCTTCTCTGAGCTGGTTACGCCAAGCTTCTAAGATCTTTGTAAAATGAGCCATTTGCTCAGGTGACATGTACTCTTCACCTGCCGTTTCCTTGTATGGCTCAACACCTGCTATGGCTAGGATGCCTAGCGCTTTTTTCTTTGATTCTGGCATACAGCATCTCCTACTAACACCTAGTCAACTGCGTATAAGCAGCTAATTTAAGGCGGGTATCTATAACAAAAAGAGGTTATAGAGGCAATTCCTAAAACGTAAACTTATTGTCATTGTGAAGAAAGCGACACTTTTCTTTAGTTAGTGACAAAATCAACACTATGGACCAGCTTCATTTCGGAATCAGAAAGTTGCGCTTTATAGCACAAGATTTCCACGCCTTGTTCATGTGCTCGATTCAATAATTCTGAATAGCTGGCGTCTATATGGTGTGCGGCAGAGACTTTTTCAATGCCTGAATGCAAAACTGTGAATAAAAGTACAGCTCTATATCCATTGTTTGCCATTTTTGTGAGCTCTCTCAGATGCTTCTGACCTCTTAAAGTAACCGCATCTGGGAAGTAGCCCTGCCCACTATTTACATCACCCAAAAGAGTGACACTCTTAACTTCAATATAGCACTTTGGCCGATCTTCCGACTGAAGTAAAACATCGATACGACTATTCTCATCACCATATTTCACTTCAGTTCGAATTTGAGTATAGCCTCTAAGTTCTTCAATAACGTTATTTTTAATCGCTTCGACAGCTAACTGATTTGCGCGAGCGGTATTGATGCATATTCGATGGCCCGCTTGTGTTTCAGTCAGTTCCCAACTGTTGGGGTATTTTCTCTTTGGGTTGTCGGACGTTGAGTACCACACAGGGTTGCCTGGGTCAGCACAGCCAGTCATTGCGCCAGTGTTTGCACAATGTATCGTTCGAGTGCTGCCATCTGGTAAGGTAATATCGGCTAAAAAGCGCTTATAGCGCTTTTCTAAGATTGCTTTCTTAAGAGGAGGATCAAAGTGCATTTTTCGATGGAATTTATGTACAATTCATTCATTTAATCACAAGGCTCAAACATTGTCACAACTCCCTATTGAATCTGTCATCCCTGAACTGTTATCTGCCATTTCGGATGCTAATCAAGTGATCTTGAAAGCGGCACCGGGGGCTGGTAAGTCAACCCATTTTCCCTTTACTTTGGTTCAGCAAAATAAAATTGATGGAAAGATTGTTATGTTGGAGCCGCGACGGTTGGCGGCGCGTTCTATTGCTCATTTCTTAGCAGATAAGCTCAACGAGGAAGTAGGGGAGAGAATAGGTTATCGTGTTCGGGGCGATAGTCGAGTGAGTGACAAAACCAAACTTGAAATTGTTACCGAAGGCGTACTGACTAGGATGCTTCAATCTGATCCTACCCTTGAAGGGGTTGGCATGCTGATTTTTGATGAATACCACGAGAGAAGCATTCACGCTGACACCGCTTTAGCACTTAGTTTGGATATCCAACAAGAGCTGCGTGATGACCTAAAAATTGTTGTGATGTCAGCAACATTAGACGATGTTGCGTTGCAAGCTTTGCTTCCTAGTGCGAGGTATATTAGTTCTCAAGGGCGGGCGTTTCCCGTTGATGTCCAATACCGAGCCCCTAAAGCGAACGAAAATCTAGTGAACCTTCTTACTGGGCAAATTAAACATGCAATTGATGTTGAGAGTGGGTCTATTCTTGTTTTTCTTCCGGGTATCGGCCTAATCAAAGCTCTGCTTGAAAGATTAGATAATTTACCCGAAGGCGTAGAAGTCAGGCCGCTTTATGGTCAACTTAGCCTCAGTGAACAGCAAAAAGCCATTGCACCTGTGACAAATGGCGGCCGTAAAATTGTATTGGCGACTAACGTTGCGGAAACCTCTCTAACTATCGAAGGCATTCGAGTGGTTATTGATTCAGGTTTGGAGCGTGCGGCAACGTTTGATTTAAAAACGGGTGTTACGAAATTAGAGCAGGTGAAAATCGCCCAGTCTTCAGCGAAGCAAAGAGCAGGGCGAGCAGGACGAACGGAGCCGGGAACTTGCATCCGCTTGTACAGTGAAAGTCAATTGTTGCAACAGCCAGCGGTGCCTAGGGCTGAAGTGTTGCGCTCAGATTTATCTAACTTGGCTATGGAACTTGCTCAGTGGGGAGTGACTGACCTTTCGACGTTAAAGTGGCTGGATACTCCACCTAACAGTGCGCTCAATCAGGCTAGAGCGTTGTTGATTTCCTTAAATCTGATAGACGAAAACTATCAGCTTACTAGCTTAGGGCAACAAGCTTATTCATTGGGTGTGGAGCCTCGTTTAGCTGCCATGTTAGTTAAATCCAAGTCTTATTCTAATGCTTTGCTTCAAAGCGCTTTGCTTGCTGCTGCAATCGTTGAAGAGCCACCGAAAAATACTAATGATGTCATGTATGCTCTTCATTTGTATGAGACTGGTAGAGATAAACGCTTTTCTAGCTCTGTAACCAAGAGAGCCAGCCAGCTTGCTCAGAGGTTGGGGGAAAGGTTTGTTAAAAGCGGGATCGATCAGTCCCAAGTTGCTATCGCGTTAAGTCTTGCTTTCCCCGATAGAATTGCGCAAAAGCGAGCGGGGCGATTAGGGAGTTTTATTCTATCTAGCGGTCATGGAGCTACTGTGAATGAAGATTCACCTTTGGCTGCCAAAGACTATTTGGTCGTAGTAGATTTAATGCGTTCCAGCTCTGAATCAAGCCAGATATTTTTGGCCGCTGAACTAGATATCAGTCAATTACTTAATAACTTCCCAGATATAGCGAGCCGTTCTGAAGTAATGGAGCTTAGCACTGCGAAAGGCAAGCTTGTTGCTGAAGAGCATTTATCGGTTGGTAAGGTTGTGGTACGACGCAAGGAGCTGAAACAACCTTCTCAAGAGCAAAGTTTAAACGCGTTACTCAACTACGTTCGTCAGCAAGGGCTGTCAGTTTTAAATTGGTCTGAAGAAGCTGTGCAGTTGTTGCAAAGAATACGTTGCGCTGCAGAGTGGCTACCTGAACAAGAGTGGCCTCTGATGGAGGACGCACACTTACTCGACGAGTTACACTTGTGGCTTGAGCCTTATTTGACTGGTGTCACTAGTTTACAACAACTTAAAGCTGTATCACTGGAACAAGCTTTACTTGCTCGTTTAGGATGGCCTTTAAATCAGCATATTAATGAATGGGTGCCTGCTCGCTATACCTTGCCAACGGGTAATTCAAAGAAAATTCGTTATCAGCAGGGATCTGAGCCAATTTTATCAGTGAGAATGCAAGAGATGTTTGGTGAACAACAATCACCGACTATTGCTCAAGGACGCAAAACGCTTGTTTTAGAATTACTTTCCCCAGCTCAGCGGCCGCTACAAGTTACGCAAGACCTAGCGGGCTTTTGGAGTGGTGCATACAAAGATGTACAAAAAGAGATGAAAGGACGCTATCCGAAACATATTTGGCCTGATAACCCTGCTCAACACGTTGCGACAACTAAAACCAAACGACAGTTAAAATAATGGCAAAAAAAGTGGCCTCTAAGGCGGACAAGGAAGTGAAACAAACTCGCTCACGTAAAAAAACAACGAAAAAGAAACCGAATAAACCGTCGAAGCCAAAGAAAGGTTTATTGAAAAGGTTTTGGAGTATTGGTTGGAAGGTGTCTCTGGCTGCGATCGTTGTCATCGTTTTTGCTGGTGTCTACCTAGATAGCTTGGTAAAACAAAAATTTGAAGGACAACTGTTTGCTCTTCCGACTGTGGTTTATGCCCGCATACTCTATTTAACACCCGGTGATCAAATTACTATCCAAGAGCTACGTAACGAGCTCAACGTTCTCAATTATCGAAAAGTTAGGCATCCACGCTACCCGGGGGAGTATTCTTCTTCTTCAACGAAAATAGAGCTTATCCGTCGTCCATTCGAGTTTTCAGATGGCCCTGAGCCTGAAAGACATGTCATGCTCTACTTTGATTCGAATGGTATAACGAAAATCAAATCGTTAGACCAAGTCGGTGATTTGGGTTACCTGCGTTTAGATCCGAAAATGATGGGAATGCTTGAAAAAGATACCGATGAACAGCGTTTATTCCTTCGTCGGGCGCAATATCCAGAAGTATTGGTTGACGCTTTGTTAGTCACAGAAGACCGAAACTTCTACAAGCATGACGGAATTGCACCACTTGCTATCGCTAGAGCAATGCTAGCGAATATCAAAGCTGGACACACTGTTCAAGGTGGTAGTACTTTGACTCAGCAGCTGGCGAAGAATCTATTTTTGTCTAGCAAGCGCACTTTATGGCGAAAACTAAGAGAAGCTTATATCGCGCTTATCTTAGATTATCGCTATAGCAAAGATCGCATTCTTCAAGCCTACCTTAATGAAGTGTACCTTGGACAAAGCGGTGCTGAAGCGATACATGGTTTCGCGCTGGCATCGCGTTATTATTTTGGTCAGCCTATTCAAGAGCTGCGTATCGATCAGTTAGCGCTGTTAGTCGGTATGGTTAAAGGGCCTTCCTACTACAACCCGATTCGTTTTCCTGAGCGAGCGAGGACTCGCCGCGACTTAGTACTCCGCCTGATGATGGAACAAAATATCCTATCGGTTCGTCAGTATGAGTCAGCGGTCAATCGCCCGCTGGATATTCAGAAGAACCCAAGAATTGCCAGCCGTCAGCCAGCTTATTTTCAGCAACTAAAACTAGAGCTGCGCGAGAAAGTAGGCAATCGATTTAAGGCGGAATCTGGGGTTCGAGTTTTCACTTCATTGGACCCTGTATCTCAACATGATCTGGAAAAAGCAGTTGGGAAAGTAGTGCCAAGGCTTGCCAAACGAGGGGGAAAAAACTTAGAAGCGGCTGGTGTGATTGTTGATAGAAATAGTGGTGAAATTCGTGCCATGGTTGGCGGGAAAAGAACGGGATATGAAGGGTTTAACCGTGCTCTTAATGCCAGCAGACAAATAGGCTCACTTGCTAAACCAGCGGTATACTTAACTGCACTACAAGATCCCGATAAATATTCTCTGGCCACGACATTACATGATGAACCGCTAACTCTGAAAGGCAGCAAAGGAAGCCTTTGGACGCCGCGTAATTTCGACCGTAAATATCGTGGGGATGTGCCTTTATATCTCGCGCTCGCACGTTCACTGAACGTACCAACCGTCGAACTTGGAATGAAATTGGGCATCGACAATGTGGTGAAAACGTTTGAGAAGCTGGGTGTGGATAAGCAAGAAATTCGTCCGGTTCCATCGATGTTCCTAGGCTCGTTTACGTTAACACCTATTCAAGTCGCTCAGATGTATCAAACCTTGTCTAATTCAGGCAGAAAAGCACAATTGTCAGCACTGAGATCTGTACTCGATCTTGATGGCAATGTACTTTACGAATCGATTCCAAGTGTCTCTCAAGCGGTCACCCAACAAGCAGCTTGGTTAACAACCTATGCAATGAAAAAAGGTGTACTGGAAGGCACTGGGAGATACCTTAATAGCCAATTCCCATGGGCGGCATTGGCAGGAAAAACAGGAACGAGTAACGATACGCGCGATAGTTGGTTTGTGGGTATTGACGGGCGAGAGGTGGCAACAGTTTGGGTTGGCCGAGACGATAACAAGCCGACTAACCTTACCGGAGCCAGCGGTGCTCTTAGAGTTTACGCGGAGTATCTCAAGCATCGCATTCCGGAAAAACTCGTGCTTCCTTGGCCAAAAGGTATGACAACACTTGGTTACGACAAAACTTCTCAAGGCGCGCTAAAAGCCGATTGTTCAGCCAACTTCAAGTTACCTGTTTGGGATTCTGATGGTCATATCAAGAGAGAGTGCGAAAAAGGTATCGGTAACTGGATTAAAAATTTATTTGATTGGTAATTACGCCAGCGAGTAAGAAAGCGAGCAGGTCAACTTTAGTGCTAACTTGATACGTGTGTCATACTGGGTAGATTTCACTTTGGGGCTATCTTTGCTATGCTGCTTAGCACAGTTTGGCCTCTATTTCGTTGCCCTTCCGTCACAGCTTTACTCTAAATGTTACGCCTAGAGCAGCAAAATGAGAGCCAAGTTCCCAAAGATGTTCACTCCTAATTTTAATAAGAACAGGAGGAACCGCAATGAGAGGAAAAAGTCGTGCTAGAAGCCTACCGTAAACACGTTGCCGATCGTGCAGCAGAAGGGGTTGTTCCGAAACCATTAGACGCAGAACAAGTTGCTGGACTTGTTGAACTTCTTAAAAATCCTCCGCAGGGTGAAGAAGCGTTTATCTTAGATCTTCTTGAAAATCGTATCCCTCCTGGTGTTGATGAAGCAGCGTATGTAAAGGCTGGATTTCTGACTGCAATTACCAAAGGTGAAGTTTCATCACCGCTAGTGAGTCGCGCAAAAGCGGCAGAATTGCTTGGTACTATGCAAGGCGGATACAACATTGAACCGCTAATCTCTTTACTTGATGACAGTGAACTAGCGCCGATTGCCGTTAAAGCGCTTTCTCACACACTTCTTATGTTCGACGCATTTTATGACGTTGAAGAAAAATCCAAAGCTGGCAATGCTCATGCTCAGCAAGTGATGAAATCTTGGGCAGAAGCTGAGTGGTTCCTTTCTAAGCCTGAGCTGAAAAAGAAAATTACCCTAACTGTATTTAAAGTCACTGGTGAAACTAACACCGATGATTTGTCTCCAGCACCAGATGCGTGGTCTCGTCCAGATATTCCAGTTCACGCTTTAGCTATGCTGAAAAACGCCAGAGATGGTATCGAACCAGATCAAGCAGGCAGTATTGGTCCGATTAAGCAAATTGACACGCTGAAAGAAAAAGGTCACCAGTTAGTCTATGTTGGTGATGTTGTCGGTACGGGTTCATCTCGTAAGTCTGCGACAAACTCAGTACTTTGGTTTATGGGCGATGATATCCCTAACGTGCCAAATAAACGCGCTGGCGGCTACGTGCTGGGTGGCAAAATTGCACCGATCTTCTTCAATACGATGGAAGATGCTGGAGCACTACCTATCGAAGTGGATGTATCAAAACTGAATATGGGCGATGTTATCGATGTTTACCCGTATGAAGGAAAAGTGTGCAATCACGACACAGGTGATGTGCTGGCTGAATTTGGCCTAAAAACAGATGTGCTGATTGATGAAGTACGTGCGGGTGGCCGTATACCATTGATTATAGGCCGCGGCTTAACAGACAAAGCTCGTCAATCTCTAGGCCTTGGCGCAACGGATATCTTCCGTCGTCCTGCTGAAGTTGCTGATTCTGGTAAAGGTTATACCCTTGCTCAAAAAATGGTCGGTAAAGCTTGTGGCGTGAAAGGTATTCGCCCTGGAACTTACTGTGAACCAAAAATGACTACAGTTGGCTCGCAAGATACGACAGGCCCAATGACTCGTGATGAACTGAAAGATCTTGCTTGTCTTGGCTTTTCTGCTGATCTCGTGATGCAGTCTTTCTGTCACACATCTGCGTATCCTAAGCCAGTTGATGTAAACACTCACCATACATTGCCAGATTTCATTATGAATCGCGCTGGTGTTTCACTTCGCCCAGGCGATGGTGTTATCCACTCTTGGCTAAACCGCATGTTACTACCAGATACCGTAGGTACAGGTGGTGACTCGCATACTCGCTTCCCACTAGGTATTTCTTTCCCTGCTGGTTCTGGTCTAGTTGCGTTCGCAGCGGCAACAGGTGTTATGCCACTAGATATGCCAGAATCGATTTTGGTTCGCTTCAAAGGTGAAATGAAGCCAGGGATTACTCTACGTGATTTGGTTCATGCAATTCCTTACTATGGCATCAAACAAGGCCTATTGACTGTCGAGAAAGCTGGTAAGATCAATGAGTTCTCTGGCCGAGTGCTAGAAATTGAAGGTGTTGAACACTTAACAGTAGAGCAAGCATTTGAGCTATCGGATGCCTCAGCTGAGCGTTCGGCTGCAGGTTGTACAGTTAAGCTATCGCAAGAGTCGATTGAAGAGTACCTAAACTCTAACATCACTATGCTGAAGTGGATGATCGCAGAAGGTTATGGTGATCGCCGTACTATCGAACGTCGTATCAAGGCGATGGAAGAGTGGCTAGAGAAGCCAGAGCTAATGGAAGCAGACAAAGATGCAGAGTACGCTCATGTTATCGAAATCGATTTAGCTGAAATTGATGAGCCAATTCTTTGTGCGCCGAATGATCCTGATGACGCAAGACTGCTTTCAGACGTACAAGGCACCAAGATTGATGAAGTATTTATTGGCTCGTGCATGACCAACATTGGTCATTTCCGTGCAGCAGGTAAGTTACTTGAGAAACACTCTGGTCAGTTAGATACTCGCCTTTGGGTTGCGCCGCCAACTAAGATGGACAAAGACCAACTCACTGAAGAAGGTTATTACGGCATCTTTGGTCGTGCAGGCGTTCGAATTGAAACACCGGGATGTTCCCTGTGTATGGGTAACCAGGCTCGAGTTGCAGATGAAGCTACGGTGATGTCGACTTCTACGCGTAACTTCCCGAACCGTCTAGGTACTGGTGCAAACGTGTATCTGGCTTCAGCGGAGCTGTCTTCTGTCGGTGCTATTTTAGGCCGTATTCCTACTAAAGAGGAATACATGGAATACGCTAAGCAAATCGATGCAACGGCGGCTGATACCTATCGCTATCTGAACTTCCACCGTATGGCGGATTATACAAAGAAAGCTGACACTGTTATCTTCCAAGAGCCGGCATAAAGGTTCAAACTGCATATAACAATAAAACACCTGGCTTTGCGTCAGGTGTTTTTCTTTTTGTGGTGATGTCGATATACTACGCTCCCTTTTCCCAATGGTAGCCTGCAGCATGGAATACGAATTTACCCGTAATATTTTTCTTGGCGAATACTATGTTCGTTGTGAGATGGGCTATGAAGTCGTTGCACGCTGGTTGCAAGAGGAAATTGCTACCTCTTCCGACAAGATTGAACAAATTAACGAGATCATTTCTCAATCAAAGAGCAACCCAACGAAAACCTTTCAGTATCTAGGGCAAGAGATCAGTGTGGTATTTGAAGATGGCGAAGTGCTCATTCGAGAAAACTGTACTGGACAACCTCTAGAACTTGAAGAAGATTTCAGCATTTATGAAAGTGAAAGTGAGTCGAGCTGCGGTTTAGTGGACTTTGAAAGCTTCCTCGCCAGTTGGTCTGAGTTTATTCGTTAACCCCTCCATTGTTCTCGTGCACTAATTCAGTGGGCTAATCTATTCTCTGCGTTATTTTAGTGAACCTTATGCACCAAAGTGGTGCGAAAAATCTGCTTTTAATTCTATTCTTACAAATAAATCTTTGTTTTTCAGTAATATAAAAACATGGCATGTCACTTGGATTAGTCTCTCTGTGGGAATTAGTAGCAGAGAGGAAGCAATGAAATTAATTAATGCGATTATTAAGCCCTTTAAATTGGATGACGTGCGAGAAGCTTTGGCTGACGTTGGTGTTGAAGGGATGACAGTTTCAGAAGTGAAAGGATTTGGTCGCCAGAAAGGACACACCGAGTTATATCGTGGCGCTGAATACCAAGTGGACTTTTTACCAAAAGTGAAATTGGAAATAGCGACACAGGCTGACAATGTAGACCGTGTCATTGAGGCAGTAAGTAAAGCGGCTCATACAGGGAAGATAGGCGACGGTAAAATTTTCGTTTATGACTTAGACCAAGCAGTGAGAATTCGAACTGGCGAAATGGACGCTGAAGCACTGTAACGGTTATTGAAAAGGATTAGGGGGGAGTAGATATATGGAATTGGAATTAACTAAAACGGTAGTAGATTTACGTTACGCATTAGATACGTTTTTCTTTCTTATTTCAGGCGCATTAGTTATGTGGATGGCGGCTGGATTTGCAATGTTAGAAGCGGGTTTGGTTCGTTCAAAAAACACCACAGAAATACTAACTAAAAACTTTTGCTTATACTGCATTGCTTGCACCATGTATTTAATTGTTGGCTACAACATCATGTATGTCGGTAATGGTGAAGGTGGCTGGTTACCTTCTTTTGGCACTCTAATAGGGACTCAAGCCGAAGGCGCAGATCACTCACTTGCTTCTGATTTCTTTTTCCAAGTGGTCTTTGTCGCAACAGCAATGTCAGTGGTATCAGGCGCTGTTGCGGAGCGTATGAAGCTTTGGTCTTTCCTTATCTTTTCTGCAGTACTGACCGCATTTATTTACCCAATGGAAGGTTATTGGACATGGGGCGGCGGCTTCTTGTCTGAGGCTGGATTTAGCGACTTTGCAGGCTCTGGCATTGTTCATATGGCTGGTGCATCTGCTGCTTTAGCTGGTGTCTTGTTGCTTGGTGCTCGTAAAGGTAAATACGGGCCAAAAGGTGAAGTGCACCCAATACCTGGTTCCAACATGCCATTGGCCACACTTGGCACGTTCATTTTATGGTTCGGTTGGTTTGGCTTTAACGGTGGCTCACAGTTGATGATTTCAGATTTTGAAAATGCGACAGCTGTCGGTGAAATCTTCCTAAATACCAACGCTGCTGCTGCTGCTGGTGCCATTGCTGCTCTGTTTGTATGTAAAACCACTTGGGGTAAAGCGGATTTAACCATGATTCTCAACGGTGCGTTAGCAGGGTTGGTTGCAATCACGGCAGATCCACTTTCTCCATCTCCGCTTTATTCTGTTGCTATTGGTGCTGTAGCAGGCGTGATTGTCGTATTTAGTATTGTCGGTCTAGACAAAATTAAGATTGATGACCCTGTGGGTGCGATATCTGTGCATGGTGTGTGTGGCTTATTTGGCTTAATGGTTGTACCGCTAACAAACGCTGATGCAACCTTTGGTGCGCAGCTATTAGGTGCTGGTGTTATCTTTGCTTGGGTATTCGGAGCTAGCTTGGTTGTTTGGGCAATCTTAAAAGCGACAGTGGGTATTCGAGTATCGGAAGATGAAGAATTGGAAGGCATGGATATGCATGACTGTGGCATTGGTGCTTACCCTGAATTTGTATCCCTAAAATAATAAAACGTTACAAATAGCTCCACGAAAACCTGCTGGCAACAGCAGGTTTTTTTCTGCTCGCTATTGATAATTCATTCATCAACATTATAATTAACAAATCTAACTGATAAGTATTATCATTAATGTTTAGGATTGATGTGATGAAAAAATGGATTTTGGGTCTGCTGGCTGCCAACTCTTTTGTACTTCCAACGATTGCTTCTGAAGAAGTCAATGTATATAGCTATCGACAGCCATTTCTTGTACAGCCAATGCTCAACGAGTTTACCAAAGATACTGGTATTAAAGTTAACGTGATTTTTGCCAAAACAGGGATCGCGGAAAAGCTGAGCCAAGAAGGGGAATACAGCCCTGCAGATGTCATTTTAACGGTAGACATTAGTCGATTGAGTGAGCTAACTGAAAAGGATTTGGTTCAATCAGTAGACAGTAAAACGCTTGAAGAAAATATTCCTAGCCAATACCAAGATGCAGAAAACCGATGGTTTGCATTAACGACTAGAACGCGTTCAGTCTATTCATCTCGTGACCGAGTGGGTAAGCTAGGTCAAGAATTTACTTACGAAGATCTCGCGAGTCCGGAGTTCAATGGTAAGATCTGTACTCGTAGCGGTAAGCACCCGTACAACGTATCCCTTGTTTCTGCCATGATTGCTCATAAAGGTGAGAAAGCAACCAAAGAGTGGCTTGAAGGCGTGAAAGCGAACTTAGCCCGTAAACCTCAAGGTAACGACCGAGCACAAGTTAAAGCGATCAAAGAAGGCCTATGTGATGTTTCTTTAGGTAATAGCTATTACTTAGGAAAAATGGTTAATGATAAAAACCAAAAAGCTTGGGCTGAAGCCGTCTACATCAACTTTCCTGGCCAAGAGACGGATGGTACTCATGTCAACGTAAGTGGTATGGCAATGGCAAAATATTCTCCTAATCAAGCCAATGCTGTGCAGTTGATGGAGTATTTGTCCGGAGACAAAGCTCAGAAAATGTATGCTGAGATAAACTACGAGTATCCAGTCAAACCGGGCGTTGAACGCTCTGAACTGGTAGCTTCATGGGGAGACTTTAGAGCTGACAAAATTTCACTAAATGAAGTCGCGGCACATCATCAGCAGGCGGTTAAATTACTCGATGAAGTGAAGTTCGATCTGTAACTCTTTTATTGATGAATATTGAGTTATTAAGCTTTCAATTGGTCAACGTTGTATGAAGTTGGTTGACAAATTTACCTCATGGAAAATGAGCAGTACGGCTATCGCCGCTGCTCTTTTTTTGCCAATAGCCGCAATAGCGTATACGTCATTAGGTCAAACGGACGATATTTTTTCTCACTTAATGTCGACTGTTATGCCCACCTATGTTTTTAATACGGTCGTTTTAGCTATTGGTGTAATGCTGCTGGCATTTCTCTTCGGGCTTCCAAGTGCTTGGTTGATGGCACGGTGCAGCTTTCCTTCTGACAAAATACTGCAATGGTTGCTAGTTCTTCCGCTGGCTATGCCGGGCTATATTGTCGCCTATATTTTTACCGATTGGTTTGATTTTGCAGGGCCGATTCAGTCGGCCCTCAGAGATGTAACAGGATGGGGGCCTAGGGACTACTGGTTTCCGGATATACGTTCAATTACAGGCTCTATCATAGTATTAGCGTTGGTTCTGTATCCGTATGTTTATCTTTTATGTCGCGCTAGCTTCATAGAGCAAAGTAGTACTTTGACTCAATCGGCGAGATTGCTCAAATGTAACGCTTGGCAAACTTTTCTAAGAGTATCGCTTCCACTTGCTCGGCCTGCGATTGCTGTCAGCTTGTCCTTGGTTGCCATGGAAGCGATTGGTGACTATGGCACGGTGAGCTATTTTGCCGTTAACACTTTAACTACAGCGGTATATGACACTTGGCTGGGTTACTCAAGCCTAACTGCAGCAGCGAAGATTTCTATGATAATGCTGTTCTTTATCGTTCTTTTTATCGGTTTAGAGGGTTATAGCAGAAGGAAGCAGAAACTATTTCAATCGAAGATGGTACAAGAGGATAGGCATTTAATTCACCTCACTGGTGGTCAAAAGTGGTGCGCTATCTTTTGGTGCTGGGGGTTGGTGAGCATTGCATTTATTTTCCCAATCATGCAGCTCCTTTATTATGCTTACCAATACATTGAGCAAAGTTGGACGACTCAGTTTAGAGACTATTCTATCAACAGTTTAAAGGTCTCTTTATCTGCTGCCATGGTTGCTGTATTTGTTGCTTTAATTGTGAATTTTCGCCATCGGTTGCTTCCGGGCTTGCCCAGTGAAGTGACTAAGAAAGCCGCTTCGATGGGTTATGCAGTTCCGGGAACAGTTCTCGCAATTGGAGTGATGGTATTTGTGCTAACGTTAGATCATTGGTTAAACGATTTTGCTGTGAGCATGGAATGGAAGCGGCCAGGTTTATTGTTTTCGGGAAGCATCTTTGCACTGGTGTTTGCTCTTGTAGTGCGCTTTTCTGCGGTCGCGATAGGTAGTGTCGAGAGTAGCCTTAAAAAAATACCGCCTTCTTTAGACATGGCTTCGCGCACTCTTGGTTGTACAGCTAATGAAACGTTAAAACAGATCCACCTTCCTTTGATAAAAAGGGGAGTGTTGATCGCTGGTTTGCTTGTCTTCATTGAGTCGATGAAAGAGCTGAATGCGTCGCTACTTTTACGGCCATTTAATTTTGAAACACTGGCTACTTACGTTTTCAATTTCGCTTCTGATGAGCAGCTAGAGCTTGCGGCAATGCCTGCAGTGTTATTGGTTTTAGTTGGGCTATTGCCCCTAATTGTTGTTAACCGAACCTTGGAGCATACTCATTAATGCAGCAGTTACTCTCAATTAATAGTATCAATTGTCAATACGACAATGCAGATATCTTAAAGTCTCTCTCACTTGATGTTGAGGCTGGCGAGATCATCTGTTTACTCGGTGCTAGTGGCTGTGGGAAAACAACACTATTGAAAGCAATTGCTGGCATACAGCAATTGAGCTCAGGGACTATGTCTTTGAAGGGGCGAGTGGTTGACGATGGGCAGGAAAGTCTAGTGCCCGAAAAACGTAATATTGGGATGATCTTCCAAGATTATGCGCTTTTTCCACACCTTACTGTTGAGCAAAATATTGCTTTTGGTCTGCGTGGCCTTAGTGTAAATGAAAAAAGGGCGCGAGTGGATGAGATGCTTACCTTGGTACATTTATCCGAGTTCCGAAGTCGGTACCCACATCAGCTATCTGGTGGGCAACAACAGCGTGTAGCGATTGCTCGCTCGATGGCTTATAAACCTGACTTACTGCTGCTAGACGAACCTTTTTCCAATATAGATACTCAAGTTCGTCATCAATTGATCATCGAGATCCGTAGACTGTTTAAACAGCAAGGAATTACGGCTATTTTTGTTACTCACAGCCGAGAAGAGGCGTTCGCATTTTCAGATAAACTAGCTGTGATGAACAATGGAGCAATTGAGCAGTTTGGCAAAGCAGCAGAGCTTTACTACCAGCCGTCTAGTCGGTTTGTTGCGAACTTCCTTGGAGGAGGTAACTATTTGCTAGCAAAACGTATATCAGAGCAAGGTTTTGAAACTGAGCTTGGTCTTATCCAAGCGCAAGCGCAGCGAGATATTGCTATCGATGGTCAGTGTGAACTGCTTATTCGGCCGCAGTATATTCAAGTGCAACCGATCGGAAATACCAATGGGTTGAGTGCAGAAAGCAAAGTCGTCGAACAGCAGTTTATGGGGGATCACTGCCGTTATGTGATAGAAACCAATGGCAATAAGCTACTTGCTAGTTCTTCAGAAGCACTAAGTATCGGTCAGGGTGTTTCTATCCATGTTGACCCTACGGGAGCCCTAGCCTTTTAAGCTACTAACTTTTCGCATGATAAATGGTGAACTTTGACGTCTTGTCTGTTGTTTCACAATGGCCAAATGCTTGCTCAATTATTGGAGGGTATTTCAAGAAGCTATTTGCAACAATGTACAGTTCGCCAGATTTGGCTAAATGTTTGGGCGCATCGGCAAGCAAGGTTTCTGTTGCACTGTAGCTGGTATCCAGCCCAGAATGGAACGGTGGGTTACTGATAATAAACTGATAGTCACTATCAGTGTCAGAATACACATCTGAAGCGAACACGTTACCGCTTAACCCATTTGCTTCGAGTGTTGCTTTACTTGAAGCAATAGCAAGAGCGCTAACATCACACATGTTGATTTTAACCGCTGGGTTTAGCTTAGATATCACAGTGCCAATCACACCGGCGCCACAGCCAAAATCGAGCACTTTACCCTGCAGCTCTTGTAGATTATCAAGCAGTAGTCGGCTGCCTATGTCAAACTCACCATGACTGAATACGCCGGGTAGGCTTTTGATTTCGACTTCGGTATTTTTGTACTGAACTTTATAGCTTTTGAACCATTGTTTTAGCTCAAAAGGTTGCGGTTTTTCAGAACATATTCCCCAGTAAAATGAGCAGCGACGCGCCGAGTCATATTTTTTAATTACTCCGTAAGGTTTGAACATCTTCTCAATGCTTTTTATTCCGGAGCGATTTTCTCCAACAACGACAATTTCCGTCTCAGTGCCAAGTTTATCCATGAGCATGGCAAGCAAAAACTCTGCCTCGGCTTTAGCTTTTGGCCAATAGAGCAAAACCATGTCAGCATTGGTTTTCTCATTAAATTCAGCATTGAAGTAGCACTGAACCGACGGAGAAGAGCAGAGTGTGCG
Organism: Vibrio marisflavi CECT 7928; assembly: GCF_921294215.1. Taxonomy (GTDB): domain Bacteria; phylum Pseudomonadota; class Gammaproteobacteria; order Enterobacterales; family Vibrionaceae; genus Vibrio; species Vibrio marisflavi. The sequence goes on from NZ_CAKLDM010000002.1 coordinate 223,178, forward strand.
ATAGTAGCCGTAATGAGTCGTGAAAACAGATACGGACTCACAATGCTGCGCAAGCTCCACAGGGAACATGTCTTCTGCTTCGCCTGCCACAAGTACGTGTTTACCGTTAAAGTATTCGAGTTGACGCTGAGCAATTTGGCTAGGGGCAGTATAAGCAGACATAAATGAGGGCCGTTGTTTTTGTAAATAAGGTTTCAGTAAAGAGGCGCGATTTTCGCACAAACCACGCACCTCTTGAAGTTATTTATCTTTAGTCTCAGTTAGATTAGCTGTTGTCTTGATCGTCGAGGAAGTTTTGGAATGTTTCCTCGTAGATTTTAAACATCACCATAGTGACTGCAAAAATAATTGGGCCGTAGATAAGGCCAATTAGACCAAAGAATTGCAAGCCGCCTAATAGGGAGAAAAACATCAGCAGAGTGTTCATTCCTGAGTTGCCTTGCATTAAAAATGGTCGCAATAAATTATCGATTGAACCAACAACCGCAATACTCCATATCACTAAGAAAATCGCCCAGCCAGTATCACCCGAGAAATAGAGATAAATTGAGGCGGGAATCCAGATTAGCGCAGTACCGACTACAGGGATAAATGATGCAAATGCTAGCATGGTTCCCCAAAATAACCCTGGGAATCCAGCAGCCCACATACCTAATCCACCAGCGACACCTTGAGCAAGCGCCGTGAGAAATGAGCCCATAACGGCAGATTTAGATACTTGCTCAATTTCGTCGAGTAGCTTGTCTTCCTGTGACCGAGACAAAGGAACCACATGGCGCAGCGCATAGATGATTTTGTCGTGATCTCTTAGCAAGAAGAACAATACAAACAACATTAGGAAAAAGTTCACTAGGAAATTTGTGGCATCACCCAACACTTTGGCACTGACACCGACTAAGTTTGTGCCAAGCGATGCGGCTAATTGACCAAGTTTCTGCGCAATATTTTGTGGGTTTATCTTATCGAAGGGTAGATAGCTATTGATGAGCGATACAACCTTGATGACAAGAGGGTGGTTGATGACCGATTCAATTCCGCCATGTGTGCCCCATTTATAAACATTTTGTGAAAATACGGCGCCTTGATTGACTATCGACATGAATACTAAAGTCAGTGGCAGCACGATAATAAAGGTTAAGATTGTGCAGCTGAGAAATGCCGTTAAGTTCTTGTGAGTGGGCATTTTACCTTCTAGCCAAGCGTGGATAGGCGATATCAATAACGAAATGATAAATGCCATGACAATAGCGTTGACATAAGGCTGAACCAGCAAATAGCAAGCGGAAGCAGCAGCGAGTAAACCAATGATAATCACCCATTGGCTAGGGGATATTGAGACCTTTTTTGGCATTGGGCAGTCCATCGTGAAGTCTTAGTGACCAGTTGTATCATGGCTGTTTAGTTGTGATATAGCAATGTGTAGGCTTCTGATGAGCCATTGGAATAACAAAAAAATGTCACAACAGGGAAAGTGAAGAGAAAAACTAACTTGATGTTCACAAGAGTCAGTAGGGCTGAGTATTCAGCCCTACTTTTGAACTATTACTTACGCTTCAGAAGCAATAATTGCTAGGCATTGGTCCGCGGCTTCTAGCGTAGCTTCAATTTCTTTTGAGCCATGCGCTAGTGAAGTGAAGCTGGCTTCGAATGCCGATGGAGCAAGATAAACTCCGTGGTCTAGCATCAGGTGGAAGAATCGTTTGAAGCGTTCAACATCACATTTAGCGACTTCCTCGTAACAAGTTACTTGCTCTTGTTCAGTGAAGAAAAAGCCGAACATTCCACCTACCTGACTAACCGTCATTGGTACGCCGTGCTTTTCAGCTAGCGACTTGAAGCCGTCAGCGAGCTGTTTAGTTTTGCTTGCAAGGCGTTTGTGGTTGCCTTCATCTTTAAGAACATTTAAGCATGCCAAGCCTGCAGCCATTGCAACAGGGTTACCCGACAATGTACCAGCTTGATATACAGGACCTGTAGGTGCGATATATTGCATCACATCTTTACGGCCGCCAAATGCGCCGACTGGCATACCGCCACCAATGACTTTACCGAGAGTAGTTAGATCTGGGCGAACGTCATAATGAGCTTGAGCGCCACCTAGCGCTACACGGAAACCTGTCATTACTTCATCAAAAATGAGCAACGCTCCTTGTTCATAACAGATTGTACGTAAGCCTTGTAAGAACCCATCTACAGGAGGAATACAGTTCATGTTGCCCGCAACTGGTTCAACGATAATACAAGCAATTTGGTCTTTGTTTGCTTCAAATAGCTCACGTACTGAATCAAGGTCGTTGAATGTTGCCGTTAGTGTGTGCTTAGCAAAATCTGCAGGTACGCCCGGTGAACTAGGTTGACCAAGAGTCAGTGCGCCAGAGCCTGCTTTAACGAGCAAGCTATCGGCGTGTCCGTGGTAGCAACCTTCAAACTTAAGGATCTTATCGCGGCCAGTGTAGCCACGAGCTAGACGAATCGCACTCATCGTCGCTTCTGTACCAGAACTCACCATACGTAGTTGCTCCATAGACGGAACAAGTTCTGAAACTAGCTCTGCCATTTGAATTTCTACTTCAGTTGGTGCTCCAAAGCTTAACCCACGCTGAGCTGCTTTAATTACAGCATCACGAATTGCCGCGTGGTTGTGGCCTAAAATCATTGGTCCCCAAGAACCTACATAATCGATGTATGCTTTACCATCAGCATCAAAAATCAACGGGCCATCTGCTCGCTCGACAAAAATAGGTGAGCCACCTACGCCGTTAAACGCTCTTACTGGAGAGTTAACGCCACCAGGAATCTTTTGTTGAGCCTTTTGATACAAGTCTGATGATTTGGTCATGGAATTATCCTTCTGTTGATTGCTCGGACCAATTAGCCCGACATTGTACCTGCCAATGCCAATTCAAAAAACGATTTATACTCATTAATGGCACAAAACTGATACTCAGTACCTGTACAAAAGCGAGAACAGCATTAGAATACTTGAACGATTTAGTAAGGTATAAGATAATCCTTGTACCCAAATTGAGCTGAACAACCACGAATAGATTATTAATAAGTGGTAAATTGCACGAATGAGAGAGGTCGTCGTGAGCGAAGTAAATATCCCATTGTCATTTTCAGATGCTGCTGCATCGCGAGTTAAAACATTGATTGCTGAGGAAGAAAACCCAGCACTGATGTTGCGCGTGTATATTACAGGTGGCGGCTGTAGTGGTTTCCAGTATGGGTTTACCTTCGATGAAAAAGTAAATGATGGCGACACGACGATTGAAAATAGCGGCGTAACATTGGTCGTAGATCCAATGAGCCTGCAATACTTAGTCGGTGGTAAAGTGGATTATACGGAAGGCCTCGAAGGGGCAAGATTCTTTGTAGACAATCCTAATGCGACCACAACCTGCGGCTGTGGAGCTTCCTTTAGCGTCTAACTGTATTTTACGTTAAAGAAGAAAAGACAAAACCCTGCATATTTGGATCCCATGCAGGGTGCATTGACTTGAGCGCCACAGCTGTCAACGCAACTCGAGGGATTGCTTATGATTTTGTCACGAATTGGTGGCTTATTCTCTTCTCGACCGTGGCTCGTATCCATTGTTATCGTCGTACTTCTTGGTTTATGGCTTGGGTTAGGAAGCCTGAAATCAGAAGAAATCCTCAAGCAACCCCAACCAGTCTCAAATAAAGCACCACTAGCAAAAGTGGTTTATCAAAGCTTCCAAGCTCAACCTACCTTCAAAGTTCTCGAACTATATGGCCGAACAGCGCCAAACAAACAAGCCAAGATCTCCGCAGAATATCCGGGAAGCGTCGTTGGGCTAAAAGTTAAAAAAGGTGATTCCGTCAAAAAAGGTCAAGTTATCGCCCAAATAGATAAAGCCGACCTTGCAATACAATTAGCTAAAGCTAAGGCGATGCTAAAAGTTAGAGAAAAAGAGTTTATTGCCTCGAAGTCTCTTCGTAATCGAGGTTTGCAAGGTGAGGTAGCCTTTTTTACCGCTGAAGCTGCGCTGGTGGATGCAAAAGCGGATATGGAAAGTGCAAAAAGAAATTTGGCAAACACAGAAGTTCGAGCGCCGTTTGATGGTGTTGTCGATGACCTACCTGTTGAGCTTGGTGATTACGTAGCAATTGGCGACCCAGTTGCCCATTTAATTGATATCAATCCATTGGTGATTGAAGCTGATGTAAGTGAGCGTTACATACAATTTATTAAGCCGAAGCTACAAGCTCGAGTCACATTTGTTGATGGTAGCAAAGTGAGTGGTTTTGTCCGTTATGTCTCAAAAGTCTCTTCTACTTCAACTAACACTTTTCCAGTTGATATCGAAGTAGACAATCATGCGCAAAAAATTCCTGCAGGAGTAAGCTCTGAAGTTGAACTCAATTTGGTTCAAACACCTGCAATAAAAATAACGCCAGCAATGCTTGCGCTTGATAAAGATGGCAACTTAGGCGTGAAAATACTAAAAAATAGTCATGTTCAGTTTGTTCCAATTGACCTTGTTAAAGCAGAGCAAGATGGGGTTTGGTTAGCAGGGTTAGGTGATAGTGCTGACATTATCACTGTTGGTCAGGGTTTTGTGCGTGATGGCGATGCAGTTATTGCAGTTAAATCGGATAGTATTAAGCCCTAGCTAAGGAGAGATAGTATGTACTCACTTATTGATGCTGCGTTATCTCGAACACGAACGATGCTGACTTTGTTGGTGCTGATTCTCATCGCTGGGATTGTCACCTATATCACTATTCCTAAAGAATCTAGTCCAGATATTACCATTCCAATCATCTACGTTTCGGTTACTCACCAAGGAATTTCACCTGCAGACGCAGAGCGGCTTTTAGTTAGGCCTATAGAGCAAGAATTGCGCTCTATTGAAGGGGTCAAAGAGATGACAGCCACTGCCGGACAGGGTCATGCTTCTATTACTCTAGAGTTTAGTGTGGGAGTTGATCTTGCTGAAGCAATGGCAGATGTTCGAGATGCTGTTGATCTAGCGAAGCCTAAATTGCCAGATGACACCGATGAACCAACTGTGAATGAAATAACACTTGCCTCTGTTGAACCTGTATTGTCGGTAGTTCTTTACGGAACTGTTCCTGAAAGGACCATAGTACAAATCGCTCGTAAGTTACGCGATAAATTGGAAAGCTATCGTCAGGTGCTGGAAGTCGATATTGCTGGTGATAGAGAAGATATCCTTGAAGTTTTAGTCGAACCACTTTTAATGGAGAGCTATGGCCTTGATCAAGCAGATATTTACAACCTAATTTCTCTCAATAATCGTGTTGTTCCCGCTGGTTTTGTAGATACCGGTTATGGTCGTTTCTCGGTAAAAGTTCCCTCGGTGTTTGATTCACTAACAGACTTACTCGACTTGCCTGTCAAAATAGATGGTAAGCAAGTGGTCAAATTTTCTGATGTTGCTTCTGTGCGTCGATCTTTTCGCGATCCCAACAGCTATGCGCGAATGGACGGCAATTCTGCGGTTGTTTTGGATGTAAAAAAACGTGCCGGCGAAAATATTATTCAAACCGTTGATATCGTTAAACATGTACTGACTGTGGCACAAGCTCAGCCTGAATGGCCGAGTAACTTGCAAGTTAAATACACATGGGATCAGTCGAAAGACGTGAAAACCATGCTTAATGATCTGCAAAACAATATCCTATCAGCCATCATATTGGTGGTGATCGTGATTATCGCCATATTGGGTGTGCGTACAGCGTTACTCGTTGGTATCTCTATTCCGGGATCATTTTTAACTGGTCTTTTGGTTCTCTCAGTGTTTGGCTTGACTGTGAATATAGTTGTGTTGTTTTCACTGATCATGGCCGTCGGTATGTTGGTCGATGGAGCAATTGTTGTAACGGAATTTGCCGACAGGAGAATGCAAGAAGGGGTTGATAAGCGACAAGCATATTTGGATGCTGCAAAACGTATGGCTTGGCCAATTACCGCTTCTACAGCTACAACATTAGCCGCATTTGCTCCTTTGATGTTTTGGCCTGATACCACTGGCGAATTCATGAAATATTTGCCGATAACCCTGATTGCGACGTTGAGTGCTTCGCTAATGATGGCTCTTTTGTTTGTTCCAGTACTTGGAAGCATTATTGGGCGGCCGCAGAATGTCACTGAACTAAACCGCCAAAAAATGGTGGCTCTGCATGACGGAGACTTTTCACAGGCAACAGGCATCACCCGTTTTTATCATCGAGTGTTATCAGTTGCTGTCGATCATCCTTGGAAGATTCTGTTTGCTGCTATCTTACTTGCCATAGGTGTCGGTGTGACTTACGTGAAAGCTGGTTTAGGTGCAGAGTTTTTCCCTGAAGTCGATCCTCCATTTTTTACCGTTAAAGTTCGCTCACACGGTGATCTGTCTATCAATGAGAAAGATTTAATCATGCGCGATATTGAGCAGGTAATGTTCAACCACCCAGAGTTTGAAAGTGTCTATACCAAAACAGGTGGAGACGAGGGTATAGGTCAGATCCAAATTACTCCAGTAGATTGGCAGTATCGACGTAAAGTGAGAGAGATAATCGAGGAGCTTAAGCAGACTACTGATAAGTTCTCAGGAGTTGAAATTGAGTACAAGTTCCCGGATGCAGGCCCACCGGTTGAGCACGACTTAGAAATTGAAATGACCTCAACGGTGCCAGAAAACCTAGATAGAGCTGCGAAGATGGTTAGGCATTGGGCTGATGGCAACCCAGCTTTCACTAACATCAGTGATACGTCCAATAAAGCAGGCATCGATTGGCAGGTCGATATTCGTCGTGATAACGCATCACGCTTTGCTGCTGATGCGACCCTTGTTGGTAATACCGTACAGTTTGTTACTAACGGGTTGCGCTTAGGTGATTATTTGCCAGATGATGCGGATGAGGAAGTCGATATCCTTGTTCGTTATCCAGAAGATAAGCGCGATATTGGCCGTTTTGATCAGCTTAGAATTAAAACGCCTGCAGGCATGGTTCCAATCACCAACTTTGCTCAAGTGCTGCCGAAGCCTAAACAGCAGACGATCAAACGTCGAGATGGACAACGGGTGATTAAAATTGTTGCTGACATGAAAGATGGTTACAACCTAGCCCTAGAGTTGCCAAAAATTCAGCAAGCATTGTCTCAATTGGATTTGCCTAAAGGTGTGGCCTTCAATATTCGGGGACAAAATGAAGAACAGCAAAACTCGTCTGCATTTTTGCAAAAGGCATTTCTTGTGGCGCTTGCTGTGATGGCGTTGATTTTGATTACTCAGTTTAATAGCTTCTATCAGGCATTCCTAATTCTAAGCGCTGTTGTTTTCTCTACTGTAGGAGTGTTTGCTGGACTGCTAATCTTCCAAAAACCGTTTGGCATTATTATGTCCGGAATCGGGGTCATTGCGTTGGCGGGAATTGTTGTGAACAACAATATCGTATTAATTGATACATACAATCAGCTTATTAAACGTGGGCTCGATAAACGAGAAGCAATCTTGAGAACTGGTGTGCAGCGTTTACGACCTGTGTTGTTGACAACCATTACGACCATTTTAGGCTTGCTACCCATGGTTATGGAAATGAACATCGATCTTATCAACCAAAAAGTCGAGTTTGGCGCACCAAGTACCCAGTGGTGGTCACAATTAGCCACTGCTGTCGCCGGAGGCTTGGCTTTTGCCACAGTGCTGACACTCGTTCTCACACCATGCTTGCTGATGTTAGGGCGAGAGAAAAAACTGACTGAGAATGAATCCTGATTCGTTCTGGTTTGAACACAAACTGAAGGGCAAGTTTATAGTCGTTGCTACTTTTATCACTCTGTAGCAACGACTTGAATAGTTAGTTACTCGAAAATAATAAATTACTGTATTGATCAAGTTTGGCTATACGCTCTTTTGCACTTGCCACAAAAGTTGTCTTAGCTTTGCCTGTTAATGATTTCGACTGAGGCAGCTTTACAGTTCGCGCGTTTTTGTGCACGCCATGCACAAGAAATTCGTAGTGAAGATGAGCTCCGGTGACGCGCCCAGTTGCGCCTAGAGTTCCGATAACTTGTCCCTGTTTAACTCTTTGACCTGTTTTGACTTTACGTCTTTTCAGGTGCAGATACTTGGTGACATATGTGTTGCTGTGTTTAATGAAGACATAGTTTCCGTTGTATTGTCCATAACTGGATTTGATGACCACGCCATCACCTGCTGCCCAAATAGGAGTGCCGACAGGAGCAACATAGTCTGTGCCGTTATGTGGGCGAACTCGACCAGTAACAGGATGAAGCCTTCGAGGGTTAAAGTTGGAACTGACTCGGCGAAAATCTAGCGGCGAGCGCAAAAAGTCTTTACGCATAGCTCGACCATTTTCATCGTAATAATGACCAGTAACGTCATCTAATACAGCTGTAAACGTATCGCCTTGGTTGCTAAATACGGCAGCGATAATCTTTCCTCGACCAATTACCTCACCTTCGACTACTTTTTCTTCGTAGAGGATTTTGAACGCATCGCCTTTGCGAATATCGAGCGCGAAGTCAATATCCCAACCAAAGATCCCTGCGAGCTCCATAATTTGGTTGGGTGTTAAACCAGCACCAACAGCGGCATTCCAAAAGTTAGAACTAATAGAGGCTTCAGCATAGTTGTATTGATAGTGAACTTCCTTCTTATCAAGCTCGGAAACAAAACCATTGGGTGTGCGTGAAATTCGAAATGTTTCATAAGGAGAGAGCTCGCGCTTTAGTTGCACAAGCTCGTTTTTATCGTCAAAGCCAAACTCAAGCACGTCGCCGGGCATGAGTTTAGTCAGCTGGCTTTTAATCGGTTTACTCGCTGAGGTAAGATCGTACAGGAGACGAGCCGAAAGGCCGATACGTTGAAATAATCTGGCCGCACTTTCTCCAGACGATACGGTGTATTTTTCCCAGCGAATCAGTTTAAGAGAAGGAGAGGCAAGCTTTACACCCAAATCGCTGGTATCAATATCAAGTGGATAGTTTTGTCCTACTTTATAGCGATTGTTCTCTTGTTTGAGCTTTTTTGTGTCGGGAAAGAAAAACAGCGCGATAACGATGATAGCGCTAAAGAATGCGATAAGTGCTCGGTGCATCCATGGTAAACGAGCGAAAATTGACAACATCTGGTGTTCGTTCTGGTCATCACAATTAAATAAGTCCTATTGTTTAGTCTAACTTGTTTCAAAAAGCATCGCTATTCAAGTAAGATGTGCATCATCAAAATTTTGCCAAATCTGTGGGAGTGAACAAGAATGGCGAGCATTGAACATGCACTAGCTGAGATAAAGCGCGGCGTTGAAGAGCTAATTCCAGAAGCTGAGCTTATTGAGAAGCTAAAAGAAGGACGTCCATTACGTATTAAGTTGGGTGCAGATCCAACTGCGCCGGATATTCACTTGGGGCATACAGTTATCTTTAATAAGCTTCGTGCATTTCAAGAGTTAGGCCATGACGTCACTTTCCTGATCGGTGATTTTACTGGCATGGTTGGTGATCCAACAGGTAAGAACTCGACTCGTCCACCGCTTACTCGCGAAGATGTTCTACGTAATGCAGAAACGTATAAAGAGCAGGTATTCAAAATATTAGATCCTGCAAAAACTAAGATTCAGTTTAACTCTGAGTGGCTATCTGAGCTTGGTGCAGAGGGCATGATTCGCCTAGCTGCAAACCAAACAGTTGCTCGTATGCTAGAGCGCGATGACTTCAAAAAGCGTTATGCTGGTGCCCAGCCTATCGCGATTCATGAATTTATGTACCCACTTCTGCAAGGTTATGATTCTGTAGCAATGGAAACGGACGTAGAGCTTGGCGGTACAGACCAAAAATTCAACTTGCTAATGGGGCGCGAGCTACAAAAAGCCAATGGCCAGAAGCCACAAGTGGTATTGATGATGCCATTGCTAGTTGGTTTAGACGGTGAGAAGAAGATGTCTAAGTCAGCAAACAACTACATCGGTATTAGCGAAGCGCCGGGTGAGATGTTTGGTAAGATCATGTCGATCTCTGATGACTTAATGTGGAGCTACTACGAACTGCTTTCTTTCCGTCCTTTAAGTGAGATTGCAGACTTCAAAGCAGCTGTTGCAGAAGGTAAAAACCCACGTGACATTAAGATCTTACTAGCTAAAGAGATCATTGCTCGTTATCACTCTGAAGCAGATGCAGATGCAGCTGAACAAGAGTTCATCAACCGTTTCCAAAAAGGCGCGGTGCCAGATGTTATGCCTGAGTTTGAGTTTGAAGTAGGGATGCCAATGAGCAACCTACTTAAAGAAGCTTCACTATGCTCATCTACATCAGATGCTATGCGCATGGTAAAACAAGGTGCAGCGAAAGTTGAAGGTGAAAAGGTGACGGATGCGAAAGCGGTACTTGAAGCTGGCACATATGTGGTTCAAGTCGGTAAGCGTAAGTTTGCGCGAGTGACTTTAGTGTAGTTATCTACTTCAAGTAAAAAAGCGCCGTTATGGCGCTTTTTTTGTATCAACGGATTCAGATTTAGCTTCTGCTTTATCGGGGTAATGAGTTTTGAAGCGTAAGATAAACCAAGTTTCGAAAGCGATTAAACCTAGAATTGCCCACTGCCAGTGAGTGCCGAGGGCGACGAAATAAAAGACCGCACCCATTGAGATCCAGATAAGGATCAACGATTGAACTTTTTCTTTTACAGTTAAGCCACTTTTGCTTTGTAGGCGCCTAGCTAGTGGGCCAAGGCGTTTATGGTTAAGGAGCCATTGCTGGAACTTAGGGGACGCACAACCAAAGCAATAAAGCGCGAGTAGAATAAAGGGTACAGTGGGAAGTAGTGGTACAGTGATGCCGATCATTCCTAAGATCACACTGGTCCAGCCCACGCAAATGTAGCCTTTTCTCTTGATATATTCTTTGGTGAACCTTTTTGATTTTGATCGAGTTTTACAGGAAATCATACCTAAACCTACCAACTGTTTTATCTAAAGTATGGGGTGGGTCAAAGTTGAAAAGCAAATAATTCTTGTTACTGAGCGTAAGATAACGGTTCTCAATCACTTTTTTTGTTACTTTACTCGGGCTGTCAGGGGGACAGTAGTTATGGAGAACTTTATGATCAATGCCGACCATCCTCCCTATTTGGGGGTGAAAACGGTATTGGGTAAGGAATAATCCGCGTCGGTAAGTGCCTACAGCTCCTACCATTTTCGCGGTAGAGAGCAAACCTCTCGTCTTGTTTACCTAATACTTAAGCAACGATTTCTACGATAAAACTTTAAGGAAATGAAGTTTTGTTCTACGTGCAAGTTCGTTGTACTTGGTGGTCATACCTAATCGGGCTTCACTTTATTCATGAGTGGGGGCCTTGTGGGAGATTTGTTATGACGGTAGTGAACAATATATTAAACCAAGATCAATCCCGCTATTCTTCTGCGGAGATTGACGCTGCAAGAAACGCGTTTTATCGCCATGATCGCGACAAACAAGTGCATTTACTAACAGTGATGCCGATGGATGAAGCCATCGCAATTTTGCAAACTAGCCCTGCAAGTTTTTCTCGTTCTCTAATTGATGAGTTAAAAGATCAAGGGCACAATCACCATGCTCGGTACTATATCAATCAGCTTGGTTTGCACAAAAAAAGCGTATCACTTGATTGGCTTATTTCACCTATTGGCCTTGTGAGCATGACTGTAGTTGGTTTGATATCAGGCGTTTCAGCATACGTTGCTTGGTAATGCCAATCTAAATTTACTTTAGGCCGTTCAGCCTAGCCTCAAATTTAGTTTAAGGTTGGATTGCACGGCTTAGCTTTATCACTTCTTGGTAAAAAGCCTTCTCAAACTTTGTAATTGGCGGAGTAGTTTTCCTAGCCTTTTTGTCTTTGTTTACGAAATAATCTGCAACGTATTGAACAAACAAAGTCGTTGGTTTGCCCTGCTTATCCAACCCAAACCCAGCCATGTTGTAAGTACCATAAACGCTGCCGCTTTTAGCAATGATGTTACCTTTGATTGGCGCTTTGCGCATACTTTTTCGATATTGCAAAGTGCCTGATGTACCTGAGACAGGCATAATATCAATTAAGCCCAACTGTTTATCGTTTTGCCATATATAACGTAGAATGGCGCTCATATTGGCACGTGTCATTCTATCGTTACGAGATAGCCCGGAGCCGTCGACAATTCTGTCTCGCTTTAAATCAATCCCCGTATTGTCGCGAATAATGTTCTTAATTGCTGCCGTACCATTATTGAAGCTACCCGGCTGCTTATAATATTTGGCACCAATCGCCTTCGTGAGCGTATCGGCAATTAGGTTATCGGATTCTTTTAGCATCACTTCGAGTAATTCAGGCAATGGTTTAGATTGATGAGAAGCTATCAGATCGCTTCGCTGAATGGCGGGCTTGCCCACTTTTATTTGTCCTTCTAGTCGAATACCTTGTTTATGCAGCAAGCTGTAAATCACTCTAGTGACATAGAGTTCAGGCTGCTGAACGGCAAATTTCAGTGGAATTGGATTTCTGCGTTTAACCACGCAACCTTTTAAGGTGTAGTGATTGTTAGCTGAGGTGAGAAGCTCTAATGCACAATGGGTTTCTTCTTGCTCATCTTTGCTTACTGCAACTACTTTGTTTGCGACATGAATAGGAAGGTGCTCTGGTACATAGACCCGAGTTTTATCACTGTAAGGTGATGGACTTGGCGTCGAGATAGACGCTTGCACGCAGTTTTCATCTAAGTTGATTGCACTAGGAGGCGCGCTGTAACAAACACCTAAAATGTCCCATGGCCAACCAATGGCTCTTTCATAACCGTTAAATGCGGTGCCATTTAACCAAATATCGCCTTTGATGGTTTGAATGCCACCTTGTGCGATCTGCTTTACCATTGCTTTGAGATCATTGGTGGTTAGTGTTGGATCGCCTGAAAAGTTAAACACCAAATCGTTGCCGGATTTTATTAACGAGGTATGAAAGCGAAAGCTGTTTCCTAGCTCTAATTTTGCAGCTAAAGCGGTGATAAGTTTTAGAGTGCTCGCGGGCGGGAAAAAATCGTCGTTGCTACCGGACTGCATCAGCACTTTGCCGGTTTTCAAGTCTTGCACCACGAGTGTACTTCGTGCACCTTGAGGCAGACTTTCGCTAGGTAGATAAGCAGCACTGACTCCGCTAAAAAAAACAGCAAAAAAGAAAACAAGTAGTGAGATAGAAATACGAAGGTGCTGTAAATTCAAGGCCATAGCAAAATCCGTTTAAAGAGCTAAGACTTTGAGTATAACCTCATTATTCGCCAATGATTGTCAAAATTGACCATAAAAAAACGCCTGCAAGTGCAGGCGTTAATATAGCATTTAGACAGTCGTCTAAATTAGAAGTCGTAGCGCATACCAACCATAGCTTGGTCTTGAGCACCAGTTTTGTTTAGCGCTACACCATTAACTTGGTCGCCAGAATTCATCAGGTTGAAGTTATAACCAATATACGAACGGAAGTTTGGAGTAAAGTAGTAAGTTGCATCAACAGCAATTGCTTTTGCAGAAGTGTAGTCACCAGTCTTCTCGTTGCTGTAGTTTGTAGTAAATGCAGTCTTACCTAGAGTGTATGATGCTGCAATTTCGTATTCGCGGTAGTCTTGCTTACCAGAGAAGCTATAAGGGTTGCTAGTCTGGAATGCAGTGTAGTTGTCGAAATCAAGTTTACCATCAGTGTAACTAGCACCTACATAGAAGTTGCTGATAGTGTATCCAGCACCAGTCATGTATGTGTGAGAGCCGTTTTGGTTAGAGTAGCCCGTACCGATGCTCGCGCCAGTATCACCAATTGTATAGTTAACTGCTGCAGAAGTACCACGTTGGCCGTTACTAGTATTGTCAGTAGCATTAGTTGAAGTAGTATCGTCTGCAAAGCGGTAGTTAGCAATTGCAGAGAAGTTACCGTAAGAACCTTGATAAGTAGCAGTGTTGTCAGAGCGGTTAGCTACACCTAGTACTTTATAGTTACCACCGAACGTCTGCATGATGTCAGTATAGCCGTCCATAAAGGTTTCGAATGCGCCATCATCTTTACCGTAAACAACTTGACCAAAATCACCGCCGATACCAGCATATTGATATCGAGTAGTAAGACTGTTGGAATTAGAGTCAACATTACCGTTATCATCGGTAGTAAACTCACCTTGCCAGTAACCAACACCGTATAGGTTGTTATCAGCATTGATAGTGGAAATGCCACCAAAGCCTAAACGAACTCGTGAAGCATCTGAAACTTTGCCACCTTGTTCTTGAGCTCGAGCTTCCACACGACCATTCATGATAATGTCGTTACCGTTAGCTGAGTAAAGAGAAGTACCAGCTAGGTTACCGTCGTTTGCTTGAGCTGTAGCTAGAGTGTCAGCGTTTGCACCAAATGCTAGAGTTGCAGCAGATACCGCAAGAGCAATCAGAGTCTTTTTCATCTTATTAAATCCTAATTTATTGTTCATACAATAGATAATTTTTTTATTTATATGAGCACTATCGATTCAAGCTGATATATCAACTGGAGTGTCAATTGAGTCTCTAACTTGAGCTCCAAATGAGTTCGATGTTCTCTGGGTATTGCTCCAAACCAGCAGGCGCTGCAGAAAAAATTGTGCGCAGCATCAAAGCCAATTAGTGCAATGACTGCCGATGTTTTACCGTTAAAGTTCCTTACCCAGTTAGTAAAATGATATAAATCACCAGTGAGTGCTAATTTTACTTCGTAGTAAAAAAACATCAAAGTGTTGATTTTAAATAACTTAAATTTAATTTTGTGATCGATGTTAAACTTTAATTTCTTTATCTTTTTTTATTTTGAACAGTATTTTTTACAATTAAAAACAGTGTTTTTTATGTTGTAATTGTTTGAAATTCATCCGTTCGTGGCCATGAAACAATGTGTTAGAAAAGCTTGCCAGAAGAGGGGAGCACAGATAATACGTGCATCAAGATTTAAGGCAGATTTATGAAGCAAGATTTGTCGGGATTTAAGATGATTTAGTATGAAAGTTTGTTTACACTAAGATAAAACGAGATCAACTTAATACTACCTAACCGATGCGGTTGGGTAGGTTTTTTTTGTCCAAAGTTCGCTTTGGCGTAGAGGTATGAAATGGAAAAAGTTCCAATGACAGTACGCGGTGAACAATTACTGCGTGAAGAATTAGATAAACTACTAAAACAACGCCCGCTGATTTCTAATGCGATTGCAGAAGCTCGTGAGTTAGGCGACTTAAAAGAAAACGCTGAATACCACGCTGCAAGAGAAGAGCAGGGGATCTGTGAAGCGCAAATTCGCGACATCGAGTATAAGCTTTCTGTTGCTCAAGTTATCGACGTATCGAAAATGGATAACTCAGGCAAAGTGATTTTTGGTTCAACAGTGACTTTGATTGACGTCGATACTGACGAAGAAAAAACGTATCAAATCGTGGGTGACGATGAAGCTGATATCAAAGCGCAGCGCATTTCTGTGAGCTCGCCAATTGCTCGCGGCCTGATTGGTAAGATGGAAGGTGACGAAGTCATCATTTCTACTCCAGGTGGCGACAAAGATTTTGAAATCGACAAAGTTGAATATATCTAATCGCTTACTTGATTAGAGAAATAGTCATATTTTGTTACTAAATGAAAAAGGTCGCTTAAGCGACCTTTTTCATCATTAAGAGCAATGTATTATTTGCGCGGCAGCTCAATTTTCTTTTGCTCTGATTGGCGATACAACACCAACACTTTACCGATGGTTTGTACTTTCTCAGCCTTAGTTTCGCGAACGATAGCTTCGATAATCAATTGTTTTGTCTCACGATCTTCTGAGGCAACTTTAATCTTGATTAGTTCATGGTGATCAAGAGCGATTTCGATTTCTGCTAGTACCGCTTCTGTTAGCCCGTTAGCGCCCATCAGTACAACTGGTTTCAAGTTGTGCGCTAGGCCTTTTAGGTGCTGCTTTTGTTTGGTGCTTAGATTCATTTTGCGGCCAATTATTTTTTACTATTAGGGTTGAAAAGCGCTATTTTAACGCCATCTATCAACGAAGACTATATTTTCATTTGGACAGAGGCATTAAAACCGAATGAGTAAACAAAAACATTCTGCAAGTTCAGGCCGTTGGCTGAAAGAACATTTTGATGATAAGTACGTCAACGAGGCGAAAAAGAAAGGTTATCGTTCTCGAGCGATATTTAAGATCGAAGAAATTCAGAATAAAGACAAGTTGCTCAAGCCGGGAATGACGGTCGTCGATTTAGGCGCTGCTCCAGGTGGTTGGTCTCAATATGCGGCCAATATAGTTGGTGATGAAGGGCAAGTGATTGCCTGTGATATTTTGCCAATGGATTCCATCGCTGGGGTTGCGTTTTTGCAAGGTGACTTCCGTGAAGACTCAGTGCTTGAAGCATTATTAGAAAGAATTCAACCAGATATGGTTGATATTGTGATGTCGGACATGGCTCCGAACATGGCTGGCAATTTATCAGTCGATCAACCGCGCGCTATGTATTTGGTTGAGCTAGCATTAGATATGTGTCGACAAGTTCTTGCACCTAATGGTAGTTTTGTTGTTAAGGTTTTCCAAGGGGAAGGCTTCGACCAATACGTGCAAGAAGTGCGCGATATGTTTAGAACGGTGAAAATCAGGAAGCCTGACTCTTCAAGGGCTCGCTCCCGAGAAGTTTACATTGTAGCGACTGGTTACAAAGGCTAACGGTTTAACCTCTAAATGTTAAATTTTATAGTATAGCTACAGCGTAGAAACTGTAGTACCCTACCTTTAATTACAATTAGTTATCGAGAGGCTGACACCTTGAGTGACATGGCAAAAAATTTAATTCTGTGGCTTGTTATTGCTGTAGTTTTGATGTCGGTGTTCCAAAGCTTTGGACCTGGCAGCAACGATGGAAAGACGGTTGACTACACCACATTTGTACACGAAGTTGGCCAAGGCCAGATACAAGAAGCAACATTCAAAGGTGAACAGATCTCATTCACTCGCAATGGCGTGAGTGGCAAATATGTCACATATATGCCTGTTTATGATAATAAAATCCTTGATGATTTAATTAATCAAAACGTGAAAGTGAAGGGCACTCCTCCTGAAGAGCAAAGCTTACTCAGCACTATCTTTATCTCTTGGTTCCCAATGATCTTACTGATTGGTGTATGGATTTTCTTCATGCGTCAAATGCAAGGCGGTGGCGGTAAAGGCGCTATGTCTTTTGGTAAGAGTAAAGCTCGTATGATGAGCGAAGAGCAAATCAAAACTACTTTTGCGGACGTTGCTGGTTGTGACGAAGCAAAAGAAGACGTGAAAGAGCTGGTTGACTATCTGCGTGATCCAAGCCGATTCCAAAAACTGGGTGGTAAGATTCCAACTGGTGTTTTGATGGTTGGTCCTCCGGGTACAGGTAAAACGCTACTTGCAAAAGCAATTGCAGGTGAAGCGAAAGTTCCATTCTTTACAATTTCAGGTTCAGATTTCGTAGAAATGTTCGTGGGTGTTGGTGCATCACGTGTCCGTGATATGTTCGAACAAGCGAAGAAAGCTGCACCTTGTATTATCTTCATTGATGAGATTGATGCTGTAGGTCGTCAACGTGGCGCAGGTGTTGGTGGTGGTCACGATGAACGTGAGCAAACATTGAACCAAATGCTGGTTGAAATGGATGGCTTTGAAGGTAACGAAGGTATTATCGTTATCGCTGCAACTAACCGTCCAGACGTTCTTGACCCTGCATTACTACGTCCGGGTCGTTTCGACCGCCAAGTTGTGGTTGGATTGCCTGATGTTCGTGGTCGTGAGCAAATTCTTAAAGTTCACATGCGCAAAGTCCCTCTTGCTGGAGATGTTGAGCCTTCGCTAATAGCACGTGGTACTCCAGGGTTCTCTGGTGCAGATCTTGCCAACCTTGTTAACGAAGCGGCACTATTTGCTGCACGTGGCAACAAACGCAATGTATCTATGGTTGAGTTTGAACTTGCGAAAGACAAAATCATGATGGGTGCAGAGCGCCGTTCAATGGTTATGTCTGAAGAAACGAAAGAGTCGACAGCCTATCACGAAGCTGGCCACGCAATTGTTGGTCGTTTAGTACCAGAGCATGATCCGGTTTATAAAGTCTCTATCATTCCACGTGGTCGTGCACTAGGTGTCACCATGTACCTGCCAGAGCAAGACCGCGTAAGTATGTCTCGTCAGCATCTTGAGTCGATGATTTCGAGCCTTTACGGCGGCCGTCTAGCGGAAGAGATCATTTACGGTAAAGATAAAGTGTCGACAGGTGCATCTAACGATATCGAACGAGCAACTGATATCGCGCGCAAGATGGTTACACAATGGGGCTTCTCAGAAAAACTTGGTCCTCTTCTTTACGCTGAAGAAGAAGGCGAAGTATTCTTAGGCCGCAGTGTAACGCAAACTAAGCATATGTCTGATGACACGGCCAAGCTTATTGACGATGAGGTTCGTACTCTTATCGATCGCAACTACGACCGTGCGAAGCAAATTCTCGAAGACAATATGGATATCATGCATGCTATGAAAGATGCACTGATGAAGTATGAAACTATCGATGCAGGTCAAATTGATGATTTGATGGATCGCAAAGATGACATCCGTGAGCCAGCTGGCTGGGGTGACCAAGCGAATAAATCTGACGACAATAAGCCAGAAGATAAAAAGCCGGCTGCTGAAGAAAAGCCAGCCGCGGAGTCTTCTGAAAAACCTGTCGAAACCTCTGAAGCCGCGCCAAGCGAGCCAGTGGATAAAAAAGACAGCGAATAATAGCTTTCAATAAACTAAAGCCTCGAGTTTCTCTCGGGGCTTTTTGCTCTTTATTATCCAGAGTTAATTTTAAATCTCTCTATCAGGGATGAAACTGGTATCTAGATGATTATTAAAAGTAAAAATAAGCAGTTGGACTTAAGTCGCCCACAAGTGATGGGCATATTGAACGTGACACCGGACTCTTTTTCCGACGGTGGCCAATTTAACACTCTCGCTCGAGCGCTTGATCAAGCTGACAAAATGATTGCTGCAGGTGCCAGCATTATTGATATCGGAGGGGAATCAACACGCCCCGGAGCGCCAGATGTCGAACTTGAAAATGAGCTTGAGCGTGTTATTCCGATTATTAGTGCAATACGCGAAAAGCACGATGTATGGATTTCAATTGATACCAGTAAAGCAGAAGTCATGAAGCAGGCTGTTGAAGCCGGTGCTGATCTTATTAACGATGTTCGTGCTTTGCGAGAGCCAGGTGCTTTACAGGTTGCTGCTGACGCAGATGTGCCAATTTGCTTAATGCATATGCAAGGACAGCCAAGAACTATGCAAGCGAATCCTTCGTATCAAGATGTAGTTGAAGAAATCAAAGCTTTCTTAGACGAGCGAATTGAAGCCTGTAAGTCGGTGGGTATCAGTCGTGATAAATTAATTTTGGATCCAGGCTTTGGCTTTGGTAAAACCATCCCACACAACTATCATCTTTTAGCACACTTAGAGCAATTGCACAGTTTGGAGCTTCCCCTATTGGTTGGAATGTCCCGCAAGTCTATGATCTTTAAGTTGCTTGAAAAGTCACCTTCAGAAATTCTTGGGGCGAGCATTGCTTGTGCAACTATCGCGGCCATGAAAGGTGCACAGATAATACGCGTTCATGACGTGCAAGAAACAATTGATGCAATGAAAATTGTTAGCATCACTCATCAGAATTTATAAAGTTTGTTTGATGCAAAAGCAGATAAACAGAAACAAGATAGACATTAGAAGTTATAAATAGGAATGTCCCATGTCGAATAAAAGACGTTATTTTGGCACCGACGGTGTTCGTGGAAAAGTCGGCCAGTACCCAATTACTCCAGACTTTGTTTTAAAGCTAGGTTGGGCTGCAGGTCGAGTATTGGCTAAACAAGGGACGAAAAAGGTTATTATCGGCAAAGACACGCGAATCTCTGGCTATATGTTGGAATCTGCTCTGGAAGCTGGCTTGGCTGCTGCCGGGTTAAAAGCAACGTTTACTGGCCCAATGCCAACTCCAGCCGTTGCTTATTTAACACAAACTTTCCGCGCTGAGGCGGGGATAGTCATTTCAGCATCACATAATCCTTTTTACGACAATGGAATTAAATTCTTCTCATCAGAAGGCACCAAACTGCCCGACTCGATTGAGTTAGCAATTGAAGCAGAATTGGATAAAGACATTGAGTGTGTTGACTCTGCTCAACTTGGTAAAGCTAGCCGTTTAACTGACGCAGCTGGTCGCTATATTGAGTTTTGTAAGAGCACATTCCCAAGCAAGTTAAGTCTTGCAGGCCTTAAGGTCGTCGTCGATTGCGCTCATGGTGCCACATATCATATTGCGCCAAACGTGTTTAGAGAACTTGGTGCAAACGTCATCGCGATGGGTGTTGAGCCTGATGGTTTAAACATCAACGACCAAGTTGGTGCAACTGACGTTAAAGCGCTTCAACAACGGGTTGTTGAAGAGAAGGCTGATTTAGGTCTAGCGTTTGATGGTGATGGAGATCGCCTGATAATGGTTGACGAACATGGCAACAAGGTTGATGGTGACCAAATCGCTTATATTATCGCACGCGATCTGCAAAGAAAGGGTGAGTTAGAAGGTGGTGTTGTAGGTACGCTAATGACGAACCTAGGCATGGAAAAAGGCTTAGAGAAGCTAGGTATTCCACTTATCCGAGCCGCTGTAGGTGACCGTTATGTGATGGAACAGCTAATCGAAAATGGCTGGAAAATTGGCGCAGAAAACTCTGGTCATGTGATCTTGTTGGATAAAGTAACTACGGGTGATGCTATTGTAGCAGCACTTCAAGTGCTAGCGTCCATCGTATACAGCAAGCAGTCACTGAACCAATTGTCTCAAGGTATGACCCTGTATCCGCAAGTTTTGGAAAATGTGCGTTTTAGTGGCGATACTAACCCGCTTGAAGCAGAAGCAGTGAAAGTTGTAGTTGAGCAAGTTGAAGCAGAGCTCGCAGATAAAGGCCGAGTCTTACTTCGTAAGTCAGGTACGGAGCCACTACTGAGAGTAATGGTTGAAGGAGAGGATGATCAGCTAGTTCGCTCTTCAGCATTGAAAATAGCAGAAGCTGTAAAAGCAAGTTGCTAATTTAACGTTTATTTTCGTTCATCTTAATGGTGCTAATTAGCTTTAGAATCGGTGCGAAATTTAGAGTTTTGCCCCTTTTTTAATCGGTTGAACAGCAAGGGACGACTTTTTTATAATTTTTACTTGTCAGCGTGTCGGCGTTTCGCTAGTATTGCCCGGCCTTCAACAAAGGAGGTCGCTAGCTTTGCCTGTGAATTATATTTTCGGCGTGCTGGCTCAACAATTTGGAACATAGGTGGAAAGCATGTTTACGATTCTACTTGTGATTTACCTGTTGGTCGCAGTCGGTGTAATTGGCTTAGTGTTGATTCAACAAGGTAAAGGCGCAGATATGGGAGCCTCATTTGGCTCTGGAGCATCAAATACAGTATTTGGTGCAAGTGGTTCGGGTAACTTTTTAACTCGTTCAACAGCGGTACTAGCTACAGCATTTTTTATTCTTAGCTTAGTTTTGGGTAATCTATCGACTACTCATAAAGCAGATTCGAAGTGGGTTGACCCAGCACAAGGTGTGGTTCAACAACAAACCGCTCCGGCTCCGAAAGCAGCTGAGAAAACTAAGAGCGAAATTCCTGCCAAGAAAGACAGCGAAATTCCTCAATAATCAAATTATTGATGCCGAGATGGTGAAATTGGTAGACACGCTAGCATGAGGTGCTAGTGCCTTAGGTGTGAGGGTTCGAGTCCCTCTCTCGGCACCATGATTTACAAACTTGTAAAACACCTTGTAGAGCGTATAATGCTCAACAAGTCGGACGCGGGGTGGAGCAGCTTGGTAGCTCGTCGGGCTCATAACCCGAAGGTCGTCGGTTCAAATCCGGCCCCCGCAACCAAAATCCTAATCGGATAGTGGACAAGTTTGTGCAGTGAAAGAGTCACTGCAGTTAAACAGACATTTTAACTAGCCAAACCATAGAGCTTAGCTAAAATTGGATTGTTTAACTATCAGGGTCCAGCAACAAAAAACCCCGACGTTCGGGGTTTTTTGTTATCTAAAGTTTTTCAGACGTTGCTTCTGGATATTTTGGATAATTGCTTGGGATTTATAATGGGCTCTGAGCCCTTTTTTTGTTTCTGGAGTGGTTTAAATGACTGGTTTAGAAAGACAACTTACTGAAATGCTTGAAGCTCCTGTTGGTGCTTCTGGATATGAGTTAGTTGGATTAGAGTTTATTCGTGCAGGCGAACACTCAACATTGCGAATTTATATCGATCACGAGAATGGAATCAATGTTGACGATTGTGCGGAAGTTAGCCATCAGGTAAGTGCTGTGTTGGATGTTGAAGATCCAATTTCTGTGGCTTATAACCTCGAAGTTTCTTCGCCAGGCTTAGAAAGACCACTTTTCAAAGCAGCACATTACGAGCAGTTTATTGGTCACGAGGTAAGCGTTGTTCTGAAAATGGCAGTCGGTAACCGTAGAAAGTGGAAGGGTGAAATTCACTCTGTGGATGGTGAAACCATCTCACTGACTGTTGAAGGACAAGAAGAACAATTTGCACTGAGCAATATTTCGAAAGCTAACCTGATCCCGAAATTTTAGTTCTCCTAGAGAAAAGAGCTTAAGAGGCTAGATAGAATGAGTAAAGAAATTTTAGCGGTAGTAGAGGCGGTTTCTAACGAGAAAGCAGTACCTCGTGAGCGTATTTTTGAAGCATTAGAAATCGCGCTTGCCACGTCGACTAAGAAAAAGCACGAGATGGATATCGAAGTTCGTGTTGAGATCGACCGCAGAAGTGGTGAGTTCGATACTTTCCGTCGCTGGGAAGTAGTAGAAGAAGTTGAATTCCCAACTAAACAAATTTCCTTAGAAGCAGCTCAGTTCGAAGATGAAAGCATCGAACTAGGCGACTATGTTGAAGATGATATTGAGTCAGTAACGTTTGACCGTATTACTACGCAGACTGCGAAGCAAGTTATCGTACAAAAAGTACGTGAAGCTGAGCGCGCACAAATCGTAGAGCAGTTCATCGACAATGAAGGTGAGCTAGTGACTGGTGCGGTTAAGAAAGTTAACCGTGACACTATCGTACTAGACCTTGGCAATAACGCTGAAGCGGTAATTTTACGTGATGATCAATTGCCACGTGAAAACCATCGCCCGGGCGACCGAGTACGTGGTCTACTATACAAAGTTGCACCTGAAGCGCGTGGATTCCAACTGTTTATCACTCGCTCTAAACCAGAAATGTTGGCAGAACTTTTCCGAGTGGAAGTGCCAGAGATTGGTGAAGAGTTGATTGAACTTCGCGGCGCTGCTCGTGACCCAGGTTCTCGTGCAAAGATCGCAGTAAAAACAAACGACAAGCGTATTGACCCTGTTGGTGCGTGTGTTGGTATGCGCGGCGCGCGTGTACAAGCGGTTTCTGGCGAGCTTGGCGGTGAGCGTATCGATATCGTTCTTTGGGACGATAACCCTGCTCAGTTTGTTATTAATGCAATGGCGCCAGCTGATGTAGCTTCAATTATCGTTGATGAAGATGCACACTCAATGGATATCGCTGTTGAAGCGGACAACTTAGCACAAGCAATCGGTCGAAATGGTCAAAACGTTCGTCTGGCTTCTCAACTAACGGGTTGGGAATTGAACGTGATGACTGTTGAAGACCTACAGAAGAAACACCAAGAAGAGTCAATCGCTTCTATCGAGAACTTCATGAAGTATCTTGATATTGAGCAAGACTTTGCCGAGATGCTTGTAGAAGAAGGCTTCTCAACTCTTGAAGAAGTAGCTTACGTACCTGTAAATGAGTTGCTTGAAGTTGATGGCTTAAACGAAGAAATCGTAGAAGAGCTACGTAGTAGAGCAAAAGAAGCTTTAACTACTCTAGCGCTTGCTCAAGAAGAATCGTTTGAAGGTTTAGAGCCAGCGGAAGACTTACTTGCTCTTGAAGGTTTAGAGCGTGAAATGGCATTCAAATTGGCAGCGAAAGGCGTTGTAACGCTAGAAGATTTGGCTGACCAAGGTATTGACGATTTAGAAGGTATCGAGGAGCTAACAGAGGAGCGTGCAGGTGAACTTATCATGGCAGCGCGTAATATCTGTTGGTTTGGCGACGAAGAATAATTTCAGCAAGGAGGTAGCGGTATGACAGAACTTACAGTTAAAGCACTGAGTGAAGAAATTGGTACGCCAGTGGATCGCTTAGTTAAACAACTTGCTGATGCAGGAATGAACAAATCGAGTGCAGACAATGTCACTGAGGACGAGAAGCAACAGCTTCTAGCTCACCTTAAAAAAGAGCATGGTGATGCTCAGGGTGATGCAGCTCCTACTCGATTAACTTTGCAGCGTAAGACTCGTAGCACGTTAAGCGTGAATGCGGGCGCTGGTAAAAGCAAAAATGTGCAAGTGGAAGTGCGCAAGAAGCGCACTTACGTAAAGCGCAGTGCAATCGAAGATGAAGCGAAACGCGAAGCTGAAGAACAAGCGAAGCGTGAAGCGGAAGAAAACGCGAAACGCGAAGCTGAAGAACAAGCGAAGCGTGAAGCAGAAGAAAAAGCGAAACGTGAAGCTGAAGAGAAAGCTAAGCGTGAAGCAGAAGAAAAGGCGAAACGCGAAGCTCAAGAGAAAGCAAAGCGTGAAGCCCAAGAGAAAGCAAAACACGAAGCTAGCGTTAAAGCTGAAGGTAGTGCTGAAGATCAATCTAAGCAAGAAGCAGCAAAATTAGAGGCCGACCGACTTAAGCGTCGTCAGGAAGAAGAAGCTAAACGTAAAGCTGAAGAGGAGAGTCAGCGCAAGCTTGAAGAAGCTCGCGAAATGGCTGAGAAAAACAAAGAACGTTGGTCTGCTGCTGAAAAGAAAAAGGGTGATATGGAAAATACAGATTACCATGTAACGACTTCACAATACGCTCGTGAAGCCGAAGATGAAGCAGACCGTCGTCAAGAAGCACCTCGTCGTAAGAAGAAGAAAAAAGCTTCGAACGATCAAGACCAACGAAATGGTCGCAACCAACGTGGTGGTAGAGGTCAAAAAGGCAAATTGGCTAAACCGACCTCTATGCAACATGGTTTCGATAAAACAGCTACCGTTGCTAAACAAGATGTTGTTATCGGCGAAACCGTTGTTGTTTCTGAGCTAGCAAACAAGATGTCAGTGAAAGGTACTGAAGTCATCAAAGTGATGATGAAGATGGGTGCTATGGCAACTATCAACCAAGTCATTGACCAAGAAACTGCACAGCTAGTTGCGGAAGAAATGGGCCACAAAGTTGTTCTACGTAAAGAGAACGAACTTGAAGAAGCGGTACTTTCTGATCGTGACCACGATGCTGAAGCAATTCACCGTGCTCCTGTTGTTACTATCATGGGGCACGTTGACCACGGTAAGACATCAACACTTGACTACATTCGTCGTGCACACGTTGCATCTGGTGAAGCGGGCGGTATTACGCAGCACATCGGTGCATACCACGTTGAAACTGACAATGGCATGATTACCTTCCTTGATACTCCTGGACACGCAGCATTTACAGCGATGCGTGCACGTGGTGCTCAAGCGACAGATATCGTTGTTCTTGTTGTTGCAGCTGACGATGGTGTGATGCCTCAAACAATCGAAGCGATTCAGCACGCGAAAGCAGCAGAAGTACCTCTGATTGTAGCGGTAAACAAAATTGATAAAGAAGATGCGAACCCAGACAACGTTAAGAATGAACTGGCGCAGTACGATGTAATTCCTGAAGAGTGGGGCGGTGACAACATGTTTGTTCACATCTCTGCAAAACAAGGTACTAACATCGAAGGTCTTCTAGAAGCGATTCTGCTTCAGTCTGAAGTACTAGAACTGACTGCAGTTGCTGAGGGCATGGCATCAGGTGTAGTTGTTGAATCTCGCCTTGATAAAGGTCGCGGTCCTGTTGCAACAGTACTCGTTCAATCAGGTACTCTTCGTAAGGGTGATATCGTATTGTGTGGTCAAGAATATGGCCGTGTACGTGCGATGCGTGATGAGAATGGTAACGAAGTTGTTGAAGCTGGACCATCTATCCCTGTAGAGATCCTAGGTCTTTCTGGTGTGCCTTCTTCTGGTGATGAAGCGACTGTTGTACGTGATGAGCGTAAAGCGCGTGAAGTTGCTAACTACCGTCAAGGTAAATTCCGTGACGTTAAACTAGCACGCCAGCAAAAAGCGAAACTAGAGAACATGTTCTCTAACATGGCTGCGGGCGAAGTTGCTGAGCTTAATGTAGTACTGAAAGCAGACGTACAAGGTTCTGTTGAAGCAATCTCAGATTCACTATTGAAGCTTTCTACTGATGAAGTAAAAGTGAACATCGTTGGTTCTGGTGTTGGTGGTATTACAGAAACTGATGCAGTACTTGCAGCAGCTTCTAACGCAATCATTCTTGGCTTTAACGTACGTGCAGATGCAACAGCTCGTCGTACTATTGAGGCTGAGAACCTAGACCTACGTTACTACTCAATCATCTACCAGTTGATTGACGAAGTGAAACAAGCAATGGGCGGTATGCTTGCTCCTGAATTCAAACAAGAAATCAGTGGTCTTGCAGAAGTTCGTGACGTGTTCAAATCACCAAAACTTGGCGCAATTGCCGGTTGTATGGTTACTGAAGGTGTCATCAAGCGTAACAACCCAATTCGCGTACTGCGTGATAACGTTGTTATCTACGAAGGTGAGCTTGAGTCACTACGTCGCTTTAAAGACGATGTTCAAGAAGTGAAAAATGGCTACGAATGTGGTATCGGCGTTAAGAACTACAATGATGTTCGCGTTGGTGACCAAATTGAAGTATACGAAGTCATTGAAGTTAAACGTACTTTAGACTAATTGACTGACATCATTTAATTGGTTGTTAAATACACCATGGGGGGCTGGCTAGAACCATCCCCCCATTCTTTCTATTGTGAGAAAAGAAATGTCAAAAGAATTTAGCCGCACTCAGCGGGTATCCCAGCAGCTACAAAAAGAGCTAGCTATTCTCCTTCAACGTGAAGTGAGAGATTCACGTATTGGAATGGTCACTATCTCCGACGTTGAAGTATCAAGAGACTTAGCTTACGCCAAAGTTTTCGTCACTTTCCTATGCGTTGGTGAGCAAACACCACAAAGCTGTCTAAATGCACTAAAAGAGCATGAAAGTCATATTCGTATGATGCTAGGCAAGCGTATTCGTCTGCGCCTAACGCCAGAAATTCGCTTCCAATATGACAGCACTCTAGTTGAAGGTATGCGTATGTCTAACCTTGTAAGTGAAGTGTTGAGCGAAGACAAGCGTAAGCAAAAAGAAGCCGGCCGTGAAGACGAGCAACCGGGCTCTGAAGAGTCAGGAGAGGCATAATGGCAAGACGTCGTAAAGGCCGTCCAGTCAATGGCATAGTATTGTTGGATAAGCCAACGGGTATTTCATCCAACGACGCTTTGCAAAAAGTTAAGCGTATCTACTTCGCCGAGAAAGCAGGCCATACTGGCGCACTTGATCCACTAGCAACAGGTATGTTGCCAATTTGTCTTGGTGAAGCAACTAAGTTTTCTCAGTTTTTATTAGATTCAGATAAGCGTTATGTTGTTGTTGCCAAGCTTGGTGAGCGCACAAACACCTCTGACTCTGATGGTGAAGTCGTTGAAACTCGTGACGTTAACGTCACGAAAGAGCGCCTACTTGAGTGTATAGAAACTTTTAAGGGCGAGACTGACCAAGTACCATCAATGTTTTCTGCATTGAAATATCAAGGTCGTCCGCTGTATGAATATGCTCGTGAGGGCATCGAGGTTCCTCGTGAAGCTCGCAAGATCACTGTTTATTCTATCGAACTACTTCGCTTTGAAGGTGATGAAGTTGAGATGGAAATTCATTGTTCTAAGGGTACCTATATCCGAACTATCACAGACGATCTTGGTGAGATGCTTGGTTGCGGTGCGCATGTTACCTACCTACGTCGTACAGGTGTTGCCAATTATCCAGTCGAGAAAATGGTCACACTGGAACAGCTAGGTGCTCTCTTAGATCAAGCCAGAGAGCAAGAAATCGAGCCTCGCTTATTACTTGACCCAATCCTGATGCCAATGGATACAGCAGTTGAGTCGCTACCTGAAGTAAACTTGATTCCAGAGCTAACAGACATGGTTCAACACGGCCAGCCTGTGCAGGTTTTTGGAGCGCCAAGTGAAGGTTTCGTTCGGATGACTTCTGGTGAAGAGCGTCAGTTTATCGGTGTTGCGGAAATCGATGATGATGGCCGAATCGCGCCAAAACGATTGGTTGTATTTCGATAGTTGTACAATATTTTCCAAAAGCAAAAACCAAAGCCTAGGCTTTGGTTTTTTTATGCTCTTTGTAGCTACTTCGAATAGTGTTTCACGAGATTGTCAGGATGAATTAGGTCGTTCTCAAGCAAAATTTTACGCAGTTCATCGGCTCGCTTACGATTGACTCCAAAATCTGAATAACCAACTCGAGACTCAGAGCGAACCAATAGTTTTTCACCTTGTATTTCCAGTTCAAGATCGTCGACAAATCGCAGTATTTTCGTTGTACAAGTGATGTGTAAGTAATCATCGGTTTTACTGATTACTTTAGAGCGAGGCAAGGTTAATGCAGCGGCTTCAATTTGAACTATAGTAACGCCTTTTTTAAGTACATAAGGATCGAGTCTATACTCTTTGCGCAGATCCTGGGTGGAAACACAATTTGGCTTGTCTCCACAAGGTAGCTCCACACGACTTTTCATATTGGCAACTCCTTGGCTGCAGCCAGAAATGGAAACAACAGCTAAAGTTAGTACTAGATAGTTTGTTTTAAGCATATTTGCGTAAGCTTTTACTTTAGAGTTGATGTAACCATAGCATTCGAGTCCGGTTAATAAAGTTAACGGCATCAAATGTGTTTGGAGTGTGTTTATTCGAAGGCAATTGAGCACAAAAATTTAAAAATGAAAAGGGCCTGAAAACAGGCCCTTTACGTCTTGATTTGTAAGGCAGAGTTAAACTTCTAGGTAATCAAGGATACCTTCAGCTGCTTTGCGGCCTTCGTCAATCGCAGTCACTACTAAATCAGAGCCTCGAACAGCGTCGCCGCCAGCGAAGATCTTTTTATTGCTGGTTTGGTACATAAATTCTTGATCGTTTGGTGCTTTAATGCGGCCCCATTGATCAAGCTGAACGTCGAATGGTTCTAGCCAGTCCATGCGGTGAGGTTGGAAGCCAAATGCCATGATTACCGCATCAGCTGATAATACATGTTCACTTCCTTCGACAGGCTCTGGCCTACGTCGGCCTGCATCATCAGGTTCACCTAAAGCTGTTTTCACTACTTTTACTCCAGTAACCTTACCCGTATCGTCAACCTCAATACCCAGAGGCTGCAAGTTAAACATAAAGTTTACGCCTTCTTCTTTGGCGTTTTTCACCTCTCGGCGAGAGCCTGGCATGTTACTTTCATCTCGGCGGTAAGCACAAATGACATTGCTTGCACCTTGCCTAACGGAGGTTCGTACGCAGTCCATCGCAGTATCGCCACCCCCTAAGACAACCACCTTTTTACCGGACATATCGATAAATGGTTGTTCGTTTTCTAGCTCCATCACTTTATAGGTGTTTGATATCAAGAATGGCAGAGCGTCATATACTCCTTGCGCATCTTCATTTTCTAGGCCTGCTCGCATATTTTTATATGTACCCACGCCAAGGAATACCGCATCATAATTGTCGATGAGGTCAGAGAAAGAGATGTCTTTGCCAACTTCAACATTAAGCTGAAACTCCACACCCATTTCAGTGAAGATCTTGCGTCTATTTTTCATCACTTCTTTTTCAAGTTTGAATGAAGGGATACCAAAAGTTAGCAGGCCACCAATTTCAGGGTAGCGATCAAAGACTACTGGCTTTACACCATTGCGAGCTAAGATATCAGCTGCCGCAAGTCCTGCAGGGCCTGCGCCAACGATGGCAACTTTCTTGTCCGTCCACTCGACATTAGACATGTCTGGTTTCCAGCCCATTTTGAACGCTTGGTCTGTGATGTATTTTTCGATATTTCCTATCGTGACTGCGCCAAAGTCATCGCTCAAAGTACAAGATCCTTCGCACAAGCGATCTTGCGGGCAAACGCGGCCACAAACTTCTGGTAAGCTATTGGTCTGGTGTGATAATTCGGCAGCTTCTATGATACGTCCTTCATTGGCGAGTTTTAGCCATTGAGGGATATAGTTATGAACAGGGCACTTCCACTCACAATATGGGTTGCCACAATCTAAGCATCGATCGGCCTGCGCTGTAGCTTGTTGCTTAGTGAATGGTTCATAGATTTCAACGAATTCAATTTTTCTCTTTTTCAGAGGTTTTTTCGCCGGGTCTACGCGGTTCACATCGATAAATTGGTATACATTCTGGCTCATTTATTTCTGGCTCCTTCCAATTCTTACTGTGCTTGAACGCGCAGTTCAGCAGCGCTACGACTTTGGTGACCTAACAAGGTGTTAAGGTCAGCGGCTTTGGGCTTAACGAGGAAGAATTTAGGGATCCATTCATCAAAGTTAGCCAGAATATCTTCCGCGTGAACTGAGCCTGTAAGCTCTAGGTGTTCGGCAATCAGTCCGCGTAAGTGTTCTTGGTGAATATTGAGTGATGATAGCGATAGAGCTTCCACCGACTCATTATTCACGCGACCTTGGAAATCATCGTTCGCGTCAAGCACATAGGCAAATCCACCTGTCATTCCTGCGCCAAAGTTAACCCCTGTAGCGCCAAGAATCGCGACGATTCCGCCAGTCATGTATTCACAAGCATTGTCTCCCGCACCTTCAACAACGGCTATGCAGCCTGAGTTACGTACACCAAAGCGTTCGCCAGCGGTACCAGAGGCAAATAGCTTACCGCCAGTCGCACCATACAGACAGGTGTTACCGATGATGGTCGCTTCGTTGCAATTGAAGGCAGTACCTAAGTGTGGCTTGATAACAATTTTGCCGCCGGCCATACCTTTGCCGACATAGTCATTTGCGTCACCAGTTAGATAGAGCTCAACGCCTCCCGCGTTCCATACACCAAAAGACTGGCCAGCCGTGCCTTGCAGCTGCAATTTGATTGGAGATGCAGCCATACCTTGATTGCCATAGCGCTTGGCGATTTCACCTGACAATCGAGCGCCGATCGAGCGGTCTGTGTTCAATACATCGTAGAACAGAGTGATTGACTCTTTATTTTCAATTGCCTGTTTTGCTTCGTCGACTATCTTTTGATTGAGCTCCGCTTTATCAAACGGTGTGTTTGGCTGCGTCCAGTACATTGGGTGGTTGTCTGCAGAAACAGGTTTTTCCAAAATATGCGATAAATCGAGTTTGCTCTGCTTGGCTGTTTTACCTTCTACAATTTCGAGTAGGTCAGTGCGGCCAATTAAATCAGTGAGCTTTTCAACCCCTAACTCAGATAGGTATTGACGTACTTCTTCAGCAAGGCCTGTGAAATAGTTAACGACCATTTCTGGCAAGCCTTTGAAGTATTCTTTACGCAGTTTTTCATCTTGAGTAGCAACACCAGTCGCACAGTTGTTTAGGTGACAAATGCGCAAGAATTTACAGCCAAGTGCAACCATAGGTGCCGTGCCGAAACCAAAGCTCTCTGCTCCTAAAATGGCTGCTTTTACAACATCTAACCCTGTTTTCAAACCGCCATCCACTTGCAGGCGAATCTTATGACGTAGACCATTTGCAACCAATGCTTGTTGTGTTTCGGCTAAACCTAGTTCCCAAGGGCTACCAGCATATTTGACTGATGTTAGAGGGCTTGCTGCAGTACCACCATCGTAGCCGGAGATAGTGATTAAGTCGGCATATGCTTTTGCAACGCCAGTCGCGATAGTACCAACACCCGGCTCGGAAACTAATTTAACCGATACGAGAGCATCTGGATTGACTTGCTTCAGATCGAAAATCAGCTGCGCTAAATCTTCGATAGAATAAATGTCGTGATGTGGTGGTGGAGAGATGAGCGTGACACCTTGCACAGAGTAACGTAGTTTAGCAATCTCAGCCGTTACTTTGTGTCCTGGAAGTTGGCCACCTTCACCGGGTTTTGCCCCTTGTGCAACTTTTATTTGTAGGACATCGGCATTGGTTAGGTAATGCGGAGTCACTCCAAAGCGGCCGGAAGCAATTTGTTTGATTTTAGAGTTTCGATTGGTGCCAAATCGGCGTTTATCTTCGCCGCCTTCACCAGAGTTTGAATAGCCGCCAAGTTTGTTCATCGCGATAGCTAATGCTTCGTGCGCTTCTGGGCTCAATGCTCCAATAGACATTGCAGCAGTGTCAAAGCGTTTGAACAGTTCAGACTTTGGCTCAACTTTCTCTATTTGAAGCGTTTTAGATGGTTTTTTCAGTGCCATTAAATCGCGCAGCGTTGCCGCTGGCCTAGAGTTCACTTCTTCTGCGAACGTTGCATAGTCTTGGCCTTCACCTGATTTTACGGCTTTTTGCAGACTGCTCACTACATATGGGTTATATGCATGGTATTCACCATCATGAACATACTTCAGTAGGCCGCCATGCTCAATTGGCTTACGTTTCGCCCAAGCTTTTCTGGATAGATTAAATAAGTCTTGTTGGAAGTCGTCAAAGCTTGCACCTTGGATTCTTGTAGCGACACCCTTAAAGCATAAATCCACCACATCTTGGTGCAAGCCAACTGCTTCAAATAGTTGAGAGCATCGATAAGAAGCAATAGTAGATATGCCCATTTTTGACATGATCTTGTACAGGCCTTTATTGATGCCGAACTGATAGTTTTGCATCACGTCGCGGTAGTTTTTACTGATCGCACCATCATCAACTAATTTGCCTAGTGTTTCGTAGGCAAGATACGGATAGACCGCAGTTGCTCCAAAGCCAAGTAATACAGCAAACTGATGAGGATCTCGAGCTGTTGCTGTTTCAACAATAATGTTGGCATCGCAGCGAAGGTTGGCGTTGATTAAACGTGTTTGCACTGCGCCCACAGCCATCGCAGCTGGGATCGGTAGTTTCCCTTTGCATAGAGCTCGGTCAGAAAGTACAACTAATACAGTGCCTTCTCTAACGACCTGTTCAGCTTCACTACAAAGTGATTCAATAGCTTGTTTTAGCGTGGTGGTGTTTGGGTCGTAGCTGATATCGACGATCGTATTGCGGTAATGTTCATCACTCAACTCAAGCAACTGCTGCATATCTGAGTAGAGTAGTACAGGGGAATCAAAGGTAACTCGGTTGGCGTGTCCATCTGTTTCACAGAAGACATTCATTTCTTGTCCAACACTGGTCGCTAAAGACATTACGTGCTTTTCTCGCAATGGATCGATCGGCGGATTGGTTACCTGAGCGAACTTCTGGCGGAAGTAATCTGTGACCAAGCGTTCTTTGGAGGACAGTACAGCCATTGGGGTATCATCACCCATTGAACCAGTTGCTTCTTGGCCCATGTCACCCAAAATACGCAACACCTGATCGACTTCCTCGTTCGACATTGCGAACTGCTTTTGATAAGTCTTAAGTAAATCTTCATCGAAGTTGCGTTCGCCGACTACTTCATCTGCGAGCTCAGAAAATGGCGTGAGTTTGTGAACGTTATTTTCCATCCAAGTTTTGTATGGATGACGCTCTTTTAGGTCGTTATCAATTTCGCTTGATTGCCAGAGCTTGCCTTCGTGTGTATCAATCACAAGCAGCTCACCCGGTCCAACGCGGCCTTTCTCTGCGACTTCATCCGGCGCGTAATCCCAGATGCCGACTTCAGATGCAAGGGTAATAAGCTTATCTTTAGTCACCACATATCGAGCAGGACGCAAGCCATTTCGGTCTAAATTACAAGCAGCGTAACGGCCATCGGATAGTACAATACCAGCAGGGCCATCCCAAGGTTCCATGTGCTTTGAGTTAAAGTCATAGAATGCACGTAACTCAGGATCCATGTCAGGGTGATTTTGCCATGCTGGAGGTACAAGCATTCGCATTGCGCGGAAGATGTCCATGCCTCCGGCCAAAAATAGATCCAACATGTTGTCTAGGCTAGATGAATCTGATCCTGTTTCGTTAACGAACGGTGCCGCGGTTTGTAAGTCTGGTAGAAGTGGAGAGGAAAATTTATAAGCCCTTGCTCTGGCCCATTGTCTATTGCCTTCAATAGTATTGATTTCACCGTTGTGAGCTAAGTATCGGAAGGGTTGAGCGAGTGGCCAGCGAGGTTGTGTGTTAGTAGAGAAGCGTTGATGGAAAAGGCATATGGAAGACTCCATCCTGAGATCCGCCAAATCCAGATAAAATCGCGGCAAATCCGCTGGCATACACAACCCTTTATAGATGATAACTTGGGTTGATAAGCTGCAGATATAGAAGTCATCATCGAGAATCTGCTTTTCTATCCTGCGTCTCGCAATATATAAACGCCTTTCAATATCTCTTTCGAGCCATCCAGCAGGAGCAGAAATAAAGACTTGCTGAATATTCGGTAGTGAGTCTCGTGCGATAGGGCCAAGAACGTCAGGGTTGGTAGGAACGGTTCTCCAGCCTGCAACGTTAAGGGTTTCTTTACCCAGTTCAGAGTTGATAATCTCTTGTGACTTTTGAGCTTTGGTTGAGTCTTGGCTCAAAAATATCATTCCGACAGCATACTGTTTACTTAGGTTGAAGCTTTCATTTTCAGCAACCAATCGCATGTAAGAGTCTGGTTTCTGAAGCAGTAAACCACAACCATCTCCAGTTTTTCCGTCGGCGGCAATACCACCACGGTGAGTCATGCGATCAAGTGCCGAAATTGCTGTACGAACGAGCTTATGGCTTGGTTCGCCTTCCATATGGGCAATCAAACCGAATCCACAATTGTCTTTCTCAAGCTGAGGATCGTAAAGCGCCATTGCAATTCTCCCTGTAATTTTCTGTCTACCAGACAGTAAAATGGATAATTATAATAATTGTTTATTTTTGACTAACTATTCATATTTTTTGACTAAAACGTTGCTTTAATCGCAAGGTCATTTTTAAGCCGAAATTACAAGCTAAAGGTTATTGTGAAAAAGGTCAAGTTATCGGGACAAAATGGCTGAACCGAAAAACTTATCATGTTATGGCATTGAAGGTGATAAATAACAGAGGGTTGCGTAGCTGGGTTTATTGGAACTGAGGCGAGCTAACTAAAAAAAGGGCCAGCGTTTATACTGGCCAAAACTGTTAAGAAGGAACTAGTGATTTAATTTGTAGTGAATAATTCGTTAAATGATAAGTGGGGCTACACGGACATCATTAGAGAATCAGCCTTTGCTTCTAAATTGGAGTTACCCATTAGATAAGCGTCAATGTCAATGGCGCACTCTCTGCCTTCATTGATGCAACGAACAACCAGCGATTGCCCGGTTCGCATATCTCCTGCCGCGAATACTCCCGGCTGGTTGGTACTGAAGCCACTTGTAGCAACGTTACCTCTTTCATCAAGCTCAATATCGAGTTGCGCGAGTACTCCTTGAGGTTCCGGGTGTAAAAAACCCATTGCAAGGAAAGCCATATCGCAAGGAATTACTCTCTCACTATTTGCGACTTCCTCGAACCTTGGACGTTCATCAGCCTTTGCTTCATGCCAAATAATATCAGCAATACGAATACCGGTTAGTTCGCCTTTTTCGTTGCCAACAAACTCCTTGGTAAGAATATTCCACTGTCGTTGGCAGCCTTCTTCATGAGATGTAGAAGTACGCAATATCATTGGGTACTGTGGCCAAGGCATATTGGCAGGTCGCGCTTCCGGTGGCATTGGCATGATTTCAACTTGAGTGACACTTGCAGCGCCGTGACGATTGGAAGTGCCGACGCAGTCCGAACCGGTATCTCCGCCACCGATAACAACAACGTGTTTTCCTGCCGCATGTATTTCTTCAGACTTCAGGTCCATATTGTTCGCTCTGCGATTGTTTTGAGCGAGAAATTGCATTGCGAAGTGAACGCCTTTTAGATCGCGACCTTGAACAGGCAAATCACGAGGTACAGTTGAGCCGCCAGTGAGTAAGATTGCATCGTACTCCTGATTGAGTTGTTGAGCGTTGATGGTTACACCAACATGTTGGTTAACCTTAAAATCGATGCCTGCTTGTTCCATCATATTAATTTTACGGTCAATGACTTCCATATTGAGCTTAAAGTCGGGAATGCCAAAACGGAGCAAACCACCCACTTTTTCATCTCGCTCAAAGACAGTAACATTGTGTCCCGCACTATTTAGTTGTTCTGCTGCAGCAAGCCCTGCTGGACCTGAGCCAACAATGGCAACTTTCTTGCCAGTGCGAGAGCGTGGCGCTTTTGGTTTGGCATAGCCATTTTGGTACGCTTTTTCCACTATGGTTTTTTCGATGTTGCAAATTGTGATTGGATCTTGGTTGATGCCTAATACACAAGCACTTTCACAAGGAGCTGGACATACTCGCCCGGTAAACTCAGGAAAATTATTGGTAGAACTAAGAATATTCCACGCCTCTTCCCAGCTATCGCGATATACGGCGTCGTTAAACTCTGGAATGATGTTACCAATTGGACAGCCGTTGTGACAAAACGGTACGCCACAATCCATGCAGCGGGACGCTTGAGTATTTACCTTATCGCCAAACTCTTGGTTTAGGACAAACTCTTTATTGTTTTTGATACGCTCTGCCGGTTCGATTTTCCCCGGCAGTTCGCGGCCATGTTCTAGAAACCCAGTTGCTTTACCCATTACACAGCCTCCATTTCATTTTGCTTCTCTTGTGCACGTTTTTGTAGTACCGCTTTGTAGTCGCGTGGCATGACTTTGACTAAAGAGGCTATGCCCGCAGCAAAGTTATCTAGGAAAGATTGCGCGACTTCACTACCGGTGTATTGGACGTGCTTGGTTAGCATCTCTTTAATGAGTGCTTCGTCTTGTTCTTCAATTGGATCGAGATCAACCAGTTCGGAGTTTAGCTTGGATTCGAAGTCACCAGATTTATCCCATACGTAAGCGATACCGCCACTCATGCCAGCTGCGAAGTTACGTCCCGTTGAGCCTAGAATGACAGCGACCCCTCCCGTCATGTATTCACAACCATGGTCACCAACACCTTCAACGACGACTTTCGCACCTGAATTTCGAACGCAGAAACGCTCGCCTGCTAGGCCTCGAATATAGGATTCGCCTGAAGTAGCGCCGTAGAAACAGACATTGCCTACTACGATATTATCTTCAGCGACAATGGAGGATTTAGCGTCTGGATAAAGAACAAGTGTTCCACCAGAAAGTCCTTTGCCCCAATAATCGTTCGCGTCACCCTCGACTTCAAATGTTGCACCCTTCGCAAGGAAAGCTCCGAAAGACTGTCCTGCAGAGCCATTGAACTTAACGGAGACTGGTTTAGGCACACCTTGATCTTTGTAGACTTTGGACACTTCATTGGAGAACATAGTACCCACGCTGCGGTCAGTGTTGACGATTGGCAGTGTTATATTGACTGCTTCACCGCGCTCAAGTGCAGGAGCTGCTTGTTTGATGAGCTCTCTATCAAGTACGCTTTCAAGCTGGTGGTTTTGCTCAATTTGTTGATACACACCATCTTGTTCTCGAGCAGGCTCATTAAATAGAACTGGGGAAAGGTCTAGATTATTATATTTCCAATGACCAGAATCTTTCTTCACGCGCAATTTAGTTGATTGACCAACCATTTCATCAATGGTTCTGAAACCGAGCTCCGCCATGATTTCACGTAAACCTTCTGCCATGTATTCAAAGAAGGTAACGACGTCTTCCACGCGACCATCAAAACGCTCGCGAAGGGTTTTATTTTGCGTTGCGATACCAACAGGACAGGTGTTTTTATGGCATTTACGCATCATGATACAGCCTTCAACGATCAGAGCTGCAGTTGCAACGCCCCATTCTTCTGCACCTAGTAATGTGGCAATAGCAAGGTCACGTGGCGTTTTCATTTGGCCATCAGATTGAACAACGATTCGATTGCGCAAGCCGTTTTTCAATAGTGTTTGATGTGTTTCTGCTAGTCCTAGCTCC
This sequence comes from Vibrio marisflavi CECT 7928, assembly GCF_921294215.1. Lineage (GTDB taxonomy): Bacteria > Pseudomonadota > Gammaproteobacteria > Enterobacterales > Vibrionaceae > Vibrio > Vibrio marisflavi. The sequence continues at coordinate 261,301 of NZ_CAKLDM010000002.1, forward strand.
CAAGGAAGGCCAGTGTGGCGAATCGATGAAATAGGTGATGCACCTGTTCCTCCATCAAATCCTGCGATAAGCACAACATCTGCTTTCGCTTTTGCCACACCTGATGCAATGGTGCCCACACCAGCTTCAGAAACTAGCTTTACGTTAACTCGGCTTTTTCTATTGGCATTTTTCAAGTCGTAGATCAGCTGAGCCAAGTCTTCGATGGAGTATATGTCGTGATGTGGAGGTGGTGAAATGAGGCCAACTCCTGGGGTAGAGTGACGAGTCGCTCCAATCCAGTCATCGACTTTATCTCCAGGTAACTGTCCACCTTCACCAGGCTTAGCGCCTTGAGCCATCTTAATCTGTAGCTCATCAGCGTTGGTTAAGTAGTACGACGTCACACCGAAGCGACCTGAAGCAACCTGTTTAATTGCGGAACGCTCCCAGTCACCATTTTCTTTTCTCTCGAAGCGAGTTGGATCTTCACCGCCTTCACCGGAGTTCGATTTTGCGCCAATTCGGTTCATCGCAACAGCTAATGTTGAGTGCGCTTCATAAGAAATGGAACCAAACGACATTGCTCCAGTGGCAAATCGTTTTAAAATATTGCTTGCAGGTTCAACTTCGTCGATAGAGATGGAGCCAGCTGGATTTTTTATAAACTCCAATTGGCTTCGTAGAGTAGCAGCATAGTGGCTTTGCTCGTCAACTGTATTGGCGTACTTTTTAAACTGTGCAAAATCTTTGTTACGAGTCGATTGTTGCAGTAGAGAAATAGTTTCTGGGTTGAATAGGTGTTTTTCCCCACGCTGCTTCCATTGGTATACGCCGCCCACATCTAAAGTTTGGATGGGTATTTCTCGTGTTGGGTATCCTATTCTATGGCGAACTAATACTTCTTTGGCAATGTCATCAATAGTTAAGCCTTCAATACGAGAAATAGTACCAGTGAAGTACTTATCAACGACTGACTTACTGATACCGAGAGCTTCAAAGATTTGCGCTCCGTGATAAGACTGTAGTGTTGATATACCCATCTTAGAGAAGATTTTGAGAAGGCCCCCGTTAACACCTTTGCGGTAGTTATTGAATAGGTCGTCGACGGATGTTTCAGGATCAAGTTTGTTAGTGCGTTGCAACTCGATAATGCTTTCGGTCACAAGATATGGATTGACTGCGTTTGCGCCATAGCCGACTAGAGTTGCAAAGTGGTGTGTTTCTCGCGCATCACCAGTTTCGATGACGATGTCACATTTGGCTCTCAAACCTTTACGAATGAGGTGGTGATGAACCGCACCTACAGCAAGCATTGCAGGGATGGCCGCGTGGTTAGAGTTAATAGCTCGGTCAGTTAGTAGGATGATTGAGTAACCGTCTATCACCGCATCTTCGGCATATTGGCATACTCGTTTTAGAGCTCGCTCTAGTTTACCCGGCTCATCACTTGCTCTGAATACGATATCCAATGTTTTAGCTTGCAAGTGCTCGTTATCTATCGCGCGCAGCTTTTCCAGTTCAGTGTTGGATAGCACTGGCGAGTCCAGTTCAACTTTCTGACAGTGCTCAGGTGTTTCGCATAGTAAGTTTTGATCTTTTCCTAAATAGGTTTTAAGTGACATTACCATGCGCTCACGAATTGGATCGATTGGCGGGTTAGTCACCTGGGCGAAAAGCTGTTTGAAGTAGTTAGAAAGATGTTGGGATTGATGTGATAGAACGGCCAGCGGCCAGTCAGCTCCCATAGAACCGAGAGGTTCATAGCCTGTTTGTGTCAGAGGGAGAATGATCTCATTTACTTCTTCGCGGCTGATACCAAAGGCTTGTTGTTTATGTAAAAGACGCTCAGGTGTTGGCTGATGGTGAACGTTTCCAGAGTCTGGAAGCTCATTTAGGCTGAGTAGGTTGTCGTTAACCCACTGCTGATAAGGTTGCGCATTGGCAATTGTATCTTTGACTTCTTCATCAGAGATAATGCGCCCCTGCTCAAGATCTGCGACAAATATGCGTCCCGGTTGTAGCCGTCCGCGGTACTCGACATTTTCAGGTTTGATATCAACTACACCTGATTCAGATGCCATAACAAGGAAGTCGTCTTTAGTAACGGTATAGCGAGATGGGCGTAAACCATTCCTGTCTAGGGTCGCACCTACCTGTACGCCATCAGTGAAGCAAACTGATGCAGGGCCATCCCATGGTTCCATGATATTTGCGTGGTATTGGTAGAAAGCTCTGCGTGCAGAGTCCATGGTTTTATTCTCTTGCCACGCTTCAGGAATGAGCATCATTAGCGCGTGTGGAAGTGTTCTTCCTGATAGAACAAGTAACTCTAACGCCATGTCGAAATTTGATGAATCGGAGCTGTTTTCCTGACAAATAGGTAGCAGCATATCGATTTCGGTTTGCGTGAATAACTCAGATTCTAAAATGGCTTCACGCGCTTTCATCCAGTTGAGATTGCCGCGAACTGTGTTGATTTCGCCATTGTGAGCAATATAACGGAAAGGTTGAGCAAGGCGCCATTTCGGGAAGGTGTTGGTAGAAAAGCGAGAGTGAACCAGAGCCAAAGCTGTAACCATAGACGGACTACGCAAGTCTAAGAAGTATTGTGGAACTTGTTCAGTGGTTAGCTGGCCTTTATACACCAAGGTCTTGTAAGACATTGAGTTAATGTAAAAGTCATCGCCGATGTTAGAGACGCTTTCCAAGCATACTCGTACAGTATAGTTGCGTAATACATACAGTTTGCGCTCAAGTTCTTCAGGGGTAGTGCTAGGGCCTCCAGAGACAAACACATGCTCAAATTGAGGTTCGCTGCTAAGTGGATCGTCACCAATCATAGAGTTGTCGGTTGGCAGGACTCGGTAGCCCAAAATTTCTAACTCAAGTCGTTTGGCATTGCGCTCTAGAATGTCACGGCATTGCGCTCTCTTGTATTCATCTTTCGGAAATAATATGACGCCAACACCATATTTTTCAAAAGAAGGCAGCCTAATGCCCAGCTTAACGGTTTCTTCTAGCAAAAACTCATGAGGCTTTTGCAGCAAGATACCCGCTCCGTCACCACTGCATGGGTCGCAGCCTTGTCCACCTCGATGTTCCATACGAGCGAGCATATCTAAAGCTTGGGTGACAACTTTATGCGATTTACGGTTTTTTAAATGAGCGACAAAGCCGATACCACAGGCATCATGCTCTAGCTCTGGTGTATAAAGACCTTGGAGACTCTGCTCTTTGTCTACCATTTTGTACATCCTTCCAGTTAAGTGCAGCTACATCTCAACAAATAGGATTCGCTGGTGCGCTGCTAATTGTTATCTTTGTCCAATTCCCTAAATCAGGCTTTTAGGTTTTTGACGCTATATCTCGACGAAAATACTGCGAGAAAAATAGCTATTAGTTATTTTTCGTTGTGTTTACCAATTATTTAGCTTTAAGTCTTAAGTGATTAAGATTTGACCACATAATCAACTATTAACATGTAAAAAAATCTCACTAAAATGGCATTTTGTGTAACTATCCTACAATTGACCAATTGTAAAATGCAATGGAAATAATACGGATATTTCCTATTCTTGTGTTTTTTTAATCAAGGAAAGCTCGGGCTTTGTATGAATTTACTTGTTTTTCGTGCTAGATAACGACTTGTTTGATTTTGTGCAGTACACCTAAGAGTATTCTAAAGTACCCTTTAACTCAGTTTTTAATTACAAAAGTGTAATTAATTTACACTTACTATTGCTACCAATATGCACTATAGAGCTGTTTGGTATGCACTGAGTTTTTTTATATGCAGTTACATGAGTTAGTGAACACATTTGGCCAAGATCTTCGCAGGCGCTATGGGGAAAGAGTCCATAAGTTGACTCTGCATGGAGGATTTAGTTGTCCCAATCGAGATGGCACCATTGGCCGAGGCGGGTGTACGTTTTGTAATGTCGCTTCGTTTACGGATGAAAAAGTTCAGGTACAGTCTATCCAAGAGCAGCTACAGGATAGGGCTAAGGAAATAAAGAGGGCGAGCAAGTACCTTGCTTATTTTCAAGCATATACAAGTACTTATGCAGAGGTTCAGCTACTTAAAAACATGTATGAGCAAGCTTTATCTGGCGCTGATATTGTTGGTTTGTGCGTAGGTACTCGACCAGATTGTGTTTCTGATGACGTTTTCGCATTGTTAGCAGGATATGTAAATCAAGGTTACGAGGTATGGCTTGAGCTTGGCCTGCAATCTGCCAACAATGATACGTTAAAGCGGATCAATAGAGGTCATGACTTTGAGGTGTACGCGGATATTGCTGCGAAAGCTCGTAGCCTTGGAATTAAAGTCTGTACTCACCTTATTCTTGGACTACCAAAAGAGGGGCGCAGCGATAACTTGGCCACACTGGATGCGGTACTAGAAGCGGGTACTGATGGCATTAAGCTGCACGGACTTCATATAGTCGAAGGCAGCACTTTAGCGCGAGCATGGAAAGCCGGGAAAATAGATCTTTTGTCGCTAGAAGAGTACGTCTCAATTGCCAGTGAAATGATCCAAAAAACACCGGCTCATATCGTCTATCATCGAGTCAGTTCTTCAGCTCGAAGACCGACACTTTTGGCTCCGTTATGGTGTGAAAATCGCTGGTTGCCTATGACCGAAATAGGACGGCAACTAGATAAGTCTGGTAGCCAAGGAATACTCATCGGTGATAGCTTTATACCAGATTAGATTGAGCGAGTGCCAAACTTCACTAGGTACTTGTTACACCCAATAAGCAAACCATGTAAACTAGCGCTAACTACGGAAGTGAGGCGCTAAATGAAACTGATAAAAAATCTTGCTCAGTATTATGTTGATTTGTTGGTAAAACTGGGCATTTTACGTTTTTCAATTCTTTTGGCTCTAGCATTAGTCGCGCTGGCTGTTGTTGTGCAGGTTGGTATCACAATGGCGTTGACTGGCCATGTTGATAACATTGATATTGTTCGCTCCGTCTTCTTCGGTATTCTGATCACACCTTGGGCAGTCTACTTTCTTTCCGTTGTGGTTGACCAATTGGAAGAGTCTCGTCAGCGTTTGTCTAAACTTGTTTCCAAACTCAAAGACATGAGAACTCGTGACCAAGAATTGAACCGCGAGTTACAAGACAACATCGAGCGATTGAACCAAGAAATTCAAGAGCGGATAAAGGCAGAAGAAGCGCGTAAGGTCGCTATTCGAGACTTGGAAAATGAGGTCTTTGAACGTGAGCGGACTCAAGTCGAGTTAGCCGAACGAACAGTACTTTTACGCTCATTTATCGATGCTTCGCCAGACCTTATTTATTACCGAAAAGCCAATGGAGTGTTTTCGGGCTGCAATAAAGCAATGGAAACGCTCACGGGGAAATCAGAGCGTCAGCTAGTTGGATTGACGCCTTGGGATGTTTACAGCAAAGAAGTTGCTCAACAAGTTGTCGCCACCGATCAAGAAGTATTCTCTAGCAATCAATCACTGACTTATGAGCAGTGGCTGCAATACCCTGATGGTCGTAAGCACTTTTTTGAAATGCGTAAAGTGCCTTTTTACAGTAAAGATGGTCATCATTTAGGCTTGGTTGGTTTTGGTCGAGACATTACAGAACGTAAACGTCATGAAGAATCTCTCGAGCGTGCCAGCCGAGAGAAAACAACGTTCATCTCTACTATTAGTCACGAACTGCGCACACCTCTAAATGGCATCGTTGGCCTAAGCCGTATGTTGCTAGATTCTAGGTTGTCCGATGAACAGCGCAGACACATGCAAACAATAAATGTCAGTGCAATAACACTCGGTAATATATTCAATGATATTATCGATATGGATAAGTTTGATAGAAGGAAGCTGGAGCTATTCCCAGTTCCAATTATCCTTAATGATTTTGTCAACGAAATGGAAAGCATCTCTGCTTTGATGGCGCAGCAGAAAGGACTGCGCTTTAGCTTAGATCGATTAACAGATCTTCCATTTGGCATTGAAGTCGATGCAACTCGCTTGCGGCAAGTGCTTTGGAATTTGATAAGCAATGCGATGAAGTTTACCAAAGAGGGTGGTGTAGTAGTATCGGTAAGTGCTGAAGTTGAAGATACGCAAGCGTCAATTATGTTCCAAGTTGAAGATACCGGTATCGGCATACCAAAGTCGGAGCTGGATAAAATTTTCGCCATGTACTATCAGGTAAAATCCAGCAAAGATAACTTACACGCGGTAGGTACGGGAATTGGTCTCGCGGTTTCTGCTCAATTGGTCAAAATGATGAATGGCGATATCGACGTGAGCAGCGAAGAAGGATATGGAAGTACTTTTACCGTAACTATTCAAGCCCCTCTTGCAGATGAACAGTCTCTTTTACCTAAGCCTGTTAAAACGACACGAAGCTTAAACATATTCATGGTAGAAGATATCGAGCTCAACGTAACTGTTGCGTGTGCGTTGCTAGAAAGTTTAGGCCATAAAGTGACTGTTGCGATGACGGGGAAAGAAGCTCAGGCGATTTTCAAGCCAGAGCAGTTTGATATGGTATTTCTTGATATTCAGTTACCTGATATGACAGGTTTTGAAATTGCAAATCACTATCGAGAAGTATATGCAAATTTGCCTCCGTTAGTGGCTCTTACTGCTAACGCGATTAGTAATAAAAAGGATTATCTTGAACGTGGTATGGACGATGCGATAAGTAAACCACTGTCAGTGGAGGCCGTTCAAGAGGTGATTGTTAAGTTTGAAAATGAGTTGGAAAGTGAGGTGGTTATGAAAGATACATCAAGTAATGAATCTACACCTTCAGTAGATGGCAAAGATATTTATGTCCATCTGCTTGATCTGGAAATGCTTGAGTCATATATAGGCATCGTTGGGCCGGATCCAATGAAGGAAAGTGTGAAAATGTTTGAAGAGCTAATGCCTGGCTATGTCGATGTGCTGACTTCGAACCTCACAGCAAAAGATCAAAAAGGTATTGTCTCTGAAGCTCATAAAATCAAAGGCGCAGCAGGATCTGTAGGTTTGAAACATATCCAACAGATTGCCCAGAAAGCTCAAACGCCAGATACCCCAGCTTGGTCAGAGAATATTGCTGACTGGGTCGAAGAAATCAAAAACGAATATCAGCATGATGTTCAAGTATTAAAAGAGTGGTTATCACACAGGTAAATATATGAAAAAGTTTCTTTTAGCGTCGTTGGTGTTAGTACTTCTGGCTGGGTGCAGCAGCGCACCGCAAGGAATTTGGTGTCAAGACAACCAAGCTCAAGTGTCAGGTGACAGAATTGTCATGAAGAGTAACTTATGGGTGACGAACGTACCTGCTACTGTTGAAGGTCAAGATCAAACCCTGCATGGAACCTTATATCTGGATTCTCACAAGCCTTTGCCACCTAATTTAGGTGTCGTCGAAGTTTCAGTGAAGCAAGGAGACAAAACATGGGTTTTCTACGGTGAGGATCTTGAAGTTCAAACCAATTATGAAAACCAATGGCAAGTCGCTTTCGAGTGGGAAAAGGTACCAGTTAACTTAGCTAAGCCAGTTGATGTTGCTCTGCAAGTCAAAAATGGCAAAAGGTCTGAATGGTTAGTTGAACAAGAAGTGCAGGTAAACTCGGTAGAGTAGGGTATTTAAAGTAACAAAAAGGTCGAGGCTAAACCTCGACCTTTTCTATTTTATATTGGGCTTCACCCAAAACTAAAAGACAAATTAGTCTTCCAAATCACCACAGAAACGGTAGCCTTCACCGTGAATTGTTGCGATGATCTCTGGCGTACCTGACACTGATTCAAAGTGCTTACGGATACGACGAATAGTTACATCAACAGTACGGTCATGTGGTTTTAACTCGCGGCCTGTCATTTTCTTCAGCAGGTCGGCACGAGTTTGAATTTTGCCTGGGTTTTCGCAGAAGTGTAATAATGCTCGGAACTCAGAGCGAGGTAGCTTGTAGCCATCTCCACTAGGGCTAACCAACGAACGGCTGTTTATATCAAGAACCCAACCATTGAATTGATACTTATCTACGCTGCGTTTTTCTTCTTGAGCAACGCTTGTATTCATCGAGCGGCTTAACAGGTTTCTTGCACGAATAGTCAATTCACGAGGGTTGAATGGTTTAGTGATGTAATCATCTGCACCAATTTCAAGGCCTAGAATCTTATCAACTTCATTGTCGCGACCAGTTAAGAACATCAGCGCAACATTTGCTTGCTCACGAAGTTCGCGCGCAAGTAATAAACCATTTTTGCCAGGTAGATTGATATCCATGATAACCAAGTTGACTTGGTTATTAGATAGCACATGGTGCATCTCTTCACCGTCACTGGCCTCAAAAACAGCGTATCCCTCTGCTTCAAAAATACTCTTAAGAGTGTTACGAGTTACTTGCTCATCTTCAACGATGAGGATCTGCGGGCTTTGCATTGGCGGTACCTAAACTTGTGAAAAAATTGTGCTAACAGAATAAATATTAGGCAAAAAAGATAACATACGAGTAATTTGATGTTGATAATAAACCAAAGTTTGAAAAAAAACACTAACTTTGGACGCCCGCCCTCCTTGGATCTATATTAAAAAATTGGGCTAATTCCCAAGTTTTATCCATCATATCTGCTAGTCGATGGTGCGAATTTTATAATCTTAACAGCATGCTAACAACGTTATAATGTTAGTTCTCAACATTTTGTTGATTTATGTCAATAGATGAAACCTAGGCGGAACAAGTCAGTGTCGTTGTTACATTTTGTGCAGAAAATGATCGCAAAAATATACGTATGTAGCGCCGCATCGGTTGGAAATTAAGATTTCGGCATAGGGCGAAGATAGCGTTATGGAGATGTGATAGTGTGAATTTATTGGACGAAATGACTCTAACCTTATGAATTTAAATAAGCTACATAGCCGGAAGCAGTGAAATTGTAGTGCCATTGACTAAAGTTTATCAATAACTACTGTGAAATAGAGCTGCTGTTTGGCGTGATGGTAGAGGCGTGCGATGCGCTCCTCAATTTAGCTTGGACTAACATTTCGTCTATTTTGTTGATTGAGACTTACATACTGCTATAAGTGGCAGGCTATAGTTGAGCGAATCAATAGGACGAAAAAGGAATTTGGGTATTTTCTTGGAGGAAAAAATGAAAGATCTAACGCCAGACATTTGTGACCAGTACGAAGACAAAGTGACTTTGCTTGAGCTTCCACTTGCCAACTTTGGCCGAAAAAGTGCTTTTTGTGGAGAGATTGCTACTGTTCGCTGCTATCACGACAACTCTAAAGTGCGAGACATGTTGCAACAAAACGGTGAGGGTAAGGTTTTATTTGTTGATGGTAACGGCTCTTGCCAAAGGTCGTTACTTGGCGACAACCTTGCTGAATTAGCCATTAAAAATGGTTGGCAGGGGGTAATTGTTAATGGTGCGATTCGTGATGCTGCAACCATATCTGAAATGGACTTGGGAGTGAAAGCTTTAGGGACCTGCCCATTTAAAACAGAAAAAAAAGATGTAGGTGAAATCAACGTATCGCTCACGATTAACAACCAAATGATCCAACCTGGTGACTATATATATGCTGACTGGAATGGGATCGTAATGTCCCAAGAGAAGCTAGAAGTTAAATAGTGGACAAACTGAATCAAGAGAAGTGGAGTTAGGATCTTTCGATCCTAACTTTGTAAAATTTAGAATCGAAATCCAATTCCTACTTCGATACCCTGACGCCATTCTTGGTAGTCAAGTGTGGCGTGTACATCTAAATTCTCACTTAATTTCATTCGGCTCGATACTTCTGCTGCAACTGACGTGACATTATCTTCATAAACAGTTTCCGTATATGAACGGAGCGTACTTTTCACTGTGATGCTTTCAGTTACTTGGTAGCTCAACCCACTTAGTAAACCGTTGACCATTTTTTTCTCGCCATCAACTTCCGAGTTATCGATACGAGCTCCGACATAGAGATCAATTTTATTGAAAACGTTATAGGAGTATCCGCTGTCTATCTTAAATGACTCGTCGTTTTGAGTCGTGTTTTCACTAGATACAAATAGCTTATGAGGTGATGCTTTTTTTTCTGAAGGAAAGTTTGGTAAGTCCTCTGCTTGTAAAGGAAAACAGATAGCAAGCGGCAACCAATACATGACTGTTTTCATCCACCGCTCCTTTGTTTTTTAATAATTATTATCCGTAAATTGGGCTATTACCCTAATTATGTGACACTTGTTTTTCGAGTCACTGGGTATAAGTAAAGCACAAATTTTGAGCTCCGGTAGTGGCATCTATATAGTTTTTAGTTATTAATATTTGCTCTTGGTTTTAACTAGTTGCATATGCGCTTTTCTGTGCTTAATAATATTAAATAGTTAGCGAGTTTTAGCTCTAAAATCGATCTTGAAACACCCAACTCCTATTCGTGAAATTTAGAAAATATGAAATTAATTTCAATTTTTGATTGACGGCTTAGACAAAAGTAGGGTAAACGTATTGGGTAGATGGACAACAAAAGAAACACAGCATTCATGCAATCTGCTAACCAATTAGTAATGACCACAACCATTATTATTACCGACATTACCAACGTTGGGGCAGGCTGCTAAGCGAAAGAAATTCAAAAAAAGGCCTGTATCCCACCAGATACAGGCCTTTTTTTATACCAATTTATTACTTGTGGAGGATGAGATGCGAGTATTGAAGTTTGGTGGCTCATCGTTGGCTGATGCCGATAGATTTTTAAGAGCTGCAGATATAATTGTAAATAATGCCCAGCAGGGAGAGGTATCGGTAGTACTTTCCGCTCCGGGAAAGACGACCAATAAGCTCGTATCGGTTATTGATGGTGCGCTTCGAAATGGAGAAGCGGAGTTACAAATTGCTGAGCTAGAATCTTCATTTCAGTCGCTGTTTAACGATATAAAGCTTCAGCTATCAAATGTGGATGGCAGAGGCTATTTTAACCAAGTAAAAACATCACTATCTCAGCTTCGCCAGTTCGTTCATGGCATCAATTTGCTTGGCATGTGCCCAGATAACGTCAATGCTCGAATTATTAGTAAAGGTGAAAGAGTTTCTATCCAGCTAATGAAAGCTGTACTAGAAGCAAAGGGGCAGAAAGCGAGTTTAATTGACCCAGTAAAATATTTGCTAGCCGAGGGTGAGCCTTTAGAGGCAATGGTGGATGTTGAATCTTCAACTGAAAACTTCAAAAAGAGTCCATTGGCAGAAGGCTATGTACATATCATGCCTGGCTTCACAGCGGGCAGCGATAACGGAGAGTTGGTTACGCTAGGGCGAAATGGTTCAGACTATTCGGCAGCGGTATTAGCATCATGCCTTCGTGCTGAGTGCTGTGAGATTTGGACGGATGTCGACGGTGTTTACAACTGCGATCCTCGTTTAGTTGATGATGCGAGACTATTGAAATCTCTTAGCTACCAAGAAGCCATGGAGCTATCTTATTTTGGCGCATCGGTTCTCCATCCAAAAACTATTGCTCCTATTGCTCAATTCCATATTCCTTGTTTAATCAAAAATAGCTTCAATCCTCAAGGAGAAGGCACACTTATTGGCCAAGATACTGGCGAAGATAAATTGCCGATTAAGGGGATTACTACACTAAATAACCTTGTGATGGTGAGTGTCTCAGGCCCAGGTATGAAGGGAATGGTTGGCATGGCTAGCCGAGTATTCGGTGCAATGTCTTCGGCTGGTATATCTATTGTATTGATAACACAATCGTCTTCTGAATATAGCATCAGCTTCTGTATCGAATCTGCAGACAAAGCGCGGGCAGAGCAAGTTCTAGCGGAAGCATTTGATCTTGAATTAAAAAACTCTCTTCTGGAGCCAGTCGAGTTTATCGAAAACCTTTCTATCATTACTTTGGTTGGTGATGGTATGCGAACTTCCAAAGGCGTTGCATCAAGATTCTTTTCGTCGCTCGCTGAGGTTAATGTTAATATTGTTGCGATAGCACAAGGCTCGTCAGAAAGAGCAATTTCAGCCGTTGTACCAGAAGATAAAATTTCTGAGGCAATCAAAGCTTGTCATGAGAACCTATTTAATTCTAAACATCATTTGGATATCTTTGTTGTTGGTATTGGTGGTGTTGGCGGTGAGTTGGTCGATCAAATCCAGCGTCAGCAAGCTAAGCTTGCGGAAAAAGGTATCGTAATTCGAGTCTGCGGGTTAGCTAACTCTAAAGGTTTGTTGCTTGATGGTAATGGCTTGCCTCTGGAGCATTGGCGAGATCGCATGAATGGTGCGACTGAAGGCTTTAGCCTAGCGCGTCTCATTTCTTTAGTTCAACGCAACCACATCATTAACCCTGTGTTAGTCGATTGTACTTCTAGCGAGACCATTGCCAACCAGTACGCAGAGTTCTTATCAGCTGGCTTTCATGTAGTTACGCCAAACAAGAAAGCGAATACAGCCAGCATGGCCTATTACCATCAACTTCGTAATTCAGCTTCATTGTCTCGTCGTAAGTTTTTGTACGAAACAACAGTCGGAGCCGGTTTGCCTGTTATCGAGAACCTACAAAATCTGATTTCAGCAGGGGATGAACTGGAGAAATTCAATGGAATTCTTTCAGGTTCGCTTTCCTATATTTTTGGTAAATTGGATGAAGGGATGACATTGAGTCAAGCAACCAATATCGCCAAAGATAATGGCTTCACTGAGCCAGATCCGCGAGATGATCTTTCTGGAATGGATGTAGCGAGAAAGCTACTCATTTTGGCTCGAGAAACTGGCTTGTCTTTAGAATTGGATCAAGTTGAAGTGGAGCCAGCTCTACCACCAGGTTTTGATGTTAGTGGCAGCATAGAAGAGTTCATGCAACGTCTACCACAGGCAGACAAGTATTTCACAGAGCTTTCAGAAAAAGCAGCTAAAGAAGGTAAAGTGCTCCGTTACGTTGGTGAGATCTTAAATGATAAGTGTAAAGTTAGCTTGAGCGCAGTAGATGAAGACGATCCAATGTTTAAGATAAAGGATGGCGAAAACGCACTGGCATTCTACAGCCGCTATTATCAGCCAATTCCTCTTGTTTTACGTGGCTATGGTGCGGGCACGGAAGTGACAGCCGCGGGAGTATTTTCTGATGTCATGCGTACACTCGGATGGAAATTAGGAGTATAGCTATGCAGGATAGCAATCAAGTGCACGTTAGTAACCAAGGGCAGAGTAGTAACGAGGTTGTCGTATACGCTCCAGCTTCAATTGGTAATGTGAGTGTTGGATTCGATGTGCTCGGTGCAGCGGTCTCTCCAGTCGATGGTACTTTGTTAGGTGATCGAGTATTCGTTAAGCAAGGAACCCAGCCATTCTCACTTGATACTTCAGGAGCATTTGTAGGTAAGCTGCCGAAAGATGCCAAAGATAATATCGTGTTTGATTGCTGGCAGGTATTCTCTCGAGAGCTCGAAAAAAAGGGCCTAGCAGCTAAACCGGTTCACATGACTCTTGAAAAAAATATGCCTATTGGATCGGGGCTAGGCTCAAGTGCGTGCTCGATAGTGGCTGCATTAGACGCGTTAAATCTATTTCACGAACTTCCTCTCAATAAAGATGAGCTTCTTGAGCTTATGGGTGAAATGGAAGGAAAAATCTCTGGCAGTGTTCACTATGACAACGTTGCACCGTGTTACTTAGGTGGTGTTCAGCTTATGGTGCAGGAACTGGATATTATCAGCCAGGAAGTGCCAAGTTTTGACGAGTGGTATTGGGTTATGGCTTATCCAGGCATTACTGTTTCAACAGCAGAAGCCCGCGAGATTTTGCCTTGCCAGTATCGCCGCCAAGACATTATTGCTCATGGCCGTCACTTGGCAGGTTTTATCCATGCTAGCCACAGTGGTCAGCCGGAGCTTGCAGCTAAAATGATTAAAGATGTGATAGCTGAACCTTATCGTGAAAAGTTGCTACCGGGTTTTGCTGATGCGAGAGCCTATGCTGCTTCCGCTGGTGCTATGGCTACTGGAATTTCTGGTAGTGGACCGACACTGTTTAGTATTTGCCAGCAGCTGGATGTGGCCGAGAGAGTGGCTAGCTGGTTAGAACAAAATTACGTTCAGAACAAAGATGGATTTGTTCATGTTTGTCGTATCGACAAGCATGGCTCTAAAAATACAGGAAACAAGCTATGAAGCTTTACAACATTAAAGAAAATGACCAACAAGTCTCTTTTGCCCAAGCAGTACGTCAAGGTTTAGGTCGCAATCAAGGGCTATTTTTCCCAGACTCGCTACCAGTATTTGAAGATGTCGATAAGCTTTTATCTGAGGACTTTGTGACTCGTAGCACTCGTATTCTCTCTGAGCTTATTGGTGATGAATTGTCTGCCGAGCAAGTCAATGCGATGGTAGACGCAGCATTTCAATTTCCAGCGCCAATCAAGCAAGTAAAAGACGGTACTTATGCATTGGAGCTGTTTCATGGCCCAACGCTAGCGTTCAAAGATTTTGGTGGTCGCTTTATGGCTCAATCGCTTGCTGCTGTGTCAGATGGCGGCAAGATTACCATCTTAACAGCGACGTCTGGTGATACTGGTGCGGCAGTCGCGCATGCTTTCTATGGTATGGATAATATTGATGTCGTGATTCTTTATCCAAAAGGAAAGATTAGCCCGCTGCAGGAAAAGTTATTTTGTACATTAGGTAAGAATATCCACACTGTGGCAATTGACGGCGATTTTGATGCGTGCCAAGCCTTAGTTAAGCAGGCATTTGACGATGAGGCTCTACGTAAAGAAATTGGTTTGAACTCTGCAAACTCTATCAATATTAGTCGTTTAATGGCTCAGATCTGTTACTACTTCGAAGCTGTTTCTCAACTATCTGAAGCCGAAAGGGAAAACCTAGTGGTTTCAGTACCGAGTGGTAACTTTGGTAATTTAACTGCGGGATTATTGGCCAAAGCAATGGGACTGCCAATTAAGCGCTTTATTGCCGCAACGAATGTCAATGATACGGTTCCTCGTTATTTGCAAAGTGGTCAATGGCAACCGAAGCCGACAATCGCAACAACTTCAAATGCAATGGATGTCAGCCAGCCGAATAACTGGCCTCGCATCGAAGAGTTATGTAAAACCAAAGGCTGGTCATTGGATATGCTTGGTAAAGGCGCTGTTACGGATGAGCAAAGCGCGCATGCAGTTAAAGAGCTTAATCAGCTTAACTACCTTTGTGAGCCGCATGGTGCTATTGCGTATCGAGTGCTATCTGAACAGCTGCAAGAAGGTGAAACAGGCTTGTTCCTGTGTACAGCGCACCCAGCTAAGTTTAAAGAAGTAGTTGATGATATTTTGAGTATAGATATGGGTTTGCCAGCACCATTAGCGAAACATGCTCAGATGGAACTACTATCCAGCGAAATGGATGATGATTTCTCAGAGTTGAAATCTTTACTTCGAAACGTAGCCAACCAGTAGAACGGTTGAGGTTAAGTACTTTAAAAGGGAGCGAATGCTCCCTTTTGTGTTTGCGCTACTTATGAATGGCAAAAGTAGGCAAAGATAGGTGCCAGCGGATCGCGGCTAGCCGAATAACCAAAACAGAGATAACACATGATAGGAACGCTTCAGAGCGACTAAAACCAAACGACAATGCACTAGTTTGGAATGCGCCGCCAATGATACAAGCCGTTGCGTAGACCTCACTTCTCAGCACCATTGGCACCTCTCGCGCCAGCACATCTCGGATGATGCCCCCACCACAGCCAGTGATTACGCCCATAATGATTGCTATGAGCCCAGAGCTCTGGTAAATAAGTGATTTCTCCACACCGATGCCGACGAAGGCCGCAAGTCCAATAGCATCGCAAACAGGCAGCACCCACCACGCTATACGTTTAGGTCGCCGAACCACAAGCATGGTCAATAGGCAGGTAACCAAAATAACCCAAATATAGGTGGTATCTTTGATCCAAAAAACAGGTGTCGCGCCAAGGGAAAGGTCACGAATCGTGCCACCGCCTATGGCGGTAACACTAGCTAAAACAATCACCCCGAAAGGATCCATTTTAAGGCGACCTGCGAGTAACACACCAGAGACTGCAAATATCGCAGTGCCAAAGAGATCAACAGTATAGAGTAGTGGTGCTTCCACAGGCAGTTTACTCGCTAGCTAATTATTAATTGTCGTTTTAGGGTGCAATTGTACGCAATTTACATCTGCGAAATCTATTGTTTTTCCCGAGCTAAATTTAAATCTTGGCAGACTTCGTTGATGGCTTTTAGCGTTCTCATGGTCGGCCTGTTGAGCCAGTCGGAATCTATTTGCCAAATGTAGTCACCTTTTACAGCAGGGATGAAATCTTGCCACTGTCGCCACATCTGCTTGGTTAAAGTCGGCTCTTGAGCTGTGAAAATGACCTGTGGCTTAGCGAGTAATACTTGCTCTAAGCTCACTTGAGGGTAGGGGGCTGAACTCTTGGCAAAAACATTTTTTCCGCCACAAAAAGAAAAGACCTGACTAGGCCAATTGCCATTAGCGACAGTAATGACAGGCTTGCTGGAGAGTTGATAAAAGTACTTTACCGGCTGTTTATGTTGGTATTGCTTGGCCAGTTTTTTTAGCTTGTTGCGAAAACTCTGCGCTGCTTGCTGGCCAGTTTTGGGGTTGCTGCTGTATTGGCTTAGCTGCTCAATCGTTTTTGCTATGTCATCTAAAGAGCGAATGCTGACGTTATAAACGGGAATGCCGAGTTGCTTTAGTTTATTAAGTTGCTTATTCGGGTTACCAGCAGGCCAAGCGATTACTAAATCTGGTTTTAGAGCGACGATTCTTTCAAGGTTGAGGCTTTGGTAGTTGGCGACTCGCTCAATTTTATCTGCTTGTGGTGGGTAATTGCTGTAGTCACTGACCCCGACAACTTTATTTCCTAAACCTGCGGAGAAGGCTAGTTCTGTTGCGTTGGGAGATAAGGTTATAACACGCTCTATAACGTTATGTGCGTTGCTACTAAAAGTAAAGAAAACCAGCAGTAAAGGTAGAAACTTGTCCATTTAAATGCCTTGATAAATGAAGCCTAAAGTGATGCTTTGCAATAATATCCAAGCGAAAGACTTCCAAGCCAGAAGTTTTTGCACTTGAGCTAAATGAATCGCTGATGGCGCGATTCTTCCTCCGATTTTAGCTCGTATGCTTTTTCTTTTGTTGTATATGGCTGGGCCACCCAATGATAGTTGTAGCTTTCCACCCACAGCAATCAATAGCCAAGAAGGTCCTGGAAGTGGCCATGAGGAGGACTGCATGCGAATGAGTTGAAGTGTCATCATAAATCGGTGACCAAGAGAAATAAGAGCTGCAAAAACTCGAAGAGGAATAAAATCCAATACTGCGAGTATTTTCACCGAAGGTATGCCAAACGGAGAGCACTCTTGCCTTGAGGGAGACCAAGCTCTCGCTAATTCAGAGATAAGTCTATAGAGAAAAGCGCCTACGCCGCCAAGTAGCGCGTACCAAAATAGTACGCAAACCACATTACGTCCATAGCCCATGATTATAGTTTCCGCGCTCGCCTTACCTAACCCAAGCTGAGATAAAGTGGCCGTTTCTCTATTCACAAACGGTTGTAATATAGCCCTGGCATGTTGCTTATCGTCTTTTGAGAGTGCGGTAATTAGATGGCTGGCAAGCTTTTCGTTATTGCGCCAATCCAATGCGAGAATAAGTAAAGCCAGCTCAAACATATGAGATTGCCAAACCAGTGGCTTTAGAGCTATTAGCACTGCGATTGCTGGTAAGCACATTACTGTCCAGGCTAACGTGCCAGAGATGAGGCTTTGTGAGTGGCTTGAGTTTCGATTGACTTTGTCTGCAAGCAGTTCTGCGAACTTATGCCAAAGTGTCATTGGGTGAGCTGAGCGAGGTATGGGGAGAAGAAAGTTGAATAATATGGCCCCCCACATAACAAGAAGGGTGCCATTTGAATAGATGTGCTTAAAAAAATCTTCCATGATGTTTGGCTCTGTAGCAACACATTATAGCTTGTACTGTTTGCTATTATGACCTGCTTAAAAAGAGTTAACCACTTTAAAATGGGTATTGATCTCCCATTTTGCTGCTCAACTAATAATCATTGGTTATTTTGGTGTCTATATTCTGTATTATTTATATTCAAGTTAGAAAGATAATATTTATAAACCTAGTCTCTATGTTATAGAACGAAGGTTGATTTATATTGCTCAATTTTTTTGTTGAAGTTTTAAGGTAATTTGCGACATGGTTGACTATATTCGGACAAGGCTAGCTTTGGGAAGCCAAGAACAAATACAGATGCGTAAGAGTATTGTATCCTACTCTTTGTCTGCCCTTTTAATATTACTTCTTATATCTCATATTGATGGTCTAGCTGTATTATAGCTGTTAAGTAATCTTTAGAGCCTTCACATTTAAACTGTAAAATATATAAAAGTACTTTCTTATAGCAACAGTTGAACTAATAAGTATTAGTGGTCCCTAGCTAGCTAGCTAGCTAGTACTTTAGTCGGTATGAAATACATATAATACCAGTTTCAAATGTCGAAATAATGAAACTGGTATTTTTTGTTTCCTAATGTAACACTTTCATAAGCTTGGATTTAAGAATCAAATTCTTTGAAGCTTTTAAAGTAGAAAAACTTTTAGTTTTTAAGCAAGTCCACCATCTTCAATACCATTTCTGAAGAGCTTTGTGCAGCTAATGGTAAGAACTCTTCAAAGCTCATTGGTGACTCTTTGTCTGCAACATCAGAAATGGCTCTGACAACCACAAATGGAACTTTAAATTGATGGCAAGTTTGTGAAATTGCCGACGCTTCCATTTCAACTGCAATTACGGAAGGGAAGTTCGTGCGAATTTGCTGCTGACGCTCTGCTGAACAAACGAATGCATCACCTGTACAGATTAACCCGCGTACAGCATGTTTATCTGCCATCATAGTCAATGCTTTTTCAGCGACATCCATTAGCTTTTGGTCCGCAGAGAAAGCTGCTGGTTGACCTGCCATCTGACCAATTTCATAGCCAAAAGCTGTTACATCAGCATCGTGGTGACGCACTTCTGTTGAAATGACAACATCACCTAAGTTTAATGTTGAATCAAAGCCGCCAGCGGATCCTGTGTTAATAATGTAATCAGGTTGATGTTCATCAATCAGAATAGTGGTGCCTATTGCAGCTGCGACTTTACCAATGCCCGATTGCAGTAAAACCACATCAAGCCCATTGAGAGTACCAGAATAAAATGTGCAGCCAGCCTTATTTTGTTCTTTACAATCACTGATCTTTTGTTTGAGAATGGCCACTTCTTGTTCCATCGCACCAATAATGCCGATTTTCATAATTACTCTCTATCTTGTTTGAAATGAACGTAGTGAAAGTGTATCACGTTCCCTTATCTCGAGGGACTGTTGTTTGTTTTAATACAGGGATTCGTACATAGCAATTTAGTCGAAGTTGTGGTTGGTGACTGAGTTCACTATTGCAGGCTTTTACAGCATTTGTCGCTGTAAGGGCGGTGTTTTGTGCGTTTTTTAGAGCTATTGCGGAGGCGATATGAGTTTGAATACTCGTTTTATGGTTTATTTCCCTATGCTGTTCATGGCGACATTTTGGGGGCTAATGAAGGTTGGTTTGCCAATATTTCCAACCATGCCTAGCTTGCTGAACACATCGGAAGATACCGTCCGTTTTATCATTTCTTTATCGTTTATCTTTGGTGGGCTTTCTCCTCTGATATGGGGACCGTTGATCGATAAGATGCAAATGAAACGATTCATTGAACTCGTTTGTGTGGTAGGCGGTGTTGCTCTAGTGCTTGCCTCTTTTGCAAATAATATTGTTTTCTTTGGGATCTTATTTGTTTTGGCCAGTGCATTTGTGAGTGGTCTTTCTGTGTGTAGTCGAGCTTTCCCTGTTACGTATTTGAAAGATCCTGAGCAGGTTAAGCACGCATTATCGCTAACTTCTTTTGGTGGCTATTCCGCAGCTTTCCTTACGCCTCTGTTGTCTGGTTGGATCAGTACATGGTTAGGCTGGCGAGCTGTGTTTCTCATTATTCCCATTTGGCTGGTGGCGATGTTCTTTTTAGTACGTAGCTTACCCGGTCAATCTCAGTCATCGGGTAGTCTGACTTTTAAGCAATCCTTAAAACAGATGGGTGCTCACTTTCAAAATAGAGTGTTTCGTAAAGCGTTAATTGTTGTGATGTGTATGGCGTCTGTCATTCAGAGCTATTACATTGCTGTGCCATTTTGGCTCACACCTGTTTATCACATTCAACCGGATCAAGTTGCGTACTACTTGCTCCCTACATTGCTGCCGGGAATCATTTATCCGCCTTTTTCAAATTATATGATTCAAAAATTAGGCGAGCGTTTTATATTAAACTCAATGAAAGCCTGCTTTCTATTGGCAGGCGTGAGCGCATTTGTATTAAGTTTTGCTGGAAACACTATTAGTTGGCTTTGGTTAGTACCAGGGTTCCTTGCCACATTATATTCAGTCGCGCTAATACCTATTTTGTTGTTTCACACTTTTAATACCATTGAAGAAGGCAAGAGCAGTGCATCGGGGCTGATTGGTGTTGCAACCTATGTGTCCGGTGGGATTGGCATGTTGATAACCGTTTACATCAACTTGCATAATTTCTATTGGGAAGGTGTCTTTATTCTTGTCGCTGCATTGGTTTCATTCTGGGCTTTAAAGGGTGTAGTGAAATTGCCAGCTAAGCAGTAAAATTATCAGTTGATTAAAAGGTGTGGTTTTTTTATAATCCGCGCTTCGCGTAGCGGCTGAATCAGAGATTGGCTGCTACATATTTACTTTACTCTTATTAGGAGAGAATGATGTCTCTGAATGCAGAAACTAAAGCGGCTATCGTAGCTGAATACGCTCAATCTGAAGGCGATACAGGTTCACCAGAAGTTCAAGTTGCACTACTTACAGCTTCTATCAACCACCTTCAAGGTCACTTCAAAGCACACAAAGGTGATCACCACAGCCGTCGCGGTTTGCTACGTATGGTATCTCGCCGTCGTAAGCTTCTTGACTACTTGAAAGGCAAAAACCTTTCTCGTTACCAAGATCTAATCAAACGTCTAGGCCTACGTCGCTAAGATCAGTTTGTTCAAAAAAGGGGCATTATGCCCCTTTTTTGTTACCTAGAATTTACCAATCGTAGAGCATCTAGTTTATACTACGTCCGGCGAACGCCCTCTCCAGATAAGAAGACGTTGCCGAACAATATTCAAAGCATTGCAGTCACCGAAGTCGACCGGAAGGTCGCGGCTATTAAAAGTGCTACTTTAAGGCTATAGCCTTTACCAAGTATGCTTTTACTAGTCGCGATTTGTAATGCTCTGAGTGCTAAATCAATTATTCTAAGCAATGCTTAGAGCAAGGAAATATAATGTTTGAAAAACCAGTAGTTAAAACGTTCCAGTACGGTAACCACACGGTTACTTTAGAAACTGGTGTTATCGCGCGTCAAGCAACAGCAGCGGTAATGGTTACAATGGACGACACTGCAGTATTTGTATCTGTTGTCGGTAAAAAAGAAGCGGTAGAAGGTCAAGACTTCTTCCCTCTAACAGTAAACTACCAAGAGCGTACTTACGCAGCTGGTAAAATCCCTGGTGGATTCTTTAAGCGTGAAGGTCGCCCTTCTGAAGGCGAAACACTAATTGCACGTCTTATCGACCGTCCAATTCGTCCACTTTTCCCGGACGCGTTTAAAAACGAAGTACAAGTTATCGCGACAGTAGTATCTGTAAACCCAGATGTTCAGCCTGATATCCCAACAATGATTGGTACATCTGCTGCGCTAGCGATTTCTGGTATCCCGTTCAATGGCCCTATCGGCGCAGCTCGTGTTGCTCATATCGATGGTCAATTGGTACTTAACCCTAGCCAAACTGAGCTAGAGGGCTCTCGCCTAGACCTAGTTGTAGCGGGTACTGAGTCTGCAGTATTGATGGTTGAGTCAGAAGCTGACAACTTGACTGAAGAAGAAATGCTTTCTGCGGTTGTATTTGGTCACGACCAGCAACAAACTGTGATTAAAGCAATCAACGAATTTGCTGCTGACGTTGCTACTCCTGCATGGGACTGGACTGCACCTGAAGAGAACACTTCACTTAACGCTAAGATTGCAGATTTAGCAGAAGCGAAACTAGTTGAAGCATACAAAATCACTGAAAAGATGGCTCGTTACGACCGCATCCATGAGATCGCTGACGAAGTAAACGAAGCTCTTCTTGCAGAAGATCCAGAAGCGAACACTAAAGAAATTCACACTATCTTCCACGACCTAGAGAAGACAGTTGTGCGTCGCAGCATTATCGCTGGTAACCCACGTATTGATGGTCGTGAAAAAGATATGGTTCGTGCGCTAGACGTACGTACTGGCGTTCTTCCTCGTACACATGGTTCGTCTCTATTTACTCGTGGTGAAACACAGGCTCTTGTGACTGCTACATTAGGTACTCAGCGTGATGCACAAATCATCGATGAGCTAACAGGTGAGCGTAAAGATCACTTCCTACTGCACTACAACTTCCCTCCATACTGTGTTGGTGAAACTGGTTTTGTAGGTTCTCCAAAGCGTCGTGAAATCGGCCACGGTAAACTTGCGAAGCGCGGTATTGCTGCAGTAATGCCATCTGTAGATGAGTTCCCATACACAGTACGTGTTGTATCAGAAATCACTGAATCTAACGGTTCTTCTTCAATGGCTTCTGTATGTGGTACTTCTCTTGCTCTTATGGATGCGGGTGTACCAATTAAATCTTCTGTTGCTGGTATAGCAATGGGTCTAGTTAAAGAAGGCGATGACTTTGTTGTTCTTTCTGACATCTTGGGTGATGAAGACCACCTAGGTGACATGGACTTTAAAGTAGCGGGTACTCACACTGGTATCACTGCACTGCAAATGGATATCAAGATCGAAGGTATCACAAAAGAAATCATGCAGATTGCATTGAATCAAGCGCAAGGTGCTCGTAAGCACATCCTGTCTGTGATGGATCAAGCTATTTCTGGTTCTCGTGAAGATATTTCTGAGTTCGCTCCGCGTATTCACACTATGAAGATCAGTGCTGAGAAGATCAAAGATGTGATCGGTAAAGGTGGTGCAGTTATCCGTGCTCTGACTGAAGAGACTGGTACAACTATCGAAATCGAAGACGACGGTACAATTAAGATTGCAGCAACTGAAGGTACAGCTGCGAAAGAAGCAATTCGCCGTATCGAAGAAATCACTGCTGAAGTTGAAGTCGGCCGTATCTACACAGGTAAAGTTGCTCGTCTAGCTGACTTTGGTGCGTTCGTTACTGTCCTTCCTGGTAAAGATGGTTTAGTACACATTTCTCAAATCGCAGATAAGCGTATTGAGAAAGTATCAGACTACCTGAAAGAAGGCCAAGAAGTTCAAGTTAAAGTACTTGAGATCGACCGCCAAGGACGTGTTCGTCTAAGCATGAAAGAAGCGGTAGAAAAGGCTGAACCAGAAGCTGAAGCGAATGGCAACACTGAAGGTAACGCAGAGTAATAATTTGTCGTCACTTCACATGCATTAGGTGGGGTTTCCCCCACTATGTAAAAAGCGTGTTATAAAAAAGGGAGCATTGTCGCTCCCTTTTTTAATGCGGATAGCTGGCTTTATACCAATGCCAGTAATTAAGTTCTTACAATATTGTACAGGGAAAATCGTTCAGAACTAGGCAGGCTATTTGATAACTAGCTATTCTAATTATGAAAATCCTAGCGAAGTTATGAGCGATTTTAGCCAGTAAAGATGATTAAATAATTGCTGGAATTGGTATTACTATCGGTATACAGGAGTATTATTTGTGAAAAGGATTCGAACCACTTTATTGAGTGTGTTTTCACTATTGCTTGTAAATGGTTGTGCATCGCAAAGCCAGTGGTTGTATCCACCTATGGCAATACCATTACAAGTTAGCGCTAAGAAAGAAGTTCAAATAGCTCAACTTACTCAGCTGATCCAACGAAAGAACCTTGACGATCAAGTGAGAGCAAAAATGCTCTACGAGAGAGGTAGCTTTTACGATAGCGTCGGTCTTCGCCTTTTAGCACGCCTAGACTTCGATCAATCACTTGCACTCGATCCAGCTCAATCTGATGTTTATAACCTATTGGGTGTGAACTTTACCGAAGAGCAACAATATGATGACGCGTATGAAGCGTTTGATTCTGCCATTGAGCTAAATCCAGATAACTTATTTGCTATCAGAAACCGTGCTATTGCACTTTATTACGGGGGCAGGTACGAGCTGGCGTTAGAAGATCTGAAAAAACTCACCAAAGATGGAGAAGTGGACCCTTTTATCAGCCTTTGGCGCTACATTATTGAATACGAAATCGATCCAACCTTAGCAAAAAAACAGCTCACTGAAAAATACGATGCAAGAAAGCCCGGCTGGGGTTGGTTCTTGGTGGGGCTGATGTTAGATAAAGTATCTAATGAAGAAGCATTAAAAGCCATTGTGACAACTTCGGCAGACAATGTCGTGCTAGCAGAACGATTAACAGAAACGTATTTCTATATCGCAAAACGCTATCAGCTAAATGGTGATCTCAAGAGTGCCTATACTCTTTATAAAATCGTATTGTCTTCAAATGTCTACGACTATATAGAGCATAAATACGCATATATTGAGTTAGATAGAATTAAAAAAGAGGCCGCGCAGCTTCAGCAACAAGCAGCCTCTGTCGAGAAAGTTAACTAGATTGACTTATTGTTCGCTGGTGTCCAGTCCTGCCAAGCGATGCCAGTAGCCATTACATTGTTTGTCTTCTAATTTAATAGGTTCAGAGCGGCTTTCAGCTGCTTTGAACCTATCAATTTCGGCCAAAGTATCTAACCCCAATGGACTTAGCCTGACCACGTCAACCAGTGACCTCATCTCTTTGACATCGTTGATTAGGTTGTAACAGTAGCCTGATTGAGTTTGTATTCCATTAAGGTTGAACACTTGCTGATCTTCTTGGCTGGAGATCTTCACCCCAGTAGGGTACTTGATACAACAGGTCTCGCAATCATCTTTGCTTTTGTTTTCCGCACGAGCAGTAAAGCAACGTGCAGAGTAGGCTAGTGGTAAGTACCCATAACTAAACACTTCGGTTTCGAACTTTCCGCGAATACCTAGTTCTTCACATTGCTGCAAGGTGTTGTTTAGCCAATCTTTTGACAGCTCGACAGGCATACACCAACGAACCATTCCCTGTTTTAGGAAAAGGCTTAAAGTCCCGGCATTGTATGCATTGACAGCTGGTCCAACAGTAAAAGGAACACTGTTCTCATAAGCAAGTTGAATCGCGGAAACATCGTTGGCTTCAACAATAAAGTCACCGTTGTCTATGTACTTCTTCATCACGTTGACTTCACTAGGCGCTTCTAATAATGCCATTGTAGAGAGTACAACTTGCTTACCTGAAGAGGCCAACTCTTTAGCTAAATCAAGCCAGTGAGCAGGCTTTAATTCTCGTCTTTTAGAGCAAACTGTTTCACCTAGATAAACGATATCGGCAGAGCTCTTCGCAGCCTGTGAGTAGAATTCTTCTACCGTAGATTTCGACCAAAAGTATAGAACTGGCCCTAGAGAATATTTCATATGAGTGATTTTTCCTTATTGCCAGTTACGATGATAGGCGCCTAATGTAGTTTGGCTGCCTTCGGAGACATTTTCTAAGGCTTGATTCCAAGCATGCTCTACTTGATAGGATGCAGGAGAGCGCTGGTAAGCATCAATCGCCGCGCGCCATGTTCGAGTCACCTGCTCGACATAAGCAGGGCTTCGTTGGCGCCCTTCAATTTTTACTGAAGCTACTTTGGCAGCAAACAGCTCAGGTATTAATGCGAGAGTGTTGAGGCTAGTGGGTTCTTCGAGCGCGTGATAGCGTTGATTGTTCGTGTTCAGTTCAGAGTGGAATCGGCCTTTACAAAGTGTCGGGTAGCCTGCATTTTCATTCTTGCCATATCTGTCGATGAGAATATTGTTGAGGCGAGACTCTAAACCTTGATCTGTTTCTTGCCAGCGAACATATTTTGCAGGTGAGCATGCCCCAACGGTATTTGGAGATTCACCTGTGAAGTAGGATGAAAGGTAGCAGCGCCCTTCCGACATAATGCACAGGCTGCCAAAAGCAAAGACTTCGAGCTCTACATCGTCACAGATATTGCGTGATAACTGCTTTACTTGATGAATTGAGAGTACTCGAGGTAGAACAACGCGTTTGATATTGAAGTTTTGTTTGTAAAAATCAATCGCAGCTACGTTGGTAGCAGAAGCTTGTACGGATAAATGCAACTCTAAGTGAGGGTATTTGTTGGCGGCATATTCGAGTACCGCAATGTCTGCGATAATTAGAGCATCGACACCTATATCTGCCGCTTTATCAACAGCATCTGTCCACCTTTTGAAGTTGTCTGGATGCGCGAAAGTGTTTAGTGCGATGTGAATTTTCTTATTACGGTCGTGAACGTATTTGACTGCGTTGTCTAGTTTTTTGCCGGTGAAGTTTAGGCCAGCAAAATGCCGAGCATTGGTATCGTCTTTAAATCCAATATATACAGCGTCTGCACCGCAATCGATAGCAGTTTTTAAAGCAGGAAGGTTACCTGCTGGGCACAAGAGTTCCATTGTTGATCTGACATAGATTGGTCATGATAAAATTTTAAGCTTGCTGAGGAGTGGGGTGATTGATTTAAGGCAGGTTTAAGCGAGTTTAGCCACTAGTGGCGTGCTTTTCTTTTGTTGATATCTTGAATAAACAATTTTTCAACTTCGTGCTTGGGCTGCGGAGTATGATAGTAGAAGCCTTGTAGCGTGTCGCATTGCATTTCACGGAGCAGCCTTGCTTGGGTCTCGGTCTCTATACCTTCAGCGACAACGTGCATACCAAGAGATTTAGCCAAGCTAACGATACTTTCGACCACCGTGCGTTGCTTGGGCAGTGATTCGAGATCAGTAATGAATGCACGGTCAATTTTCACTTCATCTACAGGAAAACGTGCAAGATAAGCGAGTGAAGAGTAGCCGGTGCCAAAGTCATCAATCGATAAAGAAAAACCTAAATTTTTTATCGCATTCAATGTTTGTAACGTGTGTAAGCTGTCTTGCATTATACAGCTTTCTGTAAGCTCAAAGGTTATGCCGTTTGGAGTTAGTTGGGTTTTGTTTAGCAGCTTTTCCATGTAGTTTGTGAGCCGTGGGTTACGTAGCTGCTCAGGGGAAAGATTGATTGCGATTTTGCCTGGTAATATATTTTGTTGTTTCCAAATCTTTACGTTGGTAAAGACTTCACGCATAACTGCACGGCCGATATTTTCAATTAGCCCCGCACTTTCGGCTACTGGTATAAACTCGCTGGGGCTGATGTAACCTTCTACAGGATGCTTCCAACGTATCAGTGCTTCTGCTCCAACAATCAGCAGGTCTTTAGTGCTTACTTTTGGCTGATACCAGACTTCCAAGCCATTTTGCTGCAATGCTTTTTGTAGCTCTATTTCTATCCATAGTCGCTTTCGCGCTTCTTTGGTGATTTTTTCCTCAAATTGCATTAAGCGATTGCGCCCAGCGAACTTGGCTTCGTACATTGCCACATCAGCATACTGTAGCAATAGGTTGGCATTGTTTGCATCCTTAGGATAAGCGACACTACCTATCGAGCAGGCTAAGCGCTTTTTGAAATAGCGTAAATTAAAGGGTTGATAAATCTCGGACTTAATTGACTTTGCATAACTTTGAACTGTTTGCGGATCATATGGTTGGTTAAAAATAATGCCGAACTCGTCACCACCTAACCGGCCGATTGCGCTTGAAGTCGAGCACAAATTTCTTAGCCTGTCTGAGACTTCTTTGAGTACCATATCGCCGATTTGATGGCCTAAGGAGTCATTGATATTTTTAAAGTTGTCTATATCTAGATACAGAAGAATAAAGGGCGTATTACGCTTTGTTAACTGTTCGATACACTTGGTAAAACCGAGTCTATTATAGAGCTGAGTAAGAGGATCTTTGTAAATATCCTGGCCCACTGGCTTATCTATATTTGTGTTAGTGATTGACTCTTTAACAGTGATTAACTGTAAAGCGCTACCATAAAGTTGAGCTGAGTTGGCGGATAAGTCGACATATTTCTCTAGTTTACAGACTGTACTTGTTTGGCAAACCAAAGCCTGAGACTTTAGTAAATAGCTAATTGGCGGAGTTATCTTTTCTTTCGTTTGACTGTCAACGAAAAGGTGGTTTAGGGATTCGCCCAGTAAGTCATATACAGAGCTAAAGCCAATCATTTCAGCGCAAGCTTCATTGGCTGAAATGATTGAATTCTCTTCGACTAATATGACGCCAAAAGGCACTAACGCTGTTAGCGCTGAATATTTATTTTCAGCCTCTTTCAAGTTCTCAATAAGTTGGTGTTTTTCACTAGTGTCAGTAGCTTGTATGATAATGTACGTTTGATTATTTTCAGCTAAAGTGGAATACACCACAACTTGCATTGACGTGTGGTGTCCAGAAAGCGGCAGCGCAATTTCTGTTTCTAGTAGTTCGCCAGATAGAGCTTGCTGATAAAGCGGTTTTAGCGATTGAAATACGTCCTCACCAAAGACTTGTTGGTCGGTTTGGCCAATTAATTCTTCAAGGCTTATCCCCGATATATCTTGATACCGTTTATTGACGGCTGCATATCGGTATTGTTCATCCAAAACAGCAAAAAAGAAAGGGCTATTCTGGGTAAAAGTTTGGAACCAAGTCTGTAGGTTTGGCGGAAGCATTTATTTGAGTAAAAAATCCATTTATAGACTTTAACTATAACTTACACCTAACCAATACTAAAGAAAGCATGAATGATCTTTCACACAGAATCTTGATACATGACAGAACCTCTCAATATTAGTTCGTTTAAGGTATGGAAACTTGACGATTTAGATAGGAGCTACCGTGTTCAGTAATTTGCAAAATCAATTAGTACGTAATGCCGCGTCTATTCTCCGTATTCCAACTAAATGTATGCCAGCTTTTATGCAAAGAAAGCTATTGCTGGAAGGATTGAACCAAGTATTTCATGACTCATTAGAAGACGGGGAGTTTGAGTTTTTAGCAGACAAATGGCTAAAAATTGAAGTAAAAGATCTAGGTTTGAGTTGGTGCATTAGCTATCAATCTGAAAAACTTGTCGTGGCTGATAAGCCTGTTGAGCATGATGTTTCTTTTAGTGGAAATTTGAATGAGTTAGTACTTATTTCTGGCCGCAAAGAGGACCCAGATACTTTGTTCTTCCAGAGACGATTGCAAATTGAAGGCGACACAGAATTAGGTCTTGAAGTTAAAAATTTAATGGATAGTGTTGAATTTGATCGAATGCCAAACTCAATACAGTTTCTAATCAATGAACTAGCAGAGTTTGTTAAGAAAGGTTTGTCAGTCAATTCGTTAAAAGCTCAATATTCTCAGTAAATAAATGTGCCAACCTGAATAGCTCTCTGCTGCTCGCATATGTGGGCTGTTTAGGTATACAATTGTCGCATACACAAAACGAGGTATATGATGCTGATTCGTGCAGAATCGCTAGGAGATATTCTGGCGATAGATAAACTATTGAAATCCACCTTTGATACAGAAGCAGAGGCGGATTTAGTGATGCGATTGAGAGAAAATGGACATTTAACATTGTCTTTGGTTGCAAGTACTGATGACGGCGAAGTGATTGGGCATGTCATGTTTAGCCCTGTACTGGTTCAAGAACAAGATCTTGGATGGCAAGGGTTAGCGCCAGTCTCTGTCCGCGAAGATTATAGAAATCAGGGTATTGCAGCCAAGTTGATTCAGGAAGGCTTTGCTTCTTTAAGAGAGTTCGGTTATCCGGTTTGTGTCGTGCTTGGCGATCCAAAGTATTATGCACGCTTTGGTTTTGAATCTGCGCAGCAGCATGACTTTCACAGTCAGTGGGAATTGCCAGAAGGCATTTTCCAAATCACTGATCTTGTCGAGGGCGCCAGCAAAGATCATCATGGGCTTATTCGCTATTGCCCAGAGTTTGATCAGGTTTAACAGGTGTTGTTAGAGTCATCTTAATGAGTGAAAACCCAACTACTTCACGCAATAGTCAGTACCTAAACGAAATGGGGATATCTGAATGGTATCTCAAGCAGCCAGAATTATTGCAGGGTGTCTGCGCCAATAAGGCTGAGTTACCAAAGGCTTGCAGACTATTGTTAGTTTCACCGCTGTTACCGAGTGGCAGTGTTGCTTCAATGTTTGAAAAAGTATTGAAGAGCATGAGATTAGAGTTGAGCCAGTCTCGGCATATTCTGCCTCATCAACTCGATTCGTTTCATCTTAAAGGTATTGAATGGATTTGGTTTGCTGGTTGCGACGTGAATGAAGCTGTCAAAACTCGTGTGTTAAGTTCCCCTGTATTGAGTGAGGTTGCTGATAATACCCAGTTAAAACGCCAACTTTGGCAACAAATATGTTCCTATGAAGAGTAATATAAAATTAGTCCCCCTTGCTGGCGAGCACCTAAAACAAGTCCAACAAATAGAAAAGCAGGCACATTCCCACCCTTGGTCAGAATCTTTAATTGCGGATATCAATTCTCGAGGTGCTTTTCATCATGTCATGATTGTCGATGAGCAAGTTGTTGGATACTTCTATGCACAAAACATTGTTGGTGAAGTAACTTTACTGAATATAGCTGTCAACCCAAGTTGTCAGGGAAGTGGTTACGGTAAGTGGCTGCTTGAGAGCTTTATCGATCTTTGCTCTGCAAACCGCGCAGAGAGTATATGGCTAGAAGTCAGACAAAGTAACAATCGAGCAATTAACCTGTATAACGACGCGGGTTTTAATGAGGTGGATCGAAGGGTCGACTATTATCCGAGTGCAAATGGTAAAGAAGACGCCATTATTATGAGTTATATAATATTTTGATGCGGTTGGGGGGATTTAGGGCTACAGCTGACTGCGTATTTGACTGACCTTTGAAGCGTCGTATTTTTCTGGCTTTATGTCGTATTGGTTTTTAGCAAAGCTTTGCATCAGATCAGCCACTTCAAGCGGTTTATCGAAAAGGTAACCTTGGAATTGCCCACAGCCGAGCTCAAGCAACGCCTGAAACTCGTAAGCGTTCTCTACACCTTCGGCAATCACTTCTAGGTTAAGCCTTCGCGCTGTCATAATAATGGTATCGACAATGGCTTGGTCACTCTCATCAAGGTGTAACTGAGTCACAAAAGAGCGATCGATTTTGAGCACATCGACGGCTAAGTGCTTTAAGTAGCGCAATGAAGAGTAGCCAGTACCAAAATCATCTATCGAAATTTTTAGGCGGTGCTCTTTAAGCTGCGCCATCTTTTGTACAGCACCTTCCACATTTTCCAATAGCAAGCTTTCAGTGATCTCTAACTCGATGTGCTCTCCAGTAATCCCTGATTGAGTTAACGTATGGGTAATGTGTTCTACAAACGACTCTTGGGAAAATTGCAGCGGACTAATATTGATTGCCAGACGTTCAAATGTAGCTGGAAGTACTCCTTCTTTTTTCCACTGAGCATATTGATAGCAGGCTTTTTCTATTATCCAATCACCTATCTGCAAAATCTGCCCAGTTTCTTCAGCGATGGGCATAAATACTCCCGGAGGCAAAACGCCTTTTTCGGGATGATTCCAGCGAATCAGCGCCTCCACACCAATGATTTGCTGTTTCGCATCGACCTGTGGTTGATAATACAGTTCGAGCTGCTCGTGGCTTATCGCCTCATGCAGACCTTTTTCTATTTCAAGGAAAGACTCAACCTGAGCCTGCATTTCAGGCTCGTAAAACATGTAGTTATTTCTGCCGGTCGCTTTGGCTCGGTACAGAGCAGTATCTGCTTGACGCAAAACATCGATACTAGTTCCTCCCACGGAAGGAAATACAGAGATCCCGATACTCACGGTACAGTACAACTGGTGATCATCAATAGAGTAAGGGTTGGAAATTAAAGCTAGCAATTGCTTGGCTACATCGTCAGCTTTATTTAGTGGCAGATACGGAATTAGAATTGCAAATTCGTCTCCGCCGACTCTCGAAGCAATGTAATCATTTTTTAGCCAAGCCTTCATACGCATGGAAATAGCTTTAATGAGGTTGTCACCAATATCATGGCCCAATGAATCATTGATGGTCTTAAATCTATCTAAATCAAGGTAAAAAAGAGCGCCAGTGGCTCTCGTTTTATTGGCGTTTTCTATTGTTTGACCAAGTGTTTGTAGCAGCAAACTACGATTTGCTAATCCAGTCAAAGAATCGTAGTAGGCGAGTTGATTGAGCTTCGCTTCGGCGGATTCTCGCGCTTTCCAAAGACTGTGGAAGGTTTCTGCAAGCTGCCCCAACTCATTGTGTAAATCTCGGGTTGGAGGGGGCGGGACGTTTTTTTCGTTTTGTAATGAGCGAACCCAATTAATGAGAGTCATCAAAGGTTTGGATAACTTGTAGTAGAAAAATACCAGCAATATCGAAGTCAAAATGACGTTTCTAAGTAGGTCAAAAAGAATGATTTGACTCGTTTTAGAAATGAACTCTTCCGCTATATTCGAACCATCTACTGAGAACGTGAGTTTCCCAACTACGATATTAGAATTAGGCTGATGAAGATCTGTACTGTAGACAGGAGTTGTTGGCGTCAAAAATTTAGAAAGGGCCTGAATAAATTTATTGTGCTGAGAGAGGTCTTTCGTTCTTTCGCTTAATACATCTCCAAAGTCATCGGCAATTTTAACCTGATAAATCGCTGGATCGGTCATCAGGCTAACAGCGACTTGTTCTGCCAGCAGTTGGTTTAGGTGGTAAGCAGCTTGGCTAGCGTTAGAGTAATTTTGAAGCAGTTTAAAACGATATTCTTCCGCTACTCTTTGCTGCTCTTGATGTATGTCGACCAAAATATGATAGAAGCTAAAACATAGCCCTAGTATCACAGACACTAGGAATACAGTTTTAGCTTGCTTAAAGGCTAAAGAGTTAGTTCGGTTAATTTTGGGCATACTTTACTTTGTGACTTACGACTCCTTTAATTTATAGTTCATATTTGTCGGATTATTAAAAAATGCTTGAAAATTCGTAGCCTTCGTTAGCCTGTGAATTGGCTATGAGTAACGTGATTTTTAAGTAAGAGTCACTTGGTGTAGATATGCTGTTTCGACTTTATCGTAACTAAACAAGCGTACTTCTCTTGTGTATACGCAATAGATCGGGGAAAATAGCCGCCAATTGTGATTAACTGCCGGATTTAGTAACTAAATAGGCTTTTTGCTCCTATAGAAACTAGCTCCGCGAGTATTGAAAAGAATCTTTAAATGGCCGATCAGAACTTTCTAGGCGAAGTCAGTAAGCGCAGGACTTTTGCTATCATTTCGCACCCCGATGCGGGTAAAACCACTATTACTGAAAAAGTACTTTTATTCGGACGTGCTATCCAATCAGCAGGAACCGTAAAAGGTCGTGGTTCTAGTCAGCATGCTAAATCTGACTGGATGGAGATGGAGAAAGAACGTGGTATTTCTGTCACCACTTCTGTGATGCAGTTTCCTTATAACTCTTGCTTAGTTAACTTGCTTGATACTCCAGGACACGAAGATTTCTCTGAAGATACTTATCGCACACTGACAGCAGTAGACTCTTGCCTGATGGTGATTGACGCCGCGAAAGGTGTTGAGGATCGTACTCGCAAACTGATGGAAGTTACCCGTCTTCGTGATACGCCAATCGTAACCTTCATGAACAAACTTGACCGTGACATTCGAGATCCAATGGAGCTGCTTGATGAAGTGGAAAGCGAGCTGAATATCGCTTGTGCACCAGTCTCATGGCCTATTGGATGTGGTAAAGAGTTTAAAGGTGTTTACCACATTCACCGTGATGAAACGATCATCTACTCAACTGGACAAGGTCACACTATTCAGGAAGAGAAGATCATTAAAGGCCTCGACAACAAAGAGCTTGATGCAGAAGTCGGTGAAGAACTTGCTGAGCAGCTTCGAGAAGAACTAGAGCTTGTGATTGGTGCTTCTCACGAGTTTGATCAAGAGATGTTCCTGAAAGGAGAGCTAACGCCAGTCTTCTTTGGTACAGCGCTAGGTAACTTTGGTGTTGATCATATGCTAGATGGCCTAACTGAGTGGGCACCTAAGCCACAAACTCGTCAAGCGAATGAGCGTGAAGTTGAAGCGTCTGAAGAAAAGTTCTCGGGCTTTGTATTCAAAATCCAAGCGAACATGGACCCGAAACACCGTGACCGTATTGCATTTATGCGTATCGTTTCTGGAACGTACAAGCAAGGTATGAAGATGAATCACGTTCGCCTAGGTAAGCAGGTGAACATTTCCGATGCCGTAACCTTTATGGCGGGAGATCGCTCTCGTGCGGAAAACGCTTATGCGGGTGATATTATCGGCTTGCATAACCATGGCACCATTCAAATCGGTGATACTTTCACTCAAGGTGAAACGCTGAAATTCTCTGGTATTCCTAACTTTGCCCCAGAACTATTCAGAAGAATCCGTTTGAGAGATCCACTTAAGCAGAAGCAGTTACTTAAAGGCCTAGTACAGCTTTCAGAAGAGGGCGCGGTACAGGTATTTAGACCGCTACAGAACAACGATCTTATTGTTGGTGCAGTTGGTGTACTTCAGTTTGACGTGGTTGTTGCACGTTTGAAGTCTGAATACAACGTAGAAGCAATTTATGAAAGCGTGAACGTTGCAACCGCTCGTTGGGTTGAGTGTGACGATGAGAAGAAGTTAGAAGAGTTCAAACGTAAGAACCAAACTAACCTAGCTTTAGATGGCGGTGACAACTTATCGTATGTTGCGCCAACAATGGTGAACTTGAACCTAGCACAGGAAAGGTTCCCAGATATCCAATTTAGAGCAACTCGCGAGCACTAATACGCCGTTAAGTTAACAAAAAAAAACAGCCAATTTGGCTGTTTTTTTTTGCTTGAAGATTGTTATTCAGGTTGGTCAATTGTGTAGTGCCTTTCCACACTTTTCGTGACTGAACCCCAATGAGAGTCTTTAATTCGCTCTTGATGAAAATTAAAGGCTTCCATATCAACAAACTCTTCGTACACATCGAATCGATTGGCGTTGCTAGGGCACTTCACTACCTGAAAACAGAGGCAACCCTCTTCTTCAAGAGTTAGTGCAAGGTGAGCTGGTAGTGCTTGCTCAACCACTTCTAAATCGGTGTCTGAAACTACAATAAATCCTTTTACTATGACTTTCGCCATATCTCTTCCATGTATGAGGGCTATTTCTTTTTCTTAGCTGTCGTTTTCTTCTTCACTTTTTTATCAGTGGTTTTCTTTTTCTTCTTTTTAAACACTGGTTTTTTGTGTTTTGGACGAAGTTCTTTGACGAAGCGCTCTTTGATATCTTCTTTTACGTAGCGAGCAACTCTATCCAACATAGGCTGGTCATGAGCTTCAACAATAGAGATAGCATTGCCTTTTTTACCTGCTCTTGCAGTACGTCCAATACGATGCAAGTAAACATCTGCGCTTCTTGGCATATCAAAGTTGATCACGTGGCTAACATCAGGCACATCGATGCCTCGCGCTGCTACATCAGTAGCAAGCAGCACATTGACAGTACCATCGCGGAAGCGGCTAATAGCATTGTTTCGTCTGTCTTGTGGCATTTCACCTTGAATCCAAGAACAAGGAATTTGTGCTTTCTCTAATTCACCACGAAGATCGGCTAAGCGTTCTCTGGTTTTCAGAAAGACGATGCTGCGCTGCGCTTGTTCGGTGAGGATATGTTTCAGCAGCTCAAGCTTATGCTCCATTGAATCGGCTCTGTGATACCACTGAGTGATTTTCTTGCGCTCACGTCTAGGTGGTTCAACATCAATGTCAGCAGGATCTTTTAGTAGATCGGCAGTGAAACCTTCAACGCCTTTTCCTTCAAGAGTGGCTGAGAAAAGTAGAGTCTGTTTGCGCCAGCGACACTCCGCCGATAAACGATCCACAACAGGACCGAAGCCCATATCGAGCATGCGATCTGCTTCATCAAGAATTAGCCATTCAATAGCGCGACAATCAAACCGTTCTGCTTCAATGTACTCCAGCAAACGCCCTGGTGTTGCGACAACAATATCTTGTGTCGTACCAAGAATATCCGCGTGTTCTTGGTACTGAACTCCACCTGTGATAGTGAAAACATTTAGGCGAGTATGTTTTGCTAGTTGCTTAGCTTGCTCTGCAACCTGCATGGCGAGCTCACGGGTAGGAGTGAGGATCAATACTCGTGCAGGTCCTGCTTTCTTACGCGGGAAGTCCAACAAGTATTGCAATGCCGGTAGTGCAAAAGCGGCTGTTTTGCCTGTTCCGGTAGGCGCCGCAGCAAGTACATCTCTACCATCAAGTGCCTGTGGGATGGCTTGGGCTTGAATTTGAGTTGGGCGTTGAAAATCCATTTCTTCAATTGCACTAAGAAGAATAGGATCAAGCTCCAAGTCTGCAAAAGTAGTCGTCACAAGTGTTCTCCACGAGGCTAGGGTCTATTGACCGGTGAGGTTAAAATTTGAGGCCGCACATTATAATCGCTTTATAGTAGCGGTCACAGGTATTTTTACATTTTAAGATAAAACTCTTTGGTTAAATCGATAAATGCTTGGCTATATTCATTACCGTTGCGAATGGTTAGCTTGCTTTTTTCACATCGCGTGGGTTCTAAACTCAATTCAATTAGCAGTCGATGTACCGGCTTTTTCTCAGTTGGCCTAACCTCACACAGTCGACTGACATGCCACTGTTCTTGCTCTGCAAGTAGAATAAATTGCCTTCCTTCATCAATAGGCAAGATAAAGTTCGCTTTACCGTGGCTTGATAGGATTTTTTTGCAATGGCGAATGAGTGCTAAGTGGCCGAGGCTGCTTGTGTGCCTTGCGATGGCTCTACTCACATCTTGAGCCGTTTCACCACTATTGAAATAAGGTGGGTTGCACACAATCGTGTCGAATGTTCTTTCTGGTAAGAACTGCAAAATATCACCATGTTGCACTTGGATCTGCTTTTTCCAACTCGAGTTCTCGATATTGCTTCGTGCAGATTGTATCGCTGTAGCCTCAATATCTAGCGCGAGGATCTGTATGTCTTCGTTTCTCTGGGCACACATTAAGGATAGTAATCCCGTCCCTGTGCCAATATCAATTAAATTACTACTATCCAATAAATTCACCCATGCACCAAGTAGCACTCCGTCAGTGCTAACAGGCATTCCAGCCTCACCAAACTCGATAGTAAATTGTTTAAACTTAAAGCTATTACTTAACTTATTACGTTTATTTCTTGTCCGCATAACTCATAACTATGTTGTAAAAAAGTATATCCGCAGTGTAAATCACTGCCCCTGACTAGATTTCTGGATGCTTGCGCTGGTTTAGTGGTCTCTTGTTTATATTTTTGATAGTGCTTAATTCTAGCTAATTTTAATAAGATAGTGTTATTAACTATATATTAGCTGCATGTGCAATTGATTATGGCGTTTTTTTCTTTCTGCTTGATATTCGAGCACTGATTCGTCATTATTCGCAACTTGAAATTTTTTAATAGTGTAAAAATATTATTGCACTTTAACTTTCACGCAATACGCGTGCTGTCTTTTTGGCCACTTTAGAGCTCGCCAGTTATGGCTTTCTAAAGACTTAAGAACAAATAGTACAAGGTTTCACAGTGAATCAGACTTTAAAATTTACGGATATCATCGCGGTTGGCTTCACGCTATTCGCGTTTTTTTTAGGTGCAGGGAACATCATATTTCCACCATTGGCAGGACAGCTAGCAGGTGATCATTTATTGCCCGCTATGTTTGGCTTTTTGCTGACAGCGGTGGGCTTACCGCTGATGACAATTATTGCTATCGCTGTTTCAGGTGGATCATGGGAGCACTTGACGAGAGATTTACCTAAGCGCATCTCTGTTGTTATGGCTGTGCTTATTTTTGTTATTATCGGCCCTGCTTTCGCAGCACCAAGAACTGGCTTAGTAGCTTATGAAATGGCAGTGAAGCCTTTCTTTACCCAGCCAACTCAGTTGTACTTGACGGTTTTCTCAATCGTCTTTTTTGCTGTGGCTATGTTCCTTTCTTGGTCTCAAGGTAAACTCATCGATGCTATCGGTAAGTTCCTTACTCCAGTTTTAGTACTTGGACTATTGATTCTAGGCCTTGCTGTCTTTATTGATCCTCAAGGTGAAATTTTGGCGGCACATGCTCAGTATCTCACTGAGCCGCTAACAAAAGGTTTCCTAGAAGGTTATAACACCATGGACACGCTTGGTGCTCTAATGTTCGGCATGCTGATGGTTGATACATTGCGCTGCCGTGGCATTACTGAGCCTAAAGCAACGACTAACTACCTGATCAAAGCAGCACTAATTGCAGCTTCAGGTCTTGCTTTTGTATACGTATCTTTGTTTTATCTAGGTGCGACAAGCTCTGCTGTTGCAAGTGGTGCGGACAACGGTGGTACGGTTCTAAGTATTTACGTACAGTCTCTATTTGGCCCTTATGGTCAATTTGCCCTGTCACTCATCGTTTTGCTAGCGTGTCTAACAACCTCTATTGGCTTGATCTCTTCATGCTCGGATTACTTTAGTTCGCTAACTTCAATCCCTTATAAAGCATGGGTTATCATTGTTGGCGTTGTATGTGCAGTTGTAGCGAATGTTGGATTGGCTCAGTTGATTGCATTGTCTGTACCAGTGCTTTACGCACTGTATCCAGTGGCTATCGTGTTGGTATTGCTTACATTCTTGCGTAGCAAACTGCCAAACCCTCAAGCTTCATACCGTGTAGCGCTGTCTGTGTCGTTTATCTTCTCGCTACTTGATGCACTTAAAGCCGCTGGCATCAATGTTCCAGCATTTGAACACATTCCATTGTTTGATATCGGTATGGGATGGGCACTGCCTTCGGCAATTGCGATTGTGGTTATGTTCTTTGTTGGTGGCGCAAAGCAATCTGCTCAAAAGCAGGCAAAGGCACTATAGAGACAAAGCAAACATTTTCATTAGAAAATTAGCTATAAAAAAACCGAGCTTTCATTGCTCGGTTTTTTTGTATTCGTTGAAGTATCGAATTACTTAAGAATAGCGTCGTTACCGTTCTCACGAATATGCTTTAGGATGCGTTTTACTGCTTTAGCACTTGCACCAACAATGTTACCTGATTTCAGGTAATCAGTACCGCCAGAGAAGTCAGTAAGAATTGCGCCAGCTTCACGAGCAATCAGCTCACCTGCAGCCATATCCCAAGGTTTCAAGCCTAGCTCAAAGTAACCATCTACACGGCCGCTTGCCAAGTAGCATAAATCAAGAGCAGCAGAACCCGTGCGGCGGAAGTCAGCACATTCTACAAATAGAGCAGAAAGGATCTTCATGAAAGATTCTGAGTGTTGCTTCTGCTTGAATGGGAAACCAGTTGCCAAAACGGCACCTTGGATATCTTTTGCAGGTTTGATACGAATACGAGCATTGTTCAACTGAGCGCCAGAGCCACGTTGAGCAGTAAATAATTCGTTTAGCATTGGATCGTAAACGCAGGCAACTTCAGTTTTACCTTTGATACGCACAGCGATAGAAACTGAAAAGTGAGGCAAACCTTTTAGGAAGTTTGTTGTGCCATCCAGTGGGTCTATGATCCATTGTACGTCGCTATCTTTGCCTTCAACATGACCACCTTCTTCAGCGATGATGGAGTGATCAGGGTATGAGCCCTTGATTGTTTCGATGATGATAGCTTCGGCTTCTTTGTCTACATTAGTAACAAAGTCGTGCATGCCTTTTTGCGTCGATTCGATTTTATCGGCATTTTCTAGTGAGTTAGCAATATGATTGCCTGCCTTTCGCGCAGCGCGAATAGCAATATTAAGCATTGGATGCATAGGTTTTTCCCAACGGATGTTAAAGAACGAAAAAGCGGGCGAGAGTATACCAGACAAACGACAAAAATAAAGTGGTTATTTTTTGTTCTCTCGTTGTGAAAGGGTCTGACCATTTTTTATCAAACTGTGCTATCATTCGGCCGCATTTTGAAGCTTTGGTTATTTTGGTCATGTTGGATAACGTAAAAATAGTACTTGTTGGCACTTCACACTCGGGAAATATTGGCTCGGCAGCTCGAGCAATGAAGGTGATGGGATTAAGTCAGTTAGTGTTAGTGGAACCCCAATGTGAGCTCGATGAGCAGGCGTTTGCTTTAGCTTCCGGAGCTGGTGATATTATTGAGAATGCTGTTATCGTCTCAAGCTTAGAAGAAGCATTGAGCGATTGTACACTGGTAGTGGGTTCTAGTGCTCGTTCTCGAACTTTAGAATGGCCTATGTTAGAGCCAAGAGAGTGTGGTGAGAAAGTCGCACTTGAGAGCTCTCATTCTAAGGTTGCTTTGATGTTTGGCCGAGAAAGAACAGGCTTAACCAATGACGAGTTGCAAAAGTGCCACTATCACGTATGTATTCCTGCTAACCCTGAATACAGCTCATTGAACCTTGCAATGGCAGTTCAGACGATCAGCTATGAAGTTCGTATTGCTCACCTAGATAGAGAAAAGCAGAAATATAGCAACGATGTGGAAACGGAATATCCTCGTCATAAAGAGCTGGAATTATTTTACCAGCACCTTGAAAAAGTCATGATCGAAACCCAATTCATTTCTAAGGAACAGCCAGGGCAGGTAATGAATAAATTGCGCAGGTTGTTTAGTCGCGCTCGACCCGAAGCGCAAGAACTCAACATCCTGCGTGGCGTGTTGACCTCTGTAGAGAAACACCATTCGTTGAAAAGCTAACCACCTAATAAGTATGTAATGAATACTTGACTAAAATAGTCAAATAAATACTTGACCAATTTAGTCGGGTATGAAAAACTTCTTACATACTATAAAGTCGGAAAGGTGTGATATGAGGCTTACTTCGAAAGGAAGATATGCAGTAACAGCGATGTTGGATGTCGCACTGCATTCGCAACAAAATCCAGTTCCGTTGGCTGATATTTCAGAGCGCCAAGGAATTTCGCTCTCTTATCTAGAGCAACTGTTTTCAAAACTGCGTAAAGCGGGCTTAGTGGCCAGCGTTCGTGGTCCGGGCGGTGGTTATCGCTTGGGTGAAGATCCATACAGCATTGCGGTAGGTACAGTCATCGCAGCTGTAGATGAATCTGTTGACGCAACTAAGTGTCATGGTAAAGCGGATTGTCAAGGTGGCAGTCGTTGCTTAACTCACACTTTGTGGCGTGATTTAAGTTCACGTATTAGTGA
The DNA here is from genome assembly GCF_921294215.1 of Vibrio marisflavi CECT 7928. Taxonomy (GTDB): domain Bacteria; phylum Pseudomonadota; class Gammaproteobacteria; order Enterobacterales; family Vibrionaceae; genus Vibrio; species Vibrio marisflavi. The sequence goes on from NZ_CAKLDM010000002.1 coordinate 302,574, forward strand.
TTTTTTAGATGGCATTACTCTCGGTGAGTTAATGCAAGATAATGAAATTCTTGAAACGTCCGATCGCCAAGACATCACTCTTGCGGTCAGCCAATCAACCAGCAAAAACAATTCTAATCTGGTTTCTATTGGCGCAAATGTTCGCTCGTAGTGGCGATGTTTTACATTGGAGTAAAAAATGAAACTGCCGATTTATCTTGATTATTCAGCAACTTGCCCAGTTGATCCACGTGTTGCTGAAAAAATGGTTCAGTACATGACTATGGATGGTACTTTTGGTAACCCTGCGTCACGTTCTCACCGTTATGGCTGGCAGGCAGAAGAAGCAGTAGATACTGCTCGTGAGCAAATTGCAGATCTATTAAATGCGGATCCACGTGAGATTGTTTTTACATCTGGTGCAACAGAATCTGACAACCTTGCTATCAAAGGTGCAGCGCATTTTTATGGTAAAAAAGGTAAGCACATTATCACCTGTAAAACCGAGCACAAAGCTGTACTTGACCCATGTCGTCAGCTTGAACGTGAAGGTTTTGAAGTCACTTATCTAGAACCAGAGTCGAACGGTATTATCGACTTAAACAAACTTGAAGCTGCAATGCGTGAAGATACGATTCTAGTTTCTATTATGCACGTGAACAACGAGATTGGTGTTATCCAAGATATCTCTGCGATAGGTGAACTTTGTCGCTCAAAGAAAGTGATTTTCCATGTCGACGCTGCTCAATCAGCAGGTAAACTACCTATCGACGTGCAAGAGATGAAAATCGACTTAATCTCGTTAACGTCTCACAAAATTTATGGTCCTAAAGGCATTGGTGCACTTTATGTTCGTCGTAAGCCGCGTATTCGCTTAGAAACTCAAATGCACGGTGGCGGCCATGAAAGAGGCTTCCGCTCTGGTACACTACCTACTCACCAAATCGTTGGCATGGGTGAAGCATTCCGTCTTGCAAAGGAAGAGATGCAACAAGATCTCGACCACGCGAGAGCGCTGCGTGATCGCCTGTTAGCTGGCATCAAAGATATGGAAGCAGTAACAATCAATGGTGACTTAGAGCAACGCCTTGCAAATAACTTGAACATCAGTTTTGCTTTTGTTGAAGGTGAGTCGCTACTTATGTCTCTGAAAGATCTAGCGGTATCATCTGGTAGTGCATGTACATCAGCAAGCTTAGAGCCTTCATACGTTTTACGCGCTTTAGGGTTGGATGACGAACTTGCACACAGCTCAATTCGTTTCTCGTTTGGTCGCTTCACGACTGAAGAAGAAGTGGATTACGCAATTGAACAAATTCGTGTAGCAGTAAACAAGCTACGTGACATGTCTCCTCTATGGGATATGTACAAGGAAGGAGTTGATTTAAATACGGTTGAGTGGGCTCACCATTAATCATTCCAGTGTTTCATATTTAGAGGATTCGAGGTAAATATTATGGCTTATAGCGAAAAAGTAATCGATCATTACGAAAACCCACGCAACGTTGGTGCATTTGACAAAGAAGATCCAACAGTTGGTAGTGGTATGGTTGGTGCACCGGCTTGTGGTGACGTAATGAAACTGCAAATCAAAGTAACGCCAGAAGGCATTATTGAAGATGCGAAGTTCAAAACTTACGGTTGCGGCAGTGCTATCGCTTCAAGCTCACTTGTGACTGAGTGGGTAAAAGGTAAGAGCATTGAAGAAGCAGCAGAAATCAAAAATGCTGAAATCGCAGAAGAACTAGAACTTCCACCAGTGAAAATACACTGTTCAATCCTAGCTGAAGATGCTATCAAAGCAGCAGTTGCGGACTATAAAAAGAAAAACGAACAGTAGTATATAGCAGGGGGCTTAGCTCCCTGTTTTGAGTTTATTTATAAAGGAATAAGGTGCAGTATGGCCATTACTATGACAGATGCAGCGGCAAGCCGTGTTAGAACATTCTTAGACAACCGAGGCAAAGGACTCGGGTTACGACTAGGGGTGAAAACCACGGGCTGTTCAGGAATGGCATATGTTCTCGAGTTTGTAGATGACTTAAATGAAGAGGACCAAGTCTTCGAACACATGGGAATCAAAGTAATCATCGATGCTAAAAGCTTAGTATATTTAGATGGTACTGAACTTGATTATGTGAAAGAAGGCCTCAATGAAGGATTTGAATTCAATAACCCGAATGCGAAAGGCGAGTGTGGTTGTGGTGAGAGTTTCAACGTTTAATTGTTTCTAACATTAAACTAAATATAGAAACTCAGCCTATTTCAATTGAGGTGCGATTGAGACCGTTTTGACTATGAACCACTTTGAATTATTTGGGCTACCAAGTCAGTTTCAACTGGATGGTAGCCTTCTTTCTTCTCACTTTAGAGAGCTACAAAAGCGTTTTCATCCAGATAAATTTGCTAGTGCTTCTGAGCGCGATAGACTTATCGCAGTGCAAAAAGCAGCACAAATCAATGATGCTTATCAGGTGTTAAAGCACCCTATCTCAAGAGCAGAGTATCTGTTGTCTGAGCAAGGGGTCGATATACGTGGTGAGCAACAAACTCTACAAGATCCAATGTTCTTGATGGAACAAATGGAATTAAGAGAAGAGCTCGAAGAGATCTGTGATAAAGAAGATGCAGATGAGCGACTATTCGAGTTTGAAGCGAAAGTAAGTAAAATGTTTAAGCAGCATATCAGTACAGTAGAAAGTCAGCTGGATCAAGCTCTCTGGGTTGAGGCTGCAGATACAATTAGAAAGCTTAAATTTGTCGATAAATTAAAGAATGAAATAGAGCAAGCCGAAGAGCGAATGCTAGGCTAGTTCAATTAGAAAGGATCAACCTCTAATGGCGTTACTCCAAATTGCAGAGCCTGGTCAAAGCAGTGTACCACACCAACATAAACTCGCAGTTGGCATCGATTTAGGTACCACCAATTCACTTGTTGCTACAGTTAGAAGTGGCTCTGCAGATACATTGAATGATGAGCAAGGGCGCTCAGTTTTACCTTCAGTTGTACAATATACCGATTCCGATCTTATAACCGGTCACGATGCGCTCTCCCAAGCTCAAGCTGACCCAAAGAATACGATCATCTCTGTTAAGCGCTTAATTGGGCGCTCATACCAAGATATCAAGCAACGTTACCCATCATTGCCATATCAATTTGTTGAGTCTGACAATGGGTTACTGCTGATTCAAACGTCGCAAGGTACCCAAAACCCTATTCAAGTATCCTCTGAGATCTTGAAGTCGCTAAAAGCAAGAGCAGAGCAGACACTGGCAGGTGAATTAGCCGGTGCAGTTATTACCGTTCCTGCCTATTTTGATGATGCTCAGCGCACAGGCACTAAGGACGCAGCAAAACTTGCAGGCCTGCATGTGCTTCGTCTACTTAATGAGCCAACGGCGGCAGCTATTGCATACGGTTTAGATTCTGGCCAAGAAGGCGTGATTGCAGTTTATGACTTGGGTGGTGGTACGTTCGATATCTCTATCTTACGTCTAACAAAAGGTGTGTTTGAAGTTTTAGCTACGGGAGGCGATTCTGCCCTCGGTGGTGATGATTTTGATATGCTTGTGGTCGAGCATTTATTGCAGCAGATGGGTAAGTCTACTGAAGAGCTGAGTGCAGAGCAGCTTCGAGCTTTACATGAAGCTGCCATTGAAGCCAAACTGCAGTTGTCTCAACAAGATAGTGCAGATATTTCTGTACTTGGTTGGAATGGCAGCCTGACTCGTGATGAGTTTAATTCTCTGATTCGCCCTCTGGTTAAAAAGACACTGATGTCATGTCGTAGAGCGTTACGTGACGCTAGCCTTGATGTCGAAGATGTCATGGAAGTGGTGATGGTTGGCGGTTCAACCCGTACGTTATTAGTACGTGAAATGGTCGGTGAACTATTTGATAGAGAGCCTTTAACAAGCATTAACCCAGACGAAGTAGTCGCGATTGGCGCTGCTATTCAAGCGGATATCCTTGTTGGCAACAAACCTGATTCTGAAATGCTACTTTTGGATGTAACTCCACTTTCTCTAGGTATAGAGACTATGGGTGGACTGGTTGAAAAGATCATCCCGAGAAATACCACGATTCCTGTTGCGCGAGCTCAAGAGTTTACCACTTTTAAAGACGGCCAAACGGCGATGTCTGTGCATGTGGTACAAGGTGAGCGTGAAATGGTCGATGACTGTCGCTCACTCGCGAAATTCTCTTTAAAAGGTATTCCAGCAATGGCTGCGGGCGCAGCTCATATTCGCGTGACTTACCAAGTAGATGCAGATGGTTTATTGTCTGTGACTGCCATGGAAAAAAGCACAGGCGTTCAAGCTGATATACAAGTTAAGCCTTCTTATGGTTTGAGTGACGAAGAAGTAGCAAATATGCTTAAAGATTCTATGTCACATGCAAAAGAAGACATGCAAGCTAGGGCTTTAGCAGAGCAGAGAGTTGAAGCGGATCGAGTCATTGAAGGACTGATTGCTGCGATGCAGGCTGACGGCGATGAATTGTTGTCAGAGCAAGAAAGTGCAGAATTATTGAAGTCGATAGAAGCCTTAATCGCTCTTCGTAACGGCGAAGATGCAGACGCGATTGAGCAAGGTATTAAAGCCACTGACAAAGCGAGTGAAGCATTTGCTTCTCGTCGAATGGACAAATCCATTCGCGAAGCTTTGTCCGGACAGTCTGTCGACGATATTTAGTAGTAGAGATCAAAAGATTATGCCTAAGATTATTGTTTTACCTCATGAAGAGTTATGCCCAGAAGGGGCAGTGTTAGAGGCTAACACTGGCGACACAGTGCTAGATGTTGCTTTAAAAAATGGTATCGGTATTGAGCATGCATGTGAAAAATCTTGCGCTTGTACTACGTGCCACGTCGTCATTCGTGAAGGTTTTGACTCGCTAGAAGAGAGTGAAGAACTAGAAGACGATATGCTTGATAAAGCGTGGGGTTTAGAGCCGGAATCTAGGCTTGGCTGCCAAGCAAAAGTTGCCGATGAAGATCTAGTGGTTGAGATTCCAAAATATACCCTTAACCACGCTTCAGAAGATCATTAATACAAAATAATTAACCAACCGACGAGATGAGTTATGAGATGGACGGACTCTAGAGAAATAGCGATTGAGCTGTGTGATTTGTACCCAGACACAGATCCTAAAACAGTACGTTTTACCGATTTGCGCCAATGGATTCTTGATATTGAAGACTTCGAGGATGATCCAAGCCACTGTAATGAAAAGATTCTCGAAGCGGTTATATTGTGTTGGATGGATGAAGCCGATTAACGGTTGCTAACATCGGTTGTTTTATAAAGCGAACTCTCATAGTTCGCTTTTTTATTAAATTGAAACCTATAAAGTTCACAATACGGTAGCGATACGTAATCGTTCGCATCCTTTACCCGTATTTAGGCCTTGTCATTCTCGCTGAAACGAGTAACTTGATCAGGTAAAAATTTAAGAAGGCAAGGAGAGAAAATGTCTCAGCAAATGTCAGTATTTATTAGCCAAGAACAAGCTAAGCCACAGTGGGGTGAGAAGGCTATTTTATCCTTTAACGAGCAAGGTGCGATGATTCACCTTGGTGAAGGTCATCACCAGAACACTATCCAAAAAGCGGCGCGCAAATTAGCTGGTCAAGGTATACGTTCTGCCTTCTTACAAGGTGAAGGATGGGATCTTGAAAGCATCTGGGCGTTCCAGCAAGGGCATCGTGATGCGAAAAAGAAAAATACGCTAGAGTGGAATGCTTTAGCGGAAGCTGATCAAGCTGAGCTCGAGGCTCGAATTAAGGCTGCTGGCTGGGCACGTGACATTATCAATAAAAGTGCTGAAGAAGTTGCGCCTCGCCAACTCGCAACAATGGCTGGTGAATTTATTAAGTCTGTGGCTCCAGAAGGCACAGTGTCAGTTAAAGTTGTTAAAGATAAAGATCTGCTCACTGAAGGCTGGCAAGGTATTTTTGCTGTTGGCCGAGGCTCAGAGAGAACGTCAGCAATGCTGCAACTCGACTTCAACCCAACCGGTGATGAAAATGCACCAGTTTATGCGTGTTTAGTGGGTAAAGGTATCACTTTTGATTCAGGTGGTTACAGCATTAAACAGTCTAATTTCATGAGCTCAATGAAAGCGGATATGGGCGGTTCAGGCACGATCACAGCTGGTCTTGGCCTTGCGATTATGCGCGGTTTAAACAAACGCGTTAAATTGATTTTGTGCTGTGCGGAAAACATGATCTCTGGCCGTGCACTTAAGCTTGGTGACATCATTACCTACAAAAATGGTAAGACAGTTGAAATCATGAATACAGATGCTGAAGGGCGCCTCGTTCTTGCTGATGGTTTACTTTATGCGAGCGAGCAAAACCCAGAGCTCATCATTGATTGTGCGACTCTTACTGGGGCTGCGAAAAATGCATTGGGTAACGACTACCATGCCTTACTGAGCTTTGACGATGAGCTTTCTCATTCAGCTCTTACTGCAGCTAGCAAGGAAAGCGAAGGTCTATGGCCACTGCCTCTAGCTGAATTCCATCGCCATGCTCTACCGTCGAACTTTGCTGATCTATCTAATATTAGCAGTGGCGACTATGTTCCTGGAGCGAGTACAGCTGCCGCGTTCCTATCTTACTTTGTGGAAGATTACAAAAAAGGTTGGTTGCACTTTGATTGCTCTGGTACGTACCGTAAGTCAGCTAGCGATAAGTGGGCTGCCGGAGCAACAGGTATGGGTGTACGAACTTTAGCTCGTATCTTGCTAGATAACGCGAAATAAAATTAAAACAAACAATAAATATAAAAAGGATTGAATATGGCCCTTGAAAGAACCTTTTCTATCATTAAACCTGACGCTGTGGAGCGAAACCTTATTGGTGAAATTTACCATCGCTTCGAGCAAGCAGGCTTACAAATCGTAGCGGCTAAAATGGTACACCTAAACGACGAGCAAGCTAGCGGATTTTACGCTGAGCACGAAGGTAAAGAATTTTTCCCTGCTCTTAAAGAGTTCATGACTTCTGGCCCTTGTATGGTTCAAGTTCTTGAAGGTGAAAATGCTATCTCGCGCTACCGCGAATTGATGGGAAAAACAAATCCAGAAGAAGCGGCTTGTGGCACCCTACGCGCGGATTACGCGATTAGTATGCGTTACAACTCTGTTCACGGCTCAGATAGCCCTGAATCAGCGGCAAGAGAAATTGAGTTCTTTTTCCCACCTTCTGAGGTTTACTCTAAGTAAGCTTAAAAAGGCATATAAATGAAAGCCCTGACGACTGTCGGGGCTTTTTTATTGGGATATTCTTATGATATTCGTTCTGCTCAAAAAATAACCTAAACTATATTAGTATCTTAGCAATCACAAGGGGTTGCAACTCTTGTTGGCCGCTAGTAAACACTGTACAATCCGCGCCTTTAAACCCTTTTTTGTCATTGAGAGGCAACATGACCACTGAAAAAATCAATCTACTCGATTTTGATCGCGAAGGCTTACGCAAGTTCTTTGTTGAAGAGCTTGGGGAAAAAGCATTCCGTGCTGAGCAGGTGATGAAGTGGATGTACCATTTTGGTTGTGATGATTTTGAGAAAATGAACAACCTGAATAAAAAGTTGCGTGAAAAACTGATCTCTCAATGTGAAGTTCGAGCACCTGTAGTTTCTGAAGCACAGCACTCTTCTGATGGCACCATAAAATGGGCGATGAGTGTTGGCGATCAAGATGTCGAAACGGTATACATTCCTGAAGACGATCGCGCTACGCTTTGCATCTCTTCACAGGTTGGTTGTGCGTTGGAGTGTAAGTTTTGCTCAACGGCTCAGCAAGGCTTTAACCGTAACCTAAAAGTATCTGAAATTATTGGTCAGTTATGGCGTGCTGCACGTGAAATTGGTCTAGAAAAAGAAACAGGACGCCGTCCAATCACCAATGTAGTTATGATGGGAATGGGTGAACCTCTTCTAAACATGAAGAACTTGCTTCCAGCTCTAAGGTTGATGCTGGATGATTTAGGCTTCGGTTTATCTAAGCGTCGTGTAACGGTTTCAACGTCTGGTGTTGTTTCGGGCTTGGACCAAATGACAGGTACGATTGATGTAGCACTAGCAATTTCTCTACATGCGCCAAATGATGAACTGCGTAGCCAAATTATGCCTATCAACGATCGTTGGGATATCGATGATTTCTTAGCGTCAGTTCGTCGTTATATTGCGTCTTCGAACGCGAACCGCGGGAAAGTCACGGTAGAATACGTATTGCTTGATCATGTAAATGACGACATGGATCATGCTCGTGAATTGGCAGCATTGATGAAAGATACGCCGTGTAAGATCAACCTCATTCCATTCAACCCATACCCGGGCTCTCCGTACAAAAAGCCAAGTAACTCGCGCATTGATCGCTTTATGAAGACCTTGATGCAGTACGATTATACTGTAACGGTTCGTAAAACCCGTGGCGACGATATTGATGCAGCTTGTGGTCAGCTAGTTGGTGATGTTATTGACCGAACTAAGCGGACTAAACAGAAACAAGAAGACAAAAATCAGATCCCCGTAAAATCCATTTAACCTTACCCTAAAGAAGGATTAAGCCTGTTTCTTCTGTTTTTCGAAAACAATCATGGCTAGTTATTTGATTCGACTAGCCATCACTCAATGTAAATTTTAGGAAAAACCTTGAGCTGCTTGTGATTTCTATTTCATCATAATGTTGTTTAACCGCTATTATCTATTAGAATTGCTAAATAGGGATTGTGATGTATTTTGAGCCAAAAAGCGCTCAAATTGAAAGAAACTTAGGCGAGGAGAGATTTCCTCAATGTTTATCCGTTCCTGACTTTAAATTTAGAGTGATAGATTAATAAAAATAACAAGCAGCACTCAAGTCATGGACCAATTAAGAGATGTACACCTCTAATGAGTACAAAACAGAACATATTAGTCGAAGAAGAAATTGTAGAATCAGTGGAATTAGAAGCAGGGACGATTCTTAAGCAGAAACGTGAAGAATTAGGTTTAAGCCAGAAGCAAATAGCTGACCGTCTCAGACTCAAATTATCAATCATCAAAGATATCGAAAATAACAATTTTGAAATTGGCCAAGTTGCCACATTCACGCGTGGCTATCTGCGTTCATATGCCAAAGCGGTGGGTATTGAAGAATCTACGATTCTAGAAGCTTTAGGTGATAAAAGTGGCACTAAGCCACAAGCGCAAGACATGACTAGCTTTTCCCGTAAAACAAAGCGTGAAAAGCACGATAGCCGCATCATGATTATCACTTGGGGAATACTCGCAATTATTATCGGGATTTCTTCTCTTTGGTGGTGGCAAAATCAGCAACGAGATACGCTTCTAACACCAAGTACAAGCATACAAGCTCCTGCGCCTTCAAGTGATACTACGACAGACACTAGTGCTACTACGGCTGTGAATGGTAGTACGAGTTCAAGCCAGGCAGCGGCGAATAGCACGAATAATAGCGCTAGTAAGAGTGTGGAAAGTGAAGCGAGCGTGAAGCCTGCTGTGAAACAAGAGCAACCAACTGTCGCGCCTGAAACTAACTCGACTCAAGATAGCGCAAAAGAAGTTCAACCTTCAGCTACTACTTCGCAAGTTCCAGCCTCTGACACAGCAAACCAAGTTGTCGCGAATAAAACCATTGATATGTCGTTTAAAGCAGATTGTTGGTTACAAGTAAAAGATGCGACTGGTAAGGTATTGGTTTCAGGGATTAAAAAAGGCGGTCAGAGCTTAAATCTTTCTGGTGAAGCGCCATTTAATGTCATTCTCGGAGCGCCAGAAAACGTTTCAATGACATTTGCGAGTGAACCTGTCGACCTTTCTAGGTATACTCCGGGTAAAGTAGCTAGATTTACCTTACCTTAGAAAATATTATGCAACACGAATCTCCTATTAAACGTCGCCCGTCGACACGTATTTATGTGGGCGATGTGGCAATTGGCGACGGCGCGCCGATTGCTGTTCAGTCCATGACTAATACTCGCACTACAGATGTAGACGCTACAGTTGCGCAGATTAAAGCGCTAGAGAATGTAGGTGCGGATATCGTTCGAGTGTCTGTTCCTACTATGGATGCAGCCGAAGCATTCAAGCAGATCAAGCAGCAAGTTTCTGTTCCGCTTGTTGCTGATATTCATTTTGATTATCGCATTGCTTTAAAAGTCGCTGAATATGGCGTCGATTGTCTGCGTATTAACCCAGGTAATATTGGTAAAGAAGATCGCATTCGCTCGGTCGTTGATTGTGCTCGCGATAAGAATATTCCTATCCGTATTGGTGTTAACGGCGGATCGCTAGAAAAAGATATTCAAATGAAATATGGCGAGCCAACGCCAGAAGCGTTAGTTGAATCAGCAATGCGTCATGTTGATATTTTAGATCGCTTGAACTTCGACCAATTTAAGGTGAGTGTTAAGGCGTCAGACGTTTTTCTAGCGGTTGATTCATACCGCATTCTAGCGAAAAAAATTGATCAGCCTCTTCATTTAGGTATCACCGAAGCCGGTGGTGCAAGAGCTGGTGCTGTAAAATCCTCGGTTGGCCTTGGCATGTTGCTCGCTGAAGGGATTGGCGATACCTTGCGTATTTCTCTAGCAGCGAACCCTGTTGAAGAAGTGAAAGTAGGCTTTGATATCTTAAAGTCACTGCGCATTCGCTCTCGCGGAGTCAACTTCATTGCTTGTCCAACATGCTCTCGTCAAGAGTTTGATGTGATTGGCACTGTTAACGCACTTGAAGAAAGACTAGAAGACGTCATTACCCCAATGGATGTGTCTATTATTGGCTGTGTGGTCAACGGCCCTGGTGAAGCAGAAGTTTCCCATTTAGGCTTAGCAGGCAGCAACAAGAAAAGCGCGTTTTACGAAGACGGCAAACGTCAAAAAGAGCGCTTTGACAATGACAATATCATTGATCAGCTCGAAGCCAAAATTCGTGCGAAAGCAGCTGTATTAGATGCTAATAATCGCATCGACATCAATCAGCTCGATTCAAACCCAACCGATTCAAAACAATCTTAACGACATTACGGTAAATATTGTGGCAAAAACAATTCAAGCAATCCGAGGCATGAATGACTGCCTTCCTACTCAATCTCCTGTTTGGCAGAAAGTAGAAAACTGTCTGAAAAATGTTGTCGCTTCTTATGGCTACAACGAAATTCGTACACCTATCGTTGAGATGACTCATTTATTTAGCCGTGCAATTGGTGAAGTTACCGATGTAGTTGAGAAGGAAATGTACACCTTTGATGATCGCAATGGTGACAGCCTAACTCTTCGCCCAGAAGGAACGGCAGGTTGTGTGCGCGCGGGAATCGAAAATGGTCTGCTGTACAATCAAGAACAGCGCTTGTGGTACACAGGGCCAATGTTCCGCCACGAAAGACCACAGAAAGGGCGCTATCGCCAATTCCATCAGTTTGGTGTGGAAGTCTTTGGCTTAGCGACACCAGATACTGATGCTGAAGTGATCATGCTGAGCTCTAAATTCTGGCGAGATCTTGGTGTTGAAAAGCATGTTCGACTTGAAATTAACTCCATTGGCTCTTCTGAAGAGCGTCAAGAGTATCGTACTGCATTAGTGGCATTTCTAGAACAACACGTTGATGTTCTGGATGAAGATTGTAAACGCAGAATGCACACCAACCCTCTGCGTGTACTAGATAGCAAAAACCCAGAGGTTCAGGCAATTTTGAAGGATGCTCCTCGCCTGTCTGAATACTTGAATGAAGAATCGAAGCAGCATTTTTCTCAAGTTTGTGAACTTCTTGACGCAGCAGGCATCGAATACACGGTGAATGAACGTTTGGTTCGTGGTTTAGATTACTATAACCGCACTGTATTTGAATGGATTACAGAAAGCTTAGGTGCTCAAGGTACCGTTTGTGCTGGCGGTCGTTACGATGGCCTTGTTGAGCAACTTGGCGGCAAAGCAACACCGGGTTTTGGCTTTGGTCTAGGCATTGAGCGCTTAGTTTTAATGCTCGAGACACTTGAGTTAAATGACGTTCGCCGCAGTGTTGATGTGTATGTTGTGACTGCTGGTGAAGGCACAACAATGGCGGGAATGAAGCTTGCTGAACAGCTTCGCGATCAACTACCTAGTATTCGAGTGATGAACCATTTAGGTGGCGGTAACTTCAAGAAACAATTTAAACGCGCAGATAAAGTCGGTGCGGCTGTCGCATTAGTATTGGGCGAAAATGAAGTCCAAGACAATACTGTCGTACTAAAAGATCTTGTAGGTGGCGAGCAATCTACTCACTCTCAAGATGACATTATCGCCAAACTATCTGACGTACTTTCAGTTTAGTATTTAGCAACTGGCATTTATTGCTACTAACAAAAACGTTTACAGAACAAGTTTAAGAGGACAGGAAGTGGAACTCTACAATAGTGAAGAAGAACAAGTTGAAGCGATAAAAGAATGGCTCCGTAAATACGGCAAACTGCTAATCGTTGTTGCAGTTGTTGTGATAGCTGGATTTACAGGTTGGCACTTCTATCAAAAGTCAGATAACGCTTCTAAAGAAAATGCTTCTGTGGGATATACCACTGCGATAAAAGCACTAGAGACACAAGGTGTAAAAGCTGAATCTTCAGTTCAAAGTTTTATTGATGCAAATAAGTCTAGTGAATACTCTGTCCTAGCAGCTTTGCAGCTTGCTAAAGTTCAAGCTGAAGCTGGTAATTTAGATGAAGCTCTAGCTCAGTTAGAATGGGCGAAAGGTGACACTAAAGATGAAGCACTGAAGGCAATTGCATCGTATAGACTGGCAAGAATTCAAGAAGAGCAAGGTCATTATGAATCAGCTCTAACTGAGCTTGCTAGCATTAAGAGCACAGCTTGGACTGGTCGAGTTTCTGAGTTAAAAGGCGATATCGCTATGCGCCAAGGTAAACCAGATGATGCATATAAAGCTTATGTTGAAGCACAACAAGCTGGCGATACTAGCCAAGCTCTTAAAATGAAGCTTGATGATCTGGCCAAACAAGGGCACTAGTGAATGATGAAGAGGCTGAATAAAGTCCTACTGTTGGCTGTTGCCATTGCTGCCTTATCAGGGTGTGCGAGTGACGATGCGATCGTCAAGGCTCCAGTACCTAAAGTAAATAGCCAGTTCACCCCCACAACCGATTGGAGTGCATCCATCGGCTCTGGTGTTGGTCAGTTCTACTCTAAGTTAACGCCCGACTACGCATACAATAAGCTTTTTGTCGCAAGTCGAGCTGGATTGGTAAAAGCCTTAGATCCTAAAACTGGCGATACCATTTGGGAAACTGATCTAGAGAATGATTATACGGCCCGTTTGTCTGGTGGCATCTCTTCTGCGTATGGAAAGATCTATATCGGAAGTGAAGACGGTTACGTTTTTGCACTGAATGCTGACACCGGTAAGGTTGAGTGGAAATCTGATGTTGATGGTGAGGTATTAGCAACGCCAGCAACAGACAGCAACTTAGTATTCGTCCACACAAGCCGTGGTATGCTGATTGCACTTGATCAGTCTACAGGCAAAGAGAAGTGGACGGTTAGTACTGACGTTCCAACTTTAACGATGCGTGGTGATAGTACCCCTGTTGCTCAAGGTGGCGCTGTATTCTGGGGAACATCCAGTGGTAGATTAGCAGCGGCAATCATTGCTCAAGGTCAGCTTGCTTGGCAAATTCCAATTGGGATCCCACAAGGTTCGACAGAAATTGATCGCCTCGTTGACGTTGATGCTTCTCCTTTGATTCTCGGTAACACGTTATACATCGTAGGTATTCACGGTAACTTAACGGCTATCGACTTACGTTCAGGCGAAGCTCTGTGGAAACGTAAATACTCTTCTGCGACCAATATGGCGACAGATGGCAGTCGAATATTTTTGGTCACTGAAAAAGATCATGTAGTCGCGGTGGATGCTCGCAGTGGCACTAAGATTTGGAGTAATGATCAACTTCAGAACAGGCTGGTTACGGCACCTGTAGTCATCGGCGACTATGTTGTTGTTGGTGATGCTGAAGGGTATCTATACTGGATAAACCGCCAGACAGGTGATTTTGTTGCTGAGCAAGAGTTCAGTAGCAGCGGTATCGCTGTACCACCAGTACAGTTGCCGGATGGCTATGTGGTGATCACTCGAAATGGCGATATTAAGAAACTGACGCTTCCAGAATAATATCGTGATATAATCCGCGCTCGGCTCCTGGCTGGTAACAGTCAGGAGCCATTTTATTGTTGTAAACTTATACTCAGTGCTCTAAAGGCACTCGTTATACATGTAGTTATAGATAACATAGTTTCTATCAAACTTGGTACATCTAGGTTGGTTATCTATAACTAGATCAAAAGACATACTATTGAGGTTTTTATGGTACCTGTTGTTGCTTTAGTGGGACGCCCAAACGTGGGCAAGTCGACGCTATTTAACCGCTTGACTCGCACTCGAGATGCGCTCGTGGCTGATTTCCCAGGCTTAACGCGTGACCGTAAATATGGCCAAGCTAAGCTCGGCGAACATGAATTCATCGTGATTGACACCGGCGGTATCGATGGCTCAGAAGAAGGCGTCGAAACTAAAATGGCAGAGCAGTCTCTTGCTGCGATCGAAGAGGCCGATGTTGTTTTATTTATGGTGGATGGCCGTGCGGGTTTAACGGTATCAGATGAAGCGATTGCACAACACTTACGTAAGACTGAAAAACGTTCGATGCTGGTTGTGAACAAAGTTGATGGTATTGATGCTGACGCGGCAAGTGCAGAGTTTTGGCAGCTTGGTATGGACAATATGTATCAAATCGCTGCAGCTCATGGTCGTGGTGTAAGTGCATTGATTGATTTAGCTCTTAATCCTTTTGCTGAAGAACTTTTAGAGCAAACAAAAGGTGAGTTAGAAGATCTAACCGCATTTGAAGATGGCGAAGAAGAGAAGCTGGACTACACCGAAGAAGAAGCGGAAGCTGAGTTTACTCGCTTGCAAGAGCAGCCAATTAAGCTGGCGATCATCGGTCGACCTAACGTTGGCAAATCAACACTGACAAACCGCATTCTAGGTGAAGAGCGAGTTGTTGTGTACGATATGCCGGGAACAACTCGTGATTCTATCTATATTCCAATGGAAAGAGATGAACGCGAATACGTCCTTATTGATACTGCTGGTGTAAGACGTCGCAAACGTATTAACGAAACTGTTGAGAAGTTTTCTGTCGTAAAAACGCTCAAAGCTATCGAAGATGCTAACGTTGTACTTTTGGTTATCGATGCTCGTGAAAACATTTCAGATCAAGATTTGAGCTTACTTGGCTTCGCACTCAATGCTGGCCGTTCAATCGTGCTTGCGGTAAACAAGTGGGATGGTCTAGACACTGACATTAAAGAAAATGTGAAGAAAGAACTAGATAGACGCTTAGGCTTTGTGGACTTTGCGCGTATTCACTTTATTTCAGCACTGCACGGTACAGGTGTTGGCCACTTGTTTGAATCGGTACAAGAAGCTTATAAATCTGCTACAACCCGTGTTGGTACTTCAGTTCTTACCCGTATAATGAAAATGGCAACTGACGACCATCAACCACCTTTGGTTCGCGGTCGAAGAGTGAAACTTAAGTATGCCCATGCAGGTGGCTACAATCCTCCAATTGTGGTTATTCACGGTAACCTAGTAAATGAATTACCAGATTCATACAAACGTTATTTGATGAACTACTACCGTAAGTCGTTAGATATTATGGGAACTCCGATTCGAATTCAGTTCCAAAGCAGCGATAACCCGTTTGAAGGCAAAGGCAATAAGTTAACTCTTTCACAAGAGAGAAAACGAAAGCGCCTGATGGGCATGATGAAAAATCGTAAGAAGTGATAGAATTACCCAAACAATTTGTTTGGGTATTTTTTTAATTTCACTATGACTTCTGATATCAAACCTACAATTACAAAATTTTGCCATCAGACGTGGCAACTCGAAGCTACCGTTCAGCTTTTCGAAACTCACTCTGACTTTTCATATATCGTTACTGATCAAACACCATTTCACCCGGTGAGCCATATTTGGCCCGATCATCCCGCTGATAAAGGCACGATCACTCTATCTAATGGTGACATCATTGAAGTGGTCGATTGCCGAGTTGGGGCCATCGAGGTTGAAAGTCAAACACTTTATGTTGGTCAGGACATTCCCGTAAAAAGGGATCAAGAAGGGTGGGTATTTGTTGTCGTTCATTGTCTTGAACCTTCAGCGAATTTTATACCTGTAGGTGATAGCGTTTGCTTGAACGTTGATAAAGAGTATCAACTAGCTTTAGGTCGCGGTCACAGTGCTGGGCACCTTTCCTATCTCGCGCTGAATAAGATCCTAGCTGATGGCTACTGGAGAAAAGAAGCTGATCGCCGCGACCCACACGGATATTATGACTTCAACAGCTATGCACAAGTATCAAGTTTTGTTACTCAAGATAAGTGTGTGGATACTTACAGGCTTGGTAAAACGCTGAGAAAACGTGGTCTAAATAGTGCAGATATGCTGTCAGATTTGCCGCTAATAGAACAAAAGGTCAACGAATTGCTCGCAGAGTGGCTTAAGCTTGGCAGCAATATTGAGGTTGTATGTGAGGGTGAAGCGCTCACTGATTCACGTTACTGGCACTGTAATTTATCTGAGGGCGAGACCGCAGTTATCGCGTGTGGCGGGACTCATGCAGGATCTTTGTCTGATTACGCTAATATCGCGGTTAAATTCAACAAGCTAGACGATCAACACATCGAAATGCACACCATGTCAGTTTCTACATGAATCAATTCTGATCCTTTTATTAAGTTCTGTTTGTATGGGTTGTAAATAAGTTACGTGGGCTTTTATATCGTTAAAAATCGAAAAACAGGACATGTAACTTATGCTTTCGGTGTGTGGTTATATAAATATTCTTTTTAAGGCAGATCGCTGATCAGGTTGTATAAAGTGTATGATCTGCCTTGATCGCTATATTTTCGTCCAAATGGTCAGAGGAAAAAACTATGCAGCAAAACCAATGTCCTACGTGTCAGTCTGATTTGCAATGGGATGGGCAGTATTTTTGCTCAGATTGCCAACAGCACTACAAAAAACTAGTGTTTTGTCCTGAATGTGGCAATGAAGTGGAAAAACTCAAAGCTTGTGGTGCGGTTAACTATTTTTGCAACACGTGCAATGAGCTGAAATCCAAATCCAAGGTGAAGGTTAACTGGGAGAAAGTTTAATCTCCGTTCTACTGATCTAAGCATTCGTACTTTCGTATCTTCTCTGCCAGTTCATTTCGCAACCTGAAACCATTGTAATCAGGTTGCGTGAAATACCTCACGATTGAAAACTCTTCTTCCTATGTCAGCAAATTGAAATGGTTCTGTTTAGACAAGCCTTGTTCAGTTAGTGATACAAGCGCTGGCTTCTATATCTACAATTCATCCACACAGTGTTTTTGTTTACTCATAAGAACAGAGGTTATTTTTCTTTCTTGATGAAATAATTTCAATTGATTGTTTTAATTAAACATTAATTAACCATATGAAGTTCGTATTGAATATATAGAACTGGTACTGGTATAAATAAATGTTTTACTAAGTTAGATAATCAAAGACATTTACAAAAAATATTTTCAACAACGACACATTAAATAGACATAACCGTAAAGCTAATAAGTTAAAAATTGCATGCTTTGAACTTACTGGTATAGGAAAATGTTTAATAAGCGAAAAATTTTTTCTGTAATACTTCTGTTTTCAAGTCATGTTATGGCTCAGGTTTCTCCTTTACATGGTATTGGAATCGACATAGGAGACAGGGTTGATTACTCCACGCAAAATAGCATTAATGACTTGTCATTTAGCAAGTACAACTCAAATAAGATTATTTCACTATTTACGGAGCTGCATACGTTAGGGTTTTCCATATTTAGAACCTATGATGACTTTACTGGGTTTTATGATGTAAAAGATTACTCAGATTTTAACCCAAACCAATGTGATGTTTACACTGATGCAAACCAGCCAGCATTTGCTAGGTTGTGTGCGGTGTCGACTGCAATTAAAACAGATCCTTCCAATAAAATTATGCTTGGTATATCAGTACCACTACTTACTAAATTCTACGGTAAGGATGGTGAAGCTAACGCAGAAAGTTATTTTAAAAAGGTTCTCCCTCTTTTTAGCAAGCAAATAATTGGCATAGGGGTGGGGAACGAAATCAGCAGGTATTATGGAGATTGGGCACCAAGCTCATCAGGTCATGATGGATGGTTGGTTTTGTCACATTATGAAGAGATCTCGAATAACATTATTAAAGCACTTGGGAAATATTACCAAGATATAAAAAGTAGCTCGAAAAACTACCCAGTTGGTTTATACAAAAATCAGTACAACAGGATATTTTTAAGTACTTCTCTCGGTATAAAATCGGCTGGAAATAGTAGTACATACCTTATTAACGCTCAGCCATTTTCAGAGAAGAGTTATGGCCTAGGTGGAATATGGGGTGTTAATAGTAAAGGTAATATTGACGACAATAGTGGCTTTGGCCAACTTGCTCATGAATATGGAGATACAAGGTTCAATAATTATGGTGGTACGGTAACAAGTTTAATTCCCGGAATACAAGCTATCATCCAGTACGATCAAGAGTTCGTAGACAAAAATTTAGGGCTGACGAGGCCGCCATTATTTGTAAATTACTACCCTCATTACTTTGGGAATTGGTGGCCTGGCGATCCAAACTCAGCTCAACCTAATCCATTTAATGCTTGGTACGGCTATCGGCAGATCTACGGGAATGATAAACAGTTTTTTACTGGTGGGAGCATTACACAATTTATGGATGCCTACATATGTTATGGGCAGTATAAGTGTGATGTTGATGTCGGAGAGACAGGATATCCGACGCTTTGGGTACAAAATCGTGCCGATGTTTACAATCAGCCCGGAACTAAAGCCAAGCTTTTTCCTAGTGCGAATATAAATAGTTTGGCGATGTATATGAAGTACTACACTAACGCGAGTCATTGGCATAATTCAGATGGCAGCCAAGCAGCTATTCCATTTACGTTTTGGTTTGAAGGGCAAGATGAAGTCTCTAAATTTCCACTCGTTGTGGATAACACTAGTTCAGATGACCAAATGCATTTGGGATTGATAACGTTAATGTCAGGAAGTAGTAACCCGGATCAATATTGGGAGCAAAACCCAATAAGTCCAGGTTTATACGGCCCGGTAAAGGCAAATCAAGTTAAGCTGCCCAAAGTGCCGGAATTATTGTTTGGTCATAATATGTCGCCAGACAACAATGCTTCGACCTAGATAGGTTGGGCTTGGTTAATATTACTAAGGCTTCGTAGAATATTACGAAGCCTTAGTTGCCTCGACAGTAGAGTAAATTTCACCGTCTTCCACTTTAGTCACAATTTTCTCGCCTAGAGTGACTTGTTCATGGCTGGTGATAACTTTGTTGTCATTAGATTGGGTAATAGAGTAACCGCGTTTTAATGTTGCAAGCGGGCTAACGGTTTCTAGCTTCTCTGCTGCCATCGCGAGACGATGTTTAGAGTGGGTAAGTAAAGATTCGGCGAAACGGCTTAGCTTTTGTTCGTTACTTTCAAGTCGCGCTCTTTGTTTAGCGAGGTGGTTCACTGGTGAGTTTAGGCGTAGTTGGTAACTGTAGTGCTGCACTTGCGCTTTTGAATCAGAAAGGTGTCTGTGCATTGCATTTCTCAAGCGCAGATCCAGCTCATCAATTTGCTGAGCTTGCACTTGAAGCTTGTAACTTGGATGCTGTTTGTCTAGCCGATGCTGAAGCTGTAAATAAGTCTGCTGATGCTTTGAAATACAGCGATGCATAACGTCTCGAAGTCTATGTAGGCTCGCTTTTATTGTTTGGGTTTTGTAACTCGTGTCTTGGCTAACGAGCTCGGCAGCTGCGGATGGAGTTGGAGCTCTGACATCTGCAACAAAGTCGGCAATGGTAACATCGACTTCGTGGCCAACAGCACTGACAATTGGGATCTGACTTGCTGCTATAGTCCTCGCTACAATTTCGTTATTAAAACACCAGAGATCTTCTAACGAGCCGCCCCCTCTGCCCACAATAAGCACATCGCACTCTTGTCTGGCATTTGCTCGGCCAATTGCCTGAGCAATTTGGATTGAAGCTTCATCACCTTGAACTAAAGTAGGGTAGATTACGACAGGTAAGCTTGGGTCGCGTCTTTTTAATACATCTAAGATATCGTGTAGAGCTGCGCCAGTTTTAGACGTCACCACTCCAATACAACGAGGGTGCTCTGGAAGTGGTGCTTTGTTGGCTTGAGCAAACAGCCCTTCGCCAGCCATCCTCATTTTCAATTCTTCAAATTGCTTTTGTAGAAGGCCGTCACCTTCTGGTTGCATGCTTTCTATAATGAGCTGGTAATCGCCTCTTGGCTCATAAAGTGATAGACGGGCACGTACTAAAACTTGATTGCCGTTTTGTGGCTTAAAAGTAACTCGGCGATTGTTACCACGAAACATCGCGCATTTAACCTGAGCTCGACTATCTTTTAAAGTAAGGTACCAATGCCCAGATACAGGTGTGGAAAAGTTAGAAATTTCGCCCACTAACCAGACGATACCCATTTCGTTTTCAAGCAATAAACGAACTTCAGAATTGAGACGAGAAACAGTGAAAATGTTTTGATTCGATTGTGGAGTCACAGTCAGTCACGTAGACGTGGATATGCAGAATAGCGCCAATATAATACATATCAAGGGGGTAAATGCAAATAAAAATCAAAAAAATGATTGGTAAAACGTTTGCGTCGGGCGTATAATCCCTCCGCAATATCCAATCCCAATTACTTTAGTAATCGCTTTACTAAAGCTTGGGTTATCCTTCTACTTATCCTTATTGTGAGATATTGCAAATGTTAAGAATTGCCAAAGAAGCGCTGACATTCGACGATGTATTATTAGTGCCAGCACACTCCACCGTTCTCCCAAATACAGCTGATTTATGTACTCGGCTTACTAAAAATATAACTCTGAATATTCCGATGCTTTCAGCGTCTATGGATACTGTTACCGAAGCTCGCCTTGCTATTGCTCTAGCACAAGAAGGCGGAATTGGTTTTATTCATAAGAATATGTCTGTTGAACAGCAAGCTGAGCAAGTTCGCCAAGTTAAAATCTTTGAAGCTGGCGTTGTGGCTCATCCTGTTACGGTTCGTCCAGATGCAACCATTTCTGATGTACAAGCTTTGACAGAGAAGCACGGCTTTGCTGGCTTCCCAGTTGTGACTAATGAAAATGAACTAGTGGGTATCATCACTGGTCGTGACGTTCGCTTTGTTACTGATCTATCGAAAAAAGTAGAGTCAGTAATGACACCAAAAGAGCGTCTAGCAACGGTAAAAGAAGGCGCTTCACGTGAAGATGTGCAAGAAGAGATGCACAAAGCTCGTGTTGAGAAAATCTTAGTAGTGAACAACGAGTTCCAACTAACCGGTATGATTACTGCGAAAGATTTCCACAAAGCAGAACGCAAACCAAATGCATGTAAAGATGATCAAGGTCGTCTGCGTGTTGGTGCTGCTGTTGGCGCAGGCGCTGGTAACGAGGAACGTGTTGCTGCACTAGTTGATGCTGGCGTAGATGTTCTTCTTATCGACTCATCTCACGGTCACTCTGAAGGTGTTTTGAACCGTATTCGAGAAACACGCGCAGCATACCCAGATTTAGATATCATCGGTGGCAACGTAGCGACATCTGCTGGTGCAAAAGCGCTGATCGAAGCGGGTGTAAGTGCTGTTAAAGTAGGTATTGGCCCAGGTTCTATCTGTACAACTCGTATTGTAACGGGTGTTGGTGTTCCTCAAATTACTGCAATTTCTGATGCAGCAGCTGTGGCAGCAGAATATGGCATTCCAGTTATCGCTGATGGTGGTATTCGTTTCTCTGGCGATATCTGCAAAGCGATTGTTGCTGGGGCATCTTGCGTGATGGTTGGTTCAATGTTCGCGGGAACTGAAGAAGCGCCAGGAGAAGTTATTCTTTATCAAGGTCGTTCGTACAAAGCATACCGCGGAATGGGCTCTCTAGGTGCAATGTCTCAAGGCTCTTCAGATCGTTACTTCCAATCTGACAATGCTGCAGATAAATTGGTACCAGAAGGTATTGAAGGACGTATCGCATACAAAGGTCGTTTAAAAGAAATCGTTCATCAACAAATGGGTGGTTTACGTTCAAGCATGGGTCTTACTGGTTCTGCAACAATTGAAGATCTACGTACTAAAGCTGAGTTTGTTCGCATCTCTGGTGCTGGTATGAAAGAGTCTCACGTTCACGACGTGCAGATCACTAAAGAAGCACCAAACTATCGCCTAGGGCAATAATGCAGCTTGCATAACCCTTAAGTTACGAACAGTTAGTTACAACAGATTGATAAAAAGATTGCCCAAATGACGAAAAATATTCATGACCAACGTATTTTGATCCTAGATTTTGGTTCTCAATACACTCAGCTAGTTGCACGCCGCGTACGCGAAATCGGTGTTTATTGCGAACTGTGGAGCTGGGATGTTGATGAAGCGGATATCCGTGAATTCAATCCAAACGGTATTATTCTTTCTGGTGGTCCAGAAAGCGTAACAGAACAAAATTCACCACGTGCACCGCAATATGTATTTGATTCAGGTGTGCCTGTATTGGGTGTGTGCTACGGCATGCAAACAATGGCTGAGCAGCTAGGTGGTAAAGTATCAGGCTCTGATGAGCGTGAATTTGGGTACGCCCAAGTTCAAGTATCAGGTGAGTCTTCTATCTTCAAAGATCTTGAAGAGACTCAAGATGTTTGGATGAGCCACGGTGACAAAGTGGTGGAGATTCCTTCAGGCTTCGTTAAAGTCGGTGAGACAGAGACTTGTCCTTACGCTGCAATGGCGAACGAAGAGAAGAAATACTACGGCGTACAATTCCACCCAGAAGTGACACACACGAAAAACGGTTTGCAGATGCTAGAGAACTTTGTTCTTGGCGTATGTGGCTGTGAGCGTTTGTGGACATCTGAATCAATCATCGAAGATGCTGTTGCTCGTATTAAAGAGCAAGTGGGTGAAGATGAAGTGATTCTTGGCCTATCCGGTGGTGTGGATTCTTCAGTGGTCGCGATGCTGGTTCATCGTGCCATTGGCGACAGGCTAACTTGTGTCTTTGTTGATAACGGCTTACTTCGTTTGAACGAAGGCCAGCAAGTTATGGATATGTTCGGCGACAAGTTTGGTTTAAACATCATTAAGGTTGATGCTGAAGAACGTTTCCTAGAAGCACTAGAAGGTAAGTCTGATCCTGAAGACAAGCGTAAGACTATCGGTCATGTGTTTGTGGATGTATTCGATGAAGAGTCGAAGAAACTGAAGAATGCAAAATGGCTTGCTCAAGGCACAATTTATCCTGACGTTATCGAATCTGCTGCGTCTAAAACGGGTAAAGCGCATGTCATCAAGTCTCACCACAATGTAGGTGGCCTTCCTGACGATATGGAAATGGGCTTAGTTGAGCCGCTACGTGAGCTGTTCAAAGATGAAGTGCGTAAGATTGGCCTAGAGCTTGGTCTTCCATACGACATGCTTTATCGTCATCCATTCCCGGGTCCAGGTCTAGGTGTTCGTGTTTTAGGTGAAATCAAGAAAGAATATTGCGACTTACTGCGCCGCGCAGATGCAATCTTTATTGAAGAGCTTCACGCAGCCGATCTTTACCATAAAGTATCTCAAGCGTTCACTGTATTCTTACCAGTGCGCTCGGTAGGTGTAATGGGGGATGGTCGTAAATACGATTGGGTTGTATCGCTACGAGCGGTAGAAACTATCGACTTTATGACAGCGCATTGGGCGCACTTACCTTATGACTTCCTTGGTAAAGTGTCTAACCGTATTATCAATGAAATCGATGGTATTTCTCGAGTGGTTTACGATATTTCTGGTAAGCCGCCTGCGACCATTGAATGGGAGTAAGGGTAAACCTATACCATATAAAGCCAGCTTTCGAGCTGGCTTTTTTGTGCCTGCCAGTATGTTTTCTAATCATTAATGGAAATTATAATTGCAGCTTAATTGTTATGGTTTTTTATTGTTGGAAAATATAAAATGCCGCTTTAAATTTTCAAATATTTTTTAGGGTAATTAAAATGTCGACAAAACTTGGCAATCCAGCTCCTCTTGGCCTACTTGGCTTCGGTATGACTACAGTACTGCTTAACCTTTGCAATGCGGGCTTGATGCCATTAACTTCTGTCGTTTTGGCTATGGGCATTTTCTATGGTGGTATTGCTCAAGTAATCGCTGGCATTATCAGCTACAAACGTGGTGACACATTCGGTACTACTGCGTTTACTTCATACGGTCTATTTTGGTTGACTCTAGTTGGAATCATTGTAATGCCTAAAATGGGCCTTCCTGCAGCGACAGCTCCAGCAATGGGCAGCTACTTATTGCTTTGGGGTATCTTCACTGCATTTATGTTTGTTGGCTCTCTATGTTACCCAAAAGCGAAGCAAATCGTTTTTGCTTCTCTAACTATTCTATTTGCTTTATTAGCTATTCATGAATTTACTGGTAACGCAGTAATTGGCACTATTGCTGGGTATGAAGGTATCTTCTGTGGTGCGAGCGCAATCTACTTTGCAGTTGCGCAGGTTGTAAACAATGAGTTTGGTCGCACTGTATTACCTATCGGTGAGAAAAAAGCAGCACCAACGTCAGCAGCTGTTGCTGCTTAACTAAGCTAACAGCTTATTGCACTCGGCTCTCCGGGTGACAAAAAGGCTTGAGTGGAATCCTACTCAAGCCTTTTTCTATATATCTAAGCTGTGTATGCGAATGTTATCTATGTAGATGGTTGCTGAACACGCTCTGATTTTTTATCGGATTGCTCACTTTCGTCAGACTTAGATTGATTCTTCAGTTTCTCTTCCCAGTAATCAGCACCTTTGATACCTAGTGCGACTGGGTCAAAAGTGTAGTGTTTAACGCCACGCTTTTGCTGATCTTCATAGTCTTTTAGCACTTTAAGTGTTGGCTTAGAAAGGAAGCAGATAATTAAAATACCTACGATGTTAAGCCATGCCATCAACCCTACGCCCACATCACCTAGCGCCCAAGCAAGGTTCGCAGCTTTTACAGTACCGTAGAACGTTGCTGCCACTAGTACAACCTTAAGAGCAAACATTAGTCCGTTAACTTTAAAGGTTCTGCGAATGTACGCTACGTTAGTTTCCGCGATGTAGTAGTACGCCAAAATTGTAGTGAAAGCGAAGAAGAATAGTGCAAACGCGATGAATGGTTTACCTACTCCAGGGATTGCAGTATCGACGGCCATTTGCGTAAACACAGGGCCATTTGCATCAATGCTTGCTGCAATATTTTGTACTAGGTAAGCATCTCCAGCACCGTGAACATTGAAAGCACCCGTGATTAGAATCATAAATGCAGTCGCAGAGCAGACAAGCAATGTATCTATGTAAACGGAGAAAGATTGTACAAGACCTTGTTGAGCAGGGTGCTCTACATTCGCAGCAGCAGCTGCATGTGGTCCAGTACCTTGACCGGCTTCGTTGGAATAAACACCTCGTTTTACACCCCAACCAATTGCAGCGCCAAGACCGGCCATTGGTGTGAATGCGTCAGTGATGATCATCGAGAATACGTGTGGAACTGCATTAATGTTAAGCAAGATGATAACAAAAGCAGTGATGACGTAGGCTAGTGCCATGAATGGAACGACAATCTGAGTGAAGTTCGCGATTCTCTTTACACCACCAAAGATAATGAAAGCTAGAAGAATCGATATGATTGTCCCTGTTAGGACTTTAGCAAAGCTAAATGTACCAATAGTCGTTTCAATGATTGGACCAGAACCAAAAGCAGCTTCGACAGCGTTACCAATACTGTTTGATTGTACGCCCGGTAAAAGGATACCAGTGGCGAAAATCGTCGCGATAGCGAAAATCCATGCGTACCATTTCTGTCCCATTGCTTTTTCAATGTAATAAGCAGGGCCACCACGATACTCATCGCCGTCTTTTTCTTTGTATATCTGCCCTAATGTAGACTCAGCATAAGCAGTTGCTGCACCTAGAAATGCAACCACCCACATCCAAAATACTGCCCCTGGGCCACCGAAACCAATTGCGGCAGCAACACCTGCGATGTTACCTGTACCGACGCGTCCAGATAGAGAAACCGCTAGTGCCTGAAAGGATGAAATACCTTCAGATGAGCTTTTCCCTGATAGCAATAAACGCCACATCTCAAAGAAGTGACGTATTTGAACAAACCGAGTTCGGAAAGAGTAAAAAAGTCCCGCACCGAGGCAAAGGTAAATGAGCACTGGGCTCCAGATAATTCCGTTTAGAAAGTCTACCACTGACTGCATAAAAGGTTCCCTTGTTGATAAAAGTTCACATTTTGTGCGGATAAACACTATACGTTTTAAACGAGTTTGTTAACCAATTGTGTCTAAATGTTTTCATTTTTAACTTGCCAACGAGAAGTAAAGCACAAAAATAAAATTTATTAATGTATTTCGTTAGTATGTATTGTTGCTGTGATTGATAAATATGCCGGCTAATATGCTGATATAAAATTAAATGCGCATCCTTCTTGTTTATCACTGTGCTGAAATATAATTCGTCATAATAACCATTCGACAGTATTTATATCTGCACTTCGGAGGTCGAGGTATTCAACTTGTATTTTTATTCATGGATCAAATGAAAACAAAATAGCGTGCTCTTAATTATTTGAAAGTTATATATAAAAATTAGAGCCATTAAAAAAAGCTTGGGAGTATTTTGTTTAGAGCTGAAACTTTTATATGCACCACCTACACTTAATACTGATTGGGGGCAGCGCATATGAAGTCAGAAACAGGCCAATGCAGCTATCAAAATCCCGATGGCTGGTGCTGCGAAGAATCTTGTGGAGAGTCAGGCTTGTGCTATTGGCACGATCCCGAAGTAGATAAAAGCAAAGATAATATTAAACACAAGGTCGAGGAATGGGCCGCAGCGGGTAAACCTTTAGATGGATTTCAGTTGGCCAAGGCAGATTTAACAGATTTAAACCTTGTAAACCGTGGTAACAAGGCAGGCTTTAAATGCAGAGGTGCGGACTTTTATCGCGCGGACTTAACTGGTGCTCATTTTTTTGGGCTAGATTTGCGTGGATCTTCGCTAATGAAAGCGAAGTTGTACGGAGCGAATCTGCATTGTGCGCAGCTGAACAATTGCAACTTGCTTGGTGCGGACTTATCGAAAGCCAGACTAGAGAACATAAATTGGGGTTCTGATTTAAAACAAGAAGCAGATGCCAAAAAAGCGTTAAAGCAAGGAAACAGGAATCAAAGTATATCCTTGTACCAAGAGGCTGAAGAAGTCTGTCGAAACGTTAGGAAACAGTGTGAGATCCAAGGCCTTTTTGAAACGGCAGGATTCTTTTTCAAAAAGGAAATGCGATTTAGGCGTTATCAAATGCCTCGCTTTAGTTTTAATCGCTTTGTATCAAAAACTGTGGATGCTTTTTGTGGCTATGGGGAATCACCAATACGAGTGGTCATATTTTCACTCTGTTTGATTTTTGCTTGTGCTATTGCGTATTTTTTCTTAGACACAACATCTGCCCACCCCGTATATGAAGGAGTCGAAGGGTGGACTTTTTACCTGTTCGAATTTCTCAATGCTTTATATTTTAGTGTGGTTACCTTTACTACACTCGGGTATGGGGATATTTCGCCAGTCGGTTTTGCGCGTTTTATTGCTGCGTTTGAAGCATTTTTGGGTAGTTTTACTATGGCGCTATTTGTGGTCGTGTTTGTTAAAAAAATGACTCGTTAAGATCTTGAAAATTAAGTGTTAGTAATCGCCCCAGTAAGTTTCTACTTATTGGGGTTTTATTTACTTATTGTTTGAAAATAAAAATGAGCGTTTTAATACGCCAATTAACTTGTCTATCTCATGGCTAGCTCTAGATGAAATATGTCTCAGAATTGAGCCGTTTATCTAACTCTGTATTAAGAGTTTACTCGCTAACCTACTCTTTATAAAAGCTTCTTATCTTTAGATATGTCAGTTTTTCGGTATTGAAAAATTCAGGAAGATATACCGTAAACTTTTGAATTTTTTTCTTTTTATACTATACCTTTAAGCAATAACAATAAGATTTCGTTATTTGTTTTTGTTTAGATATTAGGTGTGGCCATGAAATTTAGTCATAAGGTAGCAATTCCAACACTGACAGCAGTGTTTGGTTTTATGATTTTTATGATAATTATTAACCTTATCCTTTCTCACAACGAAGAAAGGGTAAAAGAAGTTAAGAATATTTACTTTCCGGTATTAGAATCTGCCACAGTAGCTAATGGTACGATTAAGCAGATAGAGCAGAGCTTTGAATCAGCGGTAACTTTGGGCGAAGAAGATGCAATTAAATCAGCCGAAGCCTCATACAAAATCCTGCTAGAAGAGCTCGCAAAAATTGAAAGAATCTTACCAAGCCAAAAAAATACGATTGCTAGTGTTTCCAGTGTCGCAGAGCAATATATGACACAAGGACGAAGTTTGGCTCAGGGAATCATCGATGAATCCATCGACATGAATCAAGTAAGGCCTCTTGGTGAGAAACTTAATGGGTTAAAAGTTAAACTAGAGAAAGATCTGCAGCAGCTAAAAAATAACAGTAACTCTTCCTTCAACCAAGTCATTGAAGACTCTCTCGAAGCTTCACAAAGTGCTAAGTCTTACGGTTTGTGGATCAGTATCATTATTATTGTTAGCGTGCTTGTAGTCAGTATTTATACCATTCGCTCTTCTGTTCGCTCCATTGTTAGGGTGAGCACTTCACTTAGAGAAATTGCTGAAGGAGAAGGGGACCTCACCGAGCGCATTGAATACAAAGGGAGCCAAGAAATTGAAGAATTGGTTCACTGGTTCAATGTCTTCATCGATAAACTGCAAACTAGTATTAAGTCGGTTCATGACAGTACTGCCGGCTTAGTTGAGATTATTGATTTTCTAACTAATACGAGCTCCAGTACACAGCAATCTATATCGACTCAAGAACAGTCTGTGCATAGTTCTTCTGAAGCGATTGATGGTATGAGCCAAGTGGTTCACCAAATAGCCTCTTTTGCCGAGCAAGCATCAACGATTGCTAACGAGACGAATGAGTCAGCAATGACGGGTAAGCAGATGGTGAAGTCCACGTTGGATGTGGTTTCGCAGCTTGCGGATGAAGTGCAAAACACCTCGGAAACCATCAAAAGCTTGGATAGCCATTCAAGCAGTGTCAGTACCATCCTTGAAACGATAGAAAGTATCGCAGAACAAACAAACCTGTTGGCTCTGAATGCCGCTATCGAGGCTGCGAGAGCTGGTGAGCATGGACGTGGCTTTGCGGTTGTAGCTGATGAGGTAAGGACTCTCGCCTCTCGAACCCAATCCTCCACGCAAGAAATTCAAGAAGTATTGACCCAATTGCAATCTTACTCTCGTTCGGCGGTAGAAGCGATCGGCCGCGGCACGTCAAAGGCAGAGGAAAGTGTCAGTCAATCTGAAAAAGCGGACAGTTCACTCAATGAAATTACAGAGAAGGCTCAGCAGATCTCTGAGATTAATGGACAAATAGCCACTTCAACAACAGAGCAAACCGAAGCATCTAATCGTATTCAAGCCAATATCGATGAAATAGAAAAAGTCTCGGTTGAAGTGCGTAATAACACAAATGAAATGGATCAAATAACTAATCAGGTGAAACTGGTTTCCGACCAACTACAAGTGGTTGTGAATCAATTTAAAGTCTGATTGATACCACAAGGAGCAAGGACATGCAGTGGAGAATAGCAGTGGGGTTGCTAACTCTGGCTAGTGTGCCAATGGCGTTTGCAGAAGCGACTGTAGAAGAAAGGATTGAGATTCTTGAACAACAGGTTGCTAGCTATCAAAGCCAAATGGCGCAAGATGCCGAAGATGATGGCAAATTTACATTTGGTGGGTACTTAAGTGTTGGTGTGGGGTACGAAAGCCAACCTTATGACTACGATAGTATGGGCACAGATAAACGCTCAGATTGGGAACAACTTTCGTTAGTAGGACTACAGATGAACTATGACTTTAGTGATAGTACGTCGGTAGGTATACAAGGTGTCGCAAAAGGTGAAGATGATTGGTCGGTAGAGGTAACGTGGGCCTACCTGAAGCATAGATTTGATTCGGGCATTACAATGCGTGCGGGCCGATTAGGTGTTCCTCTTTATATCTACTCTGATTTTATTGATGTCGGCTACGCGTACCCTTGGGCGAGAACTCCCGTTAATGTTTACGGTCTGATGCCTTTTACTTCATATACAGGGGTTGATGCGACCTATACGTTCGATTTAGATGTAGCTAGTTTACGTTGGCAATCTTTCTACGGAAGCACTACCTCGGATACGACATTCGGTGATACCGACTTTCCGGTTATCTACGGCTCTAATCTTACCCTTTACTATGACGATATGATGTTCCGTGTCATCGGTGGTAAAGCAAATGGGCTAACATTATCGAGTGGCAATACCACTTATCCAAACAGCTTTTTGATCAACAACAGTATCGAGATTGGTACTTTGGCTGACGACAATGCGTTCTTTGTCGGTACTGGCTTTTCCTATGATGATGGTGAATGGTTAGTTATTTCCGAGTTGGTTAGACAGTACACACAAGGTATGTACCCAGATTGGAATACCGGATACATAACCTTTGGATATTATATCGAAGACTTTTTGCCATATGTCACCGCGGGCTTTATTCGTTCTACAGATGATGACTTGCGAGAGTCGAACTCGACTTCGCAGATCTTTTTCAACACCATGTATAACACTTACTCTTTAGGTGTGCGTTGGGACTTGTATGAAAACATCGCGTTGAAAGGTGATGTTACGCTTCTGAACAATTTCGGAGACACCAACGGTGCGCTACCGGGGATGGCGGCGAAAGCATTAGTGAGCGAGTCTGTGACAGATAGCCTTGTTATCTACACAGTTAGATTGGATTTAACATTCTAGGAGGCAAATGATGAAATGGTATTTCTTAATGTTTGCTTTTCTATTTGGTTTTGCAAACGTAGCAAACGCAGAGATTGTCGTAATTGGCAGCAAAAATATGCCCGACTTATCTAAGTCTCAGGTGAAAAGCTTGTTTCTAGGTAAGTTAAACAAAGTTGATGGCGTAGATCATGTTCAGGTGTTGTACCTAGCCAAAGGTGATCCAACCCGTAAGACATTCAATAAGAAGATTTTGAAAAAGCGCGAAAATCAATTGAAGTCATACTGGACAAAGATGATGTTTACCGGAGAGGCTAAAATGCCTGAAAGCGTGCCAAATAGTGCTGATATGATAGCCAGTGTAGCTAAAAGCTCTGACACGATTGGTTACGCAGATGCGACGAGTCTAAATGACTCGGTTAAGGTGCTCTATAAATTTGATTAACCCCTTTAGCTTTATATTCAAAGGCCTAAAGAGAGCTTCGGCTCTCTTTTCTTTTACCTTCAAATCTACTGAATAAGATGGTCAATTTCTCGTTGTGTTTCTTCTACAGAATCTGACATACGCTAGCAAGGTGTCCTACAAAGTACTTAGGGAGAGCTTTATGATTACGTTAAGACATAGCAATGAAAGAGGCCATGCCAATTATGGTTGGTTGGATACAAAGCACAGCTTTTCGTTCGGTGACTACTATGATCCGGAACATATGGGCGTCTCTGTTTTACGAGTGATAAATGATGACCAAATTGAGCCTAACAGTGGCTTTGATACACATGGACATCGAGATATGGAAATACTCACCTACGTGATTGAAGGTGCGATTGAGCATAAAGATAGTCAGGGAAATCGGCAAATATTGAATGCGGGAGAGTTTCAACTGATGTCTGCTGGTAGCGGTATTTATCATAGTGAATACAACCCTTCGCAAACACAAACGCTTAGGCTTCTACAAATTTGGATTAAACCCAATCGTTTTGGTGAGCAGCCGGGCTATCAACAGAAAGCTTTTGGTAAGCAGTCTGGCTTCACCAGCATTGTGACACCAGAGGGCTTAGACGGCACGCTAAGTATTAAGCAAGATGCTAGGTTGTATCAATTGATACTTGAGCCGAATTCAAATGCGAAAATTGATACTGATTTTGACCGCAAACTATATGTGCACCATGTAAGCGGTGAGCAACTGCATGTCAATAATGTTCTACTGCATGCTGGTGATGGCGCTCAACTTGATGCACAAAGTGATGTTGAATTCGTTAACAAAAGTTCAGAACCTATTGTCGCGTTAGTTTTTGATTTACCTTAAGCAGACAACAGGCTAGGTCGATTATAAAAAATTGGCTTTGCGCATGAGGTCGACAACGGCCTCTTTTTGTTCAGCCGTTAGTGCTTTCAGAGGTAGGCGGGGGTTACCGGCATCTATGTCGTGCAGTGCCATCGCCGCTTTGCCCGCAGCCACGCCACCGAACTTCACTAATACATCTATTAACTTGAGAACACTATCCATCTTCTGGAGCACTTTGTTGTGTTCTCCGCGCTCAAACGAATCTATGATGGAATGGAAATGTTTTGCGGCATAGTTGTAAGTACTGCCTACTGCACTGGTTGCTCCCAATGCTAATGCGCCGGGTAAGAACTCATCGACACCCCAAGGAATATCAAATTTGCCGTCACATGCACGCAAACAGCGTTGGTATTCATAAAGATCGTGATTGTTGAACTTGATGCCCGACAAGTTTGGAATGTGCTTATCTGCTTCGATGAGAAATTGTTCCATATCTAGATGCACACCGGACATTGCTGAGTGGTAGTAGTAGAACCCTTTCGATGGTGCAGCTTTAGCGACTTCGGCGCAGTAGTTGACCAGCTCTTCGACGCTTGCTGGCTTAAAGAAACATGGCGCAATGACGGATGTCGCGAGAATATCTAAAGTGTCAGCATGGGCAGTAAGCTCTAATGTATCTTTGATACTCAGGGTTCCAGTGTGAATAATAAGATCGAGTCTTCCTTCACTGGCTTTAACCCAACGCTCAGCAATGGCTTTTCTTTCGGAAACACTACAATGGATACCTTCGCCTGTTGTACCGCAAATATATGCGCCCTTCACACCCTCTTGAATTAGGTGACGAGCAATCTTGTCAATCTCTGAGAAATTCACTCTATCGTCAGAAGTAAAGGGAGTGTGTGGAGCAGCAATTAAGCCTGTGAGTTTTTTCATGTTGCCTCGCTAAGCATCATTCAACACTGAATGAAGTAAAACTTCATTTATGAAATAAATATGGAGTTTGGCAATGGTATGGAGTTATATTTCACGCTGCAAGAGCAATTTGTCCACAAAAGTTATTTCTGTGAGGTGTAGCGGATACGATATTAGGTGAATCCATTCAATTAACAGCGAATAGCAAGCTAAATTTTGATAGCAACTCAATGGAGTATTACTTCATTTTGCTGAAGAATGCGCTAAGATGTGTGCAAATATGCCTGTTAACTAGAGAGCGACAAGATGTCACAGCAGCAGACTAAAGCTGGCAATATCATTTACACTATTGGGAGCCTGTACAACAGCTTAACTCCATCATCAAAGCGCATTGCTGACTATGTTGTATCAAACCCTGAGCAAATTAGTAAGCTTTCTATTGCCGGGCTCTCGCAAACGGTTAACGCTGGTGATGCGACCATCATTCGCTTTTGTCGCACACTAGGTTTTAAAGGTTATCAAGATTTTAAGTTAGAGCTCGCGGTTGAGGTCTCTACTTCAGAAGTTGTCGATTCATCTATCCTTGATACCGATATTACCTCGGATGATAGCGTCGAGATTCTAGGTAAAAAATTACAATCTGCAATAGGCAACGTGCTTTCAGAGACGCTAATGTTAGTCGACTCAAGCCAGTTAGAAGCAGCTGCATCTTCGCTAATGCAAGCGAATTCCGTCTACTTTTTTGGTGTGGGCTCTTCAGGGATCAGCGCTGAAAGTGCAAAGTATAAATACATGAGAATTGGCCTAAATGTTGATGCATTTTCTAACAATCATTTCATGTACATCAAAGCATCATTACTGCAGCCGGGCGATGTGGCCATTGGTATCAGTCACTCAGGGGAATCAGCTGAAACGACCAAGGCATTGAAGTTAGCTAAGAACAATGGTGCAACGACGATAGCTATTACTCACAACCCTCGCTCCACAATGGCTGAGTATGCAGACAATGTTTTAGTCAATGGCAATAACCAAGGGCAGTTGCAAGGAGATTCTATTGGTACAAAAGTTTCGCAGCTATTCGTCCTTGATTTACTCTATACGTTGCTCGTTCAAAGAGACATGTCTGGCACTATGGTGAATAAGCTGAAAACAACGCAAGCCATCTCTGACTAGTACGTACTCCTAACCCTCTACGCATTATCCCGCTCTGAAATATTGCAGCGATCACATTGCAATATTTCATTTGAGATTTAGATCTCCATTTTAAAATCAAAACTTGAAGTATTACTCCGATCGGTAAGAATGGAGTAATACTTTGTTATTTTAACTTTAAATGGAGCAATACTGTTATGAGTAAGGTTAGAAGTCAGTATCTAGAGGTACTTACTCAGGGATTCGTATCGTCATGCCAACCAGTCGATGATGGGCCAATGGATAGCCCTGAAATTGTTGCCGCTATGGCTCAGGCTAGCGTCGCTGGTGGAGCTGTTGCTCTTCGTATCGAAGGTGTGGAGAACCTCAAAGCAGTTCGCCCTCATGTTTCAGTACCCATCATCGGTATCATCAAGCGCGATTTAGTCGACTCCCAAGTTCGTATTACACCGTTCGTAGAAGACGTGGTCGAGTTGAAAGAAGCAGGCGCTGATATCATTGCCATTGATGCCACAGATAGAGAGCGCCCAGTTTCAATTAAGTTACTTGTTGAAAAAATCCATGAGCTAGGTTGTATAGCAATGGCTGATTGTTCCAACTTAGCAGAAGGGCGTTACGCTCATTCGATTGGTGTAGAGGTTATTGGCAGCACTCTATCTGGATATGTATCCGGCACGATACCAAATAACCCGGACTTTGCATTGGTTCGAGAGTTAGCTGAACACGGGTGTTTTGTTATGGCTGAAGGTCGCTACAACTCGCCAGAGCTGGCGGCACAAGCGATAAAAATGGGAGCAAGTAGTGTGACTGTTGGCTCTGCGATTACACGTATCGAACACATTTGCCAGTGGTTTGAATCGTCGATCCAGCAAGCGCATAAAGAGGTCGAAGAATGTCTACCTGCTTAGCATTAGATATTGGTGGAACCAAAATTGCTGTAGCCATAGTTCAAAAGGGGCGTGTGGAGGAAAGAACGCAAATCCAAACCCCTTCGTCTCAACAGCCTACGCAATTGGCAGAATCGCTTCAACGCCTTATTTTTTCATGGAAAGATAAGGCTGACTATGTCGCAGTGGCATCGACTGGGATCATTGATGGTGGGGAATTGGTTGCATTAAACCCAGCAAACCTCGGTGGCCTCAATCATTTTCCTTTGCGTTCCACAATTGAAGAACTAAGTGGCAAACCGACCGCCGTGATTAATGATGCTCAAGCTGCCGCATGGGCAGAGTATCAATCTATCTCTCAACCTGTATCAGAAATGGCATTCATTACTGTCTCTACAGGAGTCGGTGGAGGTTTAATCGTTAATGGAGAGCTGGTCATTGGCAAGCATGGGATTGCGGGGCATATCGGTCACACACTAGCGGATCCTAACGGGCCCTTGTGTGGATGTGGCAGAAAAGGTTGCTTAGAGAGCATTGCTTCAGGAAGAGCAATAGCAGCCGCAGGTCAAG
Organism: Vibrio marisflavi CECT 7928; assembly: GCF_921294215.1. Classification (GTDB taxonomy): domain Bacteria; phylum Pseudomonadota; class Gammaproteobacteria; order Enterobacterales; family Vibrionaceae; genus Vibrio; species Vibrio marisflavi. Next base: position 338,419 of record NZ_CAKLDM010000002.1, read on the forward strand.
AACACTTTGGCGATAAGTGTACAGGCAAGACGGTATTCGAGCATTTTGAACATGGTGATCTGCAAGCTAAGAAAATTGTCTCCCTTTCTGCTCAAGCGTTAGCAAATACAGTGGCTAACCTGAAAATTTCTTTCGATGTGCAAGTCGTCGTTCTTGGAGGAAGCATTGGCTTAGCTCCCGGTTACTTGCCATTGGTTCAAAGTTTTTTATCCAAAATGCCTGACGCTTACCAAGTGAAGCTTACCCACGCACTGAACGGAGCAGATGCTGGGCTAATAGGCGTTGCCTCTTGGGCGGCTAGGCAGTTAAACAACGACGTGTAACCTCTACAACAAAAGGCTTATCTTATGGAAGCTCATTCATTTGGCGCACTCAATTATGTAGCGCTGATAGTATATCTGGCGGCTATTATGGCTGTGGGTGTGTATTTTGCTAAGCGACAGAAATCCTCTGATGACTACTTCAAAGCAGGAGGAAGGATCCCTGGCTGGGCTGCTGGAATCAGTGTGTTTGCTACAACTCTAAGTTCAATTACCTTTATGTCTATTCCAGCCAAAGCATATACTGGTGATTGGACTTTTCTTGTTGGGCAATACATGGCCATAGCAGTACTTCCAGTGGTCTTTTGGTTCTATATTCCATTCTTTCGTAAGCTTAACTTAACGTCAGTGTATGAATATTTGGAGCGCCGGTTTGATGTGAAAATGCGCCTATTTGGCAGCATTTCTTTTATGCTTTTTCATATTGGCCGCATCTCAATCATCATTTACTTAACTGCACTAGCGTTAATGCCATTTGTTGATATTAGCCCGCTGACTATCGTGTTCTTAATTGGTGTTCTTTGTATTGTCTACACGTTTATGGGCGGCATCGAAGGTGTGATATGGACTGATGTGATTCAAGGTATCATGCTTTCTATCGCGGCCATTTTAATTTTCACGATGATCTGTTTTAACGTCGATGGAGGCATGTTCAAAATCTTTAGTTTTGCTGCAGAACATGACAAATATTTTCCTGCCGATAAGTTTGCTTGGAGTTGGACCGATAGTACTGTGCCTGTGTTATGTATTGGCTTTTTCTTTGCGGCGCTACAGCAGTTTACTGCCAGTCAAGATGTCGTGCAGCGTTACATCGTGACTGATAATATTGAAGAAACGAAAAAGGCGTTGATTACCAATGCTAAGTTAGTGGCTTGTGTGCCCATTTTCTTCTTTGCAGTTGGGACAGCACTATACGTTTATTACATCCAGAACCCAGAGCTGCTTCCTGCTGATTTCAATACTGGTGGCATTCTTCCATTCTATGTCATCTCGCAAATGCCAGCAGGTATTGCAGGTATCATTATTGCTGCGGTGTTTGCTGCATCACAGTCGAGTATTTCGAGTAGCTTGAACAGTATCTCTGCTTGTTTTACTTCAGATATCTATGAAAAGCTCAGTGATAATCCTAGCTCAGAGCAAAAGTTGAAAGTAGGGCGATTGCTAACGGTTATCGCTGGTGTGCTAGGTGTTTGTGCATCGACTTATTTGATTTATTCCAACGAGTCTGAAATTTGGGATGCTTTCAATAGTTTACTAGGTCTAATGGGCGGACCGATGACTGGCCTATTCATGCTGGGTATATTTGTAAAACGTGCGAATGCGTTAGGTGCTCTATTTGGTGTTGTAGCAAGTGTTGTCACTGTCGTGTGCCTACGTCAATTTACCGATCTTAATTTCTTCTTCTATGGTGTATTTGGAACGATTGTCGTTGTCATTGTAGGCTACATAATGTCGTTATTCAGTGCTCAGCCGAAAAGCCAACATACCGTAGAGTTAACTGTAGGCCGATAAGTCAATTTATAAAAACCAGTAGGTCAAACGATGTTAGCCCAAGTATTAAGGTGCTTGGGCTGTACACGTATCTTACTTACTTGCTGATACTTTCAAAGGCAAGACAACCCTAAATGTACTGCCTTCCCCCTCTTCACTGGTAACCGTTATCTCTCCTTGCAATAGTTCGGTAATTAGGTTGTATACAATATGCAGCCCGAGCCCTGAACTACCTTGCCCTAGCTGGGTTGTGAAAAATGGATCGAATATTTTCGGCAGTTTTTCGGCAGCGATGCCTTTTCCGTTATCGATTACCTCTATACAAACTTTATCGTTTTCATCTTCATGACAGTTTATCGTAAGTGTTTTTTCGGAGCCTTCAACATAGGCATGTCGCACTACGTTATTGATCAGCCTGACTATCACGTCTTTAATAGCATCAGGAAAGCTTTCCATAGATAATTCACTTGGGTAGTTTTCGGTAAGCTCAATACCATGCTCGGTGAGTTGCGGTACGACATTCAGTTCCAACTCGGTGAGAAGACTTGGTAAATCGAAATCAGCCACTCGATAATTAGATTGTTCAACAGATATTTGCTTGAAGTTATTAATGAGCTCTACCGCTCTGTGTAAGCTTTTATCGAGTAGGTCTGCACCTTGCTGAATTTGATTAAAATATTCTTCTATTTGTTGCTGCTCAATGTTTTCGTCAGCTTGTCGATATTCAGAGACAATATCCTTAATCGAACTAGAGATAGTAATTGCGTTACCGACAGGAGTGTTGAGTTCATGGGAAATACCTGAAACCAACGAACCAAGTCCTGCAAGTTTTTCTGAGTGGACAAGCTCCTCCTGAGTCTGTCGCAAAGTGGTAAGTGTAGATTGCAGCTCAACCGTTCTTTTCTGGACAAGCTTTTCAAGGTCTTTACTATGTTGGTTTATGGTGCGCAAATGCTCTTGTCTTTCTAGCTCTGTTTTGGCAACGCAGTTAAACCAATATCGCCATTTTAACGGGACTTTCGGTATTTCTATGTTGCTCGCTCGTGGTAGTTCTTCCACAAACTGAGCTAGCATAAGTGCGGGTCTACTAAATCGCCAATGCTGATGTAACACGACAAAAAATAGAATAGCTGCAAAAGCGAAACCGGTAATTAAGTAGGGCAGTATGCTTTGTATGATATAGCTATTCATCTCTGTTCGAGAAATTTCTAGCACCAAACTCCATGGTGTTCCAGCTAATGGATAGGCATACCAGTATCCACCTCTTACTGATTGTATCTCATCGCTATTAACCATATGGGCTTCACCAGAGGCGGTTAAACTCAGCACTTGTTCGTGCTTGATGGATTCTTTGGCGTCTTTCAAAGCTCCCCGGCTGTCACCAATCACAAGGCCATTTTTATCGACAATGGCCAAATGCCCAATAGCGAGCTCCTTTTGCGTTAGGATGCTGTCCAATGCTTTTAAGGTAATATCGGCACCTACGGCACCAATAAACTTAGCGTCGCTGTAGACAGGCTCAAGTAGTGAGACCATCATGCCCTTGCCACCCGCATCCAAATATGGACTTGTCCATTGGTGCTGTTTGCTTGGGTTGGACTTTTCAGAGACTAATTGTACTGGAAAGGTTCCTCCAGCTTCGTAAACAATATCCAAAGCAGCATCCATATCCGTTGTGCCCGTTGCATCAAGCAAAACTTGATAGGGTAATCCAGCATATAGAAGTGAATAGCGCTTATTGGCATCGTAATAATAACTCCACTGAAAGTCTTTATGTAGACGGTGCGTTGTTACTATCTCGGGCATCATCGACAGGAGCACTGACACGTCAGTTGAGATATCACCAGATCCGGAGCGCACGTAAATTTGCCCTACCTGATTTTTTAGTGACTCAGGGAGATTTGTCCAAGGTGCAAATTTTGGGGAATCGGGAGATTGCAAAAATAAGTACTTTGCTAGGGCATAGTTGTAGGCTTTTTCTGGATAGCTACGATGAGCCTCCAGTGCCTGCCTCATTTTGGATACATGGTTAAGAGAGACGGATACCGCGTTATCAAGCGTAATCAAGGTCTGCTGGGCATTTTGTCTATCTTCATTGATGACACGTTTTTCTGTCTGCTTACCAAGATAAAATGCATTACCGAATGTAATGATCATAATGAGCACAAGCCCACCATAGAGGATCCAATAATATCGGCGTATCAAAGAGGTTGATGCGAGCGAAGATTCTGTGTGCTTTTTTCCCGCTTCCACGGCTGGCTTTTGCTGAACGTCATCCCTGTCCATCAATATTCTCCAAATAGAACTGAATCTACATCCCTGTTCTATTGAGTATATACCCACTTTTAGCCAACACCATGGATAGCGAGTATTTATTCAAATCTAAGATAGTAGCTGGAAATGCAGGCGTTAAGCGTGTTGGGATCGTTGGATACTTGCACCGATTTTTCAGAGTGATTGGGTAAAGCCAGTCGCTTTGCTACGATGATAATACCAGACATTTTATTGAGTCATGCTGCTTTGGTTATCCTTCAAACATTTGTTGTTATGCTTGCCTTTGCGGCAAACTCTCTTCTGTGCCGAGCTGCACTGTCAGCCCAATTGATTGATGCTGGGAGTTTTACGTTTATTCGGTTAGCTTCAGGAGCTATGACGCTACTGTTATTAATGTGTATCTACAAGAGAAGGAAGAAAAGTAACGAAGTGGGCTCTTTGAAAGTGAGAGGCTTTCGAGGTGTGAGTTTGTTTGGTTATGCATTATTTTTCTCTTACGCTTACATCTCTTTAGCTGCGGGTACTGGTGCATTATTACTCTTTGGCACGGTACAGCTAACTTTGCTTGCGCTTTCCTACCTCCAAGGTTATCGCTTTTCTAAGCTTGAACTTACGGGGATTGTCGTATCTGTTGTAGGATTTGTGCTACTGGTTTTACCTTCAGCAGAAAAGCCGGAACTTTTGCCTGCATTACTAATGATTTTGTCTGGAATATGCTGGGCTTGGTTTACACGGTTAGGGCAAACTGCCTCTTCACCTCAATTGTCCATAACTGAAGGGTTTGTAGTAGCAAGCGTTCTAAGCTTACTGATTTTGCCATTTGCATCCTTAGTAAGTGCTTCACTCGATGGTATCGTTCTCGCTATATTGTCTGGCAGTATTACCTCAGCGATGGGGTACTTCTTATGGTATCGGATATTACCCAAAATGCTGCTTTTGCATGCATCAATTGCCCAGCTTTCTGTGCCTGTCTTCGCTATCGCAATGGGTTATGCGTTCTTAGGAGAGAAGACATCAGCTACTGAATTGTTGTTAAGCGGCACGATACTGATTGGTATAGCGGTGACCTACCTTGGCAGAGCGTCTAAAGATTAAAAATTGTTCATTCAAACATTAAAATGAGCTTTCGCATTGCATTGATAAATAATATTTTATTTAGCGGTAATCCGAATAGATAGTCACGGATTTTCGCTGTGTCTTAGAGTAGGTTGTGGTGGAATTTAGTAATCTTTAAATAGGACGAATTAAAGATGTTCATACCCTACAAAAATGTAAAAACCATTCTAATTACACTTTCTCTTCTGTTTATCACCAACCTGTCATTCGCTGCTGGAAAACCCCATATTGTGATTTTGGCTACAGGCGGAACCATTGCTGGTGCTGGAAATTCTGCTACTCAATCTGAATACACTGCAGGTCAACTAGGAGTAAATCAGCTAGTTAAAGCTGTGCCGGAAATTAACAACGTGGCAGATATAACCGGTGAGCAAATTTCAAATATCGGTTCTCAAGATATGAACAATGCCGTTTGGTTGAAGTTAGCGCATCGAGTTAACGAGCTACTAGCCAAACCAGATGTCGATGGTGTTGTCATTACTCATGGCACTGACACTATGGAAGAAACGGCTTATTTTCTAGATCTTACCGTTCATAGTGACAAGCCTGTTGTATTGGTGGGAGCCATGCGACCTGCAACCGCGATGAGTGCTGATGGTCCTAAAAATCTCTATAGCGCAGTAGTGACAGCGACGGACAAGCAGTCTCAAGGCCGTGGTGTTTTGATAGTAATGAATGATTTGGTACTCAGCGCTCGTGGTGCTACGAAGTTTAATACCACTGGAGTACAAGCATTCAAGTCACCAAACTTCGGTCCTTTGGGGCGTGTTCATGACGGTAGAGTTGAGTATCAAGGAACTCGACAAACCATACATACTAGCAAGTCTATTTTTGACGTTAGCAAGCTTAAATCTCTACCTAAAGTTGCGATTGTCTATAACTATGCCGATGCTTCTCCACTTGCCGCTAAAGCATTTATTGGCGATGGCTATCAAGGAATAGTTTCTGCTGGTGTAGGTAATGGCAATATGAATGAACAAATGCTTGCGACATTAAGTCAAGCTGCCGATAAAGGAGTAATGGTTGTGCGTTCATCAAGAGTTGCTACCGGGCCAACTACACTCAATGCTGAAGTCAATGATAGTAAATACCACTTTGTTGCAGCAGGCACTCTCAACCCCCAAAAGTCTCGAGTGTTGCTTATGCTAGCGCTAACCAAAACCGATAACTATAAACAAGTACAAGAGTATTTTGGTGAATATTAACATTCAGTTCTAGAGGAAAAGCTCGCCAGTCATATCCTGTCTATACTTAATCCGATAGAGGCTATTGAGTAAGCAAAGAAGCATGGTAAGACTGGTTATCGCTTTATTATCAGTAGTGACCTTTTCCGGGCTCACTACTGAATTTCCGAACCGAGTGAGTTACCCAGATGTTCAAGTTATCAATATTGATGAATTACATACTCGGCTCGATGAGGTAAATATAATCGATGTAAGATCTAAGCTTGAGTTTGATGTTATACACATCACCGGATCCAAGCATATTCCTATGGCGAATATAGGCTTTGAGAGTGCGGTAAAAAACTTAGCGAGCACTGAGAAAACGCTTGTTTTTTATTGTAATGGTATTGAATGTATCAAGTCTTATACTGCTGCGCAGAGAGCGGCGGCTGTGACTGACAACATAGAGATATTGGCATTCGATAGCGGCGTTCTGCAATGGGCACAATCTCACCCTAGCCACACAATGCTATTTGGTAAGACGCTAAATGCCACAAATAAGCTCATCAATAAAGAAAAGTTTGAACAGCATTTATTAGATGTAAAAGAGTTTGAGCAAAAGGCACAGCAAAAGGGCGCAATACTCATTGATGTGCGAGAGCCCATTCAAAGAAATCAAACAATCCTCAACCAGTTTTCTTCAAGAACCATCCCTTTTTATAAGTTTGATGACGTCTTTAATTGGGCTCAAAAAGACCAGACACTTCTCATATACGATGCGGTAGGCAAACAAGTCAGGTGGCTACAATATCTATTGGAATCTAAAGGTTTTAACAATTACTACTTTTTGCAGGGCGGGGTAGAAGGGTATTTGAAAGGCTCTAATTCATCCTGAACGTAGTGGTTATATTTCAAGTGGTCGAGTTAATCTACATTTAGACTTTGTATCATCGGTTGTCTGGAAACGAAAGCCAAAAAAGGTCACAATGGCGCGTTTTTCAACGGAAGCCTGTCACATGAGCCAAAACAGAAAGCCGACTCAACCTAAGACGGTAGCAAAATCACTCCCTGAAATAAAAATCACTAAGGTAAACTCTCCTAAGGGACTGCATGCGCGCAATAAACACCAAGGCCGCTATCATTTTCCTGAGTTAGTTAAAGTATTGCCCGAACTTAAACGGCATATCACCACTAATCCTGCGGGCGAACAGACGATTAACTTTTCCGATCCGTTGGCGGTAAAGTTATTGAACAAAGCACTGCTTAGTCGATTCTATCAAGTCACAGAATGGGATATTCCTCAGGGGTATCTCTGCCCACCAATTCCGGGTCGAGCGGATTATATTCACCGTGCGGCAGAATTACTCAGTAAAGATGGTATCGATGTCTCCAAGGTAAGAGCACTGGACATTGGTGTTGGAGCAAACTGTATTTATCCCATCATTGGTGTATGTGATTATGATTGGCACTATACAACAAGCGATGTTGATCCTATTTCGATAGACAATGCAAATCAGATAATCCGTAGCAATTCTGTGTTAAAGGATAAGGTGGAGTGTCGATTACAAAAAAACAGCCGCTATTTATTCCAAGACATTATTCAGCCGGGCGAAACTTATCACATTACCACCTGCAACCCTCCCTTTCATAAGTCTCTAAAAGAGGCCCAGCAGGGGACACAACGAAAGCTTAACAACCTTAATGCCAATCGAGCCAAGCGAAGTAATGGCCTTGAAAAGCAGCAGAAAAAAGCTCCTCAGTCCCAGCCTGCTCTTAACTTTGGTGGGCAGAAAGCTGAACTGTGGTGTCCGGGTGGTGAAGCTGAGTTTATTAAGAACATGGCCATTGAGAGTCGCAAGTTTTCACAGCAGGTGATTTGGTTCACCACACTGATCTCCAAGAAAGACAATGTGCGATGGATGCAAAAGCAATTGAAAAAAGTCGGCGTACGAGAAATTCAGATTGTAGAAATGAGCCAAGGGCAGAAGATCAGCCGATTTGTTGCCTGGACATTTCACAGCGCCCAACAACGCCAGCGTGGTTTGTCTAAATTCTAGAGTCTAAAGAAAGAGTGAGCACTTAATACTTATTTAGGCTGCTCGTTGCAATCTGAACGCAAAAACGAGTGTACCTTCCAGTGTACCTAAAACTAAAGACGTCAATGGACGCGAAAACATGTCATTTTTTGTTAACACAGTGATTTTTAATTTTAAAAGTTACAAATACGCTTAGGGCAGCCTTAGACTTTGAATTGGCGAGAGGCTTGTTTCGCCTTGATGTAGTACCTAATCCTTGGACTCTAAATGGGTACTACATTAAGTACTACTTTAAACGTTTGTTATTACTGGCTATTTTGAACCTTCTGTGGAACCAATAATGAAGTTACCTCTTGGTTCTATTGGATTTTAGATACAAAAAAAGACGCCCTAGGACGTCTTTAAATGTTGAATTGGTGGAGCTGGCGGGAGTTGAACCCGCGTCCGAAAACCATTCATCTTTGGTACTACATGCTTAGTCGATCTTTAATTTCACCACCCAACTGCGAACCGACACGCGACCGAATGGCTAACCTGAATTAAATCTCACGCTTCATCTCTCAGGTGGGAGAATCCACGCCAGCTTGATTTGGTTTGATCTCTCGTGATTCCCCGTCTTACAAGCGGAAGCTAGGGCGAGAGAGCTCTGAGCAGGTTATTAAGCTGCTAGTGCGTAGTTTTCGTCGTTTGCGACTATTTTTTTGCGGTTTGTTAACGAGGCCTACCGCACCTCGGCATGCACCTCAGACTGCAAAATTCCCGTCGAATCCTAAATCAGCCCCAGGTAGAACCAGCATAGTACCAGAATTGCGTACCCTGTCTATAACTATGCGGTAACTATATGTTTAAGTGGTCAAGATTAACGCAATGAGCTCTTCATGACGCGAGCTTTTTGCCTTTGCCAATCTTTGTCTTTCGCATCATCACGTTTGTCATGAAGCTTTTTACCTTTTGCGACACCAATCTTTATCTTCACCCAAGAGCGAGACCAATATAGTGATAGTGCAGCAAGCGTCATACCTTCGCGGTTGATACGGCCAAATAAGTTGTCTAATTCGCGGCGTGATAGTAGTAATTTACGCACGCGTGTTGGATTAGCAACCACATGAGTGGACGCTTGGTTAAGAGGAGTAATCGTCATCCCACTCACAAAAGCTTCACCATCACGCATAAAGACATAACTTTCTGCAATATTGGCTTTACCTTGCCTTAGTGATTTGACTTCCCAGCCTTGTAGCTCCATGCCTGCTTCGATTTCATCATCAATGAAATACTCGTGGCGAGCCTTTTTATTTAGCGCGATAGTGTTACTACCCGCTTTTGATTTCGATTTTTTCTTTGCCATAATCCCTGCATTATACGACCAGCCTCTGCTTCAGGAAAAGCTTTTATTCTGATAAAGCCCGATTAAATTCATGCTTTAAGTAATTTGCTTAGAGGTTTACCAAAGAGACGTATGTATCTGAGCGGGTGCGTATAGCTTAACGAATGGTTTGTGCGGCCAACGGGATAGAGGGAGTGGAATCTGAGCGTCGTTTAACTGCTAACCTTGAGAGAGGAGCCGTATGTACGTACAATTGGCGAATTATGTCTTTAGCAGGTTACAAATATGAAGCAAGTCACCCGTTCAGCATTAGTATCGTTTAGTGCTGAGCAGATGTACGATTTGGTCAATGATGTGGAAAAGTATCCAGAATTTCTACCGGGATGCTCAGGTTCTCGGATCATCGAAAACGGCGAAGACAAAATGGTTGCATCGGTCGACGTGTCAAAAGCGGGGATCAGTAAAACATTCACTACATCCAATCACCTGATTCCTGGAGCATCTGTGCTGATGAATTTGGTGGACGGGCCGTTTAAGGTGTTAAAAGGTGGTTGGCATTTTACTCCGCTAGATGATATGGCTTGCAAAGTCGAACTGAAACTGGAGTTTGAGTTTTCGAGTAAGCTTGTGGAAATGGCTTTTGGTAAGGTATTTAACGAGCTGACTAGCAACATGGTGAATGCGTTTACGACGCGAGCTAAGCAGGTATACGCTTGATGAGCATTGAAACAAAAATGATTCATGTTGAAGTTGTTTACGCTTTACCTCACGAGCAGCGCGTGCTGACTCTTGCTGTGAGCAGCGAGATGACGGTAAAAGAGATTATTGAGCAATCAGGTGTATTAGCCCAGTACCCAGAAATCAATTTAGAAAAAAATAAGGTCGGCGTGTTTAGTCGAAATATCTCTTTAGATGCAACTGTTAATGACAAGGATCGGATTGAGATTTACCGCCCACTGCTCGCTGATCCAAAAGAAATTCGCCGTAAGCGTGCAGAGCAAGCAAAAACTGCTGGAAGTGCTGACCCAGTTACGGGTGGAAAGCCCAGCTCACTAAGAAAAAGTGAAGCGTAAGCTAGACTGGTAAATCTTTAGTTTTAAAATACGTATAAAAAAGCTCGTGTAAAACGAGCTTTTTTGTGTTCTCTTAACTGGCGGCGTCATCAAAGCTTTTTGATGGCGGATAATCACCAGAAATCTTAGTCAATTTGCCTTGATTATCGAAGTACACGACCAGATCTTTTTGTACAGGAGCTTCATGCCCTGCTGTGTGGCGATAGATATAATACCAGATGTCTGGGTAGCCATTTTCAACCAACATAGGTGAACCCATGACAAAGCGAACCTGATCTTTAGTCATACCAAGTCTAAGCTTATTAACTTCTTTTTGCTCTACATAGTTGCCTTGGTTGATGTCAATGCGATAGACAAACCTTTCTAACACAGAGCAGCCTGATAACGAGAGCAGAGATACTGATAGTGGAATAGCGATAAGCCACTTCTTTAATTGCATACTTGGTTTCTTTCTTGGTCCATAAGTCTGGGCTGATAATAAACAAGCTAGCGGCCAAAGTAAAAAACTTTAAGCCGCGATAACTAGCTCTTTCGCATTTGCTAAGGTGGACTCAGTTATTTGGCTACCACCAAGCAACCTTGCCAACTCAGTAATACGTTGATTGTCATCCAGTAAGCGCATTTGAGTTTCAGTCATGCCATTCTTTGTTTGCTTAGCCACAAACAATTGCTGGTGACCACAACCTGCAACTTGAGGAAGGTGCGTTACACAGAGTACTTGCGTTGAGTTGCCTAATGTACGCAGCATTTTGCCCACAACAGCAGCGGTTGGGCCACTGATTCCAACGTCGACTTCATCGAAAATTAGACTCGGAGTGTCGACCTTTTGCGCCGTGATCACCTGAATGGCTAAGGATATTCGAGACAGTTCACCACCAGAGGCAACTTTCGCAATTGGTTGCATTGGTTGGCCGGGGTTAGTACAAACCAAAAACTCAACATTGTCGGTACCTAAAGCACTTGGAGAAGAAATCTGCTCACTGACTTCTATACAGAATTTAGCTTTCTCCATGCTAAGTTCGTGCATGCTTTGACTAATGAGTTTGTTGAGCTCTTTGGCATATTTTTGGCGAGACTTATTGAGCTTTGTTGAGGTATCCAAAAAAACTTGCTGTTTGAGTTCAACATCTTCTGCAAGCTGTTCTAGTTTTTCGTCCGAACAATCTAGCGCTTCAATTTGAGAGTGCAAATCTTGATGGTGTTGGTAGAGCTCTTCTGGCGCGACATGGTGCTTGCGAGCCATAGACATGATCTTTGAAAAACGCTCTTCCACGAATGCCATTCTCTCTGGGTTTACCTCTATGTTGTCCAGATAGTTACGCAACTCAGTGTTAGTTTCTTCTATGTGGATCATGGCTTCAGCAAGCATATTTGGCAGCTCTTTAAGCTTTTCATCAAGCTCAGCTAACTGGACTAAATATTGGCTAGCCGTTTGCAAAACGCCAAGAGCATTCACATTTTCACCTTCATAAATAAGCTCAATTGTTTGTTGGCAGTGGCTAGCAAGTTCTCCACTGTTTGCGAGGCGTTTATGTTCAGCATCTAGCTCAGAAAACTCCGTTTCACCGACAGCTAGCTCATTGAGCTCTTTGACTTGGTATTCAAGGAGTTGCTTTTGAGCCAAATTTTGTTGGCTATTTTCTACGAGTTGTTTAAGAGTATTTTCTGCTCTTCGCCATGTTAAGTAGGCTTGTCGAGTATCATCAAGTAACGCGGTATGTCCGGCATACTGATCCAACATTGATAGTTGATGTTCAGGTTTTAGCAATTGATGATGTGCATGCTGCCCATGAATATTGATTAGCAGTTGACCAAGAGACTTTAGTTGAGAAAGTGGGACTGGACTGCCGTTGACGAAAGCGCGTGAGCGCCCTTCCTTGGTGATAGTCCTTCTAAGCAGGCACTCATCACCATCAAGTAGTTCATGCTCCTCCAGCCAATGTGTTGCGTGGGTGTTATTATCTATTCGGAAGGTAGCACTGACTTCGGTTTTCTCTTCCCCTTGACGAACCATACTGGCTTCAGAACGACCTCCTAAGCAGAGGCTAAGGGCGTCAATGGCAATGGATTTTCCGGCACCAGTTTCACCGGTGATTGTTGTCATTCCTTTGAATAGTTCAAGTTGCAAAGATTTTACGATAGCAAAATTATTAACGTTTAAATGAACCAACATGCTACATACCTGTGTAAATAAACAATACTGTATATTAATGCAGTATATACTGTTTTCATATACAGTAAAGTTCTCGAAGAAAATTTGTTGGCTATGCCTCAAGTAATGTTCAAGGCATCGGTGTTGAAAGAGAGTATTGAAATAGGTAGATAAAAAGTAAATGAGCACCGCGGAAGGTGCTCATTATTAAGGCTTTGTTGTAGTTAGGATTAAAACAGTTTACTTGACCAGCCGAGCTTGTTCCTAAGTACGTGGTAATAACGATAATCTTCTGGGTGAATAAGCCTCAGCTTGTTCGGGCTTTGATAGATAACAACTTCGTCACCGGGAGAGACAGGAAGTGAAATTTGACCATCGCAGCTGATTTCTTGTGTACCATGGTTGTTCGGCGACACAATGAGTTTGATTCTGTTTTTCGCGTCAACCACTAATGGCCTGCTGGATAAGGTGTGTGGGAACATTGGAACCAGCGATATCGCATTTAGGTTTGGCGATAAAATTGGCCCTCCGCCCGATAAAGAGTAAGCCGTGGAGCCTGTCGGCGTTGAAACAATGAGTCCGTCTGATCGTTGTGAGAATGCAAAAGTGTCTTCGATATAAACTTCAAACTCAATCATATGAGCCACTTGTCCTGGGTGCAGAACGGCTTCATTTAGCGCGGCATTGTGGCTCTTTACTTGTCCGTGGCGATGAATTTCTGTTTCGAGCAAGAATCGCTGCTCTTCAATAAACTTCCCTTTGAGTACTTCTTTTAGTGATTGCTGAAAATCTTCTGGATTAAGGTCTGTCAGGAAACCGAGGCTGCCTTTGTTGACACCAATGACAGATATATCGAAGCGTGAAAGTACACGCGCGGCTCCGAGCATATTGCCATCACCGCCAACGACGATAGCAAGGTTAGCTTTCTGGCCAATTTCTAATAAACTCGCGAAGTTTTGTTTTGGGATGTCAGTTAGTACATCGGCTAAGCGTTCATCAATGAAAACCTCATAACCTTCAGAAGATAACCATAAAAATAGCTCTTTGTGAGTCTGAATAGCTTGTTGATCTCGCGGTTTTCCAATGATAGCGATGACTTCAAATGGTTTACTCATATCTTTTCCAATCGAAATAGGCTTGATTCAGGAATCTTCATCCCCATAATAATGGCAAGTTAACCCAATAAATGAAATTTTGGTATCTGGCGATTTGCAAATGTGAAGGTCAAGATACCAATTAAGTTAAACTCAGGAAATATCATTATCATGAGCACCGAAGAAAATAAAGTGAAAGAGGAAGAGCTGAAGTCGCAAGAAGAACAACTGGCTCAAGATGTTGAGCAGGATGTAGAAGTTGTGGGTTCTGAATCTGATATCGAATGGAACGAAGAAGCACAAGTAAGCGAGCAAGAAGCAAAGATTGCTCAGCTTGAAGCTGCGTTGCTATCCAGTGAAGCGAAAGTACAAGAACAACAAGAGTCTGTTCTTCGTGCGAAGGCTGAAGTTGAGAACATGCGTCGTCGTACAGAGCAAGAAATTGATAAAGCGCGTAAATACGCACTAAACAAATTCTCTGAAGAACTGCTGCCTGTTATCGATAACCTAGAGCGCGCTATCCAAGCTGCTGATGCAGAAAATGAAATCGTGAAGCCAATCCTTGAAGGTGTAGAGCTTACACATAAAACATTTATTGATGTGGTAAGTAAGTTTGGCCTAAAAGAAATTAACCCTGAAGGCGAGAAATTTAACCCTGAACTTCATCAAGCAATGTCAATCCAAGAAAGTGCTGATCACGAGCCAAACACGGTTATGTTCGTAATGCAAAAAGGCTACGAGCTAAATGGTCGTGTTATCCGCCCTGCAATGGTGATGGTTTCGAAATAATTGTTTCAAAATGTTTAACTTTCAAAGAGAGGCTTCGGCCTCTCTTTTTTGTTTGTACAATTGTTAAATCTAATAATTTCAAATAATTAAAAGAATTATCATGCATTTGATTAATTAAATTAATGCGCTGAAAGAGCTTTAATTAAGTTCTGCTTTAGTCGACTTAGGTGTCTGATTTTAAATGCTGTTTGAGCTTCATTGAATATTTGTTGTTCACATTTGCTTTATGTATCAAAGATGTAAACAAATGGTTTTAAATGTGCATTTTATGTGTAGTATCTCGTACTCGCACAACATCAACTGCGTTTAAAACACTATAAAAAATGACAAATATTCAGGAGTCGAATTATGGATAAGTCGCTCTCAAGTAAGATTTTTATCGGCTTGTTTGCAGGATTGCTACTAGGTACAGCTATTCAGTATCTATTCAGTAATATTAGTTTTTTTGATACTTATGTCCTCGGTGCAGCGGAAGGCGCTGGAGGTATGTTTGTATCATTGATCAAACTTCTTGTTATCCCTCTAGTATATGTTTCTATTGTATGCGGCATTGTGGAGTTAAAAGATATCACAGCTTTTGGTCGACTAGGTGGCAAGACGTTTACTTTATACATCGTAAACACCATCATTGCTATCAGTGTAGCATTGACCATCGGTATGATTTTCCAACCAGGTGCTGGCGCTAACCTAGCGGGCACTGTGTCTCATTCGGTTGAATTAGCGACTACAGATACGCCAGATATTTTTTCTTTAGTTGTAAACATCGTGCCAAGCAACCCTATCCAGGCGTTTGCTGACGGCGACATGTTACAAATCATCTTCATGGCAATTTTGACAGGTTTGGCTATTCAGGCGTTGGATAAGCGTGGTGGGCCAGCAGTAAACACGTTCAAAATGGCTAACGAAATCATGATGAAGCTAGTTGGCTTGGTAATGAGCCTAGCACCATATGGTGTGTTTGCTTTGATGGTTCAACTTGGTGCGACATTAGATTCACACACACTTCTATCTGTAGCAGGTTACGTTGCGTTAGTTTTAGCAGTGCTTGTATTCTGGATTTTTGTTTTCTATCCAATGGCTGTTGGTATGACGACAAAAATTTCACCGCTTAAGTTTTCACGTGCAACTCGCGAACAGGTGATGTTCTCTCTATCTACTTCGAGCTCAAATGCAACGATTCCGGTAACACTTAGAACGCTAACTGAAAAGCTGAACGTATCTAAGTCAGTAGCTGGTTTTGGTGTGCCTTTAGGCGCGACAATGAATATGTCAGGCGTTTCAATTTATATCACGCTTGCGACCATTTTCGTTGCTAACGCATTTGGTCAGCCGATCAACGCAGCTGATATCTTCACTTTGGGCTTAACAATCTTGTTGCTATCTGTTGGCGCTGGCGGTGTTCCTGGTGGTGGTGTTGTTATGATTGGTGTGTTGCTTCACCAACTAGGCTTGCCACCAGAAGGGCTAGCAATCGTCGCAGCAGTTGACCGTATCTGTGACATGTTCTGTACATCTTCGAATGTGGTAGGTGATACAGCAGTGAATACCATCGTGGCGAAGAGTGAAGGTGAAATTGAGCCTGCAGTAAAAGAACCTCAGCAAGTTGCTCTAAACAACTCTTAATCTCACGATTAAAGTTATAATTATTAGATAGCGGAGGCCTTGTGCCTCCGCTTTGCTTTCTCTGATATGTAGAAAAAATTGGAAGTTTTTTAATTTTGCCCTTGAAAAGTATTTTGTTGCCCTTATCTAAGGTGCATGACAAAAAACAAACAAATCATTTTGTTTGTTAGAAAGGGTTGAAAGCCCGTTCTCCATCCCAATATAAGGGATATAGCAAAATGAAATACAGAATTTATTCGGAGATAGCCTGATGGGTAAAATCATTGGTATTGACTTAGGTACAACTAACTCTTGTGTAGCCGTTTTAGATGGTGATCAACCACGCGTAATTGAAAACGCAGAAGGCGAGCGTACAACATCGTCAATTATTGCATATACAGATGGTGAGACACTTGTTGGTCAGCCTGCTAAACGTCAAGCAGTAACTAACCCAACTAACACGCTATTTGCAATTAAGCGTCTTATCGGTCGTCGTTTTGAAGACGAAGAAGTACAACGCGATATCGAAATCATGCCATACAAGATTGTTAAGGCAGATAACGGTGATGCTTGGGTTGAAGCGCAAGGCCAACAAATGGCTGCTCCTCAGGTTTCTGCTGAAGTACTTAAGAAAATGAAAAAAACTGCTGAAGACTTCCTAGGTGAAGAAGTAAGCGGTGCAGTAATCACAGTTCCTGCATACTTCAACGATGCTCAGCGTCAAGCAACTAAAGATGCTGGCCGTATCGCAGGTCTTGAAGTTAAACGTATCATCAACGAACCAACGGCTGCTGCTCTAGCTTACGGCCTAGATAAGAAAGGCGGCGATCGCACTATCGCAGTATATGACCTTGGTGGTGGTACTTTTGATATCTCAATCATCGAAATTGATGAAGTTGAAGGCGAGAAAACATTTGAAGTACTAGCAACTAACGGTGACACTCACCTTGGTGGTGAAGACTTCGACAACCGTCTAATCAACTACTTAGTAGACGAGTTCAAGTCTGAGCAAGGCATCGATCTTAAGAACGATCCTCTAGCAATGCAACGTGTTAAAGAAGCAGCTGAAAAAGCGAAGATCGAGCTTTCTTCTACACAGCAAACAGACGTAAACCTACCGTACGTAACTGCGGATGCGACTGGTCCTAAGCACATGAACGTTAAAGTAACTCGTGCGAAACTAGAATCTCTAGTTGAAGACCTAGTTCAACGTTCTTTAGAGCCAATGAAAGTTGCTCTTGCAGATTCAGACCTATCTGTTAGCGATGTAACTGACGTTATCCTAGTTGGTGGTCAGACTCGTATGCCTATGGTTCAAGCTAAAGTTGCAGAGTTCTTCGGTAAAGAAGCTCGCCGTGACGTGAACCCAGATGAAGCAGTAGCAATGGGCGCTGCAGTTCAAGGTGGTGTACTAGCTGGTGACGTGAAAGACGTACTTCTACTAGACGTTACTCCTCTGTCTCTAGGTATCGAGACAATGGGTGGTGTAATGACTAAGCTTGTTGAGAAGAACACGACTATCCCAACTAAAGCAAACCAAGTTTTCTCTACAGCAGAAGACAACCAGAATGCAGTAACTATCCATGTTCTACAAGGTGAGCGTAAGCAAGCTATGTACAACAAATCTCTAGGTCAGTTTAACCTAGAAGGTATTCAGCCTGCACCACGTGGTATGCCTCAAATCGAAGTAACATTCGACCTAGATGCTGATGGTATCCTACACGTTTCTGCGAAAGACAAGCAGACTGGTAAAGAGCAAAAAATCACTATCCAAGCTTCTGGCGGCCTAAGCGATGATGAAATCGAAAAAATGGTTCAAGAAGCGGAAGCGAACAAAGAAGCTGATAAGAAGTTCGAAGAACTAGCAGCTGCTCGTAACCAAGCTGACCAAATGATTCACGGTACTCAAAAGCAAATCGAAGAAGCAGGTGATGCTCTTCCAGCGGATGAGAAAGAGAAGATTGAAGCAGCAATCAAAGAGCTAGAAGAAGCGAAGAAAGGCGAAGATAAAGAAGCTATCGACGCTAAAGTTCAAGCGCTAATGGAAGCATCTAAGAAGCTGATGGAAATCGCTCAACAGAAAGCTCAAGCGCAACAAGCTGAAGGCGCAAGCGCTGATGCTGGTCAACAACAAGCGAAAGAAGAAGATGTTGTTGATGCTGAGTTCGAAGAAGTTAATGACGAGAAGAAATAATCTCGTTCAGTTAGAAAGCTAAATTTTGGCTCTCTAATCAATTTGATACGGGCGTTCGAGGTAACTCTTACGCCCGTATATTTGTAATTAGATGTCACTCTAACTAAGCGTGTCCAACATTACATAAGGCTCGGAAGAGTATATCCGGCGCTCTTAGTTAGAACGATATAATCATCACGCGATATTGAGTCGCTTGAAGTAAGAAACTGGTAACGAATAACATGTCAAAACGTGATTTTTACGAAATCTTAGGCGTAAGCCGCGACGCATCTGAGCGCGACATCAAGAAAGCGTATAAGCGACTAGCGATGAAGTACCACCCAGACCGTAACCAGGGTGATGAGCAAGCTGCAGAAAAATTTAAAGAAGTTAAAGAAGCGTACGAAATCCTGCTTGATCCACAAAAGAAAGCAGCTTACGACCAGTATGGTCACGCGGCTTTTGAACAAGGCGGAATGGGCGGTGGGGGCTTCGGCGGCGCTGGCGCAGATTTCGGTGATATCTTTGGTGACGTGTTTGGTGACATCTTTGGTGGCGGTCGCCGTGGTGGCGGTGGTCAAAGCAGAGCACAGCGTGGCTCTGACTTAAGATACAACATGGAGCTGACTTTAGAAGAAGCCGTTCGCGGTATTTCTAAAGAAATCGAAGTTCCTACTTTAGTTCACTGTGATAGCTGTAATGGTAGCGGTGCGAAGAAAGGATCTTCACCAGAAACTTGTGGTACGTGTCATGGTCACGGCCAAGTACAGATGCGTCAAGGTTTCTTTGCCGTACAGCAAACTTGTCCAACATGTCAGGGTGCGGGTAAAGTCATTAAAGATCCATGTAATGTTTGTCATGGTAAAGGCCGTAAGCAAAAAACTAAGACTCTTAACGTTAAAATCCCGGCTGGTGTAGACACTGGCGATCGCATTCGCTTATCTGGTGAAGGTGAAGCGGGAGAGATGGGTGCACCTGCAGGTGACTTATACGTTCAAGTACATGTTAAAGAACACAACATCTTTGAGCGCGATGGTAATAACTTATACTGCGAAGTGCCTGTAAGCTTTGCAATGGCGGCATTGGGCGGTGAAGTAGAAGTACCAACATTAGATGGTCGTGTAAGCCTTAAGATCCCTGATGAAACACAAACGGGTCGTATGTTCCGTATGCGTGGTAAAGGTGTTAAAGGTGTTCGTGGCGGCGGTGTTGGTGATCTTATCGTTAAGCTAATTATTGAAACGCCGGTGCAATTGAGCTCACGTCAGAAAGAACTCCTACGCGAATTTGAAGAATCTTGTGGTGGTGATGCTGCAAACCGCCATAAGCCTAAATCAGAAGGTTTTTTCAACGGCGTTAAGAAATTCTTCGACGACCTAACAAGCTAATTATTTACCTCAATTATTCTTTATCAAGCCTGCTTTTAAGCAGGCTTTTTTTATCTTTTTTGAATACTATTGCCAGCATTGACTTGGAGTGCTTTCTCCTAGTTGATTGATGCTAAGTGCCGAGTAGCCTTCCCCCGAGCAAGTATCATTTTCTTGTCCAGAGCCAGAAACAGGTGTTGCTGTAATGGTGTAACTTGAATCGGTTGTTGCTATGGAAATTTGGTAGCGTGCTTGATCAGTTGTGCAGAAGTCTTGGCATACTCCGTTGTCAGAAACAGACTGAGCATCGTAGCCGTCTTGATAGTTCGATTCTAAATACAGTTGTAAACGGCCTATGTCAGAGATAGCCTGCTGGCGATGAGCTTTTCGTATGTATTGGTTGTACGCTGGGGATACAATACTCGTTAGTAAACCAATGATGGTAACAACGAAGAGTAATTCGAGCAAAGTCATACCACTTACGAAGTTTATTTTTAGTTTTTCATTCATTACCTTGAATACCTTCCATGAATCTTTTTCGTCTTTTATCGCTATTGTGTCTCGCGTGTTAGCGTCAACCTAGACTGGTTTTTTTTTGACTGAGATGAGTACATAGGTTTTGCGACAGAGCATTGGATTTACCTTATTGGAGTGCTTGATAACTCTGGTGCTATTGACCTGCTTGCTGTCTTGGGCGGCCCCAAGTTTTAACCAGCTTCTTGATAGTCGTAAGGTCATTCGCTTTGCTAGTGAGTTAGTCGGACTTACTTATCTAGCTAAATCTGAAGCAATCTATCGCAATCAAAACTTATGGTTGCATTTACCCAACTCAACCAGCAGCGATAGCTGGTCCATTAGTTTAAATACTGGTCAAGAGTCTGATGCTGAAACTATTTCTCTATTGTCTGGGGAGCCGTACCGAACTCTGGTGATAGAGAGTACTTACCAAGACAACCAGATTAAGTTTTATCCAAGGAGAGGCAAAGTAGCTAGCGGCAATGTCACCTTCTATTCATCATTGCAACCAGACAAAAAACTAAAGCTGATCACTTCTTATAGTGCGGGAAGAGTTCGATTATGCTCAGTAACAGGCAGTAGTTATGGCTACACAGAATGTTAATTGCTTTGGCTATAGCACTTTGGAATTGCTCGTATCATCGGCTATAGGTGTCATTGTTCTTTCCATAGTTTCCAATCTATTTTTTACCAGCCAAAGTTTATCCTCCTATCGCACTCAGCAGTTAACACTTGAACAGAAAGTATCTGCACTTTTAATGCAAATTAAGCAGGATATTCAAAGGGCTGGTTATGACGGTACAGACAGTACTCGAACTTTCTTATCCGGAGCGACATTGCCACTGGTCACGACCTCTGACTCACTTGCCTACGCTTATCGAATTGATATAGATAGTGATGAAGCATTTCAAAACATCGCTTATTACTACGACACTGAAACGAGTTCATCGAATAGAATAAAGTATTGTGAGAAGACCTCCGCCGAACCGTTAAGTTTCGAGCAGGCAACAACGTCTGGTGTTGGTGGGTTCTGTTACTCGGTATTTGATTCCAATTATATTAATGTAGATGAGTTTGTAGTTTCTAGTGAGCTCATTGCCAGTTCGGCTTTTTCCAGTCAATTGCATACGATCACTCTAGAAGCGTCTCTGGTTGAGTTATCCGATATTTCAGTCTCCAGCTCAATATCCTTATTGCAGAGAAATTGAAATGAACTATAGAAACACGGGTTTTTCAACTTTATTGGTTACTTCAATGCTCCTGTCCGCGATGCTTCTCTTAACCCTTGGACTTTATAAAAGTGCTTTCTTGAATATCAAACAGATCCAGAACCAAATAAGCTACCGGAAGAACTATTGGTATGCTGAAGGTGGCCTTGAATGTGCCTTTGCGTATCTCCAATATCATGAAAGCGTAACCGGCTCGGCCAGTTTCTGCGAGCAATTAGACCACTCTGTTCAAGTTACCGAGTTGGGAGAGAATTACTACCAGTTAGAATCAAGCCGTGGTTATGTGTTGCTAACCCGCAATGTAGTGATTTCTTATGGTGATACAGAGGGTGAGGAGTCTAGTAGCGCCAATATCTTTCATGCTCAGTGGCAAAAAGGCTCTTGGTATGAGCACTGATAAAAGATCAGGTCGCACGACAGTGAAGGTGTGTAAATATCGGGGCTTTTCCTTTTTAGAGATACTGATAGCGCTTTTGTGTTTAAGCTTTGCTACCTTATCTTTAACTAAGTTGCAGGTGTACGTGGAGAAAAGCACTGAGCTTGCCGCTGATAGATTGCAGGCACTTCACTTAGTAGAAGATAAACTAGAGTGGTTTAGAACACGCGGAGCATCGAGTGAATACTCATCAATGACGCCAGCAGGTTTTTCTCAGGATCTTGTGTCTAGTGAGGAGCAAGTGAGTGACAAGTATTTGATGAGTTGGACATCAGAGAGCGCTGGGTTATCTGAATCACTTAAGCGTGTGACAGTGGCCGTGAGTTGGGTGGATAGGTTTGGCCAGCCGCAAGAGGTTAGCCTCAATACTCTGATTGCACAATCTAGCGAGTTTGACTGAACGGTGTGGTAGGATAGCCGCATCACGTCCTAGGTTTATTCATTTCATAATGTGAGGGTAGGTTTGCAGCATTCTTTTTCCGAGTTAGATAAACAGTTTATGCAACGAGCATTGGAGCTTGCTAAAAATGCAGAAAGCGAGGGAGAAGTACCTGTTGGTGCTGTGTTGGTACAAGATGGTGACATCATTGCTGAAGGTTGGAACCGCTCTATAACATGTCATGATGCGACGGCGCACGCCGAAATACAAACACTGCGCAAAGCTGGTGAAGCGTTATCTAACTATCGCCTATTAGATACAACCCTTTACGTGACTCTTGAACCTTGTCCAATGTGCGCTGGAGCTTTACTGCATAGCAGAGTGAAACGTGTTGTGTTTGGCGCTTATGATCTTAAAGCTGGTGCGGCAGGAACAGTACTGAACTTGTTTGAGGGGCAAGCGGCCTATCATTATGCTGATGTAGAAGGTGGTTTGATGGAGCAAGAATGCCGAGAAATGCTACAAGCATTTTTTAAGCGTCGTCGAAAAGAGATCAAAGAGAAGAAGAAACAAGGGCTTTAGGAAAGTTAGGCAAACATCCGTTAGACAGATGCTTGCATTCTTTTTTAACGTCACTTAAACAGCGACAAATTGTTTGTATGCTCGATTTCGCCAAATAACTTTTTTCTTGTTATTTGCTAACATGCGTTTGCGCCGATTGGCGGAGGCAGTTTGGCTGAGGCGTTTCGAGCGCATTTTGCGTTTCATAATACAACCTCGAATTATACAACAAATGTATTTTCACTTAGATGAAGATGAAAAATACGATACCTGTATATATATGGAATGTTACCAACGTATGACACGCGGAAGGAGATCCCGCTTAAACGTGATATTGAGGTGATTTTAACCAGTTTTACTCCCGAAGTGAAGTTCTTTATCGCTTGCGAGAAGGTAGAGAACAGTTGACATGCCTATCTATCTGCTCTCCATTCAATCCTAATTTGCTTCTGGCCCTTTCAACTGATTTGGATCTTGCGTGTCAGAAGATGTGACGTCCTCTGCTTGAGAAGCGGTGGCACTTGGTACTTGTATCACTTGTAAGTCATCAACGCTTGCGTCGGTAGGTGACGTTGTTGTGTAGCTTTGATCGACGTGACCGATAATGCTTTGGTAGTAGCGACGAATATTTTCTACATAGTCTCTTGCTTCATCTCCGCGAGCATACCCATAGCGCGTTTTACTGTAATACTTCTTCTGCTTAAGCAGAGGTAATCGATCTTTAACATCACCCCAAGCATCGGGATTAGCCCCTTGCTGTTTGGTTAAGCGACGGGCATCCATCATGTGGCCAAAGCCCATGTTGTAAGAAGCAAGAGCAAACCAGATTTTTTCGTGGTCATTAATGCTGTCTGGGACTCTTTGTACCATGCGACGAAGGTATTCCACACCGCCTCGGACCGATTGTTCTGGATTTAGGCGATTGGTGACCCCGACACTTTTCGCTGTGGGTAACGTCAGCATCATCATGCCACGAACACCAGTAGGAGAAATTGCTCGCGGGTTCCAGTGAGATTCTTGATACGCGATTGCTGCTATAAGTCGCCAGTCAAAGTTACCTGCAAACTCTTTGAAGATTGGTTCCCACTTCGGAAGTTTTCCTTCTAGTGCTCGAATAAAGGCACGAGTGTCTACATAATCAAATGTGTTGATGTGACCAATGTACTTTTCTTCTAACGTGGCAAGCTGACCTGATTGTTTCAAATTCCCAAAAAACTCAATCATCAGTGCATACAGGCTTTCATCGTCAGAACGGCGTAAATACCACGATATCGGTTGGTCTTCAGTCAGTTCAAAGGCAGAGGCAAGGTTTGGGTAGATTCGCTGTGACATGGAGAGCTCGACAGAATCAGCGACCGTAAAGTCGATTTGTCCTTCAGAAACTTGCTTAAGCAGCTCATTTACGTCAGCTTGCGTTTCCGCTTTGAATTGTAGTTTAGGGTTATCTTTTTGTAGGTCAGTCAAAGTGCTATTGAAGTGAGAGTCACCAACCACTTCAAAAATTGGTTTTCCATCGTTTTTCTCGATTAGATCTGGCTGTTTGGCTATGAGGTCTTTTAAACTTCTCGGTTTCCAGCTTCCAGTTTTGTAGACAAGTTGTTGGCTGACATAGTAGTAGGCGGGGCCTGCTCGAAACTGTTTCAGTCGCTCTTCTGATGGGCTGATGCCTGCGGCAATAATATCGATATCACCGTGCTTTAGCGCGGGATAGAGTGTAGAAACACGATATGCAGGCTTCATTTCCAGTTTAACGCCAAGCTCGTCGGCAAATTTACGAGCCAGTTCGTAATCAACTCCAGCTGGACCATCAGGACCAATATAATATGAAATCTGATTGTTTAACGTGCCGACTCTTAGTACACCACGCTCTCGAATCTGGTCGAGTTCGCTTTTAGGCTTAGACTCAATTTGACATCCAGCTAACAGGATCGAAATGGCGGCGATAGCGAAAGTGTTTTTAACGCGGCGAAAACAAAACTTATACATTAAACAAAATTCTCATACTTCCTTGGTTCTGAATAACCTCTCCAAAACAGCTACGTAATCACTCTTATATCAAAGTGATAGGTAATGGCAAAGTTAATTCCCTTGCATAATTTATATCTTTCTATTCGTGTTATCTATAAACACACAGCAAACTGCGACGAAAAAAATGACGCAAACGGTTGCTTTAAGTGTTACATCACTAAACTAAATCCTTTATAATGCGCTCGAAAACCATAGGTGCTATTGGCATAAGTTTGGTGAGTTTTTGTTTAACTCTTTGAATTTATAGCAATATTAACTTAATCAACTGCATAAGAGACCTAAGCACATGAGAATTTTGCGTGGCTCCCCAGCTCTTTCAGAGTTTCGTGTTAACAAACTACTAGAACTTTGCCGTGAACAACAACTGCCAGTCACTGATATATACGCAGAGTTTATGCACTTTGCTGATCTAAATGCAGACCTCGATGATACAGAGATCGAGAGATTAGAAAAGCTGTTAACGTATGGCCCAACTATTGAAGAGCATAAGCCAGAAGGACTTTTGCTTCTCGTAACTCCTCGCCCGGGCACAATTTCTCCTTGGTCTTCTAAGTCCACAGACATCGCTCACAACTGCGGCTTAAACAAAGTTAAGCGACTTGAGCGTGGTACCGCTTACTACATAGAGTCTTCAACTGAATTGTCAGAAGAGCAAGTCTCAGTCGTCAAATCTCTGATCCATGATCGCATGATGGAATCTATTGTCGATGATTTTGAATCGGCACAAGCACTATTCACTGTTGCTGAGCCAGCGCCAGTTGCTGACGTAGACATCCTAGCAGGTGGCCGTGCTGCACTCGAAGAAGCGAACGTTTCTTTAGGCCTAGCACTAGCAGAAGATGAAATCGACTACTTGGTAGAGAACTTCATTAAGCTTGGTCGTAATCCAAACGACATCGAGCTAATGATGTTTGCCCAAGCCAACTCTGAGCATTGCCGACACAAAATCTTCAATGCTGATTGGACAATCGATGGCGTTAAGCAAGACAAGTCTCTGTTCAAAATGATCAAGAACACTTACGAGACAACACCTGATCACGTACTTTCTGCTTACAAAGACAACGCAGCAGTAATGACTGGCTCTAATGTAGGTCGTTTCTTCCCAGATCCAGAATCTCGTCAATATAACTATCACCAAGAAGACGCGCACATCTTGATGAAAGTCGAAACGCACAACCACCCAACGGCAATTTCTCCTTGGCCGGGCGCTTCAACAGGCTCTGGTGGTGAGATTCGTGATGAAGGCGCAACAGGTATCGGTGGTAAACCAAAAGCTGGCCTTGTAGGTTTCACAACTTCAAACCTACGCATTCCAAACTACGTGCAGCCTTGGGAAACTGATTTCGGTAAGCCAGGTCGTATTGTAAATGCTCTAGATATCATGCTGGAAGGTCCTCTAGGTGGCGCGGCATTTAACAATGAATTTGGTCGTCCAAACCTTCTAGGTTATTTCCGTACCTACGAAGAAAAAGTGACTTCTCACGCAGGTGAAGAGGTTCGTGGTTACCACAAACCAATCATGATTGCTGGCGGTATGGGTAACATCCGTGATGAGCACGTTCAGAAGAAAGAGATCCCAGTGGGTGCGAAACTTATCGTACTGGGCGGCCCTGCAATGAACATCGGTCTTGGTGGGGGCGCTGCTTCTTCTATGGCTTCTGGTCAATCGGCTGAAGATTTAGACTTTGCTTCTGTTCAACGTGAAAACCCAGAGATGGAACGCCGTTGTCAGGAAGTGATCGACCGTTGTTGGCAGCTAGGTGATGACAACCCAATTGCGTTTATCCACGATGTGGGCGCTGGTGGTATCTCGAACGCACTACCTGAGCTAGTCGATGATGGCGAACGTGGCGGTAAATTCCAATTGCGTGATGTACCAAATGATGAGCCGGGTATGAGCCCACTAGAAATTTGGTGTAACGAATCTCAAGAACGTTATGTAATGGCGGTTGCTCCAGAAAACATGGAACAATTTGACGCTATCTGTAAGCGTGAACGTGCACCATACGCGGTAGTCGGTGAAGCTACTGAAGAACGTCACCTAACTTTAGAAGACTCGCACTTCGACAATACGCCAATTGATATGCCAATGGATATTTTGCTTGGTAAGCCACCTAAGATGAGCCGCGAAGCGGAAACATTGAAAGTGGAAAGTCCTGCAATCGAGCGCTCTGGCATCGAACTTAACGAAGCAGCTGACCGCGTGCTTCGTTTGCCAACCGTTGCTGAGAAAACATTCCTGATCACTATTGGTGACCGTTCTGTAACGGGTTTGGTTGCTCGTGACCAAATGGTTGGCCCTTGGCAGGTGCCTGTAGCAAACTGCGCAGTAACCGCAGCAAGTTACGACACTTACCATGGTGAAGCAATGTCAATGGGTGAGCGCACGCCAGTCGCTCTACTAGACTTTGGCGCTTCTGCTCGTCTAGCTGTTGGTGAGTCTTTAACTAACATTGCTGCGACTGACATCGGTGATATTAAACACATCAAACTGTCAGCAAACTGGATGTCTCCAGCTGGCCACCCGGGTGAAGACGCTGGCCTTTACGAAGCGGTTAAAGCGGTGGGCGAAGAGCTGTGTCCTGCACTTGGCCTGACTATTCCGGTAGGTAAAGACTCAATGTCGATGAAGACCAAGTGGGAAGATAGCGGCGAGAGCAAAGAAGTAACGTCTCCACTTTCACTTGTTATCACAGCGTTTGGCCGTGTTGAAGATGTACGTAAGACAGTTACTCCGCAGCTACGCACAGACAAAGGTGAAACGAGCCTTGTTCTTATCGACCTAGGTAACGGCAAAAACCGCCTAGGTGCGACAGCACTAGCGCAAGTTTACAAGCAACTTGGTGATAAACCTGCTGATGTCGACAATGCAGAGCAGCTAAAAGGCTTCTTCAATGCAATGCAGACTTTAGTTCGTGATGACAAGCTAGTGGCTTATCACGATAAAGGTGATGGCGGTCTATTTGTTACTCTTGCTGAAATGGCATTCGCTGGTCACTGTGGTGTGAAAGCAAACATCGAAGCATTGGGCGAAGATACGCTAGCGGCACTATTTAACGAAGAGCTAGGTGCGGTTGTTCAAGTTCAAAACGAGCAACTTGACGCTGTAATGGCAGTATTGGCTGAGCAAGGCCTTCAAAGCTGTTCACATGTTATCGGTCAAGTTGAAGACTCTGATGAATTTGTTATCACAGCTGGAAACACTGAAATCTTGAATCGTTCTCGTACAGAGCTTCGTACTATCTGGGCGGAAACAACCCATAAGATGCAGGCTTTACGTGATAACCCAGCTTGTGCTGACCAAGAGTTTGAAGCGAAGAAAGATAACTCAGATCCAGGTCTGAACGTATCGCTAAGCTATGACGTGAACGAAGACATTGCTGCGCCATATATCTTGAAAGGCGCGAAGCCCAAAATGGCAATCTTACGTGAGCAGGGCGTTAACTCACATGTTGAAATGGCAGCTGCATTTGACCGTGCAGGCTTCGAATCTGTTGATATCCATATGAGTGATATCCTAACAGGCCAAGCTGTACTGGATGAGTACAAAGGTCTAGTTGCTTGCGGTGGCTTCTCTTACGGTGATGTACTTGGTGCTGGTGAAGGTTGGGCAAAATCTGTTCTGTTCAACGCGCAAGCTCGTGAACAGTTTGAAGGCTTCTTCAAGCGTGAAGACACCTTCTCTCTAGGTGTGTGTAACGGCTGTCAGATGCTCTCTAACTTGAAAGAGTTGATACCAGGTGCAGATTTATGGCCACGTTTTGTGCGCAACGAATCTGAGCGTTTTGAAGCTCGTTTCAGCTTAGTGGAAGTTCAGCAATCTGATTCTGTATTCTTCAATGGCATGGCTAACTCTCGCATGCCAATCGCAGTTTCTCACGGTGAAGGTCGTGTTGAAGTTCGTGACAGCGAGCACCTAGCAGCGATTGAGAACTCTGGTACGGTTGCACTGCGTTATGTTGATAACAACGGCAACGCGACTCAGCAATATCCAAACAACCCGAACGGCTCACCAAACGCTATCACAGGTTTAACCACGACTGATGGCCGTGTGACTATCATGATGCCACACCCAGAGCGTGTATTCCGTACAGTGGCTAACTCATGGGCACCAGAAGGTTGGGGCGAAAACGGCGCTTGGATGAGAATGTTCCAAAATGCGCGTAAGAATATCGGCTAATTCCAGTTAGATTAAATAGTCTGAAATAAATAAAGCCGCAGTGTAAAAACTGCGGCTTTTTTATATCTGAATCTTCGTTAGGGGTTATCGAAATTGCCCAGCATCAGCCAAAAACTCAAAGCCAGCTTCTGCCAACTTCTTTTCTAATGCTTGTTTACTGATATCAAAAAAAGCAGTTAGCTTGTTCAAATCACCATCGAAGTCGTCTCGCAGCTTCATGTTAACTATGCTCATTAACATTATCGGATCCATCGTTTCGAAATTAGCAAGGTTCATTACTTATCCTCGAAATCTGAAATCAACAGGTTTGCTGCGGCAAACGCTGCTTTCTCACGCGTCTCTTTTGGAAGTGATTCGTCGGCAGCAATATCATTTAGTGACTTCACAGCACAGGTGATAGCTTGGGGTATATAGCCCTGATCGCCACTGCCAATTTGAGCATAAATTTCACGAACCAAGTCACAGCAACCGTATACTTGCATCTTTCTTTCCTATCTAAACTTAACTGCTGCTCAATATACACAGAATTTAGAGGGGATTAAAGGTGTCCTCCGCGCTACAACCCTTTCTGTAGCTGAAGCGAAGTATCCACGCATGCCCTGAGAAATCTGGGCAGCAGTTAACATATGTAGAGTAACCATACTAAAGTATAAAATATTAATTTGCTTTCTCTGCGTAAGATTAGATATCACTTTCCGGCAGGCTTGGCGCATACATGAGCGAATTTACACTCCAAAAACCGAACTTTGTAGATACTGAATCTGTTAACAAGAACGTCCTGAAGATACTGGCTAAGTGGATTCGAAACTACCGTACTCGTAGGCAGCTCCGTTCGTTGCCCACTTACATGTTGAAGGATATTGGTATCTCTGTTGCTCAAGCTAGCAAAGAGTGTGATAAGAGCTTTTGGCAATAAGCAGCAACTTTATTCAAAGAGCTGCTCATCTTTATCTAGTTAGTTTTGTAATTGAAGTTCTAACTGCTGCGTGACTTCAGGAGCGAGTTGAAGTTGCTTCGCGAGCTCTTGTAGATAAGCTTTTTCCATGAAATTTTGCTCATCAGAGACAATTAAAGAAGCAAGGTAGATTTCAGAAGCTTGTTCGGGTGACTTAGCCAATGATGCTATTTCTGCTGGGTCGAGAGGCTTATTCAGTTCAGTTTGAACAAGCGTTCTGACACTATCATCGGCACCGACTCCTTGTAGCGTTTCTTCGATTTGTGCCATTTCTTGTTCATCAACATGACCATCCGCTTTAGCTGCTGCAATCATTGCTTTGATGATTAATACGCTATGCATGTGGTCGTTTGCGTCGAACTGTTCTGGTGCTGAAGTTTGCGATGATGGTGAGTGGTTTGAAGTATCACCAGATTGCTTACTTTGGTAGTCGTTGTAAACCTTATAAGCTAGTGCACCAAGTGCGGCTGCGCCACCAACTTTCAGAGCTGTTTTACCCATTTTCTTGGTTTTTTTAGAGCCCATCAGCATGCCAATGATGCCGCCACCTAAGGCTCCAGCTCCTAATGTTTTTAAAGTATCTGGGTTGCTTTTCAAATTTGTCGATTGAGTTTTAACTTGCTCTTTTCCTTGACGAACAATATCTGAATTGAGCGCTTGATTAAGAAGACTTTTTAGATCCATATACCACCTCCTGACAATTTAAAAGCAGTCTAGCAGAGTGCAAATGAACAGAAAATTAACACTTGGTATAAAGTGAGTCGGTATAACAGAAGTCATGAATACGTGGATTTGGTGTCTAAATGATTACGGTTGCTCGATTTTCTTTTCCTCATGAAGCTTATATTGCTAAAGCTAGTTTAGAGGCTGCTGGAATTGATAGCTTTGTTGCCGATGAACATACTATCAATATGCAGTGGCTATATTCTAATGCGATGGGAGGGGTTCGACTGTTGGTACGTGAAGTGGATCTCGACAGTGCTGTCGAACTTCTCAATACTGACTTTTCAGAGAGCGTAGTGTATCAAGAGAGCCAACTCGGAATCGATCACTGTCCAAATTGTGGCAGCGATAAACTGGTACCGTTCACGCAAGGGAAAAAACCTGCTTTTATCGTATTCATACTATTGGGCTTCCCACTGTTTTTTTACAAACATGGGTACCGTTGTGAGCAATGCGGAGAATTTACGGAAAAAGTGAAATAAAAAAGCTGCCCTTAAGAGCAGCTTTCTATCTATATAAGAAGTGTGATTACGCTAATTTTAATTGTGCTTTGATGTGCTCAATGATGTTAGCCATTGCCACCGGAGTTTTATCTCCCGTGCTACGATTCTTATATTCGAAGTTACCTTCTTTCATGCTGCGATCACCAATGACAACAGTATGAGGAACGCCGATAAGTTCCATGTCTGAGAACATCACTCCAGGACGCTCTTTACGGTCATCAAATAGTACTTCAAGGCCAAGATCAGAAAGTTCTTTGTACAGCTTCTCAGCCGCTTCTTTGACTTCTTCTGACTTATGCATGTTCATAGGAACAATCGCTACTTGGAATGGAGCGATTGCGTCTGGCCAGATAATGCCGTATTTGTCGTGGTTTTGCTCTATTGCTGCCGCAACAACACGTGTAATACCGATGCCATAGCAGCCCATTTCCAAAATTACGTTCTTACCATCAGGACCTAGAACGCCGCAGCCCATTTTCTCAGAGTAAGTTTTTCCAAGCTGGAAGATATGACCGACTTCAATACCACGTTTTAGAAGGATAGTGCCTTGTCCACAAGGGCTAGGATCGCCTTCAACAACGTTTCTCAGGTCTTCTACTTGACCGAGTTCAACGTCACGACCCCAGTTGATGCCAAAGTAATGTTTGTCATCAACGTTCGCACCTGCGCCAAAGTCGCTCATCACTGCTACAGTGCGATCAACAATGAATGGCAGCTCCAAACCGACAGGGCCAAGTGATCCCGGACCAGCTCCAATTAGAGCGCGAATTTCTTCTTCCGTAGCCATCTCAAGCGGAGCGGCAACTTCTTTTAAGTTCTCAGCTTTTACTTCGTTAAGCTCATGATCGCCACGAAGGATCAACGCAATAAGAGGTGCATCGACTTCTTCAGACGCTTTCACAAACAGTGTTTTCACTGTTTTTTCGATTGGTAAATCGAACTGCTCAACTAGCTCAGCAATGGTTTTAGCGTTTGGAGTATCAACTAAAGTCATTTCTTGCGTTGGAGCGGCTAGATCTGTAGTTGGAGCCAATGCTTCTGCTTTTTCGATGTTTGCTGCAAAGTCTGACTCAGTAGAGAAAGCAATCAGATCTTCACCGCTTTCAGCCAATACGTGGAACTCTTGCGAGCCACTTCCGCCGATAGCGCCTGAGTCTGCCAGAACAGGACGATAGTCTAGGCCCATGCGGTCAAATGCTTTGCAGTACGCATCGTGCATGTCATCAAAAGATTTCTGTAGGCCTTCTTTATCGATGTCGAAGCTGTAAGCATCCATCATGCTAAATTCACGTGAACGCATAACACCGAAGCGAGGGCGCACTTCATCACGGAACTTAGTTTGGATTTGATATAAGTTCAGAGGGAGCTGTTTGTATGAATTCACCTCGTTACGAACAAGGCTAGTAATCACTTCTTCAGCTGTCGGGCTCAAAACGAACGGATTGGTGTGGCGATCAGTAAAACGAAGTAGTTCAGCGCCCATCTTTTCAGAACGGCCTGTCTCTTCCCAAAGGTCAAACGGTTGAACAACGGGCATCAAGGTTTCAACTGCACCTGCGTTATCGATTTCTTGACGAACGATGTTTTCGACTTTACGTAGTACACGTAGACCAGTAGGCAGCCAGGTGTATAGACCTGAAGCCAGCTTACGGATCATACCTGCACGTAGCATGAGTTGGTGGCTAACAACTACGGCGTCGTTTGGTGTCTCCTTCAAAGTAGAAAGAAGATATTTACTGGTACGCATTTAGGGTATCCGTTCATTTTGGAGTTAAAGAAAATTCCCATCATAGGAATTGAATTAGCCGCTAATGATATCAGCCATTCGGCTTCGTCAAAAGGGTTCAATTGTGTTAACGGTAATCAAATTCTCGTTAACAGTAAACCTTACATTAAGATCGAACAAATAAACCGCATATTCTTTGCTATCTGGTTTGCCTTTTTTGTAGGCAGGACGAGGATCTTGGGCTAGAACTTGCTCGATAACCAACTGCTCATGTGTTCCATTTTTGCGAGCTTCAAGAGTGGTTTTCGCTTGAGCGGAAAAGCCTACCGTTAGCTCACAAGGTTTTTCCTGAGCGTAGCCACCTTGCGCATTAGAAATTGAGTCTGAGTAGGGAATATAAGGTTTTATATCGACGATTGGTGTGCCGTCGACCAAATCTACGCTACCTAAATCAATATAAATGTGACCATCTAAATGGGATATACCTTTTAACTCGACGGCAGACATGCCAATACCATTGGGGCGAAATGTTGCTCGTGAGGCAAACACACCGATTCGTTCATTGCCGCCAAGTCGAGGAGGGCGAACCGTTGGCTTCCAGCCTGCTTCTAGGTTTTTATCAAACAAAAACAAAAGCCACAAATGACTAAATTGTTCAAGCCCACGAACTGACTCAGGGCAGTTTGCGTCTCCAATTAATTTGACTCGAGAGGTTGCACTGGTGACCAACCTTGGTTGTCTGGGGACCGAGAATTTTTCTTTGTAAGGGCTTTCGATGATACCAACAGGAGACAAGGAATACATTGTTTAACGTTTCGCTAATATTCGGTCTAAATGATTGGCAAACTCTCGTCGTTCAGTTTGAGAAAGAGCGCTTGGGCCACCTGTTTGAATACCACTAGAACGCATGGTGTCCATAAAGTCTCGTATATTTAATCGAGCCTTTATGGTTTCTTTAGTAAAGAGCTCTCCGCGTGGACTTAAAGCGATTGCCCCTTTAGTAATCACCTCATCGGCAAGAGGGATGTCTGATGTAATAATCAAATCACCTGCTTCGGTGCGTTTAACTATTTCATTGTCAGCGATGTCAAACCCACTAGGTACTTGAATTGATTTGATATTATTTCTTTTCGGTACAGGAACATTGTGGTTTGCAACAAATGTACATTCTACTCCTGTGCGTTCAGCTGCGCGTACAATCGTTTCTCGAATGACTTTCGGGCAAGCATCTGCATCCACCCATAGTTTCATCATATTATTTCTCGTCGTTTATAAGTTTTGCCAACTGAGCTTCTAGTTGGGTGACTCGTTGGCTAAGTGTTTTTACTTCTTGTTCAAGGCTGGCAATTTTGTCTAGAGAGCCATCAGGTGACGCCACTTCGATTTTGGGTACTCTGCTACTACTTTGCCATGACTTGAGCGTAGCTATAATAGCAGGCATTGGCACTGTAGTTTTCAGCCGAGCCTTAACTAAGGCAACGGTTGGTTTCTTACCTTGAGCTACAAGCGACTCGATGACGGATTGAAGCTCGTCTGAGACATCTTTGGTTAACATGACGCTTTCCTTAAGTATTCAAGTGGAGTCACGCAATCGTAAAGATCACCTATCTATTGTTTGGATTGTAAGAGATAACTGACGCAGTGTGTAGGAGTTATATTGGCTCATAGCGTTATTATTCGTCATGTTTATCAATAAGTCGCTGATTACATAATAGTTAATTGAAAATATATTTAACTTTGTTGGAAAAAGTGTGACCGCGCAAGATTGTTTGATATGTAAAAATCGGTACATTTAGGGCTATCAAAGGATTAGTGATAAATATTCAATAAATCGTTGTTGAATATTACGTGGACACCGCTAAGGATCGGCGAAGACACTCTTCAGGAAAGTGAGTGACAAGGACTCGATGGACACCGTTAGGAAGGCGATGAAGTTTAGCTAAAAGGATGTTAGCGAGGAAAGCTACAAGCTACGGCCCCAGCAATTGCTGGGGCTTTCTTTTTTTTGGTAAGGGAAAATACCGATAACATTTGCACGTCGCTTATTGAGTCTTTAATCAGGGCTTGATCCCAGTTTCAGTGAATTTGACCTGAAATGGACAAACTTCCAATGGGTTTTACCTTTATCTGTTGAAAGTAAATGAACTTTTCTATGGAATAAAATGTCGAACATACACCCAAGTAACCTCAGGATACTTGTTTCAGCGAGATAGATAAGGCTTCAATACTAGGCAACGATTTGTAGACATAGTCATTCTACGTTGAAAATCGATAACGACGTAGTGAAGCCTTATCTACTCGCCCTTTGGGAGTGATTCAGAGCCTTCACTTTACGTCAAACCGTCTTGAAAGGGGTCACCCTTCCTGCGGCTGTTTTCCTGAAATTGAAGGCACTGAATTCACTCTGAATAATGCATCTTGAGGTCACTTGGGTTTAGATACATATTGAAGGGAGACAATATGGCTATAGTGACTAACAGGACATTGATCGTACCCTATAGTGAAGCATTTCAATCTGAATTTCTGCTGCTGAATTGCTGTGCAGTTAATCGTGCAGAAATGAACGGCCCGCATACGCTTAAGTCTGCAAAGGCACTCTTTGCTGACGTCCTAACAAACCATAACTTGTATAGCATGGCCGTGCTGGATAACTCTACCCGTGACTATATGGGGCATATCTCTGTAAGCAATGTGGACTCAGATCCGGAACTTACCTTTATTTTTGATAGTGCGTATTGGGGCAAAGGGATTGCAACCGAATCGTTACTAGCGTTTTTTCCAAGGCTGTGTGAAGAATTGAATTTATCTCATGTTAAGGCCACTGCAAATATCGACCATCCAGCGTCTATTTCAATTTTAAATAAACTGGGTTTTCGTCGGATAGGGCAAAAGCGAGATAAGCATGGACCGTATTATGAGTACACTTTTAAACGCGATGTGGTGGTAGCTGAAACTTTAACGGCCTAAAACCTTTCATGATAAGGGTGCCTTGATAACAATCGTCACCTAGTGAAGAGAACTCAAATTGATAGCTGGTATTCCAATACCAGCGACCATTTTCATCTTTTAGCCGGTGGCGCCCAAGAGCGACACTAACAAGCTGTAGTTCCAATTGCTTACATTTGTGGGCAATTGCTGCTTTAGCAACCTCGGCCTGACGTCGTTGTTGCCAAAATAGAAAGCAAATGAGACATAAGGCAAAGATGCTGACTAAGTTGCTAAGCATAGTCGCGTATCACCCTTAGTGCTTGCGCGCTGCTTGCTGTAAGTTCTCCAATGCTCTCGCCAGTTCTTCTGTAGGTGATGAATGCAGTAGCGGCAATAGGATCACTCTTAGCTCTGGTAACATCACAAGGTCAGCAAACAACTGGTTGAACAGTGCTTGGTTGTTTGTTTCGGCCAAGCGGATAAGAAATTGCTCTGCTAATTTTGTGTCTGCAAGTAGGTGCCAGCAGCGGCCTGCAATACCAATTAAGATTTCCTGATGGCTCAGTAGGGGACTATTTAGAATCGCTTGCAAAACTGGCAACGAAAAAGCGTGATTAGCACTGGTTAACGCACGCGTTAAAGCTGATAGCAAAAACAAATCTGGTTCTGAAGAGTTAATTTGTTTCATTGCCATATCAGACAGTGGCTCAGCTAGCCTGTCTGGTAGATCGCAATGTTCAAGCGTACCTAACAAAGCATAAAGTGGTTCGTTTGGTAGTTGCTTTAAAGCACGGATGAGGTGAACGCTATTTTGCTGTTCATTCATCCTAGCACAAACATCGGTGATTCCTTGCAATCCGACAGTTTGCCATTTTTCCCATCCCAACTTTCCAGCGAAGTAATCTTGAGCATGTGAGTAGTATTGGCTGGTTTCTAGCTCAAGGTTTGCTCGAATCTTACTGTGGAACACAGCCATTTTGTCTTCAGCGGGTTTAAAGGTATATGGGTTGTTAGAGAGCTTCTCTTGCTGCTCTTCAGACATTTCCTGACTTAAGTGTGTCCCCATAGCTTCAACGACATACTTAATAAAGTTGCCAATATCTGCC
The DNA here is from genome assembly GCF_921294215.1 of Vibrio marisflavi CECT 7928. Classification (GTDB taxonomy): domain Bacteria; phylum Pseudomonadota; class Gammaproteobacteria; order Enterobacterales; family Vibrionaceae; genus Vibrio; species Vibrio marisflavi. The sequence continues at coordinate 375,663 of NZ_CAKLDM010000002.1, forward strand.
TGCTTTAATAACCCTCTCTCATCCAACTCAAATTTCAAAAACCATATCCAAGGCTGACGGCTTTCGTTCCAATAAGCAATCGCAAGATGTGCTTTGCGTTGTACCGGATAAGGATAAGCTTGTTGCCCTTGCTCAATATGATTGAAAGCTGAGCTGTCTATAGGTTGTATGCGACGTCCAAGATCAAAGATTAGATACTGGCAACCACTATTTTTAAGAAGATCACTGAGGGTGTGAATGTTGTTCATCAGAAAATGTTGCTTAAGATTCTTTGGGCCTTAGATGGTATCATTTGCCTCAACTTCTAGGAAACAAATTATTTGCATGACACACACCGAATCAATGAAGCAGCTGCTAGAAAGGCTTGAAAGCGAGCTTAATGAAAATCAGCTATGGCAAACTGAAGCGCCTCTTTCACACAAGCTAGAAAGTCAACAGCCCTTCGCTGTTGATACTTTGGAACCACACGAATGGTTGCAATGGATCTTTATCGCTAAAATTCGCCAGCTAATAAGCAACAAACAGCCTCTGCCAAAAGGGTATGCGATTGCTGGCTACTTTGAGCAAACATGGAACGAGCAAGCGCATCTGAAACCATTGCTTGAGTTGCTGAACGAGATCGATGAGGTTAACCAGTCATGTTAGAAATTATCTATCAAGATGACTACTTAGTAGCGGTCAATAAGCCTGCGGGCATGCTTGTACACAGAAGCTGGCTAGATAAACATGAAACGGTCTTCGTGATGCAGACTTTGCGTGATCAGATAGGTCAGCATGTCTTTCCTCTACATAGGTTAGATAGGCCAACATCGGGTGTGTTAGTGTTTGCTCTTTCATCCGAAGTAGCTTCGCAAGTGATGCCTATGTTTGCAGAACACAACATGGAGAAGACTTACCATGCGATAGTTCGAGGTTGGATAGAGCAAGAGGAAGTCTTGGACTATGCGCTCAAAGTTGAGCTCGACAAAATCGCCGATAAATTTGCTAGTGAAGAAAAAGAAGCGCAAGAAGCGATCACGGCGTATAAACCTTTAGCAAAAGTCGAGCTGCCATATTCAACTGGTAAGTTTCCAACCAGTCGATACTGTTTGATGGAGCTTAAACCTAAAACAGGTCGTAAACATCAGCTTCGCCGACATATGCACCACTTGAGCCATCCGATTATTGGCGATACGACACATGGTGATGGTAAACACAATCGTTTATTCCGAGATAAGTATGCTGCCAATCGATTGATGTTGCATGCATCTCGACTTGAATTTACTCACCCAATAACAAATGAGAATTTAGTTCTAAAAGCAAGTTTGGATCAGACTTGGCTGCATTTACTGGAAGAATTTGGCTGGGATATTGTTGAATAGAAAAACGCCCTTAGAAGCAATTCTATGGGCGTTTTGTCTTGAACGAGTTGGTTATTTCGCTAAGTATTCTTTGATAGCTAGCTCAATGCCTTTGGCGTCTAAACCAAGCTCTTCATGAAGCTCGTCTTGCGTTCCTTGGTGGATAAATTTATCCGGTAGGCCAAGGTTAAGTACAGGCTTCAGTAATTTCTCAGTCATCATGAACTCAAGTACGCCAGCTCCAGCGCCACCAGCAATCGCATTTTCTTCAACCGTAACAAGTACGTCATGCGTAGCAGCTAGCTCTTTGATGAGCTGTTCATCAAGAGGCTTCACGAATCGCATATCCGCTACTGTAGCATCAATAGATTCAGCTGCCTCAAGTGCATTTGCTAAGAAAGTCCCAAAGCTTAAAATCGCGACCTTTTGACCTTCTTTCGTATTGCTTTGTCTAACAATACGACCTTTGCCGATTTCAAGTTCAGTGAACTCTTTTTTAATTTCAGCACCAATACCGCTTCCTCTAGGGTAGCGCACAGCACTTGGGCCGTTGTGCTGGTGGCCGGTATAAAGCATTTGACGGCATTCATTTTCGTCACTTGGTGCCATGATGACCATGTTCGGAATGCAGCGCATAAAGCTAAGATCGAATGCACCTTGGTGAGTCTGGCCATCAGCGCCGACAAGACCAGCACGGTCGATAGCAAACAGGACTGGTAAGTCCATGATAGCCACATCGTGGATGAGTTGATCGTATCCACGTTGCAGGAAGGTTGAGTAAATCGCAACGATCGGTTTGTCACCAGCGATTGCCATGCCTGTTGCTAGGGTCACTGCATGTTGCTCTGCAATTGCAACATCGAAATATTGCGCCGGGAACTCCTTGGAGAATTTGACCATGCCAGAGCCTTCACGCATGGCTGGAGTAATCGCCATTAGTTTCGGATCTTGCGCTGCCATATCACACAAAAAGTCGCCAAATACATTAGAAAACGTTGGGCTTGATGCTTTGCTCTTAGGCAGTTTTGAGTTGCTTGGATCGAATTTTGGTACCGCGTGATAACCAATAGGATCTTTCTCTGCAGGCGCGTGTCCTTTGCCTTTTTTGGTCATTATGTGCAAGAACTGAGGGCCTTTCAGCTCGCGCATATTCTTTAATGTTTTGGTCAGCTCGATGACATCGTGTCCATCAATTGGGCCGATATAATTGAAACCCAGTTCTTCAAACAAAGTACCCGGTACAACCATCCCTTTTAGATGCTCTTCAGTGCGACGAACCAACTCTTTGACTGATGGCATGTTTGACAGAACTTTCTTACCGCCTTCTCGAATCGACGTATAGAAACTTCCAGATAGGGCTTGAGCGAGGTGATTGTTTAGTGCACCCACGTTTTCGGAAATCGACATTTCATTGTCGTTGAGAATAACCAACATATCTGGGTGAACATCACCCGCGTGGTTCATTGCCTCAAAAGCCATACCCGCAGTAATAGCACCATCACCAATGACACTAACTACTTTACGATTCTTATCTTCTTTGATGGCACTGATTGCCATACCAAGTGCAGCACTTATCGAAGTAGAAGAGTGGCCGACAGATAACGTGTCATATTCACTCTCCTCACGCCAAGGAAACGGGTGCAAACCATCTTTTTTTCGAATGGTAGGCATTTGGTCGCGTCTACCTGTCAAAATCTTATGCGGATAAGCTTGATGGCCTACATCCCAAATGAGCTGGTCAAAAGGCGTATTGTATACGTAATGCAGGGCTACGGTGAGCTCAACGGTCCCTAATCCAGAAGCTAGGTGACCACTTGATTGGCTAACCGAGTTTAATAAATATGTCCGCAATTCTTCACATAACTTTGGTAGCGTTTCCTTTGGCAGGCTACGTAACTCTTCAGGTATGCTTGCGAGAGCAAGTGTAGGATACTTTGAAATATCGAGTGTCATATTCTGTTGCGCGTTTATATAGTTAGTGCTTGCGCTCGATGACATATCGGGCAAACTGTTCCAGCAATTCAGTATTGTATGGGATTGCTTGTAAAGCTTGAAGGGCCTCTTCTAATAAAGACTGAGCCTTTTCAATAGCGCCTTCTAACCCCAATAGTGCTGGGTAGGTGCTTTTACACAATTCTTCATCCGAACCTTGAGGTTTCCCTAAGGTTTCGGTGTCGCTAATAATATCAAGAATATCATCTTGTACTTGAAACGCTAGCCCAATAGCTTCGGCGTATTGCTCAAGCTGAGGCAGCACCTCAACACCTTTCTCCCCAGAAGCATAGGCGCCAAGCTGAATCGCGCATTTTATCAAAGCGCCAGTCTTGTTTCGATGTATGCTCTCTAACTCTTGCAAAGTGACATCTTTATTCTCAAAAGCCAAGTCTAAAGCTTGTCCAATGCACATACCATGCGCGCCTGAGGCGCGTGATAAACTTTGAATCAATTTGATTCTTTGAGATTCAGCATTGCTGTCTAGCGCACCTTCGGAAAGGATAGTAAAAGCAAGGGTTTGTAGTGCATCACCGGTGAGTACCGCAGTGGCTTCATCAAATTTCTTATGGCAGGTAGGATGTCCACGGCGTAAATCATCGTCATCCATAGCTGGCAAATCATCGTGAATCAGTGAATAAGCGTGAATACACTCGATTGCGGAAGCTGGTGTATCAAGGTGCTCAACAGCAGTCCCTAACATTTGGCCAGTCGCATAAACTAAAAAAGGTCGAACTCTTTTTCCACCAAGCAACAAACCATAGCGCATTGCTTCAATGAGCGTCTGCTGCTGAAAGGGTAGTTGGTTGAGCCAATGGTTGAGCTGATCATTGTTTCTTTTTTGGAAAGAGGTGAGAGCCTCGTACATAGTGATGCTTCTTAATCTTAATTGGAGTCAGGGGTAAACTCACTTAATGGAGCATTGTCATCATTTTCTAGCAAAATACTTACGCGTTGCTCAGCTTCAGTAAGCTTCTTCTGGCTAGCGCGAGCAAGAGCGATTCCGCGTTCGAATTTTTTTAGGGCATCATCTAAGCCGATGTCTCCGCCTTCTAGCTGATTAACTAAGCCGTCAAGCTCTTCAATAGCCTCTTCGAACGACATATTTTCAGGTTTCTTACTTGCCATAATATTTTCTTGTTGCTGAAGAATTGTGGGGAAACTTACCTTAGCAGGTTCGGATGGTCAAACTTAACCAAGATATTTCTATCGAAAATAGCGTTTATCAAGAATAACTTTGCTAGAACAAATGCAGTTTGACTGCTGTTAGTTTACGCTCATAAACGCAAAAACGGCATTTTATCGAGACGCCATCCACAATAGTGTGAAGGGAGTATCAAATAAAATAGTTAAAGATCTTATTATCTTGCCGATAATTAAACTATCTCTAGTAGACCTGTTGTCATTTTGTTCTGGTATTGGGTAGTGATTAAATAATGAGAACAGGGACTGATAAGCCCTAGCAAGAGGAGTGCTTTGTGGATTTAGCTACGCTAATAGGATTGATTGGAGGGCTAGCCTTCGTTGTTATGGCGATGGTCCTTGGCGGCAGCATCATGATGTTTGTAGATGTCACCTCTATCCTTATCGTTGTGGGTGGTTCTACGTTTGTTGTGCTAATGAAGTTCACCATGGGGCAGTTTTTTGCAGCGTTCAAAATTGCTGGCAAAGCATTTATGTTTAAAGCAGATGAGCCAGAAGATCTGATTGCTAAAGTCGTTGAAATGGCTGACGCAGCACGTAAAGGTGGCTTCTTAGCTCTCGAAGAAATGGAAATTACCAACAGTTTTATGCAAAAAGGCATCGACTTACTAGTCGATGGTCATGATGCTGATGTGGTACGAGCGGCACTGCAAAAAGATATCGCATTGACAGATGAAAGGCATGAATTCGGCACCGGAGTTTTTCGAGCCTTCGGAGATGTTGCACCCGCCATGGGAATGATTGGTACCTTGGTTGGTCTGGTTGCCATGCTTTCGAACATGGATGATCCCAAAGCTATCGGTCCTGCGATGGCGGTAGCACTCCTTACAACGTTATACGGTGCTATTCTTGCTAATATGATCTTTTTCCCTATCGCCGACAAATTGTCGCTGCGTCGGGAACAAGAAACACTGAATCGCCGCTTAATCATGGATGGCGTTTTAGCGATACAAGACGGTCAGAACCCTCGTGTGATAGACAGTTACCTTAAGAACTATCTCAACGAAGGTAAACGCGGTATCGATGTGGATAATGAGTAGGGTGCACAATGGCCGTTGTAGAAGAAGACAAACCCTGTAAATGTCCACCTCCCGGCCTTCCTGCTTGGATGGGGACTTTCGCCGATCTAATGGCACTGCTTATGTGCTTTTTCGTACTGCTGCTTTCATTTTCTGAAATGGATGTTCTGAAGTTCAAACAAATCGCAGGTTCGATGAAGTTCGCTTTTGGTGTGCAAAATCGACTAGAAGTAAAAGATATCCCCAAAGGTACAAGTATCATCGCGCAAGAGTTTCGCCCGGGGCGTCCAGAACCCACTCCTATTGATGTCATCATGCAACAAACCATAGATATCACTCAGCAAACATTGGAGTTTCATGAAGGGGAATCTGAGCGTTCTGGTGGTGCTCAAAGAGACAAAGGAACTCAGGCTGGTGGTAAATCCGCTGAAACCTCAACCAGCAATAACAAAAACACAGAATCTGATCAGCAGCAAAAGCAAGCTGAGGCGATAGCGCAAGAACAAGAAACCTTGATGGAAAATATCAAAAAAGCTTTGGCGAAAGAGATTGAGCAAGGTGCCATTGAGGTTGAGCATTTAGGGCAGCAGCTTGTGATTCGTATTCGAGAGAAAGGTGCTTTCCCCGAAGGTTCGGCATTCTTACAACCTAAATTCAGGCCGTTAGTGAGACAAATTGCTGAGCTTGTAAAAAATATTCCGGGAGTGATTAGTATTTCTGGGCATACCGACAATGTAAAAGTGGACTCTGAGCTATATCGCTCAAACTGGGATTTATCCTCTCAGCGGGCGGTTTCTGTTGCTCAGGAGATGGAGACAGTTCGTGGTTTTCCACATGATAGGATGGAAGTGATCGGTTTAGCTGACACTAAGCCGCTGGGACCAAACGATACTGATGAAGAACGTGCTCGAAACCGTCGTGTGGAAATCAATATAATGCAAGGCAAGCCCACCTATAGTAATGAAGTGCCTTCACTACCTCAGACTAACCAGTAAGTCTATCAAGTTCTCTATTTAGAGAAGCCATTTAAAGAAGCGAGCTGTATAGCTCGCTTCTTCGTATCTAGTCGATTCAATCTGGTTACTTCGCTATTCATTTGGGTATAGCTCTCTACTTGTGTATAATTTCGCGCCTTAAGTGTACTTTGATGTTGCTTTGTAGCTAAATAACTTGCGAATTGAACTATGAAATTTATTGTAAAACCCCACCCAGAGATTTTTGTTAAAAGTGAATCGGTACGTAAACGCTTCACAAGAATTTTGGAATGTAATATTCGTAATGTTATCCAGCAGCGAGCGGAATCTGTTGCGGTATTTAATCGCCGTGACCATATTGAAGTAACCGCGCAAAGTGACGAATACTACAGCGAAGTTCTGCAAGTGTTGACTCAAACTCCGGGCATTCATCATTCTCTGGAAGTTCAGCAGTCTGAATTTGAAGACATGCACGATATTTATGAGCAAGTTCTTGAACTAAGCCGTAGCAAGATTGAAGGCAAAACCTTTGTTGTGCGCGCAAAACGTCGTGGGAAGCACGATTTCACCTCTATCGAACTGGAAAGATACGTTGGTGGTGGGTTAAACCAAGCGGTCGAAAGTGCAAAAGTTAAACTGCACAACCCAGATGTTACCGTCAATATCGAAATAGCCACTGACAAGCTAAATCAGGTTATCGCGCGCCATAAAGGTTTGGGTGGATTCCCTCTTGGCACTCAAGAAGATGTGCTGAGCTTGATTTCAGGTGGCTTTGACTCTGGTGTTTCTAGTTACTTACACATTAAACGTGGCTCAAAAGTGCATTACTGCTTCTTCAACTTAGGCGGTCCAGCACATGAAATTGGTGTAAAGCAAGTTGCTCACTACTTGTGGAACAAATACGGCTCGTCAGCAAAAGTAAAATTCATTTCAGTCGACTTTGAACCTGTTGTTGCTGAGATTCTTGAGAAAGTTGATGATGGCCAAATGGGCGTTATTCTTAAGCGTATGTTCATGCGTGCAGCTGGAATGATTGCTGAGAAACATGGTATTCAAGCTTTAGTTACGGGTGAAGCATTAGGACAGGTGTCGAGTCAGACATTAACTAACTTACGTCATATCGATAACGTAACGGATACTTTGATTCTTCGCCCTCTTATCAACTGGGATAAAGAAGATATTATCGATTTGGCTCGTGAAATCGGTACGGAAGATTTCGCGAAAACAATGCCAGAATACTGTGGTGTGATTTCAAAAAGCCCAACAGTGAAAGCAGTAAAAGAAAAGCTGGAAGCAGAAGAAGCGAAGTTCGATTTCTCTATCTTAGAGAAAGTCGTTTATGACTCTCGCAAGATGGATATCCGTGATATCGAGAAAGAGAGCCAGCAAGTTGCGCCAGAAGTTGAGTTAGTTGAAGCGGTAGAAGCGCACGCTGTTGTACTAGATATTCGTAGTCCAGATGAGGAAGACGAAAATCCATTAGATATTGATGGCGTAGAAGTGCAGCACATTCCTTTTTATAAGCTAGCGACTAAATTTGGCGATCTAGACCAGTCGAAAAGCTATTTGCTGTATTGCGACCGTGGTGTGATGAGCCGATTACAGGCGTTATACCTACAAGAGCAAGGCTTTAAAAACGTTAAAGTGTATAGACCTTAGTATTTGAAGTTATACCAGCAAAACTATGTTAGTGAGGGTGAGGCCATTTGGCGTCACCTTTTTTCTACTCATGGCTGTGTTCAATGTAAGGGTAGTATTCAACGTTATTATCAATTCTAGCGGCTGAATAGTTGGAGGGGGCGGAGGAGCCGGCTTCATTCAGCTCACTACTGCCGGTTGAGGCTATAGGTTTCGGAGTATTTGTTAGGACCTTATCGTCCAAGCTGTTTACTTCCTTTGGACTCGAAGTATGCAAGTCATATTCGGTTGCAACGGACTTCATTAGATTTCTTTCGCTACTCGCAATGGTAAGTTGCAAACCTCCCCACATAGATATAAAACCTATCAAGGTCATAAGGTATGTTTTCATCGTACCAGTTCTCCCTTTGCGCTTCATATGCTAAGAAGCGTGACTGAACAGGTATTTCTACCAAATAAAGTAATTACTTAGATTTGCCTATATTTTTCTTTGAGTAAAGATTTCAAATTTGAAATTCATCGCAATTAATATATTTAATAGTAACTATCTTTAACTTCACATTGATTGTTTTATAAATAATCTCTATGGCTTTGAATTAAATGGATTATTTGCTCTACTTTTTAAGAGAGGCAGCAAAGTTGTCAGGATGAAGATTGGGCGAATTAAGCTGGATAAAAATCGGTGATGAGAAGCGTTTTTTAGATAAAAAAACACCGCCTAAAAAGGCGGTGTACAAAAATTTGACAGACTGGTCAAAAATAAATACAGGAAGTATGTGTTTTATCTCTGAGGATGACAGAAATAAAACCGTGGTAGAAATCTACCTAACTCGAAAATCGAGTTGCAAACACAACATCGCAACCACCAGCTAACTGAATCTCGGAAGAATCAGGCCGTTCTAGCTAGCGCTGCGGGGTGAAATATAGAATTTCTCTGGCCGCTAAGCAATGGACAATTTATAATGTTTCAGATAAAAAAAACTAATGCATGAATAGAGTGTTCAAATGTCGAGAAGATTACCTCCGTTAAATTCCCTAAAAGCCTTTGAGGCAGCGGCGCGGCACCTAAGTTTTACTCGTGCAGCCGACGAATTATATGTCACGCAAGCTGCTGTTAGTCATCAAATAAAAGCCCTTGAAGAGTTCCTTGGCCTTAAACTTTTTCGTAGGCGAAATCGTGCCTTACTCTTAACAGAAGAAGGGCAAAGCTACTTTCTAGATATCAAAGATATTTTCACCATGATTGCGGAAGCGACCGATAAAGTTCTAGAAAGGAGTGAGAAAGGGGCGCTAACCATCGCGCTACCACCGAGTTTTGCCATCCAGTGGTTAGTACCAAGGCTTGCAGACTTTAATGCTCAAGAGCCGGAAATTGACGTCCGCATAAAAGCAGTTGATATGGACGACAGCTCATTGACCGAAGATGTGGATGTTGCCATCTATTATGGACGAGGAAACTGGCCTGGGTTGAGGGAAGATAAACTGTACCAAGAATACCTTATTCCATTGTGCGCACCTTCTGTTCTATTAGGTAAAAAACCATTAGAAAGTCTAGGTGATTTAAAACACCACACATTGCTTCACGATACCTCTCGGAAAGAGTGGAAACAGTTTGCTAAACAGAATGACTTAGTCGGTGTGAACGTGAATCACGGGCCAATTTTTAGCCATTCAACGATGGTGTTGCAAGCTGCTGCGCATGGGCAAGGTGTTGCGCTCGGAAATAATGTACTTGCCCAGCCCGAGCTTGATGCTGGTCGTTTGATCGCTCCATTTGATGAAATGCTAGTAAGCAAAAATGCTTTTTATGTTGTATGCCATGAGAAGCAAGCAGACACGGGGCGAATTGCAACGTTTAGAGATTGGATGCTGGCAAAAGCGCAAAGCGAGCAAGAGGAGCTATTGGATGAGTGATGTTTTGGTCAATGGTGATAAGTCATCGCCGCTATTTATTTTTGCTCACGGTGCGGGAGCAGGGATGGATCACCCTTTCATGGAAACTATCGCAAAAGGTTTAGTGGACAATGGTATTCAAGTTGTTCGCTTTGATTTCCCCTACATGCAGAAACGCCGTGTCGATGGAAAGAAGCGTCCACCAGATCGAGCGCCAAAGTTGTTAGAACACTTCGAATCTGTCATTGAGCAATATGCTTCGTCTCCAGTTGTTATTGGTGGCAAGTCGATGGGTGGACGAATGGCGAGTTTATTAGAAGATAATGCACTTGTTGCTGGAGTTGCTTGCCTAGGTTTTCCTTTTCATCCACCGGGTAAGATAGACAATTACAAAGGTGAACACCTAGCGGATTTCAAGAAACCTTGCCTTATATTACAAGGAGAGAGAGATACGTTTGGTAAGAAAGAAGAATTCGTCGACTTCAAATTATCAAAATCAATATCGGTGACTTATGTGCCAGATGGTGACCATAGCTTTAAGCCAAGAAAAGCCTCTGGGTATACAGAGCAGCAAAACCTAGATCTGGCTATCAAGGCATTAAGTGAGTTTGTGTTGGAGGTGTTGAATGCGAGCTAGATGGATTTTGGTGGTTTCGGGACTTTATGGCTTACTCGGCGTCGCTCTGGGCGCATTTGCAGCCCACGGATTAAAAAGTAAGTTGTCACCACTGCTCATCGAAGTGTTTAAGACTGGTGTGTTGTACCAGTTTATTCATACCTTAGCTATCTTAGCTTGTGGTGTGCTTCTGCAGTTAAACTTACCAATAAAAGCGCAAAAGTATTTTTTTAATGCGGCTGTTTGCTTTATTATCGGCGTCCTTTGTTTTAGTGGTAGCTTATATGCGCTAGCGCTAACAGGGATACATTGGTTTGGCCCGATAACGCCAATCGGTGGTGTGTTATTTATGATTGGTTGGCTGATGTTAATTCTGGCTGCAGTAAAAATGAAAGAGGGTGAATCTTGAAACACGTAATGCTTTATTGTCGTTCCGGCTTTGAAAAGGAATGCGCAGGAGAGATACAGGATAAGGCCAATAACCTTGAGGTTTATGGTTTTCCGAGAGCAAAAAATAATACAGGTTACGTATTATTTGAATGCTATCAAGATGGTGATGCCGATAAGCTAATTAGTAAATTAGACTTTAACTCTCTTATCTTTGCTCGTCAGATGTTTGCTGTTGCTCAAGAATTCAGCGAGCTGCCAACTGAAGATAGAATTTCACCTATTTTGTTAGAGCTTGATAACCTTGAAGATTTTCCTCGTTGCGGTGACCTACGTATTGAAACTCCAGACACTAACGAAGCCAAAGAGTTGCTGAAATTTTGTCGTAAGTTTACTGTGCCGATGCGTCAAGCACTTCGAGGCAAAGGGATATTGTATAAGAACGATAGCCCTAAAAAGCCAGTGCTGCACATTTGTTTTGTTGCTCCGGGGCATTGTTATGTCGGGTATTCTTACAGCCAGAATAACTCTCCGTTCTTCATGGGTATCCCAAGGTTGAAGTTTCCTGCCGACGCGCCAAGCCGTTCAACGCTTAAGTTAGAAGAGGCGTTTCACGTCTTTATTCCTAGAGAAGAGTGGGATGAGAGATTAGCAGCGGGCATGTGGGGCGTTGATTTAGGAGCTTGTCCGGGAGGCTGGACCTATCAACTGGTGAAACGCTCAATGTTTGTCCATTCTGTGGACAATGGCATGATGGCCGACAGCTTAATGGAGACGGGGCAGGTTAAGCATCACCAAGAAGATGGCTTCAAGTTTGAGCCAGCGAAGAAAAATGTTACTTGGCTGATCTGCGACATGGTCGAAAAACCATCTCGCGTCGCTCAACTTATGGGTGAGTGGATTATTAAAGGATGGGCGAAAGAAGCTCTATTCAATTTAAAGCTGCCTATGAAAGGTCGCTACGATGAAGTTTTAGATGATATAGAAAACTTGCGCTACTTCCTTATTGAAAATGGAGTCAAGTTCAAGTTGCAAGCTAAGCACCTTTATCATGATCGTGAAGAAATTACGGTACATGTACAGTGCTTGTCTAATATTTCTCCTAGGTAGCTTCCAGAGTATACCTAACTCAATATTGGGTTAGGTATACTTACCAATTTTCTTTCGATTCTCGTTATTTCGGCCCGCTAAACCTTAAATCTTGCAGGTTAAAGCCTAATTCTATATCTGTTTTCAGCATGGAAATTTGTTTGCATGTTTTTGCTAGCTCTATGTGCTCATCGAGCTTTTTCCTGTACTTACCAGCAAGCTCAGGTGATTCATAAGCTGCGTCCAATGTGCCAAACTGATTTAAGATCTCTTTTGCCGATTTAGGCCCGATTCCTGGAACACCCGGCACTTGACTTGAACTGATACCCACTAAACCCCAAAAATCAGCAAGCTGGCTGGGTACTACGCCGAACTCCTTTTCAATAAAGGGTTCATCCAACCAACGGTGTTGGAAGTAGTCTCTAATCTGCAGTGTGGGTGACAGCAGCTGGCAGTAGCCTTTGTCGGTGGAAATAATGGTGACTTTTTCATTGTGGCTCGCCACTTTTACCGCAAGCGTTGCGACTAAATCGTCTGCTTCATCACCTTCAGACAATAGCGAGTCGATCCCAATATCCCACCAGGCTTGCTGTATATCATCCAACCCTTTAGATAATTCTTCTGGCATTGGTTTACGATTGATTTTGTAATCAGGTAAAAGTTCTGCTCGCCAGCCTCTATCTCTGTTTTGATGATCAAAAACAGCGATGATATGGGAAGGCTTGGATTCTTTGATGATTTTGTTTAGCGTCCGCGTAGTGGTTTCTGCTGTTCTAGTGATATCAGATGGATCAGGCTGTACTGAGTGTACTCGGCGAATCAAGTTTAGTGCGTCAATGATAACGAGATGAATGGACATAATTATCCGAAAGTTAGGTTGAGTACCAAAAATAAAAGGGCTGCTAGCAGCCCTTATTGTAATTGATTATGCCTTTGAGCCCAAGAGGTTACTTGGTCACGAGATCCTCGGTTGCCACTTTATAACAAGGAACATAAGCCGAACCACCGGGCAGTTTCATTCGGTCTTGAACTACAAAGTCATTCAGTAATCGGTCCATTTTTTTCATTAACACGGGATCTCCGTGGATGACAAATGGCCCTTTACGCTCAATTTCTTGAATGCCTTCTGCTTTCACGTTACCAGCCACTATCCCTGAGAATGCTTGGCGCAGTCTTGCAGCCAAGTTTTCAGGTCGCTGATTTAAGTGCAAGTCTAAGCCTCCCATGCTTTCGTGTGTAGGCTCGAATGGGAGTTGAAACTCGGGTGCGATCTTTAAAGACCAATTGAAGCTATAAGCATCTTCGGTGTCTTTTCTATATTGCCTAACATCTGGCATGCCTTCTTTCATGATTTGCGCTGCTTTAGCTGGATCATCAATAACGATTTGATAGTGCTTTTGCGCCTCTTCACCTAAGGTATCTCCAATAAATCTATCGATAGATTTGAAATATTCCTCACTCTCTTTAGGACCAGTTAATACGATAGGAAGAGGCATACCTTGGTTTTCTGGGTGCATCATAATTCCAAGGATATACAGCAGCTCTTCTGCCGTACCAGCACCACCGGGGAAGATAATGATGCCATGAGCCATACGAACGAAGGCTTCGAGGCGCTTTTCTATATCTGGCATGATAACCAGTTCATTTACAATAGGGTTTGGTGGCTCTGCGGCAATAATTGAAGGTTCGGTCAGGCCGAAATAGCGTTGATCGTTATAGCGCTGCTGAGCATGCCCTATCGCTGCACCTTTCATTGGCCCTTCCATTGCTCCGGGCCCGCAACCGGTACAGATATTGAGCTCCCGTAAGCCAAGCTGGTGGCCTACTTCACGAGTATATTGATACTCAATGCTATTAATCGAGTGCCCACCCCAGCAAACTACTAGGTTAGGTTCCGTTCCTGGGATCAGCGCGCCAGCATTACGTAAAATACCAAAAACTAGGTTGGTAACATGTGTCGCGTTAGTTAAGTTCAGTTTTTGATTATCAGATAAGTGCATGTTGACATAGACGATGTCTCTAAGCACTGAAAACAAGTGCTCTTGGATGCCCTTAATAATATTTCCATCGACAAAGGCATGTTCTGGTGGGTTACTGAGCTCCAATTTAATGCCACGCTCTCGACGCATCACGTTGACATCAAATGAGCGATATTTATCTAGTAGCTCTTTGGAGTTGTCGGTGTGGCTTCCGGAGTTCAGTACAGCGAGTGTACAGTTTCTATACAGTTGGTAAAGGTCACTAGATGCGGTTTTTTTAAGACGCTCAACTTCAAGTTGAGAAAGCAGATCCATGCTGCCAGCAGGGCTAATATGAGTGATCATATATGCCTCCTTTTTATTAGAATACTGAATGACCTGTAAAAATCGCTGTCGCAAATTTTACAGGTGGCATCAGTTAGCTTAGCAAACTCTTTGTTGTGAGGTATAGATTCAGCAGATATTTGACGAAGTATTATCAATAACTTGTTATTGATTGACTGTTTTATAGCCATATCAGCTGGTTTGCACTACCAACCTTCAGTTGTTTAATTCCCAACTCTAATCTACCTAATACATCGTCCGGTGTATCGGCATCCTTAAAATTGTCGCTTAAGACCGATAGAGTGACTCTGATGTTCTGATCTCGAAATTTGAAAGGTAGAGAGCCAACTTTTTTCTGGATTCGTGTTGCCAGTTTCTTATTGTGTTCATTGTCTTGATTTAGGAAAAGAAGAATGAACTTATCCCCTGAGAATCTAGCAATAGTACCGTGGTTGTTTGCTTCTTTTTCGATGGTTTTGGCAATGATCTTTAGCGCCTTATCGCCAGCAGAATTACCAAACTTCTCGTTAATAACGCTAAAATTATCCGGATCGAGTAGGGCAAGGCGAAGGTTGTCTTGTATCTTAATCCATCGGCCAAAGGCAGCCTCAAGCTTGTCCGTAAAAGCGTTTCGGTTATAGATCTTGGTGAGTGGATCAAGTAAGGCTTTGTGCTGTTGATCTTCATACCTTTTACGATAATCCTGAGCAGTATCAAGTAAAGCAGTCACCTGGCTGTTGCTTAGTTTTACTTGATCAAGCAAGGCGGCTTCGCGTTGTGATGCTTGCTCTAACTTTTTTGATAGGTCAGATAACTGAGCAAGCAGGGGAGAAATACTCTCACGTAATTCAGGTAAGCTATTAGTGTTAGCCACTTCCTCTTGAGTTGCTGCGACTAGTCCGCCTATTTCTTTGTGGATACCTTGTCGCTGATTGAGCTCTTCTTCAGTTTTCACTGAAGTGCTTTGATAGTTACCAAGTGTGCTGGCTAGAGATGTGTTGACTTGTTCTAAGAACTGAAGTGAAGTTTTTCGTTCCGCAATCGTACCGTCCACCACGAGTTGGAGTGTGTCGACTGTGTGATCAACAACTTGATGAGAGTCATTTTCAAGCGATAACTTTGTTTTGATGTCCGAAAGTTGATCGCCAATATCACCACTAAAATCCAGTTTATCTATTAGTAGCTGTAGTTCTTTGGACAACTGTTGAAATCGTTTCTTGTTATCTACGTGAAGTGTGTCGCTTGGTGCTGCTGTTGGGTTGGTAGAAAATATTTTAACGGCTTTGTCGTATAAGGTAACTAAATTGATTGATTGCTCTAAGTTGCGTGGCTGGTTTGCTGGAGAGTAGATAAGTATATCTTGTAAGTCTCTCCTAATTTTTGGAGGCAGCGAGGTCAGTCGTAATAACGTCTCACCACATTGTGTTATTTTCTCATCGAGAAGTGTTGATTTGATGTCCATTTATAGCCTTTTGTACGTCCAATACGCGCTACATACAGAATCTCTATGACACTGTTTAATAGCCAACAATGTTTTTAGTATAGCTGACCGTTATTCAACAAAAATTTGAAAGAGTTTTTCCAACATATTGAATTTCAATGAACCGACTAAAATCGATAACTAGAGTCTAAGGCAAAATAGGTTAATGTTTCATAGAGATAACGGACATAAACTCACTTTCTAGCTATCTTTTAATAATTTTTTGATGCTTTCCTCATTCTCGTAAGATGAGTGTACTTTTATCAAACCTTGGCCTATGGAATGCTTGCAAGCTTTACGGATATCACCCGTCGCTAAACTTGCTGCTGGTGCATTTTCGATAGCTTTGAGATAAACCCACTGGCTAGAGTGCTCTTTCATGCTAAGCGTTCTTGCTGCGCTGGTGGACATTAGCAAAATGTCTAATAACTCTTTGTCGTTGATGGCTGTGTACGCTCTTGGTAGGAACGGGTAGTCTGCAATACCAACTCGAACAGTACGGTTTATTCTCAAGTCCTGCTCAAATTCGTTGATCCAACCTTGAACTTTATTAAATAGCTCTTCTGGTGTAGCTGGTTGCTCTCCAGTTGGCTCAATGTAGAGCAAGTTTGCATCTGAGAAGTGATAGATTCGTGCTGGTGATTTGACTCTTTCTTGCAAATACTCACCAAATTTATTTTCCAGCTTTAGACCTTCTATGTAACCATGCTGCAGGTACATTGTGCGTAAAAATGGTATATCAATCATCACAAACCTGAGCCTATCGCTGAGTGGTTCGTGGATCAGTTCACCAATGTGCCACTTCTCGAAGTTCATGCTGCTTTGTTCCATTGATTCAGAAAGCTTAGCATTCAGCATTCTCAAGTTTTTTAGTCCAGAACGAGAGTGGGAAAATAGGTCTTCTTTGAGCTGTTTAATTTTGCGCTGCTGCTTTGAGACAATGTTCCCGCGCCAAATAATAATTATGGAGAAGCACACCGCGACGACGGCTAAAGAAACGGCTATTTTTTTAAACCTTTGGTACTCATCATAGGTCGTCTCAAGAACGAGCTTTTGACTTACTAGATGTAGTGTTTGTTCGATAAATTGTTTTTGCTGCCTAAAGTCATCTTCACTGATTAGATTCAGTTTTTGCTGTTGCTGATTCTTGATTTGGTCATACTCTTTTAAATACTCCAACGCTTTTTTATATTGCTTTCCTTGCTCATAGCCTAGGTACAGCATGTCGTAAGCGTTTTCTTGAATAGTGATACGCTTACTTTTGTCGGCAAACTTTGCGTTGCTTAGTGCTTGATTCGCTTCTTTTATCACCACCGATGACTTGTTGTCGTTGTAGGCCAGTTCAGCTTTAAGAAGCGCCGCACGAGCATTGAGGTAAGGGTAGTTTGAATACTTAATTAGGCTTTCTGCATGCGTCAAATACCTTTTGGCTAACGATACGTCTTTTAGCTTCAAATATGTGGCGGCTAATGATAAGCGCACATCGGTGATTTGCTCGACGCTATCTTGCATGTTCTCATGGTCTATTACGTTAAAGTAATGAACCAAAGCCAAATTATATTTACCCTCGGCGAAATAGATATCACCGAGTTGCTTTAAGATTGCAGGTAAAACAGGTGTTTCTTCGTAATTGTCATAAAAGTCAGCCGCTTGAGATAGGTGGTCGACAGCTTTGTCAAGGACGCCTCGCTGATAGAAAAGTTGACCAAGCAGTTGGTTGATAACAGCGAGTTGAACACTGGAGTTGTTTTCAATGGCTAGCCAATATCCGGTTAACAAATCAGAAAGCGCACTGTTATAGAAGTTGTGACTTAACAAAAACTTACCAGTGGCAGTGTGATAATCGATCAGAGTTTTTTCAGACTTAGATTCCTCAGCGATCCCTTTCAGTTTGCTATACAGCAGCTTGGCGCGATCTATTTTATTTTCATAAGACGCGATCTCAGCCCCTAGCTTAATCAATTGATAGTGAATGACATTGGCTAGAGAGTCTTTTTTGCTTATCGCTTTGTAAGCTTTTTCTATCCCTTTAATTTTTTCATTGGCTAGTTTTGAGTTGTGATTTCTTAACCAATATAACCTTGTGTCTTGGATTTGTACGAGTAGGCGTGAGTACGGCAGATCGTATTGCTTGGCTAAGTTTTCGGCCTTTACAAGTTGCTGGAATGCAACATTATAGTGATGCATGTTGAACTCAGCTTGAGCCAAGATTTGCAACGCATCAATGGTTCCGATCGGTGTCCGGACTGTAGCATCTGATTTATTGTGCGTGATAGGTGAGAAAGTACGATTCGATATGTTGGCTAAAGTGCGCTGGGAAATATAGTTATTGGCTAACTTTTTTGATTGTTTAGGCAAAAAGTTGAGAAGCCTATAGGCTTCTTCCAGCATGGGTGTGCCAGAAGTTGTTGCAGCGTAGGTGATATTGGGCACTGAAAAAGCCAAAAAGCAAAACAAAGATATCCAGCGAGTTTTTAGCATTTAATTTCTATTCCTATTGGCGTGCTATGCGTCTGCTCTTAGAAGAATCGATTTGATATGAAGCACGATATAGATTGATATCGAACTTCGTAAGTGAAGTATGACTTTCGATATACACATCTTGCCCTTCAAACAGTTAGCGGTGTTGCTTTTTGTTATAGCTACACATTTGATAAAGCGGGACTATTTGTACGTCAGTGTCGCGTTTAGCACAATGAGACAGATCAGCTTTCATTTGCTGTATCACACTTTCCCAGTAACTAAACCTAGTAAGAGTATATACCGAAACAACTTGAAGAGGCAGGATTCACATTTGTGCCCGATAACTCCATTCAAGGGGATGATTTGCGGTGGCAATATACCTTATTTATCGTTTGCCGAATCTAAGATCAGCTCGTTGTGGAACATTGTAGCCCTGTACAGTGAATTTACGGGGTCACAGCCTACGAGTTTTGTTTTAGAATATGGCAAATTTTACGAGATTCTACCCTATCTGTCATTGGGGTATCTAAGCCCATTTTTTTGGAGAATACTATGGCGCAAAGTGCCACTGAAGCCCTTTTTGATGTGACGAAGCGATACGTTGAAAAGCACAAGATGATTCATGACTCATTACCTGCTAGTGAAGATCTCGCTGATATGCAGTCAGAGTGTGTTCAGGAAACAGCAGATGACCAAGTGCTTTGGTCGCCAGTTCAAAGGCAGCGTGTCGCAAGCTTTGACAATGTTGAGAAGGGAATTGAGCTCGAGATACATGATGATATAAAAGCTTTTTATGGCTCACAGTACAGCGCTGATATCCCCGTTATGTGGCGTGGAGGCTCAGCAACGTTACTTCAAGTGTGGAATGATGATGACTTTGTGCGTTTACAAGAAAACATATTAGGGCACCTTGTTACCCAGCGAAGACTGAAGCTGAAGCCGACTGTATTTATCGCAACCACCAACAAAGATATGGAAGTGATCTCCATTTGCAACTTAACTGGGAATGTTATTTGGGAAACATTGGGTAGTAAGGAAAGACAAGTCCTCGCAGTAGACTTAGTGACATTTTTAGAAGAGTTGGAGCCGGAAGTTTAGTTATGTACGTTGCTGAAATTCAATTTGAGTGCTTTGACAATACAACAGTGAGTGCGGTTGATAGAGCCATAAACTCACTAATGGATGCGCTTCGCTATAATGGACAAGTGTTAGGACGTGAGTTCCCAATAATTATGGGAGAAGGCGTATTTCATGTTCGAGCTGTGTGTCCTGAAGAAGACAGTCTTCATCCTAATTACTACTCTGACTTTGTTAAGAAGTGCGTCCGTGAATTGTCTAATGCATGTTTGTTGGCGCCTAAAGTTCGCGTACTCGGGCGAGATTTAAACTCTGAGCAGGCAGCCGATGAAGAGCCGCCAAGTTGGCAATTGCTTTATACCACCTATGTTCATACTTGTTCACCACTGAGAAGTGGCGACACCTTGTTACCTATCCCTTTATATCGTAATCCACCGACACTAAACGGTGACCATAAAGCACTAGTGAAATGGCAAACAGAGTGGCAAGCGTGCGATGAGATTCAAATGGCTGGAGGTTGCCAAGCTGAACACGCCGCTCTGCATGAAATATGCGATACCAGTAGTGTGTTGTTTAAGCGTGGAATGGGCCTAAGAGGGCGAATAGAGCACCTAACTAAAATACCTACGTACTATTATCAGTATCGTGTTGGTGGTACAAGCTTTGCGGCCGAGCAAGCTCGTCGCTGCCCTAGCTGTGGAGGGGAGTGGCTGCAGGAGTCTCCTGTTTTAGATATTTTCCATTTTAAGTGTGATAAATGCAGAATCGTCTCCAATATGTCTTGGGACCACATTAGCTAATATTCTCAAGCCCTGAATAGCAAAGAGCCAGTGAGGGTGACTCACTGGCTCTTTTTAGTTATATGCTAGTTGTGATTACCAACCTTTGACTACGCCGCCGTGGAAGATCTTCATTGCTGCGTTGTAAACAGTATCTGTTTGGTAAGCATCAACGAACTCTTTCACTTTCTTAGAGTCAACGTTGTCTTGACGAGCAACAATCAGGTTCACATACGGAGAATCTTTGTCTTCAACAAAAATGCCGTCTTTTTGAGGTGTTAGGTTGATTGAGCTAGCAAAAGTTGTGTTGATAACTGCGATAGTCACATCATCAAGTGCTCGTGGAAGCTGAGCTGCATCGAGTTCAATGATTTTTAGATGTTTTGGATTGCTATCGATATCTTGAACTGTTGCATTTAGACCATTGCCAGTACTTAGTTTGATTAAACCTTCGTGCTGAAGAAGAAGCAATGAACGACCTAGGTTAGTCGGGTCATTTGGAATCGCAATTTGATCACCGTCTTTTAGTTGATCGAGCGATTTGATTTTCTTCGAGTAGCCTGCAATTGGGTAGACAAATGTTTTACCCGCTACAGCTAGTTTATAGCCACGAGTACTAATTTGTTGGTCTAGGTAAGGCTTGTGCTGGAAAGCATTAACATCGATAGAGCCATCAGCAAGCGCAGCATTTGGTGTCACGTAATCGGTAAATGTAACCAGTTTTACGTCTAGTCCATATTTCTCTTTTGCTACTTTAGCTGCGACTTCAGCAACTTGCGCTTCCGCTCCAGCCATGACGCCAACTTTCAGTACATTGTCATCTTTTTTGTCGCCGCAGCCAGTCAAAATTAGCGCTGAAGCTACCGTCGCGACGGCAAGTAAACGTTTAAGGCCAAATTTCATTCCTGTCTCCTTGATTAACCTTTTAATTCTCTGTGGGCTGTAGCCCGAGGATTATTTATGATCCACTCGGCGAACAATAGCGTCGCCAACAGATTGAACGATTTGAACAATAATTATCAGTAACACGATAGTGGCCGTCATTACAGCAACATCATATCGATAGAAACCATATCGGATAGCAACGTCACCTAGACCACCACCACCAACTGTACCTGCCATTGCTGAGTAGCTCACTAGAGTTACAAGCGTGATGGTAATAGAGTTGATTATGGTTGGTAGAGCTTCTGGTAACAGTACTTTAGTGATGATTTGTATTGGTGTCGCGCCCATTGATTGAGCCGCTTCAACGAGTCCGGTTGGTACTTCAATTAATGCACCTTCAATTAGTCGCGCAATAAAAGGAATAGCACCAATCGTCAGGGGGACAATCGCAGCAGATGTACCAATGAACGTACCAACTAATAGCTTAGTCACTGGGATAATCGCAACCATCAAAACGATAAACGGAACAGAACGGCCAATATTGACAATCGCACCAAGCGTCTTGTTCAGTTTGGTATTTTCAATCAGTCCGCCTTTTTTAGTGATGTGCAGAATAACACCAAGAGGTGTTCCTACAACAAAGCCAACTAAGCCGGCGACACCCACCATGTACAAAGTTTGCAGTGTGGCATTGGTGATTAGGCCACCATTTTGGTTAAGCCAGTCCATCATAGAATTAAAGAACATAACCTAATACCTCTACTTTTACATGGTGATCTCGAAGGAACTGAATTGCTGCATCATCGTCTTTTTCATCACCGAACATCTCAGCGAGCATCATGCCGAACTTAACTCCGCCAGCATAATCGATATCTGAGCTTAAAATACTGATATCAATATTGAATTTACGTGAAATTTGCGACATTAAAGGAGCTTTAACCGTTGACCCCGTAAACTCAAGTCTAAGTAATGGGTGGCTGCCTTCTACACGTGTGTCGTTCAATCGTTTTTCGAAATCCTCTGGGATGGTCAGATCCAAAGTAGAGCGAATGAATTTGTGTGCTAGGTCAGTTTTCGGGTGAGCAAAAATTTCACCAACGGTGCCTTTTTCTACCAAGCGACCATCACCAATGATTGCAACTTCATGGCAGATGCTTTTAACCACATCCATCTCATGGGTGATCAGCAAAATCGTTAGGTTCAACTTACGATTGATTTCTTTAAGCAGCTCTAAAATAGACTGAGTTGTTGCTGGATCAAGTGCGCTGGTGGCTTCGTCACAAAGCAGTACTTTTGGATCAGATGCAAGTGCGCGTGCAATCGCCACACGCTGCTTTTGCCCACCACTCAAGTTTGCAGGGTAGGCCTCTCTCTTGTCTGCTAAGCCAACGAGCTCTAAAAGTGCGACGACCTTCTTCTCTATTGAAGGCTTATCTACTTTGGCTAGTTCAAGTGGAAGAGCAACATTGCCAAATACGGTTCTAGAAGATAACAAGTTAAAATGTTGGAAAATCATGCCGATGTTTCGGCGAGCTTTACCGAGTTGAGATTGGTTGAGTGTTGTTAAATCCACACCATCAACAATGACAGAACCAGAAGTTGGTGCTTCGAGCATGTTTACACAGCGAATCAATGTGCTCTTGCCAGCACCAGATGACCCAATGACACCAAAAATGGTTCCTTGAGCAATATTGAGGTTAATATCTTTCAGAGCAGGTATTTCTTTACTGCCTTGATAGAAAATTTTATTGACTTGATTTATCTCGATCATCTTGTCGCCTGTACAGCTTCCTAGATTTGAACTTGTCTCTTATTGAGTAGAAACGGATGCTATGAGTTTCGCTGATATAAGTCAATAGATATTTTTACGTCTAGACGTCTAAATGGAAGTTTGGTGATATTTTTGTCAGCAGATAGTGTGGATATAGGGCCTTAGGTTGTTTGAGTATAAGATAGAAAGCATGCCATAATTGCGTCCAGCAACGGGCCATAAACAAGAGAATGAAATTTTGCCAAAACCAGCAGTGTTTTTAGATCGTGACGGTGTGATAAATATTGATCATGGCTATGTCCATGATGAGCACGAATTTGAATTTATTGACGGGGTATTTGAAGCTGCAAAGCAGTTTCAAGATATGGGATATTTGCTGGTTTTAGTCACCAACCAAGCTGGTATTGCTCGGGGATATTTTACTGAAGAGCGCTTTCTTTCTCTTACCCAGTGGATGGACTGGAACTTCATCGATAATGGCGTTGAGTTTGACGGTTTCTATTATTGTCCGCACCACCCGGAACATGGGCAAGGTAAATACAAGCAAGACTGCGATTGCAGAAAGCCAAAACCGGGCATGTTTTTGTCAGCTAAAGACTTTTTAAATATCGATATGGCAAATTCAGTTATGGTCGGTGATAAAGCAGAAGATTTGATGGCAGCGGAAGGTGCTGGTGTTGGCACGAAAATATTAGTTCGCACCGGTAAGCCTGTGACTGAAAAAGGCCAATCCATCGCGAATATTGTTTTAGACAGTATTAAAGATGTTCCTGAATATATTCGTGAGCTTAAAGCTTGATAAATATCGAGTTTTATAGCCTCACAGACTAAAAATAATATTATGCTTTTTGTGTGACATCGTATAAAGATATTACAAAAAACCGCTAGGATTCTTTTTAGCGGTCACTAAACTTTTATTAAATGATGTACTTCAGAATCTTGTAAAGTCACCCTCATAAACTATGAACAAAAAACTCACTATTGTAGATATAGCAAAGCTTTCCGGAGTCGGGAAATCAACCGTTTCTAGAGTGTTAACGAATGACCCTAAAGTGAGGGTTGAAACCCGAGCAAGAGTCGAGCGAATTATAGCAAAGCATGGTTATGTGCCTTCCAAGTCAGCTCAATCTATGCGTGGCGGAAGCCAGAAAGTCATTGGCGTTATCATCTCAAGGCTCGATTCTGCTTCTGAGAATAAGGTAGTGAGCAGTATTTTGCGCGAGTTGTACTCTCTTGGCTACGATGCTGTGATCATGGAGAGTCGATTTGATACCGATAAAACCAATGAGCACCTTGATGTACTTCAGAAGCGTAATGTCGATGGTGTTATCGTCTTTGGTTTTACTGATATTGACATGAAAGTGTTGGCGCAGTGGCAAGAGCGTGCGATTGTGATTGCGATGGATACCGATCAAATATCCTCAATAAACTATGATAATCATGGCGTTATTATTGGCGCATTAGATCATTTGACCGATCTCGGCGTTCAAAATATCTCTTATATCGGCGTTGATCGTAGCGATAAGACGACAGGTGAAATACGTCTGCAAGCCTATTTGTCTTGGTGCGAAAAACTAGGTGTGACCCCAGTGTATAAAACAGGTGAACTAAGCTACGAAAGCGCCTATCAGCTAGTTGACTCTGTACTGGCGTCCAATACAGAAGCGATAGTTTGCGCCAGTGACTCTCTTGCTTTAGGTGTAATCAAAAGGCTGAACGAGTTGGGTCGTGAAGATATTGCGGTGACGGGTGTTGGTGGTAACGAGTTACTCTCTTTCTTATTTCCTAAGACATACAGTATCGATCCCGGGTACAGTTCGGCGGGCGAAAAGGCGGTTAAGGTACTCATATCTAACCTAAAGGCAAAATCAGAGCCTGTACACATAACACAGCTACCTGTCATGGACTAACTTTATAGGTTCGTACGGAATACTATTTATACTGTGATCTTATTCAACTAAACGTACAATCCCTTTTTCCATTCTCCTCAAGCTATGACAATATATTCGCAAGTGGGAACATTCCCACCAAACATTGGATGGTTTTGGCTAATTTGTCTAACTAGTAGAAGAGATGCTAAAGATAGATAGCCGTTTTTGACGAAGAAAGTCTCGGTGGGCATGAAGATGAGTAAAATATTGAATAAGGACGTAGAGCGTCTTATTGAATTGGTCGGCGGTAGCGACAATATTTCTAGTGTAAGTCATTGTTTAACAAGATTGAGATTTGTTCTGAATGATACGGACAAAGCGCAGCAAGATAAACTTGAGTCGATCAGTTTTGTTAAAGGTTGCTTTACCAATGCTGGTCAGTTTCAGGTTGTTGTAGGCACTGAAGTTGACCAAGTATACGCAATACTTCTGCAGCTATCGGGTAAATCAGAAACATCGAAAGACGAGTCTAAGCAAGCCGCTAGACAAAACATGAACTTCCTTGAGCGCGGAATATCTCACCTGGCGGAAATATTTGTCCCGCTGTTACCTGCGATTATTACTGGTGGCCTGATTCTTGGTTTTAGAAACCTGATTGGCGACATCAAGATGTTTGAAGGTCAGTCACTAACCGAAATCAGCCAATTTTGGGCAACTGTCCACTCCTTCTTATGGTTAATTGGCGAAGCTATCTTCTTCTTCCTACCTGTTGGTGTATGTTGGTCAACGGTTAAGAAACTTGGCGGAACGCCAATTCTCGGTATTACTTTGGGTGTTACGCTGGTGTCCCCACAGCTGATGAATGCTTATGACATCGGTAAACAGATACCTCAAGTTTGGGACTTCGGCTGGTTTACGATAGAGCAAGTAGGCTATCAAGCTCAGGTGATTCCTGCTGTGTTAGCTGGTGTGGTATTGGCGTTGATTGAAACTAACTTGAAAAAAGTCGTTCCAGCGTACCTATATCTAGTGGTCGTGCCTTTTGTTTCCCTAGTTGTTTCTGTTGTTCTAGCACACGCGATTATTGGCCCAATTGGCCGTGATATCGGTGATGGCGTTGGCGCAGTAGCAAAAGCTGCAATGACTGGTGATTTTGCAGTCCTTGGCTCCATGGTGTTTGGCTTCTTGTATGCCCCATTGGTTATCACGGGTATTCACCACACAACTAATGCGGTCGATCTTCAGCTAATGCATGACCTAGGCGGCACGCCAATTTGGCCTCTTATCGCACTATCCAATATTGCTCAAGCATCTGCGGTTGTCGGTATTATCATCATCAGTAAAAAGTCTGGCGAAAGAGATATCTCAGTTCCAGCAGCCATATCGGCTTACTTGGGTGTAACAGAGCCCGCGATGTACGGTATCAACCTTAAATATAAATTCCCTATGTTATGCGCAATGATTGGTAGTGCAATTGCGGCAGGGATCTGCGGTGTAGCTGGGGTTATGGCAAACGGCATCGGTGTTGGTGGACTGCCGGGTATTCTTTCTATACAGCCACAGTTCTGGGGTGTTTATCTATTCGCTATGCTCGTAGCTATCGTGACACCAATTGTACTGACGCTTTTCTTCTACAAAAGAGCAGAATCGAAAGGACAGTTACAAGCTGCACAGGCCTAACAGCAATTCGGAGCTAGGTGAGAGACCTAGCTCCATTTCAATTTAACGGAATGACGAAATGACAGAATTCGAACACAAGAGTGATTGGTGGAAGACTGCCACGATTTACCAGATTTATCCTAAAAGCTTTTGTGATAGTGGTGACAAAGGTGTCGGTGATATTCAAGGCATCATATCAAAGCTTGATTACCTTAAATTTTTGGGTATTGAAGCTATTTGGCTGACACCTATTTATCAGTCACCCATGATTGATAACGGTTACGACATCTCTGATTATTACGCAATCAACCCTGATTTTGGCACTATGCAAGACTTTGATGAGTTGCTTGAACGTGCTCATAAGTTAGGTATCAAAATCATCATGGATATCGTAGTTAATCATACATCTACAGAGCATAATTGGTTCCAGCAAGCGCTGAGTAATCCTAAGAGCCGCTATCGTGACTATTATATCTGGAAAGATCCTGTAAATGATGACGTACCCAACAACTGGCAATCAAAATTTGGCGGTAGCGCGTGGGGGCTGGATGAAAACTCTAACCAATACTACTTACACCTATTTGCCAAAGAGCAAGCGGACTTGAACTGGGAAAACCCAGACGTTCGTCAAGATGTGAAAAATGTCATCAGTTTTTGGGCAGAGAAAGGCGTCGATGGTTTTAGGTTAGATGTGATCAACTTGATTTCCAAAGACCAAGCATTTCCGAGCGATTTACAAGGTGACGGGCGCTGCTATTACACTGATGGGCCTAAAGTACACCAATACCTACAAGAAATCAGCGAAGAAGTGTTTCAAAAATATGGCAGTGTCACTGTTGGTGAAATGTCGTCGACCACGCTTGAACATTGTCAGCAATACTCATCACTTGATGGTAAAGAGCTATCGATGGTATTTAACTTCCATCACCTCAAGGTTGATTATCCAAATGGAGAAAAGTGGACTCGAGCGCCATTTGATTTTATTGAATTAAAGAAAATATTTAATAAGTGGCAAACAGGTTTAAACGGACAAGGTTGGGGAGCCCTGTTTTGGTGTAACCACGATCAGCCTCGAATTGTCAGCCGTCTCGGTGATGACGTTGAGTACCGTGTTGAGTCGGCCAAGATGTTAGCGGCTGCTTTACATATGATGCAAGGGACACCTTATATTTATCAAGGTGAAGAGATCGGTATGACTAACCCCGACTACACAGATATTAGTCAGTATCGAGATGTAGAAAGTACCAACATGTATGACATCATGGTTAAGCAAGGTGATGTTAGCCACAAAGATATGATTGCGATATTGGCACAAAAGTCTCGTGATAATTCCCGAACTCCGATGCAATGGAATAACTCTGCGCACGGTGGTTTTACTAAAGGAACGCCTTGGCTAGAGGTTGCTGCAAACTACCCAGAGATCAATGCTAATTACGCAGTGGACGATTTAGATTCAGTATTCTACTTCTACCAAAAGTTGATTCAGCTTCGTAAGCAGGTGCCAGTCATTACTGATGGTGACTATCTTGATCTTGCTCCTGAAGATAGCTCGGTATTTGCTTACCAAAGGAAAAACCAAAACCAACAGCTTATTTGTATCAATAATTTTTACGCTAAAGAGGCCCAGTTTGAGTTAGATGAGAGTGTGAAGTTAGATAATGCTCGATACTTACTTGGTAACTATAAAGATATTGGTGCTAAACCATCAGAAAGCCTGATTACGCTAAGGCCTTATGAAACGAAAGTCATTCTTGTTGAAGCGTAAATGTAGAAACGGAGATACAAAAAAGCCAGCTCAATGAGCTGGCTTTTTGCAACTTAGAAAGTTGAATATGGTGGAGGGGGACGGATTCGAACCATCGAAGGCGGAGCCGGCAGATTTACAGTCTGCTCCCTTTGGCCACTCGGGAACCCCTCCAGGGTATTTTCTTACTCTTTGTAAAGTAAGCTTAATTAATGATTTCCCAACCCATTAATCAAGTTGTTTTCGTATTCCCTTCCGTTTTCACGAATAGGTAACTCGAAAGAATATGGTGGAGGGGGACGGATTCGAACCATCGAAGGCGGAGCCGGCAGATTTACAGTCTGCTCCCTTTGGCCACTCGGGAACCCCTCCAGGGTGTTTTCTTACTCTTTTCAAAGTAAGCTTAATTAATGATTTCCCAACCCATTAATCAAGTTGTTTTCGTATTCCCTTTCGTTTTCACGAATAGGTAACTCGAAAGAATATGGTGGAGGGGGACGGATTCGAACCATCGAAGGCGGAGCCGGCAGATTTACAGTCTGCTCCCTTTGGCCACTCGGGAACCCCTCCAGGGTGTTTTCTTACTCTTTACAAAGTAAGCTTAAGAAATGTTTTCCCAACGCATCTCTCAAGTGCGGAGCGCATCATAGCAAACTCGCTTTTTCTGTAAAGACTTTTCTTAGAGTTTTGAATTGAATGCTGTCTTTTTGGGCAAAGTGAGTGCTTTTTCATTGTTTTCGGTGAGCAAAAAACCAAAACTATGTCTAACAATGCAGTATTGAGTCAGTTACACGGATAGTTACGCTTTACTCATTTTAATTTACACAGCTTTACATTAAAACGTTCACCATGTTGTTAGAATGCCGGTAGCTGATTTACAGGGACAGTATAATAATGAATAGATTAGCAATTGTATCGATTGTAGCCGCGTTAACTTTTCACACCTTCAGCGCCCAAGCGCAAGGGCCCGGGCGATTTCAGGCTCAAGCTGTTTCAGTTGTGACAGAGCAGGTCGCCACTCACCAAGTTTCTCAAAACCTAACCTTAGTCGGCAAACTAGAGGCTGAACAGTCAGTGGACATCTCTTCTGAGGTCGCAGGTAAAGTAGAAAAAATTGCCGCCAAAGCCAACCAGCAAGTTAAACAAGGTCAACTTCTTGTGCAACTGGAAGACAATAAAGCGCTCGCAGAAGTTGCAGAAGCCACGGCATACCTAAAAGATGAACAGCGAAAATTGAACGAGTTTGAAAGGCTATCTAAACGCAACGCCATCACACTAACGGAAATTGATGCTCAAAAAGCCAGTGTTGAAATTGCCAAAGCTCGCTTAGATGCAGCTAATGCCAACTTAAGTGATATGTATTTACGCGCACCTTTTAGTGGAACAGTGGGCTTCATTAGTTTCAGTCGTGGTCAGTACGTGAGTTCGGGTAGTGAGCTGATGACGCTGGATGACTTGTCTACTATGCGCCTTGATTTGTCTGTTCCAGAGCGATACTTGTCGAAACTTTCGCCCAATATGGCAGTAATAGGAATAACTAGTGCTTGGGGGGACGAATCGTTCCAAGGTGAAATTAGCGCGATTGATACCAGAATCAACCCTGAAACGCTCAATATGAAAGTGCGCATTCAGTTTGACAACGAATCCAAAAAGTTGAAACCGGGGATGCTGTTGTCAGTCGACATCAAGCTCCCTGCTATCAGCGCTCCAATTATTCCTGTTCAAGCCCTGCAATACTCTGGCACTAAGCGATATGTCTATGTGATTGGTGAAGACAATAAAGCTACGCGGACACAGGTGTGGCTAGGTGCTCGTATCGGTAACCAAGTTGTGATTGATAAAGGATTGAATATTGGTCAAAAAATAGTAGTTCAGGGCATTGTAAACATGCGCGATGGTGTGACGGTGACAGAAGTAGATGAAAGCGGTACGCCAATTAAGAAGGATGCTTAATCATGTGGTTGTCTGATGTAGCAGTTAAGCGGCCAGTCGCAGCGGTTGTGTTTAGTTTATTGTTGTGTGTATTTGGTCTGGTTTCATTCTCTAAGCTCGCTGTACGCGAGATGCCTGATATTGAAAGTCCAGTTGTCTCGATTTCGACTCGATATGAAGGTGCGTCTGCCAGCATTATTGAGAGCCAAATTACTTCGGTTCTGGAAGACCAACTTTCTGGAATCAGTGGCATTGATGAAATTTCATCGACCACTCGAAACAGTATGTCACGTATCACTATTACCTTTGATCTGGGATATGACTTAACAACTGGCGTTAGTGATGTGCGAGATGCAGTTTCAAGAGCACTAAACTCACTGCCCGACGAAGCGTCTGAGCCTATAGTGTATAAAAACAATGGTTCGGGGGAGGCTTCTCTATATATCAATTTAAGCTCGTCAACGATGGATCGAACGCAGCTGACTGACTATGTCAATCGTGTGTTATTGGATAGGTTTAGTCTGATTCCTGGCGTTAGCTCCATCAATGTGACTGGAGGGTTAGACAAAGTTATGTACGTCAAGTTAAAGCCTGATCAAATGGCTGGCCGTGGCGTGACTACAAAAGATATTACTGATGCATTGAACGATGAGAATATTGAACAGCCCGGTGGACAAATTCGTAATGATTCAATAGTGATGTCAGTGCGCACTGCGCGTTCATATCTAACACCGGAAGATTTTGATTACCTAGTTGTTAAACGGGCCAGCGACAATTCTCCCATCTATCTAAAGGATGTAGCGGAAGTCTATATCGGTGCGCAAAATGAAAGCTCGACGTTCAAAAGTGATGGTGTAGTGAACGTTAGTATGGGTATCGTGCCACAATCTGATGCTAACCCACTGCAAGTAGCTGACGCCGTGCATAAGCAAGTTGACAGTATTCAACAGTTTTTGCCGGATGGAACTCGACTCGCAATAGACTTTGACTCGACAGTATTTATCGACCGCTCGATCTCTGAGGTATACAACACGCTATTTATTACGGGTGGCTTAGTAATATTGGTACTGTATATTTTCATCGGGCAAGTAAGGGCAACGCTAATACCAGCGGTAACTGTTCCGGTCTCGCTTATCTCATCGTTTATCGCTGCCTATTATTTTGGATTCTCTATCAACTTAATCACGCTAATGGCGCTGATATTGTCGATTGGTTTAGTTGTTGATGATGCAATTGTGGTCGTCGAAAATATTTTCCACCATATTGAGCGAGGAGAGAAACCACTTTTAGCCGCGTACAAAGGTACCAGAGAAGTGGGGTTTGCGGTTGTCGCGACCACATTAGTGCTAGTGATGGTATTTTTGCCAATCTCATTTATGGATGGCATGGTTGGATTGCTCTTTACTGAGTTCTCAGTGTTACTGGCTATGGCCGTTATCTTTTCCTCGTTAATAGCGCTGACTTTGACGCCAGTTCTTGGCAGTAAATTGCTAAAGCTAAATGTGAAGCCGAATCGGTTTAACCGCTTTGTCGACGCTTCCTTTTCTAAGCTTGAAAACATCTACCGCCGAGCTCTAAAACGAGCCATTCATTGGAGCTGGTTCGCTCCAATTATTATCTTACTCTGCATTGGTGGAAGCTATGCGTTGCTCAAGCAAGTGCCGTCTCAGTTGACGCCATCAGAAGATAGGGGGGTTATCTTTGCTTTTGTTCGTGGTGCTGATGCTACCAGTTATAACCGAATGGCAGCTAATATGGACTTGGTTGAAGAACGATTGATGCCTCTACTCGGCAAAGGCTTCCTCAAGTCTTTTAGTATTCAATCGCCTGCTTTTGGTGGTAACGCTGGTGACCAAACCGGTTTTGTCATAATGATACTGGACGATTGGAATGAACGGGATGTTACTGCTAAACAAGCCCTAGGACAGGTGCGCAAAGCGTTAGCAGGCATTCCCGATGTGCGAGTTTTCCCATTTATGCCCGGCTTTAGAGGTGGATCGAGTGAACCTGTGCAATTTGTACTTGGTGGTCCCGATTATGAAGAGTTAAAGCAATGGGCAGAAAAGCTCAAAGTAGAAGCTGAAAACTCTCCGCTAATGGAAGGTGCAGAAATAAATTACTCAGAGAAGACACCTGAGTTGGTCGTAGAAATTGATAAGCAGCGCGCTGCTGAGCTAGGTATTAGTGCTGCCGATATTTCAGATACCCTAGAAATCATGCTAGGTGGTAAAAGTGAAACCACCTATGTTGATAGAGGTGAAGAGTACGATGTTTATCTTCGGGGTGATGAAAACAGCTTCAATAATTCTTCAGATCTGAGCCAGATATACATGAGAACCGCTTCAGGCCAATTAGTGACATTGGATTCTGTTGCCAAAATCGAAGAAGTGGCATCGTCTATTAAGCTTTCACACTACAACAAGCAGAAGTCAGTCACCATTTCAGCTAACCTTTCTAACGGTTACACACTAGGTCAAGCGCTAGATTTTCTCGACCAAAAAGCGATTGAGATGTTGCCAAGTGATGTCTCTGTAAGTTATTCGGGGGAATCAAAAGACTTCAAAGAAAACCAATCGAGCGTTCTGATGGTGTTTGCTTTGGCATTGCTTGTTGCTTACCTAGTTCTTTGTGCTCAGTTTGAAAGTTTCATTAACCCATTGGTGGTGATGTTCACCGTACCTATGGGGGTGTTTGGTGGCTTCTTAGGCTTAGTTATTATGCAGCAAGGCATGAATATCTACAGCCAAATTGGCATGGTGATGCTGATTGGCATGGTTACCAAGAATGGAATACTAATCGTTGAATTTGCTAACCAGTTACGTGACAGAGGTATTGAGTTTAATAAGGCTATTGTTGATGCATCAGCACGTCGATTGCGGCCAATTCTAATGACTGCATTTACAACGCTAGCGGGCTCGATTCCTTTGATTTTATCAAGTGGTGCAGGATACGAGAGCAGAGTTGCGGTAGGTACCGTTATATTCTTTGGTATGGCATTTGCCACCTTAGTTACTTTGTTTGTTATCCCTGCAATGTATCGACTCATCTCCAAGTCTACGAGAGCTCCAGGTCATGTCGAGGAAGAGCTCAATAGAGAGCTGAGCCATGATGTGAAATCTCGAACTACACATTAAAAATTAAATAGCCCTAGCTTACAAAACATGAGCTAGGGCTTTATTCTAAGTGAGGTTTGAAGCTAGCCTTGATTTTCTTCTATGCCTTTTCTTGATAGGATTACTTAAAGTCGTCTGCGTAGCCTTTTGGTGGCGGCGTCCACTCACGTTCTATTCGGGAATGTTTGTCTGAACGATCAGACTCCATCCCTTGTTTCAACTGTTCTTCTAACTGCATAAATAGCTTACGGTAGTTGTTGTCGAACCGCTCTCCTTCAGAATCATCACGCCAAGCTTCGTACAAGGTATTTGATAGTGCATTCTCTGTTTTTTTAAACTTGTTTTTCTGTTGTTCAACAAAGAAAGGATGTAATCCAAGTTCACGCAACGACGCTGATCCTACTTCTAGCGCAGAGTGATATGTTTCTGACTCAATGATATCGGCACCTGCTTGACGAAGCCGGTAACCATGACCGCGGTCAAAGGCTCTGGCTAACACCTTAACATTAGGGTAGGTATGTTTGACGTATTTCACTAGTTCAACACAGCTTTCTTTGTTGTCAATCGCCACCACAATCAAAGCAGCTTCTTCAATTCCAGCAGTATGCAGCAAGTCTGGTTTGGTGGCATCGCCAAAGTATGCTTTCGTCTTGATTCTACGTAAGGTATCAACTTGTGCTACTTGGTGATCGAGTACGACAGTTTTAATGCCATTTGCAACCAATAGGCGATTGACGATTTGGCCAAACCGACCAACACCAGCAATGATGACGCTGCCTTTTTCATCAATTGTATCTTCTTTTCGGTCGTTTGATTGTAGTTCGAAGCGAGGCAAAATGACCTTTTCAAACAATATAAACAGCCCTGGAGTAAGAAACATAGACAAAGCGACAACAAGCGAAAGTGTTTCTGCAATAGAGTCTGGGATGACATGGTTCTGAACAGTAAAACTGAGTAAAACAAAACCAAACTCACCAGCTTGAGCAAGGCTAAGAGTAAACAACCAGCGGTCACTGTTTTGTATTTTAAAAATTCTAGCCAGCAGATAAAGCACTGCCGCTTTTAACAGCATTACCCCTAAAGTGATGCCAACTATGAGGAAAAAGCTGTTGAATAGCACAGCGAAATTTATCCCCGCCCCAACAGTGATAAAAAACAGCCCAAGTAGTAAACCTTTAAATGGGTCGATATTGGACTCCAGCTCATGGCGAAACTCGCTGTTTGCTAATACAACGCCTGCAAGAAAAGTACCCAACGCAGGAGATAAGCCAACTAAGCTCATTAAGGCTGCTATGCCGACAACTAACATTAAGGCAGTGGCTGTGAAAATCTCTCGTAAACCTGAAGTAGCGACAAAGCGAAACAGTGGCCGACTAAGGAAGTGACCACCGATGACGACGGTAGCAATAGACACAATAATCACGATGCCGTAAGCCCAACTTGGAAGTCCGGCAACAAGGCTTAGTTGTTCATGATGATCTGCTACTGATGCAACTGCTTGCCGCGCTTTTTCAATTAATTCAGGTAGAGCTAGAAGAGGGATAAATGCGAGCATAGGAATAACGGCTATATCTTGAAACAACAAGACTGAGAAGGCGTTGTTTCCTCCCTCAGTCTTGCTTAAACCCTTCTCATTAAAAGTCTGTAAAACAATCGCTGTGGACGACAATGCTAGGATAAGTCCTATTGCTAACGAAATAGACCATGGTTGGTCAAAAGCTATCGCGACTCCCATTGTCGCTGCACTAGTTAAACCAACTTGAAGTCCACCCAGTCCCATTAAGCGGTTTCGCATACGCCAAAGCGCTTTTGGTTCTAGCTCTAGGCCGACAAGAAATAGCATCATTACCACGCCAAACTCGGCAAAGTGTTGAATAGTTGATGTTTCTTTGCCAACAAGCCCAAGCAAAGGGCCGATAATGACACCCGCGATCAGATACCCTAAAACGGAGCCAAGCCCCAGCCTTTTTGCTATGGGTACTGCTATTACCGCGGCGACTAAATATATAAATGCTTGAAGGAAATACGCGGTCATTTTGATTCTCCTTTTATCAGTTCATCCAAGGAGTGATTCAATTTTTCCACACGGCTGGCCTTGTCTAGATCCACTCTATTTTCAACTAAAGCCGTAAGTAGCCTTTGATATTGATTAACGTGGGCATCAAGTCGTCCTTCCTCCATAGCGGTTCTCGAACCGAAAATGGCAAACGGAGCAATGTATTTCATACCTGTTAGGTTTGCTGTTTGCTCAATCGGGTAGAGCAACTCGCGAATGGTAAAATGGTTGTAGCCGTCTGTTTGGTAAGCTTCGGCTTTTCCGCCTGCAGAGATTGCGCACATAAGCACTTTACCTTGCAATGCACTGCCATTTAAGCCGTATGCAAAATCGTATTCAAGCACCAAGTCCTGCCACTCTTTTAAAATTGAAGGCGTCGAGTACCAATAAAGCGGAAATTGGAAAACAATGATATCGTGCGCTAAAAGACGTTGTTGTTCCTTATCAATATCAATGTCATAAGTCGGATACTCGGCATATAAGTCTACGCATGTAATATTCTCTATTGTCTTAGCTTTGCTAAACAGTGGCTCATTGACTTCACTTCTTCTCTGAGATGGGTGTGCATAAAGTATTAGGACTCTATTTTTTGTCATAAACGCTTTTGCCTTTTCTTATTCTGAATGACTTTGTTTGATTCGATCTGGGCTACTGAACAGTGATTGTGGCTAAGTATAACGATAGCTTATTACGAGCTTTTTATGTGCTTGAAACTTAGAAACAATATGAGCTTTAATGCATTCAATTTGACGATGAAGAGTTTGACCTTTACCCAGTAATTTGTAATTGCATAAAAAAGTTGTCGGCTTTTAAGTTGTTGATTATAAATTATTTTTATTATCTTGGAAAAATCGACAATTCTGACCTTTCGCCTTTACTCCTATTAGATATAAAACTTCAAACGACGCCAATGTATTTTATGGTGATGATAGTCCTATCAGTACTTGTGTGCGATTATGAATCACATAAGTTTTAATGAAATAGAGTAATTAAATTAAACGCATTGAAGCTTAAGCTAGCTGTTTAAATAAAAAACAGTGCTCAAAGTGCTTCATTTGCATTTTTATCAGTAAGTGCAATGATATTTCTTTAAAGTGAAAACGTATATTCTCAATCTGTTTTAGGCTATCTACGGTCAGAAATCTTCCAGTCATGCTTTGTCGATGTAATTCGACAATAGGTATTTCACTTACTGCACAAAGCAGAATTTCTACGGTTTCGCTTTGCTTCTTAATCTCTACTTAATGTTACCTACCTTGGTGTCTGTGAGATAGCGTAACTTATACAAGCTAAAAGGAGTTCAAGGATGATCATTTTTAGTGTAAGGCATGCAGCATTAGTTTTAATGAGCCTACTTTTAGTTGGGATGTCTTCTATCAACTTGATCACTTTAAATAAACTGCAGAGACTAGAGGCTGAAGTAAATCTAATTAAGGAGACCATACAGGGTGAGCAGAGTATTGGTCAGTATTTACTTGAACATAAGGATGATATCTTAAAAACGCTAGAGATATACCAGAGCAATCAAACGCCTGAAGAGCTCCGAGAGGAAGAGCAAATGCTTTCCTATCAGTTGTACCATGATTCTGGTGACCCAAACATTGGCAACGCTGAAGGCGAGCATGTACTTGTCTTGTTTATTGATTACAACTACATCGACAGCAGGTATATCGCACAAAACTTAGAGGCGTTTTTACTGGAGTACCCTGAAGCAAAAATTATTATAAAAGAGTACCCAGTTGAAGACGACAGGGAAGGAGATGACTACGCAGCGAAAATGGGTTCAGCTCTGTTTTACTTTGATCCACATTTGTACGAGCACTACCTCACTGCGGTGCTATCGGTATCGTCTGTGACACCTAACTATGTGAACTCAGTCCTGAGCAATTTAGGTGTATTGAACGCAGATCTTGAGCCTTACTTCGAGCGGGCATCCCAGCAAATAAACAAAGCTCAAAAGTTAGGTGCACTGCTAGAAGTGAAACACACTCCGACAATTTTTCATTTGTATTCAGAACACCGCTTAGAAGGCAACTGGACTGCTCAGCAGTTAATCGAACTGTACCAAAGGTAGTGGTAATCAATGTTTGGTTTTGGCTATTTCGGTGCAATCCCGACGGAAGCTCTGCGTACTAGAATTGGCATAAATAGCTTTTGAGCTTCTATTGGTTTTACTTGAGGACTTTTCGCCAGCTCGAGTGATAATTTTACAGCAGCATTGGCCATCACTTGGATTGGGTAACGAATAGTCGTCAGTCTGGGATAAATGAAGCGCGCGATGTGCCCATCATCGTAGCCAATCACAGACATATCCTGTGGTATTTTAATTCCATTTTCTTGTAGAAGTGCTAAGCAGCCTGCCGCCATGTCATCGTTGTATGTCGCGATTGCCGTGATTGGAATGTTCTTGGCCAGTAAGTTGACAGTGGATAGCTCGCCGCCTGACTCGTCTGGCTCACCATATTCGATATACTCTTCTTGCGGCGTTATGCCGTAGTGCTTTAAAGCATCCAAGTAACCTTGCTTTCGGTCATCTGCATCCTCAATACCATGACTGGAGCAAATGTATCCGATGTGCTGGTGGCCATTTTGAATCAAGTGCTCGGTAGCAATGAAGGAACCTTTGTAGTTATCCAAAGCGATACAGCGGTTGGCTATTTGAGGTACGACTCGATTGATAATCACCATGCCGGGAACTTCTTCGGCGAGTGCGGTCAATTCGCTGTCGCTCAAGCCTTTGCTGTGAACAACTAAAGACTCGCAGCGGCTATTAATCAGAAGGTTGATAGCGTTGCGCTCTTTGATTGGATCATGATAGCCGCTGCCAATTAGCAGCTGTTGCTCTTTTTGACTCGCGATTGAGTCAATCGCTTTAACCATCGAACCAAAGAATGGAGCAGAGACATCGCCGACCAGTACGCCAATGGCATTTGAGGACTTGCTTACGAGTGCTCTAGCATTGGCATTCGGTCTGTAACCTAGCTTTTTCATCGCTTTCTCTACAGCTTGTGTGGCAGCCTCACTCGCATAAGAGGTTTTGTTGATAACGCGAGAGGTTGTTGCAACAGAAACGCCGGCTTCTCTTGCTACGTCTTTGATAGTTGCCATAAAAGTCCTTGATACAAATGCTTGTCAGTTGGAGTCGATAATTTAGCAAAGGATTGAGCTCAATTCATCGATCTTTAGCTACAAAAATGCCCCAACGCGAAGGGAGGGGCATAGCTAAACAAGTTACTTGCGAGTGTTACTTGTGTGAGGAAAAGATGAGCTGGTAATGATACTGCTTACGGGTAAGCAAATACTCACTATGAACGCTAGGGCTCCATGAATCATCGCCACCGACTCCCATGTGCTTGTGGTCGATAAATAGGTAAAGGTTGTTTTGTTTAGTCAGCTCATTGGTATGCCTAGCTTGAGCGATCTCGGCTTGGCTAAATGGACTGACACTAAATTGGAATTCTCCACTGACTTGCATGTTGTTGACTTCAACTTTACTCGTTCCACATCTTAATCCACTGTCTGTCGGGAAGATGTACGGTGTGGTCATTTCATCCAGTGGTTTTTGATAGTACCCAAACCTTGCTGCAGACAAACGATCTGGATAATTCTCAAAAGGCCCGAGCCCTAACCAAGCAATGTTGTTTTCTTTCTGTTGTGGTAGAAGCACTTCGATACCGACTCTTGGCATAGGTGGTAAGTGTTCAGCGAGCGCTACAGAGATATCTGTTTTAATGTTTCCTTTTGCATCGATAGAGTATACCCATTCAGTAGTCGCTTGGATTTTGCCTTGGTGATGGTAAGCAAACTGAGAAACAATGTTTACGCCACTTTCGGTTGTGGTTCCTGTACAACTGACACACTCTTTTTCCCATTGATTCAAGCCCGCCATATCCCATCGACATGACCAAGCATTAGGGTCGATACAGTCCACTTGGCTAATACCAATATCATTGTCCAATGGAGCTCGATAAAAATTATCTTTTGGCCCTTCCAGAATTTGCTGTTCACCGTCAATCGTCCAGTGAGTCATTTGCCCACTATGCTTATTCCAGCGCAGCTCTAGTAATACGTTTTCATCTTTGACAGTAAAATGCTTGTCGTCGCTAGACAATTCGAGAGTGTGTGGTGATTTCGCTTCTGGTCTTAACAGACCCAAAGAGTTGGCTACTTCGAATTGCTCGGTTGCGACGATATGGCCTGCTGGTGCCCAAACCGACTCTCCTATCAGTTTTATATCTATATTTAGATGATACAATGCGCCTGTTTTAGGTTGAAAATTCAAGTGAACTTCTTCTATCTGCTCTGATTGAGGCTTAATATCAAGCTTGAGCTCTCCTGACAAAATAGCAGAACCATTTTCAAGTAAACTCCAGCATAACTTTTCATTTTCACTGCTTGTGAATAGGTGTTCGTTGCGAATGCTGAGCTGTATGGCTTGATCATCTAATTGCGTCATTGCAGTAGTGAAAAAACGTTGGCAGTGCTTGGCTTCTTCAAGAGCAGGGTGAGGCGTTCTATCAGGGAACAACAAACCGTTTATGCAGAACTGTCTATCGTTGATGGTATCTCCAAAGTCACCACCATACGCCCAAAAGTGTTGGCCATTTTCATCATGTTTGCTTAAACCTTGATCGACCCAATCCCAAATAAAACCACCTTGAAGACGAGGGAAGTCGCGAAAGGCTTTCCAGTATTTATCGAAGCTTCCTAGGCTATTGCCCATGGCATGTGAATATTCGCAAAGAATCAATGGTCGGCGTTCGTTTGGTAGTGAAACCCACTCCTTTAGTGCCCATTTGGGGTCGACCTCTTCAACGAGAGATTGGTCAACACGAGAATACATTGGGCAGATAATATCTGTTGCTTTGGTACTAGCGCCGCCACCTTCGTATTGAACAGGCCTAGATGGATCGAAGTCTTTGGACCAAGCATACATCGCATCATGATTACTGCCATGTCCTGATTCATTACCCAGTGACCAAAGGATAATCGATGGATGGTTTTTGTCGCGCAGCACCATTTGTGTATAGCGGTTAAGCAGTGCATGAGACCAGACAGGATCGTTAGTGAGGCGATTCATTGGTACCATGCCATGTGTTTCGATGTTGGCCTCATCACACACATATAACCCATACTCGTCGCAAAGCTCATACCAACGAGGATGATTCGGATAGTGCGCGGTTCTTACGGCGTTGAAGTTATTCTGCTTCATTAGGCAAATATCACGAAGCATGTCTTCTTCAGTCATCACATGGCCGAGTTCTGGGTGATGTTCATGACGGTTAACACCTCGAATGAGCAGGGGCTGTCCATTTAGGCAAAGCTGATCGTTTAGAAACTCAACTTTACGGAATCCGACTTGATACGCTTCGGTTTCAATATGTTTGCCTTTCTCATCTAGCAAGGAAACAACTAAACGATATAGGTTTGGCTGCTCAGCGCTCCACTTTTTAGGATTATCGATATGCAGAGTCTGAAATACCATATCGTCATAGCAGCCTCGCTCATCAATCAATCGATTGTTGGCGGTAGCAACCTGAGCTTCTGAAATGGGAATGTCTTTATCGAATAGTTGAACCTTAACCTGATACCCGACTGGAGCGGATATTTGTGTTTTTATATCTAATAAACCATTTCGATAAATAGCGTCAAGATCAGGTGTGATATGTACATCTTCGATGCAATTACGTGGTTTAGCTAATAACGTTACATCACGGAAGATGCCACTTAGCCACCACATATCTTGATCTTCTAGGTAGCTTCCATCACTCCAGCGCATTACCATCAACGCTATGGTATTCTCGCCCGCTGTTAAGTAATTGGATAAATCAAATTCCGCAGGCAAGCGGCTATCTTGGCTATATCCCACCCATTTTCCGTTACACCAAAGGTGAAACGCCGAGTTAACGCCATCAAATATGATTCGTTGTGTCTTCTCTAGATCCTCATCCAGTATAGAAAAGCTAGTTCTATAACACCCAGTAGGGTTGTCTTTAGGTACATAAGGAGGATTTACATCAAATGGGTATTTGACGTTGGTGTAGATGGGCTTATCGTACCCTTGAAGCTGCCAGTTTGAGGGAACCTCTATGGAGTCCCAGTTTGAATCGTCTAAAGATTTGGCTACATATTGGTCTTGAATTTCTTCAGGTGAGTTCAATAACTTAAAGCGCCAATTCCCATTGAGTAAACGGCGGTTGGTTACCGTTTTATCCAAGGCCTTTTGCTCACATTCAAAGCTAAAAAGTGGGCTGTGTGCTTTTAATGTGTTGATTTTGACAGCTTGAGGGTTTTCCCAATCGCGTCTTTGGAGGATGTCGCTTAAAGAGGTCATGATCTGAAAATCCATTCTTAATAGTTAATACGTTTGTATGCCGACAGAGTAATTATATGTGGAAACGTTTTCTGTGTGTTTTAGCTATTTTTTCAGTAAGGAGTAAGTTTAAGTGCGTATTTGTGATCTCGAACTCATATTTTTGTGGCTAAACCTCAGTTATTAGAAATAACTTGCATCTAAAGTGGCTTGCCATCGTGTTGGCTGTGGGAGTTTAAGAAGGTTGGGAGCGTTATTCTTGCCTAATCTAGTTATTTATAATGTGTATCAGTGTCTCAATTTTCATTAAAAAATGAAAACGTTTCCATGTTATTGCAGACGATCACAGAATGAAAACCACCATCTAGTTAGCATATTTTTCCGCCAATAGTGACAAACATAAAAATAAGCAAGGTTACTTCAGTACAACTTTGCGATTGGCGATAAGATAACTGTGAAACTCAAAGGATAACGACTATGTCTGATACCATCACGTTAAGGACGAAAGCTTCTTATGGTGTAGGTGCCTTAGGAAAGGATTTTGCCTGTGCCCCTATTTATATCTTTCTAATGTTCTACTTTACTGATGTAGCAGGGATCTCCGCTGCGTACGTCGGTACCATATTTTTAGCAGCTAGGATTATTGATGCTGTGACAGATCCGATGATGGGGATGGTGGTAGACAATACTCGTTCAAGGTTTGGCAAATTTCGCCCATGGATTGTGATTGGTACACTGTTAAATGCATTGGTCCTTGTTGCTCTTTTTAGTACCCATATGTTTGAAGGGACGATGCTATATGTATATGCGGCAGTCGTATACATTTTGTGGGGGTTGACTTACACCATTATGGATATTCCATACTGGTCGATGATTCCTGCTCTGTCTCGTTCGCGCCGAGAAAGAGAGAAGTTGGTGGTTTGGCCAAGACTGTTTGCTAGCCTAGCTTGGTTCATAACCGGTACGTATGGTTTGCACATTGTTGGTGTACTTGGTGATGGAAATCAGGGTGATGGCTTTTTTGAAGTTTCCATCATTATCGCAGTGATATTTTGCTTAAGCGCATTTCTAATCGCGCGAAATGTAAAGGAAAAAACCATCGCGGTAACAGGCGTCCCTGCGGAAAAGTTTAATTTTAAAGATGTGCTAGCCATTATTGGCAAAAACGATCAGCTTAAAGCGCTAATCGGCACGGTATTGTCGTTCCAAGTGGCCAACATGCTGGTTGGTGGTTTTGCGATTTACTATTTCTCTTACGCTTTAGGAAACCCTGAGCTATTCCCTGTTTATATGATGATAGCGGGAGCTGCAGAAGTTTTAGGCGTATTTACTTTCCCTAAAATCGCCAATATGTTGCCACGTAAAAACTTGTGGTTAATTGCGTGTGCTTTCCCAATTGTATCTTGCGTTGTTTTGTTACTGATGAGCGTAGCACTGCCTGGCAATACGATACTGATTGGTTTAGCGGGTGCTCTAATTAAATTTGGGGTAGGGATTACCAATGCGCTGCAAACGGTAATGTTGGCAGATGTTGTTGACTACGGAGAATATAAGACAGGCCGTCGAAGTGAAAGTGTGATTTTCTCAGTACAAACAATGCTGGTTAAGTTTGCTGGTGCAATGGGTGGCTTTATCGTCGGTATTGGCCTTTCAGTTGTCGGCTATGTACCCAATGTTGAGCAGTCGGCAACAACTGTTACAGGTATCGAGTTTATGATGATTGGATTGCCAGCGATTCTAATGCTAGTCAGGAGCTATGCTGGTTTCTGGTGTATGGAAGAGAAAAGAAGTTGCGGTGTAATCTGTTGATGTAGTTCTCACCAGAACGATTAACAGAAAGGTACACCGCATGACTGATAATACTGTTGTTTCACTGAATACACCACAAGACCCGCTCACTGAATTGATACGCCAAGGTGCAAGAGACTTAATTTCACAAGCTGTTGAAGCGGAGCTTCAGCAGCTGCTTACTCAATATCAGAATACGATGGTTGACGGCAAACAAGCCATAGTTCGCAATGGTTTCTTACCTGAGAGAACCTTACAAACAGGTGTCGGCGATGTGGAAGTGCAAATTCCTAAGGTACGAGATCGCTCAGGGAATGGTGTTAAATTTAATAGCAGCTTGATACCACCGTATCTCAAGCGAACTAAAAACATAGCAACACTGCTCCCACTGCTCTATCTCAAGGGGATATCGACGGGCGATATGCTACCCGCTCTTGAGTCGCTGCTCGGTAAGGATGCAAAAGGACTCTCAGCCAACAGTATCTGTCGCCTCAAGGAGCAATGGCATGAAGAATACGAGCAGTGGCGCAAACGAGACCTCGGTAAGCGTCGCTATGTCTACGTCTGGGCTGACGGTATTTACTGTCACGTCAGAATGGACGACAAGCTCTGTTTGCTCGTCATTATTGGCGTCGATGACACTGGGCGCAAAGAAGTCCTTGGCGTTCTGGATGGTCATCGAGAGTCAGAAGCAAGTTGGACGGAACTCATTGAGCAGTTACGAGCACAGGGATTACAGTTAGCACCAAAGCTAGCCATCGGAGATGGCGCACTTGGTTTCTGGAAAGCGGTTGCTAAGTGCTGGCCTCAAACGGGTCAGCAGCGTTGCTGGGTACATAAGACAGCGAATGTGCTTAACAAGGTGCCCAAAAGTGTTCAGCCTAGGATGAAGGAAGCACTGCAAGATATCTGGATGGCAGAGACCAGGAATGAGGCTTATCATGCCTTCTCAACCTTCCAGAAGCGCTTCGAAGCCAAGTACCCAAAAGCAACGGACTGCTTGGTGAAAGACAAAGCTGAAATGTTAGCGTTCTACGATTACCCAGCAGAGCACTGGGTTCATATCAGGACGACGAACCCGATAGAATCAATGTTCGCCACAGTACGCTTGCGCACGAACAAGACGAAGAACTGTGGAAACAGAAAGACTACGTTGATGATGGCTTACAAGTTAATGCGCAGTGCA
Organism: Vibrio marisflavi CECT 7928; assembly: GCF_921294215.1. Taxonomy (GTDB): domain Bacteria; phylum Pseudomonadota; class Gammaproteobacteria; order Enterobacterales; family Vibrionaceae; genus Vibrio; species Vibrio marisflavi. The sequence continues at coordinate 420,234 of NZ_CAKLDM010000002.1, forward strand.
GAGACGAAGTGGCGTCGTCTACGAGGTTTTAAACTCCTGGCTGATGTTGTGAAAGATGTTCGCTTCATCGATGGGGTGAAAGAAATGGAGACTCATCAACAGGCTACTGCATGATCTCCATACACCACATTTGACAATAGCTCGCTAGTCAGTGGCTTTATATATAAGAAATTCTATCGTTTACATGAAGGCTTCACACTGCCTACGAAAGAGCAAGAAATGAAAGTGACTGAAAAAGTGGTTTGCTCGTAACACGGTTTTACTAAAAACATCAAAAGACAACAAGGCGGCATATTCAATAAAGAATATGCCGCTTTCCTTTTTTGAAACATGGTTTGGTATATCGGTCAGATAACAAACAAAGTGTCATGATAGGTTTGTATGTGCAACCGAAGAAATATGCATCATTTATGAAAAAATATTTTTTATAAATCCCGGTAGACTTTGATAACTCCATATATGCCAGGTGGTTAGGTAACCACTACCGAGCTTGATCTCGAACAAACTTCTACGATTTTTAGCAAATGGGGTTATCAATACCATTGAATTTTCAGTCAAAAATTGGTGATAATGCGGCAATTTTTTCGAGGCTCAAAATTTAGAGTCCATTTTTCATACAGTCGCTAGGAAATGCTATGTCTTTGCAATACGTGCTACTCCCTATCATCCTTTGTATCGTTGCTGGGTTTATCAACGGCTCTTACGTTACTCCATCAAAGTGGATGAAAGGGTGGAATGATGAAATCATTTGGTTGAGCTACACTCTGTTTGGCTTTATTTTGTTGCCAGTTTTAAGTTTGCTAGTTCTCGATAAGCATATCTTTGCCCAGATAAGCAGTGTACCAAGCCATTATCTAATGTTGGTTCTTGTTGGTGGTTTCCTATGGGGTATCAGTCAGCTGTTTTTCGTACTGGCGTTAAAGCGTACCGGTCTTGCTATTAGTTTTGTTGTCAATATTTCAATGGGTACAGCAGGCGGTGCATTACTGCCACTTCTTTGGAACCAATCACTACTAGGCAGTAAATACGCATACCTTCAGTTGCTAGGTGCAGTGATTTTTGTCGTGGCAGTAGTAACGACTATTCTAGCTGGTGAAGCTCGACGTACTAGCCAAGAAACACAGCAAAGTGAATCAAAGCAAAACAATAGCGTTATTTACATGATTCTTGGTGTATTTTTTGCGATTCTGTCAGGTTTAGGAAGCATTATTCAAGGTAACTCTTACACATACGCAAACCCGACTTTATCTCATGCTGCGTTGCACAATGGTGCGTCATTACTTCCAGCAAACACTGTTGCGTTTACACTTATCTTTATCGGTGCATTTTTCCCAAATATCATCTACTTTGCTTGCCTTGGCTTCCGTAGAAGATCGCTACCCAGTCTTGTACAAAAAGGCGCAGCAAAAAACTGGTTCTATGCTCTTCTAATGGGCGTTGGTGCTTGGGGTTCTGTGCTGTTGTTCTGTCAGGCTCAGGCGTTAATTGGTGGTGACTTAGCTCCAACGATTGCTTGGCCTCTGTTTATGATTTTCATCGTATTAACTGCGAACTTCTGGAGCTTTGTTCACGGAGAGTGGAATGGTGCTGGAGCAAAAGCGAAAAAGCTCATCACTTCTTCTTTAGTTCTATTTATCGCAGCAGTAATCGTATTTGGCTTCAACTCTATGAATAAACCAAGTCAACCTACGGTGGCCCACACTGCAGCGCAGACACAAGTTGTCCAGCAAGCATCTTAAAAGTATTTGAAAGAGGAGCAAAAGCTCCTCTTTTTGTATTTGCTAATGCTTGGTACAAGTTGCAAAGTTTTGCGGCGTGCAATACGTCATAGGGATATATACTACTTCAGCAACCGGTTGTTTTTGGCTTAATCGGTGAAGAGTCATGATGGCTTGTCTACCCATTTTATATGGATTTTGTCCCACGTTGCCATTCGCAAGTTTATCTTTTAAATAGACCAGTTGTTCATCTGCAGTATCTGCAGTGATTAAGACAATCTCTTTGTTTGCAATTGCCTGCTGATAAGGCTCTACAATGTCGCGATAGCTGGATAAGAACTGTGTCCAGCCACCTACCGCCACAATTGCAGCAATGTTTTTTCGCTTGTGTGCAGCTAACACGTTTTTTAGGTCTGTCTGTGCTCGCTCAAACTGGCCGAAGTTGTATAGCGGTTTGCTGAACTCCTTCCAGCCATTTTCACCATTAAGTAGTTTATCTATCAACGAGGCATCGTCTTTACCTGACAGTGCCGCACGTACTCCCATTACCCGTAAATTGAGGTTGGGCGAGTCTGGACGACCACTCTGAATAATAATATTGCCACCCTCAGGCAGTTCTGCTTTTAGTTGCTCTCCCAGAGCTTTTCCTAGCTCATAGTCATTGGTGCCAATATAAGACGCTCTTAGGTTTGGGTTCTTAGTTAAAGATTCCTTTGAAAAATCTGCATCATAGGTAATGATTGGAATACCGAGTTTTAGTGCTTTATGGATACTGTTTGAAGCGAGAAAGTCTGATTGAGAAACGGCGATTGCAATGCCATCAACACCTTCTTCGATCAGTTCCGATAGAATTTGATCTTGCCTGCGTACATCGATACTCGATGGACCACGAAATATACACTGAACGTTTTTCAGCTCTTTTGCAGCTGAGATACAGCCATCTCGGCTTGCAAGGAAAAACGGATTATTTTCTTCTTTAGGGATAAGGGCAAATCGTAGTGTTTCAGCAGTGGCTAGGTGTGATGTGTTTACCAACAGCACAAATACTGTGGTGTAGAATAAGTTTCTCATGGCAATTGCAACTCTCCTTCGCGTTATTCAAGTATAGACCAGAGCGAAAGAGTCCAATTTTAGGGAATTTATAGACCAACAACTAAAAATATTTGCAATTATATTTGCACTGAGTGATCATATTGCAAATTTTGTAGTTTGATACTGTTCTATAACGAACATAATTCAAAAATATTTTCATTTAAGAGATTCCCATGATTGAAAGAAGAGAAACCAAACAGCGCATGAGCCGCGCAGTGATTCACAATGGAACGGTTTATTTTTGTGGCCAAGTTGCTAAAGACAGCACTAAAGACATTACTCATCAAACGACAACCATGTTGGAAAAAGTAGATGAGCTGTTAGAAAGTGTTGGCTCTAGTCGCGAAAAGCTTTTATCTGCAACGATCTATATTAAAACAATGAAAGATTTTGCTGAAATGAACGCTGTTTGGGACGCATGGGTTCCCGAAGGTCACGCGCCAGCGAGAGCTTGTGTTGAAGCAAGCATGGCAAGAGAAGAGCTATTAGTTGAGATTTCTGTGGTTGCTGCTGTTTAATCGTTTATTTAGCTAGTAGATTTGCCTATCGATGCCTAAACACGTGTGTTTAGGCATCGTTATATCAGCCTTCGCCATTCTGTTAGTCGTACAGTTCGATACCTTTGACTATAAGGGCTGAACTGTTAAATGCGGTGGCGCCGATAAGCCAACAAAACATTGCTTTAATGTATTCAAACTTTGTAGCTAGATGGGCAGCATCGATACCTCCATCAAACCAAAATAGCTCAAAGCAATCTTTGGTAGCTGCTGTGACACTTTGAACTCTATCTGCGATAGAGTAATAGATATCGAGCCCCTTAGTGTTTCCTTCTGCCATATTATCTATCAATAAGCCCCAGTTGCAGGCCTCTGAAATACAGTTTCTTGTAAATTGAACCCTTAAAAATTTGCGCCAAAAGTCGGCACTACCTGTATCGGTAGGATTTACGACCAATGAATCGACTAACTTACCAAATAACGGCATCATGCAGACAAAAAATGCGCTAGAAAATACACCATCAAAGACCACGCCACATGTCCGCTGAGGAGTCCAAGTTCCACTAGTGTTTATTGCATTAGAGGAGACACTACGAATACCATTGACTAGTGCAAGGCTGCTAGCAATGCTAATTCCAACTTGATCCCAAGCACAAAATCCGGGATTACTTATGAATATTTGTCCCCGCTCTTTTGCTAAAGCCTTTTGTGTACCTAAAGTTTGAGAGGCGGCCCATTGAAATGAACAAATATAGCTTAATATATTACACCCGATTCCCCATGAGTGATTGAATGCATCCCAACCACTTACGCTGGAGTTTGACCGGAGTGCCTGCAGAGTTTGGCTAGAGTCAGTAAAGCTAGCTTGGTCTCCTGCGTTATAGAGGGTTTCTAAGCTTGGTAGTGTAGAGACGCTTTTTCCTTCGAGAATATAGTGATAAATCCAAGTAACTATTCCGAGATAAACCCCCATAACTTCTGCCATACTAACGTCAAATGATAGGTCAATATCAAATTTTTTAACGATAGCAGTTATAAAAGGAATTTGTAACGTGATGTTTTTATCGCAGTAAATACCATATAAACTGTCCAGAGCAAAAGATATTATCGACTCCATCAAATTAAAGGCGATATCAATAGTTGTTTTTAAAACACCTATTAGAGAAGCAAGTAAGTCCAACACTATATTGCTGAAGTCGTATGGGTTCGCTAGTGCTGCGATTATTTTCCCAACAGCTTCCAAAATAGTTTCCATTATGTAGTCTTCATCAATATCGAAGTCAGCGTCTAGAGTGGAAATTAAGCCACTGACATCTATAGATGAGGTATCCACGAGTATCGGGCTTAATGTTGTATATATAGCTTCTTCAGCTTCTTCAATAGCATCATCAATACCCAATGCATTAATAGCTTTTGTGAATAAATTGAATGGGGCATTAATGATTTTGGTTACGAAAGGAGAATTGATGACTGATTCCATTTCTTTTTTCATATCCATGATGCCGTCCACCACACTTTCAACGGCTTCTTCGGCAGCATTTTCAGTTTGTGACTTCATGCTGTCTATATTGTTTGAAAAATCATCTAATCCGCTATCTACAAGAGCTTTTAAATCTTCAAAGCCGTTAACAATCGGTTCTTTAAAGCTTTGCAGCATAGTAATGCCTTCTTTTTGTACTCGAACAGATTCATTGATGCAGGAAATAATGTCACCAATATGCAACAGCATATTAATGAGCAGCATAACGACTCGAATCAGTACTTCCAGCACGTCAATGATAATTTGGCAGATATTGATAAAAGAATCGGCTATCTCATCTAAACTCTCATAGACCGTTGTGATTGCTTGCTCACATGCATGGCCTAATTTCGTAAGAAAATTTTCTGTGACTTCTAAGAAGGTGTCACCCGCTTGAGAAACCCAGGTAACAGCGTCGTCAATTCCATCAAGTACATCATTAACAGCATTGGCAATAGCATGAGCAGCATCGTTGGCAAAGTGCTTGATATCTCCCCAAATGCTCGTGAGTTGTTGATTGTTTCTTGGTGAGGCATAGCTCATACCGTTGGAGCCAAAGTTAAGGCATAAGTCGTTGCTTGACGATGCAGATGTGCTGGCTTGAAGTGTTGAGTTTTGCACTTTTACAAACTGACAATAAATCGGGTTGATGCTAGCAGGTATTGTTGAGCTAGACAGTAATGTTTGCACTGTCTCTCCGCTGCTAGCATCTTGTGCTTCTGTATAACTAGTAAGTGTGCTTGCCGTTGTTTGTGTCAAACTTGATAGAGCACTATAGGCTTCGTCTTCTGAGCTCACGACATTTGGTTTTATACTCAAGTTATTTTCGACACCTGCAGTTTTAAACTTATCCTGTGAGACGTAATCTTCACTAGATGCACGTTTAGTCGATTGCTCTGAAAGGATAATGTTGTACCAAGAAGAGGTAACGCCTTGTCCGCTAGAGTCGCTTAAAAGTGCAGAATCAGAAGTGATCGAAAGGTTGGCTGTATCAATAATCCTAACCATCATGCAGCAAGACATGTCTTTAGCTAGGGTGGTAACTTGAATAGTCCCATCAGACAAAACATCACTTGCGGGAACTAACGCACTGGTTGTTCTGTCGGTCTCATATGTGCGAGTGTCATTGACTAATACTGTAAGTGGGTTTGTGCTTCGTAATTCTATGTATTGTGTCTCGCTCAGTTGTGCGGGAAGATCGTAGCTGTTTTTTATTCTTACTGTCATACAATAGCATTCCGACGTCTCGCTATTGGTGCTTTCTGCCTCTGATTCCGATTGACTAATGACTATCGGCTTATCAACCCAAGTCTTCTCTAAGTTCTTGTTGTATTTCATTAGAGCACTGTAGGTGTTAGAAGATGTTTCTTTTATAGCTAGGTATTCACACTTTTGATTGAATCGTGGGTTAGCGTATATAGCACTAGCGTTATTGCCAATAAAGAAGCCCGAATACTCAAGCTCACCGTCGACCGTTTGCGTTGACATGAATGCTGGACAAGAACTATAGGTATACCCCCAGTAAACAGGGGACATAGTTTTCGTTGGATCATCATCAAACGGCGTACCAGCTTCTAAGTCGGCCTGACGATAAATAAGTAAGTTGTCATTTTCATCTTTACTGAAAAAAGTAAACCCACCATATTTACTCTGGCCTCCACAAAGAGTGACCGGGTCTCCTTGAGCAATATCAGGCTGTGCAAATATACGATAGCCAAGCAGAAAACCTGTATCTGCATCGAGTGACATCATAACGATGCTAGATTGTGCAGCAGAAGAAAAGTCGCAGTCTTTCCACAGGCTCACTTTTGCAACAACAAAACTAACGTTGACATCCCCTTTGGTATTTTTATTTTTAATTGTTGTTGTTTGATGAAATTCGTGTACACAATCGAAGGTGCAATAGTTAAATGTGTTTAGAAATAGTTTTTTATCAATTAAGCCTAATGCGAATGCATATCCATTTGAGTTTAGCGAACTGTAAGTGTCATATGGAGCTTTATATTGTCTGCTTTCAAAGAAAACATTACAGCCACTTTCCAATTTATAAACCTTCTCTTGTGTAATTAACGATGGGGGAAACTCAATACTTTGTACTGAGGTATATTCTGCTGGAGCAATATGAAATGTTTTGTCCTCTCCTTCTTTTAGTACATGATTTAGTGATGCTAGGGGTTTGTCGAAATAGTTACCGACTAGAGGGCACTTAGCACTTGCCATATAGCCTTCCTCCCAATCATCGCCAAAGTCGGTAATTGGTGTGGTGCAGGCATAGTGCGATATATTTTTCCATGAATCGATAGTTAGCACCCAGCAGGCCGCTAATTGCTGTGAAGTAACGTCCTGTTTTGAATCATAATGTGTTTTTTCGCTAGCAAATTGAGTTTGATAGGTGATGTGGGTTTGACCGCTAATATCGGTGTGCACGTTGAAATCTGTTAAATATCTAAAACCGGGCAAGTCAGAGTGCTGGTCGTGTAGCTTTTCTTTTAAGTTGTATATTTGCCAATCGGTCACACTGCTTTCGGTATTTCCTAGACCAGTCTCCGCCTCAAACCATCGTATGCAGAGGTAGACCTTACCTAAATAGCTTGTCGTCTCTTTATTGGTATCGACTAAGAATGCTTGTACGCCGTACATTTTTCCATCTGATGCAACTTTGTTATGCAGTGGAGAATGAATAGGAATAATGCGTTTACATTCATAGGTATTTTTGTTCGCCGTACTTGCAAAACTAATATTAGGAATCGAAGTTGTTTTGTAGCCAATGCTTTGTTCAGCACTGTCTTTATCTGTCGGTTCGACAATTTGAATAGTTGGTTTGTTGTTTGAGTCGGGTATTAGCTGAACCAAGGTTGGAGAGCCATAGTTGCAGTTAGTATCGGTAAAATTGCTTTCTGTGGCACTAGCTTCATCCACTATGGCTTGAATCTTAAGATGTCCCCAATTGAAACTTTCCAGCAGAGCATGGTGTCCTTGTTCGGATAAGCTGCTTTCTAAACTAGTTTGTTTTACCGTATCAGTAAACATCTCGGTGCCAAAGGTAAGTTGATAGGCATTTGGCTCTTCTGACATGTCCACATCAGTAATACCAAAGTCCGCGGGATTTGAGCTGTAATCAGAATTAAGACTTCCCCAAGCACTAGGCATAACACCACTACTCACTAGCCCCGCAAGAACAAAAACTTGCCCGGATCCCTTTAAGAATTGTCGTCGGCTTACAAGTGAATCAAAACAGTTCATTTCCTTTTCTTTCAACGAAGGTTTCGTCAATACTTTGTCTATGATACAGCTCATTTTCTGTCTTAAAGTAGACAGTCTTACTTCTTCACTCATAATGCACTCCATGTTCGCTTGTTATGGTTGATATCTGTGTAAGCTCTGTGACAGTGAGGCTGGGGGTATTACATTCATTCTTATAGCCTCCAATAGTTGACTATCTGGTAGTCATAAACCAAAGCCAGCAAATATCAATCGAATGATTAATTTTCGGGAACGATCTCAAAATAAGGCTGAGTAATTACTCTGTCTACTAAATATTGTTTATTGCGTGATATATAGCCAAAATTTGCAGTGAATATCTTTATTCATTGAGATTTTTGTTTCTGCTTGATAAGCAGCTAATGGATGGTTATTAATGTTGTAATCTAATTTATTGAAAATAAATGGTTTAATGTATTCATCGTTTCTCTATCTTTTCTTGTTTTTTTTGGGAACGATTGCTTTTTGAGGATAATATTGAGTAGAAGAGCGCATAAGAAAACGATACCTAGTATTTGGGTGGTTAGTGTTTAGATACCGTTTAGCTTTGTGCTGAAATTATGCTGCGTTGAATATGGATAGTTTTTGGGGAACTGTTAAGGGTTTCTTGAATGTGTCCAAACTGATTCCCAATTCATCAAATTGCATCAGCTTATTCCACGGTAAATAAAGCGTTTTAGAGATCGAACTATCCATGTTGGTTGGGCCTTTTGCGGTCACTTTCAATCCGTTAAAATCATAATGGTAGAGCGATTCCGAACCCAATATTTCTTGCTCTTCTAGCCTACCATTTTTAAGCAGAACACTTGGCTGATTGTCTTGGAGTGGAGCAAAACTAATATCTTCCGAGCGTATGGCAAGTGTTTTCGTTTCAGCTTGGATAAGGCCTTCTTGCGTAGACAAAACATCATGTTCAACAGGTAGCAAGTTGAGTGGTGACGTGCCAATAAACTTAGCTACAAACAACGTTTTTGGGTTTTCAAACACTTCTTGAGGCGAGCCAATTTGTTCGATTTGCCCTTTATTTAATACCACAAGCTTATCAGCAAGTGTCATTGCTTCTGTTTGATCGTGCGTTACGTAGATAGAAATTGCATTGAGCTGTTTATGCAGCTTTTTGATTTCCATACGCATATGGTTACGAAGTTGAGCATCAAGGTTTGAAAGTGGTTCGTCGAAGAGGAAAATATTGGGCTTTTTCACAATGGCACGACCAATTGCAATTCTTTGCCTTTGACCGCCAGAAAGCATCGCAGGTTTTCTTTCAAGGAGATGTTCTACATCGAGCATTTTTGCTGTGCGCATGATACGCTCGTGAGCCTCGGATCTTGGAACCTTAAGGTTCTTCAAACCAAACATCATGTTTTGATAGCAGCTCATATGTGGATACAAAGCGTAATTTTGAAACACCATGGCGATTTTTCGTTTGGCTGGATCTTTGTCATCCATACGAAAACCGTCGTGATCGATAGTGCCACCAGTAACGTTTTCTAACCCTGATATCATTCGCAGCAGTGTCGATTTGCCACAACCGCTTGGGCCGACAAGCACGACAAATTCATTTGGTTCGATGGAAAAGCTTAAGCCCGGAGCCTTGATAGCTTCGTAGCCATTTGGGTACTTCTTACTTAAATTTTGGATAGTGAGCATAACAATGGTCCATTACTTTTCTGTTTGAATTAAGCCTTTGACGAAGAACTTTTGCATCGAGATCATAAGAACAACTACTGGAATAGTGGATACAAGAGTGCCTGCCATTGCTTGCCACCATAAAGGTTGGCTATCTAGCGAGGTGCTTATCTGACTTAAACTCATGGTGATAGTGTAAAAACTTGGCTTAGAGGTGATCATCAATGGCCATAAATATTGGTTCCAGCCATAGACAAACATGATCAGAAAAATTGCCGCGATGTTTGTTTTAGACAGTGGCAAAACTATCTTGAACATAAAGCGGAAATAGCCTGCATTATCTAGTCGAGCAGCTTCTAACAGCTCAACGGGAATCGTTTCAAAAAACTGTTTGAAGAACAACGTCGCCGTGGCGGAAGCAATCACCGGGAGGATTAATCCGGTGTAACTGTTGAGCATGTTGAAGTCTACGATGATCTGATAACTGGGCAGCATACGAACTTCAATCGGTAACATCAGAGTTAAAAAGATCACCACGAAGAAAAAGCGTTTAAATGGTAATCTGAAATAGACAATGGCATATGCTGAGCAAAGAGATAAGAGTATTTTTCCTACTGCAATGCTAGCGGCCATGACAAAGCTGCGCCAAAGCAAATCAATATATGGCGGCAGCCCTAACACTCCTTTAAATAGCACTTCGTTTAGGTGTTGAATCAATAAGGAAACGTTTGGGTACAGAGGGGCCGTTGAGCCGATTACATCAGTATTTTGTGTGCCTGCCACTGAAATAACCATCCATAGTGGCAACAGTATTAACCCAGCAGAAACAATGAGGAACAGATGCTTTAAGCAGCGGTTTAAGATTTTCATGCGTAGTCTGCCTTAGGTTTTAAAAAGCGGCACTGAATGTAAACTAGCCCTGCAACGATTATTAGTAGCAAAACCGAAAGCACAGCGCCCATACCGACATTGTTGTTCACAAAACCTTTTTGATAAGTTTCATATACCAACACATTAGTTGAGTTGGTTGGACCGCCTTTGGTGGTGACGTCAATAAGACCGACGATATAGCAGAAGCTGTAAATGAAGTTGACGATGACCAAGTACAAAGACATAGATTTAAGCATCGGTACGGTGATCTTGGTGAACTTACGTACAGTTTTAGCATTATCTAATGTTGCCGCTTCGTAAAGGGCTCCCGGTATGCCTTTGTGTGCCGCCAAATAGAACAGAAAGTTGTAGCCAATCTGGTTCCAAATTGCAGCAACTGTCACCAATATGAAGGCATTGGTCGGGTTCAATGCTGGGTTCCAGCTGATACCGAAGCTAGATAGTAAATGCGGAATAATGCCCACCGATGGAGATAGCACAAACAGCCAAATCATTCCTGTGACAGGTGGTGCGATGGCATACGGCAACATGAAAAAGGTGCGATATAAAAGTGACAAAGGTTTTGAGCGAACTGAGTTCACCATTGTCGACAGAACCAATGTGAGTGCCATGACTCCAACGGTAATTAATGCAGCCATGACGACACTAACCAAAAAGCTATGCCAAAACTCTGGTGAGCCTAATAGTGATGTGAAGTTTTTCAGTCCAACATATTGTTGGGAAAAGCCAAATGGATCGGTTTGAAACAGCGATTGATGAAACTCACTTGCCATAGGCCAGTAAAAGAAAGTCACAGAAATCGCTAGTTGCGGAAGCAAAAGGATACAAGCGACCCAAGGGTGCTTGTATCCAACTTGCTCAATAGTTTGAGGGTGATTCACCGTATCTCCTAGGTAACGATTCGATTAACTATTGATAGAGTTAAATTTCTGAAGAATTTGCGTGCCTTTCTCTTTTAGCTGTTCAATTGCTTGCTTCGGCGTGATATTGCCTTGGAACATAGCTTCGACAGCGTTATAGCCCGCATTACGGATTTCTGGATCATAGCCTAAGTGCATACCACGAGAATTATCATCACCCTTGGGTGCGACGCGATCTCTGGAAAGTTGGTCATAGGCGACTTTTGTACCCGGGTGAGATTTAAAGTAGCCAGTGCTTGCTAGGTATTTCTCTGCAGACTTGGTGACAGTTACGTAGCCTGTTGCTTTCGCCCATTGTGCTTGGATCTTGTCTGAAGTTAGGAACTTCAAGAATGCTGCTGCACCTTTGTATTGGGCTTCAGAGTGGCCCTTCAATGCCCATATGGAAGCACCACCGATAATGCCTTTGTATGGCTTGTTGCCCACAGCACTAGCCCAGTATGGAAGGCTAGTTACCCCTAACTCAAACTTTGCACCATTCTTTAATTGGCCATAGGAGCCAGATGAATCGATAAGCATGCCGCAACTACCATTTTGGAAGTAACTTGTCGCAGCGCCATCACGACCTTTATATTGGAAAGCATGGGTTTTGTTCATATTGTTGAGCAACGCCATTTGTTCAACATAGTAATTCGGTTTTGGAAGCAACTCTGTGCTATTGCCATTGAATCCGTTTTCGTTATTTCCGTAAGGAATATTTTGAATAGCAGAGAAATTTTCGAACATGACCCACATGAAATATGTTGTGGTTGAGCCACATTGGGGGGCACCTTTCACCTCAACTAGTTTTTGTGCGTCCTGCTTAAACTCTTGCCATGTTTTTGGTGCAGTTGTAATTCCTGCTTTCTTAAACCAGTCTTTGTTGTAATACAGAACAGGCGTTGAAGAGTTGAATGGCATGGAGATCATTTCACCTTCGCCATTGCTGTAGTAAGAGCGAGTGGCAGGAATAAAGTTCGCTTTGTTGAGTTTGGTTCCTGTGTCTTTAAATAGTTGTTGTACAGGGTAGTACACTCTGTCTCCCGCGCTCATCATGGTGACAGTACCAGCATCATACACTTGAGTTAAAACTGGAGAAGTGTGGCTGCGAACAGAGGCGATGGTAGCCGTTAATGTATTTTCATAACTCCCTTTTGGAATTGATTCCACTTCATACTTATTTTGAGACTCGTTGAACTCTTTAACGATTTTTTGCAAAGTGGTCTGCAGCGAGCCAGTCATGGCGTTCCAAAACGGAATTTGTGTTCGTTCTTGAGCCATTGCACTGGTAGAAATGAGTGAAGCAACCAATAAAGCGGTCTTTGCTAGGCGTATTCTTTTCATTAGAAAATTCTCGACAACGGATAGTAGTTGTTCGAAAGCCTAGCAATGGAATATGACAGTCATTTTACTCTATTGGCTAATTTTTAAGAAAATCCATCATTCAATATTAATAAATTAGCGCAACTTATACTGGTTATTTATCTTTGAGTGGTGCCATTTTATATTGGCTTACTCACTTAGCTTTATAACCATCGAATCGTATTTAAGAAACCAATGACCTCATGGGAAGTTTTTGCAAGCTACACTCATTTCATACGAGGTTTAGACTGACTTTAAAATAAGGAACGCCATTTTTATAAAAACGATTTCCTTCTTCTTTCATATTAAAACGCTGATAAAAGGGTAGAGCAGATTCTCTAGCGTCGCACCAGAATCGGGTCATCTGTTTGTTAGAAAGGAAGTGAATTATAAACTGGATCATTGCCGAACCAATGCCTTGTGTTTGGTATGCGGGAAGCGTCGCAAACTTTCTTAGTCGTGCGTGGGTATTATCAAGGTAGATGGAAGCTACGCAAACTAACTTGTTGTTTAAAAAGGCACCAAAGTGCTCTGCTGTTTCGTCTCCGTCAACGATACAGTATTCGATAGGCTCGTTCGGCCAAAGAACTTGGTGACGAATAGGTAAGACTTGTTGCAAATCAATTGCTCTTATTTCCATTGCAAATTCTCGTTTATTGTTGGTGGTCGTTAGGTGAAGCGATCGTGTGCTTGTTCATTCACTATGTTACTGGAGGGCCAGTTTGGTCGTTATTGATTTATAAATTAAAGTGCCTAGTACGGTATAAACCTATCGCGAGTAAAAAAATAAAGTTAATGTGTTTTATTCGACATATGTCGTATTTTGGTCTTAACCTGTAACCTAATTAACACTGCCATTGCAAGTCGGCTTGTATATCATAGCTAAATAAATCACACCCTAACAACGATAACTAATTATGAGGCAGGAATGACAACACAGCATACGCAAAATATCCCTCAACTAACAATAAAAGGCGATCATTTTCAGATAGGTTTTCAACTTGGCCAGTTTTTTAAATCAGCTATTCATGAACGCCTATTAAATAATAAAGAACTTAACACTCTTATTGAAAGTTGGAGTAGTAGTCCCGAGTTTGATTCGTTAAAAATTGCAGCGAAGCAGTTTTCTACAGGCTATTTTGATGAGGTTAGGGGGCTTAGCGAAGGCGCAGGTGTTCCATTTGATACTATCTTCATGTGGAATTGTCGCGGTGATTTTGCTTTTCCATCACAACAAGGGGATGGGCTTCCAGTCAACGGTTGCACAACTCTTTTCCTACCAAAAAGCGAATCAGAAAGTGCGTATATTGCACATAACGAAGATGGAGACATCGAGTTCTTAGGTCAGTGCGCGTGGGTTACTGTTATACCTAAGCATGGAAACATGTTTAAAAGTTTTGTATATCCGGGTTTAATCGCAGGCAACGCAATTTCAGTGAACGAAAAAGGGCTAGTTCAAACTATTAACAATATTCGCGCTTTTGATTGCAAAGCAGGGATACCTCGACAGTTCATTTCTAGAGCGATTCTTGATGCAAACTCACTTGTAGAAGCAATAGAGTTATTGCAGCGTAAAGACAGAGCTTCAGGTTACCATCATGGCTTAGCTCAGGCTGGTGAAAATTATCTGTTTAGTGTTGAAACGTCTGGTGGGGAGTGCGAAGTTATACGACTAGAAAGTCATCAATTTTATGGGCATGCCAATCACCTCAAATCTGCGGGGTTAAAAGATCTTCCGAACACAAAAACGGACTCTTCATTGTACCGTGAGAAGAGAATGACTGAGCTGTTTGAATCACTTTCTTCTCATTCGGGTGAGCAAATTACTGAAGTGCTGTTTGATCAGGAAGCGGCCAGCGGCAACACTTTGTATCGTCAAGGTGACTCTGGTGGGGAATATGCGCAGACCTTAACAACGGGTATTTTCGAGATAAAAGATAACTCAGTGAATATCACGTTACATTTCTCTCCAGAAGATACATTTACTATCTCTGATACCATTACAGTCACTCGTTAGACGTTTTTAAATAAAGGTGCCCAAGAGAGTTCAATTCTTGGGTGCTTTGCTCTAAATGGTGTCTATATAACCTTTAGTGTAAGAATTATTTTCCTAAGTATATCAATGATATAAATGTCACTATTTGAGGCGAATATTTTGCTAAAACAATTGATAGTATCTTACAATTTTGTCTTCCTTAATTGAGTTTTACTGCATATTTATTCTTTTCTCAGGTTTTGAAGTTTAACAATAAATGGAGATCTAAATGCAAAAGG
Organism: Vibrio marisflavi CECT 7928; assembly: GCF_921294215.1. Taxonomy (GTDB): domain Bacteria; phylum Pseudomonadota; class Gammaproteobacteria; order Enterobacterales; family Vibrionaceae; genus Vibrio; species Vibrio marisflavi. The sequence goes on from NZ_CAKLDM010000002.1 coordinate 435,376, forward strand.
CCGCTCAAGATAAATACCTACCTAAAACGAATGAAACTCTTCCTCACTACATTTCTGAAAAATTACCTGCTCATATCCAATTAGGCGGTGAACCAAGCAATTGGTCTGTTAAAGAAGTCGGTGATGGTAATTTAAATCTTGTGTTTATTGTTGCAGGAACGGAAAAGACAATTGTAGTAAAGCAAGCACTTCCATACGTTCGCGCCGCGGGTGAGAGCTGGAAACTCTCGACGAAGAGAGCATTTTTTGAATACAACATATTGGCTCTTGAGGCTCGCTTTGCAGGTCAAGACTTAGTGCCGGAAGTGTACTTTTACGACGAGGAGCAGGCGTTATGTGCAATGGAGTATTTAAGCCCGCATATTATCCTTCGCAAGGAGTTGATGGCGGGAAAACAGTTTCCTAATCTGGCTGAAGACATTGGTCGATTTCTCGCGAGAAGCTTGTTTTTCACATCCGATTTAGGGATGAACGCAGAAGAAAAGAAAGCGCTAGTGTCGAAATTCGTAGTTAATGACGAGCTTTGCAAGATCACTGAAGACTTGATTTTCACTGAGCCGTATTATGACGCGGAGTTAAATGACTGGACTTCACCTCAGCTGGATGAGGATGTGAAAAAAGTATGGCAAGACGAAGAGATGATTCAAGTTGCCATGCGTTACAAGTACAAATTTATGACCGAAGCTCAAGCACTATTGCACGGAGATTTGCACTCTGGTTCTATTATGGTTGCGGATTCTGATACTAAGGTGATTGACCCCGAGTTTGGTTTTATGGGGCCGATGGCTTTTGATATTGGTAATTATATCGGCAACTTGTTCTTAGCATATTTTTCAAGACCGGGTTGGCAGAGTGAGGAAGAGGAATGCAGCCTAAGTCAAAATTGGTTGCTAGAACAGGTATCAAAAACGTGGCAAGTTTTTGTCGCTCAGTTTACCCAGTTGTGGGCGGATAAAGCGCAAGGTGAGGCATACCCCGTTGCTATCTATCAACAAGGGTTAGGTCAAGCCGCTTTAACAAGAGCGCAGCAATCCTTCTTTGAGACGCTGCTCGAAGATACCCTTGTTAATGCGGGTCTAGAAATTAACCGTCGCATTATTGGCTTTGCTGGTGTGGCGGACTTTAAAGAAATTGCAGACGCGGATTTAAGGGCTGAGTGCGAGCGCAGCGCATTGAAATTGGCACGCGAGTTGATCGTGAATGCTCGACAATACGAAGACTTACAATCCGTTGCTCGCTATGTACAGCACTGCAATAAATCTTAGAGGCTAAAAAAAAATGGAAATCAATGGAAAGCATTATCGCAGCGTTTGGCTAGCAGATGACGGTACAACTGTCGAAATACTCGATCAAACTAAACTTCCTTATGAGTTGGAAATTATCCAGCTAACATCGATGCAGTTGGCAGCTACAGCAATTCGAGATATGTGGGTTCGTGGTGCGCCATTAATTGGCGCTGTGGCTGCCTATGGCGTGGCATTGGGAATGAAGCATGATCCAAGTGATGAGCACTTGCAGAAGTGTTATGACGAGTTAATTGAAACTCGCCCAACAGCCATCAATTTGAAGTGGGCGCTAGACCGTGCGTTCTCTTTGTTGCAGGGCACTCCGACAGAGCAAAGAGAAAAAGTAGCATACACGTTAGCGGAAGAAGTTGCCGATGAAGATGTCAAACTATGTGAAAGTATTGGCGATCATGGACTAGAGCTTATTAAAGAGATAGCGAGCAAAAAGCCACAAGGTTCAGTAGTGAATATTCTTACGCACTGCAATGCGGGCTGGCTTGCGACGGTTGATTGGGGAACGGCTATTTCTCCTATTTATAAAGCTCACGAAGCTGGGATAAAAGTGCACGTGTGGGTGGATGAAACTCGGCCCCGTAACCAAGGACTTTTGACGGCATTTGAGCTCAGCTCTCACGGTGTGCCTCATACACTAATCGCCGATAATGCGGGTGGTCACTTAATGCAGCATGGTGAAGTCGATTTGTGCATTGTGGGTACTGACCGAACTACTGCCCAAGGTGATGTATGCAATAAAATTGGCACCTACCTTAAAGCTCTTGCAGCCTATGACAATAATGTGCCTTTTTATGTTGCACTACCGTCTCCAACTATTGACTGGACTATCAATGATGGCCTCAAAGAGATACCCATTGAGCAGAGAGCTGGACACGAACAATCCCACGTATTTGGCCTAGATGAAAATGGAACTAGAAGAGAAGTAAACACTGCACCAAAAGGAACAGAATGCGGCAACTACGCATTCGATGTCACTCCTGCAAAGTATGTCACTGGGCTTATCACTGAACGCGGTGTTTGCGATGCCAATCATGATGCGCTAGCGACTATGTTTTCTGATTTACTTTAGAGTCACGCTTATATGGGAGGGTCATTCCCTCCCGATCTTCTGCAACCTCTCCACCAACACCCTCACTTTCGGTAGCATAAAATGATTGGCTTGGTATATAGCGTACGCGGCTTCTGGCTGCAGATACCAGTCTTCTAATATTGGCACTAACTCAGTTCTTTCTATAGCTGATTTGGCAATGAATTTGGGTAGATATGCGACACCTACTCCTGCGATTGCAGCTTCTAAAAGTGCTGTGCTGGTATTGCAGCGGAACTTACTTGTTATTTTTATCTCGATAGGGTCTTTGTTTGTGTGTTTGAGCAATAAGCTGTGATGAATGGGGTGTCTTTGCCTGTAGGTCAGACAATCATAGCTCTCGAGCTGCTTGGGGTCTGATGGAATAGAATGCTGATCCAGAAATGTTGGTGAAGCACAAAAGACCCAGTCTATGTCCATTAGCTTACGAGCAACATATGACTCTGGTGGTTTATTTGTAACCACAATAGAAACATCAAAATTCGCTGCGATTAGATTGGCGTCTTGGTCAGATAGCTCCAAGTCGATTTGCAGTTGTGGGTACTCTGAAAGTAATTGGTTAACGATTGGAATAAGTTGGTAGTGGGCAAACGAAATAGGCGAAAGAACCTTAACTAACCCAGTTGGCTCTGACTGCTGCTTTTCAATCATGTCATTGGCGCTGGTGACTTCTGTGACTATTCGCTCACAGTGCCGGTAGTATTCTAAACCTACATCCGTTATTTGAACTTGCCTTGTGGTTCTGTGCAGCAGTTTTACTCCTAGGTATTGCTCTAGCCAGTGGATGTCTTTGCTTACTGAAGATTTAGATACACGTAGCTGTTTTGCCGCTAGGGTAAAACTCTGAGTTTCCACCACACTTGCAAAAACGGCCATCGCTTTAAGATTGTTCTGGATATTGGTATTCATAAATTAGTCTATTGTTTCTGTGAAGAAACAGTGTTTTCGCAATAAGCTCTTTGTTTGCATTTTTGTTGTTAAGTTAAGATAAAGCAACTTATTTAGAAAAGAGAAGGTGCAATGAAGCTTGCAAAGTTTCCAGAAAGCATGACGTTGGTCTGCTTGATCATTGGACCAATGGTCGCACTTATTACTTTGTCGTTAGACATTTATGCACCTTCACTGCCAAGCATGGCTCGAGCACTATCGAGTACGACCGTACAAGCTCAGCTAACAATGACGGCATATACGCTTGCAATGGGGTTAGGGCAGCTGGTTAGTGGCCCACTTTCAGACAGGTTTGGCCGCAGAAAGGCTGCTATGCTTGCGATGTTGATTTACACGTTAGCATCGATATTTTGTAGTATTGCTCAAGATGTTTCTGTTTTGATTACGGCCCGTATACTTCAAGGACTGGCTGCGTCGGCAGCGGTGGTGACGGCCTTTGCGATTATCAGAGACAAATATGAAGGGCAGGAAGCGGCTAAAGGTTTTGGCATTCTTTCCAGTGCAACAACTCTTGGGACAATAGTTGGGCCAATTATTGGTGGGTTGTTACAGCAACACTTTGCAAGTTTTAGAGCTGCGTTTGTTGCACTTTCTGTGTTTGGCACAGTGTCACTATTTGTAGCGCTCTTGTTTGTTGAAGATACATCTAGTGGGAAAGCGCCGAGCCACTTTGGCCAGATCCTAAAAAATTATCGGGATATAGTTCTGGATAGTCACTTGATGAGTTATAGCTTGTTTAGCACGGCGAGCGTATTGTTATTCTTCACTTTGAGTAGTATTTCACCGTTTATTTTGATTGAGCAATACCATGTTAGCCAAGCTATGTACGGTGTCGCTTTCTCTACTTGCGCTTTGATGTTTACGATCGGAGCTTTGTGTGCAAACAAGTTTATTGACCGATTAGGCAGCCACCGCTCGATTTTGGTTGGCACGAGTTTTATGCTGCTAGGCTCGCTCACTATGCTTCTGGCTAACTTATTCATTGAGAAAAACGCAATCACGTTTATTGTGCCTTCTTGGCTACTCTTTTGGGGTGTAGCTTTTTGCTTTGGCCCTTCAATCTCTCTTGCAATGCAAAAGTACAAATCAATCTCGGGATCTGCGAGTGCTGTACTAGCGTGTATACGCTATGGTGTTGGTAGTGTGATTGGTACTTTGTTCCTTTCATTTTGCGTACCTTCCTCAGTCCATTTGAGTTGGTTCTTCATGTGTGTATCTGTAATATTAGTTATGGTCGCATGGTCAAAAAATAGCACTCAGAAACGAAGAGTATTGCAAAAGTCACACGGTTGAACAAATAGATGCTTTGAACTAGGCATTGTGCGCTAAGCTTAACCGGAATGGAGAAACGAACAGAGTTTCTATACAATGAATGACATATAGAAAGTTCTAGGAGGCAAGGTAAATGCGCACAATAGTTTTTAACCAAAAAGGTGGGGTAGGAAAGTCTAGTATTACGGTCAATTTGGCGGCAGTTAGTGCCAGTATGGGGTTGAAAACACTTGTTATTGACTTAGATGTTCAAGGAAATAGCAGTCACTATCTTGGCTATGATATCCAACAGAAAAGTGATAAAACCATTGCTGACTTATTTGATCAAACCTCTTCATGGTTCTCCTTTTCCACTCCAATCAAAGATTTCCCTCATAAAACTGCGCATGAAAACCTAGACGTGATTCCTTCGAGCCCTAGATTGGCGGCTATGGAAAATGATTTAGAACGCCGATACAAAATTTATAAGCTCAGAGAAGCACTAGACGAACTGCAACCGAATTACGACTGCATTTTTATCGACTCTCCACCAAACCTGAACTTTTATAGCAAAGCTGGGTTAATTGCGGCGCAGCGCTTGTTGATCCCGTTTGATTGTGACAGTTTCTCTCAGCAAGCTCTTATGACGTTGCTAGATAACTTGGCTGAGCTGAGAGATGATCATAATCGTGATCTTGAACTAGAAGGTATTGTTGTCAACATGTACAACTCACAAGCGCGCTTTCCTCAGCAAATCATTGAGTCGGTAAAAGCATTGGGCCTGCCAGTATTAGAACCATATTTACCACAATCAGTGAAGATGAAAGAGTCTCATTTTGAGCAATCGCCAATGATATTTAGCCACCCAAAGCATAAGTTAACCCAAAGCTTCATTGAGTTATTCTCCAAATTAGAAGTAGCTAAAGCAGCAGAAAAAGTGAAAGCAGCAAGCTAATCAAGTGTTTTAGGCGAATGTTTCAGTAAAATAGAAAAGAGCAGCAGTCCCATAGGTATTGCTGCTCTTTTAGTCTGAGCTTAGTTAAGCGAATATCTTCAATCAATCGAGTGATATGACAGGTACTGTTGAGCTTCGGTTGAGCCCATGTAACGGCCTAACGTTTTCGCAGGAACGCTTCTGAGATCGACCACAATCAGTCCATCAAGAGCGCTATTGAATTCAGGATCGACGTTAAAGCTGACTAGTTTCCCATTTAATGCCAAATACTGTCTCAACAAGACAGGAACGCCTTTTCCATCGTCTATTCTGGCAATTACTCTCGATAGCAACTGTAGATCGCTAAGTGCGGTGAGTAAGCTGGTATTCCATAACGATTGCTGTGACTTTAGAGGGTTGGAGGCTTCAACGTAGTTCGCACTATCATTGTCGTAATAGTGGAGTGTCATTGTGTCAGCCAAAAGCTGCCTTGCCTGCTCACTGTAATCGTTACTGATACTTACTGGACCAAATAGGTGAGTGTATTCTGGATTTTGGTTGATGAAACTTGCAATGCCTTTCCAAAGTAATAGCAATGCATTCATACTTTTTTGATAGGGAGCAGCAATGACAGAGCGACCTAACTCGACTGCTTTTCCCATTTTGTTAAGAAAACGGTGATCGTAGTGAAAAAGAGTTCTAGAGTAGAGCCCGTTTACGCCTTTGCTGTCCAGTATTTGTTCGACAACGCCTAAGCGGTAAGCTCCAACCAGTTGCTGATTTTGATTGTCCCAAACAAACAGATGGCGGTAATGTTTGTCAAACTCATCAATGTCGAGAGTTTCACCTGTCCCTTCACCAACAGCTCGAAAGTTTATCTCTCTTAAACGGCCAATTTCGTGCAGAATCGAAGGAATGTGATTGGCTGTAGTACAGTACACTTCGAACTCACCACTGCTAAGCAGGTGATGTTCTTGTGGTAGGTGTTGTAAGTCATCCAAAATATTCGATAAAGGTAAAGCGGGAGCAATAGCGGATTCCTTGTTTGTACTAAGTTCTGGCTTTTGAATAAGGTTTTGAGAGCGATTTAGTAAGTAGGTGTTAAGCCTCAAGTAGCTGACTATCTGCCCATCAGTAAGCTTATTTACTTCTTTATACTTAATCGCTTCCCCAATCGATATCTCAATTGGTTGGCGTGTTTTGTTTAGTAGCTCACGCCCCAACATGAGCGTTCTTAGCATAGGGTGAACTTTGCCAGCCATGTAAAAACTCTTGGAGTTTGTGCCGCGTACGAAAATTGGTACGGTAGTAGCCTTGCTACCCTTAATAAACGCACTGACTGATCGGCTCCATTCTTTGTCTTCAAGACGTTTGGTTTTCCGGTCGATCATTTGTGAGACTTCACCGGCTGGAAACATTAGCAGCAACCCACCTTCTTTCAGGTGTGTTTTCGCTTCACGATAAGCATGTAAGTTCGCTTTATGTGCATCTTGGCTGTCAAATACATCAACTCCGATGAACAGATCATCAAGTTCAGGGATGGATTTGAGGTGGTAGTTAGCTAGAACCTTTACGTCAGGTCGAATCATGAGAAGCAGCTCCGCCAATATGACGCCTTCTACACAACCTAAAGGGTGGTTGGCGACGATGACAGTTGGCCCGTGAGAAGGTACTTCTGACAATAGACCGCTATTGATATGGTACTGGATACCCAGAGTTTCTAATGTGTAACGAAGAAAAGCTTTTGTATCACAGCCGATAGGGCGCTCAGCATAGAACCTATCCAGTTGACTTAAACCAGTGGCCCATTCAGTGAGATTTTCACCGATTCCAAATGGGGTTTTTCGTGTTAAACGAAACGGACTCGTCATATCCATAATAACCTCTGCTTGTTTATAGCATCGGCAATCCTATAAAGCTTCTATGACAGTTAGAAATCTGAAAAATGATGAAGTGGTGAATTAATTGTGAAAATTCAGTGACAACTAACAGAGAATAATATGCTCTGTGATAAGTTAGAATCGTCTTTCAGAAAGGGAGTTTAGCTATGATAGAACAAATCAAGGAGCGATTGACTCGCGCAGGTGTTCGATTTATTCGCTTTCAATATTGTGACAACGCGAATATGATCCGTTCTAAAGCGGTACCTCTTGAGAGAATAGATCACTATGCTGAGAAAGGCGTTGGCTTAACAAAGGCAGCGCAAGCTCAGCCAGCCATGTTTGATACTGTTGTAGCCAATGAGGCAGGGCTTTCCCCTGTTGGTGAAATTCGATTAATGCCGGATTGGTCTAGTTTACAGTTGTTACCTTATGCGCCTACTCACGCGAGTGTTATGTGTGATATGTATGATCAAGATAAGCCTTGGGAGCACTGCCCAAGAAGTTTTTTGAAGACCATGCTGGAACGAGCGAAAACAGCAGGCCTAGAGATAAAAGTTGGGCAGGAGTTTGAGTTTGTCCTATTTTACAATGATTCCCGGCGAGTTCTTACAGAATCGTCGCTCGATAGTAGTATATACGCACAATCCAGCGCTCTCGATGTTGCTGATGAAGTAATCAATGTGATCGTTGAGTATCTGGACGCGCAGGGAATCGAGATAAATCTTATCCATGCAGAGTCAGCGCCGGGCCAGCTTGAAGTTTCTCTGATGCACAGTGATGTACTCAATAGTGCTGACAACAATATCCTCTTCCGACAGAGCGTTAAGGCAGCAGCACTTAACTGTGGATTGTCAGCAAGCTTTTTGCCTAAACCATATAAAGAAGCTGCGGGTAGTGGATGTCACCTCAACTTAAGCCTTTGGCAAGACGATACAAACATTGTGTTTGATGCGAACGGTGCTTATCACTTAGGTAGAGAAACGCAGGGCTTTATGGCAGGTATACTGCATCACTTGCCAGCCTTGATGGCTGTTACTGCCCCAAGTGTGAATTCCTATCGGCGCTTTTTACCTCATTATTGGAGTGGAGCGTATTGTAGTTGGGGTGAGCAAAATCGAGAATCTGCTTTGAGAGTAGCGGGAGATGATCAACATCCCTCTCGGTTCGAGTTGAAAACAATGGATGCGTCTGCCAACCCTTACTTAGCCATGGGTGTAGTTATTGCTGCTGGATTAGATGGTATTGAGCACAAACGCGAGTTGCCTAAGCCATATAACCAAGATCCCGGCTTACTGACTGATGAGCAGCGTAACAGCCTCAATATCAATCGACTACCAATCACATTGCTCGAAGCTGTGTCAGAATATCAACGTAGTGATTTGCTAAAAAACTGTCTCGGTAATAAACAGCATCAAGCTTTCTACTCAATACGAAAGGCCGAGTGGGATCATATTAATTCGCTTAGTTTCGATGAAGAAGTACAGCTGTTGCTTGAACGATATTAATTGACTCTAGAGAGCATGGTGCTGTGTTATACTCATGCGCTTAACTTGTCAGTGCGAATGTATTCGCCGAAAGTTCAAACTCGGAATGAATTCAATGAAAAAAATACTTATCGTTATCCCTGCGCGCTTTGGTAGTACTCGTTTACCCGGAAAGCCATTACTCAAAATTGCTGGTCGAGAAATGCTTCTTCGAGTGGCAGATATTGCGCAGGATGTTTGTCTTTCAAATGAACACTGCCGTTTTGTTGTTGCTACAGATAACGAGCAGATTGGTGAGCTGTGTGAGCAGCATAACATTGATTTTCAGTATACGTCCGAGCATTGCAAAAGCGGCACCGAGCGTTGTTTTGATCTGATTGAAAAATTGGATTATCAGCCTGACTTTATCATTAACTTGCAGGGTGATAACCCACTTTGTCCGCCTTGGTTTATTCAGTCTTTGATTGACTCTTGGAGCCAATCTGATGTTGGAGAAGTGTTTACACCATTCGTTCGATTAACTTGGCCTGAGCTGGATACCTTGCGAGAAGTAAAGCAGGTGACGCCATTTAGTGGTACTACGGTGCAAGTTGCCAAGAATATGTGTGCATTAAGCTTTAGCAAAAATATTATTCCTGCGATTCGTAAAGAAGAGCAGTGGAAAGGTGAAACAGAGTTTTCTCCAGTGCTAAGACATATCGGTCTGTATGGTTACACTTTCGATGCTTTGAAAGCTTATCTATCGATGGAAGAAAGCCACTACGAAAAATGTGAAGGCCTGGAGCAAATGCGCTTTATTGAAAATGCGATACCAGTAAAAATGGTAGAAGTCAGTTATCAAGGTCGTGATGGTATGAGTGGTGTCGATAGCCCAGAAGATATTCAGCGCGCAGAGAAAATTATTGCCGAAAATGGCGAGTTTGATATTGAGCAATTGTAAGTTAGCCAACTAAAAGTACCAAAACAATGACAACAAGATTAATCATCGCAAGACATGGTAATACTTTTCTACCTTCTCAAACACCAACAAGAGTAGGCGCCAGAACAGATTTAGACTTAGTTGAATCAGCTAGAAGTGAAGCTGTCGGTAATTATCTAAAACAAAACAATTTGCTACCAGATGTGGTTTTATCTGGCCCATTGAAACGTCATAAGCAGACGGCTGACATCATTTGTAGCCAAGTTGGTTTTGATGCGTCGCAGGTTTCTGAATGTCATTTTCTTAACGAAATTGATTATGGCCCCGATGAAAACAAACCAGAACAAGAAGTTATGTCGAGGCTAGGAGCTGGCAATGAAGAGAAAGGCAAAGCTGTCATTGATAACTGGAACCAGAATGCAATTGTGCCAGATGGTTGGTTGGTCGATCCCAATCAGCTAAAAAAAGAGTGGGTGAAGCTTGCTCAACATATTGCCGATGAGTATTCAGGTAAAACAGCTCTACTTGTGAGTAGCAATGGACTGATGCGTTTTAGCAATATATTGGACACAGAGTTTGAATATCAAAGCTTAAAAGTACCAACAGGCGGGATCTGTATTTTCGAGTATGACGAAAGTGGTGATAAGCAGTGGCGTTGCATGAGTTGGGCAGTGAAGCCCGCTAGCTAGCCGCACTTTTAAGATATGCATTAATTGTGGGGAGACGGCTCCGTTAGTCGGAAACGTGTCCCCAGTCTTTTAAGATCGTACGCACTTCTTCGATAGGAATATACTTGGCATCGATGCAGTCATCATTCTCGTCACACAATGCTAAAAAGAATGGAGTGATGCCTTTATCGCGCTTAGTGATTAGCCACTGATAGAGTGCAGATTTTCGGTCGATGTCATCCGATGAACCTAGGCATTTCCCTTCGCCTGAATCTTCTTTTTGAATGACTTTCAAAGTGAATTTCTTATTTTTATTCATTTTAGCGTCCAATGCTTTTCGTCTTTTCAATTCGTATATTTACATAAAAAATATACAATTAGCAGCCGAATCCATCAAGTTAGTGAGGTTCCTCTCAGTAAGCTTTTACTCTATAGGTGCACTGTTCCGTATGTCAGTAATCGATAGCGATACCGCTAATCGTTTGATGTTGCTTTCTTTAGATATCGTACTTGGTAACGAGTAGGCTTATGGTTCATTGCTAACACTAGATTCAGTATGATTGCTCCAAAAACGGATAAGGCAATAAGCTTTGGTGAGGTAAAAAAGAACGACGCAAAAAGGATGCACATATCAATCATTACCTGAACTTTCCCCACTGATATACCGAGTTTGTCTTGGATATAGAGGCACAAAACATTGAAGCCACCCAGACTCGATTGGTGCCTAAATAAGATAAGCATTCCCAGTCCCATAAGTAACCCGCCAGAAATAGCACAGTAAACAGGGCTGATATTGCTTAGCGTTATAAACGTAGTCAGGTGATCGGAAATAATTGAGACCAACCCACCCGAAATGACACTGTTAATAGCGAATCGAGAGCCAAATCGTTTCCACGCTAAAAGATAGAAAGGGCAGTTGAGGAGGAAATACAGCTGACCGAATTGAATGCCTGACAGTTGGCTAAATAGTAGCGCGAGACCGGCGGTGCCACCTGTAAGTAAATGAGCTGATTGTAAAAAGAATACGCCTTGTGCGACTAAAAACGTGCCTGTTAAGATGGCAACCCAATCTTCGTGTTTTGAATGCTTTTCCATATCTGAAAAAAGGTTTGTAAGTCCTAGTAAAAAAATTCCACGCATATTAGAAAAAAGCCGACCATAGTGGTAGCGCAAGCGGGAAAATTAAGGTAAACCTATGTAATTCGTGTTTTACGGGGTGTAAAGCACAAAATTGACAGTGGACTCTACAAATAAAACTGTAATTTCCTCTTTATGAGGCAGATCAAATTATGTAGAATGCGCGCCATAACCATGACGAAAACGTTTGCGTGGGTCTATTGCGGTACTTTTAACCCATTTTAGGCTCTAGTCACAGTGTGGTTTTTTGTGATTTTAAGTACATTCTCAATCAGGAGATACAAATGCTAAAGCGTGATATGAATATCGCGAGTTACGACGCGGAGCTATTTGCAGCTATCCAAGAAGAAACTCTTCGCCAAGAAGAGCACATCGAACTTATCGCTTCTGAAAACTACACAAGCCCACGTGTAATGGAAGCTCAAGGTTCTCAGCTTACTAACAAGTATGCTGAAGGTTATCCTGGAAAGCGCTACTACGGTGGTTGTGAGTATGTCGACAAGGCAGAAGCTTTAGCAATTGATCGTGCATGTAAGCTATTTGAATGTGAGTACGCTAACGTACAGCCACACTCTGGCTCACAAGCTAACAGCGCGGTATATATGGCGCTATTAAACCCAGGTGATACTGTTCTGGGCATGAGCTTGGCTCACGGTGGCCACTTAACTCACGGCTCTCCAGTAAACTTTTCTGGTAAGCATTACAACGTGATTCCTTACGGTATTGATGAAGCAGGTCAAATTAACTACGACGAGATGGAGCAACTTGCTCTTGAGCACAAGCCAAAAATGATCATTGGTGGCTTCTCAGCATACTCTCAGGTTGTAGACTGGGCTCGTATGCGTGAGATTGCTGACAAAGTTGACGCTTACCTTTTCGTTGATATGGCGCACGTTGCTGGCTTGATTGCAGCAGGCGTATACCCAACACCAGTACCACATGCTCACGTTGTAACGACAACTACTCACAAAACGCTAGCAGGTCCTCGTGGTGGTTTGATTCTTTCAAACGCAGGTGAGGACATGTACAAGAAGCTGAATTCAGCTGTTTTCCCTGGTGGTCAAGGTGGTCCTCTAATGCACGTTATCGCAGCGAAAGCGGTAGCCTTTAAAGAAGCAATGGAACCAGAGTTCAAAGAGTACCAAGCTCGCGTAGTAGAAAATGCAAAAGCAATGGTTGCTCAATTCCAAGAGCGCGGTTACAAAATTGTTTCTAACTCAACTGAAAACCACTTGTTCCTTGTTGACCTGATTGATAAAAACATCACAGGTAAAGAAGCGGACGCAGCGCTTGGTGCAGCGAATATTACTGTAAACAAGAACTCAGTGCCTAACGATCCTCGCAGCCCGTTCGTAACATCTGGTATCCGTGTTGGTACTCCAGCGATTACTCGTCGCGGCTTCTCTTTAGCTGATGCAAAAGAGTTAGCGAACTGGATGTGTGATGTTCTAGATAACGTTGAAGACGAAAAAGTTATCGAAGCAACTAAAGCGAAAGTTCTAGAGATCTGTAAGCGTCTACCTGTTTACGCGTAATAGCTAAATACTTTTCGAAACTCGAAGACTTCAAAAGGTGAGCATTTGCTCGCCTTTTCTCGTTTTTAATACACAGACCTTTTTCCGAGTATCTCAAAGGCTCAATGGCCTAAAATTAGTAAAGGTGTATTCCAAAAGTTTATTAAGATGTTGGCACCTTAAGGAGTCGAGGTATGGGTAAGTGCTATAACAGAATTGCCGTTAACAGGCCGATTGAAGAAGTGTGGCAAGCGGTAAGTGATTTTCACAATATGGGTTGGGCAGAAGGTGTTATCACATCAGTTGAGAAAGTTGGAGCAATTGAAGGGCATCAAGTGGGTGCTAAGCGTATATTGAATAATGCTTTTCACGAGACATTAATTGACTACGATAATTATCATCATCGCTTTTCTTACCGTATTGAAGATGGTCCCGGGCCGGTTTCTCATGATGCTGTCAAAGACTATATTGGTATTGTCCAGTTAACAGAGGTTCCAGAAGGAACTCTGGTTGAATGGAGCTCGTCTTATCGCTCGAAAAACGAGTCTGAAGTTGCTGAGTTTTGTAACCCTATCTATTCTGCATTGCTTGACGCGATGCGTAAAAATATCCATTAACGCCTTCCAATAAAAAGGGCAAGTGTGTAGTACACTTGCCCAAAAGTTTGTATTGAATGACCAACGTCTTTTAACTGTTGGAAGCTACCTGTTGCTTTTTCGCTTTTGATGTAGCGGAAGGTATAAGTAGTGGAATAACACATACTAACACTGTACCGCCAATCAAAATTGCTTCGTAAGCTGTCTTACTCATGATCGTAATTTGTGATGGAGGTAAGAAGCCCATCGCGAGTACAAAAAGGCAGGTAATGATGCCGATGCCGCCAACGATGCTTGTACCTATTACTCCGCCTGGAATTGAATAGCCACGTGGAACGTCAGGCTGAGATACTTTTAGCTTGATTAAAGCAGCGAACAAGAACAGATAAAAAATTACAGATAGCTGCGCAGTCATGGCACTCAATAACCAGTAAGAAGCATTAAAGCCAGGGAAGTACAAGAACAACATCGCAAGGCCAGTAAAGATAATGCCCTGTACCATCAGGATTGCAATTGGCGCTCCGTTTTTAGAACTTTTCGCTAAAAACTTCGGTGCGCTGCCATCTTCACTTGCTTGACGGATACATTTACCTGGACCAAGAATCCACGCCGACACGCCGGAGAAACCGCCAAGAATAATGCACACCATGATAATTGGCATCATCCAAGACATTTTGTAGCTGGCAAAAAAGATTGAGAAAGAGGTGATGACAGCCGAAGACAGGTTAATTTGATCTTGAGGGATCACGATTGCGACAGCGAGTGAGCCTAGGACCGAACAGAATAGAATTAACACTGTTGAGTAAAGAAGAGCTCTTGGGTAGTCCTTCTTAGGGTTTTCGACATCTTGTGCGTGAATTGCAGACATTTCCATGCCCACAAGACCAAATAGCATTCCAGATAAAATAGCGAGGTTGTTTAGGTTGCTCATATCTGGAAGGGCATCATTCCAGCTAAAGTTAATTGCTACATGCTTGCCTGCCATTACCCAGCCGGCCGCTAAAATGATGATGAGCAGCATAGGTAAAATAGTGCCAAAGATAGAGCCTAGTGTGCTAATTAGTCCAGAAACTCGCATACCAAAGCAATTTGCAAGCGTTGCCAGCCAGAACATAATAGTAATGGCGACGAAAATCATAGTTTTGTCAGTTGCTAAACTAGGATCAACGATATAGAAGAAAGTTGATGCTAGGAATGAAAGAATGGTTGGAAACCAAATGATGTTATAGAGCCATAGAATCCAAGCAACGACAAATGCGGCCTTTTTACCGAATGCTTCACGAACCCATACGTAGATTCCGCCATCTTGTGGCCAACCTGTCGACATATCTGCCGCAGCTAAAGCGCTTGGGATCATAAAGAAAATAGCGCCGGCAATATAATAAAATATTAGTGAAAGGCCATATTCCGCGCTGATTGGCAATGAGCGTAAGCTATCTACCGCAATCACGTTGATCATGACTAATGAAAAGACGCTAAGTGCTTTTTTATTTTTACGATTTGTTATCATTTAAACCATACCATCAAAGTTAAGCTAACTGGCTCTTTTGGCCTTTGCACTCATCCTTGATTGCATAGCTTGAAGGTGTTCTATTGTTGAAGTTAACGACTGGAGCTTCTGCGCCTAAGACTCTTTGTCTGAGTGAGCTTGCTCAACGCGATCAAGCAATAGTTCATAGCCACCTTCACCATAATTGAGTGCTCTTGCAACTCTTCCCACAGTGGTGACACTGACACCCGTTTTAGCTGAAATTTCACGATAAGACATCTCTTGCTTAAGGCATGTTGCCACACGCCACCTTTCAGCCATGCCATGAATTTCTTGAGGCGTACAAAGGTCTGTCAAAAAAAGCTTGGTTTCTTCAGCGGAGTTTAACTGCGCGATTGCGCTGTAAAGTTCTTCAGCAAGTTTATCTGTATCTTTCACTATAATATAGCTTGGGTGTTTTACTGTGCTAGCATGTTAATACACTATAGTGATATAGACAACAGTTTTGTATGCTGTTCGGTGGATACTTCTGTAGCCCTAGAGGGAGTGATAGTTTCTAGCTATTTGATATTGAGCTTTTTTTGTCAATCTTGCTTTGATTCATTGATAGTTATATATCTTGTGAGATTATTTAAAGTCAGCAATGCACACTACAAATGGCTGTGTATTACCTACGATAGTCGCTGGCTATTATTTTAAGTAAACCCCATAACCTTTTTCGTAAGGCTACAGGGTTTATATCAATTACTTAATACCGTACTTTGAAAGGATGGCATCGAATGTGCCATTGGCTTTTATTTCCGCTAAACCTTTGTTGTATGCATCAATGTAGGTTTTGCCATTCGCGTTGGCAGTGCCTGAGGTGACATGTAATGGATTTTCCGATAATGCCTTTTTGGTAAAGGCGAACTCACTTTGATTCAGTCCTGACTTTTCCATAATCGATAGTGCTACTAATTTGTCTTCAAGTGTTAAATCAACACGCTTCGCTAGTAGCTTTTTCAGGTTTGAAACTAAGTCACCTGCTTCAGGTTTTTTGAAGTTGGTTGCATTTAGGAAGGCATCGCCATATCCATAGCCTCTTACAATACCCACTACTTTCCCATCGAGACTACTTAAGCCGGAGTATTCAAATGGGTCGCCTGCTCGTTTGATAAATGTCAGCTCGTTTGATAGATAAGGCTCGCTATAGAGTAAGAACTTCGTTCGCTCTTGGGTAAACCAAGTAGCGGGCAGTAGGTCTATTCGGCCTTTGGAGACTTCATCTAATGCGCGAGACCATGGGAGAATCTTGAAGTCTATTTCGTATCCTTGTGTTTTCATTGCTGCTTTGAGTAAGTCAATTGAAATACCATTACCTAAACTGCTTTTCTCAGTGACAAATGGTGGCCAAGGATCCTGAGCGGCTGTCAACGTAGTGGAATTTACCTGAATTGAGAAAAATAACAGAATAGGTGCTAATAACCGAGTGCAAGATTTAATATCCATCTAAATACTCCTCCATGAGTCAATAGGTTGCCGTATGGTAGCAATTACACTAGCCGTACTAACAAAATTATAGACAGGAGTTATTGGGTCAGGGATAAATTATTGGATTTGTTTAGCGAAGAATGTACAAAAGGTGTGTTCAACCGAAACACACCTTTAATTAACAATATGCGAGAAGGGGTTATTTTGAAATGCTTAGCATAGTTCCTGATTTGCACTTAAACGTATAGTACTTGCGGCTTTCATTGAATTTCCCTAGTCCTTCCCCGTGACAGTACTCCACGTTGATGTCTTTCATTGTTTCCAATGTCTTTTCGTCCTTCAGAGCAAACTTAGAACCGTCGGAACAGACTATTCGAACGCGGCCATCTTCACTAACGGAGTATACTTTTACTTCTGTGTTGCAGAGTTCAAATGAGGCTTCACGGTAGTTGTCTTCCTGAGTATTTGATGAGCAACCTACAAGGAGAGCTGAAGTAATGAAGGCTAAAAATCCAATTTTGTTCATCGCTAATCCTTAGCTATTCGCAATTTCACAATAAGTTATTTAGCTTAGCGTATAGAACAATATAAATATATTCAAGAAACGGGGAGAGTGTTTTCGGGGCTGTTAGCATTTTGAAGAGAAGAAGCGAGAAATTCTGCTTCTTCTCTTTGAGCTAGCGGAGTAGGTTACTTGACCTCTTCCCCTTTAGCTTGAAGGTCTGCGTGATAAGAAGAACGCACAAACGGACCACATGCTGCATGAGTAAACCCAAGCTCCAAAGCGATTTCTTTAAGCTCTTCAAACTCAGCTGGTGGAACGTAACGTTCTACTGGCAGGTGATGGCGGCTAGGCGCTAGATATTGGCCTAGTGTTAGCATAGTTACACCATGTTCGCGTAGGTCTTTCAATACTTCGACGATTTCTTCTTTCGTTTCACCCAGCCCCATCATCAAGCCTGATTTAGTTGGAACGTCTGGATGCTGTTCTTTAAACTTCTTCAGCAAATTTAGTGACCACTTGTAGTTCGCTCCCGGTCTAGCTTTGCGGTATAGGCGAGGCGCAGTTTCTAGGTTGTGGTTGAAGACATCTGGTGGATTGTCTTTTAGAAGTTCAAGCGCAGTGTCCATGCGACCACGGAAATCAGGTACTAGTGTTTCAATACGGATTTCAGGGTTGAGTGCACGAATCTCTTTATTACAGTTGGCAAAGTGCTCAGCACCGCCATCACGTAAATCATCACGGTCAACAGAAGTGATCACCACATATTTAAGCTTCATATCTTTGATTGTTTGAGCGAGCTTTTGTGGTTCGTTAGCTTCTGGAGCGAGTGGACGGCCATGAGCAACGTCGCAGAATGGGCAGCGGCGAGTACAAATCGCACCCAAAATCATAAAGGTTGCAGTGCCGTGGTTAAAACACTCAGCAAGGTTTGGGCAAGAAGCTTCTTCACAAACAGAGTGAAGGTTATTTTTGCGCATTGCTGATTTGATATCTTGAATTCGCTGACTGTCTGCTGGGAGCTTTATTCTCATCCATTCCGGTTTACGAAGTACTTCTTTTTGCTCCGTTGGCATGTTCTTCACAGGAATCAGTGCCATTTTATCGGCGTCACGGTATTTTACGCCTTTCTCCATCTGGATTGGTTTACTCATGATTATTTGCTTCTGTAATAAATTCAACGTGCTCGTAGTTGAGCATTGATACGAGCTCTTGTATAAGCTGCTGCTCTACAGCTTCTAATGAATCAGGGCCGCCAAGCTGGCTAACTTGTACCATTTCCATACCTTCATAGCCGCAAGGGTTAATGCGTTGGAAAGGGGATAGGTCCATATTGACGTTAAGCGCAAGGCCGTGAAAAGAACAGCCTTTGCGGATGCGTAGCCCTAAAGAACAAATTTTCTTGTTATTTACGTAAACACCAGGCGCATCTGGCCTAGCATTAGATTCGATATTATACGACTTCAGAGTATCAATTACGATGTTTTCGATATGAGTGACTAAATCTCTCACTCCTAGCTTTTTACGCCTTAAATTAATCAAAAAATACGCAACTAATTGGCCGGGGCCATGATAGGTTACTTGGCCTCCGCGATCACTTTGCACCACGGGAATGTCTCCGGGCGCTAAAACGTGCTCGGCTTTACCGGCTTGGCCTTGAGTAAAGACTGGGTTGTGTTCAACTAACCAAACTTCATCGAGACTGTCTTCATTTCGATTGTCAGTGAATTCATGCATGGCTTTCCAGACAGGAAGATAATCTTGTCGGCCAAGTTTTTTCACAATCAGTTGGTCTTGCATACCCAATTTCCTTTGGCAAAAGCCAATACAACTACAAAGATTTCGCATTATAAATGGATTGCAGCTTAGGAGCTACTTTATGCAATAACTTTCTTTAGCTAATAAAAAAGCAGCTTGCGCTGCTTTTCTAAAATTCTTTAGGCTATAAGCTTGGTTACAGAACCATTCTTACGATATCTATTTCACCAAGTTCTTTGTACAGAGTTTCAACCTGTTCGATAGATGTTGCTGTGATATTAATAGAAACAGAGTGATAGTTACCTTTTGCACTTGGTTTTAGCGTTGGGCTATAGTCGCCAGGTGCGTGTCGTTGGATTACTTCGAGCACTTTTTCTGTCAATTCAGGTTTAGCATGCCCCATAACCTTGTAAGTAAATGAGCAAGGAAATTCGAGCAGATCTTTCAATTTAGCGTCTGAATTAATGTTCAACATTATAGAGGCTCCAACAATATCGATAGTAACAAGGGCGCAATAGTACTGCCAATTAGACTCGATCTCAAGGGGAAGAGAAGTCAGAGACTTTCTTCCCGTAAAAACTAGACTCTAAAATAGACCTTTAAAAAATAGTACGATGTGATCCCATAGTCGACTAAAGAAGCCGCCTTGTTCAACATTATCAAGTGCTACCAGTGGATACTGAGCAACATCTTTACCATCGAGCTGATAGAAGAGTTTACCAACAACTTCGCCTTTCTTAATCGGTGCTTCGAGGGCTTTTTCAAGTACAAAACTAGCGGTTAGGTTTTTAGCTTGTCCTCTAGGTAGAGTGACATAAGTATTTTCGTTCACTCCCAGCGCGATCATGTCTTGGTTACCCATCCAAACTCTATCTTTGATAAAAGTTTCGCCAGCTTTGTGTGGCTCGACGGTTTCGAAGAAGCGGAAACCATAGGTAAGCAATTTTTTGCTTTCTGCTACGCGAGCATTTGTGCTTTTGGTTCCCATTACAACGGAAATTAGTCGCATGTCGCCTTGAGTAGCGGAAGTGACTAGGTTATACCCTGCGTTACTTGTGTGGCCAGTTTTTATACCGTCTACGTTTAGGCTGCTATCCCAAAGTAGGCTATTGCGGTTGTATTGGGTGATGCCGTTGTAAGTAAACTTTTTCTGTGCGTAGATTTTATATTCTTCAGGAACATCTCGAATGAGCGCTTGTGCCAGCACCGCCATGTCATACGGCGTGGTATAAAGATTTGGGTTGTCTAGGCCGTGAACATTGGTGAAATGTGAGTCTTTCATGCCAATTTTTTTCGCCCAAGAGTTCATCAAATCGACAAATGCACCCTGAGAGCCAGCAATGTATTCTGCCATTGCAACACATGCATCATTGCCTGAGTCAATAATGATGCCCTTGTTTAAATCCTCTACAGAAACTTGGGTGCCCACTTCAATGAACATCTTTGAAGAGTCAGGAAAGTTTTTTGCCCACGCATCTTTACTTATAGTGACTTTATCGTCTCTATGGATGTTGCCGTGTTTGATCTCTTGACCAATCACATAGCTAGTTAGCATTTTGGTTAAGCTTGCTGGGTGCATCTTGCTGTTCATGTTGTTTTCAGCAAGTATTTTTCCAGAGTTGTAGTCCATTAATACGTAGCCTTTTGCGGCGATGTCTGGAGCATCGGGAATCACCATGGGAGTCGCATAGGCTGAGAATATTGAGAAGGTCGCTGAAAGGGCAGCTACCGAAGAAAAAATTGATTTGAGAAATGTAGTTTTTTTCATGTCAGTACAATGTGTTTTCACATCCAAGTAATACAATTGCAAAAAGAAACTAGCCTAAGGCTAAGTACACTCTAACGAGTAACGGCCTGCTTCCTGATAAATGCGGTTGAGTAACCGAGCCGTTTAACTTCGTTTAGAGCTTTCTGAGTTGAGTTATAGTCTTCAAACGGACCTAAATATATTCTATATAGGCCCTTATTGCTATTGATATAGCTACCAACTGACAACTTATGAGCTAGGTTTTTCGCTAAGCTTTTCGAGCGACTTTCATCGCTTGAAGAGGCGACCTGGATGGCGTATTTCTGGAGAGCAGCCACTTTATGCTTTGCGGTCGGCTTTGGAACACTAATGTACTGAATTTCTACATTGGCTGTCCCTGTTTTGATTACGCCCAGTTTGCTCGCTGCTGCATAGCTGAGGTCAATGATCCTACCTTCATGGAAAGGGCCTCGGTCGTTAACGCGAACGATGGCTGTTTTTCCATTGTCTAGGTTAGTGACCTTAACGTAGCTCGGAATCGGCAAGGTTTTATGCGCGGCCGTCATGGAGTACATGTCGTACACCTCTCCATTTGAGGTGTAGTGACCGTGGAATTTTTTACCGTACCATGAGGCTTTACCTTTTTCGGTAAATCCTTTCGGATTTTTGATTATATGATAGCGGTGGCCACGCAATGTATAGTCTTTGTTCCCCCCTCGGCTAAAAGGTTCATATTGCGGTACAGCATTCTCGATATGAGAGGTGGAAATCGGCTTCTTAGGAGCGACATCATTGGAAATGCTATAGCGGCTAGATGATGAGCAACCAGCTAATGCAATCCCAGCGGCGATTACAGTAAGAGTTTTCAGCTTCATTAATTAGTTCGCCTTGGAGAATGCTTTTCGGTGAGTATGAATCGACATAATCATGCCAAATCCAGCCATGATAGTAACCATAGAGGTGCCGCCATAACTGATCAGTGGAAGTGGTACGCCAACAACAGGAAGTATGCCGCTTACCATCCCCATGTTCACAAATACGTAAACGAAAAAGCTTAATGTTAAGCTGCCGGCCATCATTCGACCAAATGCGGTTTGTGAATTACTGGCTAGGTATAAACCTCGGCCAATCACAAATAAATAGGCGGCAAGCAAAACTAAGCTACCAATTAGCCCCCACTCTTCAGCGATAACGGCGAAGATAAAGTCGGTATGTCTTTCTGGTACAAACTCGAGCTGAGACTGGGTGCCATGCAGCCAGCCCTTTCCTAACAATCCACCAGAGCCAATCGCAATTTTACTTTGAATGATGTGGTATCCAGCACCGAGAGGATCAGACTCTGGATTGAATAAGGTCATAACCCGAAGCTTCTGATAAGGCTTCATTAAGAAAAACCAAAGTATTGGTAGAAAACCGCCAAGTGCCACAGCCGCTGCCGCGATAATTCTCCAGCTGATACCCGCAAGGAAGATAACAAAAATACCTGAAGCAGCGATTAATATTGAAGTGCCAAGGTCGGGTTGTTTTGCAATTAGAATTGTCGGGATGAAAACCAACACCAACGACATAATAATGGTTTGAAAGCTAGGTGGTAGAGAGCGTTTACCGATAAAGCGAGCCACCATTAGCGGAACAGCAATTTTCAGCAACTCTGAAGGTTGAAAGCGCACAAAACCAATGTCTAGCCAGCGCTGCGCACCTTTTGACGATTCACCAAATAGCAGTACGCAGACCAATAAAACTGTACCGACAAAATACAATAATGGCGCGAGTGCTTCATAAGTCCTTGGGGGGATCTGCGCGACTAGTAACATAACGCCAAGTGACAAGCCCATACGCATAGCTTGTCTGTCCATCACCTGCATACTTTGTCCGCTTGCGCTATACATGACAATCAAGCCAAAACCCATGATGACTAGCAAGCCAAGTACCAGTTGCAGGTCAATATGAAAGCGTTCGAAAAACGCTCTGTTTTGACCTGTTGAAGGATCTAGATCCATTATTTTTCTACCTCGTTTTTATCGCCTAAAAGGGCGTAATCAAGAACTTTACGGACAAAGGAGCCCCCTTGGCTAGAACCACCACCGGCATTTTCTAAAACGACGGTGACGATAAAGCGGGGATCTTTATAAGGTGCAAATGCAGTGAACAAAGCGTGATCGCGTAAATGTTCTGCAAGTTCTTCTGCGTTGTAGTCTTCGTCTTCGCCCAAACCAAAGACCTGCGCTGTGCCAGATTTTCCTCCACTGACATATTTAGTATTTTTAAAGTAATGTCGAGCCGTGCCTGTTTTACCGTGGTTAACTAAATTCATTCCATGCAGTGCTATGTCCCAATACCGTTCAGGTACATTATTAATCGAGTTTGGTGAGCTTGGATATTTCTCTAAAACTTGTTTGTCAAAGCTCTCCCCACTGTCAATTGTGGCGCGAAGCAGGTGTGGTGAAATCACTTTACCGTGATTGACGAGCACCGAAGTCGCTTTTGCTATTTGAATGGGCGTTGCGGTCCAATAACCCTGTCCAATTCCGACAGGGATAGTATCACCCTCATACCAAGGGGTTTTGTGTCGTAGTTGTTTCCAATCTCTTGTGGGCATGTTTGCTTTACTTTCTTCGTGAATATCCACACCGGTATATTCACCAAAGCCAAACAGCTTCATCCAGCGAGAAATGTCGTCAATTCCCATGTCATAGGCGACTTGATAAAAGAACGTATCAACTGACTCTTCAATTGCCTTCGTAATATTGACAACACCGTGCCCCCAACGTTTCCAATCGCGATAGATTTTTTTGGTTTTTGAATTTGGAATACGCCAATAGCCAGGATCGTTACGGCTTGTCCTAGGGGTAATGATGCCTTCTTTCAATGCTGCGATTGCCATGAAAGGCTTAATCGTTGAGGCGGGAGGGTAAATCCCCAAAGTGGCCCTGTTTACTAGTGGGCGGTTTTTATTTTCGAGCAAGTCCCGGAAGTCCCGGCTAGAAATGCCGCGAACAAACGAGTTTGGATCGTAACTTGGGCTAGATACCATGGCTAAAATGCCGTCATCTTTAGGGTCGAGCACAACGGCACTGCCGCGCCTTCCTTTCAGAAGCTTATAAACGTACTCTTGCAGTTTGATATCTAGGTTTAGAACAATATCCTTACCTGGAATAGGTGGAACATACTTCAACCTGCGAATGACTCGACCACGACTGTTTACTTCAACCTCTTGATACCCTGCTGTGCCATGAAGTAAATCTTCGTAGTAGCGCTCGATACCGATTTTGCCGATAAATCGAGAAGCTTGATAATTGGATTCTTTCCCTTCATTTGCTAGGCGCTGAAGATCTCTGTCGTTGATTCGAGATACGTAACCTATGGTGTGCGTCATCATCTCGCCATACGGATAGTAGCGAGTCAGACTTGCATTGACGGTGACACCGGGAAAAGAGTGTTGTTTAACGGAGAACTTAGCCACTTGCTCTGGTGTAAGGTGAGTCAAAATCGGAATTGACTTAAAGCGGCGACTGCGTCTGAGCTCTTTTTTAAAATCTTCGACTTGATCGGGCGTAATGACCAAAATCTTGCGCAAGCCAGATATAGTGTCGTCCATGTTTTCGACTTCTTCAGGAGTGATTTCCAGATCGAAAACAGGCCGGTTCTCAGCTAGTATGACACCATTTCGGTCATAAATAAGTCCCCTTGTGGGGGCAATGGGGACGATTTGAATTCGGTTGTCGTTGGAGCGAGTTTGGTAGTCCTGATAGCCACTGATTTGTAGGTTGTAAAAGTTAACAACCAGTAGGCCAAGCAGAAACACGATTCCAATAAATGCAGCAATTGCGCGAAACTTAAATAGTCGTGCTTCTGCCTTATAATCCCTTATTTGACTGCGCTTGCGTAACATAAACTCTTATTCTCGATGATACGGGTGATTCGCGGTAATACTCCAAGCTCTATAAAGGCTCTCTGCCATTATCACTCTTACAAGAGGATGAGGAAGAGTCAAAGGTGAGAGTGACCAACTTTGATCTGCTGCAGCTTTACAAGCTGGTGCAAGTCCCTCTGGGCCACCAATTAAAATTGAAACGCTGCGAGCATCTAACTTCCATGCTTCTAGTTGTTCAGCTAATTGTTCTGTATCCCACCGTTTACCCGGAATATCGAGAGTAACAATTCGGTTTCCTTTTGGCACGGCGGCAAGCATCGCTTCGCCTTCTTTTTGCAATATTCTTGCAATATCAGCGTTTTTTCCTCGTTTTCCTGCAGGTATCTCAATAAGTTCCAATGGCATATCTGAGGGGAAACGGCGTCGATACTCTTGAAAGCCTTCTTCTACCCATTTTGGCATTTTAGTGCCGACAGCGATGAGCTGAATTTTCATATCAGCCCCACAGTTTTTCTAACTGATATAGCGCGCGTTGTTCGTCTTGCATTACGTGAAGCATGCTGCTGCCCATGTCGACAACGACCCATTCGCCTTCTGCTTCACCATCAATACCTATTGGCTCCATTCCAGCCTTCTTTACTTCAGAGGCGACATGTTCAGCGATTGAGTTAACGTGACGTTTAGAAGTGCCAGTACAAATTACCATGTAGTCCGTCACACTAGATTTACCTTGTACGTCAATCGTTGTGATGTTTTGTGCTTTCATATCGTCTGCTTTGTCAGCAAGAAATAGAGTAAGTTCGTTCTGTTGCAATGGATGGTCCTTACAATGATTCAATTCAGTTCTTTTGGCGGCGCATTATATCATGCTTTGGCTGGGGTGAACGGCAGGCAGTCATTTGTACTGCAGAGCTGCACAGAGAGTTGACTCAACCATGGCCATGCAGAAAATGTAAAATCTGTTTTAGAGTGTAGTTCAACGTAAGCCAACGTGCTGATAGCATTACGTAATCTTTGTTTTGTTAGTCGATTTAATGCCGCACTATACAGAGGCTTTTTAGATTGCCAAATTTTGTGTTGGCTGAACACTTGGTTGATATTGCTCTTCTTTAATTGGTCATGCATTTTAGAAAGTAGCATTAGCTCTTTCTGAATTGTTCGGAGTAGAACAACAGGTTCAGTGCCTTCAGATTGGAGTTGGTTGAGGATTTTCTGGCAGCGGTTCGCTTTGCCAGCTAATAAAGCATCGGTCCAATGGAAAGCCGTAAAGTGATTGTGACGGCTCAAAGACTCTTCCAAACGGACTAAATTAAGTTGGCCATCGGGATAATTAAGCGCCAATTTTTCTAAGCTTTGAACAAGAGCAGTTAGGTTTCCTTCGTGCCACTGAGCAAGCATTTGAGTCGCTTCCCTGTCAGGAGATAATCCCAGCTTTCTGCATCGAAATTGAACAAATTGAGATAAGCGCCCCGCATCTGGTGTGAGACAAGTTACCCAGCACCCGATTGAATGAAGGCTTTTAAACCACTTACTGTTCTCTTGGGCTTTCGTGAGTTTGCCACCAATTAATAACAGCAAAATATCGGGGCTGAGTGCTTGTTGTAACGATAGCAGTTCTTTGCTAATTGACGCATTGACACCTGAGTCAGGTAGGTCGAGTTCAATTATCTTTTTACTACCAAACAAGCTCAATGATAAGCAGCAGTCGTGGATCTCTTGCCAATTAGTGGAGTCATTGATGACATACTTAAAGTGTTCATCAAAACCTTGTTTTTTGGCTTGTTGAGTAATGGCCTGCTGAGACTCATTAATTAGTAGAGGCTCGCTGCCAAACACCAAAAAGACAGGCTCTAGTTGCTTAGATAAATGATCTTCGAGCCTGTCGGCATAGACTCTCATCTACTCACCTTGTGAGGAGGTTGTCTGAGAGGAAGCATCAGAGCTAGTAGACGTGCTAGGTGACATTGAATTCTGCTCGGCAGTGCTGTTCGTTTGATTATCTACTTCACTGTCGTCAGCAAGTGTCATTGAGCCTGCTCTGATGTTAGCTTTGAGTCGTGACATCTGGGTTAGAATTCGTTCCGCTGCGGTCTTTCTCATTTCATTTTCTAGCATATCCACTTCAACAGACTTAGCTAGCGCTGCCAATGAGTTTGCTAGGTATGTGCGCGTTACAGTTGTGGTAAACGTCTTAGAACCAAGTTCTGGAATAGTTACTTGATACGAAACTGTCATTTTCAGTTGCTGTTCAGCGGTTTGCGTGTTTTGGTATAGCGACAACGTTTGTGTTGCCGTACTCTCACTCATGATATACAGGTTTGGAATGTCTTCAGCAGGAGATACGAGGTCGACCTTGCTGAGGCGTAATTGGTTTTTAACATCGCGAGTCAATACACTGTACTGGTCATAACTAGTCACAGACATCTTGTTAAGCTCGGCAGGGACAGAGTAGTCACCACGAAGGTGAAAGCCACAAGCGGAGAGTAAAAGCGCAGAAAATAATACTATGGATAATTTGAAATAAGGCTTCAGGCGCATTAGCAATAGACTTCCTTTATGCTGAACATATTTATTTTATGACTCTTAAAGTGTATTTGACGGCAAAATCATAAAATAAATAAACAGGGTGGACTCTTTCCACCCTGTTGGACTCTTAAAAATTATATTCGTTCTATATTAGTTAGCAACGATATTCAGTAGTTTACCTGGTACGTAAATTACTTTACGCACAGTTTTACCTTCGGTGAACTTACAAACGTTTTCATCGCCAAGGCCAAGTGCTTCAACTTGTTCTTTTGTTGCGTCAGCAGCAACAGTCAGCTTAGCACGTAGCTTGCCGTTGACTTGAACAACGATTAGCTTTTCATCTTCAACCAATGCAGACTCATCGTGCTGTGGCCAAGTAGCGCTATCGACATTCTCTTCACCTAATGCATTCCACATTTCAAAGCAGATGTGTGGAGTAATTGGGTAAAGCATTGCAACGATTGCTTTCAGCGCTTCATCTAAGATTGCTCTGTCTTGCCCGCCTTCTTGTGGCGCTTTCGCTAGCTTGTTCATGAGTTCCATGATTGCTGCAATCGCTGTGTTGAAGGTTTGGCGGCGAGCAATATCGTCACTTACCTTAGCGATAGTCTTGTGAACATCACGGCGTAGTGACTTCTGCTGTGAGGAAAGTTTGCTAACTTCAACGCTGGTTGCTTCGCCTTTTTCGGTATGCTCTTTAACAAGTTTCCATACACGTTTTAGGAAGCGGTTCGCACCTTCAACGCCAGATTCTTGCCACTCAAGAGTCATGTCGGCTGGAGAAGCGAACATCATAAATAGACGAACGGTATCTGCGCCGTACTTGTCGACCATTTCTTGAGGATCGATACCGTTGTTTTTCGACTTAGACATTTTAATCATGCCTGAGTGTTCAACTTCACGACCTTGGTTGTCTGTTGCAGAGCTGATACGGCCTTTACCGTCACGTTCAACTTTAACATCAGTTGGTGCAACCCACTCTTTGGTGCCTTTTTCATTGGTGTGGAAGAAAGCATCCGCTAGTACCATACCTTGGCAAAGAAGCTGCTTAAATGGTTCGTCAGAAGTGACATAACCTGCATCGCGCAGCAGCTTGTGGAAGAAGCGAGAGTATAGTAGGTGCATACACGCGTGCTCGATACCACCGATGTACTGATCCACTGGCAACCAGTAGTTTGCTTTTTCTGGATCTAGGATATCGTCAGCTTGAGGTGAGCAGTAACGTGCGTAATACCATGATGACTCCATGAATGTATCAAAGGTATCTGTCTCGCGAAGTGCTGGCTCGCCGTTAAATGTGGTTTGCGCCCACTCTTTATCCGCTTTGATTGGGCTTGTTACGCCATCCATCACTACGTCTTCAGGCAGAATAACCGGAAGTTGCTCTGCTGGCACTGGGTGAACTTCACCATCTTCTGTTGTTACCATTGGGATTGGCGCACCCCAGTAACGTTGACGAGAAACACCCCAGTCGCGTAGACGGAAGTTAACGGTCTTTTTACCTTTACCAAGAGATTCTAGCTTTGCAGCAATAGCATCAAATGCCGCTTTAAACTCTAGGCCATCAAATTCACCAGAGTTAAACAACGTACCTTTTTCAGTATATGCAGCTTCAGAGATATCAAGCTCACTACCGTCTGCAGGGTTGATAACTGGAGAAATTTCTAAACCATATTTAGTCGCGAATTCATAATCACGTTGATCGTGAGCCGGAACGGCCATCACAGCGCCAGTTCCGTAATCCATCAATACGAAGTTTGCGACATAAATCGGCACTTCTTTACCTGTGAGTGGATGAATCGCTTTCAGGCCAGTATCCATGCCTTTCTTTTCCATCGTAGCAAGTTCGGCTTCAGCTACTTTGGTGTTTTTGCATTCTTCGATAAATGCAGCAAGCTCAGGATTGTTTTGCGCAGCAATTTCTGCAAGAGGGTGACCCGCTGCAATACCTGTGTATGTCACACCAAGTAGAGTGTCTGGACGAGTTGTGTAGACTTCTAGATCTTTTTGACCTGCAACTTCAAAACTTAACTCAACACCTTCAGAGCGACCAATCCAGTTGCGCTGCATGGTTTTAACCATTTCAGGCCAACCTTCTAGGTTGTCTAGGTCGTCTAGTAGCTCTTGTGCGTACTCAGTGATTTTGATGAACCATTGAGGAATCTCTTTTTGTTCAACAGGTGTGTCACAGCGCCAGCAACAGCCGTCTTCGACCTGCTCGTTTGCTAGAACTGTTTGGTCGTTAGGGCACCAGTTTACAGAAGAAGTTTTTTTGTAAACTAAGCCTTTTTCGTAAAGCTTGGTGAAAAACTCTTGCTCCCAGCGGTAGTATTCAGGAGTACAAGTTGCGAATTCACGGCTCCAATCGTAGCCAAAGCCAAGTAGCTTAAGCTGGTTTTTCATGTACTCGATGTTTTCGTAAGTCCATGGTGCTGGAGCAGTATTGTTTTTTACCGCTGCGTTTTCAGCAGGCAGACCAAAAGCATCCCAACCAATTGGCTGCATAACGTTTTTGCCCTGCAGACGTTGGAAGCGTGAGATAACATCACCGATGGTGTAATTGCGCACGTGTCCCATGTGGAGTCGGCCACTTGGGTAAGGGAACATAGATAGACAGTAGAATTTTTCTTTATTTGGGTCTTCACTTACAACAAAGGTTTTGTTGTCGTCCCAGTGCTGCTGAACTTTCTGTTCAATATCTTGCGGGTTATATTGGTCTTGCATCGATGATATCCGGTTATCTTGGAATTTGTGAGTTCTGTACAATCACAGACTCATTGATCGACATAGAATACCTAAAGCCGAGGTGCACAACAATAGCCAATCTATCTTGAAGGAGGTTACTGAATGCCAAAGCGCAAAGCAGGTTATGAACATATGTTCAAAGAAGTACTGGAAACACTCAAACACAGCCCAGAAGAAGTGGCTAGAGTGTTAGAAACTTCAGGGAAGGTTATGCATGCAGCCAACGATATGACCAAAGACGAGTTGGCTTTGATTTCAGCGTATATAAAGTCGGATTTGAAGGAGTTCGCTGATAACTATGAAGAAGGAAAAAGTGGTCCGTTTTATTTGATGATTCGAGACTCCATTTGGCAAGGGTTACTCGATATTACCGACAGAACCAAAGTGGAGTGGGTTGAGTTATTTTCTGATTTGGAACATCAGGGGCTTTACGAAGCGGGAGAGATGATTGGCTTAGGTGTGCTCGTTTGTGAACATTGTGGCCACAAAACCGAGTACTCTCATCCAACAACCATTATTCCATGTGTGAAATGCGGTAAGAAAGAGTTTAGTCGTCAGCTATTGAAGCCTTAACTTTTCTTTCTTACCACTATTTAGAGTTATTGGTGGCGGCGTTTACGTTGCCACCAAATAGAAAGCACTAAACACAGCGCTGCCCAGATATAAAGTGGGTATGAGCCAACGTACCAGTACGGAGTTTCACCTTTAGTCGACGCGACTTTCACTTTTAGTACACCCACTTCAAAACTCGGTAATTTAGCAATTATTTGTCCTTTATAGTTGGTTACCGCAGTTACACCGTTGTTTGTTGAACGAATTAGTGGCTTACCCAGCTCCAGTGCTCTCATTTGGGCTATCTGCATATGTTGTAGTGGCCCTATCGAATGCCCAAACCAAGCATCGTTCGACATAGTCAAAATAAAGTCCGTTTTACGTGTGACATTTTGCCTTACTTGATTACCAAATAATATTTCATAACAGAGTGCTGGTGCGAAATATCGCCCTTTCGCAACGATGTTAGGCTGAATGTAAGCTCCCGGGCTGAACGATGACATCGGTAAGTCAAAAAACGGTGCTAGTGGTCTGAGAAGGCTTTCAAACGGCACATATTCGCCAAATGGCAGTAAGTGATGTTTGTGATAACGTTTCGCTGGGTCGTAGTTGTACGGCCCATAAGGCGTTTTCCCAATAGCTAAAATACTATTGTAAAAGTTACCAGACTCGGTTCGATTGATAACACCAGTAATTAGCGCAGAATCATGCTTTCTCACGGCTTCATCTAAGCCCTTTAAGAAAGGTGTGACTTCATATTCGAGAGCGGGTATTGCCGCTTCGGACCAAATAACAATGTCCGATCCCCAAGACTTCTCAGTGAGGCTTGTGTACTTGTCGATGATAGGCCAACGGTTATCGGGTTGCCATTTACTTGCTTGGGCAATATCACCTTGAATCAAGGCAAAATTCGTTGTGGTAGAGGGGGCTGGCGTTACCCAGTTAACATTTTTAAGCCCATATCCAAGGCCTATCACAACAAATGGAATTAGTAGTAAATTCCACTGCTTTTTTAAGATTGCTAGTGACGTCGCCCCTGAGCAAATCAATATCGCTAGTGTGATCATTTCCACGCCACCGATTGGCGCGTAAGATGCAAGAGGTGAGTTTATTTGACTGTAGCCTAGCCATAGCCACGAGAAGCCTGTTAACACCCAACCGCGTAGCCAATCTGTCACCAGCCAAAGTGCAGGTACAGCAAGTAAAAAGCGCGAGAGAGTGATGGCAGGGAAGAATTTATTTAAACTCCATGCGAACAATCCGCTATAAATCGCTAAGTAGGCGATGAGAAGACCCATTAAAAACAGGTTGGCAGCCAATGGCATTCCACCAAAAGTCGCAATACTGACGTAAACCCAGCTCACTCCCGTAGTGAATTGCCCAAGGCCCCAGAAATAACCGATTGCTAGCGCCTGTTTTGAAGACTGCTTATGAAGTAGAAGAATAAGTAAAATTGGGCTGATGAAGGCGATGGGCCAAATATCATAGGGGGCAAATGCGAGTGTTGTAGACGCACCAACCAGTGCAGCCATGAGTGGCCGCACTAAGCGAAGAGCAAATTTTTTTATCATTGTATTTGGATCTGTTAGAGCCTGTTGGCTATTTGAGGTCAACAGACTCTTTGCGAGTTAATTAACTTTCTCTTCAGTTTCAGTAGGAAGAGATACTTCGTCCGGGATCGTGACCTGCAATTGCACAACTCTACGGTTATCTGCCGCCGTCACTTTAAAGTTGTAACTTTCTATTTCTACAACTTCTCCACGCGAAGGAAGATGTCCAAATGCTGTCATTACTAAGCCACCAACGGTATCCACTTCTTCATCGCTGAAATGAGTATTGAAGGTTTCGTTAAACTCTTCGATTGTGGTTAAGGCTTTGACTGCAAAAGTGTGCTTGCTCAGTTTTCGGATCTCGATCTCTTCTTCATCGTCAAACTCATCTTCAATTTCACCGACGATTTCTTCAAGAATATCTTCGATAGTGACAAGACCAGAAACTCCCCCGAACTCATCTACGACAATAGACATGTGATATCGTTCCTCTCGGAACTCTTTAAGTAGTCGATCGACTCTTTTGCTTTCGGGTACGACATCGGCTGGGCGAATCACTTGGGCGATATCAAACTCATTGCAATCGGAGCCTAAGTATTTGATAAGATCTTTTGCCAGCAATATGCCTTCGACGTGGTCTTTGTCTTCACTAATGACGGGGTAACGGGAGTGCTGTGCGTCGTTAATCAGATTTACGATGCTGTTGAGGTCGTCAGATTTATCGATAGTGACCATTTGAGAGCGAGGGATCATAATATCCCGTACGCGTTTCTCTGAAATGGCCATCACACCTTCGAGCATATCTCTTGTATCGTGATCGATGAGATCATTCTCTTCAGAATCCCGAATAACATCGACAAGCTCTTGTCTGTCTTTAGGGTCTACTTGAAACAATTGTCCGAGACGTTCAAAAAATGACTTTCTACTCGGACCTTCCGACTTTTCCTTTTTTCCCTCTGTAGTTGAGGGAGAATTATCTTCGTTCATTGTCTATCTATTATGTAACGCTATCAGACGTGTGATAGCACACATTGTGTAGCTCATCGACACTTCGACTTTCGTGGGCTACTCCTTTTCTGCAAGGTATGGGTCTTCGAACCCAAGTTGTTGCATAATTTTACTTTCGAGGGACTCCATTTCTTCGGCTTCAGCATCCTCGATATGATCATAACCTAGCAGATGTAGGCTTCCATGTACAACCATGTGAGCCCAATGAGCGATAAGAGGTTTATCATGTTGATTTGATTCGCTTTCAACCACCTGCTTACAGATGACTAAATCACCAAGCAAATCAATCTCAACTCCGGGCGGTGCTTCAAAAGGGAAAGACAGAACATTGGTCGGCTTGTCTTTACCACGATACTCAAGGTTAAGCTGATGGCTTTCTTGGGTGTCTACCACACGAATCGTCACTTCAGCATCTGGCTGAACAGCATCAACGGTATGAGAAAGCCATTGTTTGAATTGAGACTCACTAGGAAGATTTGAAGGCTCTTCAACTGCAATTTGCAGATCAAGTACAACACTCATATGCCTATTCTACCTTTGTTTTTGCAGTGGACGTAGCTTCTGAAGCTTGGGCTTCGAGTAGTTTTGCTTCGCGTTCTTCACGGCGACGTTTTTCATACTCTTTGCGCTCTTTTTGATCTTGAGCTTCCCATTTCTCGTAAGCGTTAACAATACGAGCGACAACAGGGTGGCGAACAACATCATCAGATTGGAAAAAGTTGAAGCTGATTTCATCTACATCATTTAGAACCTCTACGGCGTGTCGTAGACCCGATTTCGCTCCGCGAGGTAAATCTATCTGCGTTACGTCGCCAGTAATGACAGCTCTTGAGTTGAAACCAATTCGTGTCAAAAACATTTTCATTTGCTCGACAGTCGTGTTCTGACTTTCATCGAGAATAATAAATGCGTCGTTTAAAGTTCGGCCGCGCATATATGCAAGCGGTGCTACTTCAATAACGTTTCTTTCGATTAACTTCTCGACACGTTCAAAGCCAAGCATTTCGAATAGAGCGTCGTACAGTGGGCGCAAATAAGGATCGACCTTCTGGCTGAGATCGCCAGGCAAGAATCCTAGCTTTTCACCTGCTTCGACAGCAGGGCGAGTCAGCAAAATTCGGCGAATTTCTTGGCGCTCAAGAGCATCTACCGCGGCTGCAACGGCAAGGTACGTTTTGCCCGTACCAGCAGGGCCAATACCAAAGCTAATATCATGTGTCACCATGTTCACTAAGTACTGAGCTTGGTTTGGTGTACGTGGTTTAATGACGCCTTTTTTGGTCTTTACGAACACTTCTTTACCGTGTTCAATATTCGCTTCAGAATTCTGTTCAAGAACACCAGATTCTTTCACTGCTAAGTGAATTTGCTCAGGTTCGATATCAGGAATATTTCCACGAATAGGTGCGGTATCAACGTAAAGAGACTTAACGATATCGAGTGTTGCAGCAGCAGTATGAGGTTTACCAACGATAGTAAAGAAGTTACTTCTATGGTTGATCTCTACCCCTAATCGGCGTTCTAAGTGTTTGATATTGTCATCAAAAGGGCCGCAAAGACTGGCTAGTCTGCGGTTATCGGAAGGTTCTAGAGCGATCTCTAGAGTCACAATTTTATTGCTCAATGTTGCCTCACAGTTTGGTCATTATAGGTACCCGACAACGACCGGGCACCTAATGACAGTATAGTACGAGCTTACGGAGTAAAGGTAGCGACTCCTAGCTCATTTTCGCGTCGTGTTTTACCCATCATTTCTGACGGTGATGTTACTACGCGAAGATCCATTTCTTGTTCTGTTCTAACTAGTTCACCACGCAGAGAATTTGGGAATACATCGACGATGTTAACATCAACAAATTGACCAATGAGTTCTGCTGGTCCTTCAAAGTTTACTACGCGGTTATTTTCAGTACGACCGCGAAGCTCCATCAAGTTTTTCTTTGATGGCCCTTCAACTAGAATTCTCTGCTCAGTGCCTTGCATCAAGCGGGAATAACGCATCGCTTGTGTGTTGACGGTTTGCTGTAGTTCGTACAGACGTTCTTTCTTCACTTGCTCAGGCGTATCACACGGATAATCCGCGGCTGGAGTTCCTGGACGAGGAGAGAAGATGAAGCTGAAGCTCATATCAAAATCTACGTCTTTGATTAGCCTCATCGTATCTTGGAAATCTTGATCTGATTCGCCAGGGAAGCCAACAATGAAGTCAGAACTGATTTGAATATCAGGGCGAGCTTTGCGTAGCTTACGAATAATAGATTTGTATTCAATCGCCGTATGCGGACGTTTCATCATAGTCAGAACACGATCAGAGCCACTTTGAACTGGTAAATGCAAGAAGCTAACTAGCTCTGGAGTGTCTTCGTAGACAGCGATAATGTCGTCAGTAAACTCAAGCGGGTGGCTAGTAGTAAAGCGAATACGATCGATACCGTCGATAGATGCAACCAGTCTTAGCAGTTCTGCAAAAGAGCAAATCTCACCATCATGTGTTAGGCCGCGATACGCATTTACGTTTTGACCTAGTAGGTTGACTTCACGTACGCCCTGCTCAGCCAATTGTGCTACTTCGTACAACACGTCATCCATTGGGCGGCTAACTTCTTCACCACGAGTGTAGGGTACAACGCAGTATGTGCAGTACTTCGAACAGCCTTCCATAATTGAAACGAAAGCTGTTACGCCATCCGCCTTTGGTTCTGGTAGACAATCAAATTTTTCGATCTCTGGGAAAGAAATGTCCATCACAGGCGCTTCATCGCTTTGTGACTGTTTAATCATTTCTGGAAGGCGATGCAGCGTTTGAGGGCCAAAGATAACATCTACAAATGGCGCTCGTTCGCGGATGTGATCACCTTCTTGTGTAGCAACACAGCCACCCACACCGATTACAACACCTTCTTTTTTATCTTTCAGTGTTTTCCAACGACCAAGTTGGTGAAACACCTTTTCTTGCGCTTTTTCACGAATAGAACAGGTGTTCAGTAATAAAACGTCTGCTTCTTCTGGCTCTTCCGTTAGCTCATAGCCGTTTGCCGCATTGAGCAGATCAGCCATTTTTGATGAATCGTATTCGTTCATCTGGCATCCCCAGGTTTTAATTAGCAGTTTTTTACTCATCTCACTTACGCTCGTTCTATTTTGTCAATTGGCACACGCTTGTCTGCCATAGGTCATGCAATTAGGCGGCGTATTGTACTGCTTTCCATAGCCTCTGACTAGAGGGCGATTGATGTTTGTTGGTTAAAATTTACCCAACAATATCCCTCAATTTTCTAGGTCTTCGACTTACTTTTTGTCTCATAAGCCGTACAATATCGGCAACTCAGATATTAGGTAGTTAGATAGTGCAAGAGCTAGAGAAGTTTGATGTCGTCATTGTTGGTGGCGGTATGGTGGGAGCTGCGCTGGCAGTAGGCTTAGCCAAGCAGAACAAAACAGTTGCTGTTATAGAAGGCTTCCAACCACAGCCATTTAACGCTGAACAGGCGATGGACGTGCGTGTGTCAGCTATATCTGCAGCGTCTGTGTCGTTGCTAAAGCAACTAGGTGCATGGGAGTTTATAGGTAGTACTCGAGTTTGTCCTTATCGCCGACTAGAAACATGGGAGCATCCAGAGTGTAGGACGCGCTTTCATTCAGATGAACTGAATTTGTCCGAGTTAGGCTTCATTGTAGAAAACAGACTGATTCAGCTTGGTTTATGGCAACAGTTTGACCAGTATGAGCAACTAACGTGTTATTGCCCGGAGAAACTTAAAACTATCGCTCTTGAAGAAGGCTTAAATCGAGTTGAGCTGCAGTCTGGCAAAATTATTGAGGCTCAATGGATCGTGGGTGCTGATGGTGCTAATTCAATGGTGAGACAAATAGCGGGTATTGGTGTCACAGCTTGGGATTACCGTCAGCATTGCATGTTGGTTAATGTTGAGACCGAGCTCGAACAGCAAGACATCACATGGCAGCAATTTACACCTTCTGGCCCACGTTCGTTTTTGCCTTTGTGTGGCAATCAAGGCTCTCTTGTTTGGTACGACTCGCCAAAAAGAATTAGACAGTTAAGCACTATGAATGACGAACAGCTAAAAGAAGCCATTCTCGCGGAGTTTCCCAAAGAGCTGGGTGACATAAAAGTATTGCAACATGGCAGCTTTCCATTAACTCGACGTCACGCTCAGCAGTACTCAAAACAGAACTGTGTGTTAGTAGGAGATGCAGCTCATACCATCAACCCGTTGGCAGGGCAGGGTGTAAACCTTGGCTTTAAGGACGTTGAAGCTTTATTGAAGGTAACTAGTGACTCCGAGTCACTGAGTCCTGATATGCTAGCAGAGTATGAAAAGTTACGCCGAAAAGACAACTTGCTCATGCAGACCGGAATGGATGTATTTTACAAAGGTTTTAGCAACAACAATGTGGTCCTAAAGCCATTAAGGAACCTAGTGTTAAAAATTGCGGAAAACTCTGGGCCAATTAAACATAAAGTACTGAAATACGCTTTAGGTTTGTAGAAAGAAACTTGATAGCCACAGATAAACAAAAACGCTGCCATGGGCAGCGTTTTTGCAAAGAACTGTATTTACGTAGGTAACCGATTATTTAGTTACACGTAAAACTGGAGTTTCACCTACAGTTACAGCACCAGAAAGTTTGTTCAACTCTTTGATTTCATCCATGTTTGAGATAACAACAGGAGTTAGAGTCGATTTTGCTTTTTCTTGAAGAAGAGCTAGGTCGAATTCGATTACAGTGTCGCCTGCTTTTACAGTTTGACCTTCTTCAGCAATGCGCTTGAAACCTTCGCCTTTTAGCTCGACAGTGTCGATACCGAAGTGAACGAAAAGCTCAACACCGTCATCAGACTCGATAGAGAAAGCGTGGTTAGTTTCAAAGATTTTGCCGATAGTGCCGTTTACTGGAGCAACCATTTTGTCGCCACTTGGCTTGATAGCAATACCGTCACCAACGATCTTCTCTGCAAATACCACATCTGGCACATCTTCGATGTTTACGATATCACCAGAAAGAGGTGCGATAATTTCAATAGCACCAGCCTCGGCACTGTCGTCAGATACGAACTTCTTTAGTTTGTCAAACAGACCCATTGTGTCATGCTCCTAACGTTTGTTTATTCTGTCGAATTATAGTATACCAATGAAACAAAATAGACGACTACTTTTAGCCGCCTATTAAATCTTCAATTGATTAGAATCATTAGATTATTGAGTTTTCTCTGCGATAAATTTTTCTACACAAGCTTCAATTTCAGCTGCTGTTGGCAGTGAAAGGGCTTCTTTAGCCATTGCTTGTACTTCCGCAAAGTTAGAGTTACGAATTACTTTCTTAACTTTAGGGATAGAAATTCCGCTCATAGAGAACTCGTTTAGGCCCATACCTAGAAGTAGTAAAGTAGCACGCTCATCACCAGCCAACTCACCACACATACCTGTCCATTTGCCTTCTGCGTGAGAAGCATCGATTACTTGCTTAATCACAGTAAGTACTGCTGGTGATAGTGGGTTGTATAGGTGAGAAATCATTTCGTTACCACGGTCAACAGCAAGAGTATATTGCGTTAAGTCGTTAGTCCCGATAGAGAAGAAAGCTACTTCTTTCGCTAGGTGGTGAGCAATCGCTGCTGCAGCGGGAGTTTCAACCATAACACCGATTTCGATGTTTTCGTCGAATGCTAGGCCTTCTGCACGAAGCTCAACTTTGTATTCTTCAATTGCTTTTTTCAGCTCACGAATTTCTTCAACAGAGATGATCATAGGGAACATGATGCGAAGCTTACCGTGCGCAGATGCTCTTAGGATACCACGTAGTTGGTCACGTAGAATCTCTCTGCGATCTAAGCTAATACGAACTGCACGCCAGCCAAGGAATGGGTTCATCTCTTTTGGAAGATCCATGTATGGTAGATCTTTGTCGCCGCCGATATCCATAGTACGGATAATAACAGCTTCGCCGTGCATAGCTTCTGCAACGTCTTTGTATGCTTGGTATTGTTCTTCTTCAGTAGGAAGCGCATCACGGTCCATGAACAAGAATTCAGTACGATATAGACCAACACCTTCACCGCCGTTGCGTAGGATACCGTCACAGTCTTTTACTGTACCGATGTTACCGCAAACTTCTACACGGTGTCCGTCTAGAGTTTCAGCTGGTAGGTCTTTAAGTTTTGCTAGCTCTTCTTTTTCAGCAAGGAAAGTATCGCGAACTTTTTGTGCTTCTTCTAGCTCTGCTTCTGAAGGGTTTACAATCAATTTGTTGTTGATTGCATCTAGTACTAGCATGTCACCACTTTTAACTTGTTTAGTGATGTCGTTAGTACCAACGATTGCAGGAAGCTCTAAGGAGCGTGCCATGATAGATGTATGTGATGTACGACCACCGATATCACAAGCAAAACCTAGAACGTAATCAAGGTTGATTTGAGCTGTTTCAGAAGGCGTTAAATCGTAAGCAACTAGGATAACTTCTTCATTGATGTCGCTTAGAGAGACGATGTTAATGCCTAGCGCATTTTTTACAAATCGAGTACCGATATCACGGATATCTGTTGCGCGCTCTTTTAGGTATTCGTCATCTAGAGATTCAAGCGCAGATGCTTGCTCTTCGATAACAGTGTGAATCGCGTTGTCAGCGTACATCTTGTCATTTTTGATGAGTGCTAGGATTTCTTCCTCTAGCTCTTCATCTTCAAGCAACATGATGTGACCTTCGAAGATGGCTTCTTTTTCTTCGCCGAACGTTTCTAGCGCTTTCTGTTTTACAGTTTCTAATTGAGCGGAAGACTTGTTGCGAGCGTCGTAGAAACGTTGAACTTCAGTCTCTACTTGATCATCTGAAATAGTTTCAGTGTTTAGGATAATTTCATCTTCTTGAAGCAGTAAAGCTTTACCAAAAGCAATACCTGGAGATGCTAGGATACCAGAAATCATAGCGATACCTTAATTGGTCACATTATACGGAAGGGTTTAGACTCTGCTTACCGTTAGGTTTAGTCTAATATGGTGTGTATTTCCAACAAGGCCATTTTGTGGTTAACAAAATGGCCTTAGAACAGTCAGCTTTATTAGTGAAGCTCATCCATTAGAGCTACTAGGTGATTAACTGCTTGCTCAGCTTGTGGGCCTTCAGCAGAAATAGTCACTGTAGTGCCTTTTACCAAGCCTAGAGTTTGTAGCTTGAATAGGCTTTTCGCACTAGCGCTTTTACCATTAGAAGTCACAGTGATGTCTGCATCGAAAGATTTTGCTTCTTTAACAAACTGTGCAGCTGGACGAGTGTGAAGGCCATTTTCTGCAGTGATTTCTACTTGCTTCTCGTACATGTTTAATACCCCGATTGATTTTACTTTGTTAGTTTCTTAACCGCCGTCAGACTAACTGTTTATGGTCGCTTAAAGCAATACCATACACTAAGACCAACATTGGTTAATGACTTACAGCTGCGATTGATTGAATTATTTAATGCTCGCAACTGTTCAGATCTCTTTAATGCTTCTTTTTTATTTTGAAGCTAAAAATAATAGTGTGGTGATATTACCAAAGGTTCAGCAGGGATCAACAAAAAAGCCCCAATTAGGGGCTTTTTTACACGAAAAATTGATTTCACCACATATTATTGGGCAGTTTCTTTTTCGGTGAATGCGCCTGCAAATAGCGCTGAACTTAAGTAACGCTCACCAGAGCTTGGCAATACAGTGACAATGGTTTTGTCTTTAAATTCAGGTAGTTCTGAAATTTTGTTTGCTGCTACAATAGCCGCGCCTGACGAGATGCCCGCAAGGATGCCTTCTTCTTCCATCAGCCTTTTAGCCATTTCTATTGCTTCTTCTGAGCTAACAGTGACCACACGATCAACAAGTTCTAGATCTAAGTTTGCAGGAATAAAGCCCGCACCGATGCCTTGAATTTTGTGTGGAGCAGGTTGGATATCATCGCCAGCTAAAGCTTGCGTAATCACAGGAGACTCTGCAGGTTCCACTGCAACTGAAGTCATCGCTTTACCTTTTTCGCCTTTAATATAGCGACTCACACCAGTGATAGTTCCGCCAGTACCTACGCCAGCAACAAACACATCTACCTCACCGTCAGTGGCTTCCCAAATTTCAGGGCCAGTGGTTTTTTCATGAATTTGCGGGTTGGCTGGGTTGCTAAATTGTTGCAGTAGAAGATACTTGTTTGGATTAGTTGCCACGATTTCTTCTGCTTTTTCAATCGCACCTTTCATGCCTTTCGCTGCCTCGGTGAGCTCAAGGTTAGCGCCGAGAGCTTTAAGGAGCTTACGTCTTTCTAAGCTCATTGACTCAGGCATAGTAAGAGTGAGTTTATATCCACGAGCTGCAGCTACAAAAGCAAGAGCGATACCTGTATTGCCACTTGTTGGTTCAACCAGTTCGATACCTTCTTTTAGAATGCCTTGTTTCTCAGCTTCCCAAATCATATTGGCGCCAATTCGACATTTAACACTGAAGCTTGGGTTACGTGCTTCTACTTTTGCCAATACGTTGCCATTGCTTACGCGGTTTAAGCGAACCAATGGTGTATTACCAATCGTTAAGGAGTTATCTTCGTATATCTTACTCATGGCTACTTTCTCTTCCTCTGATAATTTTAAGCTACGGTTAACAGCATATGTTCTAGGTATGACTTGGAAAAAGACTAAAAAGTTATAAGCTATAGACAGTTTGTCTTCAAGGCTCAGCGGATGGTTAATGTGTTTCCATATTTATTGCACAACCACCCACTAAGTACTTCAATATTAGGGCGTTATTCTCCTTTAAATTCTGCAACCCACATAGCAGTTGCACCACAAATTGCGACAGGAACAACAAATAGGTTGAGAATAGGAATAGAAGTAAAGAAGGCAACTAAAAATCCGAAGCCATACGCCTTACCTTTCTTACGTTTAAGATCCATTTTCATTTGGTTAAATGAGATTTTGTGATTGTCATAAGGGTAATCACAGTATTGGACTGCCAGCATCCAAGAACTAAAGACAAACCAAAAAATTGGGCCTAGCGTCTGACCTAAAGCAGGGATCAGTAACAAAATAAACAGTCCGATTGCTTTGGGAAGGACGTAGAGCAACTTCTTCCACTCTCGCGCTAAGACTCTTGGTATATCTTTTACCACTGACATCAAGCCATCGTCATTCACGCGATGTCCAGTGAGCTTTTCTTCGACTTTTTCCGCCAATAAACCATTAAAGGGCGCTGCAATAAAATTAGCTAATGTGCTAAAGAAGTACGAGAAGGTGGCTAAGATGGTTATTGCAAGTATTGGCCATAGCAGGTAGCTAAGCCATGATAGGTAGCTAGGCATTTGGCCTAGTAAGTGATCAATCCATACACTTAGATGGGAGAACATATAATAAAGAGCGCCACCGACCAATAATATATTGGCTAATAGAGGCAATAAAACAAACTTTCTAATACCGGGTTGTCGTGCAATTTCGAGCCCATATAAAAAATACCCAAATCCGGTTCTTTTTTTTTGATATGTAGTCATGTGTACCTGTTATCTATAATAAAAAGGTCGAAGCTTAGATCGTGAACAAAAGTTAACCTGGAGAGACTAACTGACTCTATATTACCTAACCTTTTTAAGAAAAAAAGCGTGGCTAGTGTCACGGTATATTGACAAGTTCTAACAATATTC
The DNA here is from genome assembly GCF_921294215.1 of Vibrio marisflavi CECT 7928. GTDB lineage: Bacteria > Pseudomonadota > Gammaproteobacteria > Enterobacterales > Vibrionaceae > Vibrio > Vibrio marisflavi. The sequence continues at coordinate 477,987 of NZ_CAKLDM010000002.1, forward strand.
GGTTCTAAAACCCATATTAGTTTTGGTAAAGTAGGTTAACTGTGCTGAACGTTTAAGGTAAAAACCTCAAAACAAGCGCATATCTAAGTACATCCAATGGACAAATAGCTTGAGAGTAAATAATGCAGGAATTGCGACTTGTACTCATTATCGTTGGCGCGTTAGCAATAGGTGCGCTTCTTTTCCACGGTCTTTGGTCGAGCAAACGGGAAGGTAAATCTAAGTTTGGTAGTAAACCTCTAGGAAAGCTCGATATGAGCACTTCTCCAGATCAGCTCGATCTAGAAGAGGATATTGCACCAGCCACAACGGCGGAAGTCAGTCGTAAGAAACGTAAGGAACCAGACTTCAGCGCTGGTGATGTTATCTCTGATCCATTGTTTGATGACTTTTCCGCTACACAGGACAAACAGCAGCAAGCTCCAATCGAAAGTCAGCATCCAGATCCGTTACTTTCTACGAATGATTCAACTGAAGAGGTATCAGAGAAAGTCGCTGAAGAGCCTGAACTTGTAGAAGAGACAATCGTTGCGCAACCAGTAGACTTAGAAGTTGAGACGCAATTTTCTATGTCATCGGTCATCGAGCCTGAAGAAACGGTAGTGGTTGAGCCAGAGCCAGCTCCAACTGTGATAGAAGAAAGCCCTGAGCCACAAATGGAAGTATTAGTACTAAATGTACATTGTGCGGGCAACGAACCTTTTGTTGGCACCAAGCTATTTGATAGTATGCAGCAAAATGGATTGTTATATGGTGAGATGGACATTTTCCATCGCCATTCGGATTTGTCCGGAACTGGCAAAGTGTTATTTAGTGTGGCTAATATTATGCAGCCAGGTACGCTAAAACACGGTGACCCAGCGGAGTTTACGACGAAAGGAATTTCGTTTTTTATGACTTTGCCATGCTATGGAGAGCCTGACCAAAACTTTAAGTTGATGCTTAAGACTGCACAGCAGATTGCTGACGATTTAGGCGGCAATGTGTTGGATGATCAAAGGAATCTGATGACGCCAGATAGATTGGCCGCTTACAGAAAGCAAATTCAAGATTTTGCAGCAGAAAATATAGCCTAAACTCAACCAAATAACTTTTAGGGCTCCTGTTTGGAGCCTTTTTGTTGCGACTAGAGTCGAGCAAATCGAATATTAAGAGTGAATTATGTCTCAGACTACTCAAGAAACATTAGATCAACTAAAACAATCGCTACATTACCATTCTGTTCGTTACTACGTCGAAGATAGCCCTGAGATTCCAGATGCAGAATACGATCGCATGATGCGAGAGTTATTAGAGATAGAAGAACAACATCCAGAGCTAGTTACTCTTGATTCTCCAAGCCAGCGAGTAGGTGGAGCCCCGCTTGATGGCTTTGAACCTGTCACTCATGAAATACCTATGCTTTCACTCGACAACGCGTTTGACGATAGTGAATTGGAAAGCTTCCAAAAGAGAATGCGAGACAGGTTAGCTGGAGAAAAGGTTGATGTATTCTGCTGCGAGCCCAAGTTGGATGGTCTTGCAGTAAGCTTGCTTTATGAAAACGGTGTGCTGGTTCAGGCTGCAACTCGTGGCGATGGTGCTACGGGTGAAAATATCACTGAAAATGTGCGGACTATCAGCTCTATTCCGTTGAAGCTGCAGGGCGAAGGTTGGCCGAGCCGTATTGAAGTTCGTGGCGAAGTGTTTATGCCGAAAAAAGGGTTCGATAAGCTGAATGAAACAGCACTTAAAAAGGGCGAAAAGGTTTTTGTAAACCCTCGTAATGCCGCGGCAGGTAGTTTGAGGCAATTGGATTCAAAAATCACTGCGACGCGCCCACTTGCGTTTTATGCTTACAGCGTTGGTGTCGTAGAAGGCGCTCAGCTTGAAGCAAGTCACTATGAGCGCTTTTTGCAAATAAAAGGTTGGGGGTTACCAATTTGCCCTGAAACTCGCCGTGTTAGTTCACTTTCTGATGTGAAAGAGTTCTATCAAAACATACTGTCTCGCCGTGAACAGTTGGCTTATGAGATTGATGGTGTAGTAATCAAAGTCGATGATATCGCTTTGCAAGAGCGTCTAGGTTTTGTCGCGAGAGCACCGCGTTGGGCAATTGCGTATAAGTTTCCAGCTCAAGAAGAAATTACCGTTTTAAATGATGTCGAGTTTCAGGTTGGTAGAACAGGTGCCATAACGCCTGTTGCAAAGCTTGAACCTGTGTTTGTTGGTGGAGTAACGGTAAGTAATGCAACGTTGCACAATGCAGATGAAATAGCACGTCTTGGCGTGAAAATTGGTGACAACGTTATTATCCGGCGAGCAGGTGACGTCATCCCTCAGGTGGTTTCTGTGGTGTTAGAGCGCAGAAATGAGCAGGTTCGGGATATTGTGTTCCCTGAAACTTGCCCTGTGTGTGACTCTGAAGTAGAACGAGTTGAAGGTGAAGCAGTAACTCGTTGTACAGGAGGGCTAGTTTGCCAAGCGCAACGTAAGGAAGCTCTTAAGCATTTTGTTTCTCGTAAAGCATTAGATGTGGATGGGCTAGGTGTCAAAGTGATTGAGCAGTTGGTGGATAAAGAAATGGTTGAGTCTCCGGCTGATCTGTTCAAGCTTTCTGCCGGTGTAATTACTGTACTCGACCGTATGGGGCCCAAGTCAGCGCAAAATGTTGTGGATGCTCTTAATAAGTCTAAGCAAACAACGTTACCACGCTTTCTTTATTCCCTCGGTATTCGTGAGGTAGGAGAAGCTACGGCAGCAAACTTAGCTCAGCACTTCAAAACGTTGCCATCAATCGAGCAAGCAACATTAGAACAGCTGATTGAGGTTCAGGATGTAGGAGAGGTTGTGGCAAACCATATCCTGACGTTTTTTGCTCAAGAAAGTAATCAGAAAGTCGTTCTGGAGTTGATTGAGCAAGGCATTAGTTGGCCTGAGATTGAAGAGGTAAGTGACAATTCACCTCAGCCATTAGCGGGTATGACGGTTGTTTTAACGGGTTCTTTATCTCAGCTTTCTCGCACAGAAGCAAAAGAGGCTTTGCAGAATCTTGGTGCGAAAGTGACTGGCAGTGTATCTAAGAAGACAGATATTTTATTTGCAGGTGAAGCCGCAGGTTCTAAGCTGGCAAAAGCACAGGATTTAGGTATCGAAGTACGCAGTGAGCAAGACTTATTAGACCTAATGTAAGCGATAAGTTAGCTCCACTTCTCATAAAAAAGGCCCTTGTTAGGGCCTTTATAGTTTGATTCCGATGAAAGCTTGGATTATTCGTTATTGTGAGAAACGATGATTAAAGTGATGCCATCGACTGAATCTACTTTAACTTTTGTTCCTGCAGCTAGGAATTCCTCACTGCTGGCAGGCCAAGTTGTATCGCCAATTTTGATTCGGCCTCTACCTTCCTCTAAGTCTTCATCTAAGATAATGGTTTTTCCTATCAGCTGTTTTTGCTTTTGATTTAAGTCTCTTTGCTCATCGCTAGTGGCGTCATTTTGTTTCTGTTTTCTCCACCAAAGCCATGTTGTAATTAGGGATAGTAAGCCAAATGTAATCCACTGAATCTGCCAATCCAGTGGGACTAGAGCCATAATAATGCCCACCACCACAGCAGAGATTCCAAGCCAGAGGAAGTACCCAGCTGTCCCTAGCACTTCGACAGCAAGAAGTGCGAAGCCAAACGCAAGCCAGTGCCAATGATTAAGGTTTCCCAAAAGCTCGATCATAACGTTCCTTAACTAGATATCTCGAGATTAAAATTAGTCGTTGGCATCTTTCGATTTAAACATTTCAGCGATACCAGCAACAGAGCCCATTAGGCCTGATGCTTCTAATGGTAGCATAATGATTTTACCGTTGTCGGCTTCACCTATTGACTTGAGGGCGTTGGTGTATCCCTGAGCGATAAAGTAATTCACTGCTTTGATGTCACCTTGAGCAATAGCGTTGGAGACCATTTCTGTCGCTTTTGCTTCTGCTTCAGCCGATCTTTCTCTTGCTTCAGCTTGCAGAATAGCTGCTTGTTTTTCCCCTTCAGCTTTTAAGATTTCAGCTTGTTTTTGGCCTTCTGCTCTTAAAATTTCTGCTTGGCGAACCCCTTCAGCCTCAAGTACTTCAGCACGTTTGTTTCTTTCTGCTTTCATCTGCGCGTTCATCGCAGCGGTTAAATCTGCTGGTGGCTGCACGTCTTTAATTTCGATCCGGGTAACTTTTACGCCCCAAGGGTTGGTCGCTTCGTCCACTATCGAAAGAAGTTTGGTGTTAATCATGTCGCGGTGACTTAGCATCTCGTCGAGCTCCATTGAGCCTAACACGGTACGCATGTTGGTAAGAGTAAGGTTGCGGATAGCGTTTTCTAGGTCGTTAACTTCATAGGCAGCCCTTGCTGCATCGATAACCTGGACAAAGCAAACCGCGTCGATTGTTACATTTGCGTTGTCTTTAGAAATGATTTCTTGAGCGGGTATATCAAGCACTCGCTCCATCATGTTCATTTTTTGTCCGACACGATCGATAAAAGGAATGATTAAGTTTAAACCTGGAGAAAGCGTGTGAGTAAAGCGACCAAAGCGTTCGACGGTCCAGTTGTTACCTTGAGGAACAGTTTTAACGGCTGCAGCGATGACGACCACAATAACAACGACGAAAAAAATGATGGTAACCAAAGAATCAACGTTCATGATAAAGCTCCATTTTAAGTAGTTGATTTATTTTGGCTCATATCCCGTATTTGAACAAATGAATTTGCTTAGCAAATCAAAATAAAAAGGCCAACGTTTACGTTGGCCTATAGAGGTATCTAGACTCTCAGTTGTACTTAGTACATTAGAGAATAAAGCTGCTTGCGATATTTACTCGCAATGCTGTTGCCTTGCCCTAGAGCGCTGAGGATATCCATAAAGGCTTTCTTTAGATTGCCATCCTGAGCGTTGAGGTCTTTGCTAAGGAACGACCACAGTAGATCTAGCGCTTCTTCATCTCGATTGACTTGGTGATACTGAATGGCCAAATCATGAGCAGTTTGTAAATTGCTAGGATCATCTTGCAAGGCCTTCTCTAGAGCTTGAACTTCTGGGCTGTTAGCCGTTTGCTCATGCAATTCTAACTTCGCAACCAAGCTTTTGTAGTAGTTGTCTTGATATTCAAGAGGGATGTGTTCTAGCAGCTTGCTAGCTAAATCAAACTGTTGTGTTTCAAGAAGGCAATCTGCGAGGGCTAACTTAACATCACCTTTTTGTGTTAGCTCTTCAGGAAGCGTTTGTAAAATCTTGAGTGCTTCAGCGTGGCTACCTTGTTGAATCAACTCTAAAGCTTTGTTGAGGTCGAGTTCTTCTTGGCTTGGTAAGTGCTTGTTAAGCATAGCTTGTACACTAGCTAGTGTTTGTGGTCCACCTAGGCCATCAACAGGTTGGCCATTCATAAACAACGCAATAGTAGGAAGGGCTTGAATACCGAATTGAGCTGCGATTGCTTGTTGCTCTTCACAGTTAACCAGTGCCAGAGTAAATGCCCCATTATATTGCTGGGCTAGGTTTCGTAGATCTGGAATGATATCAGCGCTTTCTTGGCTCATTGATGCCCAAAAATGGATGAGCACAGGCGCTTGCATGGAACCTTCTAGAGTTTGGTGAAAGTTTTGTTCGTTCAGTTCCACAATAAACGGTGATTGCATCGGTAGGTGTCCCTTATTAATTGGATTACTTATCAAATAAGGGCTATGGCGCTATTTTTCAAGGGACAAAATGTGAAAAAACGCCGTGTTCACACGACGTTTTTCACCACATTCATTGCACTTGAATGTTAATACAAGACAAATAGCATGAGTGCGACACCCACACCTAGCCAATTTAACTGGGTTAATGTCATTTGCAAAGCACCGAATCTAAAGCTTGGAGGTTTCGTTTAGATTGATGACCTTTAATGATGATTAACATCGACCGATCTTCAACCATAGTGAGCATAATGGCAGCACTTTGTGACGATAAAATGACACAGGCTACTTTTTATACCTCAATGCTTCAATTTGGTTGTTTGATAGCTGTAACTTAGCGCTTTTATGCAGCTTTTCGTAGCAAAGGATCAAGCCAACGACTAGGTAAGAGCCTTTTAAGAACGGCAAATACTTTGGTTGGAGTCGTGATTCGGTAGCGATTTTTAGGCTTTGGGGACTCAAGAGCGTGCAACAATGGTTTTATGCATGACTCTGGAGGCAATACGAACTGCTTACTGGATTGCTCTTTTTCTAGTCGTTGTAGCTGCTCAATATATGACTGGGAGTGAACGCTATTTTCTATGTTTATCCATTTTTTAAATGCTTGTAATGCGTTTTGTCTAAACTGTGTTTCTATTGGGCCCGGTTCGAGTAGAGCGATCTTTATGTCAGTACCATATAGTTCTAGACGTAGTGTGTCGGTCCAGCCTTCAATAGCAAATTTTGACGCATTATATGCTCCTCGATATTTCATTGCCGCAAAGCCCAGAACTGAGCTGTTTTGTACAATTCGGCCCTCTCCATTTTTCCTCATCGTTGGCAGAATATTGATAACCAGTTCATGCCAGCCAAAAAAATTGGTTTCAAATTGAGTCTTTAGCGCTTCTGTCGAGAGGTCTTCAATCGCACCAGGCTGACCATAAGCACCATTATTAAACAGTGCATAGAGTTTGCCTCCGCTCAATTGAATGGCTTCTTTTGCTGCACGCCGAACGCTCTCTATATCACTTACGTCAAGCTGAATACAGGTAAGGCCTTCTGATTTCAATTTTTCTACATCTTCTTGTTTTCTACACGAAGCAATGACTTGATAACCTTTTTTATGTAGAGCATGCGCGCAGGTATAACCAATGCCAGTGGAACAACCAGTAATGAGAATGGCTTTATTCATTGTTTATTCGTATGTGGTTAGAGGAGTTTTATAAATACAGACTACTGGATTATTGAGAATGGTGTAATAAATTTTTGAGTGCAGGCTCTAATCTAGAGAAATTGAACTGGAAGCCAAGTTCAGTCAGTTTCTTAGGTTTGGCTCTGGCACTATCAAAAAGTAATACCGAACTTTCTCCCAATGCAAGTTTAAGCACCCATTTAGGGGTGAACAAAAAATGAGGTCGCTTTAGAGACTTAGCTAGCTGTTTACTGAAATGTTTATTGGTGACAGGGTGAGGAGCACACAAGTTGAATTCACCATGAGCGTGTGGAGTTTTTAGTAGGTAAAGAATACCTCGAATCATGTCTTGGATATGAATCCAAGGCATATACTGCTGTCCACTGCCAATTGGACCTCCCAAGCCAAGTCGATATGGTGGTAGCATTTTCTTCATTGCTCCACCATCGGCTTTCAGCACTATTCCTGTCCTTAGCAGGCAGACTCTAGTCGTATCCGTACGGGCTCTTTTAGCTATTTGTTCCCATGTTGAGCAGACTAAATGTGGGAACTTTGGTTGGTTGACGTGCAAGCTCTCATCGAATGGGTGGGACTCCTGATTTCCGTAATAACCAACTGCAGAGCCACTAATAAAAACTGAAGGTGGCTGGGCACTTGCGTGGATAAGGTCAACAATCTTTTCTGTCGTTTCCCAGCGGCTATTGCATATTACTTCTTTTTGCTTTCTGCTCCACCGTCTGTCTACGATAGGTTCTCCAGCAAGGTTTATAACGGCATCGAAACCATTCAGATCAAGCAATTCCGACAAAGAAGAGATGTAGTGAATATTCCCGTGATCGATATGTTTTAAGGCTTCCTTAGCCCGCTGAATATTGCGAGTAAGCAATACAACGTCATAAGTTGTAAAGTGCTTCATAAGCTCTCTACCAATAAAGCCTGTTCCGCCTGTTATTAGTATTTTCATTCTTATTCCCTTGCTTGTGATAACAGTATAGCAATACCAATCCGAGGTGAGCATACGTGCTTGCGCAAAATATCACTAGCAAAGCTTTATTAGTGCGGTCTGATTCAAAACCAGGATCTAAAAATTCGTCTATTTTGAAAGTGGAGTTTTCTAAAAGTAGAACACGAGATGCGGAGTGGATATGGAAGCACTGACAGCACTATTGAAATCCTTATTTAGTAGTGTCAGAGATCTATTACCTATTGCACTCGTCGTGGTGTTCTTCCAAGTTATCATCTTGCAAAATCCGATGCCAAATATGGCATCCATCTTAGTTGGCTTTTGTTTGGTCATTTTGGGCCTAACCATTTTTATCTATGGATTAGAAATGGGGCTTTTTCCAATTGGGGAGTCGATGGCACAATCATTTGCTAGAAAAGGCAGCTTCTTTTGGCTAATGGTTTTCTCTTTTTGTCTTGGTTTTGGCACCACTATTGCGGAGCCTGCGTTAACCGCAGTCGCTGACGAAGCAGCAGAAGTTGCAGCGGAAGGCGGCGTTATTCCTCACAACCTTGAAGAAATGGAAGAGTATGCTGACGGGTTAAGGCTGACCGTTGCTCTGTCTGTTGGCGTGGCTATTATGTTGGGCGTTTTACGTATTCTCAAGGGTTGGCCCATTCACTATCTCATCATTGCAGGTTATGTAGGAGTCGTGATCCTCACAGGCTTTGCTCCTGATAGCATCATTGGCGTGGCATATGACTCGGGAGGCGTGACGACTTCAACAATTACAGTTCCATTGGTTACTGCTCTTGGTGTTGGTTTGGCGTCGGCAATTAAAGGGCGAAACCCGATGATAGATGGCTTTGGCCTGATTGCGTTTGCGTCTCTGCTGCCCGTTTTGTTCGTAATGATTTATGGGATGCTAATTTGATGATTACGTTTGCTCAAATTATCGATATGTTTTTGAGCACTGCTCGGGATGTCATCCCCATTACTGTCATCATCTTTGGCTTTCAATTTGCAGTGTTACGTCAGTCTGTGACCAATCTAGCTAAGGTTTGTGCTGGGTTTGTCTGTGTGCTGGTGGGCTTATCGCTGTTTTTGTTAGGGCTTGAACTCGCGTTGTTTCCGCTTGGTGAAACCATGGCCCAGCAGCTCACTGCATCAGAATTTTTACATCAGTTCAGCTTAACAGACTCCATCAAACTGACTTGGGTTGATTACTACTGGGTTTATCTATTTGCTTTCTGTATTGGCTTTAGCACAACGGTGGCTGAGCCATCTCTGATTGCTGTAGCGATTAAAGCTAACCAAGTGTCTGGCGGGAGCATAAGCGTCAATGGTTTACGTTTTGCTGTTGCTTTAGGTGTTGCGGTTGGCATTTCTTTGGGAAGTTATCGAATCGTAGTTGGAGACCCAATCCATTACTACATTATTTTTGGTTACATTGTGGTCATCATTCAAACTTACTATGCGCCCAAAATGATTGTGCCTTTGGCTTACGATTCTGGGGGAGTTACCACTTCAACGGTGACCGTCCCTCTGGTTGCAGCATTGGGGCTAGGGCTTGCGTCCACAGTACCTGGTAGGAACCCACTGATTGATGGCTTTGGATTGATCGCTTTTGCCAGTTTGTTTCCCATGATTTCTGTTTTGGGATATGCCCAAATCACGCAACGGATAAACAAAGAAACGTCGTGAAAATAGGAGAAGACAATGCGCTTTAAACTAATACTCGCGTTTGTAGAAGACAGTAAGACTTCAGCGGTGCTTGACGCCGCGCGTGAAGCTGGTGCCACTGGTGCCACAGTAATAAACAATGCCAGAGGGCAGGGGCTCAAAGAAAAACGTACTTTTTTTGGCCTAACTTTGGAAGTGCAAAAAGATGTGTTGTTGTTCGTTGTCGAAGAACATTTAGCGAGACAAATTTTAGAAAAGATTAGTGAGGTTGGTGAGTTTGATAACTCCCCCGGGCAAGGTATCGCGGTACAGATCGATGTTGAAGATGCCGTGGGCGTAGCCCATCAAGTGGAAACATTAACTAAAGTGGTTGAGGAAAACATATGAATCAGCGAGACAAAGTTCGTGTTCGAGATGTGATGTCTAGCACTTATGTTGTTATAGATGGTTTAACAACGGTACAAGAAGGTATTACCTTAGCTCGGGAGCATCAACTGAAAGCGTTGATAGTGGATAAACGACATGAAGACGATGAGTACGGTATCGTACTAATGAATGATATTGCCAAAAAGGTATTGGCAAAAAACCGCTCGCCGGAAAGAACCAATATTTATGAAATTATGACCAAGCCTGCGCTGTCGGTTGACCCAGATATGAACGTGAAATATTGCGCTCGCCTATTTGAAAGATTTGGTATTAGCCGTGCACCCGTAATAGATCATGGCAAAGTTATCGGTATGGTGAGTTACAATAATATTGTTATTAACGGTATGGCGAGAGGGTAAAGCGCCTTTCTACAAACCGAACATCAAAACAATATGAGAGTTAATAGCTATGAACGCTATATTTTTTGCAGCAGATATTCATGGTAGCTTGCCAGCAGCGACCAAATTGCTTAGCGCATTTGAAGCGTCGGGAGCGAGTCAACTAGTACTTTTAGGTGATATTTTAAATCATGGTCCAAGGAACTCTGTTCCAGTAGGTTACGATCCAGCTGAAGTAGCCAACAAACTCAATGAATACTCTGATCGCATTATTGCAGTAAGAGGGAATTGTGACAGTGAAGTCGACCAAATGCTGTTAGATTTTCCTATGATGGTAGATTATTCATGGTTGTTGCTAGAATCCGGCAAAAGAATGTTCATTACGCATGGGCATATCTACAATATGGACAACCGTCCAAAGCTGGCTGAAGGCGATATTTTGGTATGTGGGCACACACATATTCCAGTCGCAGAGAGATACCATGATATTTATGTTATTAACCCCGGTTCAATTACTTTCCCTCGAGGTTACTCGAAAGCCAGTTATGCAATTTATAGTCAGGGAGCTTTTAAGGTGATGTCTTTTGATGGAAAAGTGGTGTTATCCACGAATTGCAATTAACGGGAGTCTGAATGGCCTAGAAAGCGCTCTGGGTCAATAATATCTCGTACACGTTGCTTCAATATTTTTGCTTCAGGAAAGCCGCCATCAGCTTTTCGCTCCCAGATAACATGATCATTGCATAGGATCTCAAATCTTCCGCCAGTATCAGGATGCAAACTCACAGAGTCAATATCTTCACTAAATGTGCTCAATAGCTCTTGGCTTAGCCATGTTGCACGAAGCATCCAGTTACACTGGCGGCAGTAGTAAATGTCGATTTTAGCTCTGTCCATACACTGTAGATTTAGTTGATTGAGAAAAGTAGCAGGGCGCGCTGAGGCACACCCTGCTGTAGAAGTTTAGTCAGTAGATAATAGTGTTGAGCCATGCCCTAAGCTGGTTAGAAGCAAGGTTTTGCTGTTTACTACGTCGATGCGGCGGCTCTGTTGAGAATCCATACGAATCAACTGAGTAATTAAATGAATTTGCTTCTCTGTGAACTCATTAGTTTCTGCTGACGTCACATCTTTAAACTCTTGCGGAGAAACGATTAAGTAGTCGTCACTAATACTCCACTTTCCAGATTCAGAGATATTAATAACATTTGTCAGCACCACTTTGCCTTTTTCTTTAGCGTAAAGTCTAACCACAGAAGAGCGGATATAGGTACCATTGGGCAGATACTTCACATTCGCGATCAATGTTCCCTTTTTAACCGGGCCGACAGCTTCTTCTGGCATTTGTGTATCAATCACAGTCACCATGTTGCTCTGCCATTCTTGCGAAGTTAGGATTTGCTCAACTTTGAGATCGCTTCCCCAGTACAGCCATCCACTGAACAGGATAGAAAGACCCAATAAACCCGCTGCTATTTTTGTATTCATTGTTCTCTTCTCCAACTCAGTGACTGCAGACGTTGCTTAGGTCTTTTTGATTAGCAAAAATTCGCACCGTTACATTTTGGTCAGAATGCTTAAGCGAATGGATGTAGTTCAGCACTAGTTGATTATCTTGTCCGCCAGTCGTGATGACTTCTTGCAGAGATGAGTCTGCATTGTTCGTTTTAATATATTCTTGAACGCATTGTTTTATAGACGGTACCCACTTATCAATTGGAGGGTGGTCTGCAAATGTAAGCACAGGTACTTTATCTATCGTTGCTAAGCTAACAAATCTTGAATCAGCTGGTTTGGTAAACAGAACCACAATCAAAGGAATGATAACAGCCAATAGAAGCATAACAGCGGCAGGCTTGCTCAGCTTTGCTCGTGGTGCTGATGGCGCTACTGGAGTAGAGGTCGGTGCGTCGCTATTTAGCTGGGGTGATGCACTTGTTACATCCGGAGCAATTTCACTAACCTCATGGCAGCTAGTATTCTCTTCAGTCTCGACACTATCATTGGCCAAAAGTGGTGTTGTTCTTTCCACACTGCATATAAGTTGGTAGCCGCGTTTTGGAACCGTTTTGACAAAAATGGGCGACTTGGTCGAGTCTTTGAGCATTTTTCGTAGGGTCGAGATTGCTTGAGTTAAGCTTGAATCATCCACTTCAAAGCCTTGCTCTCGCCATACAAATTCGTGTAATTCGTTACGAGAAATAACCTCATTTGGACGCTCGGCAAGTAACAAAAGTATGCGACTTTCGTTGCTACCTAAACGGATAGTCTCATCACCGTTAGCTTGGTCGACCAGAGAGTTATTATTAGGATCAAAAGTAAATCGATTATCTAGAATAAACTTAGTACCAATATTGCTCATTGAATTCTTCTTTATTAGCCTACTTTTTAGCCGAAACCTTATCTCAGTGTCCGTACCAAGCGTTCGTTCGTCAAGTTTTAGATTATTTGATAATATTTTAAACGCCAAGAATAATAAAAATAAATCAAAAAAACACTGTTTTTATGCTTTTTGACCTTGAATTTACACTTTTCAACCTCATCTCTACAGCCAAAGCATTGTAAACAGCGCCCAATCATTCAGGATGCGCGTAAATTTAGCAGATGTTACGGAGCTAATATGAGCGAAACTGCAACCATCAATAAAGAAACTCGAGGCTTTCAGTCAGAAGTAAAACAACTACTTCATTTGATGATCCACTCTCTGTATTCAAATAAAGAGATCTTTTTGCGTGAGCTAATTTCGAACGCATCAGATGCCTCAGACAAGTTGCGTTTTCAAGCACTGTCTAACGCAGATTTATACCAAGGTGACGCAGACCTAGGCGTTAAACTATCTTTCGATGAAGCCAATAACACTCTAACCATTTCCGACAACGGAATTGGTATGACTCGTGATGATGTCATTGAGCATTTAGGCACAATCGCAAAATCAGGTACTGCGGAGTTTTTCTCTAAGCTATCTGAAGATCAAACAAAAGATTCTCAACTAATCGGTCAATTCGGTGTTGGCTTTTACTCAGCATTCATCGTTGCTGATGCAGTAACAGTTAGAACTCGCGCGGCGGGTGCGTCAGCAGAACAAGCTGTACAATGGCACTCTTCTGGCGAAGGTGAATACACGATTGAAGACATCAGCAAAGAGTCTCGTGGTACTGATATCGTTCTGCACATGCGTGAAGAAGGTAAAGAATTCCTAAGCGAATGGCGTCTTCGCGAAGTGATTGGTAAGTATTCAGATCACATCGGCATTCCTGTTTCTATCTTAACGAAAGTGAAAGATGAAGAAGGAAAAGAAACCGAAGAAACTAAGTGGGAACAAATCAACAAAGCTCAAGCGCTTTGGACTCGCAACAAGTCAGATATCTCAGAAGATGAGTATAAAGAGTTCTACAAACATGTTTCGCATGACTTCGCTGATCCGCTATTGTGGAGCCACAACCGCGTAGAAGGTAAAAACGACTACACAAGCCTGCTTTATATTCCAGCGAAAGCACCATTTGACATGATGAACCGTGAGCACAAAGCAGGTCTTAAGCTTTATGTTCAACGCGTATTCATTATGGACGACGCTGAGCAATTCATGCCTTCTTACCTTCGTTTCGTGAAAGGCTTGATTGACTCGAATGATCTTCCACTAAACGTATCTCGTGAGATTCTACAAGATAACAAAGTCACTCAATCTCTTCGCAATGCATGTACTAAGCGTGTATTAACTATGCTTGAGCGCATGGCGAAAAACGACGAAGAGAAATACCAAAGCTTCTGGAAAGAGTTTGGTCTAGTGATGAAAGAAGGTCCAGCAGAGGATTTCTCTAACAAAGAGAAGGTTGCTGGTCTACTTCGCTTTGCATCAACAGAAGTCGATTCTGAAGAGCAAACAATTGGCCTAGCTTCATACGTTGAGCGTATGAAAGAAGAGCAAGATAAGATTTACTACCTAACAGCAGATAGCTATGCTGCAGCGAAGAACAGCCCACACTTAGAGCAGTTCAAAGCAAAAGGTATCGAAGTAATTCTAATGTACGATCGCATTGATGAGTGGCTAATGAACTACTTGACCGAATTTGACGGTAAGCAGTTCCAGTCAATCACCAAAGCGGGCCTTGACCTTAGCAAGTTTGAAGATGAAGCTGAAAAAGAAAAACAGAAAGAAACTGAAGAAGAGTTTAAGTCTGTTGTCGAGCGTACAAAAGAGTACCTAGGCGATCGCGTTAAAGAAGTTCGTACTACGTTTAAGCTTGCGACAACTCCAGCTGTTGTTGTGACTGACGACTTTGATATGGGCACACAAATGGCGAAGCTTTTGGAAGCTGCAGGTCAAGATGCTCCTAAAGTAAACTACATCTTTGAAATCAACCCAGAGCATGAGCTAGTGAAGCGCATGGCTGATGAGGCTGATGAGCAAGCATTTGGCCGCTGGGTAGAAGTATTACTTGGTCAAGCAATGTTAGCAGAAAGAGGTTCGATGGAAGATCCATCGCAGTTCTTAGGTGCTATAAATACCTTGTTGGGTAAAGTTTCCTAATAGAAACGATTAAATTAAAAAGCTCGCATTAGCGAGCTTTTCTTTTTTCTACTTAGGCTATTGTAAATTATGTATTTTTACATGATTTATATATTTTTAATATTGGTGAAGAAATACACTTGTTTGGTAGATTCAACGCCAATAGTTCAAAATTTGTGTTAAACTATGCAGCTTACACATTAAGAATCACGCGGATGTTAATTTCGTGTGATAAAACTTAGACAATTTACACCGTCGTATCAAATGCTTACTTATTTGATACACAGCATAAATTCTAAAGAGGATTACACATGCGCATCATTCTTCTAGGTGCTCCAGGTGCAGGTAAAGGCACTCAAGCTCAGTTCATTATGGAGAAATTCGGTATTCCACAGATTTCTACAGGTGACATGCTACGTGCTGCTATCAAGGCTGGTACTGAGCTTGGCAAACAAGCGAAAGCAGTAATCGATGCTGGCCAACTAGTGTCTGATGACATTATCTTAGGTCTTATCAAAGAGCGTATTGCTCAAGATGACTGTGAGAAAGGTTTCCTACTTGATGGTTTCCCACGCACAATTCCTCAAGCTGACGGCTTGAAAGAGATGGGTATCGACGTAGACTATGTAATCGAATTTGACGTAGCAGATGATGTAATCGTTGAGCGTATGGCTGGCCGCCGTGCTCACTTAGCTTCTGGTCGTACATACCACGTTGTTTACAACCCACCAAAAGTGGAAGGTAAAGATGACGTGACTGGTGAAGATCTTGTTGTTCGTGATGATGACAAAGAAGAAACAGTACGTGCTCGTCTAGGTGTTTACCATGAGCAAACAGCACCTCTAATCTCTTACTACGGTAAAGAAGCTGAAGCTGGCAACACTAAGTACCTTAAATTTGATGGTACTAAACAAGTTTCTGACGTTAGCGCAGACATCGAAAAAGCTCTGTCTTAATTCAAAACAAAGCGTTAAAAATACTATTTAAAAGCGGCCTTTATGGCCGTTTTTTTATAGAATGATGAGAGCCTGTTTACCTTCGTAGGTGCAGGTTTTCATCATTCCCGAAAATATAACTGGCTGAGTATTATGGAAAACAGCGATAAAAAAGGTGTTTTGCTTGTCAACCTAGGTACACCTGATGCACCGACAGCTCCTGCTGTGAAGAAGTTCTTAGGGCAATTTCTTCACGATAAACGTGTTGTTGATATGAGTCGTTTGCTTTGGTGCCCAATTTTACATGGTGTAATTTTGCCAATTCGTTCACCAAAGGTCGCCAAGTCTTATCAGACAATTTGGATGGAAGAGGGTTCGCCTTTGATGGTTCACTCTAAGAACCAAGCTGCGAAGTTGCAAAACAGACTGGGTTACCCAGTTGAGCTAGGTATGACCTATGGCTCGCCATCTGTGGAATCCGGCATTTCTAAACTACTAAGCCAAGGTGTGGAGCAAATCGTTATTTTGCCCTTGTACCCTCAGTACTCCAATACTACGACAGCGGCGGCTCTAGACGCGGTATCTAAAGTCGTGAAGCGTTTATCAACGATACCTTCTTACCGGTTTATCCGCGATTACTGCTCACACCCAAGCTACATAAAGGCACTTGCGGCATCTGTTCGAAAGTCTTGGGATGAGCAAGGAAAAGGGGACTATTTGCTGTGTTCCTATCACGGTATTCCAAAGCGTTTTGCTGACAATGGTGATATTTATCCAAAGCAATGTGAATTGACAACGCACCTGCTCGCCCAAGAGTTGGGTTTGACCTCAGAGCAAATTGGTTTTGCTTACCAATCTCGATTTGGAAGAGAGGAGTGGCTTAAGCCATATACGGACAAAGTCTTAGAAGAGCTTTCAGGCAAAGGAATACAAACCCTAGATGTAATTGCTCCCGCTTTTTCTGTGGACTGCTTAGAGACGTTAGAAGAAATTTCTGAACAATACCAAGAGCTATTTGTTGAATCAGGCGGCAAACAGTTTCGTTATATTCCATGCCTAAACGATGATGACGAACATATTGAAATGATGAGACAGTTAGTGCTTTAACTTTTTAATATCTTTCTTTAGGCACAAAAAAACCGAAGCTTCATGCTTCGGTTTTTTCTAATGCGTATTTGTTACGCAGCTTTTTCAGTAAGAGCACTTTCTTCTGAAGTGCCACCACGACAAATGCGAGTCAATTTTGGTGCAATGATGAAAGTAATCACTGCGATAGCAAGTGTCCAGTAACCGATTTGGCCAAATACGTGACCGTAAACATGCAATGACTGATGCGCATCGTTGATATGGGATGGTACAGAAGTTAGGCTCGCAACCCAACCAGCAACAACAGCAGCAGTTGCTGAGGTTAGGAACCACATCCCCATAGCAAAGCCCATCATACGTTGTGGAACAAGCTGTGCAACCATTGCTAGGCCAAGACCAGAAACGAGTAGCTCACCGATTGATTGGAATGCATAGCTAGCAACTAACCAGTCTGAACTTACAATACCTTCGTGGTTTGCGAAGCCAACACTCCAAGAAAGTACTAGGAATGAAATCGCGCACAACAGCATACCGATAGCAAACTTAAATGGCATTGATAGGCTATCGCCTAGGCGGTTGTATAACATCGCTAGGATAGGGCTAGCAACCATAATCCACATTGGGTTAAGCGCTTGGAACTGTTCTGGCTCAACAGGCATACCAAAGATGTCATGAGACACGTTGTGAATAGCGAAAAAGTTAAGAGATGTTGGCATTTGGAAGTAAAGCACAAAGAACACAACACCTTGTAGCATTAGAACAAATGCAACAAGCATCTTCGCACGCTCAATTCCAGAAATTGACATCGCTTCTTTAAAGTAAAGGACAACAATCGCAATGCCTGCAATTGCTAAGATAGCATGAGCAACAGATAGGTGTTGTAGCAAATATGCACACACAAAGCTTGCGATAACACTACCAATGATAACCAAAGTCATTTTGCTCATGTTTAAAGGAGCAAGATCTGCTGGAGAACCTACACCTCTTAGCATTCGTTGACAAAATAGGAAGTTAACAAGAGTAATAGCTAGACCTATTGCACTTACACCAAAAGCCATACCGTATCCTACTTTCGCCGCAACATACGGGGTTAGTAGCATTGAGAAGAACGAGCCAAGGTTGATCGCCATGTAGTACATAGTAAAGGCACCATCTAGACGAGGGTCATTCTCTTCGTAACACTTAGATAGAAGGCTTGAAGGGTTAGCTTTGAATAAGCCATTACCAACAGTAATGAAGCCCATAGCAACAAAGATGAAAGTAGATCCACCAATGTGAGACTTGGTAGTAGAGAGGCCTAGCATTAGGTAGCCAATCGTAAGAATGATGGCCCCTAGAGTGATGGTTCGTTTCGTTCCGATTACCTTGTCACCAATCCAGCCACCTGCAGCTACGAAGCCGTAGACAAGCGCTGAGAAAGCACCAAACAAGACAAAAGAGGTCGATTCTTTCATACCCAGTATTTGCACTAGGTATACGGTAAGAATCGCTTGCATACCGTAAAAGCCGAAACGCTCCCAGAATTCTATAGAAAATATTAAATAAAACGGCTTAGGTTGCTTGAATACATTCAAGTCGGACATATAGATTTCCTGTAAATACGTTGTGTTTAGTCAAATTAGCCTGACATAGTTGTTATATTTTTATAAATAATTTGTTAACACAAAAGGTTAAGATCAAATTACCGAGGCAAATTATCACTGATGGCGATAACAATAAATGACAATAATGCAATGTTATTATTCAATAATGATCTTCAATTGATGGGTAGCATCTAATAACTGTCAGTTTTCTATTATATTTCTGTTAGTTACAAACTTGGGTTATTTATCTGAGAAAAAAATGAAATGTAATGTTTTGTCTGGTTTATTTATAACCAAATAGATATTTAGACTATTTATGAGTCTATTAATAGTACTTTATTTAACCTGTTCAATAGGTTAGCGTTTGGGGTGCGGTTTAGAAGGATAAGTAGCCTGCTCGCAGGCTACTGAATTTTTAGCTATTTATTTAGGTAATCTAGCACCACTTGGTGGTGATCTTTGGTTTTGAATTTATTGAAAACGTGCTCGATGTTACCTTGTTCATCAATAAGGAAGCTAATGCGATGAAGCCCATCATACACTTTACCCATAAATTTCTTTTCTCCCCAAACGCCATATGAATCGGCTACGGCATGGTCTTCATCAGAAAGAAGGGTAAAGTTAAGCTCATCTCTTTCAATAAACTTACCTAGTCGCTTTACAGGGTCAATGCTGACACCTAAGACGACAACGTTTAAATCATCAAGCTGTGACTTTATATCTCTTAGGCCTTGTGCTTGGACCGTACACCCGGGAGTCATCGCTTTCGGATAAAAGTAGAGCAGCACCTTTTTGCCTTTGAGTTCGGCTAACGTGACGGCTTGGTCATCTTGGTTATGCAGGGAAAAATCTGGAGCAACACTGCCTGCTGTTAACGTGTTCATAGAAAGAATCCTTTTAAAGGTTATTTTTTGTAAAACTAATGCTGCCTTTGACTAGCAATTTCTCGCATAAATGCTCGAACTCTGTCTCTAACATAGCAACATCTATATCAGAATCGAGCTTAGCAGTAATAGAGATATGGAACTGGTCTTGGCTAAGTTTGGAAGTTGACTTGTCAATGGTTTGGGCGCTCAGTGAGGCTAACCCTATACTTTTGTCTGCAAAAAACTGGGTGAATTGCTCAGTCAGGCCTAGCCTGTCCTCAGCTTCAACAGTTATTTCAATGTTATAGAAGTTATTCTGCTGCGGAGGTGGAGTGGTCCGTTTAGTCATTGTAATAATATCGTTGTCTTGACCTAGCAAAGGTAGCAAGGACTCAATACGTGTTATTGCACTCGATATACCAGAAATATGCATACTCAGCGTACACTCGCTGCCAAAGATAGCAATTCGGCTATCGAGGATATTGCACTCTGCACTGCTGACTAAGTGGACGATTTGATTGCACATACCAGGACGGTCTGTGCCTATTGCAGTAATCACTAAATGTTGACTCATAGTAATCTTCTGTACGCTCCTTTATTAGGGAGTTAGCTTAGCATACGCAAAGAAATAATATATGTTGGAGACTGATTTATTCTCGGTAAGTTTTCCGCTGGAAATATCGGTTGAAATAGATATGAAGTTGAGTGGCTAGCAACACTTAAAGCCAAATTACCGAGCGTTGACAACGATACAACTCAGATAACGTATAAAAGAGAAATCGGGAGTGGGCTTAGGTCTTAAAGATCAAAGCTATTATTTCCTTGTGTTTAACAATCAGCATACAGTACCATTCAAACAGGTATTCAATATTGGAGAAAGACATGTTTTCGGGAAGTATAGTGGCGTTAATTACACCATTTAATCATGATGGTGAAGTGGATTTCGTTAGCCTGAAAAAGCTAGTAGACTTCCATGTCGATGCAGGGACAACAGGTATCGTTGCCGTGGGAACCACGGGTGAATCCGCTACACTGACTGTCGAAGAGCATGTAAAAGTTGTCAATAAGGTTGTTGAGTTTGCAAATGGTCGTGTGCCAGTTATTGCAGGTACAGGTGCGAATGCAACCCACGAAGCTGTAACATTTAGCCGTTTACTTAATGACTCTGGCATTGCTGGATGCTTAAGCGTTACACCTTATTACAACAAGCCTACACAAGAAGGGCTTTACCAACACTACAAAGCGATTGCTGAAGTCAGTAGTGTTCCTCAGATTCTATATAATGTACCGGGCCGAACAGCAGTAGATTTGCTGCCAGAGACTGTTGCCCGTTTATCTAAAATTGATAATATCGTTGCACTTAAAGATGCCACAGGTGATTTGAGCAGAATTCAAATTCATCGTGAACTTTGTGGTGAAGACTTTATCTTACTAAGTGGTGATGATTCGACTGGATTGGATTTCGTCAAACAAGGTGGTCAAGGTGTTATTTCGGTTACAAACAATATCGCAGCAGCCGATATGGCCAAGATGATGCAACTGGCGTTAGATGGCAACTTTGAAGATGCAGAAATCATCAATCAGCGTTTAATGGCACTACATAAAAACTTATTTATCGAATCTAGCCCAATTCCTGTAAAATGGGCGGCTCATCAAATGGGCTTGATTGCTGGTGGTGATTTGCGTTTACCGCTAACTCAGTTATCTGAGCAAGCTATACCTGTTGTGACCAAAGCGCTAAGTGAAGCAGGCATCAATTAATAGAGAAAAAGCCGGAGAACGACCTCCGGTTCTTTAGGAGTTTCAATGAAGTTTACTCATCAGCTAGTCGTTGGTTCGCTAGCTGTTTTAATGTTAGCTGGTTGCTCAGACAGCCCGGCTCAGCGTCGCGAAGCGAGAGGTGATTTCGATTACCTGTCCACAGCGCCTATGCAACAGTGGAAAGATCCTACCAATGTTCAACCACAGTTTTACACCAAGTATCAAATACCAAAAGGTGACTACAAAGGTGCGATAGGCAAACAGGTAGATATTCGTCCACCACAAGAAGTTCTAGACCTAATTTCGGGTACCCAAGTAGAGCAGAAAAATGGCGATGCCGTTCTTTGGTTCTACAACCCTGCCCAGCTTCCTAAGGTATGGCAAACCACTAAAAATGTTTTACAGAGCAGAAAAGTGGCCACAACAGTTAACACTGACACTGAGATCAAAACGGATTGGGTGACGTGGAATTCTAAGGATGAAGACGGGCCTATCAGTGCGAAATATGATATTAAAGAGCTGAAAAATGCAGAACGCTCTGGTATCCAAGTGACATTGACGGATTGGAAAGAGGGTAGTAAAGAATCAGCACCTTCTGGTCTGGAAAAATCACGCTATGCTGCACTAATGATGAACCTTATCACTAACCAGTATGCGGAAGATGTACGTGCTGAAGATGCTAAGAAAGCGCAAGAGCTTATTAAGCAAATACCTATCACCATGGGCACCGATCGCAGTGGCTTACCAGTGATTATTGCGCGTATTCAATACAACTTGGTTTGGTCTCGTTTGCCAAGCATCCTGTCTACAATGGGCTTTACTGTACAAGAACGTAACCAGTCACAAGGTACGATCAAAGCAGAGTACAAAGTGCCTGGCAGTGCATATTGGACAAGAGTTGGTGAAAAACCAATTGACCTGAAAAGTGGCAACAAGTACACATTCTTACTTGGAGACTTGGTGAACAGAACGTCGATTAATTTAACGAACTCGGCGGGTAAACCAGTGAGTGAAGATGTGTTGAAAGCACTTGTACCAATGCTAAAAGATGCTTCAGAACAGCATCAAGTTAACAATAAATAGAGTCATCTATTTAAGATTTGAAGGCAGACATTAGTCTGCCTTTGTTTTATCTGCTGTTTTTTGCTCCTGAGTATCCGTTGTGGCTTCATTTTTCGCTTTATCTCGACTTAACTCATTCAGTTTATCGAGATCAGACTTCCGTTTGTCTAAGTAATCGAGTTTGACCTTTGCAGAATATTTGAGAGCGGCAATATTGCCAGCAACAACGCTAACCACGACGAATATAATAACCCAAGGATTGAATAGCCATTCTATGATGTTCATGTGCGTCCTATTGGATTGATGTTAGTAATATATTGATTGTAGATCTCATCAAGTAGTGAGAATATGCTTTCACGCGCTAAGATCTCGGTTTTGTTTAGCTGTTGGTGAAGTACATCGAGAGAAAGTTGGCTTAGGCAATGCTTAGACGTTTCTAAGTGGCTAATATGCCATGGTTCGTAGGCTACGCCGCCTCGATTCTTATCATACGGAAAGAAAAAACCGTGTTTTTCTACATTCTCGGTTAACCATTGAGAAAAATCCGCCTGATGACCAGATTTATACTCCCAAGGTTCAAGCAGGATCTGTGCGTCTTCAGGTAAAGCATCGGCATCATAAACATCAAAATCTGTGCCCCAATGATGCCGGCTAGTGCCCGGCAGCGCTGACCAATTTAGAATAGCTCGAACTATAGTGCTTTCAGTTAACCCGGAAATATCCACCACACAGTTATTGCTATCACGAACGGTTAGCTCGCCAGACACTTTCCGATTCCATATCGATAGTTGGTCATTGAAACTGCGAAAGCCACTTGCGATATGAAAACGAAAGCCAGCTTTTTCAGCAGTTAACATGAGGTGTCGTAAATCCTGCCCAGCTTTGGGGTCCACTAAAAAACTCTTGCTCCCAATGAGTATTGAAGTCAGATATGACGGGTCGTTTCCTGTTAGCTGCTCTGGAGTCATCGTTATCCTAATAGGTTTTCCAGTGTTTTCTCATACATGTCTGTCAGCTTTTCTAAATCCGGTATGCTGACGCACTCGTTGATTTTGTGAATGGTCGCGTTTACCGGTCCAAGTTCAACAACTTGAGAGCCCATTTTGGCAATGAATCTGCCATCGGATGTACCACCTGTTGTGAGTAGCTCTGGTGTCTTGTGATTGACTTCTTCAACTGCCTTTACGACGGACTTAAGTAGCTCGCCTGAACCAGTTAAAAATGGCTGACCGCTAAGAGTCCAGTTTAGTTCATACTCAAGACCATGTGCATCTAGTATCGAGTGAACTTTTGACTTGATCTGATCACTGGTTATCTCAGTGCTAAACCTAAAGTTAAACTGAACACTGAATTCACCTGGAATAACATTTGATGCCCCTGTTCCGGAGTGCAAATTCGGAATCTGGAAGCTAGTCGGAGGAAAGAACTCATTGCCGTTATCCCAAGTTGTTTCTACTAACTCAGATAAGGCAGGAAGCGCTTGATGCACAGGATTGTTGGCAAGGTGAGGGTAGGCTACGTGCCCTTGGGTACCTTTAATAACTAAATCCCCAGTAATTGAGCCACGTCGACCATTTTTAATGACGTCACCAACATGATGGGTACTCGATGGCTCACCAACAATACACATATCAATTAGCTCATCGCGAGCCATTAGCGTATCAACGACTCGAGTCGTACCATTGATAAACGGCCCTTCTTCATCCGAAGTAATTAAAAAAGCAATAGAGCCTTGGTGGTTTGGATTGCTTTCGATGAAGCGTTCAACGGCCACAATCATACAAGCTAGAGAGCCTTTCATGTCAGCGGCACCGCGACCATGTAAGTACTCGTCGATGACAGTAGGCTCAAACGGTGGTGTATGCCATTGTGATACATCGCCGGGAGGCACAACATCGGTGTGACCTGCAAAAGCAAATAGTGGCGCAGATGTTCCTCGTCGAGCCCAGAAGTTGGTAGTATCTTCAAACACCATGACTTCTATTTCAAAACCGAGCTTTTTAAGGCGGTTAATCATGACTTCTTGGCAGCCAGCATCTTCTGGGGTGACTGATTCACGGCTAATCAGGTCTTTTGCGAGGGCTAAAGTTGAGCTATCAGACATTGTGGTTCCTTAAGAAAAAATATTGGCGTATTGATCTGGCTTGAAGCCAATGTGAAGACTCTCGTCAATCAGTAGAATAGGGCGTTTAATCATCGCGGGCATTTCTGCCATCAACGCTACTGCGCTTTTTTCATCCAAGGATTTTTTTTGCTCATCAGACAGCTGTCTGTAGGTCGTTCCTCTTTTGTTGAGAACGCTCTCCCAGCCAAGTGACTGACAGAACTTGTTTACAAGGTCAGTATCTATGCCCTGTTTGCGGTAGTCGTGAAATTGGTAGTTTATATCTTGTGAATCGAGCCATTTTCTAGCTTTTTTTATCGTATCGCAGTTTGGGATACCGAACATGGTAATGTTCATTTACTTCCTTAAATTTTGAGGGCGAGCCAAGCTTTAAATCCTATCAGGAACTGGGTTGATACTCAAAACGTCACCAATTTATCCTAATTTTCAACACCACATATTTTATAGGGGATTGGTGTCTATTTGATCAGCCTCAATACCTTGATTGCGAATTTAGAAATAATGACGATTAAAGTTTTAACGAGGAGGTATCAATGGACTTGAGCCCTGTATTCGCTAGGCGTCTTTATATCGCATTGTTGGTAGAGAGCTTAGAGAGGCCCAATGTGCCCAAATTAATTGCAAAGACTGGTTGGCCAAGGCGTACCATTCAAGATGTATTGAAAGCGTTACCTGGTTTAGGTATTGAATTGATGTTTGTTCAAGATGGCAGACGTCACAATGATGGCTATTATCAATTGTCCGACTGGGGTCCATTTGACAGCCAGTGGGTGCTAGATCGTCGAGCAGATATTGTTGATAGTGTAAGAGCATAAGCCAGACTAACTCCTGGCTTATTAGCTCAACTTAGTAATTATTTCATCGCTACGACATAAGCAGCAAATAATGTCCAGCTACACACGAGCAATATCCAAGGTAATTTTGATGGGCTCTGTGGTTTAGTTTCACGTACCTGCTCAACAGGTTCCATAGCAGGTTTTGTTGCAGCTGCTTTTTCTTTCTGCACTTTTTTCTTGGCTTTGTCTGCCTTGCGGTTCTTTTCTTTTTGCTGCTTTTTGTAAAGTGCGATCCCTTTTTCAATACCTTGCGCAACAAGGCGAGTTTGTTCTTTTGTTTGCCCCGGCTTCTGCGTCGCTTTAGCAATCTTCATTGCTTCTTGCTGCGTTTCTTCTGATGCTACAATTTTGCTTTTCATTTTTAGTCTTGCATGTGAATTTCGATAGTTAGGATATCATGAACACTTGCAGCTTTAGTGGAAATTAAATCGCAGATCCCGATTATATTTTTCTCTGCTTAAACCAGGCTTTATTGGGCGTAAACACTAAAGAGAAATTCAATTGCCCCGTAAGCTAAAACCCCTGCGAGTACCGGCCAACCTAACGACTTTGTTCGATACCAAACAGCTAAAGTAATCACAACGCCCAACCCGGTGGCCAGCCAAGCATCTGAGGATAGCCTGCTTGGCACCAAAGAAGCTCCTAGCATGGCGGCAATCATAAGCGGCCCTAAAATACTTATCCACGTTGGCACACTCTCAACAGTTTTTTTGCCACTTTTGTTAGCAATGCGTTTCTGCATCCATAAGGTTGGAAGAAGTCTTAGACAATAAGTACCAACCGCTGAGATTAAAACTGCTAGCCAAAGTTCACTATTCATTTGCTGATTTTCCTCTAGTGTTTGTCGTTTTTCCCATCACGTAGAAAACAATTGCTCCACAAATAGCAGCAAATGGAATCGACAGGTTGATTAAGCCAGCTAATTTCAAAGCGACGGATATCAGAATCACGCTAACCAAGGTGATAGACCATTGAGAAGTGTTAAATCTCGGAGCTAAAAGGACTAGAAATAGTGCTGGCAGTGCGAAGGGCATGACACTTACAACAAGTGGCCAACGAGCGATTAACTCTTCTCCTGCAAGTGCGCCAAGAGCAGTGCCTCCGATCCAGCTAAACCATGCCACTAGGCTTGCTCCTGTAAACCACCCCAGCCGTTCTTCAGCTTGCAATTGGGGAAAGCGAGTATGGGATAGCGCGAATACTTGGTCAGTAAGCCCATGCATTAAAAACGGCCACCAACGACTTTTTGTCAGCCACTGAGCTATATTGGGTCCATATACTACATGACGAGCATTGATTAGTAGGGTCATCACAACCACTAGCCATAGTGGAGAGCCTGCGGCGTACATTGCGACAAACAAAAATTGAGATGCTCCAGCGTAAACAAGAGTAGAAATCAAAATTGTATCTAATGGACTAAAGCCTGCTTGAACAGCTATCAGCCCAAACGAAATAGCGACTGGGACGTAACCCCCAAGTAAAGGAATGGCTTCTTTTGCGCCGATTAGCCAAGGAGCTTCTTTGAGTATAGAAAGTTGTGCTCTCATTTTTTTTCTCCTTGTTTATGGTATTTGATGGTAACTAGCAGGGTGGCCCAAGATTGACCAGTTCGGTAAATATGCGGTTGGTCGGCAGCAAAGGTGTGGCTTTGCCCAGCAGTCAATTCATGTCTATCATCAAGAGCGCCTACTTCTAGTTTTCCGCTGATGATGGTGATGGTTTCTGTGGTTCCGACAGAGTGCCCTTCTGCTTGTCGATGGGTGTTTGGTGCACAAGACATCCAGTAAGCATCCACTTCAACTTCATCTTTGCCTTGATCGATGAGTCGAACTTGTACACCTTCGTCATACACAGGTTCACTTACCGGCGCGACCAAATTACCAAAAGGTACGTTAAGGCGTGCTGCAAGTCTCCAAATTGTGTCTAAAGTTGGGTTGCCGTTACCTTGCTCTAATCGTGAAAGGTTAGACTTCGCCATACCCGCATCTGCAGCCAGTTGAGATAAGGAAAGCCCTTTTGATAATCTCAAGCTTTGTATATGCCTTCCTAAAATATCTAGCGAAGGTTTTTCCATAACAAAATTCACTCACACCGTTCTTTATATAGAACGTTCTATATAAAGAACGCTAGTGTGTCAATGTTTTTATCTTGTGGTATTTGCACTGTGATTGTTTTCTAACGCATCTATAACTTCTGTCTTTGCTATAAAAATAATAAAAAATCATATAGATAACTTGAGTGGGGAGCGATAGTGAACTTTTTATGTATGATATGGATTAATGTTGGCGATTTAACAACATTAGCAGTTCTATAAAAGCGAGTAGAGCGAGTAGAATGGCACTTCCCTTCCAAAAAAGGACAGGGTTCTTTTTAATGAGTGGCTTCGCTTTTTGAGCGTGCTGAAGTTGAGTATTTGGCTTATATAGATCGGTAATGAACTCACTCATTGCTTGATAGCGCTGGTTGAGTGAGGGATGACAGGACTTTTCGAATGTTAAGTCTACCCATTCGGGAAGATCTGGCCTAAGTGATGTCATGGATATGTAAACCCACTTGATATGCCTAGCGCTATTGATCGATTGAGTTGAGCGGGTTTTAAACGGAAGCTCGCCAGTTAACATTTCATAGCCAATGACTGCAATCGAAAAAAGATCGGATAGCGTTGTTGCTTTACCAGTATGAATGTACTCAGGAGCGATATAGTTGACGTCACCCAAAGGGATATTTGAAAGTGCTTCAGCACATGTTTCATCAAGTCCTTCAACTTGCGTTGAACCGAAATCGATTACTTTCACTTGTCCATCTTCCGTCAACATTATATTTTCCGGTTTCAGATCTCGATGAACCATTCCAGCCCTTTGAAAGGCTCGCGCAGCTTTGACAATTTCATCCAGTATGCTTCTGACTTTGGCAACTTCCGGTGTAGGGTTATCTATCATCCACTGACGCAGGGTGATGCCTTTAATCAACTCGCACAACTGATAGGAAAACTTTGATTCATAGGGAGGAGAGAAAACCTTCATGGCATGTGGGCTATTCAACTGGTTTCCAACCCAATACTCGTTAGAAAAACCTGTTAAATATTCAGTATCATCACTTACACACAACGATGGGATTTTCAGAACGTAAACCTTGTTCAGGTTATCTTTTACTTGGTAAACATGGCTACGGTTGCTTGTATGCAGTACTTTTTGAACGACGAAAGTGTCGATTTTGTTGCCGACTTTTAGCGCGGGTGGAACAGCGCGCGTTTTCATAACTTGTTGGTGTTCTAGTAGAGTAGGCTTTGGTAGGTTAGTTATTTCGACGATTAAACATGAAACGTTATCTTTGCTACCCCGCTGCATCGCTTTATTACAGATATCTTCACTAAGATCTTCCAAATTGCGAAACTGCTCTTGTGATAGTTCAGCTAGATCAGCATCAGGTAAGTGATCGTGAATACCGTCTGTGGTAAGAATAAACCGGTCGCCAGTTTTTAGCCCAGTTGTCGAGTAATCAATATCGATTTTCCTATCAATTCCGAAAGCGCGAGTTAAATACGAGCGAGAGCCAAGTGACTTACGCTTATGATCTCTAGTGAGTAGCTGTAGTTTGTTCTTTCGTAACAGATAAACTCGGCTATCTCCGACGTGAAAGATATGTGCTGTATTTGATTTAATGATGATAGAGCTTAGCGTCGTAACTAGGCTATTGTGATTTAAGCTTTGTTTTTCGCCTTGGTAAAAAAGCCAAGAATTGAGAGCATTCAGCACTTTGCCAACTGAGCGTTTTACACCCCAACTTTCTGGTGTGGTGTAATAGTCGAGTACAAATTGGGTGACGCTGGTATGGCTAGCTTGTTGACCTAAATCACTGCAACTTGCTCCATCAGCAATACAAGCTACAATGCCTTTTAGCTCTAATTCACTGCGAGCTTTAGGTGATTTTACAATAAGAGCGTCCTGATTGAATTCTCTAGAACCAGACAACGAACGCCCACCATATTTGACGGCTAATCGAGTTGGTTTGTCTATGGAGGTTACGATCATCTACATGGCCTATCTGCTTATTCTTATTGCAAAAACACTACAGTTGTTCAGCTTTTTTTCGTATAAAAAAGCCTCAAAACAATATAAAAAATTCTGCGTGTGTTACCTGAACCAATGAAAGGTAAAAGTTTGGTTCAGGCTTACAGTGTAATTAGCTGGAAACATCGATTAATGTCACGCTTCCATCGTCATTGACTTCGGCAATCTGCCCTTTCGGCTCTTCCATTACAAGCAGGACCAAAAAGCCCAACACAGCGGTGCCCGCTATGACAAAGAAGAAGGTTTGGTAGCTAACAAATGAAAGTACAGTTAAATAAACTACGGCACCTACATTGCCATATGCGCCCGTCATGCCAGCAATTTGTCCTGTCATTCGACGTTTAATTAAAGGCACAGTCGCGAAGACGGCACCTTCACCAGCTTGAACAAAGAAAGAACATGCCATAGCCGCCACGACAGCTAACCATACTGGCCATTCAGAGCCTATTTGACCCATCAGGAAGTATCCAGCAGCCAACCCTGCCGTTAGAATTAGAAGAGTTGGTTTACGGCCAAATTTATCGGAAATCCAGCCGCCACCAGGGCGAGACATTAGGTTCATAAACGCATAAGCAGAAGCGACCATGCCAGCAACAACAGGCGATAAAGAAAATGTGTCTAAGAAAAATAGCGGCAGCATAGAGACAACAGCGAGCTCGGAGCCAAAAGTCGCGAAATAAAGAACATTTAGGATAGCCACTTGCTTAAATTTGTATTGATGAATAGGTGCAACATCATGTTCGAATACGGTTTTGTTAATCTTCCAAAGTTGTTTCACTTCATACAGATATAAAAGGACGAGGCCGATATAGACCGAGTACACTAGGTTGCTCGATAAAACGTTGACGCCATTTGGGGAGAGTTTCCATGCCAACAGCGCTAATGCGGCGTACATGGGCACTTTCATAAGGAGAAGTAAAAAGAAGTCGCTGACGCTGGTTACTTCTATTCCAGAGAGATGTTTAGGCTTAAAATAAGTTGAACCTTTTGGTGTATCAGAGACATTTCGATAGAAAACTACTGAAAAAAGCAGGCAAATAATCCCAGTTAGTCCTATCGCATAGCGCCAGCCATCTTCGCCACCAAACCAGAGTGCAACTGTGGGTAAACTGAACGCTGCTGCTGCCGAGCCAAAGTTGCCCCAACCACCGTATATGCCTTCGGCTGTACCCAACTCATTGTGCGGGAACCACTCGGAGACAAGGCGAATACCAATCACAAAGCCTGCACCAATAAAGCCAAGCAGAAAGCGCGCAATGGCGGCTTGCAAGAAACTGTCAGCGAGCGCAAACATAAAGCAAGGTATAGAGCAGATAACCAGCAACAATGTGTAGACAATCCGCGGGCCATATTTATCGGTAAACATACCAATCAAAACCCGAGCAGGGATGGTAAGTGCCACGTTTAAAATTAATAACGTGGTAATTTGCTCTTTATTCAAACCAAGAGATGTTTTCACCATTTCTAGCAAGGGAGCGAAGTTAAACCAGACTAGAAACGTGATAAAAAAAGCCATCCAACTTAAGTGGAGCACTTTCATTTTGCCTGTAAAAGACAAGATAGAAAATGAGCGATTATTCATTTTAAAAGTCCTTTTTCTTAAGCCACTACAGCAACTTGTACGTCGCCTTCTACTGCTCGAATTTCGTAGGTTTTTACTTTCAATGAAGGATCTTCTAAGCACGATCCATCTTCCAAATGAAAGTGATGCTTGTAGAGAGGAGAGGCGACATAAGGAGCGCCTTCGATTGAGCCAATTATTCCTCTAGACATGACATTTGCTTTGCCTGCCGGATCGAAGTTCGATAGAGCGTATATTTGTTGTGTTCTTTCACAGTAGAAAATAGCGACTTGATCGTCATAGACCTTGGCACATATCCCTGTTTGTGGGACTAAGTCAGCCATATTGCATACAGTTAACCAATCTTTCATAGTGTTTTCCTTTTGGCAGCATTAACTCGCTGCAAGACATTACAAAATTCAGCGGGCACCTAACGTACTTCAACGATCTTGATGGTGTCAGATGATGGTGGGGTGATTGATTCAGTATCCTGAGTATCAGCAGGTATGCGTTGGCCTCTTATTCTTTGATATTGAAGAGTGTTATCACTCTCTTCACTGTTGGTGAAATGCTTGAATCGCTTAAGCTTCTCGGGATCGTTGATGGTAGTTTTCCATTCACATTGGTAGTGACTGACACTATTGGCGAGCTCTTTTTCAAGCTCTTCACCTAAGCCCAATTTGTCTTCGATGATCACTGATTTAAGGTAATCTACGCCGCCTTCCATGTTTTCTAGCCAAACAGAAGTGCGTTGCAATCGGTCTGCGGTGCGAACATAGAACATCAGGATTCGGTCGATATATTTAGTCAAAGTGGGGATATTGAGGTCGGTGGCAAACAAGGTTGCATGACGAGGGCGCATGCCGCCATTGCCGCAAACGTATAAGTTCCATCCCTTGTCGGTCGCGATAACGCCAATGTCTTTCGACTGGGCTTCAGC
The DNA here is from genome assembly GCF_921294215.1 of Vibrio marisflavi CECT 7928. GTDB lineage: Bacteria > Pseudomonadota > Gammaproteobacteria > Enterobacterales > Vibrionaceae > Vibrio > Vibrio marisflavi. Next base: position 509,572 of record NZ_CAKLDM010000002.1, read on the forward strand.
GCATTCACGAGTGCAACCTGATACAGCAAACTTCAATTTGTGTGGGGAGCGTAAGCCCTTGTATCGGTTCTCTATATCAAGAGCCAGTTGCACACTGTCACCCACACCATAGCGGCACCAAGATGTTCCAACGCAAGATTTCACTGTTCTGACAGATTTTCCGTACGCGTGCCCCGTTTCAAAGCCAGCTTCAATGAGCTTTTTCCAAATTGTTGGCAATTCGTGTAGCTGGGCACCAAACATATCGATACGTTGGCCCCCAGTGATTTTTGTGTACAGGTCGTACTCTTTGGCAATCTGACCAATAGCAATCAATTTGTCTGGAGTGATTTCGCCAGCAGCAACACGTGGGACAACTGAATAGGTTCCGTCTTTTTGCATGTTGCCCAGATATATATCATTGGTATCTTGCAGCTCCATGTGCTCATTTTTAAGAATGTAGTCATTCCAATACGAGGCGAGAATTGATCCAACAGTTGGCTTACAAATATCACAACCTAACCCATGACCATAATTGGATAGGAGTTCATCAAAGGTTTTGATTTTATTGATACGCATAATGTCGCCAATTTCTTGCCGAGAGTAGCTAAAGTGCTCACATAGGTGATTATTTACTTCGACGCCTAGTTGGCTTAGTTCACTGTCCAATACTTGCTTGGCTAATGCGCTACATCCACCACAGCCTGTCGAAGCATTAGTGGAAGATTTAAGCTCTGCCATAGAAGTGCAACCACTAGCAATGGCTTGTTTGATAGCTGATTTCGTGACATCAAAACATGAACATATAACCGCTGTATCGGGTAGCGCATCCACACCTATCGCTGAAGATTCATCTTCCACAGTGTTCGGCAGAATCAACACTGAAGGGTTTTCTGGCAATGGCATATCGTTGAGCTTCATTTGTAGTAGAGTGCCATATGCATCGGTATCACCTACCAAAACAGCACCAACGATTGTTGTTCCATCAGCTGAGATGATTAACCTTTTATAAACTTGGTCTATCTCATCGCTATAGGTATAAGATTGGGCACCTTCGGTTTGTCCATGAACCTCACCGATGCTCGCGACATCAACACCGAGCAACTTCAGCTTGGTGCTCATATCCGCACCGTTAAACTCTATGGCTTCGTTTTTGGTTGAAATAATATGTCTAACCGCGACCTTTGCCATCTGATAGCCGGGAGCGACCAAGCCAAATATTCGATTGTCCCAAAGCGCGCACTCGCCAATAGCATACACATTTTCGACACTGGTTTGGCAATAGTTATTAATGGCAATACCACCTCTTTCTCCCAATGTTATATTGGCTTGTTGGGCGAGTTCATCTTGTGGGCGAATACCGGCAGAAAAAATTATCATGTCTGTTTCAAGGTGGCTTCCATCGGCGAAATTCATTTGATAACGGCACTTAGTTCCTTCGATAATTTCTGTGGTCGTTTTTTCTGTATGGACGGAAACACCCAGTGCTTCAATCTTTCGTTGCAGCAGGTTTCCGCCGCCTTCGTCTAATTGCGCCGCCATCAACCTTGGAGCGAACTCGACGACGTGAGTTTCTAGCCCGAGGCTTTTTAATGCATTTGCAGCTTCCAGCCCTAGCAATCCACCACCAATAACGACACCTGATTTACTCTCTAAGCTCGATTTTTCAATAGCATCAAGGTCTTCGATGGTGCGATAAACGTGGCAATGGCTTTGCTCTTTTCCCGGGATGTCTGGTACGAAAGGATATGAACCAGTTGCCAATATAAGTTTGTCGTAGCTTTCTGTTAGGCCATGCTGAGTTTTGACGAACTTATTGTCAGTATCTATTTCTACCACTTTATCGTTGACTACAAAGTCGACATTGTTGTCTTGGTAGTACTCGATGCTAGTTAACGCGAGGTCTTCTGCGGTGTTTCCAGCTAGGTAAGAGGTCAGTTGTACCCGGTCATAGGCAAGGCGAGGCTCTTCTGTAAAGGTAACAATTTGAAAATCTTGATTGCCTTCCTTGAGTATCAGTTCAATAAACTTATGACCGACCATGCCATTACCTACAACGACGATCTTCTGTTTTGTCATTATCGATTTCCTTTAAATAACGCTGGTGGCTAAGCCGACTTTGGCAGTGTGGTTACAGGAGCGCAGCAATTTATGTACGCTGGTGCTTTGTATTCTGAAAAACAGTGGCTTCCCGAGAGCCAGCTGAGCCAATTTAGTTCATCGTAAACATCGACCACCTGACCAATGACGATGAGGGAAGGAGATAGGAGATCAAACTCTTCTTTCAAATCGGTGAGTTGGTATAGCTTGCCAACAATGTTCCTTTGTTTTGCTGTGCAGCCATTTTCGATTATCGCCACCGGTGTCTCTCGGTTTAGCCCAGCACTGATAAGCTCTTCAGTGATAAGGCGAGTTTTACTTAGCCCCATGTATACGACTATGGTTTGATTGAGTTTTGCGAGAGACCGCCATTCAATCTCTAAATCGGTATTGGCGTGAGCGGTGATGAAAGTACAGCCTTGAGCGAGGCCACGGTGGGTCAACGGGATGCCCGCATATGCAGTACAGCCGGACGCAGCGGTGATCCCCGGAATAACTTGAACCTGAATGCCTTTTCTGCTCAAAAAAAGCATTTCTTCTCCGCCTCGACCAAATATAAAGGCATCCCCACCTTTTACTCGGCAAACATTTCTACCGTCGGTGGCGAGATGAGCCATGAGTTCATTAATTTCATCTTGGGAGCGACTATGTTGTCCCTTCATTTTGCCAACGTATATTGCCTCTACTTGGCTGGGGAAGGTGTTGCGGATCTCTTTGCTCACTAAATTGTCATAGACAATGACGTCGGCACTTTGTATCGCTTTTGCTGCTTTGACAGTAAGCAAATCAGGATCGCCCGGCCCTGCACCAACTAAGTAGGCTTTGCCATATATGGTTTTATCGACTCGTTTACTTGCTTCATTCATCATTGAGCTCCTAAATTCGCACAACACATATAGAAAACGTTATAGGTCGAGTTGAGCAAAGACAGTGCCATCTTATTGGTTTATCTAGTTGGAAATTAGATAATATTTTTAAAAAACAAAAGGATAGATACTATGAACGAGTGCGGATTTTTCATTTTCTTATCGAGGTAAGATAAGACTTGTGTATAAAAAATGAGCTTGCTTGGTGCAAAGTGAATTAAGTTGGTGCAAATGTTTATCTTTTTGGGCTCACCGCTTGAAGAATGCCATTTACCACTTTAGTGGTACTATATTTAAATTCTTTAAATTCAAATGGTTAACATGGTTTATTTTAACTTTCTCACATCACTTTCTCTGGCTTGTAATTTGCAGAAATAATCTCATCTTTTCATCGGGGCTGTGGGCTTGAAAAGCTTAAATGGCTTTGAGTTACTCTGTGAGAGAATGAATAAATGGAAGATTCAGAAACAGGATGGATTAAGACAACTTGCGCATATTGTGGTGTTGGCTGTGGAGTAGAGGCGCGCCCTTTATCGTCTGGAAAGTTGGATATACGTGGGGATAAATCTCACCCAGCAAATTACGGAAAGTTGTGTACAAAAGGCATAGCTTTGGGCGAAACCGTGGTTACTGAAGGTCGTTTGTTGTCTCCAACGCTTCGGTCTGGAAGCTCAGAGGAGGAAGTGGATTGGAAAACGGCCACTGACCTAGTTGCTAAAAAGTTCTCCGGCACTATAGAGCAATTTGGACCAGAGTCCGTTGCTTTCTATGTGTCCGGCCAGCTACTCACAGAAGATTATTATGTGGCGAATAAACTAATGAAAGGGTTTATTGGGGCGAGCAACATAGACAGTAACTCTCGACTTTGTATGGCCTCTGCAGTTGCAGGGCATAAACGAGCTTTTGGTGCCGATATTGTTCCTGTCTGCTACGAAGATATCGAGTGCAGCGATATGGTTGTGATCGTCGGTTCTAACCTTGCTTGGTGTCATCCAGTGCTATTTCAAAGGCTACGCGCGGCCAAGCAATCTAACCCCAAGCTAAAAGTCGTAGTGGTCGATCCGAGAAAAACTGACACCAATGAAATTGCTGATACTCATCTAACTATCAACTCAGGCTCTGATGTTGTCCTGTTTAACGGCTTGTTTTGTTACCTATTTGACAGCAAAGTAATCAACAGTGAGTTTGTTGATAACCACACTCAGGGGCTAGAGGAAGCTTTGCTTGCGGCTAGGCAGGACGTTCAATTGTCGACAATAACAGGGTTACAGAGTCAGGAAATTCAATCGTTTTTTTATGATTTTGCTCAGACAGAAAAGGTTGTGACAATCTACTCTCAGGGAGTGAATCAATCGATTCAGGGAACAGATAAAGTCAACAGTATTATCAATTGTCATTTAGCTACAGGGAAAATAGGCAAAGAGGGATGTGGTCCTTTTTCCGTGACAGGGCAGCCAAATGCGATGGGTGGTAGGGAGGTTGGTGCACTAGCCAATATGCTTACTGCTCATATGGAGTTCGATAACGAGCAACATAAAAAAGTTGTGAGTGAGTATTGGGATACGGACAATTTATCCAATGGACCTGGGCTAAAAGCCGTGGACATGTTTCAGGCCATCAATGATGGCAAGATAAAAGCAATTTGGATAATGGCTACCAATCCAGCAGTCAGTTTGCCAAGCAACGATATGGTAATTGAGGCTTTGAAAAAGTGCCCATTTGTTGTTGTCTCTGACTGTATAAAGCAGACCGATACAACCCAGCTTGCGGACGTGTTGCTGCCAGCTCAAGGGTGGAGTGAAAAGTCTGGTACCGTCACCAACTCTGAGAGACGAATGTCAAGGCAAAGGCGTTTGTTGCCTTCTCCGGGCATGGCGAAACCCGATTGGTGGATTGTCTCGAAAGTTGCTCAGAAAATGGGGTTTCTTGACGCATTTGATTACTTGCACGAAGGCGAGATCTTTCAGGAGTACGTTGGTCTCACAACTATCGATCAAGACCAATCACCGAGAGCTTTTAATCTTAGTGGGTTAGTGTCTATGGATGAAGTGCAGTACGCAAAAATGACTCCTCAACAATGGCCCGTTGCAAAGTACCAATTTGAAGCAACACAAAATCGTTTCTTTGCCGATAATCAGTTTTTTACGCCAACTAAAAAAGCGCAGTTTGTTGCTGTTCGTCATTGCAAGCAAATAGTTGAGACTAATACAGATTTTCCCTTAGAGCTCAATACAGGTCGAGCAAGAGATCAATGGCATACCATGACACGCACTGGACTTTCTGCAAGCTTAGCTGGGCATACGCCAGAGCCATTTGTACTGGTTCATCCGTCAACCGCTAAGCACAACAATCTTACTTCTAACAGTTTGGCGGAAGTCTCTAGTTGCAGAGGGAGCATCATTGCTCGCGTTACTCTCACCAATACAATCTCTAAAAACCAAGTATTTATGCCGATTCACTGGAGCGACACCAATACCAATGCTGGTAAACCATGTGAGCTTATTGACTCAAACATTGACCCTATTTCTGGTCAGCCAGAATTCAAATCAACACCAGTAACAATTAAGGCTAAAGACTATAATACAATCGCTATTGTTGTTTGTCGTAACAAGTTAGTTGGTTTACAAGCGAGCTATTGGTGTCTGCAAAAAGTGAAGAGTGGCTACCTTTATCGAATTGCTAGTAATCAAACGAGTGAACGATTAGTGGCTCAGCTTACGTTGCTGGTTGAGCGAACAACGAATAGCCGCATGAGGAGTTTCGAAAAACAAAAGCGAAATGAATGTGTGCGCATCAATGTTCTGGATCGACGTTGTGATTCGTTGATTACGGTTAAACAAGAGACAACACACTTTGCGCAAGCAGAAATTGATTCCATAGTTGAGCTATGTGAGAGACAAACAGCGTTTGAACAAGAGGGTGAGCTCTTTAGCTACCTTGAACCGCAGATAGAAGTCTAGTGGATGATTAAAGAAATCAAATGCAGGGGTGAGATATTTCATTCCCTGCATTTAGAGCTTATAAAGTGAAGCCCTGACTTAGTGAATGATGTTGTATTGTTTTAGAACTTCATCGTTCATAGGTGGCGCTGAAATGTCCCATTTAGAAAGCTTACTTTCCAAGTAGCCTTTTTTAGCAAACACTTTTAATGCTGCTTGGTTGAATTTTTTAACCAATGCTTCATCGGTTGTTGCTTTTGGAAATGCGACAAAGTAGAGAAGCTGCTTTGCCTCCCAGGCATATTTCACACCAGTCACATTAAATTGTTTGGCTCTAAACTCTCCGAGCGCTCGATTGCTGTAATACGCATCAATTCTGTTAGATGCGAGCATTCTGATTAGGTTTCCATCTTCATCACGCTTCATTATTATTTTAATTGGTTTCAAGCCAGCATCGACCATCTTTTTCTTTAAATTTTCCAAAGAGTTTGATGTATTTGAGGGGCCGAAAACGCCTACTTGCATAGACTGTAAGTCTTCCATGCCGCTTATTTTGTCTTGGTGGCTACTGGAAACGAATATCCCATACTCAGTGAGCATAAAGGGAATGGAGAAATAGAATTTCTCAGCACGTTTAGGAAACCACCCAAATGGGAAAATACCAGTGGCTTGCCCTTTTGCGATTTGGTCTTTTGCTCGGCGAGTTGGTAGAGTGTCGAACGTACATGAATCGCCCATTTCCTTGCAGACATCACTAATAAGTTCTACAAAAGGCCCTTTTGCTTGTCCGTCTATGTTTTGCGAAAACGGAGGGAATTTAAAAGTAAGAAACTTCAATTCAGAAGCCTGGGCTTGAATCGAAAGTAAGGTAGATATTAATAGCAGGTAGACTATCTTGGGCATAAGCACTCCTTGCTGCAAATAAACCATAGAAATATTGTTGTTATTCTTACTAGTTATAGCACTTGTCAGAAGAGTTGCTGATAATTTTGTTATTTTCAGGTAATGGTGCTGATTAACACAGTTTGGGCGACTTCAGCCTTTTAGCGTCTTTGCTCACTTTTCAACTATTTTGCTACAGAAACTTGATGTAGTTCGATACGTTTGCTGTTATACAGAATTAATATCGCTCACTGTCAATTTCCATTAGCAAAAAATAAAGGGATCAAGTTATGTCACAACCCCAAAGTGCTATTCTTCCTGAAGCAGGGCCTTTTGCTCAATACACATTACTCAAAATAAATAGCAATCATGACTTAGTCCTGGAGCAGTTGAAAAAACTGCCTGCGATTGTCGATGAAGTAAACCAAAGTCAAAGCGACGCCAATGTTAATCTTGCTATCGCATTTACTAAGCAGTTCTGGCAAAAGCTTAATGCGCCACTGCCAAGTGAATTGATTGAATTTCCGCAATTGGGTAAAGGTGATGTTGTAGCTCCAAGTAGTGAAGTGGACGTTTTGATTCATTGCCATTCTTCTCGTCACGATCTGCACTTCTATTTGCTTAACACACTTATGGCTAGTATTGCGCAGTACGTTGAAGTAGTTGATGAAACTAACGGTTATCGCTACTTGGATTCAAGAGATATGACCGGCTTTGTAGACGGCACAGAAAACCCGAAACATGCTCAGAGAGCTGAAGTCGCGATTATTCCTGAAGGGGATCATGCTGGCGGAAGTTATGTCATGGTGCAGCGTTTCATTCATAACTTGCCCTCATGGAATGAGTTATCCATGACTCAACAAGAAAAGGTTGTTGGACGTACCAAGCCTGACTCAATTGAGCTGGATGATGTTCCGGCTACTTCCCATGTTGGCAGAGTCGATTTAAAAGAAAATGGCAAGGGATTAAAGATTGTTCGCCACAGCTTGCCATACGGCAGCGTTAGTGGAGAACATGGCTTGCTATTTATTGCGTACTGCAATACTTTACATAATTTTAAGGCCATGCTTGAAAGCATGTATGGTGAAACAGATGGAACAACCGACCAGCTGTTGAAGTACACAAAGGCGGTAACGGGAGCCTATTTCTTTGCTCCTTCTAGCGAGCTTCTAGCAAAATTGCAGGCCAAGTAAAGTTTCGTATAAAGGCCACTTTTCGAGTCAAATCATGAAACCGAGCGTTATTGCTCGGTTTTTGTAGGGCGTGTTGAACTTTTTCGATGACTTTTGCAGCAGTTTGTCGTTTTATTTCCACAAGGAAGTGCTGGTGCCTGTAGTCATCTACACAAGTCAGCTCTGACGCCGTAGAAAGGAACGACAAACGCTGCCCGAAGGGTTCGATTCCAAGGCTTTTACTCTTTGTTGCAGGCTAATCACTTAGAATGACTAAGCTTCATAGCCTGCGTCGCGATTAAAAGCCTTGGAGTTCGAACAAAAATTAAACTAAAAAGTTCAACACGCCCTAAAGTATTCACTTCAACCGCCGATACGAAAATTAGGAAACTTTAAACAAGGCACTCGTATCATGCCCATCAACGTTAATACAAATGTTGCGGCAATGGTTGCTCAGAAGAACTTAGGCAAAGCAACCGACTTGCTCAATCAATCCTTGGAGAGGCTCTCTTCAGGGTATCGTATTAACAGTGCTAAAGATGATGCTGCTGGGTTGCAAATCTCCAATCGACTAGAAGCGCAAATGCGTGGTTTGGATGTCGCAGTACGAAATGCCAATGATGGCATCTCTATTCTGCAAACCGCTGAAGGGGCGATGGGAGAGTCAACTGCTTTACTACAACGGATGAGAGATCTTTCATTACAGTCAGCAAATGGTTCAAATAGTCGCTCAGAACGAGTTGCTCTCCAGCAAGAAATATCAGCTTTAAATGACGAGCTAACACGCATCGCTGAAACCACATCATTTGGCGGAAGAAAACTTCTCAATGGTTCTTTTGCGAACTCAGCATTTCAGATAGGTGCAAGTTCAGGTGAAGCTGTGCAGTTTTCGCTTAGGAATATGCGCCCAGATGGTATTGAAATGGGAGGCTTTAGCTATCAAGCACAAACAATGGCCCCTCCAGACTGGCAAGTCACTAAAGGCAATCAAATGCTCATCATGAAATATGTCGATGCGTTTGGTGAACAGCAAAGTGTCGAGATCAAAGCTAAGCATGGCGATGATATTGAAGAGTTGGCTACCTATATTAATGGCCAAACTAACAAAGTGTCAGCATCGGTCAATGAAAGTGGTCAGTTGCAGATCTTTATGGCAGGCAGTGAAACGGCAGGGACCGTCTCTTTTTCTGGTAGCCTCGCCGATTCACTAAATATGTCAGTGAAGGGGTACGAAACCGTCGACAATATTAATGTCACCGACGTGGGTGGTGCCCAGCGAGCCGTTTCAATTCTCGATACTGCTTTGCAATATGTTGATAGTCACCGAGCAGAGCTTGGCGCAATGCAAAATAGGTTTAGCCACGCGATATCTAATCTAGACAATATCCACGAAAACCTAGCCGCGTCGAATAGCCGAATAAAAGATGCTGACTATGCCAAAGAAACAGTACAAATGCTGAAACAACAGATTCTACAGCAAGTTAGTACTAGTGTATTAGCTCAAGCAAAAAAACAGCCTAACCTCGCACTACAACTACTAAAATAGGCCAGAGTTTTCGGCAGAAAAACTTAAAGCTTTAGAAAAAATTTTCAGTTAATTTCTACTTTCTCTCACTTCATCACACAAACACTCACACTAGCGATTTTTCGATAAAAAACATCATAAAAAATCTAAAGAAAACCCCATCAAAGTCGTTAATAAAAGTAACTCAAACAGAACAACTTGGTTTTCCGAGACGTCGGAAACCGGAAACTCGGAAAATCAATTGGAGAAATTATCATGGCAGTTAATGTAAACACTAATGTCCCAGCAATGACCGCTCAACGTTACCTAAACATCGCTAACCATAAGCAAGAAACAGCGATGGAGCGTTTGTCCTCTGGCTTTAGAATTAACAGCGCAAAAGATGATGCTGCAGGTTTACAAATTTCCAACCGACTAACGTCTCAAAGCCAAGGTTTAGGTACGGCTGTACGAAATGCAAACGACGGTATTTCTATCGCTCAAACAGCTGAAGGTGCAATGGCGGAAAGCACTACCATTTTACAGCGCATGAGAGACCTTTCCCTACAATCAGCGAACGGTTCTAACTCCAAATCTGAGCGTGTCGCGATTCAACAAGAAGTAACAGCGTTAAACAAAGAACTTAACCGAATTGCAGAAACAACCTCGTTTGGCGGTCTACGTCTTCTAAATGGTCGATATGGTACAGAATCTTTCCAAATCGGTTCTAACAGCGGTGAAGCAGTGATGCTCTCTCTAATGAGCATGCGTAGTGATGATTCTACGATGGGTGGTGTATCTTATGTTGCAGCAAATAGCAAAGATGCAAGCTGGGGTGTGCCTCAAGGCGCTAGCAGTATGACAATTAGCTTTACCGATGACGAAGGACAGCAGCAAGACATTTTAATTGAAGCGCACCCTGGTGATGATATTGAAGAGCTAGCGACATTTATTAATGGTCAAAATGAGTATATTGACGCGTCAGTCAATGAGGACGGCCAGCTACAACTTTTTGCTGGTAATAATAAAGTAAGTAGCCCGGTAAGTGTCTCGGGGCCGTTAGCGGGTGAGTTTGGTTTCCAAGAAGGAAAAGCAGTGACAGTCGATACTATCGACGTAACCACCATCGGTGGTGCTCAAGAAGCCGTGGGGATTATTGACTCAGCACTAGTTCATGTAGACAGCAACCGTGCACAGTTAGGTGCATTCCAAAACAGAATGTCTCATGCAATTAGTAACCTAGACAATATTCACGAAAATGTGAACGCATCAAGAAGCCGCATCCGTGATACTGATTTTGCCAAAGAAACAACGGCACTAACTAAGTCGCAGATTCTTACTCAAGCTTCAAGTACGGTTTTGGCACAAGCGAAACAAGCACCGAACGCAGCACTAAGTTTGTTGCAATAGTCAAAAACATAATCTCCATAAAAGACAAAAGGGCCATTTGGCCCTTTTGTCTTTTATGGAGTATTAGTCTTTCGATTCTTTTCTTCATATAGGTAAAGCGAAATAGCCTCTCTCTTCATTATTAAATCGAGTAATTCACCTAAAATATGCATATTCATACATATCATAAGATATTGATATTGAATTATATTTTTAATTTCTAAAAAATAATTTAATTTTTTCCTAAAGGTTATTTTCTGTTCGCCGTTAAAGGACTGAGAGAAATGAGATATGCCAAAGTGAGGTGAGAGACACTGCGGTATGTCATTCTTAAGCCAAAGGAGATCAACAATATGTCGATTAACGTAAACACAAACGTACCGGCTATGACGGCGGAGCGCTTTTTAAATAAAGCGACCGAAGGCGTCGATCGAGCCATGGAACGTCTCTCATCCGGGTACCGGATTAACAGTGCTCGAGATGATGCGGCAGGCCTACAAATTGCCAACCGTTTGACAGCTCAAAGCCAAGGTCTAAATATGGCGGTGCGAAATGCCAATGATGGTATTTCTATTGCTCAGACTGCAGAAGGTGCAATGGGCGAGTCAACCAACGTTTTACAACGTATGCGTGACCTCGCGCTGCAATCCTCAAACGGTTCCAACTCTCGCTCAGAGCGGGTTGCGATTCAACAAGAAGTGTCAGCTTTGAATAAAGAATTGAATCGTATCGCTGAAACTACCTCTTTTGGTGGTAACAGGCTGCTCAATGGTACATACGGGAACCAATCCTTTCAAATAGGTGCGGCTGCTGGTGAGGCGGTCATGCTTTCTATGGGTAACATGCGATCCGATACAATGGAGATGGGTGGTACCAAATATGTTGCAACGGACGGCAAAAGTGACAGCTGGACGGTGACATCTGCAACTGATTTAACACTGAACTATAATGATAAGAATGGTGATGCGAAAGAAATCACGATTAATGCTAAGCAGGGAGAGGATATCGAAGAGCTAGCGACTTACATTAATGGTCAGACTGCAGATGTTCAAGCATCCGTCGGCGAAGACGGTAAATTGCAATTGTTCACATCTTCTCAAAAAGTAAGCAGTGATCTGACCATCAGTGGTGGATTGGCGAGTGAAATTGGTTTTGGCGCTGGTCAAGATGTTACGGTAGCAGATATTGATGTCACAACAGTTGCCGGTTCACAGCTTGCTGTTTCGATAATTGATGGTGCTTTGACTACGGTAGATGAACAACGTGCTTCGTTAGGTGCATTCCAAAACCGTTTTAGCCATGCAATCAGTAACCTTGAGAACATTGATGAGAACGTTAATGCCTCTCGAAGTCGTATTCAAGATACTGACTATGCGAAGGAAACGACGGAAATGACGAAGCAGCAAATATTGCAGCAAGCCAGTACCTCCGTTTTGGCGCAAGCGAAGCAAACACCATCAGCAGCTCTTAGCTTATTAGGTTAATCGATAGGTTCTAACCGAGCTTATTGGGAAGGGTAATATGATGATTACCAACCTATAAGGTGGAAGGGAGATTGTTATGGAGATACCATCCAACACATCGAACATCCAGCCTTACGGCTCACAAAGTGGCATTAAATTTGCTTCGGAAAACGATAATGCTCAACGTACTTCTTCGCAAAAAGAGGGTGTTGAAGTCGCTTCAGAGGTAAATCAAAGGCACACGAAGTCGGTTGAAGCCGCTATTGATCTCGCCCAACAGCGAGAGAGGCTCAATAAAGCAGAGCGTGCCAAGATGATGGAGCAGATGAATGACTTCCTCTCTTCAATCAACACTGGCTTGTCATTCCGAGTGGATGAAGAATCCGGCAGGGATGTAGTGACAATCTATGATGAGAGTACTGGTGATGTTATTCGCCAGATACCGGAAGAGGAAATACTAGAGGTGTTACGACGCCTTAAAACTCAGTCAGGCCGTTTTTCATCGGGTTTGCTGAATGATAAGGTCTAATCGTAGTTTTTTGAGGTGATTTGATGAGCTTAGGCCCAATGGGTATGAACTCTGGCATGGATATTAATTCTATGGTCAGTAAGATTGTTAATGCGGAGCGTGTTCCTAAACAGCAACGCATTGATGATCAGCAGACTAAGAATGATGCCAGTATTAGTGCTTATGGCCGGCTCAGAGAGTCGCTGGATACGATGAAAAATCTCATGATGAAGTTTCGTCAGGAGAAGGCGTTTGCCGCAAGAAAAGTAGAAACCACGAATGAAAACGTGGTTTCTGCTACGGCAACCACTGAAGCAATCGCTGGTAGATATGCTATCGATGTGTTGCAGCTTGCCCAGAGTCACAAAGTCGCGTCTGACGTGTTACCAGAAAACGCGAAGTTTGGCCCGGGTAAGCTGCAGATTTCTATGGGTGATCAGCAGTTTACTATTGATGTAAAAGCAAAATCCAAGCTTGTTGATGTCGTTCGTGACATAAACAACTCCAAATCTAATCCCGGTGTTCGTGCCTCCGTCATCAATGATGTGGATGGCCCACGGCTAATTGTTGCCTCTACGACATCCGGTCAAGAAAACAGGATCAAAATTAGTGCTGAAGCCGAACGTGGTGATCCACTTAAAAAGCTTGAGTACAAAACGCTTGAAGAACGAGTTAAAGACCTTGAGAAAGCTCGCGCGAATGCTCAGGAGTTGATTAGTCCTTTAAGTGAGAAAGAAAAAGAATTTGCAAAGCAAATTGCCGACAAGATTAGTGATGCGGCAAAACAAGTCGATGAAGAGATAGCACAAGAAGTGCAGCAAGTGGCTCAGACAGTTCAAGCTGAAAGTGGTGCAGGGGAAGCTGCTGGTGAGCTTTCGAATGCAGCGGTGACAGCAGCTGCTGCGGCCGCAGAGGCAGCAAAAAGCCTCAAGCCAGAAGATAGAATTCCGGGCTGGTCAGAAACAGCATCAGGAACATTACTTGATTCCTACTGGGAACCAGAAGTAGAGCTCGACGACAAAGCGATTGAAAAGTCGCCGGATGTGCCAGGTTGGTCGAACACTGCTTCAGGCACGTTGACAGATTCTTACGTGACGCCGAAAGAGGCTCAAGTCATCCTCGACAACAAGCTTGCACAAGAACAGGCTGAAATACAGCGTGCTGTTGTTGCTGGTGAGATAACTCCAGAAGAAGCCAAGCAAAAAGAAAGAGCGCGACTGACTCCTGAAGAGCGCGCGTATCTGGAAAAAGTGGATAAGGCAGATGCAGATTTAAAAGCGGCGCAAGAATCATTCGATACTTATCAAGGCATGACCGAAGTACAGGCAGCACAAGATTCTAAAGTTGTGTTGGATGGTGTGGCGCATCTATCTAGTGAAAATAACATTATTGAAAATGCTATTGAAGGTGTCGATTTAACTCTTAAAGGAAAATCCGAACCGAATAAGGCGCCCTCAGAAATAGATATTGAATACGATAGGCAAGGTGTTCGAGATGATATCGAACAATTTGTCGCAGCATACAATCAATTTTATCAACTCTCTCAGCAGCTTGGTAGTGTAGATCCTAGAACGGGGCAGGCTGGGCCACTTTCTGGTGACAGTGTGGTTCGTAGTTCTGATGCTAAACTAAAAAGACTGTTTTCTACAGATATTGAACCAGCACCTGAAAATCTAAAAACCTTAACGGAGTTTGGTATTACCACCACTAGGCAGGGCACATTAGAAATTAATTACAAATTGCTGGATAAACAAGTTAACAATAATTTTAATAAGTTATCTGAATTCTTTGGTGGAAATAAAGGATTTGCTAAGCGAGTTGAAGATACAATTCAACAAATGACTGGGGTAACTGGTGCTATTCGTACCCGCGAAAAAAGCTTAACAGAAAGCAATCGCCGACTAGGTGATGATCAGGCGGCACTTGATAGAAGAATGGACAGTTTAGAAAAGCGTACCCATGCAAAATTTGTCGCTATGCAGGACGCTACGGGCAAAATGCAGTCTCAACTTGCTGGAATGATGAATGCGTTAGGTGGCTAATAAATGAAGCCTGAACTTGAGCAAATATGTGATATCAATAAAAAAATTAGATTGTGTATTACAAAAAATGAAATTAACACTGAAGAACTTGCCGAATTTGTCGATATAAGGGAACAGATACTGCATACAGTTATTACAGGGATTAAAGCGGATCCGAACTGTGTAGATAAACAAGAGTGGCAATCGGTCATTCTTGAGACACAATTAGTAGTAGAACTGATGCAATCTAAAACTGCTGAACTTGGGCAAGCTTTAAAGAAGTATCGACACGGTAGTAAATCGGTACAGCAATATAAGAAGTTTTTATAGGAAGAGGGAAATTATGCGTGGTTCTTTACAGGCATACAAAAAGGTATCCGTTGACAGCCAGCTAAGTGCGGCCTCCCCGCATAAAATCGTACAGATGCTAATGGCTGGGGCTATCGAGAGGTTGATTCAAGGCAAGGCTGCAATGATACAAGGGAATATACCTTCAAAAGGCGAGCGTTTAGGTAAGGCACTCGACATCATTATTAGTCTGAGAAGTTGCTTATCTATGGATGACGGTGGAGACGTGGCAAAAAATCTCGATCAACTGTATGAGTTTATGATTACCCAGATTGCCGATGCCAATCATAGAAACGATCCCCAACCGTTAGACGACGTTATCGACATTATTCGCGAAATAAAGTCAGCTTGGGACACAATCCCAGCGGAATTTCATAATTTGACGGCTTCAGATGTTAACGCTTAAGTAGCTATGATAGTTTTAACAAATGTCACATAGCATAATTGCTTGGTTGCCTTATTTTTTTTATCAAATAGAATATTAGTAACTAACAGGACTAGTGGTCATTTTGGGCTAATATAAAAAGCTGCCTTTTTAGGGGGTGATTCTATTTTTCGTTGAATCAATAAAGCATTTTTGCAGCCACAGAATTTCAGATGAAGGCAGTCATTCTTCCGTATGCAAGGTTTAGCAAAACTACTCGTGGTTGAAGATAACGCTCAAGAGCGTATCAATCTGGGTAACATATTAGAATTTGTTGGAGAGCAGTGTGAGATAATCTCATCCAACCAACTGAACGATTTAGATTGGTCCAAAATCTGGTCCGGTTGTATCATTGGTTCTTTAGATGGAGGCAAGCTTACTCCAGAATTGAAGGAAAAACTCTCGGCTTCAAATCACATTCCATTGTTAAGTGCAGGAAAACATTCTTACTCTTTCGATAACTTTCCACACTTCGTCGGAGAGTTAGAATACCCCCTTAATTACCCGCAACTTAGTGAAGCACTACGTTACTGTAAAGACTTCCTTGGTCGCAAGGGTGTTAACGTCGAATCATCTCGTCGTGACAGTTCACTATTTAGAAGCCTTGTCGGGCAAAGCCCGGATATTCGAGAAGTCCGTCACCTCATTGAACAAGTCGCGTCAACAGACGCAAATGTACTTATCCTTGGTGAGTCTGGTACAGGCAAAGAAGTCGTTGCGAGAAACATTCACTACCACTCAACCCGTAATAAGGGCCCATTTGTACCAATAAATTGCGGTGCAATTCCTCCAGAACTTCTAGAAAGTGAATTGTTTGGTCATGAAAAAGGAGCCTTCACAGGTGCAATAACAGCCCGTAAAGGCCGCTTTGAGCTAGCTCAAGGAGGTACAATTTTCCTTGATGAGATTGGTGATATGCCAATGCCAATGCAAGTTAAACTACTACGGGTATTGCAAGAACGAAGCTTTGAACGAGTTGGTGGCAACACAACGATTCAAGTGGATGTGCGGGTTGTGGCCGCAACGCATCGTGATTTAGAAAAAATGATTAGTGAAGGTGATTTTCGCGAGGATCTTTACTATCGCCTGAATGTTTTCCCTATCGAAATGCCAGCACTTAGAGATCGTAAAGAAGATATCCCGTTGCTGCTTAGAGAGCTGATGGTCAGGTTGGAGTCCGAAGGAGGTAGGCCGATATGCTTTAGTCCACGAGCAGTCAACTCACTGATGGAACACAGTTGGCCAGGTAATGTTCGTGAGCTTGCAAACTTAATCGAGAGAATGATCATCTTATATCCAGATAAGTTGGTTGATGTGAATCATCTTCCATCCAAATATCGATATAGTGACATACCAGAGTTTCAGCCTGAATATCACTCTCAGCAATCGATAGAAGAGCTTGAACGCGAGACACTAGCGGAAGTCTTTTCCGAAAACTTTCAATTTGAAGCAGAGGAAGAGCCAGCTCCAATTAATGGCTCACACCTCCCTCAAGCACTTCCTCCAGAAGGAATTAACCTAAAAGAAACATTGGCTGATTTAGAGATCAACCTCATCAATCAAGCTCTTGATTTGCAAAGTGGAGTTGTTGCCAGAGCGGCAGATATGTTGGGTATGCGCAGGACGACCCTAGTAGAGAAGATGCGTAAATACAACCTACAGCGCTAGTTTCTTGAGGCGAATATCGCAGATAGGCTCAGTTTATCCTATGCTGATATAAACAACAGCAATCATATACCTAAGCGAGTGGAGCTGCAGCTCTTCACTTGTTTAGATATATGAGTAATTGATCTAGCAGTGGGACTTCAGCCTCTTTTACACGTTAATTAGAGTAGAGTTAATTTTTCATAACTTACTGTTAATTCTAACCGTATCATGAAGTGCTTGTCTTGCCCGGCTCTAGATAGTTGCTTATTATCACAACTCGCAATGAACTATATAGGATAAACATGCGTAATTTAGTTTTATTGGTGATGATGTTACTAGCGCTACCCGCCTACGCGCTAACCAAAGTAGACTTGTACAGCTCTCAGGTTTTGTTGGGTAAAGATGCGAAGGATGCCAAAGTCGCTGATTCCAATGCCCGTGTGCAAGGAATGAAAAATGTCATAATTAGGGCGTCAGGCGATCCAAATGCGGCTAGCAACGAAATTATTGCCAAGGCTCTGAATAATAGCTCAAGGTATATCACGCAAATCAGTTATTCGACAGAAGACCAAAATACTTATCTTGATATGATGTTTGGTGCTCCTCAAATTCGCTCATTGCTGACTCAAGCTCAGTTACCATTCTGGCCTTCTATGCGGCCCAATATTTTGTTGTGGGTTATTGAAGATAATGGTTATGAACGTCAAATTGATTGGGAACATTCGAACTCACCAGTACTGAAAGAAATTCGTGAAACAGCGCAGCAAAGAGGCTTACCGTTAACCGTTCCAGTCGGTGACTTTGACGATATAACTGGAACGTCAGCTTCGGACTTTTGGGGTGGATTTGTTATCCCTATGAGCAAGGCAAGTCAACGTTACCCAGCAGATGCCGTTCTTGTCGTTAAAGTTGAACAAGGTGGTCGATTATCTTGGACGCTGTATGACCAAAAACCTGCATCAATGATTGATACCACAGCAGTGCCAGTGACTGGTAGTGACTCGGGTGATGACGCTGGTACACAGATGGTGAACGAGATAAGCAATTATTACGCGAAGAAAAGCGGCGTAGTTATCGCGAGCGAATCTTCTGAATCAGTTAAAACGCAGTTTACCAATATCAATACAGCGCAAGACTTCTTTAAGTTAGAAGAAAAACTGAAAGGTCTAACCTCAGTGGCATCGTTGGATGTATTGAGCATTCAAGGTACTACAGTGATGTTTAGAGTTCATTTGTTAGCACCTGTCGACAGTTTTGAGCAAGAAGTATCTCGAATGGGTGGGGTAACAAAAATTGACGCTGACGACTTACAGCAGCCAGCCGATGGCTCTCTAGATCCAAACAGCCCAGTATCGGTAGATCCTGCTTCACCGGCATCAACAGGTGGAGAAAGTAGCTCCCAAATTGATACTCAGAATTCATCATCTAGCGAATTGTCCGACAATCAGTACGTTGTAGATACGACGGCAGACTCAACAGAAAAAGCCCTAAGCAATGACGGCTCCGTTGTGCCTGTTCAGCCAGTTAACCGAGTGTTAGCGTATAAATGGCAAAATTAAAATTAGCAAGATAAAATAAAAACAGTCAGCAGATAAGGTTATTTGCTGACTGTTTTTTTATGATGCTCTCTAATCGTTGGGGCAAAGGTTTAATTGCCGAACTGTTTCTTTTCTATTTTTTCCACTTCAGAAAGCTTTTTTAGTTTCAAACCTAGTTCCTTACCTCTTGAGCGGGCATATAGCGTATTGCCCACGAAAGCCATTAAGGTAAACAGTAACTCAACAGCTGCTAGCCAGCGTTCCCCTTGATCGATGTATAGAATAGTAAGTGAGTGCAAAAAATACAGCATCAAAATGAAGTTGGCCCAAGCATGAGTGTAGGGCTTACCCATCACGATTCCATGAAGTGGCAATAAAAGTGGTAAGCACCAAGCTATTGCAACGCTGATACTATTTACGTGAACATGAGGTGATAAATAGATTTGCCACAATGCCACCCATACCAATAAAAGCACGTTGCCACATAGAGCCAATACTCGGTACTGTTTTGTTTTTGGAGCCATATCCATGCTTAATGTTTTTCCTTAAGTTTTAAAGCGGTCTCGGCCAACCTTTTCCCTAGCTCGATGGCTAGTGTGCTTTCTTCTTTGGTTAAGCTGTTTTTTCCCTGCGAAGAGCTCGTGGCACCGTAAGGTGTTCCGCCACTATTAGTCGTGTGAAGAGCTGATTCAGAATAGGGGATCCCCATGATGAGCATTCCGTGATGCAAAAGCGGCAGCATCATGGATTGTAAGATAGTCTCTTGTCCGCCATGTAAGCTTGAAGAAGAAGAAAATAAACAGGCCGGTTTACCTATTAGATCACCACTAACCCAGAGCGTGGTTGTTTGATCCCAAAAGTGTTTGAGTGGCCCTGCCATGTTGCCAAACCAAACAGGACTTCCCATCGCCAATCCATCAAACTTGCCCAACTCTTGTACTGACAAGATAGGATCGCTGGATTGACTTACACTGTCTTCGATTTCTGCCACGGTTCTTAGGGTTGCTTCGCAGCCTTCTATTGACTCTATCCCCCTCGCGATATGGCGAGCTAAAGTCTTAGTACTACCATGTCGGCTGTAGTACAACACTAAGACGTTGCAACTCATAGGATGTCTAACACTTGCTCTGGAGGGCGACCGTGTTTGGCTTTACCGTTAGCAACAACAATAGGGCGCTCAATTAACTTTGGATTGTCAGACATCGCCTTAAATAGCTCCTCATCGTTAGCTTCATTAAGCTTTAGCTCTTTATAGATATCCTCTTTCACTCGAATCATATCTCTAACAGATGAAGCCCCAAGTTGTGTATAAAGCGTTTTTAGTTGTTCTACAGAAGGTGGTGTATCTAGATACTTAACAACTTCTGGTTCAATACCTTTTTCTTCAAGCAATGCGAGAGTTTGACGGCTTTTTGAACAGCGAGGGTTATGATAAATGACGACGGACATTGAGTTCTCCTAATAGTTATTTTAATGCGTTGAATTTATTTCTTTGTACGATGAGTTGATCGATTCGAGCATCGTATCGAGCTTGAGCGAGACTGCCCAGTTTAGCGAGTTTACTCGCGTCAGTATAACGCTGAATAGCTTTATCCCAATTTGCACGCAGAGCCAACAGCTCTCCTTGAGCTGCGAGTTCTTCTGCTCGTTTGCCAGACTTGGCACTCGCCTCAATTAACAATTGCCATCCAACGGTATCTTCGGGGTTGTCATGGGTATAGCGTTGCAACAAACGAATGGCAGTTTCAAACTTGTTCTCTTTTATATAGACATTCGCAAGGTTAACGGTCAAAACTTTGTTATTAGACTTTATCTGTAGCGCTTTCTCTAGCATCACTTGCGCTTTTTCTGGTGTTTTTAAAGCAATGTAAGCATCGGAAAGAGCATCTAAATAAAAGTCATTTGTTGGAGATTGCTCATAAAGCCTATGTAGGATCTTTTCAGCTTCTTGTGGCTTTTTGTTGTCTAGGTAAACCAGAGCGCGGCCATATTGAAATGCTGGAACAAGAACTCTTGGAGCTTTTGGTTCGTTGCGATCTATCCAGCCTTTCGCTGTCTCTGCGTCCATGTTTACATAACGGACAATCACCCGCATTCTTGCTAAATAATAACTTAGTGAAGGCTTCACTTTATTTTTAGGGTACTGGAGTGCTCTTTCTCGCGTATCGGTAAGTCGTTCATCTGGTAGAGGGTGGGTCAATAGCATTGGAGGAGGAGTGCTTGCATAGCGATACTCATCAGCTAAACGACCAAAGAAAGTCGGCATGGCAAGGACATTGAAGCCTGCCCTTTCAAGTGTTGCTAACCCAAAACGATCCGCCTCTATTTCGTTGCTACGAGTGTAGTTGATTTGGCTTTGTATATTTCCTGCTGTAGTTGCTGTTATAGCAGCGATTCCGGCTTGGGGCGCTGCGATGGCAAGAAGTATGGAGCCAGCTAATGCTGCAACAGTTGCTGGAGTTCTTTTCGCCTGCTCTTCCATACTGCGAGCTAGGTGTCTCTGAGTAACGTGAGCAATTTCATGAGCCATGACTGAAGCGAGTTCACTTTCTGTGGTCGCTTGGAGGAAAAGGCCAGTGTGCAGAGCAACGTGTCCGCCAAAAAATGCAAATGCGTTAATACTTTTATTTTGGATCAGAAAAAAGGTAAAGGGTGTTTTGACGTCGTTTGCGCTTGCTACAAGGCGGTGACCCAAATTATTAATGAACTCGTTCAGAACAGGGTCATTAACTATAGGTTTCGTCGCACGTAGCAGTCTCATATAGGCATCACCGTATATTTTCTCTTGATCAATGGTGAGTGTGCCTGCTGCAGCCGTACCAATATCAGGTAGCTGCTGATCTTGAGCGATTGATATGCGTGGAATGCCAACGGCGGTAACAACACTTAGATAGACTAGATAACGCCAGCGTTTGAACATATTGCTTGATTCTACTCCATGTAATCATATTGGTATTGACAGCGATAACAGTTAGAGGTTCTGTTATAAACTTAGAAAATCGATCGAGACCAAAGCGGTGGAAAGACACAGTTTTACACAACAAATGAAGCATGCACACTGGTCAGTAGCCGAAAAGCCGATACAATACTCCCACTATAATAAACGTCGAATTAAAGAATGAAACCCCAATTACTCGATTTGAGAGAGGAGCGTTGCCCAAGGGCTTTGTTACTTGCAAAGCGCCACCTTGTCTCATTGCGAGCGAATGAAATTGCTACAATATATGTTATCGAAATGGGCTCTATAAAAGACATAGAGCGATATTTAATCAATAACGATTACAGCTATCAAACTATTGAGCGTGATGGTTATTGGCGCATTGAAGATATAAAGCGCGATTTCACTGGGTAAAGTGAATTAAAGGGAATTCTATTAAATGTTTGAAATGGTTGTTCGTTGGTATAAACGGCGCTTCTCTGACCCGCATGCCGTAAGTCTTGTAGCCATACTTTTGTTTGGCTTTATCACTATTTATTTTTTCGGCAATTTGATTGCTCCACTGTTAGTAGCGATTGTTTTGGCTTACTTGTTAGAGTGGCCAGTTGCAAAGCTATCTAATTGCGGTATTAATCGTACCATAGCCGTTGTTCTTGTTATTTTGGCGTTTACCGGACTAATGTTGTTAGCGGTACTCATCTTAGTTCCGACCATCTGGCAGCAGGTAGGCAACTTAGTCAATGATGTGCCAAATATGTATAGTGCGACTCAGCATTTTATCGCAGCACTACCGGAAAAGTACCCTGATTTAGCGGACTTAAAGATAGTTGAATCAGTGATGACTAATATCAAGTCTCAAGTAATTGGCGCTGGGGAAAGTGTTGTTAAAGGCTCGCTAGCATCGTTGGTGAGTATTGCGACACTCGCTATCTATCTCATATTGGTTCCGCTATTAGTGTTCTTCTTACTTAAAGACAAGCAAGAGATGATATCTATGGCTAGTGGTTTATTGCCTAGAAATAGAGAACTCGCGACTAAAGTTTGGATAGAAATGAATGAGCAAATTACCAACTACATTCGCGGTAAGGTACTTGAAATCTTGATAGTTGGCTGTGTCAGCTATGTGACCTTTATATTCCTAGACTTGCGTTATTCAGCCTTGCTAGCGGTAGCCGTTGGGGTATCTGTGCTCATTCCGTATATCGGCGCTGCTGCGGTGACTCTACCTGTAGCCATAGTGGGCCTTTCTCAATGGGGCCTTACGCCACCGTTTTATTGGTTGCTAGTTGCATACGGTATCGTCCAGGCATTAGATGGCAATGTTCTTGTCCCTATTTTATTTTCTGAAGCTGTAAACCTACATCCTGTAGCGATTATTGTTGCAGTACTGGTATTTGGCGGGTTATGGGGTTTCTGGGGCGTATTTTTTGCGATTCCACTGGCAACGTTAGTCAAAGCTGTCTGGAATGCTTTACCTAGCAACGAAGAAGAAATCGCGGAATAACTGGCTGGGGTATTTATAGAGTTAGCGGTCAAACTTTCAACAAAAGGCTCTTTCGTAAGAAAGAGCCTTTTTAATTTCCGCACTATACTGAACGTTAGGTTATACGTATATAAATGATGACATTTGGTTACAGGAGAACTGCACTAACCAGTTTTTGTATTTTGTCGCGGTTAATAGGAAGAAAAGCCTCAACTTTTTTCTTTTTGTGACGATAACTTAGTAGTTCTATATCAATCGCATCAGTTATTGAGTCGAAGGAAAGACATATGAAATTTAGTCAGAAAATCGTTGCAGCGTCAGCATTACTTCTCTTCGTAACGATATCTTTATTATCCTTACAGCAGCAAAGCACAGTACGCTCTGAGGTTGAATCCATCGTGGGTAGTAGCCTATTGGAGATGATTAAGGGCGTACGAAACACCATTACGGCTGATATGAAAGACAAGACAGGTTTAGCTCAATCCGTCACTCAAATCATTGAGCTTAACCCTGATAATCAGCAATATGTCAAAAACGTTTTGGAAACCTCTCAGCTCAAAAGTAGCTATATTACTACCGGGATAGGCTACCAAAGTGACGGGAAACTGCTTGAAAATGACGATACTTGGACCCCTGGCTCTGATTATGATCCCCGTTCACGCCCTTGGTACAAGGATGCTCAATCTGCCGATAAATTGATTGTTACCGCCCCTTATGTTGATGTGGCGACTAAGAAAGTTATTATTTCCATTGCAGCTCCAGTTAAAAAGTCGGGCAGCTTTATTGGCAGTATGTTCTTTGACGTTGACCTTTCTGGTTTAGCCGAGCTAGTTAATAGCATTAACCTTTTTGACGCCGGTTACCTGTTTATTATTACTGCAGATGGGACCACCATTGCTCATCCAGATGCTAAGTTTAACGGCGAGAATATGTCTAAATACTTGCCGGATGTGTCGATACAAGAGGGAGTTCAGCACATACATGTAGACGGTCAAGAGCTTATGGTTGAGTTTATCAAAGTACCTTCTCAAAACTGGTATGTTGGAGCCTCTGTTGATGAATCGATAGCGTTCGCCGCGATTCGAGATCTAAGAAATAGCTCAATATTTTACTTAGTCATTGGTGTTGTTCTGAGTATCGCTATTCTTACCTATTTGATTAAGTACCTGATGAGACCACTTGGTGCACTAAATGAAGCGATAAAAGGTGTAGCTTCTGGGCATGGTGATTTAACCCAACGCTTGGATACCAATACAGACCCAGAGTTCGCTGAACTGGCGAGAGGCTTCAATACCTTCACCGAAACACTTCAACAGCAAATTACGCAATGTAAAGCGATCGGCTCTGAGATAATGCATAGCGCGGATACTACAGTTCGTGGCGCTGAAGAATCAGCCGAGGCAATGAGAAGTCAGTTGTATGAGCTAGAGCAGTTGGCTACAGCGATGAATGAGATGGCAGCCACAGCTACAGAAGTTGCAAATAATGCGCAAGGTGCGGCAAGCGCGGCGCAAAATGCTGATAATGCAACAGAAGACGGTTCGAGAGTTGTAGAAGAAACGACGACTTCGATTGATAACTTGTCAGCGAGAATAGATCAAGCAGTAGAAGAGGTTCAAGGCTTAGAAACAGCGACAGCAAACATTGAAACCATATTGAAAGTTATCAATGATATTGCCGATCAAACAAACCTATTAGCACTGAACGCTGCGATAGAAGCAGCAAGGGCTGGGGAGTCGGGTCGAGGATTTGCAGTAGTTGCTGATGAAGTTCGAACGCTTGCACAACGCACGCAAGAATCTACCACAGAGATCCGCAGTATGATTGAGCAGCTTCAAGCGGGTGCCAGCGCAGTATCTTCTGCAATGGATGAGAGTAAAAATACTGCGATTGAGGCAGTCGATAGAGCCCAATCTGCAAATACAGCGTTAAGCCAAATTCGTGATGCGATTCAGCAAATTACTGATATGAATCTACAAATTGCTTCTGCAGCGGAAGAGCAAAGTCTCGTTGCCGAAGAAATTAATAGCAATACGGTGAAAATTAAAGACCTTTCCACCCAAGTTGCTGACTCTGCAGATGGTTCTAACATGGCAATGCAAGCCCAGCGAGAAAATGTAAAGGAACAAGAAGCGATATTGAATCAATTTACAGTTTAGATGGCTTAAAAAGGGCAAGTTACATTATTTACAAACTTGCCCTTTGAGATTTTGTGCCGCTGTAATAGACTTACGTTGCTAATAAATTACTGGTTAGGAGGATATTGATGATTGTAGTAAACCTAGCCGGGCATCTAATCTAAGCATTAGACCACACCGCCCGGATTCAAACCGGGGCAAAAGCCCCCTTAATTTTAATTAACGTTATATGTTAAGGGTTTGCGATGAGCAATGCTTATTCTCTTGCCAATTTGGGTTGGCATCCTTTTTTTCAACAACAGTTATCTCTAGAAGAGTGGGAAACGGTTATACCCGCGCGAGTTATCGAACAGCAAAAATCGATGATTACTGTTGCATCAGACAATTCAGTTCACTATTTGCAACTGCAACATTCTATGCCAGAGATGGTGGTAGGTGATTGGGTTTTACTTGAACAAAACCGCACGTTTTTGCGTCTATTAGAGCGCAAATCTTGCTTTAAGCGAAAAGCGGCTGGAAGCAAAGTCGACCGACAACTGATCTCTGCCAATGTGGATACGGCGTTTATTGTTTGTTCAATGAATGAAGACTTTAACCTTAACCGTATTGAAAGGTATTTGGCTTTGGTCAATGAGGCGAATGTTGAACCTGTCGTTATTTTAACTAAATCCGATTTAGTTGAAAGCCCTGAAAGCTATCGCGCTGAAGTACAAGGCATCGATAACCTACTTTGTATTGAGGTGGTTAACGGCTTAGATAGTGACAGCTTGGAAGATCTCCGCTGCTGGACGAAATCTGGCAATACCATTGCGGTATTGGGTTCTTCTGGTGTTGGTAAATCAACACTAGTGAATACGTTGCTAGGTGATGAAGTGCAAGAAACAGGGGCAATCCGAACTGATGATGCGAAAGGTCGTCATACCACAACCAGCCGATCGCTTATCTCTATTCCATCTGGCGGTATGATATTAGATACCCCAGGAATGAGAGAGCTTCAGCTTGTAGATTGCAAAGAGGGATTATCAGCCACTTTTCACGATATCGAAGAGCGTGCGACAAGCTGCCGTTTCGCTAACTGCCAGCATCAATCCGAGCCGCACTGTGCGGTAAGGCATGCAGTGAGCTCCGGGGAGTTGGATCAACGTCGATTAGACAGCTACTTAAAGCTCTTACGAGAAGAAGAAGTGAATTCTGCGAGTCTTGCTGAAAAGCGTGCAAAAAGTAAGGCGTTAGGTAAGTACTATAAACGTACCTTGAGTGAGTCACATAAACTTAAGGGGCGTTAATCTAGCAGGTAATATATGGCGGTCTAGGTTCGAGTGACTTAGGCCGCCAAATCATTTTTTGATTCAGGTGTTTTATTTGCCCCACCACTGGACGAAAAACGTTAAAGGTAAAATTGAGCTGGCGAAGAGCAATCGGTAAAATTGGTTAGTATATTGATTTAGCTCTTCTACCACATACTGGTCATCAGATTCACCTAGTTTTCGCAGAGCATTAATGGTGAGTTTTCCTTGGTCGCCAGACATACCTTCATCCTCATATATCGTAGTATCTCTACACTACAACTTAATGGTGAGAATTTCTATTTCATCCACATATAATGTAAAGGTTTTTTAGGAAAAAACTTGCTGAGCGTAGCGGGCAAGTCCGGCGGTTACCGAGCCAAAAAAGTCGCCTGAGACAATAGGTACTCCCGGTAACTCTTTTTCAATTTGTGAGCGTAAAATAGGTGAGCGCGCGCTACCACCTGTAACATAAATAACATCAGGCTTTTCACTTGCTTGCTCTAACGTACTTCTGATTAATTCGACAATCTTTGCAACCGGATTGCTGATAGCGGCTTCAAGCTGGCTTTGGTCTATTTTGGTTTCTAAAGTCTGTCCACCTAGATTCAATATCGAGCTGAACTTTTCTTGATTAGACATGGCTATTTTTGTTTCTTCTGCATGTCTGACGATTTGATAACCTAATGTCTGCTCATGGACAGTAAGTAAGCGGTCAATTAGCTCTGGATTTTCAGCCTCGCTTTTTAGTTGCTCTAGCACTTTCAGATTGCTAGCCATATAAAAATCGGTCTGGGCAGCAACGTTATTGATGGCAATCGGATTCCAAAACTGCACTTGTGGCATGTAAATACCGTTTAGCATTTTTGAGCCTCTGCCTAGAGATGGCATCACCCTTTCAAATGCAAGGTAAATATCCAGGTCATTTCCACCCACACGATAACCACTATGAGAAAGCAGACTATCTTTTCGATTGGTCTGAGTACGGTAGCTTGGTCCCATTCTCATTAATGAGCAGTCGGTTGTTCCGCCGCCAATATCCACAACCAAAACCGTTTTGTCTTCGGTGAGTTGACTCTCATAATCAAGACCTGCTGCAACGGGCTCAAATTGAAAAGCAATGTCCACAAACCCGGCTCTTTTCGCGGCGTTTTTAAGAATAGATTCTGCTTGTTGGTTCGCTTGTTCTCCTCCTAAGCCTTGAAAGTTAACCGGACGACCAATTACGGTTTGAGTAACTTGCTGCTCTAGGTGAGATTCGGCTTTTTGTTTTATATTGACCATCATCGAGCAGACCAAGTCTTCAAAAAAACGGATCTGCAAATCTCTTAGCCCATTGGCTCCAAGAAAAGACTTGGGCGATTTGATGTAGTACACGTATTCGGGATCGTCGAGGTATCGCTCGAGCGCTGCCTGGCCAAAGATAAGATCGTCATGTTCAAGTTCCATGCCTTCGTGACGATTGGCAGCAATTGCACTACGCAATAACTGCTCACCCAGCTTGTCTGTGGGTGATACATTAAAAAAACGATAAAGGTATTCGCTGACCGACTCTCTTGTAGGTGCACATAATGTCGAAGGAATGAAGTAGTTATCGCCTTCAAGCGGCACCATTTGAGGTGTATTGCCTTGCATCGTAGCCACTGAACAGCTTGCAGTACCATAGTCGAACCCAATAAACATCACTCACCTATCTCACTGAAAAACGGGCGGAGTATTCTAATGAAATTGAAGTGAATGGCAAGAGGGAGAGCTCGAAGGAGGAGCCATCGCTGTGCAAACCTAGCGGGCTTAACAAAATAGATTTATTCAGAGTATTACTATCTATTTAGTGCTTTATGATAGTTAGCTGTATTTCAGGTTTAGGATAAATGGATAAGAAGAAATGGATCATTTAGTACAAGTCACATCGTTAATCCTCAATGTTGTAATTGTCGCTTTTATTGGTTGGGGGGCTTGGCGAAAAAAAGTATAGAGGAGCCAGCTGACAAGTTGATCAAATTGCTTACCCAGATATCTGATTTGTGGGACAAACAAAACTGGGAAAAAATGTCTAAAGAGATTAGTAGTCTTGAAGAAGTATATAAGAGTAAAGCAACTGCAGAAATAGAACTCTACAAGCAAGAATCCGTGCGCTCAGTCCAGAATATAAAAAAGGATGAGCTGACCGCTAGGTATGAACTAGAGGCTTTAGTTGGAGTTATTCAGAAAATGATATGCGAAGAGCAACGTTCATACATTTACGCGTTGCTATTGCATATGGGGACAGCATCGGATCAAAGGTATATGAAAGCGTTTTATACTTCTGATGAGCAAATTGGAGCAGCCATGTGCAAAGTTGGTGAAACACTTAAAGGTCATAGCATTGTTAGAAGCAATGATAGAGGAGCCAGTTAGAGATATATTCTTTAAGAACTTAGAATTGTGGGAGAGTCAATTCACTACATTTTGTAGATTCCCAGAAATAAACGATTGAATATTCTTAGCCACCATTTGAGTTATCCGCTTGCGAGCATCCAGAGTTGCCCATGCAAGATGCGGAGTAATTACACAGTTTTTGGCGGTGAGTAGTGGGTTGTTGGTTTCTGGTGGTTCTTGCCATAAAACATCTAATGCAGCGCCCGCGATAACTTGGTTATTGAGTGC
This sequence comes from Vibrio marisflavi CECT 7928, assembly GCF_921294215.1. Taxonomy (GTDB): domain Bacteria; phylum Pseudomonadota; class Gammaproteobacteria; order Enterobacterales; family Vibrionaceae; genus Vibrio; species Vibrio marisflavi. The sequence goes on from NZ_CAKLDM010000002.1 coordinate 538,843, forward strand.
ATTGGCAAGGTCTTGCTCATCAATTAACTGGCCACGAGACGTGTTAATCAATAAAGCGCTACGCTTCATTTTAGCCAGTGTTTGTTGGCGAATCAGGTTTTCTGTTGTGGGTAGAGCAGGGCAATGAAGCGAAACAAAATCAGATTGTGATAGTAAAGTATCTAAGTCAGTCGTGTGATGTGGGTAGTTCGGTGGCGTGTGTGAAAAGTGCTCATGAGCAAGCACATTCATTTTAAATGCATGAGCAAGCTCGCCGACTCGCTGACCTATTTTGCCAAATCCAACAATGCCGATAGTTTTTCCAGCAAGCTCTAGTTGTGGGTTTAGCCAATAGCTCCAGTCATTGCTATTTGTCCAACCGTGTTTGTCTCGTACATCTTGGCTGTTTAGCGCGACATTTCTAGCAAATTGAAAAATATGCGCGAAGACCATTTCTGCGACTGTATCGGTGCCATAACTTGGCACGTTTAGCACAGGGATGTTTTTTTCTTTCGCATATTCGATATCTACTACGTTGTATCCAGTGGCTAACACTACGATGCACTCTAAGTTTGGACAAGCATCAATGACTTCTTTACTGATTGGCGCTTTATTGGTGAGCAATATGTGGGCAGGCTTTGCTCTGCTGATCACTTGGCTGGTTCCAGCAGTAGAACGGTCGTAGCAGATAAAGTTGCCAAGGCTTTCTATTGGCTGCCAAGGGTTGTCACCGGGATTTAAGGTGTAACCATCCAAACAGACTATGGTTTTCATAGGCTTCCTTACTAACTAGCGAGCAAGTGACATAAAAGTGAAGCCAGAAGATAATTCTGGCTTCACTTATTACTAGGGTACTAAGATATTAATATGCGTCGTTATGGACGGTTTGTACAGCGCGTCCAGATGGGTCAACGCAATTCTTAAACGCGTCGTCCCATTCAATCGCTTTGGCAGAAGAGCAAGCAACAGAAGGGCCGCCAGGGACACATTGTGCAGCAGATTCTAATGGGAACAGCTCTTCAAATATCTCACGATACACGTAGCCTTCTTTAGTCGTCGGCGTGTTGTATGGGAAGCGGTATTTGGCTGAGCTCATTTGCTGATCCGTCACTTTTTCTTCTGCGACTTCTTTTAGTGTATCAATCCAGCTGTAACCTACACCATCAGAGAACTGCTCTTTCTGTCTCCATGCAATTGCATCTGGGAGGTAGTCTTCAAAACACTCGCGAAGAATGTGCTTTTCCATTTTTCCGTTACCGCACATTTTGTCTTTCGGGTTTAAACGCATTGCGACATCGATAAACTCTTTATCTAAGAAAGGTACTCGGCCTTCAACACCCCATGCAGCTAAAGATTTATTGGCGCGGGCGCAGTCGAACATGTTCAGAGCCAGAAGTTTACGTACCGTTTCTTCATGGAACTCTTGTGCGTTTGGCGCTTTGTGGAAATATAGGTAACCACCAAAGATCTCGTCTGCCCCTTCACCAGATAGCACCATTTTGATGCCCATCGCTTTGATCTTACGGCCCATTAAGAACATGGGAGTTGAAGCACGTATGGTAGTGACATCGTAAGTTTCGATGTGATAGATCACGTCACGAATAGCATCTAAACCTTCTTGGATGGTGTAGGTCATTTCGTGGTGCACAGTGCCAATTTTATCTGCGACTTCACGAGCCGCTTTTAAATCTGGAGCGCCTTCAAGGCCTACGGCGAAGGAGTGAAGTTGAGGCCACCACGCTTCAGATTGCTCGTTGTCTTCGATACGCATAGCGGCAAATTTTTTCGCGACAGCGGAGGTGATTGAAGAGTCCAGTCCACCAGAAAGCAACACGCCATATGGAACGTCGGTCATCAATTGACGCTTCACCGCAGCTTCTAGCGCTTCAGTAAGCTCTTCTTTGCTGGTTGTATTGCCTTCGACTTCGGCATAGCTGTTCCAATCACGAATGTAATAGCGTTGAGGCTCTGAATCTGATGAAGAGTAGTGGCATCCTGGTGGAAACTCGCTAATGGTTTTGCAAACAGGTACTAAGGCTTTCATCTCTGAAGCAACATAGTAGTTGCCGTGTTCGTCGTAGCCTTGATAAAGAGGAATAATACCAATGTGGTCACGGCCAACTAAGTATTGATCTTTTTCTTCGTCATAGAGAACAAAGGCAAAAATACCGTTGAGCTCTTCAAGAAGATCAGCACCTAAATCTTGGTATAAAGCTAGAATGACTTCACAATCTGAATCGGTTTGAAAGTCGTATTTATCTTGGTACTTGGCGCGAATTTCTTTGTGGTTATAGATCTCACCATTGACGGCAAGAATCAGGCTTTTATCTGAGTTATAAAGAGGTTGTGCGCCACTGTTTAAGCCAACAATAGCCAGCCTCTCGTGAGCAAGAATTGCTTTATCTGATGCATAAATCCCTGACCAGTCCGGCCCACGATGACGAAGCTTTTTAGACATTTCTAACGCGATTGGTCTAAGTGCTGACGCGTCACTTTTTATGTCTAGAATCCCAAATACTGAACACATGTTACATCCTCTTAATCTGAACTCAATATCATACAATTTGCCATTGGGTTTAAAAAAAGCAAGCAATAATGCAATAAAAGAAAAATCAAATATGCTTTTGTTAAATATTTTCTATAATATTTGATATTTATTAGAAAATATCCACCAAATGGTGATTTACTGCTCTCTATTTCTATTTTTTGGCGAGTAAATTGGCTTTTGCGATAGCTGTTTAAAGTCTGGTTTTAACTGTTCGCAAACGTGTCGGGCAAAGCCGCTACCTGCTTCGTGGTATATGTTAAAAGCTGCATCCACTCCACTTTCAACCAGAGAGCTAAGTTGGTCTGGGTATTCTGCAATAGCAGCAATCTGCCCGTTAAAGCCAATTTTTTGCAATTGCTCTAGCGCAGTTTGGTTACCTTTATGGTGAGGCATAGCAAGCAGAACAAGCTTTACTTTTGATGTGTCGACTATTCTTGCCCAGAAGTCAGGGTCGGTTGCATCTCCGGAGATAACATTGCGTCCTTCATCTTTGTGTTGGGCTGCGGTGCTTTCTTTTATATCAACGCCTAGAGTGATACTTCCGAAGCGTAATTTTAAGTCGTCGTAAGCACCTGTCCCGATTCGACCCATACCAAAGATGAGGATCTGTGCTTCTCCCGGGTATATTAGCTGATCTTTTTTGTTTAACGAGTCGGCAGCATGCTCTTTGAAGCGTCTAGAAATGCCGCGATATAGTTTGTGAGCTTTGCTGTTAAGTGGTGCCGCTAATACAAAGGAGATAGAGACTGCAATGGCGATAGAAGCCATGACGTCTCCGCCAATCCAACCTAATTTATACGCTAGCGCGCCAACAATTAAACCAAACTCACTGAAGTTAAAAAGAGTAAGCGTTGTGAGCAGTGAAGTACGCATCCTAAATTTGAATTTGTGCAGTACCGCGAAGTACACCAAACCCTTAATAGGCAAAAGCAAAACAAATAGAACGCCCAGAGAGATAGCGACTAATGTGGGTTGAGCTTGCAAGCCAATATTGAGGAAAAAGCAGACTAAGAACAGCTCTTTGAGGTTAAACAAAGACTTGGATAGCTCAGATGCTTTTTTGTGGCTAGCTAATAGCATTCCTAAGATCAAAGCACCTAAATCTGGTTTTACACCAACCAAATGGAACAGGCCTGCACCCATTACCAAAGCGAAGAATATACCAAACAGAACCAGCATCTCTCCATGGCCAACCTTGTCCAAAATTCTGAAAAAGATTGGTCTAAGCAAGGGAAGAGCAAACAGTGCTATCGCATACCAGTGAGGTATTTTGCCTGTCGATGCAGTCAAGAATATGACCGCGAAGATGTCCTGCATGACTAGAATACCGATGGCAATCATGCCGTAGGTGGCGTTCATGTCACCTTTTTCTTGTATCGACTTAACTGCAAATACAGTACTGGAAAAAGACAGGGCAAACCCCATCAGAATCAATTGTGGTGTAGCTAGGGAAGCAAGAAAAGAAACACCAATAAATTTGAGGAGAACTAAAAAGGCGCTAAAAATTGCGGTGGTTAGCAGGTTATGAACCGTTGCTCCTGCCCATATCTCTTTTGAGAGCAGTACCTTTATGTCTAGCTTTAGACCGATGGTAAACAGGAGTAACGTTACACCAAGCTCGGAAAGTGTTGTTATGGTCTCATTGGTTTGAAAACCATAGTAATGCAATATAAAGCCTGCAAATAAAAAACCGACAAGGGGAGGGAGCTGGCACCTCAATGCGATAAAGCCTGCAACAAAAGCAGACGAGATAAGAACTAATTCCATAGAGTGATAATATCCCTTAGGCCAACATGAATATTGTTTATTTATAATTTGAATAAGCTCTATATAACCCTTGCACAAATATATCTAGTACGAGGGTAAATAGAGCTTCAATAAAACATCAATGGGCTAACGGATAAAGTGTTGCAAAGCCGTTAGTTAGGCTATTCTTCCAGAAGTTTTTGCAATAGTACACCGTTTAACATCGCACGTTTGACCATTGCAAATGCACCCATTGACGGTTGATCGTTGAGTTGTGATTCAACAATGGGTAAGTCGCTATGGAAGGTCTTGAGTGATTGGTTCTCAACGTTCCTTCTAATAGCTGGGAATAGAATATCTTTGCTTTGTGTAATATCCCCTGCAATGATAATTTTTTGTGGATTGAAGAGGTTGACTGTGATTGCGATGGCTTTGCCAAGTTGGTTGCCGACACGGATTAAGCTTTGTTGTGCAAGCTCGTCTCCATTGTTGGCGTGAATGCATACATCTCTGATTGTGATCTGAGGAAGATCCGATAAGCTTGACTCGTAACCTTGAGCAACGAGTTGTCTGACACGCTTAACGATAGCAGGGTTGGCAGCGATGGTTTCTAAACAGCCGAAGTTTCCACACTGGCACTGCTCGCCAAGTGGATCGATTTGAATGTGTCCAATTTCACCGACATTTCGGTTGAACCCAAGAAATACTTGCCCATTAACAATAATGCCTGAGCCTGTTCCTCGGTGGACACTGACTAGAATAGAATCCTGACAATCTTGGCTCGCACCGAAGTAATGTTCGGCAAGCGCCATTCCTCTAACATCGTTTCCAACAAAGCACTGAACGTTAAATTGACTCTTTAGTATCTTGCCAAGCTCTAGGCGCTCAACTTTGATACCCGGAACGTATTCAACGCTACCTGTCTCTGGGTTAACCAGACCAGGCAAAACGATCCCGATAGCGATTAGCTGCTTTATGGTGTACTGGTGGTTTTTCAGGAAGTATGAGATTTGGTGAACAACACCCTCGGTGAGTTCTTCTTGGGTGGTGTAGAAAAACTCGTTGTTTGTAGAAGCGAGTTCGTTGCCCGCTAAGTCATAGAGACTAAAATGAATATAATCACGACCAAGTCGAACCGCAAGGGAGTGAAAGGGCTCGACTTCGGTTTGGAGAGATATAGCTCGTCGCCCGCCAGTGGATGCCTGTTGAGCGACTTCTTTTATTAGACCACGTTCGAGTAGTTGGCGGGTGATCTTGGTAACACTTGCTGGTGCGAGTTGACTAACATCGGCAACCTGAATTCTAGATATTGGCCCATGTTGATCGATAAGTCGATAAACTGCCGCACTATTGAGTTGCTTTACTAAATCTACATTACCAATCTGTCCGCCATTCATTCTTATATTTGCTCGTATTTGCCATTCACTATTGCCGCTTGGACATTATAGTTACTGTCGAATGCTGTTAAATTTGCCACCATGCCTTTTTGGATACGTCCTAGCTTATCTTGAACGCCAATAGCGGTTGCAGGGTATAACGTTGCCATTCGAAGTGCTTCATCCAAAGCGATCCCAACATACTCTACGGTATTTCTAACGGCTTCAATCATTGTTAATGCTGATCCGCCTAGTGTGCCATTTTCATCAATGCACTTACCATCACGGTAATATACTTTCTTGCCGACAAAAATAAAGTGATCCATTTCCGCACCTGCTGGTGCTGTGGCGTCGGTCACTAATACTAATTTATCTGCTTTCTGTTTATGCGCGATTCGAATATTGGCGTAATCTACATGAAATCCGTCTGCAATGACACCGGCATATACTTCAGGTGTATCGTAAATAGCTCCTACAACACCCGGTTCACGACCTGCGATAGAAGTCATTGCATTGAATAGGTGCGTTGCGAAAGTTATGCCTGACTCAAAGCCTTCTCTTGCTTCTGCATAGGTAGCGTTAGTATGGCCAATCGACACAACGATTCCAGCATCTTTAAGTCGCTTGATGTGGTTGTGATCATTTTGCTCAGGAGCAAGCGTGACCTTAGTGATGACATCAGCATTGTCACAAAGGTAATCAACCATGCTATCAGCAGGTTGGCGGATATAGTCGATGCTGTGAATGCCCTTTTTTTCAGGGTTTAAATAAGGTCCTTCTAGGTGTAAACCTAGAGATTGGTTCTTGTACGTCTTTTGGTATTCCTTCGTTACCTCAATTGCTTTCTTCATGTCTTCATCGCTTGAGGTAATCAGGGTAGGTAAGTAGCTAGTACACCCAGAGCGTATGTTAGCCTGGTGCATAGTTTGCAGCGTGTCGATTGAGATGTCATCGTTAAACATCACACCGCCACAGCCGTTTAGCTGTAGGTCGATAAAGCCCGGACTTAGATTGGCGCCACCCAGATCAATAGTTTTAATATTAGCTGGTACTTCGTCTAAAGCACAGATATCAGCGATTAGGTCATTTTCGATAATAACAGCGTGTTCTCTAAGAACGTCTCTACCAGTATAAATATTGCAGTTTGTTAGCGCGTACATTGCTAGCTAATCCTTATTAATCTGTTCGTTTGCAAAAGTTAATTAGTTTGATAAATTATGTAACCAACTCATTAATGACGTAGGCTAAAGAATAACGATATTAACGAATGTAAATTTAACAACTAGCCTATCCCTATTGCCACTCCTGCTTTTGTAGGCTTGGTGGCTTGATATTTTTTATTGTAAAATAAGTTTTGTGTTTCATCCAGTAGAAATCCCCTTTTTGATCGATTCTTAGTGATATTTGTCACACATGTAAGGGTTTTAATTTGCGATACGAATTTATTCCCATAAACTTATTGGGACTAAATTGAGGCCTCGAAAAAAGTGCCTCGACCAAATATTCGAAAATCCTATAGGGGGAACTTGAGGTGAATATTCTTGGGTACGCGCAAAAACTAGGTAAAGCTTTAATGCTACCTATCGCAACGTTACCAGTTGCAGCGCTTCTATTGCGTCTTGGACAACCTGACTTGCTCAATATTGCCTTTATGGCTGATGCAGGTGGTGCGATATTTACGAACCTTCCATTGTTATTTGGACTCGGTATTGCAATCGGTTTATCTAAAGATGGTGCTGGTGCTGCTGGTCTAGCAGGTGCTGTTGCATACTTTGTACTTGTTGCTACAACGAAATCAATAAACAAAGACATCGATATGTCATTCTTCGGCGGTATCATCGCCGGTGTTATAGCTGGACACTCTTACAATGCTTTCCATAAAACTCGTCTTCCAGAGTGGCTAGCTTTCTTCGCAGGTAAACGACTTGTTCCAATCATGTCTGGCTTGTTTGCACTTATCGCAGGTGCGGTTGCAGGTCTTATCTGGCCAACTATCCAACATGGCTTGGATTCAGCGGCACACGGTATCGTTCACGCAGGTTACATCGGTGAGTTTATCTATGGTGTTCTAAACCGCGCATTGATTCCTGTTGGTTTGCACTACGTACTCAACGCTTATATGTGGTTCGGTCAAGGTACATGTCAAGAAATTATCACTGCGCCTATCGGTGTTCTTCACAACGTGACTCAGTTATGTGTTGACCCAGCAGTCGCGAAAGAATTAGTTGTTGGTCAAGCTCATACTTTCCACTTTGCAAACTCTGTAACACCAGAAATCACAGCTGTTGTTGAAAAAGTTACCGATATTATGAAAACAGGTGACTTAAACCGTTTCTTCGCAGGTGATAAGAGTGCTGGTGTGTTCATGACTGGCTTCTTCCCAATCATGATGTTTGGTCTACCAGGTGCTGTACTTGCTATGTACCTAGCGGCGCCTAAACATAGACGTCCTCATGTTGCTGGCCTATTTATCTCTGTTGCATTGACTGCTTTCGTAACAGGTATCACAGAGCCAACTGAGTTCATGTTCATGTTCCTAGCACCAGGCTTGTATGTCATCCATGCAATCTTGACGGGCTTGTCACTTGCTGTGACCAACTACTTGGGTATTCTTGATGGCTTTGGTTTCTCTGCAGGTTTAATTGACTTTGTACTTAACTGGGGTCTAGCGACTAAACCATTGGAGCTGCTGTTTGTCGGTATAGGATTTGGTGCTATTTACTTTGTTATCTTCTACTTTGCAATTCGCTTCTGGAACCTTAAAACACCAGGTCGTGAAGATGAAGACGAAGGGCAAGCTGAAGAGCAAGCAGGTTCTGAGAGTGAGTTAGCACGTAAATATCTTAAAGCCCTAGGTGGAAAAGATAACCTTACAGCAATTGACGCTTGTATTACTCGTCTACGTCTAACGTTGAAAGATCGTTCAGTAGCAGATGAAGTTATCTTGAAAAAGCTTGGAGCGAAAGGTGTTGTTAAACTAGGTGAGAGCAACTTACAAGTTATCCTAGGCCCACTAGCAGAAATCATCGCTGGCGAAATGAAGGCGATTGGTTCAGGTGATGACTTATCGGACGTCGAACTTCCGAAGAAATAAACATCTTAACTATTTGATTAAAGCCTCCGATTGGAGGCTTTTTTTATGCGGTTAGATGGATTATTGAGCAGCCTAATTACTGTTTAGCTAATTAATTTTATAAATTCGTCAGATTGTGTTGTGTAACGTCCTAGAATCATGGATCATGGGCTCGATAATTGTCTCTATGTGGCGGTGCCACGAGAGATTAGGGTTTTGAAAATACTGAATACAATTGAGGTGCAATAGATGAGTGAAATTGAGGCTCGTCCATCGAATTTCATTCGCCAAATAATCGATAAAGATTTAGCGAATGGTAAACATACTAGCGTGCATACCCGCTTTCCCCCGGAGCCAAACGGCTATCTACATATCGGGCATGCGAAATCCATTTGTTTAAATTTCGGTATTGCACAGGATTATCAAGGGCAATGTAATTTGCGCTTTGATGATACGAACCCTGAAAAAGAAGAAGTTGAATACGTAGAGTCGATCAAAAACGATGTTCAATGGCTTGGCTTCGAATGGGCTGGTGATGTCTGCTACTCCTCAAATTACTTCGATAAGCTATACGATTATGCGATTGAACTCATCAATAAAGGCTTAGCTTATGTTGATGAACTAACGCCTGATGAGATCCGTGAATATCGCGGCACTCTAAAAGCGCCGGGTAAACCAAGCCCATATCGCGATCGTAGTGTGGAAGAAAACCTAGCACTGTTTGAAAAAATGCGTGCAGGTGAGTTTGAAGAGGGAAAAGCTTGCCTACGAGCTAAAATCGATATGGCTTCTTCATTTATGGTGATGCGCGATCCGGTTTTATATCGCGTTAGATTTGCTCACCACCACCAAACAGGGGACAAATGGTGCATTTATCCAATGTACGATTTTACCCACTGTATTTCTGATGCGCTTGAGAACATTACTCACTCGCTATGTACTTTAGAGTTTCAAGATAACCGTCGTTTGTACGATTGGGTTTTAGACAATATCTCTATCGAGAGTCAGCCTCATCAATACGAGTTTAGTCGCTTAAATCTTGAATATACGGTGATGTCAAAGCGTAAACTCAACCAACTAGTGACCGAAAATCTAGTGGAAGGTTGGGATGACCCTCGCATGCCAACTATTTCTGGTTTGCGTCGTCGTGGCTTTACTCCTGGCTCAATCCGTGAGTTTTGTAAGCGAATCGGTGTAACCAAGCAAGAGAATATGATTGAGTTTGGTTCATTGGAGTCGTGCATTCGAGATGACTTAAATGAAAATGCGCCTCGTGCAATGGCTGTACTTGATCCAGTCAAAGTAGTGATTGAAAACTTTGATGCTGAAAATGTAGAAACACTGACGATTGCGAATCACCCAAACAAGCCGGAAATGGGAACAAGAGAAGTTCCATTTTCTCGCGAGCTTTGGATTGAGCGTGATGATTTTCGCGAAGAAGCGAACAAGAAATACAAACGCCTTGTGCTAGGTAAAGAAGTTCGCTTACGTGGCGCGTATGTCATCAAAGCAGAGCGTATCGAGAAAGATGATAATGGTGAAATAACGACCATTTACTGTAGCTACGATGCTGAGACACTCGGTAAAAACCCTGCTGATGGCCGTAAGGTAAAAGGTGTTATCCACTGGGTATCTGCTGATAAGGGTCTAAGTGCTGAGATTCGTTTGTACGATAGGTTATTCACCGTACCAAACCCAGCGGCAGCCGATGACTTCGCGAGCACATTGAACCCGTCGTCTCTTGTGAAAGTGAACGGGTACGTAGAACCTAGCTTAGCTAGCGCAGAGGCTGAAAAAGGTATTCAGTTTGAAAGAACAGGATACTTCTGTCTAGATAACAAAGATTCTTCAGCGAATGCGTTAGTGTTCAACAGAACTGTTGGATTGAGAGATTCTTGGGCTAAAATCGAAAGCAACTGATAAGATTTTCGTCTTGAATATGCAAAAAAACCAGCTTAGATAAAGCTGGTTTTTTTATGTCCGGAGTAGTGTGAAAGCTACTTTTTCAATTTGTGGGCATCTGGGTTTTCTTTGCAAGTACCATCGCCACATTTGCCATATAAATATAGGCTGTGGTTTGTTAGTGTCACGTTGTAAAGAGAAGCGATCTCTTTCTGACGTTCTTCAATGATGTCGTCGGAAAACTCGATAACTTCGCCGCAGTCCAAGCAAACCAAGTGGTCATGATGGTGCTGCGTAGAAAGTTCAAATACGGATTTACCACCTTCGAAGTGGTGTCTAGTTACGATACCTGCATCATCAAATTGGTTAAGCACTCGATATACAGTGGCAAGACCGATTTCTTCACCAATATCAATAAGTTTCTTATAAAGATCTTCAGCGCTGATGTGTTGGCACTCTGGTTGCTGAAGAACTTCCAAAATCTTTAACCTAGGTAAGGTGACTTTAAGACCAGCATCTTTTAACGCCTGGTTGTTGTCTGACATATGTATTCCTGTTGACGATCTGTTTACTTTAACAGAATTCAAGTATCCCGATTATTATATTGTAGTAGTTAAGAACAATAAACCACGAAGTTCAAAGGGTTACTAAGAAATATACAGAATAAGGCTAATTTTTGCTGAAAATGGTGGTAAGACCAGTTATGATTTATCCATGTTCAGGTGGTATTTTAGTCGAAGAGGAAGGATATGGGTAAACTTCTAGCCAGAATGTATAAGCCGAATATAGTGAGGAGAGCGTTGAATTTGTGGCCACCATTTTGGGGCTCTGGCATAAAAATAGAATCGATTAGCCAAGACTTTCGTCAAGTGAGAGTGAGGTTAAAGCTGCGTTGGTGGAATAAAAATGCTAATCGAGCTCAATATGGAGGCAGTATTTTTTCACTTACCGATCCTGTCTATGCGTTGATGTTAATGGGTATCTTGGGTGATGAATACTATGTGTGGGATAAAGAAGCGAGTATTAACTTTATTAAACCGGGATACAGTGATTTATACGCGGACTTTATAATTTCTGAGGAACAAATTGAAACGATCGTTTCTGGGACTCACAACGGAGAGAAGTGTTTTCCAGAATTTGTCATCAGAGTTAAGAATAGAAGCGGTGAGGTGGTTTCAGAAGTACAACGAAAGTTATATGTGAGAAAGAAACCTGCTTTTAGAGAGTTAAGTAACCAAGAGTAAGATCGATGTGGTCGGTCTCACTCTTGGTATAAAAATCTTAGTCTTCTAGCTCAGATAAGCACATTTCTTCGTGGATTTGTTTAACCCAATTAGAAACACGTTCATCAGTTAGCTCAGGTTGACGATCTTCGTCGATACATAGGCCTACAAACTGGCTATCATCATCTTCAAGTACTGCTTTCGATGCTTCAAACTCATAGCCTTCAGTTGAAGTGTTGCCAAGGATAGTCGCGCCTTTCGCTTCAACGATATCACGTACAGTGCCCATAGCATCACAGAAGTATTCAGCATAGTCTTCTTGGTCGCCGCAACCAAAAATAGCGACTAACTTTCCAGAAAAATCGATGCTCTCTAATTCAGGGAAGAAATCGTCCCAATCGCATTGTGCTTCACCGTAATACCATGTCGGGATACCAAGAAGTAGCAGGTCAAAGTTATCAATATCTTCTTTACTGCTTTTTGCGATATCTTGAACATGAACGAGTTTTTTGCCTAACTGCTTTTGAATCATCTTTGCGATAGCTTCGGTGTTACCTGTATCGCTACCAAAGAAGATACCTACACTTGCCATAGAGTTTTTACCTTTGATTTGTCTATTTCTGGCGAACAAAAAGTTGCAGGATTAAAGTCCAGAACCTTCCCAAGTGAGCTGTATGACACCTTTAATGATGAAGCCGGTACAGCCTAAGAAAAGTACTAGCCAAACTATACGACGCCCAAAAGGCGGAACATTTCCCTGTTTTAATACGTCTTTAATTGCCATTCCGATCAGAAAGAAAATAGACGCAAACAGCAGGTCAAGTCCAATTGACTCGATGATGTTCATGTAGTCGTATAGCATGGTATCCCTTTATGCCAATTTAATTGGCCGCACTATAACATTGTTGCTGAGTAAAGTTAATTCGTGCTTTGCTTAATATTGCTACTTCGATTGAATAAACTTGGTGACAGCACGCAGTACTTCGTTGGGTTTCTCAGCGTGCAGCCAATGACCAGCATTGGCGATGACATGAGCCTTTACATTGCTAAACTGCTTTTGAATATGTGTTTGGTGCTCTGCGAGAAGATAATCTGACTCGCCACCCTTAACAAACAGAGTAGGAGTTGAAAGAGTCTCGATGTCTTGCCAACCAAGAATATTCCAGTAATTTTCTTCCACTGCCAGTACGTTGAAGCGCCAGCTAAACACACCATCATTATTATAAAGAGATTTACTTAAAAACTGTCTTACGCCATCCATTTCAATGTGCCTAGCCATTGCTTGTAAAGCGCTTGATCGAGATGTCGGTTTGCCTTCCATTACGGCGTGTAGCCCAGCCAGTACGTTATCGTGTTTACGACTGGTGTAGGCAACGGGAGACATGTCTAAAACAATCAGGTTTTGTGTACGTTCTCTTTCGATATCTGCCAGTTTAATTGCGACTTTTCCACCCATTGAGTGACCAATTAATGTGAAAGCGTTAATTTGCAAATGTTCGAGGACTAATCTGACATCTTCCGCCATTGAAGAGTAGTTTATTTCATCACTGTGAAAAGAGCGCCCATGATTACGTAAATCGACGCTGAGGACTTGATATTCTTTCTTTAACTCACGCGCCAGCACGCCCAAGTTGTCTAAGTTTCCGAATAGTCCGTGGATCAAAACGATGGTGTGACCCTCACCTTCTAATTTGTAGTTGAGCAATTGTGACATTTTATTTTATTCGTGACTGGTTTAACGTGGAGTATCTGACAAGATCTCGTTATAATCTTACAGAGTTTAAACATTGAGATTGTGAAAAGCGAATGAAAACAATTGAGGTTGATGAAGATCTATACCGCTACATCGCTAGCCAGACACAGCACATTGGCGAGAGCGCATCTGATATTTTGCGCAGGCTGTTAAAAGTTGAATCAAATGGCAATAGTGGCGCTGGCTCTTTTATCAAAGCGGGTATGGCTGAGCAAGGAATTGTCGTTAGCAAAGATATCGTGAAGGAAAGCAGTATAGATGGCGTAAAAGAAATGCGATCTTTACTCATTTCCGATGAGTTTGCCGGATTAAAGAAAGCAATAGATAGATTCATGCTTGTTCTCTCAACTCTTTATCGCATCGATTCAAGAAGCTTTTCAGAAGCAAGCCAAGTAAAAGGTAGAAAAAGAGTGTATTTTGCTGACAACGAGAAAACTCTGTTAGCAAATGGCAATACAACGAAACCTAAGGCGATTCCAAATACACCTTTTTGGGTTATTACCAACAATAACACCAGCCGAAAGAGGCAAATGGTTGAGCAACTGATGGTGAGAATGAACTTTTCGACGGAACTAATAGAAAAAGTCACCAACTCAATCTAAAGCAAAGTATTCTAAGGCCTCATATCACTCCACTATCGAGTTATGAGGCCTTTATTTTTCTCTATAATTTAAAGGACTTCAGAATGGCTATTCACCCACGAGCTGGCCAAAAAGCTCAGCAGCAAGATCTCTACAATATCCCATCCCTAGTTTCGAATTACTATCTGCTTCAGCCTTCAGCCGGCGCGGTAGAGCAACGTGTACAATTTGGTACCTCTGGCCATAGAGGAAGTTCTGACAAAGTTACTTTTAACGAAAATCATATTTTAGCTATAGCTCAAGCGGTAGTAGAAATTCGTGCCGAGCTAGGTACGACAGGGCCAATGTTTGTTGGTAAGGATACGCACGCTTTATCTGAGCCTGCTTTTAAAAGCGTTGTTCAGGTTCTAATTGCTAATGGTATAAAAGTCTGCGCTCAAGAAGATAATGGCTACACACCTACACCGGGTATTTCTCATGCGATCCTAACATACAACAAAAAGCATGATGAGAAGGCGGATGGTTTAGTGATCACTCCATCTCATAACCCACCTCAAGATGGTGGTATCAAATATAACCCGACACACGGCGGTCCTGCAGAAGGTGAGTTAACCAAACGCATAGAAGACCGAGCGAACGCATTGATTGCCGAAGAGCTACAAGGTGTTAAGCAAATTGATATCGAACAAGCTAAATCTTCTGAGCTATTTGATGAGCAAGATTTAGTCGCAGTTTATGTTGATGACCTTGTAAACGTTGTTGACATGGAAGCCATTCAAAAAGCGAAGCTAAATATTGGTGTAGATCCTCTGGGTGGCAGTGGTATCGAATATTGGAAGAGAATCGCGGAAGTTTACAAACTAGACCTGACATTAGTTAACGATGCAGTAGATCCATCGTTCCAATTTATGTCTTTGGACAAAGATGGTGTTATTCGTATGGATTGCTCTTCTCCATATGCTATGGCAGGTTTATTAGCACTGAAAGATGAATACGACTTGGCGTTTGGTAATGATCCTGATTACGATCGTCATGGCATTGTGACACCAAAAGGTTTGATGAACCCAAATCACTTCTTGGCTGTATGTATTGACTATTTGTATCGCCATCGTGAAGGTTGGGCAAAAGATGTTGCTGTGGGTAAGACACTGGTATCAAGTGCTTTGATTGACCGTGTTGTTGCTGCTCTGGGCAGAGAGCTTTGTGAAGTCCCTGTAGGCTTCAAATGGTTTGTTGACGGCTTATACAATGGTAGCTTTGGCTTCGGTGGCGAAGAAAGTGCAGGGGCTTCTTTCTTACGTAAAGATGGCACGCCTTGGGCTACAGATAAAGATGGCATTATATTGTGTTTACTTGCAGCTGAAATCACGGCTGTTACGGGCAAAAACCCTCAGCAATATTATGAAGAGCTTGCTGCTAAGCACGGCGAATCTCAATACAATCGTATTCAAGCGGTAGCAAATGGTGCGCAGAAGAAAGTACTTTCTAACTTAAGTCCAGAAATGGTATCTGCTGCGACATTAGCAGGAGATCCTATTACTGCAAGATTGACTCATGCTCCGGGCAACGGAGCAGCAATTGGTGGATTAAAAGTAACTACTGACTTTGGTTGGTTTGCTGCTCGTCCATCAGGTACAGAGGAGATCTACAAAATCTATTGTGAAAGCTTTAAAGGTGAAGAGCACCTCAAGCAAATCGAATCTGAAGCTCAAGATATAGTGAACCAAGTGTTTAAAGAAGCTGGACTATAAGCTTTAACTTATCTTTCTCAATGAAGCAGCGCAATGTCGCTGCTTCTCTTTTCTATATCAGCAAAGGCATTTGACTTGTCTGTTTTGTATCTTTGCGCATCAACGTCTAAATACTTTTGCTTCTGCTAGCACCTTTCCAGTTTTATTGTTTGTCTGATGTTGTTCTGTGAGATTAAAAAAATCACTCTCAGAGTAGAACGATTTGCTATGTATCGTTACACAACGAAGCTGGATATTCTTTGTTATGTGGACTATTTTCTACAATTTATCTGTTGTATAGCGATTCTGAACCCAAAGCTTGAGTGTGCAATACTTATAAATAGAATGATGAGATAGGAAACTCGATATGAAAGCTCAGCCGAAAAAAAAGGAACGAGATAGTAAGACGCATAGAGACAATATATTGAGAGCTGCTCAGGAGCTTTTTACTGCATTGGACTATGACAGGGTTTCGATGCGAATGATAGCGAAGCAATCTGGAGCAAGCAGTTCGGTAATCTATCATTACTTTGGAAATAAAGAGGGGCTATTTGAGTCTGTTGTTCGCGAAACTGTTCTCCCAATTCAAGAGCATTTGAAAGTAATTGTGCATAAAAATGCTGACCAAGATCTGATTAGTCTAATTAAGGCTCTATTTCGCGCTATTAGTGAAGTGCCAAACTTTCCTAAACTCGTTATTCAAGTAATGAA
Organism: Vibrio marisflavi CECT 7928; assembly: GCF_921294215.1. Lineage (GTDB taxonomy): Bacteria > Pseudomonadota > Gammaproteobacteria > Enterobacterales > Vibrionaceae > Vibrio > Vibrio marisflavi. Next base: position 555,465 of record NZ_CAKLDM010000002.1, read on the forward strand.
AATGCCCTCGACGAACTTTCAACGGAAGATCGTGCAAGATATGTTTGAAGAGTTTAGTCGCCCTATGCAAAATATTATATTTGACAAGCTGCAGCGTGAAGGGGCAATTCGATCTGACATGGATCCTAAATGGTGCCGATTGTCTTGGATGAGCCTATTGATTTTTCCATTGATGTTACCGAAATCGATTTACGACTTACATGGGTTTGAAGATGAAAATTTTCTAGAATATTTGCTGGAGCACAACTTAAAGGTCATGCGCCATGGATTTATTTGCAAATGACACTTTAAACTAAATGGTATTATAATTAATTACCTAGGCATATTTTCTAACGCGTTACGCCATAGTTAGAACAAAAACCAGCTTTTTGTTCCACGGAATAACTTTTAAAGTTCGGCGTGCTAATTTAAATTCCCACCTACTGCTTGGCTATTACTTTATACTTTTAACTTTTCGATATTATAAATACGTGTTGTCAGTATCATTGAACAACGAACTTAGAAGTTCGGTAATAGTGTTAAGGAAAAAAACAAGTATTAGTATCTTCAAATGGAATAAATAGACCAGTGATATTTATAATTAGTATGTGGGTTAAATACAGGGAATAAAGTCGAAGTTACTATATTTATTGGATTTGTGTCATTAAAAGCTAGGCCATACTAATTTTATTCATTAATAAGTTTATTTGGTTTATTTACATGTCTTTAGAGAAAAGAAGAGTTGGTCGCCCGAGCGCGAAAGATAATAATATTGATATAAAAGCGAAACTATTGGAGTGCGCTTGTCACTTGTTTGCAACCATGCCTTACGAAAAGGTATCGATTCGCTTAGTCTCCCTTAAAGCAGGAGTGAGCAGTTCTTTGATCCGGTACTATTTCGGAGATAAAGAAGGGTTACTTGAGGAAGTGGTACAAAGTGTAGTATTTCCCATATATAGCCGTGTTCATTCATTAGCTGAAAATACTACTTATGACTCGTTTATAGAGCTCTTTGAGGGATTGTATGCTGAGCTGACAAAAGGCTCATACCTGCCAAAGATTGTATTTCAGTTTATGGTGATGCCTCCTTCGGATTCAAAGCGACAGCTAGTTGAGAGAATTATTGCTGAGTGCAGCAAGCCGCTGCAAGATGTCATCTTTGAGCAACTGGTAGAAAATAAAATATTGAGGCCGGATGTGGATCCTTCTTTGTGCCGTTTATCTTGGCTTAGCTTGATGATGTTTCCCTTTATTGTTCCTCCAGCGTTAATGAAGCTTCACGACATGGAGTTAACTGACGAGTTTCTTGATCGATTCTTCCGTCACAACATGAATCTAATGATGCATGGATTCATTCAAGCTCCAGTTCATATCGATAATGAATGCGAGTAAACTTACCCTTCAGGCCAGCTTTCGGGAACAATGAACCAGAACTGGCCTGACTCAGACTGATAGTGCCTAGAGAAGTCAACCGCGGGTGGCTCTATGGCGTTTTCAAACCTTTCTAGGCCTGTAATCCATTGATGCTTTTTCATTTCATAAAGAGGTTCAGTGATCATGTGCTGTTGATTTTGGAAGCACCAGTAACCTTTGATACGTGAATGATTGATTGTTTTTGATAAACAAGTCTTAGGTATGGTGTTGTTTTCAAATGGATTAATATATAGCCGCCCCTGCATCAATAGGTTTTTTGTGGCATTTGACCATTCAGGGAATTTACTGTGGAAGGCCTTAGATGATGACATTGCAAGTTGGTGGTCTAGCATTCTAGAGAGTTTTAAGTCCAATCTGTCTTTGGCGTTTGGCCCATACCAAAGTTCCCCATGCAACAGATAAAACTTTATAGCGACTTCCCAGTGTTCAATTTGTTTTTCCGCTAAGTCTTCTACGATAAAATCTACAGCACCTAACGTTCTGCCGTTTTCACTAAGTTGAATTTCTTCTGCCAACAGGTTGTATTGATTAGAGTTAGAAAAAAGTTCGCTAACTACATGTTGATAAAGAAAGCCTAGTCTAGGGTTCCCGCTATATTCTTCAGGCCATTTCAAATTTAGCTTTGCAATGGGACAGGCGTTGCGAACTTGCGAGCTTTCTTCAAACAGACTTGGCGTTTGTTGTATCCATTGAGCGGTTCGAGCTAACTGATTCATAGGGTTTAATTTCTGTTTTGTATTTCGACATTTTAGCCGCAAATTGCTATAAACAGCTAAATCGACGTTTCCCAAGTATTTCGGTGAGAATGGTTACTGCAATGGATAATATACAACTAGAAAAACTACTAAATGAAAAGCTTTCTCCTCAATTAATTAAAGACTATGCTCCAAATGGCCTACAAGTAGAGGGAAAAAAAGGCATACAAAAGATCGTAACGGGAGTGACTGCATCGCAGGCTCTTATCAATGCTGCAATAGAAAAAAATGCAGACGCCATACTTGTTCACCACGGGTACTTTTGGAAAGGTGAACCAGAGCCTATCCGCGGAATGAAAGGGCAGAGGATTCGCAGTCTAATAAAAAATGATATCAACCTATTTGGTTATCACCTTCCTTTAGACATTCATCCTGAGCTTGGCAACAATGCCCAATTAGCTGATAGGTTAGGTATTGAGGTTGTTGGTGGGCTTGAAGGACACCCTCAATCTGTTGCTATGTATGGCAAGCTCCATGAGCCTTTGACTGGAGAAGAATTTGCAAAATTAATTGCAAAAAGCTTAGGGCGAACGCCTTTGCATATTGACCCACACGATGCCAAAGAAAAGATATCAACAGTGGGCTGGTGTACTGGTGGTGGGCAGGATTTTATCGACTTAGCTGCTAAGTTCGGTCTAGATGCATTTATCTCTGGCGAGATCTCTGAGCGCACTACACACTCAGCACGTGAGCAGAACATTCACTACTACGCAGCAGGGCACCATGCAACGGAAAGGTACGGTATCAAAGCGTTAGGAGAGTGGCTTGCGCAAGAACATGGCTTTGATGTTGAGTTTGTAGATATTGATAACCCGGTTTAATAGATAGCGAAATAGGTTAAAAAATGAAAGGGCTGCATTTCTGCAGCCCTTTTTAGTCACGTATAGATATATTATTCACGTTCGTGAATTGGCTTGAAGTCGCGCTTTTTAAGGCCAGTGTATAGCTGGCGTGGGCGTCCAATACGGTTTTCTGGGTCGCTGTGCATTTCATTCCAGTGAGCAATCCAACCGATAGTACGAGACATTGCGAAGATAACCGTAAACATAGATACAGGAATACCAATAGCTTTCAGGATAATGCCTGAGTAGAAATCTACGTTTGGATACAATTTCTTATCTACGAAATACTCATCAGATAGAGCGATACGTTCAAGTTCCATGGCTACATCTAGTAGTGGATCTTTAATGTTTAGCTCTTTTAGTACTTCGTGGCATGCTTCGCGCATGACTGTAGCTCGAGGGTCGTAGTTCTTGTATACACGGTGGCCAAAGCCCATTAGACGGAATGGGTCATCTTTGTCTTTAGCTTTGTCGATATACTCAGGAATACTCTCTACAGAACCAATTTCTTCAAGCATCTTCAAACATGCTTCATTAGCACCGCCGTGAGCAGGTCCCCAAAGAGATGCAATACCTGCAGCGATACAAGCGAATGGGTTTGCACCAGACGAGCCAGCTAAACGAACAGTAGATGTTGAAGCATTTTGCTCGTGGTCAGCGTGTAGTGTGAAGATTTTATCCATTGCACGTGCAACCACTGGGTTCACTTCATATTCTTCACATGGGTTAGCGAACATCATGTGTAGGAAGTTCTCAGCGTAGCTTAGGTCGTTACGTGGATAGATGAATGGCTGACCAATAGAGTACTTGTAACACATTGCAGCCAGTGTTGGCATTTTTGAAATTAGACGGTAAGCCGCGATCTCACGGTGCTCATCATTGTGAACATCCAATGAGTCATGATAGAAGGCAGCAAGAGCACCAACCACACCACACATGACAGCCATCGGGTGAGCATCACGACGGAAACCATGGAAAAAGCTCGCGATTTGCTCGTGAACCATTGTGTGGCGAGAAATTGTCTTTTTAAACTCTTCGTACTCTTCACGATCAGGCGCTTCGCCATAGAGCAAGATATAACATACTTCCAAATAGTCGGCGTTGTTTGCCAACTGATCGATAGCGTAGCCGCGGTGTAAAAGAACACCCGCACCACCGTCGATATAAGTGATTTGAGATTCACAAGATGCAGTGGCAAGAAATCCTGGGTCAAATGTAAAGTAGCCATTTGCTCCCAGCTTTCGAACGTCAATTACCTCTGGGCCTAGCGTCCCACCCATAATTGCTAGCTCGATTGGCGCTTTACCTTCGATTTGAAGGGTCGCTTTCTTATCTGCCATAACCAATCTCCTTTGTTTATATTTCATCCAGTCAGGATAGTTTATGTGCCAATTTTTTACGATTGTTCGTTAGGAAAGTCAATTATTGTCGTCTTTTGTGTGCACTTGTAGGGGTTTTTTGTTGATGTATAGTTAAAAACCTGCCCTGTGTAGCAAAAACTGTTGCACGTATTGTATTAGAATGTTGCGAGCCGTATAGTGGCGCTGAAATTTTTAGGGGAAACCTTTTGAATTCAAGGCTAGACTGTATTACGAAGTTGTTAGTAGTCGCTTTGAATGTTAACTGAAAATACCACGTTGAATCGCACCATTATGATGCCTTTTTGTGACATTAAAGTTAACTTTTGTAGGTTTTCCATAGAAAATCGTTCTATAACTATAAATGAATAATGGAGCTGAGTGAGCAAGCCCATGAAAGAAAGAAAGTCTAGACCTGTTAATCTCGATTTACAGACCATCCACTTTCCGATTACCGCGATTGCATCGATATTACACCGTATCTCTGGTGTGATAACGTTTGTCGCTATCGGAATCCTCCTCTGGTTACTATCTATATCCCTGTCATCCCCTTTTGGCTTTGTAGAAGCATATAACATCGTTAATGGTTTCTTCGTCAAGCTAATTCTATGGGGCATACTAACTGCGCTGTCATATCACATTGTCGGCGGAATTCGTCATTTGCTCATGGACTTAGGGCATTTTGAAGAGCTGGAGAGCGGAACGAAAAGCGCGAAAGTAGCTTTCGTATTGACGATCATTTTATCTGTATTGGCGGGGGTTCTAGTATGGTAAACAACGTTTCTACCGTAGGCCGCAACGGAGTTCACGATTTCCTGCTTGTCCGTGGTACGGCTATCATCATGACTTTGTATACATTGTACTTAGTCTGCTTCTTCGCATTCTCAGGAGAAATCACTTACCAATCTTGGGTTATGTTTTTTGGTGGCACCTTTACTAAAGTGTTTACCATGCTTGCCTTGGTATCTGTATTAATACATGCCTGGATTGGTTTGTGGCAAGTACTCACCGATTACGTCAAATGCACTAAATTGCGTGGTGGGTTACAGCTTGTAATCATTGCTGTTTTGCTTGGTTACGTTTTCTCTGGCTTATTTATTTTATGGGGTGTGTAAGTGTCTATTCCAGTTCGCGAGTTTGATGCCGTAGTTATTGGTGCTGGTGGTGCAGGAATGCGCGCTGCACTACAAATTTCTGAGCAGGGTTTATCCTGCGCATTACTATCTAAAGTCTTTCCAACCCGTTCTCATACTGTATCTGCCCAGGGCGGTATCACGGTTGCTCTAGGGAACTCTCACAAAGACAATTGGCAATGGCACATGTATGACACCGTAAAAGGGTCTGATTACATCGGTGACCAAAATGCTATTGAATATATGTGTAAAAATGGCCCTGAGTCAGTTATCGAACTAGAAAAAATGGGTCTTCCATTTTCTCGTTTTGATAATGGGTCGATTTATCAACGACCGTTTGGCGGCCAGTCAAAAGAATTTGGCGGTGAGCAAGCTGCTCGTACCGCGGCGGCTGCTGACCGTACTGGTCATGCTCTACTGCACACTCTTTACCAGCAAAACATCAAGCATAAAACAACCATCTTCTCAGAGTGGTATGCACTTGATTTGGTTAAAAACCAAGATGGCGCAGTACTAGGCTGTACAGCTATCTGTATGGAAACCGGAGAGATGTGCTACTTCAAGTCGAAAGCGACTGTTCTAGCTACTGGTGGCGCAGGCCGTATCTATGCTTCAACGACCAATGCACACATCAATACTGGTGATGGTGTGGGTATGGCACTTCGTGCTGGCGTACCAATGCAAGATATGGAAATGTGGCAGTTCCACCCAACGGGCATTGCAGGGGCAGGTGTGCTTGTCACTGAAGGTTGTCGTGGTGAAGGTGGTTATCTTCTAAACAAAGATGGCGAGCGCTTCATGGAGCGTTATGCGCCAAACGCGAAAGATCTAGCAGGCCGTGACGTTGTTGCTCGTTCAATGATGATTGAAATTCGTGAAGGGCGCGGCTGCGATGGCCCATGGGGTCCACACATTAAGCTTAAACTTGATCACCTAGGCAAAGATGTTCTGGAATCTCGCCTACCGGGTATCTGTGAGCTTTCAAGAACATTTGCTCACGTTGATCCAGTTAAAGAGCCAATCCCTGTAATACCTACTTGCCACTACATGATGGGTGGTGTTCCGACGCAAGTCTCTGGTCAAGCTATTAAACAAGACGCTTCTGGTACTGACGTTGAAGTACAAGGTCTATTTGCTTGTGGTGAGATTGCTTCAGTATCTGTGCATGGAGCAAACCGTCTTGGTGGTAACTCGTTACTTGACCTAGTTGTATTCGGTCGTGCGACAGGTCTACACCTTGGTGATACGTTAGATGCTCAAGCTGAAGCCCGCCCTGCTACAGAGTCTGATATCGAAGCTTCTCTAGCTCGCACAATGCGCTGGGAAAACAGTACAGGTGGCGAAGACCCTGTACAAATCCGGAAAGACCTACAAAGCTGCATGCAGAACAGTTTCTCGGTATTTAGAGAAGGCGATGCAATGGCAACAGGGCTTGAAGAGCTTAAAACTATTCGCGAGCGACTAAAAGACGCGCACTTAGCTGACAAGTCATCAGAGTTCAATACTCAACGTATTGAGTGTCTAGAGCTAGACAACTTGATGGAAACAGCTTTCTCCACAGCAGTAGCTGCGAACTATCGAACTGAAAGTCGTGGGGCTCATGCTCGCTTTGATTACCCAGAGCGTGATGATGAAAACTGGCTATGTCACTCGATCTACAACCCGGAAACTGAGCAAATGGCGAAACGTGATGTCAACATGACACCTGTTCACCGCGAAGCATTTCCACCAAAAATCCGCACATACTAAGGGAGGCAATCATCAATGAAACTTAACTTCTCTTTGTACCGATATAATCCTGATGTAGACAAAAAGCCTTACATGAAGGATTACACGTTAGAAGTGGATGAAGGCTCGGACATGATGTTGCTTGATGCACTCATCCTGTTGAAAGAGCAAGATCCTACGATTGCTTTTCGCCGTTCGTGCCGAGAAGGTGTCTGCGGTTCTGATGGTCTAAACATGAATGGCAAAAATGGCCTAGCGTGTATTACACCACTTTCAGCACTAGAAGGCGGAAAAATTGTCATTCGTCCTCTGCCTGGTCTGCCTGTGGTTCGTGACCTTATTGTGGATATGACACAGTTCTATGATAACTACGCAAAAGTGAAGCCATTCTTGATTTCTGACGGTAATTTGCCTCCTTCGAGAGAAAATTTGCAAGCTCCGGAAGATAGAGCACATTTAGATGGCTTATATGAGTGCATTATGTGTGCTTGCTGTACCACTTCTTGTCCGTCCTTCTGGTGGAACCCGGATAAGTTCATTGGTCCTGCTGGTTTATTGGCGGCTTACCGTTGGCTTATTGATAGCCGTGATACAGCAACTGATGAGCGTTTGTCTGAGCTTGATGATGCATTTAGTGTATTCCGTTGTCATGGAATTATGAATTGCGTCAGTGTTTGTCCAAAAGGGTTGAATCCAACCAAAGCGATTGGGCATATTAAATCGATGTTAGTCAATCGTTCTATATAGTAAAGAAAGCCAAGCCAACCTGAACAAGGTTGGCTAATTTAAAAATAACTCGGCGTAGACCGAAGATAATGTGAAAACTACTGGTTAAGGGAAAATATGCACAATGGTGTGATGAAGGCATGGCTCGAGTCTTCACACTTGGCTGGCGCCAATGCAACATACGTAGAAGAACTCTACGAACTGTATCTAAGTGATCCCGAACAGGTAAGTGAGGAGTGGAAATGTGTATTTGAAGATTTGCCTAAGCAAGCTTCAGAGTCGGTTGAACAACCGCATTCACGTGTCCGCGAATACTTCCGACGACTCGCAAAAGAAACAAAGCATTTTAGTGCCCAAGTTAGTGACCCAGATGTCGATGCGAAACAAGTAAAAGTCCTGCAATTTATAAATGCTTATCGATTCCGAGGGCATGAGGCAGCCAACCTCGATCCATTGGGTCTATGGAAACGAGATACGGTCGCAGAATTAGACCCTTCCTTTCATAATCTGACCGAAGACGACTTCGACGAAACATTTAATGTCGGTTCGTTTGCCATTGGTCAAGAAACAATGGTTCTTAGAGACCTTCACAAGGCACTTAACCAAACCTACTGTGGCTCGATTGGTGCAGAATACATGCACATGACCAATACCGAGCAAAAACGTTGGATACAACAAAGGTTAGAGTCAGTATCAGGTCAACCATCTTTTACCCAAGAAGAAAAGAAAACATTCCTAGAAGAGTTAACTGCAGCTGAGGGCCTTGAGCGCTACCTAGGTGCTAAGTTCCCTGGGGCTAAACGCTTTTCTTTGGAAGGTGGTGATGCGCTTATCCCAATGACTAAAGAGATTATTCGCCATGCTGGTAATGAAGGCATGCGTGAAGTCGTCGTTGGTATGGCTCACCGTGGCCGCTTAAACATGCTGGTTAACGTACTAGGTAAGAAGCCACAAGATCTGTTTGATGAATTTGCTGGTAAACATGATGACACTTGGGGAACAGGTGACGTTAAATATCACCAAGGCTTCTCTGCTGATTTTGCTACAAATGGTGGTAATGTTCACCTAGCGTTGGCATTTAACCCTTCTCACCTAGAAATTGTAAACCCAGTGGTCATAGGTTCGGTTCGTGCGCGCCAAGATAGACTCGATGATCATGAAGGTAAGAGTGTTCTGCCAATCACAGTTCATGGTGACTCTGCGATTGCTGGACAGGGCGTTGTGCAAGAGACGTTTAATATGTCTCAGGCTCGTGGGTTTAAAGTTGGCGGTACGGTTCGAATCGTAGTCAACAACCAAGTGGGTTTCACTACCTCAAACCCAAGAGATACGCGCTCTACAATGTACTGTACCGATATTGCCAAAATGGTACAGGCACCAATTTTCCATGTGAACGCAGATGACCCAGAAGCGGTTGCTTTTGTCGCTCGTGTTGCTTTGGACTATAGAAATACGTTCAAGCGCGATGTTGTGATCGATTTGGTGTGTTATCGCCGCCACGGACACAACGAAGCGGATGAGCCAAATGCAACTCAGCCTTTGATGTATCAAAAGATTAAGAAGCATCCTACGCCTCGTAAACTTTATGCAGATGTGCTTATCGACCGTGGTGAGTTTGGTATCGATACAGCCACGCAGCTTGTTAACGAATATCGCGATGCCTTAGATCAAGGTGAGGTTGTCGTTAAAGAGTGGCGCCCTATGACAATGCACTCAGTCGACTGGGACCCATTCCTAGGTCACGACTGGGATATCGACTGGGCGAGTAAAGTTGATAGCAAACGCTTGATCGAGCTTGGCCACAAAACTTGCCAATACCCAGATAGCCATAAACTACAAAGCCGAGTGAATAAGTTATATAACGATCGCTTAGCTATGATGGGTGGTGAGAAAGCGATTGACTGGGGTATGGCAGAGACTCTGGCTTACGCAACTCTAGTTGATGATGGAAAGCGAGTAAGAATATCTGGTCAAGATTCAGGCCGTGGTACCTTCTTCCATAGACACTCAGTGCTTCACAATCAATCTGATGCAAGTACATACGTACCTTTAGCTAAGTTGCATGATAAACAAGGTCCATTTCAGGTCTTTGATTCGGTATTGTCAGAAGAGGCAGTACTAGCATTTGAATACGGCTATGCTACAGCAGAGCCGAGCGGGTTAACGCTGTGGGAAGCTCAATTTGGTGATTTTGCTAACGGCGCGCAAGTTGTTATTGACCAGTTTATTTCTTCTGGTGAACAAAAGTGGGCCCGTTTGTGTGGATTGACAATGCTTCTTCCGCATGGGTATGAAGGTCAAGGTCCTGAACACTCGTCAGCTCGACTAGAGCGATACTTACAGCTGTGTGCTGAGCAAAATATGCAGGTGGTTGTGCCATCTACACCGGCTCAGGTATACCACATGATAAGAAGACAAGTTGTTCGTCCAATGCGTCGTCCACTTATCGTAATGTCTCCTAAGTCATTGCTGCGTCATCCGCTATGTACTTCTCAAATTGAGGAATTAGCAGAAGGCACTTTCCAAGCTGCAATAGGTGAGATTGACGAGCTTGAGGCGAGCAAAGTAAAACGTGTCGTTATGTGTTCGGGTAAAGTTTATTACGATCTACTGGAGCAAAGACGCAACAACGAACAAGACGATGTAGCAATTATTCGTATTGAGCAGCTTTACCCATTCCCATTTGAGGAAGTTAAAGCGGCCATCGCAGAATATACCAATGCCGTCGATTATGTATGGTGCCAAGAAGAGCCACAAAACCAAGGTGCTTGGTACTCTAGCCAACATAACTTCGTAGCATCGATCCCAGCTGGCTCTAAGCTAACTTATGCAGGGCGTCCGGCTTCGGCATCTCCTGCTGTGGGATACATGTCTGTACACTTGAAACAACAAAAAGCGTTGGTAGAAGACGCTCTGACCCTAGATAAGAACTAGAGTGAAAGGAAAAAAGAATATGACAATTGAAATTCTGGTTCCAGATTTACCTGAATCCGTCGCAGATGCAACAGTTGCAACGTGGCACAAACAACCAGGAGAAGCGGTTGCTCGTGATGAAGTGATCGTTGATATAGAAACAGACAAAGTGGTCTTAGAAGTACCAGCACCGGATGCAGGCGTATTAGAGGCGATTGTCGAACAAGAGGGTGCGACAGTACTTTCTAAACAGCTTATAGCTAAGCTAAAGCCTGGTGCTGTTGCTGGTGAGCCAACGAAAGATAAAACTGAAGAACCTGAAGCGTCACCGGATAAAAGACATAAAGCAGCACTTGCTGAAGAGTCGAATGATGCTCTTAGCCCTGCAGTTAGACGTTTGCTCGCTGAACACAACTTGCAAGCAAGTCAAATTAAAGGCTCTGGAGTCGGTGGTCGCATTACAAGAGAAGATGTTGACGCATTCCTAGCATCTAACAAAGCTGGTGCAGCCACTGAAGTTAAACAAGAGCCTGTAGTACCTGCAGCAGCTCGCAGTCAAAAACGTGTTCCAATGACACGTCTACGTAAGACAGTTGCAAACCGACTGCTAGAAGCAAAAAACAGTACAGCGATGTTGACGACGTTTAACGAAGTCAACATGAAGCCGATTATGGACTTGCGTAAGCAGTACAAAGATCAGTTTGAAAAGAGGCATGATGTTCGCCTTGGGTTTATGTCTTTCTACGTTAAAGCGGTAACAGAAGCTCTTAAACGTTATCCAGAAGTGAATGCTTCAATCGATGGCGAAGATATCGTTTACCACAACTACTTTGATATCAGCATGGCAGTTTCAACTCCTCGTGGCCTGGTGACTCCAGTACTGAAAGATTGCGATACTTTAGGCTTTGCTGATATCGAAAAAGGCATCAAAGAGCTGGCAGTGAAAGGTCGTGATGGCAAGCTTACCGTTGATGAGCTCATGGGCGGCAACTTTACCATCACTAATGGCGGTGTATTTGGCTCTCTAATGTCAACACCAATCATTAACCCACCGCAGTCAGCTATCTTAGGAATGCATAAAATCCAAGAGCGCCCAATGGCGGTTGATGGAAAGGTTGAAATCCTGCCAATGATGTATCTGGCTCTGTCTTATGATCACCGTTTAATCGATGGTCGTGAATCAGTTGGTTTCTTGGTTACGATAAAAGAGTTGTTGGAAGATCCTGCACGTCTATTGCTGGATGTATAAAAGCTCAACTCCCGGTCAATAACCAAACAAAAATAGATTTAGGGTTAGCCTTGCTCACGGCTAACCCTTTAAAAAGTCAAATTACTTAGTGTCTTAATTTGACTAGTTAAGTAAAGTAACCCTACATACATATTGTTCATTTCGATGACTCAATATGAAGAAAATAAATCCTTCAAAGGATCACAAAACGGAATAAAGTAATGAACTTGCATGAATATCAAGCCAAACAGCTGTTTGCAGAATTCGGTTTGCCAGTGCCAGAAGGCTACGCATGTGATACACCACATGAAGCTGCAGAAGCAGCAGGCAAAATTGGTGGAACCAAATGGGTCGTAAAATGCCAAGTACACGCAGGCGGGCGTGGCAAAGCTGGTGGTGTTGAACTGCATGATACAAAAGATGGTATCAGAGATTTTGTTCAGAAATGGATCGGCAAGAATCTTGTTACTTACCAAACTGATGCGAAAGGTCAGCCTGTTTCTAAAATACTAGTTGAAACGGCTTCTGATATAGCAAATGAGCTGTATCTTGGCGCAGTTGTTGATCGCTCAACAAAACGAATCGTATTTATGGCATCAACTGAAGGTGGTGTTGAGATCGAGAAGGTTGCTGAGGAAACGCCTGAGCTTATCCACAAAGCAGCTATCGATCCTTTAGTTGGCCCAATGACTTACCAAGGTCGTGAGCTAGCATTTAAGTTAGGCCTTGAAGGCAATCAAATTAAGCAATTTGTTAAGATATTTATGGGTCTTGGCAAAATGTTTAGTGAGCTCGATTTAGCACTACTAGAAATCAACCCATTGGTTGTGACTGGCGATGGTAACCTAGTGTGCTTGGATGGCAAGATTAACATCGATTCGAATGCTCTTTATCGTCACCCTAAACTTCGTGAAATGCACGATCCTTCGCAAGAAGATGAGCGTGAAGCGCATGCGGCTAAATGGGAACTAAACTACGTAGCATTAGACGGCAGCATCGGCTGTATGGTTAATGGTGCTGGTCTGGCTATGGGTACGATGGATATCGTAAACCTACACGGCGGTAAACCTGCAAACTTCCTTGATGTTGGTGGCGGTGCTACTAAAGAGCGCGTAACTGAAGCATTCAAGATCATTCTATCTGATACAAACGTTAAAGCGGTATTGGTGAACATCTTTGGTGGTATCGTACGTTGTGACCTTATTGCTGATGGCATCATTGGCGCTGTTGAAGAAGTTGGTGTTGAAGTACCAGTTGTTGTTCGACTTGAAGGAAATAACGCGCCACTAGGTGCGAAGAAACTGGCTGATAGTGGCCTAAACATCATTGCAGCTACCTCACTAACTGAAGCTGCTGAAAAAGTAGTTGCAGCAGCGGAGGGCAAATAATGTCAGTTTTAATAGATAAGAATACTAAAGTTATTTGCCAAGGCTTCACAGGAGGCCAAGGTACGTTCCACTCAGAGCAAGCGATTGAGTACGGAACGCAAATGGTTGGTGGTGTATCTCCGGGTAAAGGTGGTCAAACTCACTTAGGTTTACCAGTATTTAACACGGTTCGTGATGCGGTAGAACAAACAGGTGCAACAGCATCGGTTATCTATGTTCCGGCCCCATTCTGTAAAGATGCAATTCTAGAAGCAATCGACGCTGGTATTAAGCTAATCGTAACGATTACTGAAGGAATTCCAACACTTGACCTTGTTGAAGTAAAAGAGCGTCTAGATGCATCTGGCGTTGTTATGATTGGTCCAAACTGCCCGGGTGTTATTACTCCTGACGAGTGCAAGATTGGTATCATGCCTGGCCACATTCATAAGAAAGGTAAAGTTGGCATCGTTTCTCGCTCTGGCACACTGACTTATGAAGCGGTTAAGCAGACAACTGATGAAGGTTTTGGTCAATCGACTTGTGTTGGTATTGGCGGTGACCCAATCCCTGGCTCAAACTTCATCGATATTCTGAAGTTGTTTGAAAAAGATCCAGAGACAGAAGCTATCGTTATGATCGGTGAGATCGGTGGTACAGCAGAAGAAGAAGCGGCTGCGTTCATCAAAGACAATGTCACTAAACCGGTTGTTTCTTACATCGCTGGCGTTACAGCGCCTCCGGGTAAACGTATGGGCCATGCTGGTGCGATTATCTCTGGTGGTAAAGGTACAGCTGATGACAAATTCGCAGCGCTAGAAGCAGCTGGTGTTAAGACGGTTAAAAGCTTAGCTGACATCGGCAAAGGTCTTCGTGAGATCACTGGTTGGTAATTATTTTTACTGACAGCAAGAAAAGAAAACCGAGCAATTAATGCTCGGTTTTTTTATGCTCATTTGCGCAACATGCTCGTGGCTATAGGACCATTGCCGCTAACCAGCCAAAACCAATGAGTGGAATGTTGTAATGCAGGAAAGTTGGGACAACTGTTTCCCAGATGTGTTCGTGCTGACCATCAATATTTAACCCTGAAGTTGGCCCTAATGTTGAGTCTGAAGCCGGAGAGCCGGCATCACCTAGTGCCGCTGCCGTGCCAACCAACGCGACTGTTGCTAAAGGAGAAAAGCCAAATGCCAAGCATAAAGGTACATATATAGTCGCGATAATAGGGATTGTAGAAAAAGAAGAACCAATCCCCATCGTTACTAGCAAACCGACTACAAGCATTAATAGGGCGGCCAATGGTTTGTTGTCACCGATAGTTGAAGAAATCGACTGTACTAAAGATTCAACCCCGCCTGTTTGTTTCATTACAGCTGCAAACCCAGCAGCAGTGATCATAATGAAACCAATCATTGCCATCATGTGAACGCCCTTGGTGAAAACATCGTGGGTTTCTTTCCAAGCGATTACTCCGCCTAGGGTAAAGACGGTAAAACCAGCTAGAGCACCAATAATCATAGATCCCGTGTAAAGTTGGACAGATAGCGCAGTGACAATACCTAAAATAGCTACTTTGATATGCTTGCGATTTGGTTCGGCACTTTGCTTAGATTGCTCTTCAACTAGCTCTGAGTTTTGGTAATAAGTCCGAGGTTTTCGGTAGCTGATAAACACAGCGGTCAGCAAGCCAACAAGCATTCCTAGTGCAGGTAAGAGCATTGCTTGTGGAACTTGTGATGCGGCTACGTGTTGCAAGCCATTCTCTTGTAGGTTTTTGAGTAAGATATTGTTGAGAAAGATTCCACCAAAGCCAATAGGTAACACCATATAAGGGGTGATAAGCCCGAAGGTGAGAATGCAAGCGAGCATTCTTCGGTCGATTTTGAGTTTATTGAAAACCCCAAGTAGAGGTGGGATCAAGATTGGTATAAATGCGATGTGAACAGGAATGATGTTTTGCGAAGACATAGTAATCGCAACTAGGGCAAGCAACAACGCGTACTTTAAGCCGTTTGAAGCGAACTCATTGTCTCGGCCCGATAGTTTTCTTATGACGGATCGAGCAAGTAGGTCGGTAATACCCGATCGCGAAATCGCGACGGCAAACGTACCAAGCATAGCATAGCTTAAGGCGATGGTCGCTCCACCTCCAAGTCCACCTTCAAAGGCTGCGATAGTATCGTTTAAACTCATTCTGGCGGTCACTCCGCCAACTATTGCACTTAAAGTGAGCGCAATAACTACGTTAACACGCATCAATGCCAGCAACAGCATCAAGCACACGGAAATAACAACGGGATTCATAGTTGTCCTTAACTAATAGGTTTGATTTTTATTCGGTATCGTCGCTCAAAGGCCAGCCACCAAGAGCCTTCCATTTATTCACTATTTTGCAAAAAAGCTCAGCGGTTTTTTGAGTATCATATAGTGCTGAATGGGCTTCTTTATTGTCGAACTCGATTCCTGCACTTTGGCAGGCTTTCGCGAGAACTGTTTGTCCATACGCAAGCCCACTTAAGGCTGCAGTATCAAAGGTGGCAAATGGGTGGAATGGCACACGTTTAAGCTTACTTCTCTCGCTTGCCTCTGAAACGAAGCTATGATCAAACGTTGCGTTGTGGGCAACGATAATTGCTCTATTACAATCCGCAGCCTTCTGCTCCTTACGTATCACTTTGTAGATTTCTTTGAGGGCTTCAGATTCGCTCACGGCTCCGCGCAGCGGGCTAAAAGGGTCACGAATACCATTAAATTCAATTGCAGCCTGCTCTATGTTAGCTCCCTCAAAAGGAGCTACGTGGTAGTGGATAGTTGTGGCAGGGTGAAGATCACCGTTGTCATCCATCTCCAAGGTAATTGCACAAATCTCTAAAAGTGCATCAGTTTTAGCGTTGAAACCTGCTGTTTCTACATCAATAACGACAGGAAAATAGCCACGAAAGCGCCCTTTAAGTGTCAGAGCGTCATTATTAGAAGACATGTTCTACCTAGTTTATTCAATATGGCGCCATTATTACAGATTCTCACAAGGAGAAAAACAGGCACCTATAATTAATAGGGATTACACATTGCTCCCGCAGAGCAGTGACGTGACTAAAGTGGCGAGATTCTTGCATTTATCGGCAATAGAGATGTTAGGTGGCAAATTGCTTCCTACCTTTGCTTTTGGATAAAGAGAAAACTAGTTTATGGATAAATGGACTGCAATTGTTTTAAGTGCTTTATTGAGTTTGCCTACTTCTTATGTGGCAGCCTCAAGCAAGCGCTATGTTGCTTCACCAATCGAATCTAAGTGGGAAATGGCTATCAATACGCCTTTAGAGTGTCGTTTGATCCATACCATTCCACATTATGGCGATGCTCAGTTCACATCCCACGCTAGTAAGAAAATCAACCTAGATTTTGAGCTGAAAATGCGTTTGCCAATGGGGGCAACACGAGATGTGAGCTTAATATCAATGCCTCCAGCTTGGCGTCCTGGGGATACAGCTGAGCGTATTACTAACTTGAAGTTTTTTAAACAGTTTGACGGGTATGTTGGCGGGCAAACAGCTTGGGGAATATTAAGTGAGTTAGAAAAAGGGCGTAACCCAACTTTCAGCTATTTGGGGTGGGAGAGTCGCAACCAAAGAGTTGAGGTTTCGCTATCATCTGTTCTATTCCAAAGACAATATGACGCGTTTAGTCAGTGTATAAGTAAACTCCTTCCGTATAGCTTTGAAGATATATCGTTCACGATACTTCACTACGATAGAACTAGCGTTCAGTTAAACAAAGCATCACAAAAGAGATTGTCACAGATAGCGGAGTATATCCGTTACAACAAAGATATAGATTTAGTGTTGGTATCTACTTATACGGATTCGGCAGACAGTAAATCGGTTAGCCAAGACTTGTCTGAGAAAAGGGCAGAAGTGCTTAGAAATTACTTCCGGTCGTTAGGCTTGTCTGAGGACAGAATCCAAGTGCACGCTTACGGGAAACGCCGTCCTATCGCAGACAATTCATCGCCAATTGGCAAAGACCAAAACCGTCGTGTTGTCATATCGTTGGGTAGAACTCAGGTATAAACTGACAGCTAACAAATCTGTTTAGTTTAGCCGGCCTAGAATAGCGGCGATACTTTCTCAGTTTTACTAAAAAATATTTAGAACTAGTATCTACCCAGTTTTGGGTAGATACATCACGTTCATACCAATTAGTGTGAAAACTCCATTAATGCTTTCTAGTATTAGTATAAAGACTTTATTGCAAGTAAGTGCTTATGTGGATTAACGGACTAAAATTACTAATAATTTCAGTGTTAGCTATCAATACAACCAGCAGTTATGCGTTGAATATTTCGGGTGCAGAATTCTCTCCATTTGTACAAAAAGACCCTAATGGGAAAATCAGTGGTCCATTTCTTGAGATGATCAAGGATGTTTGTAAAGAAATGAACGAAGAATGCCAATTTAGTTTACTGCCTAACAAGCGCCTAAAGCATATGGTTCGTCATGGGCAGGTCGACGCTGGTTTCGCCTATGGCTGGAATGAGAAGAGAGCAGAGTATTTATATTATTCAGTGCCATTTATGCTTACGGAATATGGATTCTTTGTTCCTGCTTCTAATCACAAGCAGCTTAAGAGCCCAGTTGACTTCCAAGGGTACAATGTTGGTGTTTCTGGGCCTAAATCTAATATGTCATACACCTTACACAAAATACGAGAGCAAATGATTAAGGATGAGCTAGAGCCCATTTCAATCTATGAAACTGAAGATAACGCAGGTAAGTTAATAAGGATGTTAGAGCTTAACCGATTAGACGCTTATTTTAGTAACAAAGCGGCAGGCTTCACTATCGCTAAAAAAGTGGGCGCGACAAAGTTTAGATATGCTTGGCAGTACAAAGAGTTGCTTTATTTTGTTGTATTTCCGAAAAAGTACATAGATAAAGATACGGTTCGAAAGTTTAATCAAGCGGCACTGCGAGTATTTGCAAAAAAAGGGTATTTGCTAGATAAGCTGCAACCATGGAGCATTTCTGCTCCGCTGACAGATAAAGCGACACTTGAAAAGTACGATATTATCTATGAATAGTTAAGCTAAGAAAGCCCAAGTTGGATTAACTTGGGCTTTTAGAGTTTCTGCTAGCCGTTTAGACCTTGACTAGCATTTTTATTTTGAATGAGTTCGATCATGTAACCATCAGGGTCTTTAACAAAAGCAATTTCTGTTGTGCCACCTTTTACTGGCCCTGGTTCACGAGTGACATTTCCGCCTACTTTTTTGATAGCATCACAGGTTGAGTAAATGTCATCTACACCAATAGCGATATGACCAAATGCAGTGCCTAAGTCATACTCAGAAGTGCCCCAGTTATAAGTTAACTCAATGACGGCACCCTCAGATTCATTACCGTAACCTAAAAAGGCGAGAGTATATTCATATTCGGTGTTTTCATTTTTTCTGAGTAAGTTCATACCCATAACTTCAGTATAAAACTCGATCGACTTGTCGAGGTCACCGACACGTAACATGGTATGTAGAATACGACCATTAGACATAAGTTGCTCCTAAAATGCGAAGTTAATAGATAAACTATTCTGTTTTTTCTTTGAATTCACAGAGATCTTCGATGATGCAGCTGCCACATCTGGGTTTTCTGGCAACGCATGTATAACGTCCATGAAGAATCAACCAGTGATGGACATCCACTTTGAATTCTTTAGGGACAACTTTCAATAGTTTTTGCTCAACTTGATCAACGTTTTTACCCATCGCAAACTTGGTTCTGTTTGAGACTCGGTAAATGTGAGTGTCAACAGCGATAGTTGGCCAGCCAAAAGCCGTGTTTAGGACAACGTTCGCGGTTTTTCTGCCAACACCTGGCAGTGCTTCCAGTGCGTCACGATCTTCTGGCACTTCACCGTTGTGTTGCTCGAGTAGTATTTTGCAGGTCTTAATGACGTTTTCAGCCTTTGAGTTAAACAGGCCAATGGTCTTGATATATTCTTTGACACCATCCACACCCAAATCAAAGATGGATTGGGGAGTGTTGGCAATAGGATAAAGTTTATCTGTTGCCTTGTTAACGCTTACATCAGTGGCTTGAGCTGAGAGCAAAACAGCAATTAAAAGCTCGAAAGGGCTGGACCAATTGAGTTCTGTTTGCGGGTGCGGGTTAGCTTCTCTCAGTCGTTCTAAGATTTCCACTCTTTTGGTGTTATTCATTCAAGGAGCTTTCCAGTGATTATTCTTATTGGTTAGTGACTCTAACACGTTCAATTTTAGGTTTTTCAACTTTTGGTTGGCGCTGTTGCATTTTTTTATCAATAACACTTTTTAGGGCAATCAAGAAGCCTAAGCCTATAAAAGCACCAGGAGGAAGCAAAGCTAACAAAAAGCTGTTGTCCGGGTGGAAAACAACAATTTTCAATGAAGACGCCCATTGACCAAGCAGAATATTCGCACCACCAAATAGAGTGCCGCTGCCTAACAACTCACGCATACCACCTAGCACAACCAGCACGCTGGTCATGCCCATTCCCATCCAAAAGCCATCTTGAACTGAGGGTAATATTTTATTTTTAGAAGCAAAGGCTTCTGCGCGACCAATGATGATACAGTTGGTCACAATCAATGGGATAAAAATACCTAGCGACAGGTATAAACCGTAGGCATAGGCATTCATTAGTAGTTGCACGCAAGTAACCAGCGCAGCAATGATCATGACAAATACAGGAATGCGTATTTCATTTGGTACATAGTCGCGAACTAGAGATACTGTGATGTTTGAGCCTACCAGTACAAGCATAGTCGCGATACCAAGACCTAGGCCATTGATAACAGATGTCGATACGGCAAGTAATGGACACAGCCCCAAAATCTGAACTAAGGCTGGATTATTGTTCCATAAGCCATTTTTCATTAATGTCTTGTTATCATTCATCACTTAACTCCACAATTGAGTTGCTGAGAAAGGATCTCTTGCCTATGTTGGTCGACGAATAAAACGGTATTCTTAATCGCTTTTACAACGGCTCTTGGAGTAATAGTAGCACCGGTAAATTGATCAAACTGGCCGCCATCTTTTTTCACTTTCCAAGTTGGTAAGTTTTGCTGTGTGACTTTTTTACCTGTGAATTCCAGAATCCAATTTGAGAAACGAAGTTCAATCTTATCACCAAGGCCTGGAGTCTCATGTTGTGACAGTACGCGAACACCGATAATCGTGCCATCTTGTTTGACACCTACAATAATTTTTATTGCACCGCTATATCCGTCTGGCGCTATAGATTCAATAGCAATGGCACTTGGTTCTCCGTTTAATGTACCAATGTATGCCGGCATAGCAGATTTCGTCCCAAGTGCTGGGTTAGTGACAAGCGTGCAAGACTTGTACAACGTGTTGTCGTGTAAGTCTTGTGGCAGCACTTGATTCAGTATCGACATCAACTGTTGTTGCTCTTGATGCTGAATCTGATTTTGAGTTAGGTAGTGTGTCAAAGCAACGACACCAGTTGAAATAATGGCAAATATCGCTAGCACTAGCCCGTTTTTACGAATTGCATTTAACATGGTTTTAGTGCCCATAAGTACGAGGTTTGGTGTAGTAGTCAATCATTGGTACGCACATGTTCGCGAGAAGTACGGAGAAGGCGACACCATCTGGGAAGCCACCAAAACTGCGAATGATAAATACCATGAAACCAATGAAGAAGCCGTAAATGAGCCGGCCTTTGACCGTAGTAGAGGCTGAGACAGGGTCGGTGGCGATGAAAAAAGCGCCAAGCATGGTTGCACCTGACAGCAAGTGTATCGTTGGAGAAGCTGTTTCGCCTGGAGAAACCAACATAAACAGAGCCGAGGTAATGAATAGTCCAGCTAAGAAGCTCACTGGGATATGCCAGCTGATGATTTTTTGTCTGATCATGATCAGGCCGCCTAACAAGTAGGCAATATTCACCCACTCCCACCCGATGCCCGCTAAGCCGTCAAATTGTGGCTGTTTCAAAGCTTCATATACGGTGTTTCCACTGTGTAAGGCAGTTTTGAACGCATCTAGCGGCGTTGCCATGGTGACACCATCTATTCCCGCACGCACTTGTTGAAGTGACATACCATCTAGGTTGAAGTTGGTGAATATCAGTGACAACGAATCAAGAAAAGAGATTGGGTCTTGAGATAGCTGGTGTGGTGCAATCCAGCTTGTCATTTGTACAGGGAAAGAGATCAGCAAAACAACGTAAGCCACCATTGCCGGGTTAAACAAATTTTGCCCAATTCCGCCATAAAGGTGCTTAGCAATAACGATAGCGAAGAATAACCCGATCACAATGATCCACCAAGGAGATAAAGGTGGAATGGACACGGCCAATAACCACGCGGTAACAAGCGCACTGTTATCTCTTATAGCTGATAGCGGAGGTCGTTTGCGAAGTAGCATCACTCCAGCTTCCATCGCCAGCGCAATGAATATAGCGAACACGAGTTGAATGATACTGCCCCAACCAAAAAAGTAACTTTGCGCAGCTAAACCGGGTAACGCACAAATCGCCACCCATTTCATAACATCGGGGGTGCTGCGTTTATTGTGGGCATGTGGGGAGCTGGCAATAAAGAAGGCCATTACTCTTTCTCCTCGAAGTTATTATCTGTGTCTGCTTGTTGAGCCGCTTTTTTAGCTTTTGCGCGAGCGATAGCTGCAGCCACAGCCGCTTTCTTTGCGTCTTTTTCAGAGTTTTCGTCACTCGTAGGCTCAGATTTCGACTCTTGAGCTGGAGCGTTAGCTTGCTTCTTAGCTTTTGCGCGAGCGATAGCGGCAGCCACAGCCGCTTTCTTTGCGTCCTTCTCAGCACTTTCGTCGCCCGTAGGTTCAGGCTGTAACTCTTGAGCTGGAGCGTTAGCTTGCTTCTTAGCTTTTGCGCGAGCGATAGCGGCAGCCACGGCCGCTTTCTTTGCATCTTTTTCAGAGTTTTCGTCGCCCGTAGGTTCAGGTTGTGACTCTTGAGCTGGAGAGTTAGCTTGCTTCTTAGCTTTTGCGCGAGCGATAGCAGCAGCTACGGCTGCTTTCTTTGCATCTTTTTCAGCGCTTTCGTTGCCCGTAGGTTCAGGCTGTGACTCTTGAGCTGGAGCATTAGCTTGCTTCTTAGCTTTCGCGCGAGCGATAGCAGCAGCTACGGCCGCTTTCTTTGCGTCCTTTTCAGCACTTTCGTCGCCCGTAGGTTCAGGTCTTGACTCTTGAGCTGGAGCGTTAGCTTGCTTCTTAGCTTTCGCGCGAGCGATGGCTGCGGCAACGGCTGCTTTCTTCGCGTCTTTTTCAGTGCTCTCGTCACTCGTCGTTTGAGAGCCAGAATTTTCAGCTAAAGTGCTTACTTGCTTTTTAGCTTTCGCACGAGCGATAGCTGCAGCAACGGCATCTTTTTTGGAGTCAGTAGTCTCTGGTTCTTGTTTGTGCTTCTCGGCTTTTCTCTCTCTTGCTTGCCTTTTACGTTCTTCTCGAAGCTTGGACATTTCAGAGTTATCTGGCTCAGAGTTTCCTGAGCTAGCGGCAGCCGCTTGCTTAGCTTTAGCTCTTGCTATTGCTGCAGCCACAGCAGATTTTGGTTCATCGCTAACCTTTTTCTTAGAGTTTACACGAGCAATAGCAGCTGCAATTGCATCTTCACCTGAAGATTGTTTCATCTCTTCACGACGCTTTTCGGCTGCTTTTTTAAAGCGGTTTTCACGTGCTGCTTTTTCTCTTTCTAAGCGAGCTTTTTTCTCTTCAAAACGTAGCCTCGCTCTTTCTGAAGCTTCAGCTTCGAGTTTACGAGTGCGAATCTCAGCTTTTGCTTGGCGATAATACTGTACAAGAGGGATTTCACTTGGACACACGTAAGCACATGCACCACACTCGATACAATCTTTTAGATTGAGCTCTTCGCACTTATCATATTCGGCTGCTTTCGCGTGCCATTGCAGCTGTTGGGGCAATAGCGACGCAGGACATGCATCTGAACACTGGCCACAACGAATACACGCCATTTCATATCGATTAGCGGAGATCTCTTTGCGAGTAGGAGCAAGAATACAGTTGGTTGTTTTGGTTACCGGAACATTCGCATGGGGTAAAGTAAAGCCCATCATTGGACCACCCAGAATTAACCTTGGCAGTTTTTTGTCGGCTTTATATTCAAATTCATTCAGTAAAGCTTGTACTGGCGTACCAATGCGCGCCCATACGTTTCTTGGCTTTTTAAATGTATCACCTGTTAAAGTGACAACGCGGTTGATGAGAGGCTCACCATCACAAACGGCACGCTTGATAGCATACAGTGAGCCAACATTTTGCACTAGCATGCCAATATCAGCAGGAATTTTACCATTCGGCACTTCTTGGTTGGTCAAAATTTTGATTAGTTGCTTCTCGCCACCAGAAGGATATTTGGTTGGAATCACTCGAATGACTAAGTCTTTGTCCTTTGATGCATTTTCTAGTGCGTGAATTGCTTCAGGTTTGTTGTCTTCAACACCGACAATGGTCAACCTTGGCTTTAGAATATGCTCAATAATTTCAATGCCTTTGATGATGTCATCTGCGTAGTGGCGCATCAAGACATCGTCAGCTGTAATATATGGTTCGCATTCAGCCGCATTCACGATAAGAATATCGGTTTTCGCTAATCCAGACTGAATTTTTTTCGCAGTTGGAAAACCAGCGCCACCCAAGCCAGAAATTCCAGCTTCGCGAATACGTTCAATCAGTTCGTCAGGAGATTCACTCTTAAAGTCAGCACATGGCGAAAGCGTCGCCCATTCATCTAAGTTGTCGGGTTCGATAACAATACAAGTTTCTTTCAGACCCGACGGGTGAGCAACGGTTCTTGGCTCAATAGCGATAACTTTACCTGATGTTGGAGCATGAACAGGTAGCATAAAGCTAGTGTTATAGTTGGTGAGCGCTTGTCCTTTAAGAACTTTGTCTCCAACAGACACTGTGAGATTTCCTGCGGTTCCAATATGCTGCTTGATTGGCAGCACGATTTCGGAAGGTAGGGAAGCTTCTGTTAGTGGCAACAGAACCGATTGCTTCTTGTTTTCTGGTGGATGAACGCCTCCGGGAAAGTCCCATAGCGCGCCAGATCTTACTTGTTCAATCAATGACAACATATTCATCCTTCATTAGCTCTCGGTGGTTGCTCTGGAGATTCGGATAAATTGACGACGGGAATCGTATTTAGTTGCCATTTCCAGTTTTCAGTAGTGGATTCGACAGGAATCATTTCTATGCAGTCTGTAGGGCATGGGGAAACACAGAGATCGCAGCCCGTACATTCATCTTTAATGACAGTGTGTACAGCTTTGGTGCCACCAACGATGGCATCGACTGGGCAAGCTTGAATACACTTCGTGCAGCCTATACACATGTCTTCGTGGATAAAAGCGACCTTTTTTATTGAGTCTGATAAATCATGAGCGGATTCTTCAGCGTCAACACCCATTAGGTTAGCCAATTTCTCAATGGTCGCTTGGCCACCAGGAGGGCACTTGTTAATTTTGTCACCGTTTGAGATCGCTTCAGCGTATGGGCGGCAACCGGGATAACCACATTGTCCGCATTGAGTTTGCGGCAATATCTCGTCAATTTGATCAACGATTGGGTCTGAGTCGACCTTAAACCTTATGGAGGCAAAACCTAATATCGCACCAAAAATAGCAGCTAGGACTGCTAACGCGATAACAGCAAATAAAATAGAGCTCATTACACCTTCACCAGACCAGTGAAGCCCATAAAGGCAAGCGACATTAAGCCAGCTGTGATCATCGCAATAGAAGCTCCCTTGAATGGTGCAGGAACATCGGCAGCGGCGATCCGCTCACGCATTGAAGCAAACAGAATTAATACTAAAGAGAAACCAAGCGCGGCACTAAACCCATAAACAATAGACTGAATAAAGTTGTGGTTCTCATTGATGTTTAAGAGCGCAACACCAAGTACAGCACAGTTTGTGGTGATCAGAGGAAGGAAGATACCTAGTAAGCGATAGAGCGTCGGGCTAGTTTTGTGCACAACCATTTCAGTGAATTGCACGACGACGGCAATCACCAATATAAAGCTCATGGTTCTCAAATAATCAATACCGAGAGGATAAAGAATATAGGTCTCAACAAGGTAAGAGCATATTGAGGCAAGGGTAATAACAAAGGTGGTAGCAAGGCCCATGCCTATGGCTGTTTCTAGCTTTTTGGACACACCCATAAATGGGCAAAGTCCTAAAAACTTAACAAGTACAAAGTTGTTGACGAGAACCGTGCCTACCATCAACAAGAGATATTCGGTCATAATTGATCAGCGCTAAATTTCGATGGCGATATTATCATGTTTTGCAAAATCAATAACAACCAAGGAACAATAGGGTTTTATGACCTGAATCAGTAAACGCCCTTAGTTTTTATTCATCGGTGCAAAAATATGTGCGAGCTATTTCAGTCGCTTCATGTATTAATTTCAAGCATAAGCCCAAAAAACCACTACGTCAGGTGAATGTGTAGAATTTTCAAGGCATAAATACGAATAAGGCCCACTCTTAAAAGAATGGGCCTATAGAATATGGCTCCCCCTGCGGGACTCGAACCTGCGACATACGGATTAACAGTCCGCCGTTCTACCAACTGAACTAAGGGGGAATTGCTCGAAGCGCTGCGAATATTATCTTCAGGATGAGACCCTGTCAACCTCAAAAATAAGACAAAGAGAAAAATATATTTCTCTAAAAAACCTTTACTTTTTCTAAGCCCTTACAGTTCTTGCGCTTCATTTACTTATCCACCAAAACTGTGGATAACTGTGTTGGCGACAGGTTGAATGGAATGAATTGTTGAAGAAATCATCGAGCTACGAAAGTCGCATTGGTGCTTTTGGAATGTATGAATATGATAAATAAAGCTTTTATTCGTCATCTATTCGGTGGGCTTGAAAATAGCACCCAATTGTACAGACTGTGACCAGTAGTAATATTGTACACAGATAATATTCTGGTTTGATGTGTGACAAAGATAAAGCGACAATAGATGCAATTGATAGCTAATTACTTTGGTATTCATTCGTTAGTTGTCGTCAATGGATCAGATTTGAGGTGTATATGAGTAAAGTGTTTGATTTGGTATCTGATTATCGCCCATCAGGTGACCAGCCTAGTGCAATTAATAAATTGCTCGAAGGGTTAGATTCTGGCTTGGCTCATCAAACATTGTTGGGTGTGACTGGGTCGGGCAAAACTTTTACATTGGCAAATGTGATTGCAGAGGCTCAAAGACCAGCCATTGTTTTAGCGCCAAACAAAACACTCGCGGCACAGCTATATGGAGAGATGAAATCGTTTTTTCCTAATAATGCGGTTGAATATTTCGTCTCGTACTATGACTACTATCAACCTGAAGCGTACGTTCCAACGACGGATACATTTATTGAGAAAGACTCTTCGGTGAACGCGCATATTGAACAAATGCGCCTTTCCGCCACTAAGGCTCTACTGGAACGTAAAGATGCGATCATTGTTGCTTCTGTTTCTGCCATTTATGGTTTGGGCGATCCGGAATCGTACTTACAAATGATGCTGCATATTCGTCGTGGAGATATATTAAACCAGCGCGATATTTTACGTCGGCTTGCTGAGCTCCAATACTCACGTAACGAAGTCGCATTTCAGCGTGGTCAATTTCGTGTGCGTGGCGAAGTAATAGACATCTTTCCTGCCGAATCTGATCAGGATGCAGTGCGCATTGAAATGTTTGATGAAGAAGTGGAGTGCATCAGTATTTTTGATCCGCTAACAGGGGCAATTAAGCAAAGAGATATTCCGCGTTATACCATTTACCCTAAAACTCACTATGTAGCACCCAGAGAGCGTATTTTAGAAGCGATAGAGAAAATCAAACAGGAACTACGCCTTAGGCAAACCTATCTGACGGATAACAATAAATTACTGGAAGAACAACGAATAAGCCAAAGAACGCAATTCGATATTGAGATGATGACGGAACTTGGCTTTTGTTCAGGTATCGAAAACTATTCAAGGCACTTGAGTGGTCGAAACGAAGGAGAGCCGCCACCGACTTTGTTTGACTATTTGCCACATGATGGCTTGCTCATTATCGATGAGTCACATGTAACCGTTCCTCAAATAGGTGCTATGTACAAAGGAGACCGCTCTCGAAAAGAGACACTTGTAGAATTTGGTTTCCGACTTCCATCAGCTTTAGATAACCGACCACTCAAATTTGAAGAGTTTGAATCGCTTGCTCCTCAAACAATCTTTGTCTCCGCAACCCCTGGTAACTATGAACTTGAAAAATCATCGGATGATGTAGCAGACCAGGTGGTTAGGCCGACAGGCTTACTCGATCCTGAGTTGGAAGTACGCCCAGTAGCCACACAGGTTGATGACCTTTTGTCTGAAATCCGTATTCGAGCAGAGAAAGATGAAAGGGTGTTGGTTACGACTTTAACCAAGCGAATGGCTGAGGACTTAACTGAATACCTTGACGAACATGATGTGAAGGTGCGTTACCTGCACTCCGATATCGATACCGTGGAGCGTGTAGAGATTATACGAGACTTACGCTTGGGTGAGTTTGATGTATTGGTTGGGATCAACTTGCTCCGTGAGGGGCTTGATATGCCAGAAGTGTCGCTGGTGGCGATTTTGGATGCAGATAAAGAGGGCTTCCTACGCTCAGAGCGTTCGTTAATACAGACGATTGGCCGTGCAGCAAGGAATATTCAGGGTAAAGCTATCCTATATGCGGACTCGGTGACGAAATCGATGAAGAAAGCGATGGATGAGACCGATCGCCGTAGGGAAAAGCAGCAAGCCTACAACGAGGAAAATGGCATTACTCCAACCGCTCTTAAACGTAGTGTGCAAGATATCATGGAGCTTGGCGATATTGCTAAGTCCAAGAAGCAGAAACCTAGCAAGCAAGTTCCACTATCTAAAGTAGCCGAACCTTCACAAAGCTATCAATCGTTGTCTCCTCAAGATTTAGAGAAGGAAATATCTAAGCTAGAAGCACAAATGTATCAACACGCGCAAGATCTAGAATTTGAACTTGCTGCAGAAAAACGAGATAAAATTGAGGCTTTACGCAAACAGTTTATCTCGAACAGCTAGAATGGATAGATATAGATAAAAAAATAGCCAATAGAAAAAGGATCTATTGGCTTATATTTGTGAATACTAAGTTCACTAACAACGTCAGTTGGCTAGGTAACCCGTTAGGGTTAATTTATATTCAGCATATATCGTGCCAGTTATATATCACGGATAATTGATAGATTTTTGTTATTTTTATTGAAAAAATTTGCAAAATGCAATTCGTAATGCAATCATTTAGACAAAATGCAAAGCATTATGGCTAGGTTATGCAACAAACAACACTGAATCAAAAAAACAAATATTTGCTGATGGTGGAGGACACCGCATCAGTTGCAGTTTTGTATCGTTCATATCTAACCCCACTAGGGATAGACATCAATATTGTTGGTACGGGAAGAGAGGCAATTGAAAGCTTAACTTTTCGAACACCAGATCTTATCTTGCTCGATCTTCGACTACCCGATATGACAGGTATGGACGTGTTATATGCGGTTAAGCAGACTCACCCTGAAGTTCCTATTATTTTCATGACGGCCCACGGTTCTATTGATACCGCAGTTCAAGCAATGCGCCACGGTGCTCAAGATTTTCTGATTAAGCCTTGTGAAGCGGATCGTTTGAGAGTAACGGTGAATAACGCGATTCGTAAGGCAACGAAGCTTAAGAACGAAGCTGGCGACCCTAATAATCAAAACTATCAAGGTTTTATTGGCAGTAGCCACACTATGCAAGCTGTCTACCGTACGATAGACTCGGCAGCATCAAGTAAAGCCAGTATTTTTATCACAGGTGAAAGTGGTACGGGTAAAGAAGTATGTGCCGAAGCGATTCATGCAGCGAGCAAGAGAGGGGACAAGCCTTTTATTGCGATTAACTGTGCAGCGATCCCAAAAGATTTAATAGAAAGTGAGTTGTTTGGTCACGTGAAAGGTGCCTTTACCGGTGCAGCAACTGACCGCCAAGGCGCTGCAGAGCTTGCAGATGGTGGAACCTTGTTCCTCGATGAGCTTTGTGAGATGGACTTAGATCTGCAAACCAAGCTGTTGCGTTTCATTCAGACGGGTACGTTTCAGAAGGTTGGCTCTTCAAAAATGAAGAGTGTTGATGTGCGATTTGTATGTGCAACAAACCGAGACCCTTGGAAAGAAGTGCAAGAAGGGCGTTTTAGAGAAGACCTTTACTATCGCTTGTATGTTATCCCGCTTCATTTACCACCATTAAGGGATAGAGGCGAGGATGTTATAGAAATTGCATATTCACTTTTGGGCTTTATGTCTCATGAAGAAGGAAAAGATTTTATTCGGTTGGCTCCAGAGGTCGTTGAACGCTTTAATGATTATGAATGGCCGGGTAATGTCCGACAATTGCAGAATGTACTGAGAAATGTAGTGGTGCTGAATAACGGCAAACAAATTGATCTCGATATGCTGCCACCACCACTGAATCAACCGAATGACAATTTGATTCGAGTACAGAAACAAGAAATAAAGAGTCTAACTGTTCAAGATATATTTCCACTTTGGATGACTGAGAAAGTGGCAATAGAGCAAGCGATAGAGGTTTGTGACGGCAATATTCCTAAGGCTGCTGGGTACTTAGATGTCAGCCCTTCGACAATATATCGAAAGTTGCAGGCATGGAATACAAAAGAAAAGGAAAAATTATAGATGGCATTGGATGTTCTTAATCAAGAAAAAATTAACCGATTAGCAGCGGAAGTCGGTCAAGAGAATGTACCTGTTCTATTGGAAATATTTCTTGGTGAGCTGGATGCGTACATCAGCAATCTAGTTTCTAACCCAACAGGAAGCACCTCAGAGTATCTAAAGGACATCAGCCATGCCCTGAAAAGTAGCGCAGCAAGCTTTGGTGCTGAAGCGCTTTGTGCGATCGCAATTACAATAGATGCTAAAGCGAAGGCAGGCCAGTCCATCGATGAGAAGTTGGATACAGATGAGATGCTAGATCTACTACAACAGACCTATCACAGATATCGTGAGCTATTATCACAATAAGCTTTCTATGGCGTCTTGTAGCTTTGACCTGTCATGACGCCAGCCTCTGTTAGGAGAGGCCAATTCTACATTTTTACAATTCCAGTTTTCATCTAGTGAAGAATAATCGCCTTCGCCGATGACAGTATCAATTTTTCTCGCTTGGCAAGCTCGCTCTACCCATTGTAGTTTTTGTGCTAACGTCATTTTCCCTGCAGGCCCTGACTCTGGGGCTAAGTTGTCGATAAACACAAATCTCGCTTTGTTGTTATTTGCAATGGCGTAGCCAATATCAGGCAGCAGTAGTGGAGGCATAATACTGGTTAAGAAACTTCCTGGGCCAATGATAATACAATCTGCTTGTTCAATAGCTGACACGCCTTCTTTGGTTGCTGGCACTCCAGGTACTAAATCTAGTCGACATAAGTTTTCTTCCATTTCGTCAATACTGGTCTCTCCAGTCACCCAGCGTCCGTCCACAGACAATGCTGAGAGATCGGATGGGTGTTCAGACATTGGAATGATATTGACACTTACCTTGAGCATGTCTCGAATCAAATTGATCGCGTCTAGAGGTCGAACAGATAGATTGTCGAGTCCTGTTAGCATCAAGTTACCAAGGTTGTGCCCATCGAGCTCTCCAGCACCTTTGAAGCGATATTCAAACATCATCGAGCTGATAGAAGGTTCAGTAATGAGCTGGTTGATGCAGTTACGCGTATCACCCCAAGCAATGCCTCCTTGGCAATCACGAATGCGTCCGGTAGAACCTCCGTTGTCAGTTGTTGTTACAATGCCAGTTGCATTGCCGCCAAAGTCTTTTAGAGCAGAAAGCACTCTTCCTAGCCCGTGGCCTCCACCGATTGCCACTATTTTTTTATCTGTGTACTGAGTCATACTATCTTTCTCGCGCCCACTTCGGATTTTCCTATCTTATTCGAGCGTATTTTTATTGTTTTTGGGTCTGCATTCCTGCACCCCCAAAAAGAATAATTTGTTATTGGATAACGTTTGTCAAAGTTCCATTGAGCTAGAGCAATGAAAATGTCGACTAGCGTTGATATTAATTATCGGCAAAGATATTTGGTTCTTTGGTTTTTTTGGGGCGGTTTTAGAGCTAATATCTATAAGTGAGTAGGTAGTCATTACTTATTCGCGGAATATTTTGAGCTAAGTCTGGTATTTTATCAATTGATAGGTAAAATCCCACACTCAAAATAGGTTTAATAGCTACTGTTGGTTTTTGACCAATGGTTGCCATAGCTCCGAGCTCATCGGGCTAAGTTCCTTAGTGAATACGCTTTATGAGCCAGTGACTGAAGTCACCAGGGCATAGTTGGAAATGACTATGCCTCCCGTGTTTGGAAAGGTGTTGAATGGCGCAACAATTCGAAGATAAATTTCATCGCAAGTTTTATTACTTGCGCTTGTCGGTTACTGACGTTTGTAACTTTAAATGTACATATTGCCTACCTGAAGGTTATAAACCTGTGGACGGCGAAAAGTCCTCCTTTCTCAGTTTGCCTGAAATCAAACGTGTGGTTAAAGCGTTTGCTGATTGTGGTACGTCAAAAGTGCGCATTACTGGTGGTGAGCCTAGCCTGAGACGTGATTTCAATGACATTATTCATGCTGTAGCCAGCACTTCCGGAATTGACAAAGTGGCGACGACTACCAATGGCTACCGTATGGCTAAGCAAGTTGGGCAGTGGCGCGAGGCTGGTTTAACTCATATCAATGTCAGCGTAGATAGCCTGAGTCCTAGAATGTTCCACCAGATCACAGGCGAGAATAAATTCGAGCAAGTGATGGCGGGTATCGACAAGGCCTTTGAGGTTGGATACGAACAAGTCAAAGTGAATGCGGTTTTAATGAACAGCTTTAATTTGCGAGAAGTGCCAGCTTTTCTCAACTGGATTAAAGATAGACCGATCCAATTGAGGTTCATAGAGCTAATGCAAACTGGTGAGATGGACCATTTTTTCCAGAAAAATCATGTTTCTGGCGCAACGATTCGTACTCAGCTTTTGAATGAAGGGTGGGTTCCTAAAGTAAGGCAAGCCAACGACGGGCCAGCGCAAGTGTTTGTCCACCCAGACTACAAAGGCGAGATTGGCTTAATCATGCCGTATGAAAAAGGGTTTTGCGAAACCTGCAATCGCTTAAGAATTTCAGCAAAAGGGAAACTTCATTTGTGTTTGTTTGGTGAGCAAGGTGTTGAACTCCGCGATCTTTTGCAAGAAGATGAGCAAGAAGCAGATTTAATTGCACGCATTCAAACTCAGTTGGAGTCAAAATCGGTTAGCCACCATCTGCAAGATGGTAACTCAGGAGCGACACCTCACCTAGCTTCTATTGGCGGGTAGTGTGTCAACCTTCACGAAGACTTCGTACATTAGAGCAAACTTTTAATTGTTCCGAGCGTCTAAGCTTGGGAAATCTTATACAAATCGACTTAAACAGGTAATTACTATGGGCCACGCAGCAAGTGCATTTCAACCAGCAAAAATTGCAGTTTTAACCGTTTCAGATACTCGTACCGAGGAAAACGATACATCAGGTGGTTACTTAGCGGAGCAAGCAAAAGAAACCGGTCATGAAGTAGTCGATAAAAAGATTGTCATTGATGATAAATACAAAATTCGCGCAATCATCTCAAACTGGATCGCTGATGAGAATGTACAAGCTGTTCTTATCACAGGTGGTACTGGTTTCACTTCTCGTGACAGCACGCCAGAAGCAATTACGCCGCTTTTCGACAAACATGTAGAAGGCTTTGGTGAATTGTTCCGTGCGGTATCTTATGAAGAAATCGGCACCTCAACTATCCAGTCTCGCGCGGTTGCTGGTTTCTCAAATAACACAGTGATATTTGCGATGCCGGGTTCGACTGGTGCATGTCGTACCGCTTGGACGAAAATTATCAAGCAGCAACTTGATGCGACAAACCGTCCATGTAACTTTATGCCGCACCTTTCAGCAGAATTTTGTCAGGGCTAATCCATGAGTAAACTTTCCCACATCAACTCATCGGGTGAAGCAAACATGGTAGACGTTTCCGCGAAAGCGGAAACGGTTCGTGAAGCTCGAGCTGAAGCCTATGTTGAAATGTCTCCAGAAACGCTACAGCTGATTGTTTCAGGTGAACACCACAAAGGTGATGTCTTCGCGACAGCCAGAATTGCTGGTATACAAGCGGCGAAGAAAACGTGGGACTTAATTCCGCTATGTCACCCATTGCTACTGTCTAAAGTTGAAGTTCAACTTGAAGCGTTGGAAAGCGAAAATCGTGTACGCATTGAATCGGTGTGTAAGCTTGCAGGCAAAACAGGTGTCGAGATGGAAGCATTGACAGCAGCATCGGTTGCAGCATTAACGATTTATGATATGTGTAAAGCAGTGCAGAAAGATATGGTTATTAGCTCGACAAGGTTGTTAGAGAAAACTGGCGGTAAGTCGGGTCACTTCAAGGTACAAGAATGATTAAAGTGCTTTTTTTCGCTCAAACACGAGAGCTAGTCGGCCAAGACTCAATAGAGTTGGAGCCAGAATTTGCTACTGTAGAAGAGCTGCGTAGTCATCTTGCCAGTCAGCCGGGTAAATGGGAGCTAGCATTTGAGCAAGGTAAGCTTTTGGCGGCAGTCAATCAGATGATTGTGTCGTTTGACAGCCCTGTTGTTGATGGTGATGAAGTCGCGTTTTTCCCTCCGGTCACTGGTGGCTAGTATGGCAATTAATATTTCTGTTCAATCAGAACCGTTCTCTATCAATGATGAGTATCAAAGGTTATCTCAAGACTCTTCTGCCGGTTCCGTGGTCACTTTCATCGGTAAGGTTCGTGACATGAATCTTGGTGACGATGTCAAAGGGCTCCGCTTGGAGCATTACCCGGGGATGACAGAAAAGTGTTTACGCGAAATATGCGATCAAGCAGATGAACGTTGGCCGCTTTCTGAAATCACAGTGATTCATCGGGTTGGCGACTTAGATGTGGGAGAGCAAATCGTCTTTGTTGGTGTCGCTAGTGCGCACAGAGGTGCTTCGTTCGAGTCATGCGAATTTATAATGGACTATTTGAAAACCAAAGCACCGTTTTGGAAGAAAGAGCGCACAAGTGAATCTGAGCGCTGGATAGAGTCCCGAGACACTGACTTGAAAGCGGCTGAGCGTTGGAAGGAAAAATCGTAGTACGACGCTGAAACTATTTACCATCGTTCAATTGAAATTAGGGTTTTTCCCTAATTTCATGATTTCTATCTACAAACCCCACCTCAACCTAATTCCTTGTTACTGCAATAGCAGTAAATACTCACTCCTTAAAACTTGATAGGCATCACCTATTAGTAATATTTGCGAAATCCATTTAGTAAAATCAAGAAATTAAACAACAATTAAAGAGTAGCCATTTTGTGTTTTCGCGTATTTAGGAGATGAGGGATGGAATCGCTCAAAGTTAAAGATTACATGACGACAAAAGCCGTCACATTTACAACAGAAATGTCGTTAAGTGCTGCTCTAGAAAAAGTAATGAAATCTCCCCATATGGGCGGCCCTGTTATCAATGACAAAGAAGAAGTGATCGGTTTTCTTTCAGAGCAAGACTTATTAGAGAAGCTCGTTAAGGTGAGCTATTTCTGTCAGGACACTCATATTGTTGGTGATTGTATGCATGGAGAGGTTTTGTCTGTCTCTCCTGAGACCAGTATTATCGAGCTAGCGGACAAAATGAAAGTGGGCAAACCGAAAGCCTACCCAGTCGTCGACAATGGAAAATTAGTTGGAATTATCACTCGTTCTGATGTATTAAAGGCTATCGGTAAGAATCTAAATGATTGCTTCCAGCACCCCGTTTGATCTCGACGCTGCTCTGTTTCTGTAGAGGGGCTTCTCCAAACAATGATTCATGATTGAGGCGCTTGTGCGCCTTTTCTTTTTGGGAATATCTATGTCTAATCATGGCGCTAAATTTGTCGAAGGCTCGACAATGAAGCATATCTTAGTGATGACAGGAGCTGGCTCTGTTGGTCTTATGGGCCTTTTTGTCGTCGATCTTTTGGACATGCTATTTATTAGTATGCTCGGACAGGTAGAGCTAGCGGCCGCTATTGGTTTTGCAGGGACTCTAACATTCTTCTCGACCTCGATATCTATCGGTACATCCATCGCGATGGGAGCGTTAGTGTCGAAAGCCATCGGAGCAAAACAGAGGCAGAAAGCAAGAGAGTTTGGAACCAGCGTTGTTTTGACCGCGTTTTTAATAAGCACAATCGTTAGCGTGGTCATGTTTATCTATATTCCAGAACTGCTTCATGCTATCGGAGCTGAAGGTGTTGCGGCAGAAAGAGCGGCAGACTATTTGAGAATACTGATTCCTTCTGGACCAATTTTGTCTCTTGCTATGTCTTGTGGTTCTGGCTTAAGGGCTGCAGGGGATGCCAAGCGATCTATGTGGTCAAAGCTCTATGGCGGTATTGTAAACGCGGCTTTGGATCCACTGTTTATCTTTGTTTTCGGCTGGAATGTTGAAGGTGCTGCGATTGCTTCTGTAATTGCTAGGTGTACTGTACTGTTTTTCTCTATTTATCCATTGATAAAAGAGTATGACTTACTTGCTATGCCATCTTTATCACGGTGGCTTGGCCACTTAAAGACAATTTGTGCTATTGCTGTTCCAGCCATTATAACCAATACCGCTACTCCGATTGGTAACGCCATCATTACCGCATTTATCGCTAAGTTCGGCGAAGATTACGTTGCTGGATTTGCAGTGATTGGCCGCTTAGTACCGGTTGTGTTCTGTATCGTTTTTGCGCTGTCGGGTGCGATTGGACCTATAATCGGTCAGAATTTCGGTGCAGAGAGATTCGATAGAATTAAAGATATCTTGAAAAACTCAATTCTCGTGACGGTGTCTTACGTTGTCGTTGTTTGTATCATCCTTTATTTTGCTCAAGGCTTGATCATCGATGCCTTTAAGTTAACAGGTGATGCTTCCCTTATCGTGGCAACATTTTGTACTTTTATTGCAGTTAGCTACATATTCAACGGAACGTTGTTCGTTGCCAATGCATCATTTAATAACCTAGGTAAACCCTTGTATTCAACAGCGCTGAATTTGAGTAAAGCGACAATTGGTACTTATCCATTTGTCTATTTAGGGTCGCACTTATACGGGGCTGTCGGTGTTCTATACGGTAGTGCAGTTGGAACCGTGTTTTTTGGTTCCTTGGCTATTGTGGTTCTAAGGCGGCACATTACTCATTTGATGCGTGGTGAGGAACTTACCGTTGATGATGACCCTTCTATTAAATGTGTAAACACTCAACCTTTTTGTTCGCACGATGCCATGCTGATAGAGGAAGTGACCGCAGCGACGAAAAATAGCGAAGATGAGTATGCAAAGAATGCCTGAATTGGCAGCCGCTTAAATTTTTTCTTGACCTTGGAGTATGCTCCAAGGTTTAAACTTAGTGTACATTCATTAAAGGAGACAGAATATGTGCACTAAACATCAAGCTTGCCGTTCAAGCAAACAGGTATTGAATTCAGCGTCTACTGCATCATGTTCATCAGCCAAATTTTCGTCTATTCAAATTGAAGGTGCAACAGCACTGGATTCTTGCTGCAGTAGCAATACATGTGCGACTAGTGAAGGTACTTCTCTCGACGAGGAAAGTGAGCGGCGAGGCAACTCTGTTAGCTCCATAACGAAAAACTGGCTTGTGGTAGGTATGGATTGTCCATCATGTGCGAGCAAAATTGAAACCGCAGTATCTAAAGTCGAAGGGGTCATCGACACAAAAGTTCTTTTCGCAACTGAAAAGCTGGTTGTAAAACTAACAGATGATTCTGTTGTTGAGAAAGTAAAACAGACAATCCAAAAAACGGGTTTTGCCTTAAAAGATGCCTCAATGTCGGCGTCTAAACCCCAAGAAAACTCTGGAAAACTCCAATTTCTAAAAGAAAATTTTCACGTAATTTCTGTGGCAGTGGCTGTTGCTATTGCAGCATCTCTCAACCCTTTTTATCCGCTGGTGAGTGAGTGGATCTTTATCTTTACCTGCTTGGTTGGTTTATACCCTATTGCTAAGAAAGCGGTACGACTTGCGATATCTGGTACTCCATTTGCCATTGAAACCTTGATGAGTGTTGCGGCTCTTGGTGCTTTGTACTTAGGGGATACAGCGGAAGCGGCAATGGTGCTTTTGTTATTCCTCGTGGGTGAAAGGCTAGAAGCTTTTGCCGCTTCTCGAGCTCGCAGTGGTGTGCAAGCACT
Organism: Vibrio marisflavi CECT 7928; assembly: GCF_921294215.1. GTDB lineage: Bacteria > Pseudomonadota > Gammaproteobacteria > Enterobacterales > Vibrionaceae > Vibrio > Vibrio marisflavi. Next base: position 593,324 of record NZ_CAKLDM010000002.1, read on the forward strand.
GATGAAGCTTGTACCTGAAAACGCGGTAAAAATTGTTGCTGGTGAGCGAGTGGAAGTTGCGGCAAGTGAGTTAAAGCCTGGAGATGTTATTGAGGTCGCACCAGGTGCTAGGTTACCCGCAGACGGAAACCTTATCGATGTCGCTGCCAGTTTCGATGAAAGTGCATTGACCGGAGAGTCTATTCCAGTAGAGCGATACAAAGATGAAGCGGTAATGGCGGGATCTGTAGTCGTCGATAAAGTTGTTAGATTTACCATTACATCTGAACAGGGCGAAAATGCAATTGACAGAATTTTGCACCTTATTGAACAGGCGGAGTCCAGAAAAGCACCGTTAGAAAGATTCCTTGATAAGTTCAGCCGTTGGTATACACCGGCAATGATGCTTCTAGCATTAGCTGTTGTTGTTGTTCCTCCACTATTGTTTGCTCAGCCTTGGGATACTTGGGTGTATCGCGGCCTAGCCATGTTACTTATCGCATGTCCATGTGCACTGGTTATTTCTACGCCTGCTGCAATTACTTCTGGGCTTGCAACCGCAGCCCGTAGAGGCGCTCTTATCAAAGGCGGAGCCGCACTTGAGCAACTAGGAAAAGTAGAAACCATCGCTTTTGATAAGACAGGAACCTTGACGAAAGGCAAGCCAGATGTAACGGATGTATTACCACTAGCAGGCTTAACTGAAAGGGAGTTACTGCAAGCGATAGGATCGATTGAGGTTGGTTCAAGTCACCCACTGGCAGTGTCTCTAGTGAAGAAAGCGCAAGGTTTAGGTATTCAGTTGCCTGAAGCAGAAGACAAAGAGGCGTTAGTTGGTAGTGGCGTAACTGGTGTAGTTAACGGTATTCGATACAGTGCTGTTGCACCAAGCAAGCTTGGTTTCCAAGTTGATGAGAGTGTTGAATCTGATATCCAAAGATTAGAAAGTGACGGAAAAACTGTTGTCGTTGCAGTGAAAGAGGCTCAGCAAGTCGTGGGGATTGTTGCTTGGCAAGATACTCTACGTGAAGACTCACAACAAGCGGTAAACCAGCTAAAAGCTCTTGGTATTCACTCCATCATGTTAACTGGTGACAACCCAAGAAGTGCTGCAGCAATGAGCTCTCAAATTGGTATCGACTTTAAAGCAAGCCTACTGCCTCAAGATAAAGTGGACTATGTGGAGCAAATGTCTCAGCAACACCAAGTTGCGATGGTAGGAGATGGCATCAACGATGCGCCAGCAATGAAAGCTGCAAGCATTGGTATTGCAATGGGAGGTGGTACCGATGTCGCGTTGGAAACCGCTGATTCGGCTATTACGCACAACCGCTTAGTTGAGCTTGCTAATATGATTGAGCTATCACGTGCGACGCTTGCGAATGTTAAGCAGAATATAACGTTGGCGATAGGTACAAAAGCAATCTTCCTTGTTACTAGCTTGCTAGGAGTCACTGGGTTGTGGGCTGCAGTGCTAGCTGATAGTGGTGCGACAGCATTGGTGACATTAAACGCATTGAGACTTCTTCAGTTCAAACCTAAATCAAGCAAGAAGTAGGCTCGCTATCTGCAAAGTAGCAAGTACGAATTCGTAGGTAAACCTTAAACAAACGCTCACAATTCCATGTGAGCGTTTTTGCTATTTGTACTAGTTGAATATGACTAAGTGTGATGCAAACCGATTGGCTGTGTAAATGAAACATGTATGCAGATATTTTATGAGTCACTCATCACATAAAACTGATCGGATAACCTATAAGTTAACAGCCTGAACTATGAATCAATACAAGGCTGAGTTAGCCGAACAAGGAGTCCATATGTCCGAAGCTGTATTTCATTTAGGTATCACTCAATCTGATCTGAAGGGCGCTACATTAGCAATTATTCCAGGTGATCCGGCGAGAGTGTCGAGAATTGCGGAGCTATTGGATAACCCAGTTTTTCTTGCTAGTCACCGCGAGTACACGCTCTATCTTGGTGAGCTTGAGGGTAAATCTGTTGTTGTTTGCTCTACTGGTATTGGTGGACCTTCGACATCAATTGCAGTTGAAGAGCTAGCTCAACTCGGTGTGACTAACTTCCTTCGAGTTGGTACAACAGGTGCGATTCAGCCACATGTGAATGTTGGCGATATCATAGTAACAACTGGCTCAGTTCGCTTGGACGGTGCAAGCCAACACTTCGCTCCAATGGAATTCCCAGCAGTGCCAGATTTCGACATTGTTATGGCAATGAGAGAGGCGGCACTTGAGTCTGGCAGCAATGTACATATGGGCGTGACTGCCTCTAGCGATACTTTCTACCCTGGACAAGAAAGATATGACACTTTCTCTGGTCGAGTAGTACGACGCTTCCAAGGTTCGATGAAAGAGTGGCAGTCAATGGGCGTGCTTAACTTTGAAATGGAATCTGCAACATTGCTTACCATGTGCGCAAGCTCTGGTTTGAAATCAGGTTGTGTTGCCGGTGTTTTGGTAAACCGAACTCAAAAAGAAATCCCAGATCAAGAAACACTGAAATCCACAGAAGTTCGCACAATCCAAGTTGTTGTAGAAGCCGCTCGTAAGATGTTGAGTGAGTAGCTTACACTAAATAAAACTTACCTTTGGTAATGGAGTGAATAGCTGCTCAGTCAGCTCAGATAATATCTGGTCATACACTCTAGCAATATTGAGAGAGATATCGGACGTCAATTGATATAGGCAGTCGATATTTCTCTCATAATGAACGTTGTTAATCAGGTCGTCTAAAGTGTGTAGAGCCTTGCTACATGCAGGAGAGGTTAAGGTTAGTGGCGAGATAATTGAAAGTTGATTGATCTTCTGACGTAGTTTGTTGCAGTAGTATTTAGACCGTTCGTAGCCTTCAGTGCTATTGATGTCTTGAATCGAAATCCTAAATTGAGTGAGCACTTCCATTGAGTCTGAAACCTGATGCCAATTTTGATGGTACTCAGTGCTTAAATCCTCCCTACCTGCTTCAACCAGCCATGTAATAATGATTTCGTCGATAAGAAATAGGCAATGTCGTATTGCTTTGCCGTGAACCATCTGATTTCTGGCGATGGTACGTTGTTGCCAATCCCTAGTTAACGACTTAAGCATTAATTGGAATACGCGATAGTTTGCTTTGTATTCTATTGCAGAGCTAGCAATGAGTTGATTTGACTTAATGTCCAATTGTGTAACGATATCTTGAATCTCATTGGATAAATCTTTATTTAAAGCAATGCTTTGATGAGTATGACTGCGGCATTGACGTACCAATAGTAAAATCTCGCGAAGAATAACGATAACGTCATATTTGCGACTGAAAGTTGAGTCGCGCTGCTTAGAAAGGTACATCAAAGAAATTAAAACACTGAAAGACAACAATACCGATATCAATATAAACATGAGCATTCCTTTCATCGACGATGTAGTGCAGCTAGCATTCACTGCTTATCTTTAAAAAACTATCTACGCATGTACCGTGCCAATAGTGAACCCTTTGCAAATCAAATCGTTATATTCAATCTGTCATGTAAAAAGTGTCAAAATGGTGCAAGTTGCCCCAAAATGAAAAATCCCCGGCTATAAGGCCAGGGATTTGGGTAGGGGGTGAGAATGGATTACATTACTCGCATTCCCGGCTGAGCGCCTTCATGTGGTTCAAGTATCCACAAATCGCTACCACCAGGGCCTGCGGCTAGAATCATACCTTCAGACATGCCAAACTTCATTTTACGAGGTTTTAGGTTTGCAACCATCACAGTCAGTTTGCCTTCAAGCTCTTCAGGTTTGTATGCTGACTTTATGCCAGAGAACACTTGGCGAGTTTCACCACCAATATCCATTTGGAATTTTAGTAGTTTGTTTGCTTTTGGCACTTCTTCACAAGAAATGATTTTAGCAATACGCATATCTACTTTGGCAAAGGCATCAAACTCGATTTCTTCAGCAATTGGGTCTTTGCTAAGCTCAGTTTCATTTTTAGCAGCGTCTGCTTTTTCCTTCGCAGCAGCTTCTGCAGCGGCATCTTCTTTTGATGCTTCAACCATCGCTTCCACTTTCTTTGGATCGATACGATTGAATAGAGCTTTAAACTTAGTGATAGTGTGATCAGTGAGCGGCGACTCGATACCTTGCCAAGTTAGCTCTTCATTCAAGAATGATTCAGAACGAGCAGCAAGTTCAGGCATCACTGGTTTCAGGTAAGTCATCAGAACGCGGAACAGGTTAATACCTACAGAGCAGATATCTTGTAGCTCTTGGTCTTTTCCTTCTTCTTTGGCCACAACCCAAGGTGCTTTCTCATCCACGTATTGGTTTGCTTTATCAGCTAGTGCTGTGATTTCTCGAATTGCGCGGCCAAACTCACGAGTCTCGAAAAGCTCAGCGATGCGGTCTGCTGCTGCAACAAATTCATTGTAAAGTTCAGGCTCTGCAAAGTTAGTAGACAGCTTGCCTTCAAAACGTTTACTGATGAAACCAGCATTGCGTGAAGCAAGGTTAACGATCTTGTTTACTACGTCTGCATTAACACGCTGAGTGAAGTCTTCTAGATTCAGGTCTAAGTCGTCAATACGGCTGTTTAGCTTCGCTGCGTAGTAGTAACGTAGACATTCTGGATCTAGGTGATCGAGGTAAGTACTTGCCTTGATAAATGTGCCTTTAGATTTAGACATCTTCGCGCCATTTACCGTTACGTAGCCGTGTACGAATACATTGTTTGGTTTACGGAAACCAGAGCCTTCCAACATTGCAGGCCAAAATAGGCTGTGGAAGTAAACGATATCTTTGCCGATGAAGTGATACAGTTCAGTCTTGCTGTCTTGATTCCAGTACTCATCGAAATCAAGGTCATCACGCTTGTCACATAAGTTTTTAAATGAGCCCATGTAGCCGATAGGAGCATCTAGCCAAACGTAGAAGAACTTGTCCTTCTCTCCTGGGATTTCAAAACCAAAATAAGGTGCGTCGCGAGAGATGTCCCACTGTTGTAGGCCAGACTCAAACCATTCTTGCATCTTGTTAGCAGTTTCGGTTTGCAGGGTGCCAGAACGAGTCCACTCTTTTAGCATGCTTTCGAATTGTGGCAAATCGAAGAAGAAGTGCTCGGAGTCTTTCATTACTGGTGTGGCGCCCGATACTGCCGATTTCGGATCGATAAGCTCTGTCGGGCTATATGTTTCACCACAGTTGTCACAGTTGTCACCGTACTGATCTTCTGACTTACACTTCGGGCAAGTTCCTTTTACAAAGCGATCAGGTAGGAACATCTCTTTTTCTGGGTCGTATAGCTGCGAGATAGTACGGCTTGAGATGAAACCATTCTTTTTCAGCTGAAGATAGATATGAGAAGCTAGCTCTCTGTTTTCGTCAGAGTGCGTGCTGTGGTAATTATCAAAACTGATATCGAATCCAGCGAAATCTTTTTGGTGCTCTTCGCTAACTGCGGCAATCATTTCTTCTGGAGAAATACCCATCTGCTGTGCTTTTAGCATGATTGGCGTGCCATGTGCATCATCTGCACAGATAAAATTCACAGTATTGCCGCGAAGGCGTTGGTAGCGTACCCAGATATCAGCTTGAATATGCTCGAGCATATGGCCAAGGTGAATCGAACCGTTAGCATACGGAAGGGCGCAAGTTACCAAAAGTTTTCTTGGATCGGTTGCCATACTTATTATTTCGCTTTTCAATAGGTATAAAAATGATGGGTAATACTAACCCATGAATCCCCTAAAGACTATGGGTTTTGTCCAAGCTGGCGAGATGTTAGGATTAGGCCAAACGGAGGACTTATGCGTCAGTTAATTTCCAAACAAGATTTTTCCCAGTGGCTGAGCCAATTTCAGCACCCTCAACTCATTGAAGATTGGGCTGCACAACCTAATGTTCTATCCGAACCTGAAGGCAACAACATCACAATCACATTGCCATTTGCATCGAATAGCATTGAAGTACAGTTACAAGAATGGATGAAACAGCAACTCGACGAAAAGCTGGTATCTCCTGCGAATGTGGCGATAAAAACAGATATCAAAGCGCTTGAGTCACACATCTCGAAATACACTAAAGGCGTGAAAAACATCATAGCGGTAACTTCTGCTAAAGGTGGTGTAGGCAAGTCAACAACATCAGTGAACCTAGCACTAGCCATTGCTCGTAGTGGTGCAAAAGTTGGCCTACTGGATGCTGATATCTACGGACCATCTGTACCTATGATGCTTGATCAACAAGACGCGAGTCCTTTGGTAAAAGACAACAAGTGGATGCAGCCAATTAATGCTTACGGATTGTTTACTCATTCTATTGGTTACTTAGTTGATAAAGAGCAAGCTGCCATTTGGCGAGGCCCAATGGCTTCAAAAGCGCTTGGACAATTGTTGGATGAAACAGAGTGGCCGGATCTTGACTACCTTGTGATTGATATGCCGCCGGGTACGGGCGATATTCAGCTGACATTATCACAGCGTTTTCCTGTCACATCTGCAGTAATCGTTACGACTCCACAAGATTTAGCATTAGCTGATGCCCGCAAAGGGGCAACCATGTTTGAGCAGGTGAATGTGCCAGTATTGGGTGTGGTTGAAAACATGAGCTACCACATTTGCGGAAACTGCGGGCATCACGAACACATTTTTGGTCACGGCGGTGCAGAAAAAATGGCTAGTGAATATGGTCTTTCACTTTTGGCACAAATCCCACTTCATATTTCAATGCGTGAAGACATCGATGCAGGCAAGCCAACGGTTGTGGCAAGGCCGAATAGTGAGCATGCTAAGTATTATTTGGATCTTGCAGATAATGTTTGTAGTCGAATGTACTGGCAAGGCAAAGAAAAGCCAGATGCGATTCCACTGACTATGGTTGATTAAGCAGAGCCTAACTTAATCAAATTGATCGGAATCATTTAGCAGGTATATTTGTTTTGAAGAAATGAATAAATCTTGCTGCTAATCTGGTATCTGATGAATGAAGCTCGTATAATCAGGCCGTTTTTATTAAGGGTGTTGTTAGATCTGTCAATTATGAGTGGTCCAACGATGCCTTTAAATCTTTATCATACTATCATCAGGTGCGATAGATAATGTCTATTAATAATCAATGCGTAATCGTCGGTATCGCTGGCGCTTCTGCTTCCGGTAAGAGTTTAATCGCCAACACTATTTACAATGAACTTCGCGCGAAAGTCGGCGACCACCAAATTGGTGTGATCAAAGAAGATTGTTACTACAACGATCAAAGTCACCTGAGCATGGAAGAACGAGTTAAAACTAACTATGATCATCCAAAAGCAATGGATCATGAGTTACTTTGTTCTCACCTTGAGCAGTTGCTACAAGGAAACTCAGTCGAGTTGCCAGAGTATAGCTATGCAGAGCACACTCGAATGGCAGAAACGACTACGATGACACCAAAGAAAGTGATCATTTTAGAAGGTATTCTACTGCTTACGGACCCGAGGCTGCGTAATTTGATGCACGCGACTGTATTTATGGATACACCTCTTGATATCTGCTTAACTCGTCGTTTGAAGCGTGATGTAGAAGAACGCGATCGTACGATGGAGTCAGTTCTGAAACAGTACCAAGACACAGTTCGTCCAATGTTCATGCAGTTTATCGAACCTTCAAAGCAATATGCCGATATCATCGTTCCACGTGGTGGTAAAAACAGAATCGCTATCGATGTTCTAAAAGCGCATATCACAAAGTTGCTTCGATCTTAACGCAGTACTAACTGAGCAATCTTTATTTTTTTCTTGATAAGTGGCACCTTAGGTGCCACTTTCTTTTTTTGGTATCAAGAAACTTGCAAGGAAAATGCGAATGAAGAAATTGCTGCTGATCGTTGCTATTCTCATAGTTGTCGTTGCTGGAGCTATCACCGCTTTAGTCACTTTAGTCAATCCCAATCAATTCAAACCTCTCATAGTTGAACAAGTCAAAAAACAAACAGGCTTAGACTTAGTTATTCAAGGTGATATACGTTGGCAGTTTTTTCCATCGATAGGCTTTGAGCTAGGCAAGACCGAACTGAAAAATCCGCAAGGGTTCTCAAACCCAGATATGTTTAAAGTTAATCAGGTGGGCATCAATGTTTCCGTTCTTCCTTTATTGGATAAAGAACTGAAAATAGGCAATGTGACCCTAAAAGGGGCACAGATTGATGTAGAAACATTAAAGGATGGCTCAAAAAACATTGATGCTTTGCTAAGCGGCAATAAGGCCGATACTAATAGCGAGACGTCTAAACCAGCTCAGACTGATGCTTTCACTCAAGTACAAAGTAGTAAAGTTGATAGCTCAACTCAGAAAAATACAGCCGCTGAGAGTTCAGATAAATGGTCGATTGACCTTGAAGGTGTAACCATTGAAAACGCTACGCTGCAAATGACCGATAAGCAAACTGGAAACTTTACCAAGCTTTCTGATATGTCACTCAACCTTTCGGGATTTGCGGCAAATCAGTGGACAAAAGCAACCTTCTCTGCAAACGGACAAAATAATCAACAAACCTTTACTTCTAAGGGGAGTTTAGAGTTTAAGTTATCAAAAGATTTTTCTCAGTATGAACTCAGAGATGTATCGATTACTAGCAGTTTTAAGGCTCCTGATATAGAAGTGGATAAAGTTCACTTGGGGCTAAACACTTTCCAACTTGATAAAGAAAACAAGCTAAATTATGCCGTAGATGGTAAAGCTTCCGGAGTGTCATTCGCTATTAAGGGAGATGGAATTTTAAGTGTTGACCATACTCTTACTACAGTGGCGTTGAGCAACTTCACTTTGAAAGGGGATTTAGAGGGGAAATCGCTACCTGAATCGCCAATGAAGTTGGATATTTCTACCGCGCTGAGCTTCGATCTTGAGAAGAAACATTTAACTCTTCAGCTAGAAAAATTGCAAGCCAATGCATTGGAGCTAGATGGGTCATCAGATGTAACACTGTCTACTATACCTAAGATTCGTTTTGATCTTCATAGCCCAGACATCAATCTAGATGAATTTCTCAAAGTACAAGAGAAGCCTCAACCTGAGGCATCTCCGGTAAGTGATAAGCAAACTGGTTCCAATCCAAACAGCTCTGTAGATCAAAGTACAAAAAAGTCTACAGCGGAAGTTGAGCCTGATCTTTCAGCACTAAAATTGCTAGACGTTGCGGGAAAGATAGCAATCGATAAATTTCAAATGCAAAACGCCAAAATGCAAAATGTTAAGGCGAGCATTTCAGTGAAAGATGGCATTGCAAAGCTGACTTCCTTTACCTCGAACTTATACGATGGAAAAATTTCGGCAAACGCCATTTTGGACGCTCGTAAGTCGCCAGCAAGTTACAAAATCACTAGTAAGGTTGCGGGTGTTAAAGTCCAGCCACTCCTCAAAGATGTAATGGACAACGACAAACTAGAAGGTGTCGGGAACATTGAGTTAAACCTACATGGTAAGGGATTAACACCAACGGGGATTAAAAAGAATGTCGCGGGTACGATTGCTATTAAGTTCACTGATGGTGCAGTGAATGGAATTAACGTCGCGCAACTTATCCGTACTAACTACGCCAAGTTCAAAGGACAGCCAGTTGAAAATACAAACGAGCCGCAAAAAACGGATTTCAGCTCAATGCAGGCGACTATCAAGTTAGCGAATGGCGTTGCAAAAACGGATGACTTAAGTGCTAAGTCGCCGCTTCTTCGTGTACATGGTCAGGGTTCAGCTAACTATATCAATGAAACGGTCGATATGGTGATTCGAACTTCTATCGTAGGCTCTTTGAAAGGTCAAGGTGGGCAAAGCATCAATGAACTTAAAGATGTGACCATACCGGTTAAGATTACTGGTAGCTGGTCAGATCCGAAGTACAAAGTTGTTTTAGACAATGCTTTAAAACAAAAAGCTAAAAATGAGTTAGAAAAAGGTATCGATAAGTTAAATAAAAAGCTTGGCGATAAAATTAATAATGAAAAGACAAAGCAAGCCGTAGATAAATTATTAAACAATTTATTTAAGTAAATATGTAGGCTCGGCAATTATATTGTCGAGCCTATATATTATGAAACAACACGCCCACCTATCATCACAGATCAATGTAATATTTATGATGTCCAAATGTTACGTAAATTATTTGATCTGAATCCCATCCTATTAGCCAAAAATTAACCAGTTTTTTTGATCTGCCACAAATGTTTGTCAACTATTTTTCTAATTCTGCTCGAAACTGGGTGTTGGATGAAATTTGCCCAAATCGGAAATCGCTCATGACAAATACATTTTGGCAACGAAATTTATATTTTGTAACAAATTAATTTGATCATGATCATGTTTGTTTATTTTATGAGCTGCAATTTAATATGAATGCAGATTCATAACTCAGCAAATTTTTTGAGAATAAAGGGGTAAAATTGAAATGAAAGTATTCATTTTTTGAGACTTTAATCACCTTATCAATAGGGGTATCTTGGTATCGAGCCGATAAAGAATGAGTGCTGGTATCTATATTTTAATGTGTAACTGAATGTTAACAAATTTGGTTGCCTAAGTATTTGCGCCACGAATATGTATGCTCATAGCTATGACTGAAGGGTATAGACATGATAGACAGTACAACTAGTGACGACATACTTATAGCAATTAAAAGAATGATGCGGAGTCAGTTATTTTTCGGATTGCTGGTCATTATCTATCAGGTTTTTTCTGGAGATATTGCTCGCATTGAGTCAGCTTCAATTGGTGTTGTCGTGGCAATTATTCCAGGACTGTTTGGAATGTATTTAGCCAGTGTTAAAGCTAAGAAGAACCCTGATGCCGAAATAAAGGACCTCATACAATTTAGCAGGAAGGTTAAACTCGTTTATACCGTTATTTTGTTCGCCATTGTTTTTCGTTTAATGGACGTGGAAAATATTGTTGTAATCGTAAGCTACTGTATTACATTCATCGGGTACTTCGTCTCTCCATTTTTAAATAAAAAAGAAGATGATTTAAGGATAGGGTAAGGTGGAAAAAGTACTAACCGCTCATGATTATATTGAGCACCATGAAACATTCTTCACAATAGGTAAGGGCTTTTGGTCGGTTAACCTCGACTCAATGATCATGGTTTGGATCCTTGGATTGCTATTTATCGCTGTATTTCGTTACGCGATATCTAAAAGCACTAAAGGGGTACCAAGTCGTTTTCAATGCTTTATCGAAATCGTGTTCGAATTTGTCAACAATCTATCAAAAGAGATATTCCAAGCTGAAGACAAGCTTATTGGTCCTTTAGCTTTGACAATATTTGTTTGGGTATTCCTAATGAATTTCATCGACTTACTACCAGTCGATTTTATTCCTTATGTTGCTAGATCGCTTGGCGCTGAACACTTTAGAGATTTACCATCAGCGGACGTGAACGTCACAATGTCTATGGCATTGGGAGTGTTTGTAGTGATGATTATCTACACTCTCAAGGCAAAAGGTCTTGTTGGCTTTGTTAAGGAATTGACTACTCAACCTTTTGATTCACCGTTTCTTTATCCAGTGAACTTTGTATTAGAGCTAGTAACGCTAGTGTCTAAGCCAATCTCTCTGGGTTTACGACTATTTGGCAACATGTACGCGGGCGAAATGATCTTCATTTTGATTGCATTAATGCCTTGGTGGATTCAATGGGCACTAAGTGTACCTTGGGCACTGTTCCATTTATTAATTGTTTCTTTGCAAGCATTTATATTTATGGTTCTGACCATCGTTTATATGGCCTTAGCAGTAGAAAAACACTAACTGGCCAACTTAATTAACTAATTTATTTAACCTTTATTAACTATTTATATATTGGAGTTTTCAATGGATATTGTAAGTGCAGTTCTATACGTTGCTGGTGCTCTACTAATTGGTTTGGGTGCAGCAGGCGCCGCTGCCGGTATCGGTAATCTAGCTGGTAAATACTTAGAAGGTGTTGCTCGCCAACCAGACCTTACTCCTATGCTACGTACTCAATTCTTCATCATGATGGGTCTTGTTGATGCGGTTCCTATGATTGGTGTTGGTATCGGTCTATATATCATCTTTGCGGTAGCGTAATTTCCTCCCTCGATTCAACTAAAGAGAACCATCAGCGAAAAGAGAGGACGGGATGAACTTAAATGCAACCATGTTAGGCCAGGCAATATCGTTTGTGATATTTGTCTTGCTATGTATGAAGTATGTCTGGCCGCCGCTTAGCCAAATGCTAGAAGAGCGCCAGAAAGACGTTGCCGAAGGCCTTCGTAACACTGAAATGGCAGCTAAAGAATTAGCGCTGGCTAAAGAAAACGGTAGTCAACTTATTGAAGATGCAAAAAAAGATGTCAGTAAGATGATTGCTCAAGGCCAGAAACGCCGTGAACAAATTATCGAAGAAGCCATTCAAGAGGCAGAAAAAGAAAAAGCCCGCATTATTGCTCAGGGTGAAGCCGAAGTAGAAAGCGAGAAGAATCGCGTTCGCCAAGAACTAAAAGACGAAATGGCTGATCTTGTTATCAATAGTGCGCAGAAACTGATCAATAAAAACTTGGATACGGATTCGAACCGTGCTCTTGTTGATCAATTGATCAAAGATATTTAGCGCACAAGGGGAGCAAAATGTCCGATTTAAAAACCATTGCTTACCCATATGCTAAGGCAGCTTTTGAGTTTGCAAAAGAAAAGCAAACTCTTGACGAGTGGCTTTCGATGCTGACAGTTGTTGTCGATGTAATCGAGCAACCGCAAGTTGCTGCCCAAGTAAAAAACCTTGAACAAGGTGGGAAAACAGAATCTGATGAATTCCTTCATTTTCTATTTTCCGTGTGCCAAGGCTTTCTCGATGATCATGTGCAAAACCTAGTAAAGGTGATGGCAGAGAACCAACGCTTAATCGCTGTGCGCGATGTACTGAGCGTTTTTGAAGAGCTAAAGAACGAAAACGACAAAATGTTAGATGCGACCGTTGTTTCCTCTGAGCCGTTGAGCGAAGAGCAACTTGAGGCGCTAACGAAATCTCTAGAGAAAAAGCTAGATAGAAAAGTTTCGTTAGTGAATGAAGTTGACAGCGAATTGGTCGGCGGCATTGTGGTCAAGGCTGGCGAACTCGTCATCGACGGTTCTTTGAAGTCTTCTATCCATCGTCTTGCAACTAGCTTGCACATGTAATAGGTATTTGAAATGCAATTAAATTCAACAGAAATTAGCGATTTAATCAAAGAACGAATCGCAACCTTCGATGTGAGCAGTCAAGCCCGCAATGAAGGCACTATCGTGTCAATCAGCGACGGTATCATCACTATCAACGGCCTAGCCGACGTCATGCAAGGCGAGATGATTGAATTGCCAGGTGGCCGTTACGCACTAGCACTTAACCTTGAGCGTCACTCAGTAGGTGCGGTTGTAATGGGCCCATACGCTGATTTAAGCGAAGGCATGAAAGTAACAGGTACTGGCCGTATCCTAGAAGTTCCAGTAGGTCCTTCTCTATTAGGTCGTGTAGTAAACACGCTAGGTCAGCCAATTGATGGCAAAGGCGAAATCAAAACAGATTTATTTAACGCGGTAGAAATCATTGCTCCAGGCGTTATCGATCGTAAATCTGTAGACCAGCCAATCCAAACTGGTTATAAAGCCGTTGACTCAATGGTGCCAATCGGCCGTGGTCAGCGTGAGCTTATCATCGGTGACCGTCAGACTGGTAAAACAGCAATGGCGATCGATGCGATCATTAACCAGAAAGATTCTGGCGTTAAATGTGTATACGTTGCAATTGGTCAAAAAGCATCAACTATCGCAAACGTTGTACGCAAGCTAGAAGAGCACGGTGCACTGGAAAACACCATTGTTGTTGTAGCATCTGCTTCTGAATCAGCAGCTCTACAATACCTAGCACCTTATGCAGGTTGTACAATGGGTGAATACTTCCGTGACCGCGGTGAAGATGCACTTATCGTATACGATGATTTGTCAAAGCAAGCTGTTGCTTACCGTCAAATCTCACTTCTTCTAAAACGTCCACCGGGCCGTGAAGCATTCCCTGGTGACGTATTCTACCTCCACTCACGTCTACTTGAGCGTGCAGCTCGTGTAAACGAAGAGTACGTAGAGCGTTTCACTAACGGTGAAGTAAAAGGTAAGACTGGTTCTTTAACAGCGCTACCTATCATCGAAACGCAAGCGGGTGACGTATCGGCGTTCGTACCGACTAACGTAATCTCGATTACAGATGGTCAGATCTTCTTACAGACTCAGCTATTCAACGCAGGTCTACGCCCAGCTGTTGACCCAGGTATCTCGGTATCTCGTGTTGGTGGTGCTGCGCAAACTAAGATCATCAAGAAACTATCTGGTGGTATCCGTACCGCACTAGCTCAATATCGTGAATTGGCAGCGTTTGCTCAGTTCTCATCTGACCTAGATGAAGCAACTAAGAAACAGCTTGACCACGGTGAGCGTGTTACTGAATTGATGAAGCAAAAGCAATACGCACCAATGTCTGTAGCAGAGCAAGCGACTATCGTCTTCGCAGCTGAAAAAGGCTATCTAACTGGTGTTGAGTTGTCTCGAGTTGGTTCATTTGAAGAAGGTCTTCTAGCGCACGCGAAATCAAACGCGCCTGAGCTACTTAAGACTATCAATGAGACTGGAAATTACAACGATGATATCCAAGCTCAGCTAACCAAGCTTCTAGATGATTTTGTTGCTTTGCAGTCATGGTAATCGCACCAATCTCAATTAATTAAGAGGGGAGCTAACCATGGCCAATACAAAAGAAATTCGCACTAAAATCTCGAGTGTAAAAAGCACTCAGAAGATCACTAGTGCAATGGAAATGGTGGCAGCCAGTAAAATGCGTAAGGTACAGGACAATATGGAAAAAGCCCGTCCTTACGCTGAAAGCATGCGCAGAGTGATTAGCCATGTTGCATCAGGCACACTCGAGTATAGCCACCCATATTTAGAAGAGCGTGAAGCCAAACGTGTGGCTTACATTATCATCTCTTCTGATAGAGGTTTGTGCGGCGGATTGAATACAAACCTGTTTAAGCAAGTGCTGAATGAAATTGCCGACTGGCGTGACAAAGGTGTAGATGTTGAAACTACACTTGTTGGTTCGAAAGCGATCGGCTTTTTCCATAGTGCAACCAAAGTGGTCGCGCAAGCATCTGGATTGGGTGATGAACCAAAGGTTGAAGACCTACTTGGTACAGTAAACGCAATGTTGGAATCGTATAACGAAGGTCAGATTGATCGTCTTTATATCGTTTACAATGAGTTTGTGAATACCATGGTACAAAAACCTACGGTTAAGCAACTGCTGCCTTATCCAAAAGATGAACAAGACTCAAAGTCAGGAAATGCTCGTTGGGACTATATCTATGAACAAGATCCTCGAGTAATTCTAGATGACTTAGTTCATCGCTATATTGAGTCTCAAGTGTATCAAGGTACAGTTGAGAACATCGCTTGTGAACAAGCATCTAGAATGGTTGCAATGAAAGCTGCGACAGATAACGCTGGTAAGTTGATCGAAGATCTACAACTTGTCTACAACAAAGCAAGACAAGCAGCAATCACTCAAGAATTGAGTGAAATCGTGTCGGGTGCGCAAGCGGTTTAAAGATTTCCGAGGTAAATAATGAGTATCGGTAAGATAGTAAAAGTCATCGGCGCTGTCGTTGACGTAGAATTTGAACACAACAGTGGCCCGCGCGTATACGACGCACTACGCCTTGTTGGTGAAGAGAGCACTTCACTTGTTCTTGAAGTTCAACAACAACTTGGCGGTGGCGTTGTTCGTGCCATCGTTATGGGTAGCTCTGACGGTTTACGTCGTGGCATGAAAGTAGAGAACACTGGTGCGCCAATCTCTGTGCCTGTAGGTACTAAGACTCTTGGTCGTATCATGAACGTTCTTGGTGAAGCGATTGACGAATGTGGTGAAATCGGTGCAGAAGAGCACTACGCAATTCACCGCGAAGCGCCAAGCTACGAAGAGCAATCGAACGAAACTTCGCTACTTGAAACTGGCGTTAAAGTTATCGACTTGGTTTGTCCATTCGCGAAGGGTGGTAAAATCGGTCTGTTCGGTGGTGCAGGTGTAGGTAAGACCGTTAACATGATGGAGCTTATCAACAACATCGCACTTCAGCACTCTGGTCTATCAGTATTTGCTGGTGTTGGTGAGCGTACTCGTGAAGGTAACGATTTCTACTACGAGATGCAGGAAGCGGGCGTTGTAAACGTCGAGAAGCCTGAAGAATCAAAAGTAGCAATGGTTTACGGTCAGATGAACGAGCCACCAGGAAACCGTCTACGTGTTGCACTGACTGGCCTAACTATGGCTGAGAAGTTCCGTGATGAAGGTCGTGATGTACTATTGTTCATCGATAACATCTACCGTTACACACTTGCGGGTACTGAGGTATCAGCACTTCTAGGTCGTATGCCATCTGCGGTAGGTTACCAGCCAACTCTTGCAGAAGAGATGGGTGTACTTCAGGAGCGTATCACGTCGACTCGTCAAGGTTCTATCACGTCTGTACAGGCGGTATACGTACCAGCGGATGACTTGACTGACCCGTCTCCAGCAACAACGTTTGCTCACTTGGATGCAACAGTTGTACTTAACCGTAACATCGCAGCAATGGGCCTATACCCAGCGATTGACCCGTTAGATTCAACATCTCGTCAGCTTGATCCACTAGTCGTTGGTCAAGAGCACTACGACATTGCTCGTGGCGTACAGCAGACACTGCAACGTTATAAAGAGCTAAAAGATATCATTGCTATCCTAGGTATGGACGAGCTATCTGAAGATGATAAGCAAGTTGTATCTCGTGCACGTAAGATTGAGCGTTTCCTAACTCAGCCTTACCACGTAGCAGAAGTCTTTACTGGTGACCCAGGCGTATACGTACCTCTAAAAGAAACACTACGTGGCTTTAAAGGTCTGCTAGCGGGTGATTACGATGATATCCCTGAGCAATCTTTCATGTACTGTGGTTCAATTGACGAAGTACTAGAAAACGCGAAAAAAGCTTAACAGCGGGGAGGTAACATGGCTATAGGTGTAAGTGAGAACACATTTGACCTTCAAATAGTCAGTGCAGAAGGGGTGATTTTCTCTGGTCCCGCCCACGCTTTGGCAATTTCTGGTGCGGACGGTGAATTGGGTATTCGTCCTGGTCACTCGCCATTGATCAGTAAGATCAAACCAGGTGTTGCTAGCTTTGTCGCTGACTTAAAGCAACCAGAAGAAGTACTTTACGTCTCTGGTGGCTTAGTTGAAGTTCAGCCTGAAGTTGTCACTGTAATGGCTGATACGGTATTGCATGGTGAAGAGATTGATAAAGCAAGGGCAGAGTCTGCACGTCAGATGGCTCTTGAAAACATCAACCGTCACGATGGTGATATCAACTTCGCTCAAGCACAACTAGAGCTTGCAAAAGCGCTTGCGCAGTTGCGAGTTGTTGAGCTGACAAGCCAGCGCAGAAGATAAGCCTGCTTCAATACTAAAAACCTCTACTTTAAGTAGAGGTTTTTTTCTGCCTGCTATAGCAACAATGAACGACTGTTTTACCAGTCAACACCTTTCAAAGCTTTCACGCCTGATTCAAACGCGTGCTTAACATTCTTCACTTCTGAAACCGTATCTGCCATGTCTATAAGTTGCCTGTGCGCTGCTCGCCCAGTAATGAGTACAGACTGCATTTCAGGCCGCTTTGATAAAGCATCAACCACTTCATCAAGCTCTATATAGCCGTATGTCACCATATAGGTGAGCTCGTCGAGTAATATGACATCGATAGAGTCGTCTTGGAGCCAGTTTTGACACTTCTTCCAAACTGCTTGAGCAGCTTCGGTGTCCGTTTGCTTGTTTTGCGTTTCCCAAGTGAAGCCCGTAGCCATTACACTAAACTCAACACCTAGCTTTTCTAGTAAGTTTTTTTCTCCGTTTTCCCAAGTGCCTTTGATAAATTGTGCCACGGCACACTTTTTCTCATGACCGACAGCACGAGCAATAGTGCCAAACCCTGATGTTGATTTACCTTTCCCATTTCCAGTAATGACGAGCAGCAAGCCTTTTTCTTCTTGAGCGGCTTCGATCTTTTCATCGACTTGCTGTTTTACTTTTTGTTGGCGAGCTTTGTAGCGAGAATCTTTACTTTCTTGTGTAGACATTTTTTGCCCTATTCGAATTTGTTATTTGCTCACATGCTAAGTTATTCTTTGAATGACAACAAATATATTGGCTTAAAGGAGTGGTACATCAATGAAAAAAATATTGGTCGTTTGTATGGGAAACATTTGCCGCTCGCCGACGGGAGAAGCGGTATTGAAAGCAAAGGCTGCTGAGCTGAATATTGATGTCGAAGTGGAGTCTGCTGGAACGATTGGCTACCACCAAGGTAACCCTCCAGATCAAAGGGCGAGAGTTGCTGCAGAAAGTCGAGGCTACTCGTTTGCAGGGATGACTGCTCGTCAGGTCACAGCAGATGATTTTGAGTATTTTGATTTGATTCTTGCCGCTGATGAAAATAATTTGTCTGATCTTATGCGAGAGTGTCCTAGCCAGCACCAAGATAAATTGGCGCTTTTCTTGAGCTTTGGTGACAGTGATTATCAAGAGATACCCGATCCTTACTACGGCGGAGGTGACGGATTTGAATTAGTGCTCGATCTTATCGAAAACGCCTCAGAGAATGTCCTCAAGTCTTTGAGTTAAAGTAAAACAGGAACTCCCACTTTTTAGTCGGGAATTCCTGTTTTATCTTATATTGTAAGAGGCTAAGTGCTGGCTGGTCTCATAAGAGCGAGTATGGACTATAGCCTACTTTTCTTAACTGTTGCCGATTTCTTGTACTTAGCGACAGCAGAACACTTATTTGTATTGTGCTAAAAAGTTACAGTTCTTCTACGTTAACTCCGACAGTAACAGCTCCTATCACTTTTCCTGAAGCTGGGTCGGTAATCGCATAGCTCACTTGTGACTGGAACATCTGAGTTGACTCATCTTCCTCAACTTCACTAATGTGATATGCGTTAGGGCCTACGCTATAGGTTTTTTGCCACTTCGCTTCATCGCCTTGCCAGTAGTCAGACGTTACAGCACTTTGAGCGACATTTAATCCTTTGTCATCCATAACAAATATTTCGGTAATTTTGCCGCCGCTTGCTTCTTGCATGCCAACAAGCTTTTTCGAAGTAGGGTTAGAAAGTTTTTCTTGAATGAGAGGCTGGTTACTGGCAGCAACTTGAGCTCGCCACTCCTTATCCAGCGCTATGATTTGGTCTTCAGTGAGGTTTTGGTTAGCGATATTTTGCGCTTTTACGGCAGCGATTACGTCTGGATCCGATGCAATTGTTTTAACTTGCCCGTTTGCATAGCCTTTTAGCGCTTCTTCATACTCATTAGCGATAGCATTGCAAGATAAACCTAGCGCAGCAATTAATACCAGTAAGTGTTTCATGTCGGGTTCCCTCTGTCATGATTCATACCAATTGGTTACTAAAAGAGCGTAGGTGACATTTTTATATATGTGAAATAAATGAATAGAATTTTGAACTAGTGTGTAAGTGATATCGGCCCATACAAACACCATGTGAAAAACATCGGTAGGCGATTAATGTCATACAGGGTAACACCCTGCTGACTATGCGGAGTTTTCTTACTTAGTAGAATAGAGACTACATTTCTGCCGACATCACTCTTCCACTAAAGTATTCATTCGAAACAATATACTCTGTATTACGTATTAGCTCATCTTGCACTTGAGCCCAGTGAAATTGTCTTCCACTCGATGTCGGGTGTAGTGCAGGTACAACACCACCAACACGAATGTTGAATGGTGTTAACTCTTTTGCCCAGCTCTGAGTAAAACCTGCAATCATCGAGGTAACATTTTCAAATCCAGAAAGGTCTTGGCAGTCTTCCAATGATGCAACGTTTACAATCACACCTTTCTTATTGTCGGTGCGCATTCTTTCAGCGGTTGCTTGACCAAAATTGAATAACGTAGAAGCCATAACGGAGACAGCTGTGCTAAATAAATCGTCTGATGAGTCATCAATGAGTTTTGGTAGTTGGTTTCCAGACCAATTGTTGACTAACACGTCTGGCGAGCTGCCATAGGTAGTACTTACAAAGTCGAACAGTTGGTTGATTGAGTCTTTCGAGTAATCTGAAATATGGAACTGATGAACGTCCCTAGAGATCTTGAGACAAAGCTCGTAGGTGTTAGTTAGCCTAGTTTGTTGTTGATCACACAGAATGACCTTAGCACCCAATTCACAAAAATGGGCGGCTAATGTTTCTCCTAGCGTAGAGCCAGCAGAAGTAATGACGACAATTGCGCTTTGTATATTCATCCTGTTGTGCCTCCAACTCTAGTGATAAATTTATAACTAGAGGCAAAAAATGTTCACAAAGAATGGTTGATTAGTTGTGATTTAGTTGTGAATAAGTTCAAAATTATGGTTAGTGAGGAGAGAATTGGTGACATTTGTGGGCTGATTCACACATCCGATATTGATAGCTGTTGTTGTGAAACTGGGTGGTTATTTTCTCAGTTAAGTACGAATTGACAATTGATCTTTGCGACAGGAAACAAGCAGTTGTTCATAGAGGTCAAAGGGTAGTAGATCCTCTTTATTCCCCTCTTTAAGCCTTCTTCGTTCATGACCGGACAGATTGTGGTACACCTCTTCAGAAAGGTTACCAGTATCTTCTAGCTGATATACCAATGGTTCGGAGTGAAGGTAGTGGTTCAATTTTGTGCTGGGTAGACCACCTTGGTGAAAAGCTTCTGCCTGCGTAGCTGAGAAGGCATATGAGTTTTCATCCGAGGTTAACTTTTGTGGTGCAGAGAGTGAGAACTTTTTGCGTAAGGTTAAGTCTGTTTGCTCTTGTTCGCTGACTTGCTCAACGGGAGTATTGTCTCTTACATCATCAGAAAACATAGATAGAAGCAGCGAAAAATCAGCACGGCGGCCAGATTGAATAGCTTGGTTGATATTAGTACCAACAGTCAGTTCACTAACAATTTCTGCTTTGTCTAAGGTATGAATTTGCATTTTATTCTCCACATTACAACTCGTTAGCGGTCATGTGGGAGAAAACTTTAGTCATTATTAGTTCTTATCCAAGCAGCCGCTTTATAACGGCGATGAACTTTTCAGTTTCTTTTAGGGTAAAAAAACGTAAATTGTCTCGATTTTGCAGATTAGAACTGCATACTGTTATGCGGTAAGTAACCTAAGTGGTTTAGAGTATGAAAAAACTAATCATAGGGCTTTTGGCAGCAGTAACACTTTTACTCAGTGGCTGTGTAATGGTCCCGGGGCCCGTTGTAGTGAGGCCTTTACCAAGGGTTGTTGTACTTTAAAGCAGTGGTTTATTAGATTTTTGCCAGCTTAATAAAAATATCGCTGGAACTCTATGATTTGTTAATCATGAACTCAGAATATTTATACCGAATTGCTGACAGAATCTTTACTAATCGAACACTGTTTTTATGATAAAGTCCGGCCTGACTATATTGACAAAGATGTAGGTAAGTTATGAAAAAATTACTAGCAGGAGCTTCCATAGTGGTTGCTTCTTTATTGAGCGGTTGTGTTGTCGCTCCACCACCACCCGCGAGAACAGTAATCGTAAAGCCTGCTCCTAGGGCAGTCGTTGTTCGACCAATGCGCAGAGTTGTAGTTATTTAACGCAATTTATTAAAGGGATTTAAGCAAGTGATGGAAGGTATCTCAACTCTTAGAGCTCGTTCCAGCTGAGGTATAACCGATGTTGGAACGAGCTTTAATTTTCTGCCCCTAAACCATCTTCTGTTAAAGTGATGACCGTCCATTGGGGGTATCACCAAGGATACTCAAGTTCAAGAAGTGCTCGTTTGTAGCCAACAAATGAGGAAGAAAAGGGCATGAGCAATTATTGAACTGCATTTCATGTATATTACCGAAATTAGCACCACTCACAGCATGGTACTGATTATGATATATAAACATTTGAGACGGAATAATCACTTAGTCATTCTCTGCTAAATAATAAGCTAATCCCATGGAAAAGCCGACCATAGGCACTTGCATGAGTGCAGATGCAGGCGCTAAATATTCCGTAGGGTCGTCAGCACAGACCCATGCGAAATTAGTATACTTTCCTATGCTCGTAAAAATTGCTTGGACAATTTCTTCTGCTCCTTCTGTCCAGTTTGGGTCATTTATTTCAGATTCAGATCCAGCATACATTTGACCCACCATGTTTTCTAGCGCGAGAGTCGTAATTATAAAAGCGACAACCTGAGGGGGTAAGCTTGTGCCATTTAGCTGTAAGGCTCCTTTAAACATACTAAATAATGTCATCCCTA
Organism: Vibrio marisflavi CECT 7928; assembly: GCF_921294215.1. Lineage (GTDB taxonomy): Bacteria > Pseudomonadota > Gammaproteobacteria > Enterobacterales > Vibrionaceae > Vibrio > Vibrio marisflavi. Next base: position 615,653 of record NZ_CAKLDM010000002.1, read on the forward strand.
AGTAAAAAAGAGCACTTGAAGTTGATAGAGGTTCTGTATCCTCTGTTTGCAGTTTTATCACAAATTGAATAGCTGCAATTGAGCTAGTTAATATGTTATCAAGAAGATAGATAGGGTTGCTGCTAGTGTTGCTGTCGCCACTCAACTGTTTTGCTGTCCACACCAATCCATGCATATAACAATACAGAGCGCTAACAGAGTCGAAAGCAATTGTAGCTTTGTTAGCTGAAGTCGCTCCAAACCCTTCTTCAGCGGAATCTCCCGTTATATCGCTTAACGATGAATAGGACTTGCCTGTGTCTACATATAAAGTTACCCAGGTTGCTAGGGCTATCGGCCAAAATATCAGGTCAGTACCAGAAACTGTTAGATTATCGTGGTCACCTGATCCAATTCCGAACAACGCGAATATATCACCGATGAGTCCTAATTTTATAGTAAAGAGATCTTGGCTAATCATGCTTGTAATAAAGCTTGTGTCATAGCCACCATTATTGCTACCACTCTTAGATGAAAGGCTTACCTTTGTTAGTATTTCTAGTATCGGCTCTACAATATCTTCTGTATAGGCTGATGTTAAATTGCTAATATTGTCAGTAAAAACTTTTTCAACGCTTGAAGGGCTGTTTGAAACATTAGCAAGTAAAACTAGCAGTGATAGCATTTCTTCAGATTGTGTGTCAGTAAGGTTAGCTAGGATGTTGCTAATCATGTTGGCAAGGTCATCTTCAATATCTGAAATGTCTGAAATAGAAACATCAGGCACACCAAAGTCATCACTCATGGATGAGCTATTGGTTTTTTTCATTATTGGGTGAAGTAGGTAGTTGAGAAATGGATTGTTACTAATATTTTGTGATGCTTTATTTGTTGTTGCTTGCGCCGAGACAATGCTAGCAATATCACTTGATATAGTTGAAGAAGTAAATAAGCTGTTAGTGGAAGTTTGATTCGCTGAGCCAAAATAATTAGAAAAGGTATTATTTACAGCACTCATCCCGCTACTAATAGCCGAAGGTGGAGTGTTGATTAATGTCGAAAACTCAGTGGCTAAGCTGTTCTTTAGAGACTTAATATCTTCAAAGTACCGAAATAAAGAAATCAGCCAAATGATCAACTCAATAAACTGATACATGAATGACGCTTTGATGATAGTCTTCAGCACTTCGACGACGATGCTAGCGAATTGCTCAATAGAATCGATGGTTTCTTGCAGATCTTGATCGAGGCCGTTCACCGCTTTCATAATCGACTTGTCAATTTTTACCATATCACTGGCAGAAACATTGATGGCAATCTGTACTCCATTGCTAAGGTCACTGTACGCACTCTCTGACAAATGCTGCAAATGATGCAAAGCATCACTCACACCATGACAGACTTTGGAAAATGAGGTGCCGAATGTGTTTTCTTTGCTTGTAGCGACAGCAGACAAACCACCGGGGTTATTCGTCACCGTTCCACTGCTGTATGTAAAGGATGTAGTGTTTGACGCTGTTGTTTGCGTGCTCGATGATGAGGTTAAACAAAACAGTGGATTAAGTGTATCTGAACTAGCATCAGGGTACAGAGTTTGTCTTGTCACCCCCGGAATGATCAGCATATTGGTACCCGACTGGTTTAAGAAAGTGGCAGTCGGCTGCATTCCATCAGATGTTTTTTTAAAGCTGCCTTTGGTGCTGTAGTCCGGCCCAGTACTTGTACTATCAGAACTCACAGTGCTTTTACTATTGGCGATACTAGCGCCTGTGACATAGACATTGGTATCCATAAATGGAGTTGGGTTGGAGTCATTGGTTTGAACAGTTGTATCGGATGTGTTTCCCATTCGGTATTGAGCTTGCTCAGTGATATTAATGACTTGCCATGGGTAAGTGATGGCATCGTCTGCTGCAGCGATCAGGCCAATATCGGTGGAGGATGCTTCAAACTGCTTTGAGTTGACTAGTCGGGCATAAATATTCTGCCCAAATGTAGATGCTTTGAGGACAATGTTCGCTTGCTTAGTCGCTGGATCAACCTGCGCCATAAATGAGGCATACCGATTGATGTTGTGGCAATAATTGCTCACGGTATCTGTTACGGTGCAATCAGAATCGGCTCGAATTTCCAACATTAAATCTTGGTTGGCAGTATCACTTAGGCTAGCGATATTACCATCGCTATCGGCAGGTGAGAGTGTCAGGTGGTAATAATCACCAGTTGCTTGGTCTAATGTTGGGTCATATTCAATTTGACTGGCAATCTCATGACTATGCCACTTGCGTTCTAATAACGTGTTAATGGAACGGTAGAGGCCGTAGGTGTTGGTATCTGTAGCACCAAAAGTGGTGGAATCTGCCGTGGAGTCTGTCATCATGACGGAGCTAATATATTCGCTGTCGTGGTATGTGCGGCGAGGTGTAGTGATGTCGACGATACACCCAGATGCCAAGCATACGGCTTGTGCGGTACCATCCAGCGTGGAGCTGCTATTGGTTGACGTATTCGTATCAAAGGCCATTAACGTACTTAGTACCAGTTGGATCGGAATGGTAATGTCTTCATCCGTTGAGGATTTGTAGCAATTGCCTTCAATATAATGCCAATCGTAAGGTGTGTTTTTTACATAGCTAATTGGATTTGACTCAAAGTTTCTTACTGCTCCCGTTTCGTCATATGGGCCGTAAATAGGCTTGCCATAGGGTGTATCGCTGCTCGATGCTCTTTGCTGGCGTGCGAGGTAAAGGTTTTTGTTTTCATCCAATATGAAGTACCGCATTCCACCAAACTTGCTAAAGCAGCTCGATATTTTTTTTATGTCTCCATTACCTGTAATAGGTTCGGGTAGGCGCAAGGGGTAACTTGCTTTGTGATACCAGTGACCATTGCCATCAATGTGTTTTAGTACGACGATTGCGGGCATGGCAGCATTCGTCATTTCTAAAAGTTTGACATAGTAGACGTTGCCTTCAGAATCGGTGTACCTGTATAAGTCGTGTATGCTATTGACATCTTTCCAAACCCAATTCCAAGCGCAATATATTTCTCCGGAAACATTAGGAGCGTAGGATTGTGGTTTATTTTTAGCGTGGTCATTGTCATCTTTAAATTCAGTATAAGTGCAAGTCGTTGGGAAGCCTGCAGACACTGACTTTGATGAGTCGACTTTTGAAAACTCGTAAGATTGAGTCACTAAGTAAGTATTGCCATCTTTGTCATTAGTGGTTTGGTTCCCGTAGACCACCGTGCGAAGCACTCTATTCTCGCTGCTGTTCCAGTCGATATGAACAACCGGTGCATCGGAGGCGTTGTTGGGATAAAAGACTTTGCTCGATGATAGGTAGCCTTCAGGTGTCATAGTGAGGATATGAGCCCCATTTCCTTCATTAAACACAATGTGTTGGTAAGAAGTTTTTTCTTCAAATACGCCTGATGAGGTATATCCAGAGTTTACAAAATGTCGAACACTCGAATAACCAGTATTGATATACATTGATGAAGCGTTTTTAATAGTCCATTGATATTCGCCTATCGTATCTGGTGTTATTGTGAGCGTGTCACTTGGCGCTGTTGAGGTAACAGTACCATAAATCAAATACCCATCTGACTTGCCTTGATTGAGCTCTACATAAAGTAAACACCTGGCTGTAAACTCCAGGTCACCGTTATCATTAACTACACCCACATTGTTGGCCCCGGCGATTGAGCTAAATAGTCGAATAGTACTTGGGCCATCGGAAGTTGGCGCATCAACGGTGATACCACTTTTTATAACTATCCGTTCCAAGCCTTCTGTTCTAGCACCATTTGTAACCGCTCCGATAGGGTGTTGGTAGTGGACTAAATCCCATGTGCTTTGTGTATCGGTCGTACTTACTTCCTCAAGTTGAACAAAATCGTTGAGTGCAAACGCATGTCCGTTGTCACTAAAGGTGCTTTCAATTGGATTTGAAGAGGTGAGATCTGACTGCATTCGTATCGCACGTGCAGATGAATCAATCGTACAATGTAAATAGGTCGTATCTGGTGGAATAACAGACTCGCTATAAACCGTATCTGAAAATAACTCTGTCCCGTAGACTATTTGTGTTGCGGTTGGGCCTTGAGCCGGAGTGTAATTAGTCGCCCCAAAAGTTTGCTCAGAATTATCTTTGTTTGGATACTCACTGCCCAATTCTTCAGCAATAAGCCCATAAGAGAATAGACCCGAACTTATTAAAGGAGTAGCAACTAGAATAGCAGCGGTACCTTTCAAACATCTGCGCTTTGACTCTACATGTTGAAAACAATCTACTTCTTTTGGAGTAAGTTTATCTAGCTTCAGTGCTTTTTTTATCGCCTCAGTGATTTGAGTTCTTACTTTAGTGTTGAATGGATTCATACTGCACCTCATAACGTTGCTTACATCAATTGCATATTCAATTAAGTAAATTAATACTACTGATAGCACGTAATGGATGTGTCAGTTTGCATATAAAAATAATTAAGAATATTAATCTTTTCGTATCAAGTTGTTGCGGGTGATAGGTTTTCTGAATGAGTGTGAGTGAAGGGGCAAACTTAACTAATGCATTAAATGAAAAAAGCCTGCAAATGCAGGCTTAAGAATTATTTATAATTAACCCTGTTAATTACTTCGCTAGGTTTTCTGCTACGAATGACCAGTTAACTAGAGCCCAGAAACCATTCATGTAGTCTGGACGCACGTTGCGGTAATCGATGTAGTATGCGTGTTCCCATAGGTCAACAGTTAGAAGAGGAGTCACACCTTCTTCTGTTAAAGGAGTCGCAGCGTTAGAAGTGTTAACGATGTCTAGAGAACCATCCGCTTTCTTAACAAGCCAAGTCCAAGAAGAACCGAAGTTGTTGATTGCTGAGTCAGTGAACTTAGCTTTGAATTCTTCGAATGAACCGAAAGCTGCGTTGATAGCGTCTGCTACAGCACCAGTTGGTTCGCCACCTGCGTTAGGCGCTAGGCAGTGCCAGTAGAAAGTGTGGTTCCAGATTTGCGCTGCGTTGTTGAATACACCGCCAGTTGAAGTTTTGATGATCTCTTCTAGAGACTTACCTTCAAATTCAGTACCAGGAATAAGACCGTTTAGCTTAACAACGTAAGTGTTGTGGTGTTTACCATGGTGGAAATCTAGTGTTTCTGCTGAGATATGAGGTTCTAGTGCGTCTTTAGCGTAAGGAAGAGCTGGTAGTTCAAATGCCATTGCTCGATTCTCCATATAGATGAAAGAGTTAGTACTTTCGATTGCTTCCGAAATTTGTTTTTATTGAGTCAATGTGACTGACTTGCGATACAGTTTAGCAAGTTTTTACTTTATTAAAAGGGTAAACCGAGGAAATTTATTGTTTGATTTCGCACTATACTTTACTAATGATAATTACAAAAATTAAACCATAGAGAATCTAAGCTTTTTATTCTCGTCTAATGGTTTAGAATAGCGGGATTAAGTGTCGTCCATTTGTACAACGAGGAAGCAATGGAAACTATAGATAAAATTAAACAGCAAATCGCAGAAAACCCAATTCTTTTATACATGAAGGGCTCACCTAAGTTGCCTAGCTGTGGTTTCTCTTCTCAAGCATCTCAAGCTCTAATGGCTTGTGGCGAAAAATTTGCTTACGTTGATATTCTGCAAAACCCAGACATCCGCTCTGAGCTTCCTGTATATGCACAATGGCCAACTTTCCCTCAGCTTTGGATTGAAGGTGAGTTAATTGGTGGTTGTGACATTATTCTAGAGATGTTCCAAAAAGGCGAACTTCAGCCGCTAATCAAAGAAGCTGCTGAGAAAATCGAACAAGACGCTGAATAATACTGTATAAAATTACAGTTTTTCTTGTTTTAGGGCTACAATTTCAATATTGTAGCCCTAATTATTTCTGCTCAATAAATTTTTATGACTCGCCTTTTTATTGCTGAAAAACCTAGCCTTGGCCGAGCAATCGCCGCTGCACTGCCCAACCCTCAAAAGAAAGATCAAGGTTTTATCCGGTGTGGAAATGGTGATGTTGTCACGTGGTGCATTGGTCACTTGTTGGAGCAGGTTGAACCAGATGCCTATGATGAGCGATATAAAAAATGGAACATTAACGATTTACCCATCATTCCACCTCAATGGCAGTTGAGACCGCGTAAAACCTCAAGTAAACAGCTGACCGTCATTCGTAAACTGCTGAAAGAGTCTTCTACTATTGTTCATGCAGGAGACCCCGACCGTGAAGGGCAGCTACTTGTGGACGAAGTGATTGATTACTGCAAAGTCAGCAAGGCCAAGAAAGAAAATATTCAGAGGCTGCTGATCAGCGACTTGAACTTGCCTGCGGTTAAAAGAGCACTTGATGGGATGAGAAGTAACCGGGAGTTTGTCCCATTGTCGGTGTCGGCGTTAGCGCGATCTCGCGCAGACTGGCTATATGGTATGAATATGTCTCGGGCATTCACTTTGCTTGGACAGAGAGCGGGTTATCAAGGGGTGCTTTCAGTCGGTCGAGTGCAGACTCCTGTTCTTGGCTTAGTGGTGAGAAGAGACGAAGAAATAGAAAATTTTGTCGCTAAAGATTATTTTACCTTACATGCTCTCATTCCGTATCAAAGCGAACATAGCAGCTTTGATATCAGGGCTAAGTGGCAGCCAAGCGAAGCTTGTCGACCATGGCAGGACGAAGAAGGGCGGGTGCTTAATCGTAAGTTGGTGGAAAACGTTGCAAGCCGTATTGCAGACCAGCCAGCAACCGTTATGGAATCAGAACACAAGAAAACCAAACAGCAACCGCTATTACCTTACTCTCTTTCAGCACTGCAAATTGATGCTGCGAAGCGATTTAGCATGAGTGCTCAACTCGTGCTTGATACATGCCAGTCATTGTATGAAAAGCATAAACTAATTACCTATCCTCGTTCTGATTGTCGATATTTGCCAAGTGAGCACTATGCCCAAGCATCCAGCGTGGTCGGAGCCATTTTTGGTAGCTCCAAGGAGTTATCAGAGTCAGGAGCCAATGCTGATCTTCGTTTGAAATCCAAAGCGTGGAATGACAAAAAAGTCGATGCTCACCATGCAATCATACCGACACCTAAGACAAAGCCAGTAGAGACACTTTCCGCTAATGAAGCAAAGGTTTACCAGTTGATCGCTAGGCAGTATTTAATGCAGTTTTTCCCAGCGGCTATTTACGCTGAGAGTAAGCTAGTTTTTGATATAGCTGGAGGCAAGTTCGTTGCTCGCGGTAAACAGTTATTTTCTTCTGGTTGGAGAACTTTGTTAGGCAAGCAGGTTGAAGAAACGGATGATACTGTTGACAAGGTTCCAGCACTAGAAAAAGGTACTCAGCTGATTTGCCGTGAAGGCGAAATCAAAGACTGTAAAACTGAGCCGCCAAGGCACTTTACCGAATCTACTTTGTTGTTAGCAATGACAGGAATTTCTCGCTATGTAGAAGATAAAGAGTTGAAAAAAATCCTTAAGGAAACAGATGGACTCGGAACAGAGGCTACTCGGGCGGGTATTTTGGATACGTTATTTAAGCGTCAATTGCTGTCGAGGCAAGGGAAGTCGATTATAAGTACCGAAGCTGGTAGGGGGCTGATTCATGCGTTGCCAATGGAATCAACTTTGCCTGATTTAACTGCTCATTGGGAGCACCAATTGCAAGCAATGGCGGAAAGAGACCAGCCTTATCAACCTTTTATGGATACTCTGGTGGAGCGTGTTACTGAGTTAATGACTCAAGCAAAAACGTCGCCTCTGCCTGAGTCTTTACGTCACTTGCCACAGGTGAAACGCCCAGCATTTAAGAAAAAGCGCAGGGCAAAAGCAAGCAGAAAGTAACGTTAGTTACCACGGAATGGTGGAGCCATCATAGTTAATAAACGTACCAGACTGTTGGGCTGTTGCTGAATCTATCACTTTTGTCAGCCCTCCGACTGAAGTTTCAGTTTCAATAAGAGCATTTGGTCCGCCCATTGCTGTTTTGACCCAACCGGGATGTAATGCTAAAACAACAAACCCGTCATCAGCTAAATCGATACTCAAGCTTTTAACTACGGAGTTCAAAGCCGCTTTTGAGGAGCGGTAGATATATCCACGACCAGATGAATTGTCGGCCATGCTGCCGACTTTTGACGAGAGGCAGGCAATTTTCTTAACTTGGCCTTGTTTTAGAAGTGGTAGAAAGGCTTCGACGATTTTAAGTGGAGCAATCGTATTGGCTTCAAAAACTTTTCGCCATTCTTCAACATCGGTTTCGCCCAAAGAATAGCCTGATGGACCATAATATCCCGCATTGTTTATTAGCAAGTCGATTGCTGGAAGGCTTGTAGCTAGCTCTGAAATGGCCTGATAATCAGTAATATCGACACGGTGGCAAGTTAGGGAAGGGGATTGGTTTTCCAATTCAAGCAATTCTTGCGCTGCATTTTCATTGCGATATGTAGCGTGAACTTGCCAACCATTGTTTAGGTAATATTTTGTGAGCGCTAAGCCGATACCACGGCCTGCTCCTGTTATAAATACAAGACTCATTTATTAGCCCTTTACTTTGACGTAGGCTGTTCATTGTGCGACTGGAGTGGTGGAAAATCAATATTGAAACGGCTCGATTGAACCTATAGCATAATGCGAGTTCTTTCTAACAGTCACTTCTTCAACTCTATGATTCCATTGGTATATCATCCTATATATTCCGATCTCCCTCTCCCTAAAGGTCACCGCTATCCAATAAATAAGTACCGACTACTGCACCAACAGCTTGTACAGCGAATGGAGCAATATGATAACTGGAATACGGCATTTCAAATTTTTCAGCCTCAACCGATTACTATTGAGGAAGTTAACCGAGTTCATAGTTCTGAATACGTCTCTCAATTGGCTAACGGCTCATTGCCACTGGCTAAAATTCGAAGAATTGGCTTTCCTTGGAGTGAGCAATTGGTACAGAGGACACTGACTTCTGCGGGCGGAACTTGTTTAGCGGTCGAACTAGCAGTGGAGTATGGCATCGCAATTCACTTAAGCGGCGGGTATCACCATGCACATTATGACTTTGGAAGTGGGTTCTGTCTTTTCAATGATTTGGTACTTGCCGCCAACCATGCACTTACCCATGAGAACATCGACAAAGTTCTAATTATCGACAGCGATGTACACCAAGGTGACGGTACAGCCACCCTTTGTGATGCTCGAGATGATATCGTGACACTTTCATTTCACTGTGAGAAAAACTTTCCAGCTCGAAAAACTCATTCCGATATTGATATCGCTTTGCCAAAAGACATTTCGGATATGGAGTTCTTAGATAGCTTTAACTCGGTGGTTGAAATGTCGGTTAACTTACATCAACCGGATCTCATTATTTATGATGCGGGCGTCGATATTCATAGTGATGACGAGCTTGGCTATTTCAATGTATCAACACAGGCAATTTATCAAAGAGATCAATTTTTGCTGAAGCTAGCGAAAGAGAAATCAGTTCCAATTGCTTGCGTAGTCGGCGGTGGTTATCGCTCTAATCACGCAGATCTGATACCGATCCACATGAAGCTGATTCAGGCTGCTTTAGATATCTCGGAAAATTAAATCGAAGGTTTATATCGTACTGCTCAATTTAGACTATCTTGAAAGAGTGTTTTAACAGGCAGAGGATAACTCCATGCAATCTAACCCTATTGTTTGGTTTGAAATTTATGTCGACGATTTACCTCGAGCAAGAAAGTTCTACGAGTCGGTACTTAACGTTGAGTTGCAGGCTATAGAAAACACCACCAACATAGAGCTCGAGATGTGGGGCTTTCCGGGAAATACTGAAGGTTATGGGGCAACAGGCGCGCTGGTTAAAATGAAAGATGTGAAAGCTGGTGCAAATAGCACGCTAGTATACTTTGCTTGCGAGGATTGCAGCGTAGAAGCTGCCAGAGTTGAGCTTGCAGGAGGCAGTCTACAAGCACCTAAGTTCCCAATTGGTGAACATGGCTTTATTGCTATCGCTACAGATACTGAAGGAAACACTATTGGCTTCCATTCGATGAATTAGCTTCTTGTATTGAGTTGATTGATTCTTTGACCAATCACAGTTTCCACTATTCATAAACTGAAGGAAAAATATGCAGCATCGTATTCGCTCCGCTGGGATATTACTGTCTGGAAGCAAAATCTTAATGTTGAAAGTGAAAGATTTTTCAGGTGATTACTGGATCCTACCCGGAGGTGGGTTTGAAGCAGGGGATAGAAGCACAAAGCATAGCTTAGAAAGAGAGTTTGAAGAAGAGACAGGGTTGGTTGTAGAAGTTGGCCCGCTGGTTTGCGTTAGGGAGTTTTTAGAAACTAGCCAAAACAGGTACAACGCGGAGTTTTTCTACTGCATTACTGATTATTCAGGGGAGCTAACTTTGTCTAATTTGCAGGGGCTGAATGACGAAGAGTTCATTCAGTCTGTGCAATGGGTTGAGCTCTCTGAGTTAAAAGACAAAAGAATTTATCCTCATGACTTAGCTACCACGGTTATGGACATAATTAAATCAAAACGGTTTTCCACTCATTTAGGAAGTTTCGTTCAGGGAAACGCTGATAGCCATAACCAATTATAATTAATTATTTGCTAGTACTACTTATTAGCAAGCTGAATAATTAATGTATTGACTAATATTATTCATCCAGAAAATATAAATGTATATTTTGATAGGCACGTTATCTAACTTGGGTGGATTATTAACATGAAAGCAATGTTTTTATATCTTACGGCTGAATTCTAACAAAAGTATATTTACTGAGTATTTGCTCAATAGTGGTAACTGAGTTTCAGCTATCTAAATATATAGGTTTTCTATAGTGTTTAGTAAGTATCTAAAAAGGACTATAGAAACTACTAATGCAGATTTTAACCTCTTCTGGTTTTTTATTTTTTCTTCTTCAGTATTCTGGTTCGTGCTTTTTGTTGTCTTATCATCATGAAAGTTAAAGGTTAAATGAGTCTTGATATGCTTTGCTAGCTTGGTTAACTCGAATGTGTAAGGCTCGGTAGAAATTTGCAATATATAGAAACATAAATATAATTGCTTGCCTGCATAGCACAGAAACTAACCATTAAAAATATCTTTGATTAAAGAGGAATATATAAATTCCCACAGTCAATAAGTTGCTATTGCATGAAACGTCGAAATGTCACGGCTATGGATATGGAGAGGTTTAGTGGATAATCCAGCATTCGATCATGTAGAAACGGTTAAGCGATTATCAAGTAGGCTATATAAAAGATTAGGTATTATCGCTTTTACATTTTCAAGGGTATATAAAGATGGTTCGCGTTGTGAGCTGTGGAATGACCTTGATGCGCTAAAGTACACATTTATTAAGACGCAAAACGTAGAAAAGATATATACGCCGCCTTTTTTTGGTAATCGAACTTTTGCTATCTACGACATCGTGCTGGAAAACTTTCCATCGCGGGCTAGAAACAAAATGGCTAAACACCTAAAAGGGCTAGAAAGCACTTTTGACTATGCAAATTGCATTGTACTGATTGATTATCAAGAAGAGTATACAGAATATTGTATGTTCTATACGCATAGAAAAGAAAAGCAAGCAATCAATCGATATTTGAACGACTTGGAGTACCTCAAGTCCTTCAGGCGCTTTTTTAGGCATATGGCAAAGGATTGTATATATGAAGTGAGTACTGACAAGATAATGAAACCTTGGATTCATGGTTCTGATGCTCAGAAGGCTCACGATGGCCTGATTGTAGATTTAGGCGCACCAAAAGAAATTTATACAGGCTCAAATAAGAGTATAGAAGTACCACTCAAAGTAAAAAATCTTATTACTGGCTTCGAGAACAGTAACGTAGCAGGTCATTCCGATAGTTTGGTTCGGTTAACCGCTCGGGAAAAAGAAGTGTCAACTTATGTTATGGATGGCTCAACTGCAAAGGAAATTGCAGAGGCACTGTGTATTTCGCCTAAGACGGTCGAAAAACACATATTGAATATCAATAACAAGTTCGGCACTAACCGTCGAGCGACATTAATCTCAGAACTGAATAGATACTATGATAGATAAAGAAAAGAAGAAAATCGTGTGGACTGGCTTTGTCGGGACGTGCTTGGAGTGGTTCGACTTTGCGATATTTGGTGTTATGTCAGCCATTTTGGCGACTAACTTTTTCCCAGATGACTCAGGTCCTGTTTCCCTAATCAAAACCTTTGCTGTATTTGCGTCAGGCTTTTTAATCAGACCAATTGCAACCTTTATATGGGGCTACTTGGGCGATAAGCATGGTCGAAAAAATACAGTGGTCTTTACTGTATTGTTGATGAGTATTGCTTCATTAGGGTTAGGCCTATTGCCGAACTTTGAGTCTATCGGTATCGCATCGACTGTACTTCTTGTGGCTTTCCGAATGATTCAAGGTTTTGCATGTAGTGGCGAGCATTGTGGAATGGTGACATACCTATATGAATTGTTGCCAGGTAAAACTCAATCTAGAGCTTCGAGTATTGCAGTATCAGGTGTATACATTGGTATGGCTATGGCGACGCTCATCGGTTTGATTCTTCACGCGGGTTTAAGCAAGCAAGAACTGTATGCTTGGGGCTGGAGAGTTCCATTTATTCTCAGTGGTTTTGCTGGTTTAGCGAGCTTCTATATTCGTAAGAAAATGGTAGAAACAGCTGAGTTTCTGAACGCCACTGATAAACAGCGCCTAACAGTAAAGGAGTGGTTTAAGCTAGTATTCAACAACAAATACAGAATGCTATTAGGCATCGGTGCTTATCAATTAGCGGTTCTTATCCCTTATATTGCGTTTGTATTCGTAGTTTCTTATGTAGAGAAAAATCAACTTATACCAGTAGATCAACTTTATGCGTCAAACCTGATTAACTTGATTCTATGTGGTGTGTTCGTTTTTCTTGCGGCGAAAGTGTGTGATGCTTTGCCAAAGCAACGTGAAAATATCCAAATTGTCGCGGCATTGGCTTTATTGGTTGGTACACCATTCCTTTTCGAAAGCCTGAAGCAAGGCAATATCGTTCACTTCTTCTTTGCGCAGTTGTACTTTGGTTTCACAGTGGCGTTTTTGGTTGGTCCGTTTATGACAACTGCGGCGAAGCTGTTTGATGTTAAAGTCCGCTACACTGGAGTTTCTGTCATCATGAACATTTCTGCTGCCGTTTTTGGGGGAATGTCTCCGGTTATTTTATCGCTTTTCGATACAACTAAATCTCCTGAATTGTACTCAGTGATGTTTATCATGGCTTCAGCTGCGATAAGCCTTGTTTGTATTAGTGCCAACAAAAAGGTTTTGCTGAAAAATGTTTGATAAATACGGCTTAGAGGCCACTCACAATAGCTTTGGTTTCATGCATACGCTATCACCGATGGGTAAAGCGTTTATTGAGTACTCGTCTCAAACACTAGAAAAGCCATTGCTGGATATCGGCTGTGCTTTCGGTGTAACCACGCTACCTTGCCTAGAAAATGGCGCTAAAGTGGTTGCGTGTGATATTGAGCAATCTCATTTAGATGAATTGAAGCGAAGAGCGCCTCTGCAGCACCATGAAAACTTAACGCTCCAGCTAGGACGTTTCCCTGAAGAAATGGACTTTGCTGAAGGTTCATTTTCAGGCATTTTTATCTCACATGTTTTGCCTTTTTTGTCAGAGCAAGAGCTAAAAGATGGCTTTCAAAAAATAAGCAAATGGCTTGCTCCAGGAGGCAAGCTGTTTTTACTGTGTTACTCACCATTTCATAAAACTATGAGCGATTTTATTCCAACCTATTTGGAGCGAATTAAGACAACTAAGACGTTTGCAGGGCTGGTTGACAATAAGCGTGACTACGAATCGAATGAAATCGTGAATGACGATTTGCCAGATCGTTTGATGCTATTTGATGTACCGACAGTTGAGCATTTGTTTGAATTGGCAGGGTTGGATACTGAGTTGTGTGAGCATATCGGTGGTGTGGAAAATGGTGTACCAGAAATTTTTTGCCTCGATGGCAGAGAGTGGGTTGGTGCCATAGGTGTGAAACCACAAGCCTAGTCACGTCCAATAATTGTAGCAAATATGGAACCCCGCGATTTAGACGCGGGGTTTCTTCGTCTAAATCTAACGCTTTATGCCGATAGCGCTGATCCATTCTTCTCCGTCTAGGCAGAATGGGCCAGGTACGCCAATATCTTCGCCACCGATATATTCGTTGGCTTCTACGTCAAAACCGAATTTTTCGAACAAGTAACCAATGGTTGCTTTGTCAAACAGCATGAGTTCATTCGGCACATCTTCATGAATGATTTCATGTTTTGAGTATTTGCGTTTGTCGTCTATAAAGCCAGCAAAAATGTCTCGTTGTTTAAGCTGCTCTTGGTAGTCAGGAATAAAGTTAGCCAGTGTTTTATGAAATGGCGTGTAATTGAGAATGAAAAGCTTACCACCCGGACATATCCAACGACTTAGTTTCTCAAAGCCTATCTCTAACTCTTTTTCGGTTAAAAATGATAATACGTGGGAAATAATGGCACCAGAAAAGGCGTTGTCAGCAAACTCCAATTGTTCCGGGAAGCGTCCAACTCTAGTTGTGAGATTCGCTTGGTATTGCTCTGGCGTTCGAGACTTTAGCTCTTCCAGATGAGTGCCTTGAATATCGCAAGCTACTACATGTGCGTTGTTCTCTAAACAAGGAATTGTATTAACACCAAATGCGCTACCGATGTCTAGTAGTGGCTTGTCTATCATGCGTTGGTTTGAATAATCGATAAATGCCTGCCCTAAAGGAGACAAGCGGTGCATGAACCCAAATTGGTTATGGGTTATTTCTAAGCCGTGTTCATTGTACATAGTGAAGTGGTGCCTTATTGGTGGTGGTAACGGTTTAACTCTGTAATTAATTTGGAGCGGCGGTTTACGCCGAACTTTCTCTTGATGTTGTATATGTGCTGCTCGACAGTTCTTGAGGAAACGCATAGAACTTCGGAAGACTCTTTCGCAGTGAGCCCATCAAGCAGTAGCTCGGAGATTTCTTCTTCACGAGGAGTAAGAATAATGCTATTTGAATCTGAAAACGGGCTGGTAATGATTCTCGGGGCAGGCGAGTTGCTGTGTCTTTCGGTAGTTATCCAAGGCAAAATGAGTTTGTGTTCGTCAGCTTCTCGGATGAACTCTTTGGCGTGATGACGAAAGAATCGACGGAATTTTTTTAAGTAGTCCAAGTCATTCATGTAGTTATTGATGGCTTGAACCTCTGAAGCTGGTGAATAAAACGTACAGTACTCGGTATAATCCTCTTGATAGTCAATTAGCACTAAACAGCTACAATAGTTAAATAGATCCTTTTGATCTGAAAGCTGGCGGGAAATACGTTTGCGAAGATCGGGTGGGAAATTTTCGATCACTAGCTCATAGATAACACACTCTTGTTTGCCAAATAGAGGCGGTGTGTAAACCTTTTCGATATGCTTTTTACCCAGAAAGGAGTGTGCTAAAGCCTCGCTATCACTCCATAGTTCACTGCGAGAGCCGTCTTTATATATCTTAGAGTAGGAAAAAGCATTAATTTTTAATCTAGAATACAGTCTATTCGAAGCGCTTTTTACTTTCTCAGCATAAATAAATGCAGGGTTATCCAACGAGTTTCCTTCTACATAAACATATTTGCCAAGTAAATTTTCCCTGGCATTTAATTTGTCGTGTTTATGCTTGCGTAATTATTCGACGGTGGAAACTTATCACAATGAGAGCTTATTACAAATACTATTGTTATTTTAAATTTTGCTCGATATATTATTGAAACTATCAATACATCTATACAGGACTAACTATGGGTAACTACGTATAAAAACGCTAATCTACGTACTTTTACCTATATATTTCTTTGCCCTCATAATAGAGAATGTTCCTGTTGCCTAAACCGTTTGCATATAATTTATATGTGTAGTGATACGAACGGTTAAGTATAACTTTTTGTTTTTATTGGGCTTGTTATAGGTTTTAACTCAGAGCTTATAACACAACGCTTTTCCATTGAGAGTGTTGTACATAGCCAACTGACATTGTTACCCGCCTCTTCTATTTTGGGTATCAAATACGAGTTCTTCTCACCCACATCGTTTGATGTGGGTTTTTTTATAACTAAAGCTTAAGGTTTATATAAATTAAAGCTCTGGTTTGTGAATGGCTTACACTTATTTAATTATTTGGGGGATTTTATTATCATTATTGTCAATTAGCTAGGATTTTTTTTAGCAAATTTGCAATTATAGTTTGCTCTTCCATATTTAGCGGCTCAATCATCGACTGCATATTTTGTACGTGCTTTCCTAATATGTCATCCATTAAGCTTTTACCATCTTCGGTTAAAAATACTTGGCAACTTCTCCTATCTTCGGCACTTGAGCTCCGGTTTACCAAACCCCTTTTAACGAGGGATTCTAGTCGGGTGCTCATTGCACCGGACGATAACATCAACTCTTTGTAGAGCTCTGTAGGAGTCAAAGGTGTCGAATTACGGCGCAGTGTTGCGAGGATATCGAACTCAACGGCGCTAATTTGATACTGTTTAAACACTTCTGCTAGCTGCTTCATCCAGATTGTACTGACTTTATTTAGGCGGCCAACGATGCCCATGCTTGTATAGTCTAAATCGGGGCGCTCTACTTCCCATTGGGCAATAATTTTATCTACGTGGTCTTTCATTACAACATTTCGAATTAAGTATCTTTCTAAAAAGATACTTGATAAAAAACTAGATTTCCATTACTTTCTAAAAAGTATCTTTCAGGAAAGATATATTTATGAGGAAGTAACAATGACAAAATCGAGTTCAAAGTCTTTGCTAATGACTACAGCTATCGCGCCTTTGCTCTGGGGAAGTACGTATGTAATTGCAAACCGCTGGTTACCAGTTGACACTCCTTTATTTGCAGCACTTGTTCGTGCTCTGCCATCTGGTTTGATACTGATATTATTGACACGAGTATTGCCAAAAGGGATTTGGTGGCGGCGCATAGCAATTCTAGGAGTGCTAAACATCGGCATTTTTTTCTATGGCTTATTTTTCGCAGCCATGCATTTACCGGGTGGAATGGCTGCATTGGTGATGTCATGCCAGCCAATTATCGTTATATTTTTAAGTCGATGGTTAACTTCCGCGCCAGCCAATAGTAACCACTTCTTGGCTGCTATTTTTGGCATTACGGGTATTGGGTTACTTGTTTTGAAAAGTACTGCGGTTTTAAGTTTATCCGGAATGGTGATGGGTTTGCTTGCAACATCCAGTATGGCGCTGGGCGTCGTTTTGACCAAAAAATGGGGAAGGCCAAGCAATATGAATTTGTTGTCGTTTACCGGCTGGCAACTTGTGTTTGGAGGTGTGTTCTTGCTCCCTATTGTGATGCTTTGCGAAGGTGTGCCGGAGAATCTGACAATGGCAAATATGGCTGGCTACTTGTACCTCATCTTTATTGGCACAATACTCTGTTATGTGATCTGGTTTAGAGGACTGGATCGACTACCAGCAACCTCAGTGTCCTTTTTAGGATTTACGACCAGCGTTTCAGCTTGTGTCTTAGGTTATGTTTTTCTTGGCGAAACTCTCAATGGTTTACAGGTGCTAGGAGCCGTTGGCGTTCTTGTCTCTATTTGGCTATCAAATAGGCCGACAAAACAAGAAAGCGGCTTCAAGTGGCGAGGTTTAGGCACCGACTAACAAAAATTCCGCCAGAGGGCGGAATTTTTGTTTGGCTTGTTTAGCTAGTTTGGGCTTTAAGCTTGTTCGTATTTTCGGTGGAGCTAACTAAGTCGTTCGGTTCACTAAGCTCTTGTTCCAGCAACTGTGTTCGCCATGCAGAGTTTACTCCCCAATAGAAGAACACGAGGCTGGCAATCGCCACGGCAGCCATACCATAACCAAATGGCAGAATGTTGATACCACCAAATTGGCTGCTACCAATGTAGGAAAGGGTCATCATGGCTAAAAAGTAACAAAGCATCCATAGGCTTGCGGTCACATGTTTACGTATACCAGCCCAGCCACGTTTGCTTTGGAAGTATCCATAAATAACAAAACCTAACAGCAATACAATGATGACTTTGCCTGTAAGCGGCCAACGAGACCAATATAACACTTCGGAAGAGATGGCAAATCCTAGTGGTGCAAGGATAGGTAGATACTTTAGGCGGATTGGACTTTGGATCTCCGGGGCGATTTTTCGTAACGACATTGCCGACATTGGCCCAACAATATAGGTAACTACAGTAGCTGCAGAGATAATGCCTGCTAGTTGTCCCCATCCTCTAAACAGGTAAAGGAAGATAAAGCCAATAATGAGGTTCGTCCATAGTGCCGCGCGTGGAATGTGATATTTTGAGTGCAATTTTGCCATGCATTTTGGCATATGGCCGTGTTCACTCATCGCAAACAGCATGCGAGTCGTGGTGCCCATGTAAGTGATACCAGTTCCTGTCGGAGAGACAAAAGCATCGATGTAAAGTAGTAGTACAACTAAGTTGAGGTTAAGTGCTATCGCTAGTTGCGCGAACGGTGAGTTAAAATCGAGACTCCAACCATACTTGGCCAGATCCGCTGGCTCTATGCCACCGATGAAGCTCACTTGTAGGCCAACATATAAAATAAGTGCGAAAACCAAAGTGAGGATAATCGCTAGCGGTAAGTCACGTTTCGGGTTTTTAGACTCGCCAGCAAAGTGCATTGGGCTCTGAAATCCATTGTAGGCAAAAACGATACCTGCAGTTGCAACTGCTGTGAGCGCTCCGGCCCAGCCATAAGGTGCAAATGAGTGGTTCACTGCTGTGAAGTTGCTTGGATGGAAGCCTGTCATGACGATTGAAGTAACACAAATAACGGGAACCAGCATTTTAAAGATGGTGATGCCCGTTTGTGATTTACTGAATAAGTTGACGCTCCAGAAGTTGAGCAGGAAGTAAATGATCATCAGAACTGCCGCTATCGCCAAGCCAAAGGTAGATAAGGAGTGGCTTTGTATGTCAAAGATAGTGCTGGTAAGTGGATGGATCCACTGCCATTGCCACGTGGCCATGTACTGTACGGATGCTTCAGCTTCAATAGGAATGACTGTTACGATAGACAACCAAGTTGCCCACGCTGCCATATAGCCCACTACTGAGCCATGAGTGAACTCCAAGTAGCGCACGGGGCCGCCGGATTTAGGAAAAATAGTTGAGACTTCCATATATGTCAGAGCAACAATCAGTACTGCAAACCAGCCGATAACCCAAGATGCGATGGCTGCAGGTCCAGCAATTTTGGCAGCGTGATAGGCTCCAAACAACCAGCCTGAGCCGATAACCGAACCTATACCTGTCATTGTGAGAGCGACTAACCCCATCCTTCTTTTGGGCCTAACCTTAGAACTGTTCATACTCATAGAGCGTAATGTCCTTTATTGTAATTATGTTATGTCTGCACGGTCAGCATTTATTGCTGATCCGTATTGGGCGGAAAAGCCGAACAATATCTGGCTAATTTCCTCGTTATTGGCAAGGGGAAATATGATTCAACGAATATCTGAATCTTTTATGATTTGTATTTTTAAATCTAATTTATTCGCTTAGCAAAAATATAACTCTGTGTTTATTTATTTGATGCTAATGATTTGTGACAGCTCTTAAATAAGAGCAGATGGAATTACATTGGATTGTGCAAGCTATCTCTCCGGCAGTGTGTACCCTTGTCGTAGCATTCCTTGCAATATGAAACTAGTATGGCATCAATGCCTGTTTAGTGCCAGAAACGTAACACTTTGTATCGCAACGTGTCAACATGTTAGTGCCTGTGTTGTATGATAAATGAACGACGATCTGACCTTATATTTCGATTAGGTTTGTTATATTTTTTCGTAATAATATTCCGAATTATGTTCTATTTATATGGAAACCTTAAGGTGATATTTTTTAAAATATAAATTATTGTTATGTGTTTCTGAGTAATTATATTGTATGGTTGGCGGTATATATTTGTTGATTTTTCAAGAGTTATTTAGCAATCAATATTAAATGCAATACTTAATTGGAGGGAGATTTATGGTTGGCTATCAAATCAAAAATATAGTGTTTGATATAGGAAATGTATTGGTTAGATGGTCTCCTCTGGAGATCGCACGGTTAACATTTGGTTCAGAGTCGAAAGCGAACGAAATGGCGCCTAGGATATTCCAGTGCGAAACGTGGGCTGAACTCAATGAGGGAAAATTAACCGAAAAGCAAGCGATGCAATGGTATCAGACAGAGTTAGGGCTATCGGAACAAACTGTCGAAATGTTGTTTTTTTATATCAAAGAGAGCCTAATTCCAGTTTATGGTACGTACGATTTACTAGGTAAGCTGAAAAAATCGGGGTACAAAATATTTGCGCTAACAGATAATGTTGTGGAGATAGTAGCCTTCTTAAAGCAGAGATATGACTTTTGGGCAGCCTTCGAAGGTGCAGTTGTTTCTGCTGAAGTAGGGTGCTTAAAGCCATCTGCTGATATTTACAATGAACTGCTTGAACAGTATCAACTAGTTCCAAATGAAACTGTCTTTCTTGACGATGTACTTGCCAATGTGCAAGGTGCTCAAAAAGCCGGGATTCATAGCATTCAGTTTCTAAACATTTTCCAGTGTGAAGAGGAACTAAAATCTATGGGCGTTAAATATTAGAAGTGCGATGTAAGTACTTACTTAATCTTAATCGGTCGATATCTTGTGCCAATCAGAAGTTAAAGCTCAAAAACTTTGCCCATGTTGAAAGATATTACGACGTTACAGAGTAGTAGGAAGCTAAATTAGTAGTTGAACTTTTTCTCTTTGGCAGCGAAGCTGTTTTCGTGAGCTAGATTTCTAGAGTTAAGGAGACTATAAATGGACACTTCTAATGGTCAATGTTCTTGTGGCGAAGTTCACTTTGAGTTTACTGGTGCACCGATAAATAAAGCATTTTGCTACTGTCGCTCGTGTCAGAAGTTAACGAATTCAGACAAGTGGTTCGGTTTTTGGGTACCCGTTGATAAGTTTCGGTTTACCAAAGGCACCCCAGAGACATACAGCCGGTTAGGAGACTCTGGAAAGATGATGCATCAGAAGTATTGCGGAAAATGTAGTACAACTCTAGCTATTGAAGTAGAAGTGGCGGGTTTCTACTCTGTGGCAGCCACAGCAATAAATGGTAGCAACAATGATTCGCCAACTATGTGTATCTATGCTTCTCACGCGCCTAAGTGGGCGCAATTTCCAAACGGCGTACCTAAATTCGATATATTGCCCCCAGAAATGAGTGGAGATGGGTAACTGAATTGATAGATATAAGGAAAGCCACAAAGCAGGATGCGCCAGCTTTGTTTAAAATGCGTATTGAAGCAATTCGTAGCCAATGCGTCGAGTTCTACTCGGCAGAGCAGGTTCAAATATGGACGAGCGGAAATATAACAGAAAAGTTTGTCCAGGCTGTGGAACGTTCTTTTTATGTTTCTGAAATCGATGGGCACGTGGTCGGGTCAGGGATGATTGATCGTATGACTGGTTTCATTGATGCCATTTTTGTCCTGCCGGAGTTTATGGGGAAAGGAGCGGCGAAGGCAATGCTAAAGCATTTGGAAATTATCGCACTCCGGCAAAACCTTTCTTGTGTGTCTTTACAGTCGACTTTGAACGCTGCGGGATTCTATCGTGCGCATGGTTATGATGGAACTGAGACTTCCGTATACCACTCTCCACTTGGAGTAGAGCTTGATTGTGTTCCAATGCGAAAGTGGTTATAGAATTTATTTGGCCATTTTTTATTAAACAAATAGCAAAAAGCCTCTGATTTTCAACTGACCCCAATAGTTGTCCCCCAATTATTGGGGACTTTTATGTCCAAATATAGTCGTGAGTAGAAGTGCATCTTAGCCAAGCAATGTTTAAGTGGTGCGCTATCTCGTCTTTTAGCTAAGCAGCATTCTATTCCTTCTAGACAAATCAGGTTCCGTCCACTGGCTCACAGTTCCATATACCTTCACGCTCGCGATTTTCTCTTACTTTTATTGTGGTTATAACTCAGTTCATGGCAGTATGCCGTATTGATTAGATAACAATAAATATTCAGTAGTAACTGATAAATTGAGGATCACACATGAAACTTCAGCTTGATTTGGCTAACTGTTATGGCATCAACCAACTATCTAAAGAGTTAGACTTTACAAAGTCAGCGACTAACGATGGCATCAATTCGCTCTACGCCCCAAACGGAACGTTAAAAACTTCGCTAGCTAAGACCTTTAAGGATGTGGAAGAAAACAAGGATACAAAGGATCTTATCTTTCCAAGTCGTACAACGGTAAGAAATATTAAAATTGATGGTACCGATATAGCTTCAAGCCAAGTGATGGTGATTGACTCTTATAATGAAAGCTATAGCTCTCAACAACTTTCAACTTTATTGGTTAACGAAGAGCTGAAACAACAATATGACACTGCTCTAAAGGAAGTTGATGGCAAACGTTCAACTCTCATAAGCGGAGTTGCTAAAAAGTCGGGGAAACGAGATGTCCCGAGTCTATTCAATGAAGCTTTTGGGGTTCCTCAAAAAGAACTTTTAGGGTTACTTGTAACACTTTCTGAGCAGACAAACCCTGACTATACCCAATATGGAGAATATAAGTACGATACTTTGTTTAATCCAAAAGCTCTCCAGCTAATTGCCTCAGAAGACTTAAGCAAAGACCTTGCAGACTATGTCGACACCTATGACAAGTTGATTGAAAACTCTACAGTTTTATCCAAAACTTTTAATCACCAAAAGGCTGATGTCGTTTCAAAAAGTTTAACAGATAACGGCTTCTTCAATGCTTCGCACAGTGTCAATATTTCAGTCGATGGTTCTAAGCAAGAGGTGTCTTCAAAAAAAGAGCTAAATGACTTACTACAATCCGAGCAAGATAAAGTCCTACAAAATCCCGAATTAAAAGAAAAGTTTAGCCGTGTTGATAGCAAGTTGAAAAACAAAGAAACTCAAGCTTTTCGAGATCTAATTTCGGAACATCAAGATTTGCTAGGTGAATTTACCGATGTTGATGAATTTAAGAGAAAAGTTCTAATCGGGTACTTACAATCTAATCAATCTGCTTGGGATGACTTAGTTGCGACATACAAGTCTAATCAGGAACTGGTGGCGAATATTGTCTATCAAGCACAGCAACAAAAAACAACTTGGGAAACCGTCGTTGATACTTTCAATAAGCGCTTCAAGGTTCCATTTAAACTTAGCGTAGAAAATCAGGATGAGGTGATTCTAAATAACGCCGCTCCAGCTATAAAGTTTGAATTTGATGACGGACGAGGTGAGTCAGAGGTCGTTAGTCAATCAGGTTTGGTAGACGCTTTGAGTCAAGGCGAAAAGCGTGCACTTTATATCCTTAACGTACTTTTTGAAATTGAAGTGAAACGAAATAATGTTCAGCCACTCTTAGTTGTGATCGATGATATTGCCGATTCTTTTGACTACAAGAACAAGTATGCCATTGTTGAGTATCTACGTGATATCGCAAAAGTGGCTCATTTCAGCTTGCTATTACTTACTCACAACTTCGATTTTCATCGAATTGTGAGTAGCCGACTCGGTGCGAAACGTCAGAATCGTCATATGGCAACAAAGTCATCAACGGAAATTGCTCTAAAACCAGAAAAATATCAAAAAGATGTATTTAATGCTTGGAAGCAAAACTTAGCTACAAATGAAGCTTACCTGTTAGCTAGTATCCCATTTGCTCGAAATCTTGCAGAGTATTGTGGTCATGAAGATCACTACAGTAATTTGACATCTCTTTTGCACCTAAAAGCAGATACCAAAGACATCAAAGTTAGCGATATGCAAGCGATGTATCGTGAGATCTTTGTAGATCAGTCTGCATTAGAACTACCAAACAGTGAGTCGTTAGTATTTGATAAGATAATAGAGCATAGTGATGCGCTTGTAGCTGCTCCTCAAGAATCACCCGAGCTTGAATGTAAAGTTATTTTGGCTATGGCTATCAGGTTACAAGCTGAGCACTTTATGATCACTAAAATAGCCGACCCCACTTTTGTTGAGGGGATTAGTTCAAACCAAACTCGTGCACTTTACGACAAATTCATTGAGCTACACCAAACTGAACAAGACACTATTAGCTTGCTTGATCAAGTGAACTTGATGACTCCAGAGAACATTCATTTGAACTCATTCATGTATGAGCCAATCCTAGACATGTCAGCTCACAGTTTGTACCAGTTGTATTCTGACGTCAAAGAGTTGGTTAATGGGCTAACATAAGTCCACCACTCAACTCAACCAGCATTAGTTTGGGAGTCTCAATAAGTACATCTGTGCTACCTTTATGTGCAAGATGATTTTCGAGGCTTCAGATGCGAAAAAACCGCTGTAAAAACAGCGGTTTAATCTTTAAAAGTGGCGGAGAGATAGGGATTTGAACCCTAGATACGCTATTAACGTATGCCGGTTTTCAAGACCGGTGCTTTCAACCACTCAGCCATCTCTCCGTTGTTGGCCCGCATTCTATAAGGGTTATTCTGGCTTGTAAAGAACCTATCGAACTGTTTGCCTAACTAATAGGCAATTAAAAAGAAAAAGCTGTTATTTGTAGAATTTTTGCTCGCTAACAATAGCAAAAAAGGAAGCAAGAGCTTCCTTTTTAGGTGGTAAATAAAGACTAATTGTTCTTGGTGTAAAAACGCTGCAACTCGGTAAGTCCTTGCATCAGAACCGGTAGAGGTGGGTTATCGTCTAGTCGCTTATAGTTTTTATCGTAAAGTTTGTAATTTCCAAACCTATCAATAACCGCTGTTCTATCTGGCGTTACTAAGGCGAGCTCTCTGGAATCTCCAGATAGTACCCATTTTCTTTTACTTTCATTAAACAAGCTGCGCCCACTACTGTAATAGTATGGGTTCGAAGACACTCCCAATATCTCTTGTAAAATCGTTACCGAAAAGTCTAGGTGGCTTGAACGGTGGGTAAACTTAGCGGGCAGCATGCCAGGCCAGTGTATGATCATTGGAACCTGTAGCTGATAGCGGCTGTAATTTGAACTCGCTCCCCAGCTGTTGGTTTTGGTGTCATTCAGTTCGATGCCATGATTAGATGTAATCACGACTACGGTATCTTTGTTTAAATCCAACGTGTTTATTTGATTGATGAGTTGCTCAAGCTCATTATCCGCTACATGTACTGATTGATCGTAGCCTTTAAGCAAGTTTTGATAAGAGAGCTTTTTGTCTCCGCTGTAGTTTGAGTAATTGCCTACTGTAGTCAATTCGATGAAGCTAAACCAAGGAGCTTTGGCTGTTTTAACCCATTGAGACCATTTATTTATTGTCTGGCTGTCAGTTGAGCTTTTCTCGTTGAAATCAATTTTGTTTAGCTTTAAGCCATGGAAGATAGTATCTGCAAATAGATCATCTTCGAAATTGTCGCCGCTGAACAAACCAAAATGATAGCCTTGTTCCTTCATTGCTGAGAGCATCACAGGAGCAGTGCCCTGAGCTTTAATGCTGCTGGCGTAGCTACTTGGTAAGCCATAAAACAGTCCAAACATACCGTACATGTCGTTGCTTGAACTGTAATGATTGGTGAAGTCTAAATTATTTTGCGCATATTTGTACGCATTTGGCATGTTCTCTTTAGTCAGAGCGTCCGCACGTAAATTATCCACGCTTATGACTAATACATTCAGGTGGTTAGCCCTTCGGTCGAACTGAAGTGGCTCAAGTGGGTAATCGACGAGATGCAGTTTACCTTCGTTCTCGGATTTTCGTTTTAGGTAGTCTGCTCTATCCAATAAGCCATGCTTCTCCATAAAGGACTTTGCAGTCATTGGGTACGACAAAGGGAAATTCGACTTTTGGCTGGTGACCGGATTATAAAAATACGCATCGGACCAAACATAGACAAGGTGGCTAGTGATAAAACAAACAAACAACAGAGCTGCAATTGGGCGTCCAACTCGTTTGTGAGAAAGCTTACGTTGTTTCCGCCAAACCCACTCAGATAGCCCTAGTTCGAGCAGGAAAATGAGCGGCATAACAATAAACAGATGCTGGAGATCTGTACTTATAGCGCTATTCCCATCACTAAAGAGAACTTCCCAAACGACTCGATTTAGGTGCAGATTGATTGTCTGGTATGCCTGAGTATCGATCAGCAACAAGGTTAAACCAACTGTCGCAAAGCAAACTGCTACAAGCCGAAAGAGTTTTCGTGAAGGTATTAAGAAGGTGAGTGGGAATAAAATTAGCAGGTAGAGAGCGAAAACTAAAAAGCTAAAGTGTCCAATCCAGGATACCGCCAAATAAAATTGGCCTAATAGTGTTTCTGGCCACGGAGAGTGAACAATATATCTCGTGCCGATCAGCATTGCTGCAATGATGTTGAAGAAGGCAAACCAGTGCCCCCAACCGACCAAACGTGAAACTCGTTCTCCGTATGTGTTTCCGCTATCAACCATGCGTAGTTCTAATACCCGGTTCTAATTAATGTGAAGTGAGATCCAGAGAAGACAGTAGCGCTTGAGAAAATTTTTCCGCAAGTTCTTTACGTTGAGCAACAGCTACATTTTGGTTCAAAACATTAGTCGCAATATTACCAGCGATCATTAATGTAAGGTCCGGTGTTGCTTCATATTTTTCAAGTACAGTCGCCATTTCAGCTAGTATGTTTTCTACTTGTTTGTCACTGTATTTAGATGTTATCGGCATAATATCTCTAAAGATGATAGTCAAAGCGGCCTATGATAACCTACTATGCCATACAACTTAAACTAAGTACGACGATAAATTTACAATGAGTCTTTCCCTATCTAATGTCATTCTACACCAGTTAATTAAAAATGATCAGGAAGATCTGATAGTTAACTATAGACCTAATGTTTTAGAACACAATAATTCTAGTGAAAACTTGGTAGCTGAGTTGCATCGTGTCTTTAATTCCAAGGCAGGCAAAGGCTTCGGCAGCTTTCAAGATGATAGTAAGTTTCAGCAACAACTGAACGATTTACGTCAAGGAGACATAAATTTTTACGAATTTTCACAAAGTTGTGCGACTCAATTAAAAGAAGAGTTAGTTAAGTACCCGTTTGCTGACGAAGGAACTTTGGTGATGGCGAGCTACCAGTCACTCGCAACTGACTATCTTTTTATTGGAGTACTTCAGTCCAATGCGAGCCTCAAGGTTACCGAAAAGTTAGATATCAGCTCGACAGAGTATCTGGATATTTCAAAGATGGACATCGCTGCTCGTATCGATCTTTCAAGCTATGAAACTGATAAAGAGTCGAATCGCTACTTATCCTATATAAAAGGCAGAGTAGGCCGTAAAGTGGCGGACTTTTTTCTAGACTTTCTGCAGGCAGAAGTAGGTTTGGATACTAAACAGCAAAACCAAGTACTGATGCAGGCCGTAGACGACTTTTGTACCGATTCCAAATTGGAAAAAAGCGAAAAAGACACGTTTAAGAAACAAGTGTTCGAGTATTGCAACGAGCAGGTGAAGTCCGGCGATGAAGTTGTTGTTAAAGAATTATCTCAAGAGCTTCCAGCCAGTTCCGATGGTACGAACTTTATTGAGTATACGGAAAAACAAGGCTACGAATTAGAAGAGAGTTTCCCTGTCGATAGGACAACAGTACGTAAATTGACAAAATACGTTGGGGCTGGAGGAGGAATAAACTTAACTTTTGATAGTTTATTACTCGGAGAGCGTGTGTTCTATGATGCAGAAACAGATACCTTGACGATTAAAGGTACCCCACCGAATCTACGTGACCAGCTGACAAGGAACATGTAAAACAACCGAAAAGAGTGCAGTTTGCACTCTTTTTTCTTGTCAAGAATCATCATGAGTCACTTGGGTATACTCTAAATAGCGTATACTATTGTATCAAAAGGTGTGCTTAAAGTTATCAATTTCAAAGCGTTACACATCGTGTGGGTTTAGTCTGATGCTGAGTTAGTTGGCTTAGAGCTCACAGAAAGCTAATGGAGTGGAGCTTAGATGGTAAAGGGATATAAAAAGATACGTTGGGCTTGGGTTGTTGCGATTGTTTGGGCTCTAGTAATTGTCGCGATTTCAGTGAACTATCGCGCAAATGTTTCCTCTATGCAGATGCTTGAGAGAATGGCAAAAAATGTCGATGAGCTTCAATCTATTTTAGTTTACGATGCGCCATTTCGAACCAATCAACTCGACAAAATCAGTGTCATTATCCAAAGAATCTACATAATGCGAATTAAGCTAGAAACGGAGCTTTCTAACGGATTCGTTAATCCTGATATCAATCAAGCCTTGTACACAATTGATCGATATATTGAACATATTCGCAGTTATGTCCGCTCAGAAACAGATGTTGTCACGTTAGTGAATAGGTTAAGAGACACTCGCGAGAAATATGTAAGCCAAGAGCAACTGCAAACAGTGTATTTTCAATTGAGTAGTTATGTACTCGAAGCACTCTATAGTGACTCAAATGGTAGTCCTGATGTATATCGCGCCTTGGACAAAGTATTTTTACTTTCTCAGAGTTTACCTGCAGAACAAGGCAAAGAGTTGCAACAAGTGCTTGGACAGATTTCAACGGTGTTAGGCAGCTACGCTCAAAGCAATTATCTTGTTGAAAAACTGCTAAATAATTCAATCCAAGACCAAATTTTTGTTTTGGAAGAGGAATATCATCACTACCTTAGTATGTATATCATCATCATTGTTGCGTTTAGTGGCTTTTGCATCTTTGCGCTTAGTTTTTCTCGAGGCCGCAAGCCTACCCCGAAAGCAGTTGAAACAACAACCGATATACCGCAGGCATTAGCAACAACAGGTCCAGAAATAAGCCAACCATCCCCTGTAGTCAGAACAGCTGCTGAGGTTGCTCAACCTCCTGAGAATACACGCTCAGCAGCAGCGGTTGAGTCAGTTGAGCTTAATACTGAAGAGGTGAGTAATAATAGTGCTATTGATTTTGAAAAGCTGACAGATTCTTTAGGTGGTGATAGAGATTCCGTTGCCCTTCTATTAAATGTGTTTATTGAAGACCACAAAGAAGATGTTCAATTGCTGAAGACATTCATCGGCTCAGATCATGATAAGGCGCTAAGAAAAGCACATAGCTTAAAAGGTGTGGCAGCGAATATTGGCGCCAATGACTTACGAGAAACAGCCTATCAGATAGAAAAATCATTGAAAGATAATGAGCCAGTTACAAGTCAAATGCTGCAGGAGCTTAGTGTTCGGTTGGATAGAGCGGTTGGTGCAGCGACTGGATATATCAAAGAAAATGAGTAAAAAAGAAAAAGCGACTTATTAACAAGTCGCTTTTTACTTAGAGTCATGTTTTGCAGTTAAGCTGATTGGTGCTTGGGCACCATTGGAATATCACCGTTGTCTTCATCGCTACCAAGTGCTTCTTTAGGTTCGCATTTGTCGACAAACCAGCCCATATAAGAAGTCACAATTGTAATAATGATACACACGAAGCTTAACCACATATATGGTGCATAGGAGAGTGTCGCAACACCTAAGATGCTAGCCATATAAATGCCATTGTCACTCCAAGGGACCATGCCTGATGTCAACGTGCCACCAAACTCAGCGTTACGAGAAAGGTTCTTTCTTTGATATCCGAGTCTATCGTAGTTTTTAGCGCATATTTTTGGCGTGAGGATCAAAGATACGTACATAGCAGAGCCAAATACATTGCCTAGAAAGGCTGTGCCAATAGTACTGGTTGCTAGAGAGCCGCTAGATTGAACTTTATGTTCAAATAGCTTGGCAATGGTATCTAGTACGCCCACTTTTTCCAGCAGTCCGCCAAAACCTAAACCAAACACGATAACCGCCACTGAGCCAAGCATTGAGTACATACCGCCACGATTCAAAATCGCATCAATAAACTTCACACCAGTATCAATGGTTTGTGGTTCCCATGCTGCATGGAAAGCAAGTAAGAAATCGCTGCCTTGAAATAACACTGCCCATATCATTCCAAGCAGAGCACCGAAGCTAATCACGGGGAATGCAGGCATACGCAGTGCGAGCAAGCCGAGTACAGCAATAACAGGAATAAAGGAAATAGGAGTAATGTCAAAGTGGTGCTGCATGGTATCCATAACGGTTTGCACCTGTGATGTATCTAGCTGACCACTATAGTGAAGGCCAAACGCTGTAAACATTATTCCAGTGATAACATAACTGATAGACGCAATTGGCAGCATGCCACGAATGTGTTCCACAACTTCAACGCCTGACATTGAAGACGCTAAAATGACTGAGTCAGAAAGCGGAGACATCTTGTCGCCAAAATAGCAACCTGATAGCACAGCACCTGCAGTTATCGGCGCAGGAACACCTAAACCTTGGCCAATACCCATCATTGCAATACCAGCAGTACCAGCAGAGCCCCATGATGTTCCAGTAGCCAGTGATGTCATTGAACAAATGATCATTGTGGCCAGTAGAAAAATTGAAGGGTGAATGGCTTTTAGTCCGTAATAAATAATAGTTGGTACGATACCACCAACAATCCAAGTGCCAACTAACGCACCCACTGCGAGCAATATAAGAACTGCTCCAAGTCCATTTGAAATTCCATTTAATGCTGACTTTTCCAGCTCTTTGTAAGTATGGCCGAGCCATACGCCTAGAGCCATAATGATGAACCAACCAATGTAGAGTGCCAGCTGAATGGGTAAACCGAGTTTGGCGGTAAATGAGAACGCCATGAGTAAGAACAAGCCCAAAGAAATAATTACTTGAGCTAGACTCGGCAATCGCGGGTTAGCTTGCTTCATAAAGAACCTCTTGTCTAATTTATGAGCGAAGAAAACGTTTTCCTCCTAAAAATGCGCAGAGCACTCTACAACATTCACCAAGAGATATCGATAGAAATGTAAAATACTGTGAGCATATATCGATAACCTATTGAAAGTTGGTCACATATATTATCTAGGTCATGTTTATCAGTTATTAGTGTTGAAATTGATGCTGAACTTGATTGTTTTGCTGTGAAATCATCGCTCCAAATTGCTTCCATAGATAGGCAAAAGGCAATTTGATGTAAGGAGGAATATAACTTAACCATATAATATCAGTGGCGTTTGGATTTTGTGGCGAATTAATGACAAATAGGTCTTGAAGTTTTCGACTAAAAAATCAAGTATGGGAGGGCTAAGCTTGTGTTGGAATGTCTTAGCAAAGATTCGTATTTGAGATAATGATGGAGTGTTAAAGATGAGAGTGGGTCTGATTGGCTGGCGTGGTATGGTTGGCTCGGTGTTGATGAAACGAATGGTAGAAGAAAAGGACTTTGATGTCATTGAGCCTGTTTTCTACAGTACTTCTCAGGTTGGTATCTCAGCTCCAAATTTTGGTAAAGATGCAGGCCTGCTCCAAGATGCTTTCGATATAGAAAGTTTAAAAACACTAGATGCCATCATCACTTGTCAAGGTGGTGGATATACAGAGAAAGTTTACCCTAATCTGCGCCAAAGTGGTTGGAAAGGCTACTGGATTGATGCTGCATCGACACTTAGAATGGATGCAGATTCCATTATTACTTTAGACCCAGTCAACTTAGCTCAAATACAGCAGGGCATCCATTCGGGCACGAATACCTTCGTCGGCGGCAACTGTACTGTAAGCTTAATGCTAATGGCATTGGGTGGTTTGTACGAGAAAGGCATGGTGGAATGGGCTAGCGCTATGACGTACCAAGCGGCATCAGGTGCTGGAGCGCAAAACATGCGTGAGCTTATAAACCAAATGGGTGTTATTAATGACAGTGTAAGCACTAAGCTTGCTGATCCTTCCTCTTCTATTCTAGAAATAGACAAAGTGGTTGCTAGTACTTTGCGTTCATCTAGGTTCCCAACTGACCAATTTGGAGTGCCTCTGGCTGGCTCTTTGATCCCATGGATTGATGTAAAACGCGATAACGGGCAGAGTAAAGAGGAGTGGAAAGCGGGCGTTGAAGCCAATAAAATTTTAGGCACTCAAGGCGCGCCAGTTCCTATTGACGGTACTTGTGTGAGAATTGGTGCAATGCGCTGCCACGCTCAGGCACTGACCATCAAGTTGAAACAAAATGTGCCTATGGATGAAATTGAAGAAATTATTTCAACTCACAATGATTGGGTAAAAGTTGTTCCAAACGAACGTGATATCACAGCTCAAGAGTTATCACCTGCGGCTGTTACTGGCACGATGTCTGTACCTGTAGGTCGATTGCGTAAGATGGCTATGGGAGACGACTTCCTCAATGCATTTACTGTTGGTGATCAATTGCTTTGGGGAGCCGCGGAGCCTCTAAGGCGTACACTACGAATTATATTGTCAGAAAAGTAGCCTGATTGTTCGAAGTTTAAGTGGTATAGAAGCTAGGTTATATTGGCCTAGCTTCACTTTTATGTTCGACAGCTTACGCTAAACCAGGAAGA
Source organism: Vibrio marisflavi CECT 7928 (assembly GCF_921294215.1). Lineage (GTDB taxonomy): Bacteria > Pseudomonadota > Gammaproteobacteria > Enterobacterales > Vibrionaceae > Vibrio > Vibrio marisflavi. The sequence continues at coordinate 648,111 of NZ_CAKLDM010000002.1, forward strand.
AGTTGTTTTAAACCTTCAACGATAAATTGGATACCCAGAGCTCCCAATATCAAACCCATGATCCGCGTAATGACGTTTATTCCCGTTTGCCCGCAAAACTTAACAATGTAGGGCGCAGATCGAAATAGCAGCCACGTACAAAAACAAAATGCGCTGATGGTCATGATGATCCCAAGTGTATCTAGGGTAGTTGGATACTTTGAGCCGTAGACTATTGTCGAGCTTATTGCGCCCGGTCCGGCCATTAGAGGCATCGCAAGTGGAACTACACCTATTTGCTCTCGGCTGACATATTCCGACTTCTCTTGTTTGTTTTGTTTGTCTTCACCAAGCTTACCGCTCATCATCGAGAATGCGATGCTTAAAAGCAGCAGTCCACCCGCGACTCGGAAAGAGTCCAAAGAAATACTGAACATATCTAGTAGCATCTGGCCGCCGAGAAGGGATATCACGAGAATGACGGCGACGGCAAAGTTAGCAGTTAAAGCCGTCTTGTTTTTTTCCTCCTCAGACATATGAGTCGTCAAAGAAACAAAGACAGGCATTACACCAACAGGATTAACGGCTGCGACTAAGCCTAAAAAAAATTGAAGAAAAATAGCAGTCTCTACAGGGGACATAGCTTTAGACTCGACAAAATTAGTTATCTAAATGGTTGGTCTTATTTAGATATACAAATAATCAATACATAGAGCCGTATTGTATTCTAGTTTCTATTTTAGTACGAGAAATATAGTTTTTTATAAATTAGTAAGTTAGGTATTGTTAGCCGCTTTTTTCTGATCAACGCGAACTCTTATGTCTCCCAATTCAATGATGCTGCTTAGCTCGTACAGACGATGTAGCAACTTGCCATTTAACTGTGTTCCAGCCTTAAGCAAGCACCCCCCGTTTATCATGCACAAATCATCCACAAGGGTCATGCCCTCTTTTAAATCTGCCATCTTACGTGGTGTGAAGTATTCGCATTGTACTTCCTGGTTTTGTTCTGGGGACTTCTTAGCCGATTTTCCTTTATTTTCCTCTAACCTGACTGTGGTATTCACGCTTTCATACAAATGTTGTTGATAAAGCACCCGTGGCTGAGAAACTGCCAGTTTAATTTTGTCTTGAGCGTTTTTGACGGTGATTGGTTTTACCAAAAAGGAGTCTATTTCTAACGTCATGCAAGCAGACACGGTAGCGGCATCAGAAAGACATGTCACAGCGATGATGTGTGTGTGAATATCGCAACCTGTTTTACCTAGTCGTATGGATTTTATCAATTCCAATCCGTTAACTTCAGGCATATTGATATCGGTAATAATCAAATCAACGGAGTAGCAATTGAGCTTTTCGATGGCATCTGCACCATTTTCAGCTGCCAACACCTTTTTGTAGCCGCTGCGCATTAACATGTTTACAAAGGCTTTGCGTGAAAACACATGATCTTCAACAACCATAATAGTAAATTTTTTGGGCTCGAAGTTGTCCATAGCGCCACATCCTTCTATTCTATTATCGAGTGTTCTTGTAAGTACGATTTAAGCTTGTCTAGTTCCGTCTTTCCATTTGCGACGGTTTTTTCTAGATGAGGCCAGTCTTTCTCTAATGCCGTGTTTTGCAGCTCTTCGAATGTTGAAGCTATCGTTTCTGCTCCAGCAGAGCGAGCTGCTCCTTTCGCTGCATGTGCTAGTTGTTGCAATTTTTGCTCGTCTTCTTCTTCAAGGGCACGGTCAATTTCCTCAACGTCACTAATGACCGATTCCCAGTATCCTTGTAAGAGTGGGTACACAATATCATCGTCAGACGTACCTAAAATATCTTCTAGAGACTGCATACAAATCGGTGATTCAGGCTTATCAGTGGCTCTAGTGATTTCATGTTCCACTTTAGCTTCAGCATTCTCCACTTCTACAATGGGTTCTTCTACTTCGTCGACTATTACAGCATCATTGGATCTTTCTGGTCTAGGCGAGATATGTAACCACTTTTTAACGCAACCACCTAGCGTTTTAAGCTCGACAGGCTTAGCTAGATAGTCATCCATTCCCGAGGATAAACATTGATCAGAAGCATCAGCGAGAGCGTTAGCTGTAATGGCGATGATAGGAGTATGCCCCAAGGATCGGTCTTGGTGCTCAGCGTTTCGTACGCTCAGTGCCAACTCGTAGCCATCCATAACCGGCATGTGACAATCAGTCAGAATAAGATCGAAATGTTTCGATTGCCATTTTGTTAACGCGTCTTGGCCGTGTACGGCCATTTCACACTCGAACCCTAAGAAGTTTAGCTGGCGTTTCATTACATCACGGTTAGTAGGCTGGTCATCGACAACGAGAATCAAGCCCATTTCACTACCAACAGGGGTTTGCTCTATTTGTTCATTGGAATCTTCAAGTACTTCAGGAGTGCGTTTGCCAGTGACTATGGCAATATGGTTGATAAGTTCACTGGGCTTAAAAGGTTTACATGCATACGGGTAGAGTCCTGTATGTTGCATTGATTCTTCAGGACTAGCATTTTGAGTCATTCTTATAAATTTGTAATCGCTTGAGATAACCTCTTTTAGTCCCTTGAGTTCTTCGGCTACTTTTTGTAGATCAACGTCTGGCCCCAATACAATAATGTTGTACGGATTGTAGTTGTTTTCTGCATACTCTAGTACGAATCTAGCTCTACTAAACGAAGAGACGAAGGTTGTTTCACATTCATAACCTTTTAGGGTTCGCTTACATGCCTCCACCAAGCTCTTATCATTGGTAACAAAAAGTAGTTTGTTACCTAACATATCTTCGCAGTCTGTGTGTTTGGGTTGGTTTTCAACTTCAACAAAAGGAATATGGATTGTAAATGTACTGCCTACACCATATTCGCTGCGTACACCGATATCACCACCCATGAGCTCGAGTAGAGTTTTGGTAATAGACAAGCCTAAGCCTGTTCCGCCAAACAGCCGAGTCGTGCTGGTATCAGCCTGCGTGAAAGCGTTGAACAGCTTTAACATCTGCTCGTCGGTCATGCCTATACCATTGTCGCTAACAGTAATCTCGATTTGGGGTGAAGCACCGTTTGCTTTATATTCAGCATGTATGCAGACTAAACCACTGGTATTGTTTTGCCCGTCAGTAAATTTAACAGCGTTGCCAACTATATTGAGGAGAATTTGGCTCAAGCGAACGCTGTCACTCATGACGACTCGTGGCAGATTTGCACTGTAGGTGGCGTATAAGTCGATACCCTTTTTGCTTGCTTGTAAACCAAGGACATCTAAGGTTCTTTCTACAACCATAGGTAGCTCAACGGGAACACTTTCTAGTGACATTTGTCCCGCTTCGATTTTGGAAAAGTCAAGGATATCGTTAATGATATGCAGTAGTGTCAGTGCTGAGTCCTTAATAGTTCTGACCATATTGTGTTGCTCACCGGTCATATCGCTTTCACTAAGCAGACTCAACATACCCACAACACCATTCATTGGCGTCCGGATTTCATGACTCATATTCGCAAGGAACATTGATTTTGCTTCATTTGCTGCTTGTGCAATTTCGCTTTCATGACGCAAAAAATCCTGGGCATTTTTCTCTTTGGTAATATCGATGTTGATACCACCCATCCCAATAGGGGTATTTGAATCGCTGTCAAAAATAATATCTGCAGCTGCTCTTATCCAGCGTACTTCTCCAGCAGGAAGTTGAATTCTAAATTCAGCGTTAAATTGGGTTAAGGTGTCTTTAGCATGAGCAAGCGCTGTTTCTGCGGCTTCAGCGTCTTCAGGTAGAACAGCTTTTTTCCACGTATCGTAATTTGGAACGCAAGTCTCGGGTGATAGCCCGTATATCTCATACATTCTCTCGTCCCATTCAACATCATCGGTCAAAAAGTTCCAGTTCCAAATTCCTATGCCGCCCGCTTTGGTTGCGAGGTTGAAGCGACGGACAGACTCTTCGAGCTCTGATTGACTCTTTTGTAGCTCTTGCTCGGTCATTTTATAATTGGTCAAGTCTCTAAGAATCAAAATGAAGAAGTCTTGACTATTTAATTGAACTCTACGCACATAACCGACGAGAGGTATGGTATTGGTATTTGCTTGCACTCCAACTAGACCATTAATCTCAAGCTCTTTGTGTGAAAATGATGAAGAGTCGTCGATCTGTAGCGAATCTATGTCAAGATTCAGCAGTAGTTTGTCGAGGCTAATGCTTGCCAATGTATCGATGTCGTAACCGAAAAGTTCCAATGCTGGTTCGTTCGCATCAACGATACATTGATTGTTATCAATCAGAATCATACTGTCTAGCGCGTTCTGAAATAACGCTTGCATTTGAGATTCGTGTTCAGAAATTTGGTTGGCTTGAACAGACAAAGAGTGATGTAACTTATCGTTCGAAACTTTGAGTTTTAATTGGGTATCTTTTAAATCAGAGATATCCGTCTGAGTGAGTACAATATACGTAGGATCATTTTGCTTATCTTGTAATGGGTCAAGATGAAGTGTTATCCAATGCTTTTCGTCACCACCGATTATAGGGATGGTGATGGACTTTGCTTCTTTAGTTGCAAGCGCTTGTTTTAGCTGTCGCCAATCTCCCTCAGAGCAAATTGATTGGTATAACGACGATACGTTTTGACCAATGATGTCACTGCTATTTAAGTTAAAGAAATCTTGAATCGACTGATTTGCGTACAAAATAAAGTTGGAATCTGGGTTATTGTCGCACACCAATATTCCGTCGCTGACGCTATCCAATACACTACTTCTAAATAGCGACTCTGGTATGCGATTTTGTGAATCAATGCCAAATGATTTCCCTAAGCGAGACTTAATCCAGTTCCACACGTTAGCCAACCTTGCTCTCCATTCCTTATTATTAAAACAATTTATAGTAGTTGATTGTTAATTGCTATGTGACATGCATATAAGTGTAGGCTTAATTCCTGTTAGGTAAAGAGAAACAGCGGTATTCCGAGTCTATTCCTCAGCCATTCGACAATGACGAATATTCAAAACTTGAGCAAGATCAAAGAATGTTTAGCAGTGAAACCTTAATGTTGCTGCAGCACGTAAAATGCCGCTTACATGAAAAAAACTTACGTAAGTGTGTTGTTTAATAAGTACAGGCTTTTAGTTTTTTTTGTAGTATTTTATGTGGTAAAAGCGAAGTGTAGTGTAAGTGATAAGCCTCGGTTTTTATTAGCTTGAAGATAATGATGACAGATAACTGAAAGAATATTTCACACCTGATCTGAGTCAATATTTTTTGCAACATGAAACAATATAATCAAAAACGTGAAAGCAATTTACTAAGACTCCTGTTTTAAAATCATATGCAGTTAGCTTAATAAAAAGTTTTTAATATTTTATTTATTTAGGAGATACAATATGCCTGTAACTAACTTAGCTGAATTAGACGCACTCGTGACTCGCGTTAAAGCAGCGCAAGAAGAGTTCGCAACTTTTTCTCAAGAGAAAGTAGATGCAATCTTCCGCGCAGCTTCTCTAGCAGCTAACCAAGCTCGTATTCCTTTGGCACAGCAAGCTGTTGAAGAAACGGGTATGGGTATTGTCGAAGATAAGGTAATCAAGAACCACTTTGCTTCAGAGTTCATCTACAACCAATATAAAGATGACAAAACTTGTGGTGTTCTAGAAGAAAACGACAGCATGGGTACAATGACAATCGCTGAGCCTGTTGGCATCATCTGTGGTATTGTTCCAACTACTAACCCAACATCTACTGCAATTTTCAAATCTCTAATCTCTCTTAAAACTCGTAACGGCATCATCTTCTCGCCACACCCACGTGCGAAGCATTCAACTAACGATGCAGCGAAACTAGTACTTGATGCAGCAGTAGAAGCAGGCGCTCCAAAAGACATCATCGGTTGGATTGATGAGCCTTCTGTAGAGCTTTCTAATGCGCTAATGAAGCATGACGGTATTGCACTTATCCTTGCTACTGGTGGCCCAGGCATGGTTAAAGCAGCGTACTCTTCAGGTAAGCCAGCAATCGGTGTAGGTGCAGGTAACGTACCAGTTGTTATTGATGAAACAGCAGACATCAAACGTGCAGTAGCTTCTGTTCTTATGTCTAAAACTTTCGACAACGGTGTTGTTTGTGCTTCTGAGCAAGCAGTTATCGTTATGGACGAAGTATATGACGAAGTAAAAGAGCGTTTTGCTTCTCACAAAGCTCACGTACTAAACAAAGCTGATGCAGACAAAGTACGTAAAGTATTGCTTATCGATGGTGCGCTAAACGCGAAAATCGTTGGTCAGCCAGCGACTAAAATTGCTGAAATGGCAGGCGTTTCTGTTCCAGCAGATACTAAGATCCTTGTCGGTGAAGGTATCGGTGAAGTATCTTATGATGACGAATTCGCTCATGAGAAACTATCTCCAACTCTTGGCATGTTCCGTGCGTCTTCTTTCGAAAACGCAGTAGCTCAAGCTGAGAAAATGGTTGAAATTGGTGGTATCGGTCATACTTCGGGCCTATACACAAACCAAGATGTTAACGCTGACCGTATTCGTTACTTTGGCGACAAGCTTAAAACAGCTCGTATCCTAATCAACATCCCTACTACTCACGGTGGTATCGGTGACCTTTATAACTTCAACGTAGCACCATCATTGACTCTAGGTTGTGGTTCTTGGGGTGGTAACTCAATCTCTGAAAACGTTGGTCCTAAGCACTTAATCAATAAGAAAACTGTTGCTAAGCGAGCTGAAAACATGTTGTGGCACAAACTTCCTAAGTCAATTTACTTCCGTCGTGGTAGCCTTCCAATCGCTCTAGGTGACTTAGAAGATAAGAAACGTGCGTTCCTAGTAACTGACCGCTTCCTATTCAACAACGGCTATGCTGATGAAATTGAAAGATTGCTAAAAGAGCAAGGCATGGAAGTTCAAACATTCTTTGATGTTGAAGCAGATCCAACTCTATCTGTAGTAGAGAAAGGTGCTGAAGCAATGAAGAGCTTCCAACCAGATGTTGTTCTAGCTCTAGGTGGCGGTTCACCAATGGATGCTGCGAAAATCATGTGGGTAATGTACGAGCACCCAGAAACTCACTTCGAAGAACTAGCAATGCGCTTTATGGACATCCGTAAACGTATCTACAAGTTCCCTAAAATGGGTGAGAAAGCAGAGTTAGTATGTATCACTACTACTTCTGGTACTGGTTCTGAAGTAACACCATTCGCAGTTGTGACTGACGACAAAACTGGTGCTAAGTACCCTCTAGCTGACTACGAGCTAACACCAAACATGGCTATCGTTGACGCTAACTTAGTAATGAATATGCCTAAGTCTCTAACAGCATTTGGTGGTTACGATGCAATCACTCACGCTCTAGAAGCTTACGTATCTGTTCTTGCGAACGAGTACTCAGACGGTCAAGCTCTACAAGCTCTTAAGATGCTTAAAGAGTACCTACCATCAAGCTACAAAAATGGTGCAAACGACCCAATCGCTCGTGAAAAAGTTCACAATGCAGCGACTATCGCCGGTGTTGCGTTTGCGAACGCTTTCCTAGGTGTATGTCACTCTATGGCACACAAAATTGGTAACGCGTTCCACTTGCCACACGGCCTAGCTAACGCTCTACTAATTTCTAACGTAGTTCGTTACAACGCTAACGACAACCCAACTAAGCAAACTGCATTCTCTCAGTACGACCGTCCACAAGCACGTCGTCGTTATGCTGAAGTTGCAGATCACCTAGGTCTATCTCAGGCTGGTGACCGTACGGCTCAGAAAATTGAGCGTCTACTAGCTTGGTTAGAAGAGATGAAGCGTGAGCTAGATATCCCAACTTCAATCAAAGACGCAGGCGTAAACGAAGCGGACTTCCTTGCTCAACTAGATACTCTATCTGTTGACGCATTCGATGACCAATGTACAGGTGCAAACCCTCGTTACCCTCTAATCTCTGAGCTAAAAGAAGTTCTAACGGATTCTTACTACGGTAAGGCATACGTTGAAGGTGAAACTTTCGAAGGTACTTCAGTTATCGTTAAGAAAGATGACCAAAAGCCAGCAGAAAAAACTAAAGTGAAAGCAGAAGCTAAATCTAAAAAAGAGAAAGCTGAAGCTTAATCAAGTTTAGATAAATAATTTGCTTAAGGCCCTTACTTCGTAAGGGCCTTTTTTTATCTTTAATATTCGGCCTAGCATAAGGAGTTCTAGTCGTTTGGATTCGTTTTTGTGCATTCCTGTAAGAAACGTTATTCGGTGTTTAGGACTCGGTTTTAGAACGTTTAGGGAGACAATTAAGATTCTTTGGTCGGTAACTTGGATAGGGTCTTAAAACTAATCTAGGGTGCTGAACCTAAACCTAAACCTAAACCTAAGCTTTAAAGGCAAGTGCTCAAATCAGTTTGAACATGCTGTGATATGAAATCATCTGAGCTACAGCTTTAGTTGCATGGCGATTTGAAAGGTTGGAAGGATAAAGCTTAAAAAGCTAGCCCTGAGTCCTACTTTGGTTTTCTGTTCAGTAGGTAAAAAAATACCGCCAAAGTGGCGGTACTTTAAATCTACCTTAAACTGCAATTACTAACCAGCGAGAACGTCGGTAGCAACTTTATAACTTGGGTCTTCTTTTACGTTGATTTCTACTAGGCTGCCAGCTTTGTGCAGTAGTGCTCGGCAATCTTGGCTCAGGTGCCTTAAGTGAAGAGTTTTACCTTGAGCGCTGTAGCGCTCTGCAATTGTCTCGATGGCATCAATCGCTGAGTGATCGGCAACCCTTGAATTCGCGAAGTCGACGATAACGTCTTCTGGGTCGTTGACCGCATCAAACAGCTCTAAGAAATTCGCCGATGAGCCAAAAAAGATCGGGCCGTTGATATGATATTCCTTTGAGCCTTCTTCGTTGATGCTACTTGAAGCATAGATATGTTTCGCGTGATCCCATGCAAACATTAACGCGGAAACAATGACACCAACCGCTACAGCCATGGCTAAATCGGTCATGACCGTAACCACAGTTACCAAAACAATCACGAAAAAGTCTTTCTTTGGTACTCGGCGTGCAAACTTAAATGTGGCCCATTCAAACGTACCAATTACGACCATAAACATAACGCCAACTAGAGCAGCTAGAGGAATCATTTCGATCAATGCAGAAGTGAATAGGATAAAGCAAAGTAGGGCAACGGCAGCAACAAAGCCAGAAAGTCGTCCACGACCACCAGAATTTACGTTGATCATTGACTGGCCAATCATCGCACAACCACCCATCGCTCCGAAGAAAGAACAAGTAACGTTAGCAAGGCCTTGCCCTATACATTCTTTGTTAGATTTACCACGAGTATTTGTTATTTCATCTATTACTGTTAGCGTTAGCAATGATTCAATAAGACCAATAGCGGCTAGGATAATTGCATATGGAACGATCACTTTAAGTGTATCCAAAGTCATCGGGACAGAAGGAATAGAGAAGGTAGGTAAGTCTCCTGCCAGTGTCGCATTCGGGTTGTGCGTCATTGTTCTTAAGAAGTCAACGACTGTACGAGTATCTAAACCGAAGAAGTGAACAATTAGAGTGACGATGATGATCGCTGCAAGTGAAGAAGGTACTGCTGTGGTTAGCTTTGGCAAAAAGAAAATAATCGCCATGGTTAGCGCAACCAAAGCTAGCATTATCATCATCTGATCATGCGGTAGCCACGTTAAAGCACCGGTTAAGTCAGCAGCTTTGAACTGACCTAATTGAGCTAGGAAAATAACGATAGCTAATCCGTTAACAAAACCGATCATCACTGGATAAGGCACCATTCGGATAAACTTACCTAGCTTAAATACACCTGCTGAAATCTGCAGAATACCCGCTAACAGTATTGTAACGAACAGGTATTGAATACCATGAGCTGCAACAAGGGACACCATAACCACAGCCATCGAGCCAGTCGCGCCTGAAATCATGCCTGGGCGTCCACCGAATAGTGAGGTAACAAGACCAACAATAAAGGCTGCATAGAGCCCGACCATTGGGTCAACCCCGGCAACAAAGGCAAATGCCACTGCTTCAGGCACCAATGCGAGTGCAACCGTCAATCCTGAGAGAACGTCATTCTTGAGCGATTGCTTAGAAAGTTGTGAAAAATCAAACATGTTATGTGCCGTCTTATATCCTGTTAGGTATCTGTATAAGCTTCAGAAATATTGCTGAGCTAGCTTTATACGCTATCTAGCCAAGCTGCTTCTATCTCTGTAACTGTAAGTTCTGATTGTAATGTGAGTGATATTTAAACTATATCAGGCAAATTATAGGTGAATATGACAGAGTGTTGATGGCTTGATATAGGAATTAAGTGGGCAAATCCTACCCAAAACTGTGACCGACTTCAATAATGACCTGATAGTTAAATTATTTAGTTTGTGAATAAATAGAAGAAGGTCACCTAAGGTGACCTTCTTAATTAGCTTATGAGCCTAGGGTGTTAAAAGCTTTGGGGCTTCGCCATTTCAGAGCCCGCTTGATTGCGAGCCACTTGGCTTCCTGCGCCTTTCGCTACGTACCTTTCTGTTCTAAACGGTGCCGCATTTACTTGAATTTCTTTCAATTCTTGCGGGCCAGGAGCTTTTGCCATCGGCGATGAAGCATGTGATTGCAAAGCTTCAGGAACTAGAATTTGTGACTCTTCCAATTCGATCTTAGCTTCAGTGCTTTTTTCAACACGTGCGGGCTCGGGTTTAGATACTTTAGCTGGTGCCTCTGCGACGCTCACTACCGCATTGCTTGCAGTAGCAACAGTTGGTTGAGCTACTTCTTGAGGCGCAATAGGTGCTTTAACTGCTTCTACCGTTGCTTCAGAGTTTGCTTGAGGCTTTTCATTCTTAACAACTTGCACTTCAGGGCGAGCAATCACGACTTTGCCCATTGCCATCTCAGGGCAAGCAACACCGCCTAGTTGAGGTTTGATAACCTCAATTGTCTCCTTCTGCACAACAGCTTCTTGCTTATTGTTTTTAGCTAAATCATAGCGAGGCATAACTTTACCCATCGCCATCTCTGGAGAAGCAACACCACCTTTACGCAAACGGAATGGGTTAGGGCGTCTATCGCGTCCACGACGTCTACGCTGGCCATTTGCTCTTAAGTGACGAGGTGAACGACGGCTACGACGTTGTTTTGGCTCTTCCTTCTTCACTTCGACTTGGTTATTAGCTTGCTCAAGATTCACAGTTTCTACTGTCTCTTCAGCTTGTTTTGCTGTCTCGACCTTATTCGCTTGTGATGCGTTTTTCGAAGCTTGCTGGTCTTTAACACGAACTTGTTTATTTAGCTTACGTCTTTGGCGTTTCTCTTTAACCTTCGCAGCTTTTTCTTCAGGAGCTTTCTCTACCTGATTAGTGCGTGCATCAGCGGCTAGCTGTTGACCTTCTTCCGCTAGCTTGTTTTGCTTAACATCATCTCGTTTGTTACGGCGATTCTGCTGTTTACGATTTTGCTGTTTGTTTTCTTTATTTGCCGTATTGTCTTGTCCGTCACGCTTGTTACGACGTTCTTTATCACGGTTAGTGTCTTGAGCAGTATTGCGTCTGCGCTGGTCGTTACGGTCGTTACGGTTGTTACGGCGCTTCTGGTTATTATTTCTGCTCTGCTTAGTTGACTCTTGTTGCTTAGGTGGCTCTTTTACAGCCTCCGGCTCTGATCCAAATAGAGCGCGACCTAGGGCTTTGAAGAATCGGCTAACTAGGCCTGGCTTGCTTTTCTCTTCTGCTTTCTGGGCTGTGCTTGCAGCAGGGCTTGGCTTTGGCGCTTTTTGAGCTGGGGACGCAAAACCTTTAAGAGCAGGCTCTTCGATTTTCTTCGCTTTAACTTCAGTCTCGGCAACTTCTTTACTTTCAGCTTCCTTCATAGCCTCTAGTTTCTTAGGAACTAGGTAAGAAAGCAGATCTTGCTCTTCGCCATCTCTTACACGGATCACTTCGAAGTGCGGAGTTTCCATGTCAGAGTTAGGAACGATAGTTATCTTAACTTGTTGGTTCTTCTCAATGTGGTTTACTGAGCGACGCTTTTCATTTAGAAGGTAAGAAGCGATTGGAACCGGAACGATTGCCAATACTTGTGAAGTATTGTCTTTAAGAGCTTCTTCTTCGATAAGGCGCAAAACTGATAGCGCTAGTGATTCATTGTCACGAACCACACCTGTACCACTACAACGAGGACAAATATGATGGCTTGCTTCTGCTAGTGAAGGGCTCAAACGCTGGCGGGACATTTCGAGCAGACCAAATCGAGAGATGCGGCCAATTTGAACGCGAGCTCTATCTAATCGAACAGAGTCACGCAAGCGGTTTTCTACTTCACGCTGGTGTCTTACCGGAGTCATATCGATGAAATCGATAACAACCAAACCACCCAAGTCACGCAGACGCAGTTGGCGAGCAATTTCTTCTGCCGCTTCTAAGTTGGTATTTAGAGCGGTTTCTTCGATATCTCCACCTTTCGTCGCGCGAGCCGAGTTAATATCGATAGACGTTAAGGCTTCTGTTGGGTCGATAACGATTGAACCACCAGAAGGAAGGCGAACTTCACGCTGGAATGCAGATTCAATTTGGCTTTCGATTTGATAGTGACTAAATAGAGGCACTTCACCTTGATATTTCTTAACTCGGTTAACGAAATCAGGGCGAACTAGGCGGATATGCGCTAGTGCACGTTCGTAAATAGTGTTGCTATCGATAAGGATTTCACCAATATCACGACGCAAGTAGTCGCGAATTGCACGGACAATGACGTTACTTTCTTGGTGAATTAAGAATGGTGCAGGGTTAGATTCTGAAGCCTGTTTAATTGCACCCCAGTGATTGAGTAAAACGTTTAAATCCCACTCTAGTTCTTCTGCACTTTTACCAACACCAGCAGTACGGACAATCAGGCCCATGCCTTGAGGCAACTCTAAAGAGCTTAACGCCGCTTTTAGCTGAGTTCTTTCTTCGCCCTCAATGCGACGAGAAATACCGCCAGCACGCGGGTTATTTGGCATTAGGACTAAGTAGCTGCCGGCAAGAGAGATAAAAGTAGTAAGAGCAGCGCCTTTGCTACCGCGCTCTTCTTTCTCAACTTGTACGATAACTTCTTGTCCTTCCTCTAACACTTCTTTAATGCTAGGGCGGCCTTGGTAAGTATATCCTTCAGGGAAGTATTCGCGGGCAACCTCTTTTAAAGGTAGGAATCCGTGTCTTTCAGCGCCGTAATCGACGAAAGCAGCTTCAAGGCTAGGTTCTATGCGGGTGATACGTCCTTTGTATATGTTTGCCTTCTTAGATTCGTGTCCAGGACTTTCAATATCTAGATCAAATAGCTTTTGGCCATCGACCAAGGCAACACGCAACTCTTCTTTTTGAGTTGCGTTAATCAACATTCTTTTCATTAAAATTCTCGTAAAATCTTTTCGTTGTCGTAATTATTATCTTGCCCACTTTTCATCTTGTACGGTGCCTGATCCCATGGCTATAGCAATGCAGCCTCACGGCTGGAAGGGGATGCTCTAAGGGCACTTCAGTCTCACAAACAAGTACGCCTGTGAGCCGCAAATAGTGCGGATAATACTCAACATATAAGATGGCGAGTAGAAGCCAGCAAGTTAGCTCAGTTTGAACATGTCTTACGCCATATGCTGCATATCAAGATCTGAGGAAGTCTACTCAACTAAGTTGCTTTAAAATGCTAGGTGGTGATTAAAAAATAACCTAAAACACTTATAACAGCAGTGAACTATAGCAGCGCAGAGTTCACACAGCAATCTGCTTTGTTATAAACAGCGTGAAAATCTCACATATAAAAAAAGCTAAAATCGGTATCTATTTGGATTTTAAGCGCTAGATCATACTTTTTATGATTGGCGGTGATTTTGTGTCGAATGTTATCCACAGCACTCGTAAGTTGTAAAAGTGACGAAATTTCTTCTGTGTAGATAAAGCAGAAAGAAAAAGTGATACCAGTAAGCATCCAATGTTACAATCGCCGCATGAGTGAGATAAAAACAAAAGTCCAGTTCATCGAAATAGATGAAGATATGGCTGGACAGCGTATTGATAACTTTCTGCGCAATCAACTAAAAGGCTTGCCCAAAAGCGTCGTATATAAAATTGTTCGTAAAGGGGAAGTGAGAGTTAATAAAAAAAGAATTAAGGTTGAGTATAAGCTATGTGCAGGAGACGTAGTACGAGTCCCGCCAGTGACTTTAGAGCAATCCTCTGCTCAGCCTGAAGTGAGCACTAAACTTAATAAAGTAGCGGAACTTGAATCCAATATTCTTTATGAAGACGAGCATCTATTAGTACTGAATAAACCTTCTGGTACGGCGGTACACGGTGGTAGTGGTCTTAAGTTCGGAGCAATTGAAGCATTGCGAGCATTACGTCCTCAAGCTCGCTTCTTAGAATTGGTTCACCGGATTGATAGAGATACCTCAGGTATTTTATTGGTTGCAAAGAAGCGCTCGGCATTGCGCCACTTGCAAGCTCAGTTTCGCGAGAAAACCGTCAAGAAGTTCTACTTTGCATTGGTCATGGGGCGTTGGAAGAACAGCTGTAAAGTTGTCAAAGCGCCTTTGAAGAAGAACGAAGTAAACAGTATCGTCAGGGTTAATCCCGATGGTAAACCGTCTGAAACGCGATTTAAGATACTTGAAGCTTTTTCAGATGCAACGTTATTGCAAGCTAGCCCAATTACTGGCCGTACTCACCAAATCCGGGTACATACACAGTATACAGGTCACCCAATTGCATGGGACGACCGATACGGTGATAGAAGGTTTGATGCTTATACAGGTAAGGTTGGCTTAGATAGACTTTTCCTCCATGCCGCCAACATTAGATTCGTTCACCCCTCCAGTGAAGAGTGGATGGATATAAACGCGCCGATGGAGAAAAAGCTAGAAAGCGTTTTACAGTCGTTAAGGAATATGGTGTAAAAACAGCGTAGGGCAGTGCTTAATTGCACTGCTTATAGTATTTCGATTCCTTGATTCTCTAGAAGTGTCACTAAATCAATTAAAGGTAAGCCGATCAAACTGTTCGGATCTTTGCTTTCTATTTTGCTAAATAGTGCAATGCCTAAGCCTTCGCACTTAAAACTGCCCGCGCAATAAAACGGTTGCTCTTTGTCGACATAATTTTCAATCATTTGATCAGTTAGCTGCCGGAAATGAACCACGACAGTGTCAATAGTTTCTTCAACTTGCTGAGTAATCGTGTTGTAAACCGCTAATCCAGTATAAAATGTGATTTCTTTTCCACTTTGCTTTTTAAGTTGTTCAATCGCTTTTTCTCTTGTCAGTGGTTTACCTACGATTTTACCCTCTATAACGCACACTTGATCGCTACCAATAACAAGGCTCGGTTGAGTTATATGACAGGATTTGGCTTTGCTTATTGATAAGCGACGAACTAGCTCGGTAGGGGATTCATTTTCTTTTGGGGTTTCATCACATTGCGGAGATGCAGTAGTGAAAGGAAGCGTGAGCTTTTCTAACAATTGCTGACGGTATGGAGAAGTGGATGCAAGTACTAGTGGTAATGTAGCCATAACTTATATTGTGCAGTTTAACGACAGGCAAGATAATAGTCGACAAAGCCAAGGTGACACAATGCTTTCTGTTTAAACGAAAAAAACTTCAAGTTTTTTGCCTTTTCCTTTGACTATATTTGTCGATAAAGATAATATTCGCGCCCTATGCAAAAGGTAAAAATACCGCGAACGGTTGATCCTGCTAAAGCAGCTCAAAAAAGATTGGACTATGATGGTATCATCCAGGCTAGTCTTTTAAAGCGCTTAGAGGAATCGGTCGAAGGCGTGAAACGCGACGCGCAAGTGTCAATGTCATTTGGGTTGGATGAACAACGACTCGTAGTTATCTCTGGTAAAGCTAACGTCGAAGTCGAATTAGAATGTCAACGCTGTAATGAAGTTTTCACACATGAGTGTGAAGTCTCCTTCACTTGTACTCCCTACTATGGTGAGAAAAGTGAAGAAGAAGCACCGGAAGAGTACGATTTGGTAGATCCGAACGAGTACGGTGAGATCGACTTGATTAAGCTAGTTGAAGATGAGTTCATCTTGAATTTACCCCAAATTGCAATGCATGATGCAGCGGATTGTAGCGTTGATTCAGACAATATGGTGTTTGGTGAGATTCCAGAAGAAATTGTGGAAGAAAAGCCGAATCCATTCGATGTTTTAAAAAACTTAAAAAAGTAATTTTTTAAGCAATTAACTCAGGAGTAGGGTCCATGGCCGTACAAAAAAACCGTAAGACACGTTCTAAGCGTGGTATGCGTCGTTCACACGATGCCCTAACTACAGCAGCTTTGTCTGTAGACGCGACTTCAGGTGAGACTCACCTGCGCCACAACGTAACTGCTGAAGGTTACTACCGTGGCAAAAAGGTTATCAACAAGTAAGGTTGACCTTTGCAAAATATAACCGTTGCAGTTGATGCAATGGGCGGGGATTTCGGTCCTCGCGTTACAGTGCCTGCCGTCGTGCAGGCACTGTCGCATTTCCCAGAGCTCAAAATTATACTTGTTGGCAAACAGGGCGACATATTCGAGCACTTGTCAGATTTCGGCTATAGTTCACTATCAAAACTGGCCGAAGAGTTGGGCGATCGAATAGAGATTGTTCACTGCGACCAGGTAATATCAAATTCTTTAAAGCCTTCTCAAGCACTCAGAAAAAGTGCAGGCAGCTCTATGAATACCGCTATTGAGTGGGTTGCTAGTGAGAAAGCGGATGCCGTAGTCAGCTCGGGAAATACCGGTGCGCTCATGGCTCTATCACGCCGTCATTTGAATCTTTTGCCAGGTATCGAGCGACCAGCTTTGGTCTCTGCATTGCCGACCAAAACTGGAAATTTCACTTGGATGTTAGATCTCGGTGCAAATGTTGTCAGTAGTGAAGAGGCGTTGTTTCAGTTCTCGGTAATGGGAAGTGCCTTGGCAGAACAGCATTTAGAGCGTCAGCCAAGAGTCGCTCTACTTAATATCGGAGTTGAAGATATTAAGGGCGTCGAAAGGGTAAAGCGCTGCGCAGAACTTCTCTCTCAAACACAATCTGTGAATTATATCGGCTATATTGAAGCGAACAAACTGTTCGATGATATTGCAGATGTGATAGTGTGTGACGGTTTTACAGGTAACAGCTGCCTAAAAGCCAGTGAAGGAACCGCTCAGTTTTTTATTGAAAAGTTAACCTCTTCAATAATGTCACCTTCAATAAAAGGCTGGATTGGACGAAAACTATTCTCTGGGCTTTTGAAAGAGCTGAAACTACTGAACCCCGACCAGTATAATGGCGCAAGTTTGCTAGGATTGCGCGGAATTGTCATAAAAAGCCATGGAAGTGCTGACGTAACTGCGGTAGTCAACGCAATAGGTGAGGCAGTACACGAGGTCAAACGGCGAGTGCCAAGCCGTATACGAGATCGTTTGGAAGCAGTTTTACTCGAGAGGCATTAATAAGTCTTCATGTATAGCAAAATATTAGGTACTGGCAGCTACTTGCCATCTCAGGTGCGTTCTAACGCAGATCTAGAGAAAATGGTAGATACAAGTGATGAGTGGATCGTAGCACGCACAGGCATTAAAGAGCGCCGAATCTCTGCAGATGGTGAAACCGTCGCAGATATGGCATCTCATGCAGCACAGAATGCAATCGATATGGCGGGTATTGATAAAGATGATATCGACCTGATTATCGTTGCGACAACCAGTGGCAGTCACGCTTTTCCGTCTTCAGCTTGCCAAGTCCAAGCGAAACTTGGAATTAAAGCTTGTCCAGCGTTTGATCTAGCGGCAGCTTGTTCTGGGTTTGTTTATGGCCTATCTGTGGCTGATCAGCATATCAAGACTGGCATGTGCAAAAATGTGCTTGTTATTGGTGCTGACACATTATCAAAAACTTGTGATCCTACAGACAGATCTACAATCATTCTGTTCGGTGACGGCGCAGGTGCTGTGGTTGTAAGCGCAAGCGAAGAGCCAGGAATACTTTCAAGCCATGTATATTCAGATGGCCGCTATGGTGAGTTGCTGTGCTTGGAAATGCCAGAACGAGGTGGCAATCCAGATAAATGGTTGCACATGACGGGTAATGAAGTATTCAAAGTCGCGGTCACTCAGCTTTCTAAACTAGTGAAAGACACCCTAGCTGCGAATGGGATGGATAAATCCGAATTGGATTGGTTGGTTCCGCATCAGGCGAACCTGCGCATTATATCTGCGACAGCGAAAAAGCTATCTATGCCAATGGATCAGGTTGTAGTGACGTTAGACCGTCATGGCAATACTTCAGCTGCTACAATTCCAACGGCGCTCGATGAAGCTGTACGTGATGGCCGCATCAAACGTGGTCAAACACTTCTGCTTGAAGCGTTTGGTGGTGGCTTTACTTGGGGCTCGGCTTTAGTCAAGTTCTAACCTAGATAATGTAATCAATTAAGGTGTGCAACTGGTCTTTAGACTAATTCGCACCTTTTATTAATTTTTGCTTAAGGAAATCTAAAATGAGCAAGTTTTCTATCGTATTTCCAGGCCAAGGCTCACAAGTCGTGGGTATGCTGTCAGAGCTTGGAGAGCAATATGACGTTGTTAAACAAACTTTTTCAGAAGCGTCGGAAGCGCTAGGTTATGACCTTTGGGCTCTAGTTCAAAACGGCCCTGCAGAAGACCTAAACCAAACTTTCCGTACTCAACCAGCTCTACTTGCTTCTTCCGTCGCTATTTGGCGTGTATGGCAAGAGCAAGGCCTTGAACAACCAGCAAATCTAGCTGGCCACAGCTTAGGTGAGTACTCAGCATTAGTTTGTGCTGGCGTTATCGATTTCAAACAAGCAATTAAATTGGTTGAACTACGTGGTCAATTGATGCAAGAAGCTGTACCAGCTGGTGTTGGTGCAATGTACGCAATCATTGGTTTGGATGATGACAGTATTGCTAAAGCTTGTGAAGAAGCTGCGCAGGGTGAAGTGGTATCCCCAGTTAACTTCAACTCACCGGGCCAAGTTGTTATTGCTGGTAACAAAGCTGCCGTTGAGCGAGCGGGTGTACTTTGTAAAGAAGCGGGTGCTAAACGTGCACTGCCATTGCCAGTATCTGTGCCTTCTCACTGCGCTCTAATGAAGCCAGCTGCAGATAAACTTGCAGTAGCGCTTGAAGACATCGAGTTCAACACTCCTCAATTACCAGTCATCAACAATGTTGATGTCGTAGCAGAAACTGACCCAGCAAAAATCAAAGACGCATTGGTTCGTCAGCTTTATAGCCCAGTTCGTTGGACTGAAGGCGTGCAACTTATGAGCGAGCAAGGTGTCGAAAAACTGTTTGAGCTTGGTCCAGGTAAAGTATTAACTGGTTTGACTAAGCGCATTGTCAAAACACTTAGCGCAGCAGCCGTTAACGATGTTGCTACGCTAGACGCAGCAAAAGCGTAAAAAGGAAGAAATAAAATGATGAATCTTGAAGGTAAAATCGCGTTAGTAACAGGTGCTAGCCGCGGTATTGGCCGTTCTATTGCTGAGCTACTTGTAGAGCGCGGCGCTACTGTTATTGGTACAGCGACAAGTGAAAATGGCGCAGCAGCTATCAGTGAATACCTTGGTGAGAACGGTAAAGGCTTAGCACTAAACGTTACTGATGTTGAGTCAATCGAAGCAACACTAAAAACGATCAACGATGAGTTTGGCGCGTTAGATATCTTGGTTAACAATGCAGGTATCACACGCGATAATCTGCTTATGCGCATGAAAGATGATGAATGGACGGATATCATGGATACCAACCTAACATCTATCTTCCGTCTGTCTAAAGCAGTTCTGCGTGGCATGATGAAAAAGCGTAACGGCCGCATCATTAACGTGGGCTCTGTTGTAGGTACTATGGGTAACGCAGGCCAAACTAACTACTCAGCAGCTAAAGCTGGCGTGATTGGTTTTACGAAATCAATGGCACGTGAAGTAGCTTCTCGTGGTGTAACAGTAAACACAGTTGCACCAGGATTTATTGAAACGGATATGACAAAAGCTCTTAACGATGAGCAAAGAGCTGCTACACTATCTCAAGTGCCAGCCGGTCGCTTAGGTGATCCTCGTGAAATTGCATCAGCAGTCGCATTTTTGGCCTCTCCTGAAGCTGCGTACATCACAGGTGAAACTTTACATGTAAATGGCGGCATGTATATGGTTTAATATGCGCTAGTTGGTCATCTTTATTGATAGGGTGACCAAACTAAATGTTAAACTTTTGGCTAACATGCGCAAGAATTGTGCATGATTTAGATTAAAAATGTACTGAATTTCGGTTAAAATCGCGAAAATTGTGGTTTGACCAGCAAGGTGCCTCTTGCAACTTTCACTAGTTTGAATAAACTACGGAATCATCGCATTAGGCGACATCTGTAATAGGAAAAGAAAAAAATGAGCAACATCGAAGAACGCGTAAAGAAAATCATTGTTGAACAGCTAGGTGTAGACGAAGCAGAAGTTAAGAATGAAGCTTCTTTCGTAGATGATCTAGGTGCTGACTCTCTAGACACTGTTGAGCTAGTTATGGCTCTAGAAGAAGAGTTCGACACTGAGATTCCAGATGAAGAAGCTGAGAAGATCACAACTGTTCAAGCTGCAATCGACTACGTAAACAGCGCTCAGTAATATCTCTCCCAGGCGGCTTTCCGGCCGCCTGTGTTTTCTAAATCTTTTTTACCTTCTCAAACCTTATCAACTCCGGAGAATAATATCGTGTCCAAGCGTCGTGTCGTAGTAACTGGCATGGGAATGTTGTCGCCGGTAGGCAACACTGTAGAAACTTCTTGGAAGGCCTTGCTAGAAGGTCAAAGTGGTATCGTTAATATCGAGCACTTTGACACTGCCGAATACTCCACTCGTTTTGCAGGTCTTGTAAAAGACTTTAACTGCGAAGAGTACATGTCGAAAAAAGACGCGCGTAAGATGGATCTATTTATCCAATACGGTATCGCAGCAGGTGTTCAGGCACTTAAAGACTCAGGTCTTGAAGTCACTGAAGAAAACGCAGCGCGTGTAGGCGTTGCTATCGGCTCTGGTATCGGCGGTCTTGATTTGATTGAAAAAGGTCACCAAGCACTTGTTGAGAAAGGACCTCGTAAAGTAAGTCCATTCTTCGTACCTTCAACGATCGTAAACATGGTTGCAGGTAACCTGTCTATCATGTGCGGTATGCGCGGTCCAAACATTGCGATTTCGACGGCATGTACAACTGGCCTACATAACATTGGCCATGCTGCTCGTATGATTGCATACGGTGATGCAGATGCAATGTTAGCGGGTGGTGCAGAAAAAGCGTCTACTCCTCTGGGTATTGCAGGCTTTGGTGCAGCGAGAGCACTTTCAACTCGTAATGATGAACCACAAAAAGCTTCTCGTCCTTGGGACAAAGGCCGTGATGGTTTCGTACTTGGTGATGGCGCAGGTATGGTTATTCTTGAAGAATACGAACACGCTAAAGCTCGCGGCGCTAAGATTTACTGTGAACTAGTTGGCTTCGGTATGTCCGGTGATGCTTACCACATGACGTCTCCAAGTGAAGATGGCTCTGGTGGTGCACTAGCTATGGAAGCTGCAATGCGTGATGCAGGTATTTCTGGCGAGAAAGTTGGTTATGTTAATGCGCATGGTACATCGACTCCAGCTGGTGACGTAGCAGAAATCAAAGGCATCAAGCGTGCTCTTGGTGAGGAAGCTTCGAAGCAAGTTCTTGTATCTTCTACTAAGTCTATGATTGGTCACCTACTTGGTGCAGCAGGCTCTGTTGAAGCGATCATCACAATCATGTCATTGGTAGATCAGAAAGTGCCACCAACGATTAACTTAGATGATCCTGAAGAAGGCCTAGGTATAGATTTGGTTCCACATGTATGCCGTGACGTAGATATGGAATATGCAGCGTGTAACTCATTCGGTTTCGGTGGTACAAACGGCTGTTTAATCTTTAAAAAGATTTAAAAAGCATAGATATTTACTAAAATATTGATGAGCGGCTTGGTGCATAGCATTAAGCCGCTTTTTTTTGAGGTGTGTATATGTTTTGGGTAAACGGAAAACCTACAAATAGCATCCCAGTAACTGACCGATCTTTTCAGTATGGAGACGGTTGCTTTACAACCATGCTTACTCGAAAAGGGGAAATCCAGCATTGGTCGCTGCATGTTGAAAGAATGGAAGCGTGTTTAACACAGCTCGAAATTTCTTCTCCCAATTGGGAATCTGTTCTAACAATGCTTGAACAGGCAGCATTACCTGATGAGAAGGCTGGCTTAAAGCTACATATAAGCCGAGGTGACGGTGGAAGAGGTTATAGCCCGGCCTTGGTCGACTCTCCCAATATTACGGTTGGCCAATTTTCTTTCCCTAATCACTATGAAACAATACAAAGCCAAGGTATTGAGCTGGGAGTATGTGAAAAACGACTGGGTCATAGTCCAATGCTAGCAGGTCACAAGCACAACAATCGCTTAGAGCAAATTTTGCTGAAATCAGAGATGGACAAGAATGGTTTCCTAGACGGACTTACTCTCGATATAGAGGACAACGTTGTTGAGACAACAATGGCAAATATCTTTTGGAAAAAGAACAAAAAATGGTACACACCTGCATTAGATAAGGCGGGTGTTTCTGGAGTTATGAGAAAGTTAGTTCTAAGTAAGCTCTCAAGTAAGGGACTTGAAGTTGAATCGGGGCAATTTAAACTGCATCAAGCTCTTGAAGCAGAGGAGCTATTTATAACAAACTCTATTCTCACGGTAGCGCCGGTCACGAAGATAGGCAATCAATGTTTCCAAATTGGCCAAATGACTAGAAGTATTCAGGAGTATTTTACGTCGTGATAAAAAAAATTGCTGTTGGCTTAATTCTTTCCGTTGCATTGGCAGCAAGCGCACTTTGGTTTTTAAATAATCAAGTAAGCCAATTTCTCAATCAACCATTGCTTATACAGAACTCACAATTGGTGACTGTAGACAGCGGAACAAACTTAAAACAAGTCCTACAAGATTTTGTAGACCGAAACTGGATTAACTCAAGTTCTTATGCGCGTTTGATAGGCCGCTTTCGACCTGAGCTGACAGATATCAAAGCGGGCACCTATGACTTTAAGAGTGGTGAAAAGCTGGTTGATATATTGAAGTTACTTGTATCAGGAAAAGAGCATCAATTCTCGATCACCTTTATTGAAGGCAGCAGGTTCTCTGAATGGAAGAAGCAACTAGAAAAGGCTCCTCATTTAAAACACACAATGAAGTCACTGTCAGAGGCCGAAATAGCAGAAAAACTAGGTATTAAGAGAGAGGATCTTGAAGGCCTATTCTTGCCACAGACCTATAATTATACTGCTGGCACGACAGATATTGAGATTTTGCAACGCGCCCACAAGAAACTGTTTTCCCATCTTGATGCATTGTGGGATAAGAGGCAAAAGGACTTACCTATTAAGACACCTTATGATGCATTAATATTGGCCTCAATCATTGAAAAAGAAACTGCAATTGAGTCAGAGCGTATTACCATTGCATCGGTTTTCGTCAACCGCTTGAGAAAGAATATGCGATTGCAGACCGATCCAACCGTTATCTATGGTTTGGGTGACAAATACAATGGTGATATTACCAAGAAAGACCTGAGAACACCGACTCCGTACAACACCTATGTCATCCGTGGTTTACCGCCCACACCAATTGCTATGGCAGGGTTAGCATCAATCAAAGCAGCATTACATCCGGGAACCAGTCCATATTACTATTTTGTCGCTAGTGGTAGCGGCGGACATGTGTTTTCTAAGACACTGCGTCAACACAACATCGCAGTAAGAGCGTATTTAAGAAAGTTAAGAAGTAGCAAATGAATAAAGCAAAATTTATCGTTGTTGAAGGACTAGAAGGTGCAGGTAAGAGCACAGCAATGAAGGCCATCGTTGATGTTCTCAATGAACGAGGAATCACTCAGGTAAAAACGACTCGGGAGCCGGGCGGCACTGTCCTTGCTGAAAAAATGCGCGAGCTAACCAAGCTAGAGCTGGAAGATGAGCCGCTTCAGGATATGAGTGAACTAATGCTGATGTATGCAGCGAGAGTCCAGTTAGTCGAAACGGTAATTAAGCCTACTTTGGATAGCAATACGTGGGTTATTGGTGACAGGCATGACATGTCTTCACAAGCTTATCAAGGTGGTGGGCGTCAGATTTCCTCAGAGCTGATTCAATCATTGAAACACACAGCGTTAGGCGACTTTAAACCGGATTTTACTTTGTATCTAGATATTGAACCTAGCATCGGTCTTGCAAGAGCGAGAGGGCGGGGAGAGTTAGATAGAATCGAGAAGATGGATCTTAGCTTCTTTCAGCGTACAAGAGATAAATATTTAGAATTGGCAAAAAGTGACGAGAGGGTTTCAGTCATCGACGCAGGCCAAGAAATCCAAAATGTTTCGAAGGATATAACATCTGCACTTACTCAATGGTTGGATGAACTCAAATCATGAGCGATTTGTATCCTTGGCTAGAGGAACTTTGGCATAAGTGGCAAAACAGCTTAGGTTCAGATCAATTCTCTAATGTCAGCTTGTTAAATGCACCTCTAGGACTTGGCGGAGATAAGCTCGTAGAGCAGCTCGCTAAGGCTCTTATGTGTACAAAAGATAAAGTGAGCCCTTGTGGGTTGTGTCATAGCTGCGACTTAATGGCTTCAGGTACCCATCCCGATTTTCATTTGTTTAAACCCGAAAAAGAAGGGAAGGCTATAACCGTTGATCAAATTAGGCTGTGCAACAAGTTTGCTCAGGAATCCTCTCAGCTTTCACACCATCGCCTAATTGTCATAGAGTCAGCACACTCTCTCAATGAGTCAGCAGCCAACGCTCTTTTAAAAACACTAGAAAGCTCTTCCCAGCAATGCT
Source organism: Vibrio marisflavi CECT 7928 (assembly GCF_921294215.1). Classification (GTDB taxonomy): domain Bacteria; phylum Pseudomonadota; class Gammaproteobacteria; order Enterobacterales; family Vibrionaceae; genus Vibrio; species Vibrio marisflavi. The sequence goes on from NZ_CAKLDM010000002.1 coordinate 673,029, forward strand.
TTTTCGTACTGTTAACTGATAGGCTTAATTTGTTGCTACCGACAATAGTGAGTCGTTGCCAACAGTGGTCTTTGCCTGTGCCTACAGCAATTGAAGTGACAGAGTGGGTTGAGCAACAAATTGGCCAAGATTGTCCTTTATTTGTCGCCCATATTTGCAATTATGAACCTCTGCAGGCCAAGCAATTTATTGAGCAAGATTGGTTAAGCGACTATCGAAAACTAGAAGAGCAGTTTTTGCTTTATGCCCATGGTGAAGATAATTGGATAGAGTTAACTTCTCTTATTGCTCAACAAGCAATGCTTAGCATGACGTGGCTATGGTACTTAATTAGCGACGCGCAAAAAATCCATTTTGATGTGTGCGATCCTCAGCTGACTCCGGGGAGCGTTAAGCTATGTGAGTTGCTAAGTTACGATAAGCTTTACCAAATGGGTTCGACGCTCGGCCAATTGAGGCGCCAATTAGAAACAAATTCTGGTTTGAATGTTGAGCTACTCACAGCAGACTGGTTGATACAGCATAAAGAGGAACCATGTTCGTAGATTCCCATTGTCACTTAGACAAACTTGATTATACAGAGTTACACAAGGGTATAGAGGACGTGCTAGAAAAAGCTCGTAAAGTGAATGTCACTGATATCCTTTCCGTTGGTGTTACTCTCGACTCATTCCCTGCTATGCTGGAAATGATAAAACCGTATGACAATGTTCACGCCTCTTGCGGTGTACACCCACTCGATGTGAATAGCGACTTTGCGTTAGATATATTACATACCTATGCAAAAGACCCTAAAGTTGTCGCGATCGGTGAAACGGGCTTAGATTACCACTATCAACCGGAAACTGCAGACCTGCAAAAACTTCGGTTTGAAAAGCAGACACAATTAGCGGTAGAGCTTGATAAGCCCCTCATCATCCACACTCGAAATGCTCGCGAAGATACATTAAGAATCTTAAGAGATAATCACGCTGATAAATGCGGTGGTGTTATTCACTGTTTTACAGAAGATCTCCCGTTTGCAGAAGCAGCAATGGAGCTTGGATTCTACATTTCTATTTCTGGAATTGTTACGTTCAGGCAGGCTACCGAGCTTAAAGATGTCGTTAAAGCGCTTCCACTAGATAGGCTTCTGATTGAAACGGATTCTCCCTATTTAGCTCCCACTCCTCACCGAGGTAAACAAAATCAACCTGCATATGTAGTAGAAGTTGCCGCATATATTGCTCAATTAAAGGGCATTTCATTGTCCGAGGTTGCATATAAAACTACTGAAAACTACAGAAATCTTTTTTTTCGATAAAAAATAAAGATTGAGTGGTTATAAATGAATAGTGTCAACCAAACGTGATTTGCATCAACATTTGTTCGACTATTAACCATGTTTACCAAATCTGTTGAAGTTGGAGCGAAAAAAACATCAATATGTAATTTCGTTACATAAAATAACAACTCGATCTATTTTATTTACGGGGTGAAATTAATAACTTTGTTATTTAAATTCTTTTAAAACAAACAATTAGCACGCTATTGTCTTGTTGTTGACCAGGTGAAAGACTGTGATCTGTCTTTAGTTTTGAAACTTATTTTCGTAACTGTCTAGAAAGTTAGATTGGCGTCAATATATATTTAGAGCCGAAAAATATAATGCAACATCTAGTTACATTGTAATTGAGTACTAAGATTTAGGCTGCGGGGGTGTGCCTTTGGTACTCAATATAAAATTCTAAATATTTTCATCAGGAGCATATTGTAATGGTGCAAAAAAGTAATGAGTCTGCTGCTCAAGCCATCGTTGATGGTTTAGGTGGCCCTAGTAATATCAAGTTCATGACGTGCTGTGCGACGCGTCTACGTTTTGAACTACATGATGGTTCGCTACCTGATAAGGAAAAGTTAGATGCGATCTCGCAAGTGATGGGCAGTGTTCCTCAGTCTGGTGATCGTTACCAAGTGATCATCGGCGGTGCGGTTTTATCGGTATTCAATGAGATAAAAGCTCTACCATCAATGAAGGGTGCTACAGGCGAAGAAGACAGCAAGGGTGGCGAAAGCGCTTCTCAGTCTAATGATGACCTAAAAGCATCGATCCGTAACAGTGGCGTACGTGGCAAGGTTGCTTGGGTTGATAGCTTCTTCGAATACCTATCTGACTCTTTCCGTCCAATTCTGGGTGTTCTACTAGGCGCATCATTGATCATTGCTTTAAGAGCTGCATTAAGTTCTCTAAACATTGTTGCTTTTGATGACCCTTCAGCTGGTTGGGTTCTAGTTAACTCAATGTGGCATACGGTATTCTATTTCTTACCGATCATGATTGCCTACAACGCTTCGAAGAAATTGAGTGTCGACCCATGGGTTGGTGCAGCAATCATGGGTGCGCTAATGACACCTGAGTTTGCTAGCTTGAAGAACCTAGCATCTACAGTTGTTACTAAAAACCCGGTACTGGGTACTGATAGCTACGTAGCGAATATTTTCGGTCACCAAATGATTTGGTACGACTATTCAGGTTCGGTTTTTGTTCCACTAATCATGGTTGCTGTGCTTGCTTTAGTTTGGCGTGGTCTTAAGAAGATCTTCCCTGAAAACGTACACATGGTATTCGTACCGTTCCTGTCGCTAGTTATCATGATTCCATTAACAGCTTTCTTCCTAGGCCCACTAGGTGTTACAGCTGGTACTAAGCTAGGTATTGGTCTTGCTTGGATGAACACTCATGCGCCATTCTTGTTCGCAATCATCATCCCAATGCTTTACCCATTCTTGGTTCCACTTGGATTGCACTGGCCTCTAAACGCGTTGATGCTACTGAACATCCAAACATTGGGTTATGACTTCATCCAAGGCCCTATGGGTGTATGGAACTTCGCATGTTTCGGTGCTACTGCTGGTGTTCTATTCCTATCATGGCGTGAAAAAGACTCTCTAATGCGTCAGACTTCTGTTGGTGCGTTGGCTGCAGGTCTATTCGGTGGTATCTCTGAGCCATCTCTATACGGTATCCACCTTCGCTTCAAGAAAGTTTACTCACGTATGCTTCCTGGTTGTTTCATCGGCGGTGTAGTGATCGCGGTTCTTGGTTCTCTAACTAAGCACACTGTAATGCACAATGGTGCAGCAGTTGTAGCAAGCGGTGTAACGACTAAAGCGTTTGCCTTCACATCATTGCTAACTATTCCAGTATTTAGCCCAATGTGGATCTACGCGGTATCTATCCTAGTTGCATTCCTAGTGCCTTTCTTCTTGATTGTGTTCTTGGACTACCGTACTGATGAAGAGAAAGCAGAAGCAAAAGCTCGAGTTCAATCTCAAAGCTAATTAACTTCTCACTTTGTATCAGAAAAAGCCGGCATTCTTGCTGGCTTTTTTGATCGTAAGATTTTACAGACACACTCATTCGAAAATAAATTTTTTATAGCTATAGCTTAGTGGGTCTTCGGGCCGGAAAACCATACTCCCTTCGCGTATACGGTGTCCGTTTTATACTAAGCTCTCCTCATTATCATTGGATTTTGATAAAGGGGTAGCAATGAAAAAAGCGATCGTAGTGTTGCTTCTTTTACTAAGCTCAAGTTTTCTCATCACTCCAACTAAGGCTGATACAGTGAAGCTAGTATCGGATGCTTGGTGCCCGTATAGCTGCGATCCCGCTTCAGAAAAGAAAGGTATTTTGGTTGATGTCGCAGAACATATTTTTAGTCTCTCTGGCCACTCTATTGATTACAGTGATCTTAATTGGGCACGCGCGATTAAAAGTGTTCGTGAAGGAAAATACGATGGGGTTATTGATGCTTACAAAAGTGACGCGCCTGACTTTATTTTCCATGATGCACCAATCCTAATATCTAAGATGTGTTTTTTCGTAAAACAAGGTGATCCTTGGCAGTACGATGGAACGAAGAGCTTAAAAGGTCGCAAGGTCTCTATTATAAATGGTTATTCTTATGGTGAGCTTTTTGATGATTATATTCACAAGAATCACAATCAAGGAGAAAGGACAATAGTTCAGCTCTCTGGGATGAATGTGACAAAAAAGCGCATCAGGCAAATACAAAATGATCGCACTGATACAGTGCTAGAAGATTGGAAAGTCTTCCCCTATAAGGTCAGTCATTTTGAAAAGCACAATGAAGATAGTGGGGTATTAGAGTTCAAAAATGCCGGCTGCCTTGCAGGTGAAGGGTTGTATATCGCGTTCTCCCCAATTCAAAGTAGTTCTGAATATTACGCTGACTTGATCAGTCAAGGACTCAAACAGATGCAAGAGTCAGGAGAGCTTACTGAAATTATTCGTCGATACGAATAACTCGTGGGTGCTTGAATGAGCTTTTAGCTCCCTCTTTAGTTAAATAGCAGGCATAAAAAATGGAGCCTAAGCAACGGCTCCATTTCTTTGTTTAGGTTGTTAGTACTGAGAATTGACCAGTACCTTCTCTCCTAATGAACCATTGTGCGGCATTGGACGATTTGTTGAATTGCTTGGTCGGAGAACTCGGATACCTTCAGCACCTGCAGCACGAGCATCTAGGATATCGCCATCCGAATCACCGTAGTAGAGCTTAATCTTATGGTCTTTGATATACGATGTTTTTGCCCCATGACTTGGGCCAGAGAAAATCACTGGGTTCATGTCTTTTGATGGGATATTGAAATCTTTTTGGATTATCTCTGTTAGTTCTTCGTGGCCAGAAGTCGGTTTTGGACGCCCAGTGATGAAGTAGATATGATCACCACGTTTTAAATGCAGCTCGATGAGCTCGCGACCGGACTCTTTTGGTATTGAGAATTTGTCCCAACCATTGCTCACCTCGTCCCAGAACTTATGGTTTTTGAGGTAATCATTGCTATTTGGAGAGAATACTTGCTTACCATGGAAAAAAGCGGGACTGGAAAACAGCACAGTATCATCTACGTCAAAGCCTACACTCATCGGTGGCTTTCCTTTCAGGCTGGCTGCTATTTGCTCGATTGAAACCCAGTGAATCGGCTGACGCTCTGACAACTGGTTGATTGTAACGCCAGGGTTGAGTGTTTCAGTTGTTGCTTGGGCAGGTAGGGCCAAAGTAGAGCCAGCAATTGCTAAAGCAAGCGTGCTTAGCAGTAGTTTTGTTTTCGTCATGAAAAGTGTTCCTTTCATTATTTACTTACTTGAAAAAATACGTTGCCAAGTCCTTTTTTGCTTGGCCGTTTGCGTTTGTTTGGGCGATGCCTATACCAATGACTTGAACCGTTTCAGGCTTAAAATCATTGCCATACTTATGCATGAAACTATCGAGTTTCTTAGCATCGCTTTTCGGTAGTAAGGTGATATGAGGCTCAAAGTTAGTGAATACGTTGGGGCTACCATATCGCTTGAAGCTAGCCAACTTCTCAGGGTATTTTGAAACCCAGTTTGGCAGGGAAGGATTTGGCGATCTCAGTGGTTCTAAAGCTACGGTTACATTGTCTGCTAGGCTTTGCAGGTGTCGATTATTTTCGACGTTAAGCATTAACCAATCACCTTTGGTACGTTCAACTTTGTCTAACGTAATGTCGAACGGCTGGAATTGAGTCGCTAGTAGTTCCATTTTTGTCTCAATTGATTTCAGACGTTCTTGCGGATATTCGGTTAGATAAAGGGTGATATGTGGTAGGTAGCTTTGATTGTATAAGGAGTCTAACTTCTCTTCTTTCAGCTGCTGGCTTATGTTTTGTACTGTAGCGGCAACTTTCTTGGATGGTATGAGAAACACGTTATAGCTGACGTTTTGCGCAAACGCTTGCGTATTACCAAAGTATATCATTGAGAAAATTAGCAATAATTTCTTAACCATAGACACCTTCTTTTACAAACTATGAGGGAGCGCAATATTATCCATTCACAAAATAAATACTGTTAACTCATGCACAAACATAGAGCAATATCTCTAGTTTGAGTCTATTTGAGCGCTTTATGTCCTATTGAAATGGATAGAGCGGGAAAATGTGATTGGTTATAATTGAACAACGAACAGGCGAAAGGTATTAGCGCTATGCCAGTACAACATGAGCAAATATTGCAAGGCAAATTAGCTATTGAATTCAAAACCGTTAGCAAAATGGTGGAGATATACTGTTTCGCCCATCATGGAACTGAAAAGGCAGTTTGTGCTAGTTGTGCCGAGTTGCTTAACTATGCACAAAAGCGTTTAGATCGCTGCCCATATGGCCAAGAAAAACCTACTTGTAATCGCTGTCCAATACATTGCTACAAGCGAGAGCCCAAAGAGCAAATGAGGGTAGTCATGCGTTATTCTGGCCCAAGAATGTTGTTCTCTCACCCAATATTAGCTATCCGTCATTTGCTGCATGAAAAACAACGTATTCCGGTAAGAATTAAATCGAATGCATCCAATCGACACCAAAGGAAAAAATCAGATTAGCTTGGTGTTTCAGAATGCTCAATTTATCGTCTTGAATGACGTATGCACTTGATATTGGTTAGGCGTCGCGCCAAGCGATTTTTTAAAGTGCCTGCACAAATGGCTTTGATCATAGAAGCCACATTCAGTGGCAACCTCAACGGGTAGCAAGCCTGTCCTAAGTAGCCGCTTTGCTTTTTGAACTCTTATTTGAATCTGATACTGGTGGGGAGCAAGCCCCCATTTTTGCTTGAACTGGCGGATAAGTGTGTACTTATTTACATTACCTATTCTTGCTAACTCATCTAAGCTGATATTTTGCTGAGCATACTCATTGAGGTAATCTCGTACTTTATCAATATTGCTACTGGCGTTCGCTGTATTTAGGCTTAGACGAGAGTGACTTTGCCTAACGACTAACTTGGCAAAAAATGTAAACAGTAGTGATTCCATAACCAATTTTGGTGATTGATTGTCTGAGTGACTAAAAATAGTCTTTAGGAGCTCGATGAGCTCGGTATCATGGAGTATGGGGTTGGTAAAATATGGCGCGCAACTCTTTGAGCTCGGCAAGTCGGATAAGATTGTATCTATGCTTTCCGGAGTTGGATATAGCGCTCGATAATTGCACCCGACATCCCTAATCGATTCCCCAGTGTGCACTGTATCTGCGTTGACGATGACTAAGCTACCAGTACCAGCAGAGTGATTGCAGCCCAAGCTATTGAATTTTTGCACACCTTGGTTAATCACACCAATGGCATACCCTTCATGAACATGCTTTGCTAAATGTACGTTTTTATATTGAGCATTAACACATTCAATGCCACCGAAACAATCAAGCATCGAGTAGTTATATCCAGATTGCATCAGAACACCTTAGTTGGGCAGAAAACTAGCAATTGATGCTACCGTATTCATGCAGTGTGTTCAAAGTCAATTTTATACAAGCAGGTAGACGTAATTAAGTGACTGAATATCAAAGAACTGGTGCTCCATGTTCTTTGTTTATGAGGTGATGGTTTACATATCGACGCAGTATACGAGTCAATTACTTCCTATCAAACCTAGCCTGTATACGTGAATATTTGTCGCAGAAACTTGTCTACTTATGGTTTAAGAAAGGGTGTAACCAATGATTCAATCTGAGATGGTCGCATATGTCATTACATGTTTAGTGGGTGCGGCGACACCAGGGCCAGGCACGTTAGCCGTCATCAATTCTTCTATTACATCTGGGCTTAGAAAAACATTGCCATTGATGGTCGGTATTATCGTTGGAATGGCGGTCATAGCCTTGGTTGCTTCACTAGGACTGACGGTGTTGATGATCAAATCAAAAGTTGCTTTCTATGCGGTGCAATATGCCGGAGTTGCGTACATTTTTTACCTAGGTGTTATGTGTATTGTCAATGCTAAAAAGTCTAACTTAGCTGAAGGAGGGTTGGAGGTGAATACCAAATTTACCTTTAAGACGGGGATCATTATGTCACTACTCAGTCCGAAAGTTATCTTATTTTTTACCTCGTTGCTACCAGCATTTATTGGCGCTGACTCAAGTAATGCGCTGCAAAGTCTTAACCTTACTCTCATACTACTGGCGAGCACTTTTGCAGTTCATTTTGTTTACGCAAATTTGGGTGCTTATACTTCTAAGTTCCTAAAAAAAGAGGTTAAGAAAATAGAGCTAGCAACCGGGGTATTTTTTGTTGCGATAGCTCTATTTATTTTATTGAATTCCTAGTCGCTATCGGGCCAGTTTCGAACACCTTGGCCTAGGTACTTTTCAGCAATGGTATGTATTGTTCCGTCGTCGAGCATAGATTGGATGATTTCGGTAGTACGAGGTGCTAGTTTACTGCCTTGACCAAGCTTGGAGTAGCCTAGAAAACTGGGCTCTTGCACTAGATGCTTCAACATCTTCACGTCTTTAGCTGAAGCATCTACTTTAGGCAACAAGTAATAAACAACAGCATCATTATCTACCATAATATTGCATCGGTGACGCAGAAACTTCTTCACATTGAGGGTCGAGGAGTTAGCTAGATCGATTTTAGAAAGGGTTTTATCTTCAATAGCGGCATCAAACTCTTTACCCATGCTATATCCTCTTACTATGCAAAAAGTATAACTTGCTAAAGAGGAAATCGTTTTGTATTGAAGGCTAGAGTCGGGTTGTACGAACATAGCCATACTTTCATAAACAACAGGTAAATCTGGATAGTGAGTAAAGACTTCGCGTTCAGTAGTTTTAAACATTGGGAACAGGGCGTCTACGTCGCCTATCTCCATTCCTCTCATTGCTCTCGCCCATGGAATAACCATAATATCATGCTCGACGTTTAGGCGGTTCATCACTTCCGCTACGATATCAACGGCGATTCCTTTAGGTTTACCATCTTCCAAATACGTAAAGGGCGGGTAGGGTAAACTCGCTATTTTGAGTGGCTGTGCGAGAGCTTGAAAGCACAGTAAAGCGACGCCAATGAGTAATAATCGCATAGGTAACTCCCTGATGTTACTTTTACAATAGAAACAATTAGAGCATATATCCAGTTTCTGCTCGGGACAGAGACACTGCTATCTAGTCGACGTTCAGTGCGAATCTCTCCTACTATTAACGAGTATCACAGTGAAAAGAGAAGGCTTTGCCAATGTTATTGATGCCTTGCCTTCGTATATTGATTACCAAGGGCGCGTAAATCGCGATTGGATAGGTGAGTCATGATACATAGCGTTACGATAATTGTTCATATATTTGATAGTAAGCAGCAGAAGCACTTAGTAGGTTATCGCGAAATTAATCTACCCTTTGCGCCGTATATTGGTATGTCGGTACAAAGCGGCGGGGTTGACTTTGGTGCTTTCAATACGGTCACTTGGATTGAGTTGGAAGACCGTTTTAGCTGCACAATCAGCTATGATAGGCAGCATAGTGCTGAAGATTTAGAGTTTATTGTCAACGAAGCAAAGTCAGTAGGTTATCAGTGGACAGAGGAAGAAAGTCCCACATAGGCCGTATAGACCTATGTGGGTTAAGACCTATTTGTTCATGGCTCTTTTAAGGCAGTAAGCAGCACCTCCCCATGTAATCCCCAAGCCTAGAATCATCATAATAATTGCGCCAGTCGTCATTTATTGGAACTCCTTATTACTCATTGCATTGATAAGAAGGCTGACCACAAGCAATACTGCAATAAGCATCCAGCCTAATGTTAAGTTGTAACCGCCATAGCCTGATGTAAATAGCGTGAAGAATTTAGTTGCGACAATAATCGCCAAGATAACAGGGGTAATAAAGCGTAAGCATACGTCAAACCAAGTGCTGATTCTGAAGTCAGAAATGCCATTGACATAGTCGCGAACATCCGCAATTTTAAACAGCCAGGTCATCAAAATAATTTCAACTAAACAGCTAGTAATGATGCCGACATTGTTAGCAAAGTGATCAACAAGGTCGAGTAGCAAGAGACCACCGTTGGTAGCGAAAGCCATAGATATTATAAAGCCTAAGCCAATGGCAATATTTGCCGCCTTTTTACGGCTCCAGCCCAACTTATCCATGATTGAACTCGTGACCGCTTCCATAATGGAAATGTGCGAACTAAGTCCTGCGACAACTAGTGCAAGGAAGAATAGCGGTCCCAATATATAAGGTGCAGGAAGTAGGTTGATCGCGGCTGGCAATGTAACGAATGCTAAGCCGACTCCCGAAGTTACAACGTCAGTAATCGATTTATCTTGTGCATGTGCCATGTAGCCAAGTACAGAAAAAATCATGATACCAGCGAGGATTGAGAATCCGCAATTGATTAACACAGTCATGAAGGCATTGTTGCTAATGTCTGACTTAGCCGGTAAATAGCTGGAGTAAGCGATCATGATGGCGAAACCAATACTGAGGGTAAAGAAGATTTGACCATACGCTGCCGCCCAAACCTTCACATCCCAAATCTTGCTAAAATCAGGTTTGAACATGTAGTTTACGCCTTCCAATGCTCCCGGAAGGACAATCATACGGCCTATCAACACGATCACCATAATGAATAAAATAGGCATCATTACTTTCGACGCTTTTTCTATTCCAGCTTTCACACCACCAACAATAGCAGCATACGTGATAGCCCAAGCGATCAACATGGAAAAGGCGATTTCCCACTGAATGGAACCAAGGTTGGTAGGAGAATTGTCGCCCAATGCCAAATATTCTTTAAAGAAGAAAGTATTGGTGTCTTGCCCCCAACTTTGGGTAAATGACATGCCAAAATAAGAGATAGCCCAACCGATGACCGCAACGTAGTAAACTGCAATAGTCGCCGCGATTCCAACTTGGAACCAACCTAACCACTGAAACTTTGAATGAATATTTGCTAACGTTTTCGGTGCTGAGCCTCTATATTTATGCCCCATGCTAAACTCAAGGATCATAAAAGGGATCCCGGCAGTGATCATGGCAAATAAGTAAGGGATGAAAAATGCACCACCGCCATTTTCGTATGCCATATAAGGAAACCGCCATATATTCCCTAACCCAATAGCGGAACCTACTGCGGCGAGTATAAACCCAGCTCTAGATCCCCATTGTTCGCGACCCATAAACTAACTCCTATCAATCCTTTAGAAACGAAGTGTTGTTAGCGAAAATAGGGAGAGAATATTAATTTAAACGGTAAATTGACCTGCTGAACACGCTGTAGCTCATATTTTATTCAGCATTAATTCGATTTGTTAAAATAATAACCTATTAAGCACAACAAAACGTAGTGTATTATTCTTATTTAATTTGTGTGTGTTTGCATTTACTGAAATATTCAGCTGTTAGCTAGGTCAAGATACCGATTAATATTGGTTAAATCAATGATGATTATTTGTTTGGATTTGGTTAACTTAATGGTCGTTTGTTGCTGCTTGTAATTATTTTAGCAGTTAATAATATGGCTATTGATAAATTCAGGTGGTTATCCTCCCTCATGAATTAGCTGTAACATAAAGGTCTAAATACTAAAGAATTAGTTAACTCGTTATATAGATAAAGGTTGGTTATTTTTTGTGCGTATTGGCTAAAAAACAATGGTAATACCAAAGTTTGCAGAGTATTGGTTGATCCAATCAGTTTTAAATTGCACTACACAGCTACTCGATGAAGAAGTGCAAGCTCCTGTTGTTTCGCCGTCTACACTAGTGCCTAACCAACGCATTTGGCCATTGAGGTACAAATGGCTAAACATTCGATACTCAAATCCAGTGAAAATACTGGCGGAAAATCCGTAGTCGGTCATCCAGTCGGTATCTACGTATGAACCGCCTATACCGGCACCAAGATAGCCATAGGTGTCTTTAGCAATTTCATAGTGCAAACTACTTTGGAACAGTAAATAGTTCATTGTTGTGTCGACACTCAATTGCTTTACTTTGCTCTTTTGGTAGGCATAAAAAAGGCCAATGCGGCCATCGTCAAAGTCACTTTCTAAGCTAACGGCGCCACTTTCAGAACCACGAATACGGTATTCTGTCCCATCTTGATCTTTCACCTCTCCACCACCGGTATAACCCACCCAAGGGGTGACGTAAAAGTCAGCGTTAGCAGCAAAACTTGTGAAAATGGTGCTGAGCAAAATTAGCCTAACTTTTTGCTTCATATTCAGATTCCAAAAAATTAGTTTGTTAAAAACTATTTACCTAATTGTGATAGCAACGCCAGAATCTGGCCGAAAAAAAGGGCAATAATTGAAGATAACTCACACAGGTGTTATTAATTTGTTATGGGTTGTTAACTTTGTTCGATTTAGAGTCCCACTCAAGAAGGAGGAACACATGGAGAACGATTTAAAATACGCAATTATCATCGCAGCTGTCACATTGATGTACTTATTAGGATTTGGCATCGTGGCAATTACAACCAATTAGCACTGTTTTTTTATGGACAATAGCGGAATCATTACCAGTGCTGCTTCCGCTGTCGACATTGATCGACTAGGGAAATTCACCGGAGGTAAAATTGCTCTTGTTGCTCAAGGTGGCGGACAAAGAGGCATTTTTACTTCCGGTGTACTTGATGCTTTCATTCTCTCTAATTTTGACCCCTTTCATGAGTTCTATGGTACTTCGGCTGGTGCACTGAATTTATGTGCTTTTCTATCTCGCCAACATGGTTTAGGCCGCTCCTTTATTCTCGATCTCACAACATCGTCTAACTTTTTCAATTTGTTTCGTTACATTAGAAAGAAACAGTTTCTTGGTCTAGATTGGGCGCTTGATACGATTTGCGAGTTTCCTTATCAATTGGATATTGATTTGGGCAGGGAAAAACTAGGTAGTCGCAAAGCGTTTGCAGCGGTGACTCATGCCCATTCTTATCACGATCACTACTTTCCTATCTATCAGGGCAATTGGTACGATATTTTGATTGCCACGTGCGCGATTCCAAGGCTGTACCACAAAACCATTGAGTTAAGTGGGGAAGAGTTTGTTGATGGTGGTGTATCGGCGTCTATTCCTGTTCAGCAAGCATGGCGACAAAATGCTAGGTGCATTGTTGTTATTCGAACGGAGGGAAAAGATCTAGAAGATGACACTGCAATTGACGAGATCCCTGTCCCTAGCTCTGAAATAGAGTGGTTTCGAGATTCTTTCAATAGTATCCAAGAGCAGTGGGGACAAAAGCTAGAGCAATGGAAGTCAGACTGGAATAACTTTTTTTATCAGCAAGTCGAGCGATCAAAGCAACAGAAAAAAGATCACGCTCATTTGGAATCGCTGAACGGAGGGCGCTGGCTGTTTGGTGCTGATGATGTTTATCGAGTTAGCCATTTACTTGGTGAAAAGTTTGATTCAGGATTAGCCGATATGCTGATGGTTCATTATCAGACTTATTCTTTGACGCAAAACTTTCTCAACTCTCCACCTGACGATTGTTTTATTGTGCAAATCAAACCGGAAGGTCCATTACGCTCAAGCTCTTTAATGAGTAAAGAAGAGCATCTCTTACATGACTATGAAATGGGCTTTGTGGCTGGGAAAAGGCTAGTAGAGTCGTTTAATAAGGCTTATAAAGGGGAGCACTTTAAGTGATCCCCTATATATACCCCAAGCACCTTGAGGTTACTTGGGTATACTGAATTAAGCTGATAAGACTCTCATACAGTTGGTTGAACCCACTACATCCATAACATCACCTTGAGTGATAATGACAAGATCTCCTGTATCCAAGAAACCTTTATCTTTTAACGCTTCAACAGCGGCTTTAGCTGTGGGCAAGCCAGCATCGCCAGTGTAATGAAAGTACACAGGAAATACGCCGCGAAAGAGGGTGGCAAGCTCTAACGTACTTTCGTTTCTTGATAGGGCGAAAATCGGCAGACCTGAGCTCAAGCGTGACATCATTAACGCCGTTCTCCCTGACTCAGTCAGTGTGATGACAGCTTTGACTCCTTTCATGTGGTTGGCTGCAAACATGGTGGACATTGCGATAGTCTCCTCTCCACTATAGAAAGTTCTATCCACTCGATATGTGGAGCGGTTGAGTGACGACATTTTTTCTGCACCCAAACAAACTTCGGCCATAGACTTTACGGTTTCTACCGGATACTCACCAGCCGCAGTTTCACCCGACAGCATCACTGCATCCGTACCATCAAGAACAGCGTTGGCTACATCCATAACTTCTGCTCGTGTTGGCACTGGGTTTTCTATCATCGACTCCATCATCTGCGTAGCAGTGATAACTGTTCGGTTTAGGCTGCGGGCGCGGCGAATAAGTTGCTTTTGTACCCCGATGAGCTCTGGGTCTCCGATCTCGACCCCTAAGTCTCCACGCGCTACCATGACGGCATCCGAAGCCATGATGATCTCATCGATATTTTCTGCGCACTCTACGGTTTCAGCGCGTTCAACTTTCGCGACTAATTTTGCTTCTAGGCCAGCATCTCTCGCAAGTCGTCTTGCGTATTTCATGTCTTCTCCGTTTCGCGGGAAAGAAACGGCGAGATAGTTCACTTTAATCTCTGCTGCTGTAAGGATGTCTTGCTTATCTTTTTCAGTTAGAGCATCAGCAGAGAGGCCGCCACCCTTTTTGTTTATGCCTTTATTGTTCGACAGCACACCACCCATAGTGACTTTGGTGTGAACCTTGTTACCTTCAACAGAGGTTACTTTTAGCTGTACTCGACCGTCATCGAGTAGAAGCAGGTCATTTGGCATTACATCTTTAGGAAGCTCTTTATAATCGATACCGACCGCTTCTTGGTGCCCCATTCCAACGTCCAAGTCAGCATCTAGCGTGAAGCTATCGCCTACGCAAAGGTGTATCTTGCCTTCTTTGAAAGTTGAGACTCGAATCTTTGGCCCTTGTAAATCACCAAGGATGGCGACGTGTGTGCCTAGTTGGGCTGCGATAGTTTTGACTTTTTCGGCTCTGATCTTGTGGTCTTCTGGACTGCCATGTGAAAAGTTAAGTCTGACTACATTGGCACCTGCAGCGATGATTTGTTCTAAGTGATCGTCCTTGTCTGTTGAAGGACCTAGAGTTGTGACAATTTTGGTGCGTCTTAAGGTCGAGGTCATGATAACGTCCTAGTATCTTGAGTAACAATGAGGCAATGGGCTTATGATAAGTATAAGCACTGTATAGGATTTTAATGACTACAGTTTGATATTTTAGTCGGGTTTTTACATTGCTTGTTAGAAGCAGGCTGGGTATTACAATATGTATAATATTGTGAATGGTATATAAAATAAATGTAACGGCGTTTTGTGCCTTTCTCTATTTTTTAGAAATATATCGGATTATCCGTGACCCTTGTCACGATGGGATATTAAAGAGCTTCACAATTAGTTCGCAAAGTAAAAAAATTACCGAGTTGTATAAAGTTGGAGTACACAATGTACATGGCTCACCCTGGCCATATTGATCATATCAAACAGGTCAATGCTGGTCGTGTATATAAGCTCATAGATCAAAAAGGTCCCATTTCTCGAATCGATCTCTCGAAACAAAGTGATCTTGCCCCGGCGAGTATCACTAAAATAACGAGAGAGCTCATCGAAGCTCACCTTATTCACGAGACGGTAGTGCAAGAGGCGGTTAGTCGTGGGCGCCCGGCTGTTGGTTTACAGGTCAATAATTCCGGTTGGCAGTTTCTCTCTTTGCGTCTTGGGCGAGGGTATCTCACCATCGCACTTCATGAGCTTGGTGGAGAAGTACTGATCGATACCAAGATTGATATACATGAACTCGATCAAGAGGATGTATTAGCGCGCTTATTACATGAAATTGATGAGTTTTTCCAAACATATGCAGACCAGTTAGAGCGTGTTACTAGTATTGCTATTACCTTGCCAGGCTTAGTTAACTCCGAGCAAGGCACTGTTTTGCAGATGCCGCACTACAACGTAGAAAATTTGGCTCTTGGTCCTGAAATTTTCAAAGCAACCGGTCTGCCTGTTTTTGTCGCGAACGATACCCGGGCGTGGGCTTTGGCTGAAAAGCTCTATGGTCACTCGCAAGATACCGATAACTCTATTTTGATTTCCATTCACCACGGGGTGGGGGCTGGGATCATTTTAGATGGTCAGGTGCTGCAAGGTCGTTATGGAAACATCGGGGAGTTGGGGCACGTTCAAATCGATCCTAACGGGAAACGTTGTCACTGTGGCAATATTGGCTGCCTTGAAACAGTCGCGAGCTCTCAAGCGATACGTGAAGAGGTAGCGGATCGCATTGAAAGAGGGGAAGAATCCGTTTTAAGAGATTCTGGAGAAATTACTATTGAAGGCATCTGTGAGGCTGCAGACGGCGGCGATCCTCTTGCCGTTGATGTGATTATGGAACTAGGCCAGTACCTTGGTTCAGCGATTTCCATTGTCGTGAACTTATTCAATCCAGATAAAATTCTGATTGGCGGAGTGGTCAACCAAGCAAAAGAAGTCATTTACCCTCAAGTTTTGAAAGCAATTAAAGCTCAAACTCAGGCTTCTTATCATCAAAATTTGGATATTGTAGAGTCGCGGTTTTATAAACAAGCCACAATGCCAGGTGCTGCCCTTATCAAGCAGGCACTTTTTGATGGTCGTTTGTTGATGAGAGTTGTTGAAGGCTAGGTGCGAATTCTTTTTTAGACTACTGAAATCACCCAAAAAGCTCAGCGAAGGCAAGTTTGAGATAGAATTATGTCATCTATTCAACTATTTTTTTGTCTTAGCAGCCAGCTATAGACTATTTTAGATATAGATAAGATTTTGTGAGAGCCCCTATGTCTGGAGTATTAAATACTGTTGATCAGCGTACTAATCTGGTTGGTGAAAACCGATTAGAGCTATTGCTTTTTAGTCTCAATAGCATGCAGATTTTTGCTATTAACGTATTTAAAGTTAAAGAAGTCATAAAGTTACCGCCTCTTACAAAAATGCCAGGCTCCCATCACCATATCACTGGCGTTGCTTCATTGCGTGGCAATCCAGTTCCTGTGATTGATCTAAGAAGTGCGATTGGCTTTCCTCCATCAAGGTTAGAGAACCAAGAAGAGAACCTGATTATTACTGAATACAACCGATCTGTTCAGGGCTTTTTAGTTGGACAAGTGCGTAATATTGTTAATACCGCATGGACAGAAATTCAGCCACCACCTAAAACGACGGGACGCTCTAACTATTTGACTGCTATTACTCAAATTAACGAAGACGACAGTGTACAGATAGTTGAAATCATTGATGTTGAGAAAGTTTTAGCTGAAATAGTGGATTACGATGTATCCATTTCTGAAGGCGTATTAGATGAAGAACTTTCACACCAAATGGTGGGCAGAAACGTGTTGATTGTTGATGACTCTTCAACTGCTCGCGCGCAGGTTAAAGGTACGTTGTCACAACTTGGCTTGAATATCATCGAATGCTGCGACGGGTTAGAAGCGCTAACGCTCTTGAAGTCTTGGTGTGATGAAGGCAAAACCATCACAGACGAACTGCTTTTAATGATCACTGATGCGGAAATGCCAGAAATGGACGGATATAAACTTACTTACGAGATCCGCAACGATGCACGGATGAAAGATCTACACATTGTGTTGAATACCTCTTTAAGTGGTAGCTTCAATGAGGCCATGGTTGAAAAAGTCGGCTGTAACGACTTCATTTCTAAGTTCCAGCCAGACCTTCTGGTTGGTGCTGTTCAAGGTCGCTTGCGTAAACAACTCTCATAGTTCTAGTGGAAGTCTCGCGAGCGACTTACTAACTTATCTAGGTAGTGGGTCAGGTCTGTTAGCTTACCAGCGATGATATGTGTGACTTCTCCTTCTCTTTCTAAAATACCTTGAACTTTTAAAATTTTAGCCGCCATATAAGCTTGTTTTTGAGCTCTGGCAGTCGCTTTCCAAACTACAACATTCATATTCCCTGTGTCGTCTTCTAACGTAAAAAATGTTACGCCTGCTGCGGTACCTGGAGATTGCTTTCCTGTCACAACGCCTATTATTGTCACGAGTGAGCGGTGCCTTTTTTCAATTAGCTGTTTCATTCGAGTGAAGCGCCCAAGTTGATAGGTTTCATCCAGAAGCTGTATTGGGTGTTTTTCTAGTGACAAGCCAATGGTTGCGTAATCTTCAAGCAAGTTATCGATTTCAGAAGGCGTATGTAAAAAAGGAGAGTTGCTCGTCTCTTGAGCCTGAAAAAGAGGTAACTCAGAAACAGAGTCCATCATGGACCAGCGAGCTTGGTAGCGATCTAGATTAAAGCAACGCATCGCTCCGGCGGAAGCTAGACGCTCAATATCCAATTTAGTCAATCCTATATGTTTAAGCTCGCTCGGGTTTTGGTAGCCACTCTTCGGGCGAGAACGTAATAGAAACTGGCTTGATGTATGATTGAAGCCTTTAACTTGCCTTAGCCCAAGTTGAATAGCGAAGCCTTGGTTGTGTGGCACGACATGATGATCGTATTGAGACCGATTAACACAAACCGGAAAAATGCTGATCTTGTGTCTGCGAGCATCTTGAACCAGTTGAGAAGCGCTATAAAACCCCATAGGTAAGCTGTTGATCAGTGAGGTATAAAAAGCATGGGGATAGTAATATTTGAGCCATGAAGAGCAGTACGCAAGCACGGCAAAAGATGCTGAATGGCTTTCAGGAAATCCGTATTCCCCAAACCCACAAATTTGGTCGTAAATACGTTCCGCAAAATCCTGCTGATAGCCACGCTCTAACATGCCATTAATCAGTTTGTGTTTGAATTTAGTGAGATCGCCCGTTTTCTTCCAAGCCGCCATCGCTCGACGTAGCTTGTCTGCCTCTCCGCCACTAAAGCCTGCAGCAACCATAGCTAACTTAATCACTTGCTCTTGAAAGATCGGGACTCCCAATGTTTTGGCTAGCACCTCTTTGACTTCTTCAGAGGGATATGTGACGAGCTCTTGTTTATTACGTCTTTTAAGAAAAGGGTGAACCATATCGCCTTGAATAGGGCCGGGACGGACAATCGCTATTTGTATCACTAGGTCATAATAGCAAGCAGGTTTGAGGCGAGGCAGCATACTCATTTGCGCTCTAGACTCAATCTGAAACACGCCGATAGTGTCGGCTTTTTGAATCATCCGATAAACATTTGGATCATCTTGTCTTCGGGTAATTTCCGCTATGGAGAGTTGCTCGCCATGATGCTTTTCTATTAATGAAAAGCACTTGCGAATAGCCGTCAACATACCCAAAGCAAGTACGTCCACTTTGAGTAAAGAGAGGCTTTCTAAGTCGTCTTTGTCCCATTGAATCACGGTTCTCTCTGCCATAGAGGCATTTTCAACAGGCACCAATTCATACAGAGGACCTGCTGAAATCACAAACCCGCCTACATGCTGTGAAAGGTGGCGGGGAAACCCCATGATCTCGCCAACCAAGCGTATAAATTGCTGCCCCTTTAACGAATCTGGTTGAATGCCAAGATCGACTAGTTGTTTTGTCCAGCTGTATTCTCTGTCTCGACGATTTACGTTCTTGATAAAAAAGTTAAGCTGTTCTTCAGCAATGCCGAGTGCTTTACCTACTTCTCTTAAAGCACTTTTAAAGCGGTAAGTAATAACAGTTGCAGCCAATGCTGCTCGCTCTCGGCCATATTTTTGATAGATGTACTGGATGACTTCTTCACGTCTTTCGTGCTCGAAGTCGACGTCGATATCGGGCGGTTCATCGCGTTCTTCACTGATGAAACGTTCAAAAAGTACCGAGATCTGTCTTGGGTCAACTGAAGTGATTTCTAGGCAATAGCAGACGATAGAGTTGGCCGCTGAACCTCTTCCTTGATAGAGAATACCTTTCTTTTTGGCAAACATTACAATGTCGTGGATGGTCAAAAAATAAAACGGATAGTTAAGTTTTTCGATTAATACCAGTTCTTTCTCTATCGTTTGCAGAATATCCTTAGGAACTCCCTGTGGGAATCGCAACTGTTTGCCTTGCTCTACTAACTGCCGCAAATATTCCATGGGTGTTTTACCATCGGGAATTAACTCGCTTGGGTATTCATATCGCAGTGCACCTAAATTGAACTCACAAAGATTAGCAATGTAGAGTGTTTCCTTGATCCACTCATCAGGAAATAGTTTGTTTAATTTGTTGATTGGTCGAAGGCTACGTTCGGAGTTACTTAATAGCTCTTGGCCGATATGTTCGACATTTTTACCCGCTTTAATTGCAGTGAGTACATGTTGTAAAGGTAAGCGCTCTGGAGAGTGCATCAACACGCCACCGCAAGCACATATCGGTAGAGAGAGCTCATTTGCCAGTGTTTGGCAATGCTGAATATAGTCATGTTCTGAGCCAGTGAGGTGACGTTGAATACCTAGCCATAGCCGACTTCGATGGTATTGAGCGAGCCAGCTTCCCCACTTATTATCAAACTTCTGATAACAGGGAAGCCAGATAACCAAGCAATGTTGCACAGACATGAGATCCCACTCTGATAACTGGTACTGTCCTTTGTCGGCACGCCTTCGCGCATTAGTAATAATCCGGCACAACTCGGCATAAGCAACTCGGTTTGGGCATAGCAAAACTACTTGGCACTCTTGGTTTAGCCAAAACATACTGCCGATAATTTGTTTGATTGAAAGCTGGTGCTGTTCGATTGCAGTATGAGCTCGAACAACACCTGCTAGTGAGCACTCATCGGTGATGGCAATGGCCGAATAATTTAGGCAATCTGCTTGGGTAACCAGCTCTTCTGCATGGGAAGCACCGGTAAGAAAAGAGAAATTACTTTGGCAAAACAGCTCGGCATACAAGCCTTGTTTTTGCTTAACTGAAGTAGCCATGTAAATACCACTGCTGTTTTAGATTGCGAAATACCCAAAGCCATTGACCTGAAGCATTACGCGCGACAAAGTAGTCACGAACTATCTCATTACCATCCCACCAGCCAGTGACCAGTCTCTCTGGACCATAAATAATTCGAGCTTTTTGGTGCAGCCTTTTGGGGGTGGGCAATAGAAAGCTAGGACGTAAGCGATTTATATTACTGGACTTTCCTAAGGGTAATACGGGAGTCTGCAAGGAAGCTGGGTTGTATAGATATGTTGCGTGCTCAGGCCTAGGATCGCCGCTGAGAGCAACTTTTTGTACTTTATCTGCCCCTAACTTTGCTTGTAGATAAGAAACTAACTCAAGTTCATTTTGCTGCTCGTGCCGTTTCGAGAACAAGTCAGAATTGGTCGCTTGCATTTCTCCCGTTCGGGATGTTTCTAACGTTAGGCCTTGTACAGGGCTCTTCAAGGTCAGTGATTCCAGTGATAATTGGCAAAGAGTCTGCCATTTGGCGGCTTTATCATAACCACAAGCAGAAGTGAAGGTGATAGCATTTGGGGGCGAATCTCTTAAGTGCAGTGAGAGCTGCAACTCATACGCGACTCGATTTCTAGGCCTAAGAAAATGTTCTAAACGAGTGAGTAGGATGGCTAGGGGCTTTTCTAGCCATTGCACATTATTAATATCAAACAGCAGCTCTAAATCGCTTTCAAAGTGTTCAGGTGGAGTGTAAAAGTCGATAACGTGTTTAAATTGCCCTGTTAGCTTTCCAATGTAGTTAACCAGTTCTATATCGAATCGGCGAGCGATATCGGGTAGAGGAATAGCAAGTAGATCACCAACGGTTTTGACTCCTAGGCGTTGCAAAAGCTCTAAGTGTTTTTGTGTTATATCGGCCTCTGATATCGGCTGATGTTTGATCTGCTCTAAAATACTGCTTCTTTCATGTAGCAATTGATTATTCGCAGCTTGAGCAAGCAGTTGAGCGGAAAGTGGTGAAAAGCCTGTAGCAAAGTGATAGGCCATATTCAGCCCATCCAGGGAATGAGTTAGAACTTGCCAATAGCTTTCTAGTCCTTGGTAAAGAGTCAACATATCAGTGGCTTTCAGCAATATACCTTGTGGTGGAGATAGCATGATATCGGCAGTAATCAAATACAGCTTTTGAGCTATTTCCTGTAGGGCTTTTATTTCTACTTGATGATCATAAGGGTGGACCTTAAGGTTTGAGCAAAGCGTAGCCGCACTACCTAGCCCCATATCCAGTAGAATACCTTGCTCTAAAGCAACTGAATTTGCTTGCACAATACGGTGTGTTTTGTCATCCACTATCGCGATAGGTTGCCCGCCATGTTCAGCAAACAAACTATCTAATTGCAAGGTTGGAAAGTGTAAATAGAGCCACAACTGCATCGTTACCCCAGCTTTCTAAATTCTGATAATTCATTTTGGGGCAACTGTGATAATGAGAATGTATTCATACCAAGAAGAAATCGGCCTTGTGGCCAGCCGCCTTTACGTTTTGTAATCTCAACTTCTAGCCCTGTGATATGTGGCTGTAATGTCATGCTTAAGCTGACAGGTAAAGATAGAGTGTTACTAGCATTGCCTTTAAATATGAACTGTAAACATTCTCCTTGTTCGCTGGCTATTTGGAGCCGCCTTATATGATGGATACTCAGGTTCTTTTGCCATAACAAAACATGACTGCACGCTCCGCTTTTTAAACATTTTTCGGCCGCCCACAGTGCGTCATTGGTGTGTTTTGGCGAAACAATCAGAATATTGTCTAAGTTGAGATCTTCAGAGAGAAGTTGTTCTGCACATGGCTTGCCTGGTGGTTGTATAAATACAACCATTCTATTGCTTCTGTGTGTTTTGATATGAGGCCACAGTAAGCGCAATTCACCAATACTAGGGGATGATTTTATCTCGATGACACCGGACGAAGGAAACCCACCGCCTAGCTGCTCATCTAGAGTATGGAACCCTGTTGATTGCAGCTTCATGGGGTCTGGAGTATAAGATCCTTGCCAGATCAATTGCTTAGTTCTGAGTCGGTTTATAAGTTCATGCATAAAAAATTACCTGTATATATATACAGTATAATAAACACAAAAAAGGTTGCAATAGGGAGTTGCGATCGAGGTGTTAGGAAATGAGTGAGCCGGTTAAATTGAAAGGAATCGCCACATTGAGTAATTTGGGAGTGGGTAATGACTCATCTCTCTTCTGCCGAGCAAGAACATAATCATGCTCAGAGATACGATTGTTCAGCATGATGTTGTCGGACTTTTGTATCTGTACAGTTGAGCATATCTCAGGTTCTTCATGTTCATTTGGATAGTCGTGACACAAATAAACCTTTGTAGTATCACCTAGACGGAATAGAGCCATGATGGAGTTATATTGTGATTCTGCGCTACCTTCTGGGAAATCTGCTCTACCAGTCCCTCGCTTTGGTGAGAATAAAGTGTCACCGACAAAAATATTGTTGCCAATTTTATATGTGATATCTGTTGGGGTATGACCCGGAGTTTCTATAATTTCAATTTCTTCGTTGCCAAATTTAAGCGTCATATTTTGGTTTAACAATATATCAAATGACATGATAGGCTTTCCTTTGCACAAGCCTTCCCATTGGCGATAAACATCATTGATACGTTCACTAATACCGATTTGCCCACCAACTTCTGCTTGTAACGATTTAGCGCCAGATAGATGATCGGCGTGAATATGTGTTTCGAGAATGTATTTGACGTTGAGGGACTGGTGTTGGATAGACTGAATAATTTGTTTTAAATACGCATCATCAATCGAGCCATCAGAATAGCCTAAAACAGGATCAATCACGGCAGCTTGAGTACTGCTAGAAACTAGATAAGTTAACGTACCAGTCGGCCGATGAAAAAATGGTTGAACCTTCATCTACATTCCTTTTTTACACTTGGAATAGTAATAGAATAGTCATTAATCCTCTGTATATACCACTCTTAGTATCGAGACTGTGGCGATGCTTAAAGTTATACAAAACCAGCTGATATTAAGAATGCGTGACTGTAAACGTATGGTTATTTGGCGGGAGCTTACCTATAGGCGCATGATTATGTGCTTGAGATCACTAATGCTTTCTTCACTACGCACAGTTTTACTAAAAAATTTGAGTGTTATGCTTCGATATGCGTATTTTTAACTACACTTACCGTTGGCTGACCACAGAGTGTCTCAGTGATAGCATCATTGGCAATGTGGAGGCTTTTAATCGAGGGTAAGAGTATTATTTACTAAAAGTGCTGCGAGGGTTATGTAGTGAAAAACTTCATACTGGCTGTATTCTTTTTGTTCTCTATTAGTGCTATTGCTCAAGAGCTCACCCTTGTTACCGCTGAAATTCCACCCTACTCAATGGTTGAGAATGGCGTTCAAACGGGAGTGACTGTTGATGTAGTAAAAGAGATGGCTCGCAGGGTTGGTCAAAGTGACGAGTTTCAATTTCTTCCGTGGGCAAGAGCCCAAAATAAAGCCTCACAAAACAATGCCTACGGTATCACACCATTATCCCGAACCCCGCACAGAGAAGACAAATATACTTGGGTTGCCCCCATACCCGAAATCAATAACGACTATGTTCTTGTTTCCTTAGATAAAAATCTCAACATTAACAAGCTGGAAGATATCATTGGCCTTTCTGTTGGTGTGCAACGTGGAACGCCAGCGCAGCGTTTACTTGAAAAAGCCGGATTTGACGATATTCAGACCGTTACTTATGAAGAGCAGAATGTAGAAAAACTTCGTAAAGGGCGGATTAAACTTTGGGCTATTCCACGGTTAGTCGGCAAGTATGTATACAAAAACAATGGGTACAATCCAGATGAGCTGATTTTTGGTTACGTGTTGTCTAGGCCAATTATCTACTTCGCAGCATCGAAAGATATTTCAGATCTTGAGATTAAAAGGTGGAAACAAGCTCTAAACTCAATGCGTGACGATGGGACATTCGAAAAAATCATTTCCAAATACTGAGAAACTTACTCAGCATATTTCAAAATCAATAAGGTGCTACATTTTTGCAGCACCTTAAATGACCTTTCAAATAAGTAAACTCAATTACTTTTTCGGTTGAGCATCAATGCATTGACCATTGACCTCTTTACCTTCAGGTGCCATTAAATAGACATAAAGTGGAATGATGTCTTGAGGTGTTTTTAATGTGTTCGAATCTTCTGCGGGGTAAGCTTGCGCTCGCATACTTGTACGAGTCGCTCCCGGGTTGATGGCATTAACACGAATAGGTGTATCACTCAATTCATCGGCTAATACTTGCATCATTCCTTCGGTGGCAAACTTAGAGATAGAGTAGCTACCCCAGAAAGCTCGACCTTGGTGGCCAACGCTAGATGATGTAAAGATAATTCGTGAGTCTTCAGATTTACGCATCAATGGAATGAGTGCTTGTGTCATCAAAAACTGAGATTTAACGTTGATTTGCATGACGTCATCAAATGTAGCTTCATCGATTTGATCAAAAGGGCTTAAAACGCCAAGCATACCAGCATTATGTAATACACCATCAAGGCGACCGAATTGCCCTTCAATGGTTTCGACCATATCTACATAATTTTGCTTGCTGGCTCCCTTCATATCCAAAGGGACAATGGCAGGAGTAGGGTAACCTGCGGCCTCTATTTCATCATAGGTTTGTTCGAGCTTTTTCACCGTGCGGCCAAGAAGAATCACAGTTGCACCATGCTCGGCATAACTAAGAGCGGCTTGTTTTCCAATGCCAGCGCCAGCGCCAGTTATCAAAATAATTTTGTCTTTAAGTGCATTTTCAGATACTGAGTAGTTCAATGTAAGCATCCTTAGAAGTAGAATAAGAGCTTTTAGATATAAAGAGTGCGAGTGGAGCAGTATTAAGCTCACCGCATTTCCGTTCTCTTCAATCTAAAGGCTTAACAAATCACGAGTGGAATTTAAATTGAGCAAGATAATTTCACTTGGGTGTACAATACACTAAATCATTCTATTGGGGATATTACATTGGAATTTTTGTTGGATTACGGGCTATTTTTGGCCAAAATCGCGACTGTTGTAATCGCGATTATTGCGATTTTAGTAATTGTTAAAGGATTAGGTGGAAGAAGTGGTGCAGCAAAAGGTGAGTTGGAAGTTACAAACCTTACCGAACAACACAAACAAACCGTTGAGCAGTTAGAACATCATTTGCACGATGAAGCTTTCATTAAAGCTCGTGACAAAGCTGAGAAGAAAAGCGAGAAAGAGAAAAATAAGACTCGCGAAAAAGAAGTTAAGAAAGCCGCGAAAGAGGGGGCATTAGATACCAAACGGGAACCGCATCTGTTTGTGCTTGATTTCAACGGCAGTATAGACGCGAAAGAAGTGTCTTCATTACGTGAAGAAGTGACTGCTATATTAGCAGTAGCCCGAGACGGTGATGAAGTATTGCTTCGCCTTGAGTCTGGCGGTGGCATGGTTCATGGCTATGGATTGGCGTCATCCCAATTAGATCGATTAAAAAATGCAAACTTACCGCTAACGATTGCTGTCGATAAAGTGGCTGCAAGCGGTGGCTATATGATGGCTTGTATCGCAGATAAAATAGTTTCAGCTCCTTTTGCTATTGTGGGCTCCATCGGTGTTATCGCGCAGATTCCAAACTTTAATAAGCTTTTGAAAAAACATGATATTGAATTCGAGCAACTGACTGCGGGTGAATATAAGCGTACGTTGACGATGTTTGGTGAAAACAGCGATAAGGCTCGCGATAAATTCAAGCAAGAACTCGAAGAAACTCATGGCTTGTTCAAAAACTTTATCCGTGACCATCGCCCAGATCTAGAATTAGACAAAGTCGCGACAGGTGAGCACTGGTACGGTACGCAGGCTAAAGATCTAGGTCTAGTTGATGATATCAAAACATCAGATGATATCGTCGTGGAAGCATGTAAAGATAAAACAGTATTGTCCGTTCGCTACGTTCGTAAGAAAAAGCTGGCTGATAAATTGGTTGGCACGGCAAGCAATGTTGCCGATGGGGTTCTGCTTAAACTCGCAAGCAGAGGTCAAAGGCCTATCGTTTAAGTGCTCAACTCTTAGGGGTATTGACACTCAATGCCCCTAAACCTCAATTCCCCTAAATATTGTAACCTAGCCGAACGGAGTAATTTTAGCCCGGATTTTGCTGACATTCCTGCCCATGCCTACCAGCTATATCTAACTCTCATTTCTTTCTCTAAAACTGGTAACAGCCAGTACCAGCGAGTACTATGCCAGCAAATGCCTCATGCTGCAGAGGCACAATAAGGCCAACGGTTTACTGTAAGAGTGAGTTGGTGATTAGGCTCTAAACTCTAAGAAAAGCCCGCTAGATAAGACTATCCTAATACAAAAGTGGTATGAGACTTGGATGCTTTTCTGGTGTCATTAACATTGCTGGAACATCGTATATACGAGAGTTTATCGTAGCGGAGCGCTGTAAACTGGCGCCACAAAGAATAATTTCACATGGAGCTAGGTGATTTTGAAAAGTCTAATCGAAAGGTTTAGTAACTTGAGCAACATGCAGTCACTCTTGATTTTAGGAGTATTCGCACTGCCTATAGCCTCGTATTTAATCGTCAGCCAAGCTTGGTTATGGCTCGCTATATTTTTAGTCTACCAAGTCGTCATTTTGTCGCTATTTTCGGCTTTAAACTCAGTCTTCAAACATATTAGGCGAGCTTCTCTGGAGCTTTCGGAAGGCGATTTGACAGTGCGAATAAAAGAGAGTCATTCGGTAGGAGAGCCTCTATACAAGTTGTTCAATCGAATCGGAGAAGATATTTCTAGAACGGTCAGTGCACTTCGGCGTTCGACAGCAAGGCTTGTTGAAGTAGCGAATACCGTTCAAGAGGATTCCGTCCAGTCGAAGGAAGGTGCCATTGGCCAAAAGAATGACGTTGATAGAGCAAAATTTATTCTAGATAACTTAGCTGAGATCACGCAGGAAGTTTCTAGCTATTGTGAGTCGACCGCGTCGTTAGCTGCTCAAGCGAAAGCAAAAGCAGACCAAGGCAGCAATGACATGGTGAACTTGGAAAATGCACTGTCTAACGCCAATCAACATATAGATAATACCAATGAACACTTTCAATCCTTAATGGAAGAAACGGCGCAAATTAGCCAAGTCATGGAGACAATTAGCGGCATTGCAGAGCAAACTAACCTACTGGCTTTGAATGCTGCGATTGAGAGTGCGAGGGCTGGAGAGCAGGGACGAGGTTTTGCTGTCGTGGCCGATGAAGTTCGCTCTTTAGCAATGAGAACACAAGAGGCTACCGAAGAAATCAGAAAGAAAATTACCAGCCTCCAATCGAAAACAGATGACGTTCTAGAAACTATGCGTGAAAACAAGTCCAGTATGGATGCATCTTTATCGATTGCCTCTACCGCAGAAATTTCATTTAAAGAGTTGAATACTCAAATAGAAGAATTAAGTGAATATGGAGCGAGAATTTCTCAGTCTTCTGAGAACCAACTAGCGCAAACGGGTGAACTTGAAAGCTGTCTTCAGCTTGTCGCGACAGAGTCAGAAAACAATGTTCGTTCAACTCAAGAGACTTTGATTGCCAGCATTACAGTTAGAAATGTTTCAGGAGAAATTGACTCTCTTCTCAATCGTTTTTCATTCGATCAGCGACAAGTCAGCCAGGAAGAATCACAGCGTGAAAAGCTGATGGAATGGAACAGCAGCCTTGATCTTGGGCTTGAAGAAATTAACCGACAACACAAGATTCTGGTTCACTTAGTCAACGAGCTCTATTATCTGCTGAGACATAACTATGGATTGGCGTCGATAAAGCGCGTTGTGCAAGGTTTAATCGACTATACCGCCAATCATTTCACCTATGAAGAAACGCTGTTTGAACAGTTTAATTACTCTGAGCAAAAGCAACATACAGAGAAACATCGTCAGCTTGTTTTAAAAGTGCTCGATTTTCAAAAGCGTGTAGAAAGTGGTGAAGACATCGGTGAAGAGCTGTTCACTTTTCTGAAAGATTGGTTAAGCGGCCATATCATGCGTGAAGATAGGGCCTATGCCGAGAGCTTTAAAAAGTTTGGTTTGAACTAACGAAATTTTTAGGGCGATAGAGACTTTATCCTATCGCCTTGTTAACGGCATGATATCGATGACATAGACCCGCGAGCGCGAGCCCACCTAATGTCCCAGCTAAATGTGCTTGAATAGCGATTGAGGCATGTATCCACTCACTTGTTGTCGTTGATGGACCGAAAATATGCTCCCAAACAACCTTTCCCACCACACCTGCCACCAATAGCCAACTGGAGCGTCTTCCGCTGAGTGCTTCCATAAGTGCGTAGTAAGCAAATAGACCATGTAAAATCCCGGACAGACCAAGATAGGTGGTAATATTTGTAAAAAGCAAGCTAACGCCGACCACAATAGACAGATAGAAAAACACCAGCACAAAAGATTTTGTTTTGGGTTGGAACAGAAAGCAAATGATCCACAAACCTGCTAAGTCCATGGCAAGGTGAGCGTAGTTGGTGTGAGTCAGGTTTCCTGTTACGATGCGCCACCACTGCCCATCGTGAATGGCATAAATGTTCCAAACGGCATAACTACTAGCAGGTTCAAATTGAAGAGCCAAACAAACTAAACTAATAACAGCTAAAGCAAGGTATAGAATCACGATATGTCTCGGTATTGTTCAAAGTGTGGTAAAGCAAATAAAGCCTGTATATGTCAATGGATACAAAACTTAGCGTCGAATGTTGAGTTGATCATCTTGCAGCACCCTAACGAACAAAATCGGCCATTGGGTACAGCTCGGATATTGCAGCTTTCCCTAGCGAATAGCCAAGTGTTTGTAGGTGAAAACTTTTCCAATCATCAGCAACTCAACTCATTACTGAATGAATCAGACACCGTCCACTACGTCTTGTTCCCGAATGATGATTCAAAGCTATTGGCCCAAGAAGCCTTGCCGAGTTGCGCGAAAAAAGTGCGTGTTATCTTAATTGATGGTACCTGGCGTAAAGCCTATAAAATCTGGCAGCTTTCAAGCAACTTACATACTTTACCAAGTATACACCTGCCTGAAGGCTTAAAGGGGCAATATTTGATTCGCAAAGCGCCGTCAGAGAATAGTTTATCGACGGTAGAAGCGGGCTACCATATGCTATCGATACTTGAACCTGAGAGGGACTTTTCTCCATTGCTCACAGCATTTGAGAAGATGATTCAGTTTCAAATCGATCAGATGCCAAAAGAGGTGTTTGAAAAAAATTACCGAGAATGAGACAACATCCTTGTATCTCTATGTAGGGATAAATCTATCTTAGCAAGGCAGCTTAAGTGTTTGCTTGATTCTTATGCCACTTGATTTCAACTCATTCAGAGCTTTGATTTCTGAAACCGACGTGTGGAATTTGTTAGCAATGCCAGATAATGTATCGCCAGATTTTACTGTGTAGTCAAAGCCTGATGGGTAGTTAGATTGGCGTACTTTAAGCACTTCGCCGAGTCTAATCACATTACTCTTCAAGTGGTTGTCGGCTTTTAAGCGATCAACAGACACTGAATATTTATGAGCAATTTTAAGCAAGCTATCACCAGATTTCACAGTATGCTCTAGCCAGCTGTAGCGTAGGAAGCAGGCGTGAATATGACCTTTTCGGTAAGCTTCACCTTGTCTGTCGGCAAGCATCTTGGCTTGGTCGGCTGCTTTTTTCTGTGCAGCTTCATGAGCTTTTTCTCTTCTCAGTGCAGCAGCTTGGGCAGCTTCTTCTCGTCTTTCTTTCTCAATTCTTGCAACTACAAGGCGGTTTACTTCAGCATTGATTTTCTTAGTGCGAGTTTGCAGTGCTTGCTTGAGATCTTCGATAACTTCATCGTTTGGCACAACTCGGCGAGCTTGCCAATAATCTCTAACCCAATAAGGGTGCTCAAGGCTACTCATTGCAACACCGCGGCTGCTGGTTGAGCTAATAAATTGGTGATTGCCTAGGTAAATACCAACATGGCGCTCATTAACACCTGTTTTGAAGAAGACTAAGTCACCAACTTGTATGTCATCTTTTGGTATTTCTCTGCCTAATTTAACTTGTTCCAGAGTTGTTCTTGGTAGGTAGACTCCCAGTGCGCCTATATAAACTTGACGAATAAAGGCAGAACAGTCGATGCCTTTTGAGCTATTACCACTATATTCATACGGTGTGCCCGCCCAGTTTTGATAGCTATTGATTAGAGTGATCTTATAGGCCATCTGCTCAGCTGGGGTTAGGTTTTGAGGCTCGGAGCTTTTCTTTTTTTGATCGGTTTTGACCACTAGTTTCGGGTCATTTTTTGGAGAATCTTTTGTTTCACTCACAACAGAAGCCTGAGGCGCTTGGGTTGTGTGGTCTGCGACTTGATGTACTGGATGCATTTGGCTGCTCTCGTTCGATTTCGCGGCGTGGGCAGAATCAGAAGAAGTTGGTAAGCTGGCACAACCCGCAAGCAAAAGTGCAGGTAAAGGCAGCAGCATTGGGTAGCGACAAACAGACATTAAAACTCCTAAATTCAGGAAACGATTAAAAAGGGGTTCACTAGCTAGTGAAAATTAAAAGTGTGATTTCGTTTCTTGGTTAAAAAATATTATGCAGCATCGTTATCTATGTGTGCGAAAAGAGCGATCTGACTCTCTATACAATTGGCTTGCTTGACAAAAAGAGGCTGTTTGGAAGGTTTATCTGGCAACATACGAAAAACAACTATACAACTCGATTAACTAGGCAATATCAACGGTATTGCAACATATACAAAAACCTGCATATAAAAATGCAAACTATTTAGATAGCGGATTCTCCTAGAAATTTTTCTGATAATTGTTCGAAAAACGTCAATTCGTAACAAAAAAATGCTCTAATTGGAGAAATGCGAAATTATACCGTATTGGTTGGCTAAATATCCATTGCAATTTAATGTGAGATTGATGGCATAGATAGTGCGTTGATTACACGGGGGAAAATAGTTGGGTGTGCAATCGCAATGCGTGGCCATCGGTCATCGAGGAAATATAATCTGCAATAATCCGATTCTCAGCGTCGGCGTTCCCAGCCGCTAGTTGCCACTTTTGTTTCTCTAAATTTGGTAGTAATCGGTTTGGCTCAGAGCTCAGTGCTTCGAAAATATTCATAATGACCTGCTGACCTTTGTACTCGACAATTTGAACTTCAGGTATCTGGATTACGAAATCGTTGACGAATTTTTTTAGCACATCTAACGCTGCAGCCCTCGAAGGTGCTAGATAAGCATTGCTACTGAGTAACGGACTTTCAAAACTCTCGGCAGTTGACTGTATGGTAACGCTGGTTAAGAGGGCGTTGACGATTCCTCCTATTGCATCTTTGCGCTGGTGATGTTTACCAGAAAATAGCATTTTTCCAAGCGTTACAATGTGCTGGCTGAACCAATCATCGCCAATCTGTTTAAGCTGCGATTCAGCTTCGCTACACCACTGCGAATAGCTGACCATACCTAATACAATGGCATCTTCTAAATCGTGAACGCCATAAGCAATATCGTCAGCAAGCTCCATAATTGAGCAATCTAAAGATTTGTGTAGGGTTTTATTGTTTTGTTTCCTAGGGCAATTTGTGTCTCTAAGTGCTACAAACTTTTCTTGATCTGACTGTGAGAGTGGAGATAACACCCAATTAAGTAGTGTATGGTCGCAATCGTAGATGCCTTTCGCTGGCAGCCATTCTTGTGTTTTTAATTTTCTTTGATCGGCTGTGGATTTAGGCTTAACTTTCGCCTGTGTCTGGCTAATTAGGGCTGGGTACTTGAGCAAGCCAAGCAAAGAGCGACGGGTGAGGTTCATGCCGCCATTTTCAGTATAAGGTTCAAGCTGAGTAACAATTCGGAAAGTTTGAGCATTTCCCTCAAAACCACCATGATCTCGCATCATATAGTTCAAAGCGACTTCTCCACCGTGTCCGTATGGTGGGTGTCCGATGTCATGTGCTAAGCAAATCGAGTCAATTAGGCTGTCGGAAGGGAGAATTTCACACACTTCTGGTTGTTTAGACTTTATCTGAGCAACGATGCCAGTTCCAAGTTGAGCCACCTCTAAAGAGTGAGTGAGGCGCGTGCGATGAAAATCATCGGTACTAGAGCAATGCACTTGTGTTTTTGATTGCAGGCGTCGAAAAGCCGCTGAGTGGAGAATGCGTGCCCGGTCGCGCTCGAAAGGGCTACGGTGGTCATTTAGACGCAGCTTATTTTCTTGCTTGTTTCTTTGTCGCCATGCTGAATCAATCGTTTCAGGCATTCGCATACTCCTTTCCGCCACAAGAGCTCATATATTGTCGCTGAACCTTTCGTCTCCACTTCTAATAGTATGATTCATAAGAGATATGTCAAATAAACCGCAAGCAACAATACCTATGAATATATCAGATGTATGACGAGTGAAATATTTCGGGCCAAAAAGAAGGTGGCGATATATATGATAACTATTATCTAATTTAATAGATTTTATAGCCAAATAATAATTTTGATACAGCATGAAAAATTGCTATCAAAATAGGTAGATTATGTAAATTAAACATTGGTATTTATATATCTCTAGTTCCATTTTTATTGATATTTTTGTAAAGAGTGTTAATTCTAATGGTGATTAAAATCCCACTCGGTTTGTTCGTTTGTTGTGAATATGTTGTGTTTGAGTGTTTATTGTTGCGCTGGAATTAATCATTGATCGCTTTTTATATTGGTTTGAAGAATTAAATTTTCTAATGTTGTTTTAGGGCCGTCAGCATCAATTCCTACTTTAAGTTTTTTTGGAGTTTTAACTACAAAGGAGTGAAATAGTAAAGATGAAACGACTGATATTCGGCTTGTGGGCAGCGCTATTTTCGGCCAGCACTTGGGCAGCCAAAGTGGAGATAGATGAGATAAAGCTGCGGCCCGATTATGGGATAGATATTGTCGCTCGCGTTAATGAAGTGGATAAGAATGACAAAATAGTTGGTGTTGCCTTGAACAAAGTAGAAACATGGACTGTTGACTATACGTTAGGATCTATGATCAGCAGAGTGGAGAGGTTCAAGGTGGCTGGATACGACGACTACAGTCAATTTCGAAGATCCTGTGATAAATCTGGTGATAGTAAGGACGGCGTTAAAATTAGAGCGTGCCGAGGTAAAGGCGAGTGGAAAAAGAGAAACAATAGGCTAGATATAAGAATACCAGGTGGCCACTCGCTATTAGGTGGTCAATTCATAAAAGGTAAAAATGATCTACAGGCAAATATTGGTGTAGTCGTGACATTAAGCCTTCTAAGGGACAACCCAAAAAAGAAAGTTAGGTTTTTTGGTGAAGTTTTTCAAGCTAGACAATTCTATTTTCCAGAAGAATCTTCACCTATTAATACGGATAGCTATTTATTTCCTGGGTATACCCACAACTATAAAACACCTGTTGCTATTACCGTGTCTAGCGATGGAAAAGTGGGGTGCTTGGCAAAAAGAAAAAATGCCTCTCGCTTCGAGTGTTTGTACAACAAAAAAGATGACAAGCCTGCCCAACAACCAGATTACTTTGCGTCTCTAATTTCAAATATAGATGATGACAACCTGAAAATTATGGAGTGCGGGCCTGAATCACAATTCATCGAAAAACAAGGTGTAGTTAACTTCCAAGCGAGTGATTTTCAACATGCTGGCCTCACAGGGTATGAGTCCGATTTAAAAGATTATTGGTGCAATAGAATGAACAACTACATTCGTAAGGATGAAGATGTTTCTAGCATTTATGGCGAAGGGTGGCTTTTAAGTGTCAATCCATTCACAGGAAAAATGGAGTGCTTTTCGGGCAAGTGGAACTGGTGCTTAAATAGCAGCTATGCGAATGAAAAGCCGAAGATTACATCTCACAGAGAAAATAAAACAGTTGATCAATATACCCGATACAAACCCATTCATGGCTGCAGATATAAAAATGGTCTGGTTCGGCCTTGTCCGGAAAGTATGAAAAATATCCAATCACTCGCGCAATTAATCGAATCAGTTAATGGAGAGGCATTATGAGAAATGTTCGTATTTTTATAATTTGTCTCTTGCTATCCCTTTGCTCTACTAATGCAACCGCAAAACCCTTATTCGAGAAGTGGGCTAATAAAGTGGGTAAGCATCTAGGAGTTGACCATACAATTGAATGGGGGGAGGGTGTTGTTGATGACATATCGAACTGGAATGCTGGCAAAAGTGCGGATCAAGCTGGTAATCGTATTAAGAATGGCTGGGAGCAGGAAGTTGAACAGAATTTTGCTCGTTGGATAGTCAATGCTCCTGAGCTAGTAGGTGACCGTATTGTTGATGAAATATACGAGACAACCGGTGTAGATATCACAAAAATTGATAAGGAATTGTATGAAAAATATAAGTCTATTAACTTCAAAGCAATAGAAAATGCACTTTTAGACGCCCCGGAGCAATTTGCAGACGCTTTGTTAGAAGTCCTAGATGCGTTACGAGTATGTGCTCTCGTGACTGGAAATATGGATAACGACTCAATGAAAGATTGCCTTGAAGAAGCGTATAACTCAATTATGGGAATATATGCTCAAGCTGAATTTATAATGTTTACGATGAATATGTTTAACTCGATGATGAAGGATAAGAAGAATAATACAAATAATACAAATAATACAAATAATACAAATAATACAAATAGTATATATGGCTATAGTTCATATGATGATAGTGCAAATAGCTCATATGGCTATAGCTCATATGGTGAAAGTGCAAATAGTACAAATGGGGGCAGTACAACTAGTACCTATAGCAATAGTACGGCGACTTCGGTATTAGGAGGCATGAATTTCAACGCTACGCGCGATGTTCTGAAGGCAACAAGACAGGCAGATTTAGACTTAAACTTTGATGACAGCGAAACAGAGTTTAAAGCCTTGTCACAGTTTAGCTCTATTGATGATATTCGGTTGTCTGAATTGGTGAATAACAATATCTCAGATACGTACAATTTAGATTATGTAAAGAATAAATATGGCTCATGCCGACAAGTGAATTTGGCACATGTTTGTTACGACCAAAAAGTTTGGAAAGGTAAGTATCTTGAGAAGTTTAATTATAAAAGGGCGGGGTTAACCGAAGAATGGAAGCAAATTAGAAAGGCTCGCTTGGTTTCACTGGTAGAGCATGCTTTTGGCAATGCCTATAACATTGTCGGTCAAAAAGAGGTAACGAAAGACGAGATGATTTCAGTGATCTATGAGCTGATCTTTTCATCTGAATATGCCGATAAAAGAGATCCTTACCTTGTGCCTTCTTCAATACTAGAAGGGCATCCAGCCACGTTTTTATACACCAATGACGATAGTATTATTTTGATGAATCAAGACTCGTTCTATTCTATAGATGACTCAGATCAAGCTCGCCGAGACACGCGTTTGTTTGCAAATGAACTCTATTTTGAAGAACTGGGTCATTTTGTGGAGAAATGGCGCTGCATCAAATTGAATGTTTCTGTGTCCAATTGCGATACCTATGGTGATGCTGGGGCTCGTTTTTCAGATGCAGCCCTAATAAATAGTCCAGAGTTGGTAAATGATATTGAAGTATACGATGAAGCCATTGCCAAACTATCAAAAAATGATATGACGTATTCTTCACACTTAACGATGAAAAGCGGAGAAAAAGTATACTATGAAACGGCGCCTTCAGAGGCTGCTATTCAGGCAGCACTTAACAAAAAGGGATGGACGCTCAGGTACCGCTTACGCGGACAAATAGGTTGGGAGCTCAATAATGAATCTGCATTAGCAGGTGGGAACTCAGCCGTGGGAATAGGTAGCAACATAGTATTGGAGTTTCGTTATACCCCAGCAAGAAGAGTCAAGAATGGTTGGTCTAGCTACTACAATACTCCTTGCCCGAATGGCAATTGCAATATCGATGTTGGAAAAGCCCAGATTAAGATAGCCTCAGAATCATTTATGGGTTCTGGTGAAGGCGATTCTACTGCAAGCATGTATGGTGAAGTAGGCATTGACAGGGCATACTCTGTGAGTTTTCCTCTTGTTCGTAAAAGTATAGGGCAAGAATTACCTGACTCTGAACTTGGATATTCCCCACAGATTTATGCCACCCACTTTAATTTCGACCACAATATAATGCGTAAAGAAGCTAGGTTTGGTCACGACGCCGGAGGCTATTCATTTATTACATATGATCAAAAGAATGCCAAACTTCCGTTTGCTCGAGTTAAGTCAAACTTTAACAACGTTGTCCATGTGATGTGGGGTGGCACCTCCATAAGCTGGCCGATGAGTAGTAAGAAAATTATGCCAGCCTTCCTTGCTGGTGCTTCTCTTGGCGTTGTAGGTTGCGCGATAGGTGTAAAGGCTGGTGGCCTAATGCAAGAGCGAATGACTGGATGTGATACAGGTTCTTCAATCGGTGAAAGGTTGGGGATACAAGGAGCGGGAATGCTAATGGGAAAAACAATCTATGCGGATGCAGGTCATATAATTTCAGTGCGTACTCAACATCGAAATGCATCAAACACTTTTATTACTAAAAATAATCCTACTAAATTATGGAATGATGGCTCAAGAAATGGTCGTGTTGAGCTTAGAATTGAGTTTGTTAAAGTCATGGAAGAGGAAAAAATAAAGTTTCCTAATAAGCAAATTGAGAAATGGTTGAAAAATGTTTCTCAAGAGGTTTTTGCGTGGTTAGATACTAGAAAGTGGCACAAAGCTATATTTAGTTTCTAAATTCCAACTTTCAGTTAACTGCAAAGCTCCCTATAAGGTATATATGGGAGCTTTTTTGATGTTGTAAGATAGCATTTGTGGGTGTATACAAGCAGCATATGTTTGAGGATGTTTTACCGTACTCATTTTATTAATATTGCGGAGTAGGATGAATGAAAAAAAACCAAAGTGTTTTCATGGCTTGGATAACAAGGATGCCCCTCATCAAGCGCTGGGCATTGATGCATTGTTTCCAAGAAGAGAATGTGTCTGAGCACTGTCACCAAGTTTCTGTTATTGCTCACCTTCTTACCGTGATAAGAAATAAGCGCTTCAACGGCAAGCTCAGCCCAGAGAGGGCTGCGACCATTGCCATTTATCACGAGATATCAGAAACGAAACTGCAAGACATTAATTCTAAAACTAAATATCACAACCCAGAATTTACCGCAGCGTTTAAAAAGTTGGAGAACCTAGCGGAAATTGAATGCCTTGAAACCTTGCCGGAAGACTTAAGAGAGGAG
The DNA here is from genome assembly GCF_921294215.1 of Vibrio marisflavi CECT 7928. Lineage (GTDB taxonomy): Bacteria > Pseudomonadota > Gammaproteobacteria > Enterobacterales > Vibrionaceae > Vibrio > Vibrio marisflavi. The sequence continues at coordinate 711,008 of NZ_CAKLDM010000002.1, forward strand.
TTTACTGACATTCTCATTCAAGAAAATGTGGATGAAGAATATAAAGCCATCGTGAAAGCGGCAGACATCTTAGCAGCCTACATCAAAACGATGAATGAGCTAAGGTTCAACAATGATGAGTTTCGTCATGTCAAAGACGGTTTGGATGAAAGGATTGAATCGCTTGCTAAGCAAATGCCAGAAGTGCAAGTCTTTATGGATGTATTCTGCGATAGCTGTACAACGACGCTAGATAAGATCTCATCAACAAATTAGCCATCTGAAACTGGAAAGGGCTTAATGCTTTAAGCCCTTAGCACAGTGCCAATTGGATTAAGTGGCTATTGACGATACGTAGACAAAAACTGACCGAAACGCCCAATCGCCGTTTCTAAATCTTCCACATGAGGCAAAGTGACAATACGGAAGTGATCCGGCTTAGGCCAGTTGAATCCAGTGCCTTGAACCAGTAGGACTTTCTCTTGGATTAGAAAGTCGAGCACTAACTTCTGATCGTCTTTTATGTTGTACATTTTGGTATCAATTTTGGGAAATAAATACATCGCCCCTTTCGGCTTAATACAAGAAATCCCAGGAATGTCATTGATAAGTTCCCATGCCCGATCACGCTGCTCAAGAAGGCGCCCACCCGGCAGAATCAACTCGTTAATGCTCTGATAACCGCCAAGAGCTGTTTGGATTGCATGCTGCATTGGAACATTTGCGCATAAACGCATGGAAGCAAGCATTTCTAAACCATCGATGTACGCTTTCGCTAGGTGTTTGGGACCTGTTAAAAACATCCAACCACTTCTGAAGCCACATACTCGGTATGCTTTTGACAAGCCATTAAACGTCATGACTAAAACATCGTCCGCCAAAGTGGCAACTGATGTATGTGTTGCGCCATCAAACAGAACCTTGTCATAAATCTCGTCAGCAAAAATAATTAACTTGTGCTGGCGAGCTATCTCAACCACCTCAAGTAGAAAATCGCGACTGTATACAGCACCTGTTGGGTTGTTGGGGTTGATCAGCACAATCCCACGAGTTTTCTTGGTGATTTTCTTCTTAATATCATCAAGATCTGGATACCAATCTGCTTCTTCATCACAGAGGTAATGAACTGCATTTCCGCCAGATAGAGACACAGACGCGGTCCAAAGAGGATAATCAGGAGCTGGTACAAGCATTTCGTCGCCATCGTTAAGCAACGCTTGCATCGCCATGACAATCAACTCAGAAACGCCATTGCCGATAAAGACATCTTCAACATCGAGGCTTCTTAAGCCCTTCTTTTGATAGTGCTGAACAACGGCTTTTCTTGCCGAGTAAATACCTTTGGAGTCGCAGTAACCTTGAGAGGTTGGAAGGTTACGAATTACGTCTACTAGAATTTCATCGGGGGCGTCAAAACCAAATGGGGCCGGATTACCAATGTTGAGCTTTAGAATTTTATGTCCTTCTTCTTCCATTCGCTTAGCATGTTTGAGTACCGGACCGCGTATGTCATAGCATACGTTATCGAGTTTGGAAGACATCCCGATATTTTGCATTGTTGATTTCCCGAAAATTTATAATTGCTTGGGTATAAATTACATCAATGTGCCTTTTTTTAGTATAAAAATCTGCAAATTCTTTTACTCCTAGCTGAGTTGAGAAGGATAAGAGTGAGCGCGTGCAAATAAAGTTGTTAATAGCCGACAAAAATTGATGTTGTTCTTGATCTGAGTAGGGTCTATAAATAGAGTAGCCGCGGATAATATCTTTTTCTTATAACTCACAGTATTTCGAGGTTGATTTGTCACATTTTTATCGAGCCTTAACTCAATTGATCCAAAGAGTAAAACAAGCAAAAGACGACGAGTTTCGTGTGACGCAGCCGCTTGATGAAAAGCCTGAATTTGACTTGATAGATTGGCTCGACTCTCAGCCGATTTATCCGAAATTTTACTGGCAATCGAGAAATACACGAGAAGAAGTCGTCGCTTTAGGAACACTGTATTCTTTTTCAGATATTGCTCCAGCTTATGCCATCTTGGGCGACGATCAGCGAGTATGGGGTGGTCGCTCTTTCGATGGCCACACTGAGAAGAATCAGCGTTGTATGCCATCGTTCTTTTTCTTACCGCAGATCGAGCTGATTCGATTTGATAATCAGTGGACGCTGGCAGCGAACTTGAACCGTGAAAGGCATCGTACGTTGGCAAGCCTGCAGAAAATAAGAAAAGAAGTACGGCAAATTCTGCCAATTTCAGCTCACATTAAGTCTATTGAACATCTCCCAGAGAAAAAAGATTGGGGCAATATGGTTGAGCGAGTGTTGAACGGTATATCCAACCAAGAGTTTAAGAAGGTTGTATTAGCTCGCCAAACCACGGTGAACTTAGATGTGCCGCTGTCTGCAACCCAGCTTTTAAAAGCGAGTCACGAAGCTAATCACCACAGCTACCATTTTTTGATGGCTTTGGATAAAAAGCACAGCTTTGTTGGGTCGACTCCAGAATGTTTATATTCTCGCTACGATCAAGAGCTTCATACTGAAGCATTAGCGGGCACCATAGGCCGTGGTAGTGATGCTGCTCAAGATATGGAGCTAGCACGATGGCTGTCGCAAGATGAGAAAAACCTCAACGAAAATCAATACGTCGTTGATGATATTGTCGAACGCCTTTCTCCTCATGTTGAGAGCATTGAAGTTGAAACTGATGCGAGGCTAGTTCGCTTGCGCCAACTACAGCACTTGAAGCGTGATATTAATGCCAGATTAAATGCTGGTATAAAAGGTGTTGAGTTGTTAGGTGCGCTTCAACCGACAGCGGCAGTAGCGGGCTTACCGAGAAAAGAAGCTAAGCAGTTTATTGAAAAACATGAGCCATTTGCTCGTGGTTGGTATGCCGGTTCGGTTGGCTTTGTCAGCCATAAACAGGCGGAATTTTGTGTCGCGATTCGAAGTGCATTGGTTCTGGATAAAGTCGTGAAACTATATGCTGGCGCTGGAATCGTACCGGGTTCTATAGCTGATGTTGAGTGGCAAGAGCTCAACAAAAAATTATCCACATTACTGTCTTTGATTTCAGAGAACACTCCATTGGGTGTTGCTTCATGAAACACCAAGCCGTATTGAATCGAATCTGGTGTAAGGTCATTTTAGAAGAATTAGCTAGGTTTGGTGTAAAACATGTTTGCATTGCTCCCGGCTCTCGTTCAACGCCATTGACTCTAGAAGCAGAAGGCAACAAAAAACTAGAACTTCATACGCATTTTGATGAGCGAGGCCTAGGCTATTTTGCTCTAGGTTTAGCAAAAGCAAGCAAACAGCCTGTCGCTATTATCGTTACTTCAGGTACAGCGGTGGCAAATCTTTTGCCATCGATTGCTGAAGCCAACTTAACCGGAGAAAAGCTGGTCGCATTGACTGCGGATAGACCTGTCGAACTGGTTGGCTGCGGGGCGAATCAAGCCATTAATCAAGTCGGTATTTTTGCCCAGCATGTAACAGAGGCAGTGTATCTGCCTAGCCCAAATACTGAGCATTCTTTGAATTGGCTGCTAACGACGCTTGATGACGTGATGTTTAAACAGACGTTAAATGACGGGCCAGTTCATATAAATTGCCCTTTCCCAGAGCCTTTATACAGCCAATCGAGTCAGGGCTTATTTGACCAATACCAGTCTCAGATACAATCTTGGACTGACTCTAGCCAAACCTATTGTCAGCGTGTCTATCAACCTTCAATGTATGTCCCGCTTGACTCTAATATTTTGGAGAGAAAAGGCCTTATCGTTCTAGGCCGAGTAACGTTACAGGAAGCTCAGCAAGCGAAACAATTTGCTGAGCAATTGGGTTGGCCGCTTTTGGCTGATCCTCAATCTGGTGTGAGCAGTGATTGGGCGCACTATGATTTATGGCTGCAAAATCGAAAGAGTGGACAATCTCTTAGTCAATGTGATCTTGTTATCCAGCTTGGCGCTCAAATCATATCCAAACGGTTTAATGCTTGGCTAGAGCGGCAGGTTAGTGACGGCTGTGACTATGTTTACGTTTCGCCAAAGGCAACTCGCAACAATCAATCGCACTTACCACAGCTACATTATGTCGCCGATATTTACGAGTGGCTGTTAGTACAAAGCAACGCGGTTGGGCCACATAAATCTACGTATGCAAATTGGGCTGACTCTGTTAATGCTAATGCAGTCGCGATTGAAGAGTTGGTGGCATCAAAGATAGCAGAAAGCGCTGCTCCTAGTGAGATAGCCTTAGCTTGTTTACTTGAAAACCTACCTAACAATATCCAACTATTTCTCGGTAACAGTTTGTTTGTTCGTTTAGTGGATATGTTCTCTAAAATAGACGAAAAAGAGGTGTATACCAATCGCGGAGCTTCCGGCATTGATGGCAATGTTGCGACCATTGCTGGTACACAAAGCGTTACGCAAAAGCCGATGGTGGCATTCATTGGTGATACAACTCTTCTGTATGATTTAAATTCATTGCCGTTATTATCTGAACGTTTACCTCTTGTACTTGTCGTACTAAATAATGATGGCGGTGCGATTTTCAATTTATTACCAGTGCCAGAAGATAAAAAACGACGCTTATATCAAATGCCTCACGGCTTTGAGTTTGAGCAATCAGCTAAACAGTTCGGCTTGTCTTATAACAAACCGAAGACGTTATCGGAATATCAGGCGTCGTTAAGGAATCATATCGATCACGGAGTAGGCGCAATGATGATAGAAATATCTGTTCCTCCAAATGAGTCAAGTACACAGCTTAGTCAAATTGTCGAAGTGATCCATGCTGGGTAGCCGGGTCTATCGTAAAGGTACAAAAAAATTACCTACATTGGTTTTTCTGCATGGTTTGCTTGGTAGCAGCGAAGACTGGCGCATTTGTATAAAGAAACTTAAACCCTTTCAATGTATTGGTATTGATTTGCCGGGCCATGGTGAGAGCCGCTTTGTTTCATGTGAAGATTTTGAGCACTGTGATCAACTGGTTAGATCAACCTTAGAGCATCACATTCAGGATGATACTCCAGTAGTTCTGATTGGTTATTCCCTTGGTGCAAGAATTGTCATGCACGGTTTAGTTTCTGGCATCTATGATGCATTCAATTTGCATGCTGCAGTTATCGAGGGGGGAAACTTTGGCCTCATAAACGATGAACAAAAGATGCAGCGACTTAGGAACGATGAACAATGGGCCAGTCGCTTTGAAAGCGAAAAAATAGAACAAGTTTTGCTCGATTGGTATACGCAACCGGTGTTTAGTTCGCTAAACCATGAGCAAAGACAAAACTTAATACAGAAACGAAGTGATAATCTAGGCGAGTCTGTAGCACGTATGTTAGTCGCAACATCGTTAGCAAAACAAGAATTCTTGTTGGACAAGCTAAAAGCACTCAGTATGCGCGTTCACTATGTCTGTGGTTCTAAAGATACTAAGTTTTCACGCTTAGCAGCACAAAGCCAGTTGTCATATAGTGAAGTGAACGGAGCAGGACACAATGTCCATCAAGAGCAACCGGAAATATTTTCGCAAGTGATTAGGTCTATTATATCGGAATCGGATTCGGAACCTAACGCTGGCGACAAGGCAAAATTGGAGTCTCCATGGCTAAAACAGTAGGCATCAGCGAAGAAGAACTATACGCACCAGTAAATTGGCAAGATTGTGGTGCTCAATACGAAGATATTCAATACCATAAATCTGAAGATGGCATTGCCAAAATTACTATCGCTAGGCCACAGGTACATAATGCCTTCCGCCCACAAACAGTAAAAGAGATGATTACAGCGTTAGCAGATGCTCGTTATGATGAAAAAGTCGGAGTTATCATTCTAACGGGCCTCGGAGAAAAAGCTTTCTGTTCGGGCGGTGATCAAAAAATCCGTGGTGATTACGGCGGTTACAAAGATGATTCCGGTACGCATCACTTGAACGTCTTAGATTTTCAGCGTCAAATCCGTACCTGTCCTAAGCCAGTGATTGCAGCGGTATCAGGTTGGGCTGTCGGTGGTGGCCATGTTCTACATATGATGTGTGATCTTACTATTGCCGCTGAAAATGCGCAGTTTGGCCAAACAGGGCCAAAAGTCGGTTCGTTTGATGGTGGCTGGGGCGCATCTTATATGGCAAGAATTGTTGGTCAAAAGAAAGCGCGTGAAATTTGGTTCTTGTGCCGATTCTACGATGCGCAAGAAGCGTTGGATATGGGGCTAGTAAACACTGTTGTACCTGTAGACCAACTAGAAAAAGAAACGGTGAGATGGTGCCGAGAAACTCTACAACATAGCCCAATGGCACTGCGTTGCCTAAAAGCTGCGTTGAACGCAGACTGTGATGGTCAAGCAGGCTTGCAAGAGTTAGCTGGCAACGCCACCATGATGTTTTATATGACTGAAGAAGGTCAGGAAGGCCGAAACGCGTTTAATGAAAAACGCCGTCCAGACTTTGATAAATTCCCACGTAATCCATAATTGTTCGCCGAAAGGCGTTATGTTGGATGAAAGGATTATCATCGCGCTGAGTAGTATTTGTAAGAAAGGAAAATGAAATGACAAGATCTGCCAAGCTGTATAGGTACAAACTGCCTATGGATAGTGGTGTCATCTTAAGAAGCCAAAAGCTGTCTGAAAGGGTAGGCTTTATTGCTGAAATTACTGAAGGCGATAAAGTGGGTAGGGGTGAAATTGCCCCACTTAGTTGCTTTAGTTTGGAGTCGACCGAAGAAGCGGGTGTTCAAGCGCAACACCAATTAGAAATGTGGGTTCGTGGCGGACAGTTTGACTACGACAAGCTTTTTCCATCGGTAGCATTTGGTCTTTCTATGGCTGAGCTAGAGCTAAATGACGAGTTGCCAGCTGAAGGTAATTACTTAGCTGCGCCACTATGTACTGGTGACCCAGATTCGTTGTTGCCGAAGCTAGAAGCTATGGATGGAAAAAAAGTAGCTAAGATAAAAGTTGGCTACCACGAGCCTATTCGTGATGGCATGCTCGTCAACCTGTTCTTGGAAGCGATTCCAGAGCTTAAGCTGCGTTTAGATGCTAACCGCTCTTGGGATTTAACGCAGGCGATGGAATTTGCAAAACAGATTACGCCATCTCTGCGTCAGCGCATCTCATATGTCGAAGAGCCATGTAAACAGCCGGGCGACAGCGTTTCTTTTGCTATTGATACCGGAATTGCGATTGCTTGGGATGAGACGATCCAACATGAAATCTCACGCAAAGATTTTGCAATTGAAGATCTTCTAGGTGTAAAGACCTTAGTCATCAAACCAACGCTGATTGGTTCGGTTCAGGCTTGTATCAAGCTGATTGAAAAAGCTCAGGCGCAGAGCATTCAAACCGTATTGAGCTCAAGTATTGAGTCAAGCTTTGGCCTCACTCAATTGGCTCGATTAGCTAAATGGATACTGCCAGAAACAGTGCCCGGTTTGGATACAGTAAAATTCTTCGAGTGCCAGCTTGAAACAGCTTGGCCGGGTTGCGAACTGCCGGTAGTACCACTTTCTGAGCAAGAAGTTATGTGGCGTTCGTAGTGGATAACTTTGTCCCTGAATGGAAAAAATGGTCGTCTCGGCGACCATTTTCTATTGCGCTAAAAACGCCAAATGGCGACTACAATTGGCGAGAGATTAACCGGCTTGTAGACCAACAATCTCGCAGCCTTATATCTCAAGGTGTCAGTGCATCTGATTTAGTGACATGTGTCAGCAAGAATTGCTTCGAATTGGTAGTAGTTTATCTTGCGTGCATTGAGCTCGGAACGAAATGTTCCATCGTCATGCCTCAGCCGCTTTCCTTGTTGAAAGATAAGCTCGAAACGCTCTACACGAAAAAACAGACTCGATTTGTTTGGATTAGCCCTGAAGCACAAACACAAATGACTGCAGAAGAGCAGGCTGAATTAAGCTCTATTGTGACCAGTCTATCTTTGCACTCTATATCAGCATCGCTTTCTTCACTCCATTCTCAATATTCACCCAAAAGAATCTCATCATTGATTTTTACCTCGGGTTCTTCAGGAAAAGCCAAAGCGGTTGCACACAATGTCCATCAACACAGAGCGTCAGCTTTGGGTTTACTTGAGAAGATACAATTTAAACATGGAGACTCTTGGTTGTTGAGTTTACCTATGTATCATGTTTCTGGTTTGAGCATTGTTCATCGATGGCTAGTTGCTGGTGCATGTATGAAAATTGGTAGTGGGAAGTTAGAAGAAGATATTCACGGTGTCACTCACGCTTCTCTTGTTGCAACGCAGCTACAAAGACTACTGACTCAATCTCAGACTCTTAATCTTAAATGTGTTTTGTTAGGCGGTAGCCACATCCCAAGCTCTTTGGGGTTGCAAGCAGCCAAACAAAATATCGAAACATGGCTAGGCTATGGGATGACTGAAGCGGCTTCTACTGTTACGGCTAAGCGAGTGAATGAAGATGATACGGCAGGAACATTGTTGCCGAATCGAGAACTGCGAGTTGAGCAGGGCAAGATTTACATCGCAGGCCAGACACTCGCGAGTGGCTATTATTTTCAAGGCAAGCTGAACAGCCTGACTGACGATGAAGGATGGTTCGATACCAAGGATCTTGGAGAGTGGGTTGGAAATGAAGTTCGTATTCTTGGCAGAGAGGGAAACATGTTTATCTCTGGAGGAGAAAACGTTCACTGTGAGGAAATAGAAGTCGTGATAAATCGCCATGAACAGGTGAATACTTGTATCGTGGTTGCTGTCGAAGACAGTGAATTTGGAGCGGTATCCATTGCCTTGGTTGCTTCTAATAGTGACTTAGCCAGTTTAAATATTAATGAGTGGCTGGAAGGCAAAATCGAACGTTTTAAGCGTCCTCGCCAGTATTATATTTTGCCTGATGAATTGCTTACCTCAGGTATAAAAATCTCACGTAAAGACGTTAAAGATTACGTCACGTCTCACTTCACCAACTATCGAGTTATTTGATAGTCCAAAACAGAATTTAACCTTTTTATAACCAAGACTCATAATGACAGTCGTTGTCTATTTATTCCGGCTATAAGGGTTTGGTATGAAATTGTTTCTTCTCGGCGCTGCATTGTTGCAGCTAGTGATTGCAACGCAAAGCTACGGTTTGTTTAGGTCGATAATCGAAATGACGGCTTTTCTGACCGTGTTCGTTCTATGTATTCACGTGTCGGTACAGAAAAGCCAGAAGTAGTGGTTAAGGTTGGCAGTAGAGAATTAGTGCCATAGAAGCCAAGACAATGAAGAGACTGAAATTGATATCCATAACCCGACACCGTACAGCAACGGCTTGGCACCTGTTGATCTAAGCTTTTCGATAGTGATTCCACAACCAATTAAGAATAAACATACCACCAAAAGCTTTTTCGAAGCGACAAAGATGCCGTGGTAAATCGCCTCAAACTGCGGAGTTACATCGCTGATACCTATTGCTATCACATAGAAGAAAATGAAGTATGGAATAGTAATTTTTTTCGAGTGGCTACGGAATAAGAAAGCGCTTAAGAAGGCAACAGGGATGATCCATAGTGCGCGAGTTAGCTTCAATGTCGTTGCAATTGTTAGCGCTTCGTTGCCATAAGCAGAAGCCGCTCCAACGACCGAAGAAGTATCGTGAATAGCGATAGCTGCCCACATTCCAAAAGTTTCTTGGCTAAGGTGCAGCGCATGACCAATGACTGGAAATAGAAATAGAGCGATAGAATTAAGTACATATATCGTGGCGAGAGCTAGTCCGATTTGTTCATCGTCCGCATTGATTGCAGGGGCAATAGCTGCGATGGCACTACCGCCACAAATTGCTGTACCTGAAGCGATAAGGTAACCCGTTGTTTTATTTAGTTTGATCGCTTTTGCTACAAACCACCCCAAAATGAGAGTACCTGCAATAGTTGCGATAATCAGACCGATGCCATCTGAGGTCACAGTAAGCGCTTCGCGTAAAGGGATCCCAAACCCTAGGCCGACAATCGAATAGGCCAGTAATCTTTTTGTCCACTTAGTAAGAGAAATGTTTTGTGGCACGAGACCAAAACTTGCCATAGCAAAGCCAATGATCAATGCAATCGGAGAGTTAACAAACGGAGTTAGCGTAAGCAGGATGGCTAAGCCGAAAGGAATATAGCTATTTTTTAATACCATGAAAGTGGACCAATTGAAGAAGATATGACAATTGTACACAAGATTTAGGTTCTATAAGTATTAATGTTTTTAACATGCGTTCAGATAAATTGAACGAAATTGAAAGGCAGAAGATTGCAACTCTAAACACAAGTAGCCAGTTTTTCTATTTGGATACTTGTGAATAGAGTTAACCGAAAGGGCGGTACACGGCACTTCGTTTTGTTAGCGCCAGTCTCCTCTTAATTGAGTGATGACTTCTTTTAGAGAGCTTAATGATGTCTCAGTAGAGTGGATTGGGGCTGACGCTTCAATTTCAATTTCTGCTCTAAATCGGGTTGGAACTCCTTTGCAAGCACGGCCTTTATATCGACTAAAATAGCTTCCCCACATGCCTTTAAGAGCCATAGGTATCACTGGTGATGAGGCTTTTCTCAAAATCAGTTCAACACCGCGACGAAACTCTTGAATCTCTCCATCAGACGTCAGGTGGCCTTCTGGAAAAATGCAAACTAGCTCGCCATTTTGCAATGCTTCGTCGACAGATTTTAGCGCCGCTCGAATAGAGGACTTGTTGTTAGCAGAGATAGGTATTACACCTGCTCTTTTGTAAAAACGTTGCAGTGGCTTAAAGTTGGCGTAATCTTCTTCCATCACAAATCGTATCAACCTTGGGCAAATCGCACTTAACAAAAGAGCATCCATATAGCTGACATGATTGCATACGATCAGCGCGCCACCTTCTTCTGGTAAGTGGTGTAAATTCTTATGTTTCACTTTATAAATTGTGTGAGTGAGTATCCACAAGACAAAACGAACCAAAAATATCGGTACTTGATAGCAAAGGAACAAAGTGATCAAGAAGTTGACAACAGCGATAGCAATAAATAATTGCGGGATGGTGAGTTCTAGAACAGACAAGGCAACGATCGCTAACACTGCGCTTCCCACCATATACAGCGCGTTATATATGTTAAGTGCGGCGATGATTTGTGCTCGTTGGTTTACTTTGGATCGATGTTGAATCAGAGCATAAAGAGGAACAATGAACACGCCGCCAGAAGCCCCAAGTAGCAGCAAAAACAGAAAGACAGGCCACAATGAAGTGTAGGAAACAAAATCATACAGCGATGTGAAATGGGGTAGGCTATCAGGAATGGAATAGGCCATTAGAAAGCCAAATACCGTAATGCCCAAGCTACCAATAGGGACTATTCCGATCTCGATTCGGTGGCCTGATAGTTTGTCACAAACCTGCGAGCCGAGTGCGATGCCGATTGAGAATATGGCTAGTAGAAAAGAAACGGCACTTTCTGTCCCATTGAGATAGATTTTTGTAAAGTTAGGAAACTGAGTTAAATAAGTGGCACCGAGAAACCAGAACCAGCTAATCGCCATAATTGATTGAAAAATAACTCGATCTTGTTTGGATATAGAAAGCGTCGTCTTAGTGTGTTTGATTGGCTGCCAGCGAAACTTGATTTCGGGTGCTGCAGCAGGAGCAACAGGGATGTAGCGGCTGGCGATATAGCCAAATAGGGCAAATAACACTACACAAATACCAGCCAACCACTTTGCATTTTCTGCTGAAGCGATAAAACCTGCGCCAATGGTACCAATGAGTATCGCTAGAAATGTCCCGGTTTCGACCAATGCATTACCTGGTACCAGCTCATTTTGTTTAAGGTGCTGCGGGAGCAAAGCATATTTGACTGGACCAAAAAAAGCAGACTGTGTGCCCATCAAAAATAGCAAGAACAGCAAAATGCCATAGCTGTTGGTGATAAAACCAATTGCGCCTAATGCCATAATGACGATTTCAAACATTTTAACTTTTCTTATATATGCTGATTTTTCATATTTGTCAGCTAATACACCTGCTGAGGCGGAAAAGAGAAAAAATGGCAGGATAAATAGCCCAGCAGCCAGATTGATAAACAAATTACTTGAGATAGGCAGCGCTTGCGCACTAGAAAATGCAACAAAAATTAACAGTACGTTTTTAAAAACGTTGTCGTTAAAAGCGCCAAAAAACTGTGTAATAAAATAGGGGAGAAAACGTCGTTCAGAAAGCAAACTGCCATTGTCGTCTTTTGGCATGTGGGGTCCTTTAAGTGTTACCAGTCAATTAGATAGCGTGACATCAAGTTCGATATTAGTTTTTTACCATCAATAGGCTCAGCGGCAAAGAACTTGTCGTCAACACTGAGCAGCGTGACTCCATGGACTCCGGCCCACAATACTCGACTCGCTTCCAAGATTTCAGATTTTTCTCTGTTTGGAGAGAGTTGCTTAAGTAGCCCTTCAAGCATTCCAGTCATATTATCGATACGTTGCGCTTGCCATTTAGGAAGGTCTTCGCCATTCATATTGTGATCAAAGATTAATTGCCAGCGATAGCGATTGGCATGGGCGAAGTCATGATAGCAGTAGGCGAGTTTATACAGCGCTTCTTTTGCTTCTGTTTCATTCGCTAAGATATCTTTGGCTTGCTCTGCAAGCTCATCCAGAGTTTCGGCGATAACATGCAAAAGCAAAAGGTTGTAGTTACCAAATATGTTAACCAAGGTGCTTGGCACATAGCCGACAAGGTTTGCAATCTTTCTCAAACTGAGCTCGTGGTGAGGTTTGTCAGCTAAAAACTTTTTCACTTCTGACAATGTGAGCTCTGTTAACTCTTCTCGGGTATGATCGTTTCTGCGCGCCATTCTAATTAATCAGTAAAAATACAATGTTCAATATTTTAGTTACGTATCTATACCAGCGTCAACAAACCTCTTTTCGTTTTGCAATATTCTGATACATCAATTCAGAGTACAGGTGTTTTCACGTGCTAGTTGAAAAGCTATGATTGTTCAGGAATAGGTTAGAATACGTTAAGGAAAAACATGAAACGGTTTTTATCCCTTGTAGCGATCCTTATGGTGACAGTCGTTACAGCTCAAGTTGCGGAAGCTAAAAAGTTTGGCGGAGGTCGTTCTTTCGGCAAAAGTTTTAAAACAGCGCCTGCTCCGAAACAACAGAATTTGAATACCAATAGTGTCGGTAAAAACCAGGCGGGAGCTGCAAAAAGCTCAAGCAAAAAAGGTTTAATGGGCGGCTTGCTTGGTGGTTTGCTGGCTGGTGGCCTTTTAGCTGCAATGTTTGGCGGTGCTTTTGATGGTATCCAGTTCATGGATATTCTTATTTTTGGTTTGATTGCTTTCATAATCTTCAAGCTAGTGCGCGGTATGCTTGGAGCTAAGCAGGGCAGTATTAATCAGCATCGACAGCAGCCAGCCTTCGGTGGAGCGCCAGAACCAAAGTTTGAGCCTGCAAATGAGAGAAACTTCGAGCAAGGCTCAGGTAGCTCAACGACTAGTGGTGGTTTTGGCGCAGCAACAGATGTTCCGCATAACTTTGCACCGGGTTTTGATCAGGTTGCATTTGTTGATGGTGCAAGAGAGCACTATCGCATCCTGCAAGGTGCGTGGAACTTTAACCAGCTTGAGAAGATTGAAGAGTATGTCTCTCCAAGCTTGTTTGAAGACCTAAAAGCAGAGCGAGCAAAACTGCAAGGTGAGCAGCATACGGATGTGATGTACGTAGATGCTGAAATTGTACGTGCAGATTACGACTCAGAAAAAGCGCAAATCAGTTTGCAATTCAGCGGTCGTTATAAAGATGCGGCAGAGAATATCGAAGAAGATATTGAAGACTTGTGGCACCTTGAAAGAGATTTAACTAAGCCAAATGCACCTTGGTTGATTGTTGGAATCCAAGGCTAACAGATTGCTCTAGGTGAATACTTAAAGCCAGAACATTGAGTTCTGGCTTTTTTGATCGTGTATGTGAATCGGTTTTATTTTTAGGCTGCCAGTGCTATGCGGTCAGCAACCCAGAAACTTCAAACTCTTGGAGTTTCTTAGGGTAGCCTTCTAAGTTGCCGATGTTCTGTTTTATCCACTCTGAATTGTAATAAGTATCTAAGTAGCGTTCACCGCTATCACAAAGCAAGGTAACAATAGAACCGCGCTGGCCTTTCGTTTTCATTTCGCTAGCAAGTTGTAGAGCACCATACAGGTTTGTCCCCGTAGAGGCTCCGACTTTGCGACCAATGATATTCTTGAGCCAATGAATAGTAGCGATACTCGCTGCATCGGGTATGCTGCGCATTTCGTCAATGACACCGGGAATAAAGCTAGGCTCGACTCTCGGACGGCCAATGCCCTCGATTTTACTGCCAACGTTTGAAGTAATTGCTGTATCACCTGTTTGATAAAATTGATGGAAAACAGAGTTTTCAGGGTCTACAACGCAGAGTTGAGTATTGTGTTGCTGGTAACGAATGAAGCGGCCGATTGTAGCTGAAGTACCGCCAGTACCTGCGCTCATTACTATCCAACTTGGTATCTTGTGCTCTTCCATTGCCATTTGCTCAAATATTGAGTTAGCAATGTTGTTGTTGCCGCGCCAGTCTGTCGCTTTTTCAGCATAGGTAAACTGATCCATGTAATGGCCGTTCAGCTCTTTGGCAAGTCTTTTCGACTCAGCGTAAATTTGGTCTGAATGTTCGACAAAGTGTGCTTTTCCGCCATAAAATTCTATTTGTTCAATTTTTTTTGCAGCAGTACGTTTTGGCACCACAGCGATGAACGGTAGGTTGAGCAATCTTGCAAAGTAGGCTTCAGACACGGCAGTGCTGCCGGATGAAGATTCGATAATGGTGGTTTCAGGTCCAACCCATCCATTACAAATGGAGTATAAAAATAGCGAACGAGCTAATCTGTGCTTCAATGAGCCGGTTGGATGTGTGCTCTCATCTTTGAGGTAAATATCGATGCCGCTGATAGACGGGAGTTCCAGCTTAATTAAATGTGTATCTGCCGAGCGTTGAAAGTCTGCTGCTATTTTACTTATGGCATGGTTAGTCCAATTCTTACTGGTAGTCATAGTTACCTCCGTTACATAAGATATTAGTAAATGTTATATACAATTGCTAAAAATAGCTTTATTTTTATCCTACTAATTAGGATAATATGTAGAAAAATTTTCTAAAATGTTAACTGAGGGTAGAAAAGTGGAGCTAGATAAAGTCGATCGCACCATATTGTCACTTTTACAAAAAGACGGCACGTTGTCACTGAATGACTTAGCAGAGGCTGTAAATCTTACCACAACTCCCTGCTGGAAGAGATTAAAAAAATTAGAAGATTCAGGTGTTATTGATAAGCGTGTCGCGTTATTGAATCCAGATCAGTTAGATCTTTCCTTTACGGCATTTGTATTAGTGAAAACTCGTGACCACTCCCATGAATGGTATACAGGGTTTGTCGATAAGGTGTCAGAGTTTCCTGAAGTTATGGAGTTTTACCGTATGGCTGGTGAGTACGACTACATGATGAAAGTTCAGGTGAAAGACATTAAAAAATTCGACGAGTTCTATAAGAAACTCGTTAATAGTGTCGATGGTATTACTAATGTCACGTCGACATTTGCGATGGAGCCGCTGAAGTACACCACCGCTCTGCCAATTTGATTCTATTTGCTCTTACTAAAGCGCATGACGCCTTCTTGAACTGCAGTCGCGACTAACTCACCGTTGCGATTGTATATTTCACCTCTTACAAGCCCACGTGTTGCCGATGCATTTGGGCTTTCAATTGCATATAAAAGCCAGTCATTCATCTTAAAAGGTCTGTGATACCACATGGAGTGATCTATTGTTGCTATCTGAAACTTCGGAGTGAGTAGTGACACTTTGTGCGGGTGAAGTGCAGTAACTAGAAAGCCCCAATCAGAAGCATAGGCGAGCAAATATTGATGGACGAGTAGGTCATCTGGCATAGAGCCGTTTGAGCGAATCCACAAATATTGTTTCGGCTGTTCTTCATGAGGCTTTAATGGATTAACTACTACCACAGGGCGAATTTCAATCGGTTTTTCACCGCAGAATATCTTTTGCACTTGTGGCGGCAATTTATCGGCAATCTTTGCCGCAAGATCGGTTTCTGAGGCAAAGTTTTCCGGCCCTGGCACATTTGGCATTGAGTTTTGGTGCTCAAATCCTTTTTCGTGAATGTGGTAGGAAGCAGTTAGGTAAAATATCGGCTTTCCATACTGAATGGCTTTGACACGGCGAGTGCTAAAGCTTGTGCCGTCTCTTAGGTTATCGACGTCGTATATAATCGGTTTATTGGGATCGCCTTTGTAAAGAAAGTAGCTATGAAACGAATGAACAGCTCGGTCTGACGGTACAGTGTAACGTGCAGCTGATAGGGCTTGACCAATCACTTGCCCCCCGTAAACTTGAGGTAACCCTAAGTTTTCACTCTGGCCTCTGAATAGCTCTTCTTCTAGCTGTTCAAGTTGCAAAAGATCTAATAGTTCATCCAATGGTCGGCTCATGCACTTTCTCTATATATTATTAAGCTATTTGTAGATATTACGATGATTTGAGCCAATTTGCGCTGCCAGTGAGTGATTTATTTGAGGCAAGAAAAAGAGCTTGTTAACGAATACTGCCTTATTAACAAGCTGGACTTATTCTTCAAAATTTCGAAACGATATTGCTATGCAACGTGTTAGTGGATGCCCACACTACACTAGAGCCAAAATTATGCCGCCTATCGTTGCCGCTGTGGAAAGAATTTTCCCTGCATCATAAGAGTCATCTGGAACTTCTTCTTCCACTTTATCTGGGCGCTCTAAGCCTAAAGCACCACGAGTAAACGAATTGACGTTGTCGCCAATAGATTTATCCTCCCCTTGAGCTTCAGCCATTTTTTGTTCTTTTTCAATCTGTTGTAAAGTGGCAAGCAGTGCCTTACCTTCCTCAGAAAGTGTCACTTTGTTTTGCTCAACCTTAAGTGGTGCGGGATCTTGGGCAACACTAGTGGAGTTCGTTTGAGGCTTAACCTGTTGGTTTGGAGTCAGCTTTGTTGGCTCCATGCCTACTGGTGTCATATTGCTCTCCTTACTACATGCTCTTCAACTATATCGACAGTGATTAATAAAACTTGTGTAAAAACTGTGCGGTTTGAACAATTAATCTTCTAGCAAAAAGTGAGCCTACTTGGAGGAAAGGAAAGGGCTTTGTCGAAACTAAAGTGGTGATTTGAATCTTTATTTAATAAAAACAAAAGGATAGCTTCGGTCACGAAACTGCTTATTAACAAGCAGTTTCGTATTTTGGTATGACAGCTATCGTTTTCTATATACTCGAACTGTGAAGTCGGCTTCACAATCAAAGGTTGAAGCGGATTTAAGCTCTTGCTTCAATTCGTCACCTGCTTTCCATGCAAATGGTGTCATCTGCAGTAGGTCAAATGCATCGCCTTGCTCAAGAGACATTGTGTAGCTGATGCTTTCTTCAGACTCTAGCTCAAAATCCTCGATAAGTTCTGGTTGACTATCATGAAGGCGGACGTCTTGATAGATTCTTTCTCTCAATTGATAGAGATGACGTGCTGCAGGGGTAACAGTGATTAGAGCTCCATTAGGTGCGATGCAGCGATATAGCTCACTATCTTTGCAAGGAGCATAAATACGTAACACAGCACCTAGTGAGTTGTCTGGAAATGGCAGCTTATGGCTTGAGGCCACAGAAAAAAAACAGTTCGGGTAGCGCTTCGCTGCATAACGAATCGCGACCTTTGAGACATCTAGGCCGTAGGTGGTTGAGGTTTTGTCCTTTTGGCGAAGTTTACTGCTCACTTGAGCGGTGTAATAGCCCTCACCACAGCCGATATCTAGCAGGGAAGGGGTGTCCGTCCTGATGACATCAGAACAAATAGAAGCGATGCGGTTACTAAGAGGCGAATAATGTCCTAGCTCCAAGAAACGCCGTCTTGCTTGCATCATTTCAGCATTGTCACCAGGAGCTTTCGAGCGTTTTTGGTTCGCTGGCGTTAGATTGACATAACCTTCTTTGGCAATATCGAACTGATGGTTGTTTTCACATCTAAAGTAAGATTCACTTTTGCTTAAGCTTTGTTGGCAAATGGGGCACTGATAGGTCATGGTCTTTTAAATTCTGTAATACGAAGAGCGAGAGTGTATATGCTTTGGAAACAGTGCTCAACTGAGATAAGTGTTTAATTCGGAGCAGTTGATATGCTGCTCCGATATCCTTTTAACGAGCAGATATTTCTGTAGTTAGTATATAGCGCTCATTTGGCTCAAGAGAGTAGCCAGTTTCTAGTGAGTCTGCATGTAACGTTGACTCGATACATAGCATGGTTTTATAGCTGTCATCGGCCATATCTGCCATGCTTTCAGAGTTTGCTTGCCACGGGTTCCAGATGACTGCTGAGTTATGGCCTGTATTGGTGATCGAAATAGTGCGGTTAAGCTTTTCGTCTTTCAACAAAACGGTTTTTTCTGGTTGGTTGTAGACTCGGTCTACTTCTTGATCGATCTTCAATGTATCGCCACCTTCGCATACTTTGTCACCCAGTAGTGAATCTATGTATGTTGGGCCCATTTGAGTAACTTGTGATGATAGAATATCGCCAACATTGAGATAGCTGTGCAGAGCTCCAGAGAAACACCATGCTTTAGTGTCTGTGTTCGATACACCCAGCGATACTTTCAATGTGTCGGAAACTTCAATTGTTAGCGTTGCGTCGAATTGGTTTGGCCACATAGTCAGTGTCGTTTCATTGGTCGATAGACCTAACTGAACAATCACACCTTGATCATTTTCTCTGTGTTCCACAATTTTCCACTCTTGGATTCGTGAGAATCCGTGGCTTGGTGACGCGAGTTTACCAAACCATGGCCAACATAGTGGAATGCCGCCGCGAATGGCTGTTTGCCCATCAAAAATTGCGTTCTTGCTTACCCAAATTAAGTCTTCCTCACCCTGAGGCTTATAGGAAAGGACATGAGCGCCGAATAGAGAAACGGCAGCAGATGCTTTTGGGTGATCAATGCAGGCGATTTTTATGTCGTTTTTTTGTTTTATCGTGATGCAATCGGAAAGGGTACTGACAACAGGTAAAATGGAAAAGTCCATGAGCGTTTCCTTATAGAGTTCTAACAGGTTGCTAATAACGTAGTATTTTGATCAAAATGGCAATCAGCAGTGTATCTTTGACTGTAATAGATACAAAAAAGGCGACTAAAAAGCCGCCTTTTTCTCAACAATGTTGACTTAATTACTTAGAGATGTGAGTAATTAGGTCTAGAACTTTGTTTGAGTAACCGATTTCGTTGTCGTACCAAGATACAACTTTAACGAAGTTATCAGTTAGAGCGATACCAGCTTTAGCATCGAATACTGAAGTTTGAGTTTCGCCGATGAAGTCTTGAGAAACAACTTGGTCTTCAGTGTAACCTAGAACACCTTTAAGAGCGCCTTCAGATGCTTCTTTCATAGTTGCACAGATTTGCTCGTAAGAAGCGCCTTTCTCTAGGTTAACTGTTAGGTCAACTACAGAAACGTTAGCAGTTGGTACGCGGAAAGCCATACCAGTTAGTTTGCCGTTTAGTTCAGGAAGAACAACGCCTACAGCTTTAGCAGCACCAGTTGAAGATGGGATGATGTTTTGAGAAGCACCACGACCACCGCGCCAGTCTTTCATTGAAGGACCATCTACAGTTTTTTGAGTTGCTGTAGTTGCGTGAACTGTTGTCATAAGGCCAGAAACGATACCGAAGTTGTCGTTTAGTACTTTAGCGATAGGAGCTAGACAGTTAGTAGTACAAGAAGCGTTAGAAACGATGTCTTGACCTGCGTAAGTGTCTTGGTTAACGCCCATAACGAACATTGGAGTCTTGTCTTTAGAAGGACCAGTTAGAACAACTTTCTTCGCGCCAGCTTCGATGTGCTTACGAGCTGTTTCGTCAGTTAGGAACAGACCAGTAGCTTCAGCTACAACGTCAACACCGATTGCGTCCCACTTAAGGTCTGCTGGGTTGCGCTCAGCTGTAACGCGTACAGATTTACCGTTAACAACTAGGTTACCATCTTTAACTTCAACTGTACCGTTGAAACGACCGTGAGTTGAATCGTACTTAAGCATGTAAGCCATGTACTCAACATCGATTAGGTCGTTAATACCTACTACTTCGATGTCTGCACGCTCAACAGATGCACGGAATACGAAACGTCCAATACGGCCAAAACCGTTAATACCTACTTTGATAGTCATTATAGTTGCTCCACAACTTAAATTTCTGATTAAAGATAACTGGTAGTAAAATTACAGAATCCAGTAAATATCCGCAACAGATAATCGATCTTATATTGCTTAAAGTCAAAAAAAACTGCTGCTTTTCTCAGTTACTGAATGTAAACGGCCGTTTTTTGAACTCATTACCGGTTTTTCTAGTATCAATTTGAAGTAAAATACTACAGTGCTCTTGCCACCCTGTATTTTTTATACAGAATGTCATGAGCAGAGAGTATGTGCTAGAAAGGCCATCTTTCGCAAGTACTTTGCGTAACAATAAGATTTATAAAATGCAGATCCATTAAGGGGATTCATAACGTGGAACAATCAGTCAGTAAAGTCGAGAAAACTGAAGAAGAGTGGCGTGAAGAGCTCACAGAAGAACAATATCAAGTATGTCGACTGCATGGCACAGAAAAACCATTTTCGGGTAAGTTGTTGTATCAAAACAGTACGGGTGTGTATTTGTGCACCTGTTGCCAGTCGCCGTTGTTTGTATCAGATAATAAATACGAGTCTGGCTGCGGCTGGCCAAGCTTTGATGCGCCGATAAACGACAATGCGATTCGATACATAGAAGATAGAAGTCATGGCATGGTTCGTACAGAAATTCGCTGCGCAAACTGCGATAGCCATTTAGGTCATGTGTTTCCTGATGGCCCACCGACGACAGGCGAGAGGTTCTGTGTGAATTCAGTGTCGTTAATTTTCAACAAAAGCTCATCAAGTTAAAAACTACTTGGCATAAGCTGCCGTCGATATTTTCCTGAGTTTATAGCGGATTCTATGTTATCCGCTATCTTGTCTAACTTTTCGTATTTAGTGTTATCAAAACCATAGAGCAGTTGTAATTCACGGCCTGTTGCAACGGCGATTTCGTGTTGTTCAGCTATCTTCGTCCAAATATACGCTTTCTCTTTTTCTTTGCGCTTGTAATGAATGCTGGCTAATGATTCAAAAACCTCAGGTTTAACGTTGCCATCACTTGCAAGTTCTAACGAACGGTTGAGTAGTGAGAGTGTTTTCTCCACATCTCTCTGGATATAGATAGTGGCTAGGTTGTATTGCATTTCTGATGTTTCTAGAGATCGGGTATCTTCCATGAAGAGAAAGGTTCGCTTAGCGTCTTCGTCACCTAGTTGAGACCATAGAAAGTAAAGCGTTTCTGGTGTAGCGGATACTTTTAGATCTTCTATAAGCCTTTCTTGTTCTTCCGCGGAGAAAAGTAGTGCCTCAACCCGCTTTTCAGCTCGTTTGGAACTATCAAACGTTTGTATTTGAGAGGCATTAGCTAAGCACTTACGGTATAAGGTAACGAGCTGGTATTCTTTGATTCTATTCGCGTCGGTCGGTTCTTTGTAAGTGTCGTATTTGTGCCAGATCAGATCGGTTCGGGGGAGGCGGCATTGACCGTCATGAGTATTTAGCTTGGTACAATTGAGTTCTGGGTAGCTATCACAAAGTTTGTCAGTGTTGTTTTTGTTTTCAAAACAGCCCATGAGAACTAAAGGTAATATGACGATAAGTGTTAGTTTTAGTAGACTCATAGTATCCTTACTTGTGATCACTTCCAGCGATTTATAACTAGTTACTTGACTCGTTTTGGTTGCAAGTTATGTTCAAACAAATTTTTTACCCTATGTTAAGGATACACCATGGATACAGAGCGTTTACTAGATGCTATGACACCAGAAGCTTACGAAAAACTCACTTACGCAGTTGAAACTGGTCGTTGGCCTGATGGCACTAAGTTGTCTAAAGAACAACGAGATTCTTGTATGCAAGCTGTAATGCTGTATCAATCTAAGCATAATGTAGAAGCGCAACATATGACAGTTGCTGCCGGGGGAGAAATCAGCTTTAAGTCAAAATCTGAACTAAAAAGACAGTTTCAGATGTCAGAAAATGACATTGTTAAAGTGAAGCTAAGCGATCAGTAGCGTCGAAAGGCTGTATTGATAAATGTGCCCAACATAACTACTTGTTAAACAGGGCACATTATTTTTAGCTAAAGCGACATTTCGCCTCTTAATATTTGTTGCATTTGTTCTTTCACTTCTTGGTATGAAAGTTTCTTACTCAGCAGGTAGTGGAGTTTTGCAAGAGCCGCTTCAGGTGTCATATCGTAGCCACTAATAACTCCCGCTTCTGCAAGAGCGCACCCAGTCGCGTAGCCCCCCATATTGACCTTACCTGCTAAACATTGTGTTAAGTTGACGACGATAACTCCTCTGTCGGATGCATCTTTTAGTTGAGCTAGCAATTCAGGATTTTGAGGTGCGTTGCCTACTCCAAATGTAAGTAGAATCATCGCATTCACAGGTTGTAGCAGGGTATTTCGGATCACCTCAGCTGAGATCCCCGGATACATAGTGATAACTCCGATCGGTTGCGGCGTTATATTGTGAACACAAAAATCACCTTCTATACCATCATCTAAAAGAAGGCTCGCATTCGTTTGAATATTGATACCTGCTTCCAACAGAGGTGGTAAGTTAGGTGAAGTAAATGCGTTAAAGCCATCAGCATGCGACTTAGTGCTGCGGTTACCACGCATTAACTTATTGTTGAAGAACAAAGTCACTTCGTTGATTGGATAATATGCAGCTATGTGCAATGCGTTCAGCAAGTTCGCTTGACCATCAGAGCGCAGTTCGGCTAATGGAATTTGAGAGCCAGTAACGATCACCGGTTTGGCGAGGTTTTCTAGCATGAATGAAAGAGCCGACGCGGTATAAGCCATGGTATCTGTGCCATGCAGAATCACGAAACCATCATATTTGTCGTAGTTGTCGCGGATATCGTCAGCGATTTGCTGCCAATCCTTTGGCGCCATGTTCGAAGAGTCAATTAATGGCGCATACTCATGGATGGTGTACTCAGGCATTTCTGGTCGATGAAACTCAGGCATGCTTGCTAATTGCTTTTCCATAAACCCAACGGCAGGAATGTAACCCTGATTGGATTTTTGCATACCTATCGTGCCGCCAGTATAGGCGATGTAAATGTGTTTTCTTTCCATAGCTAAAGCCATAATCTCATGGAGAAATAGAGCGGGGATTATAGCGAACTATTTGTGAATAAAA
The DNA here is from genome assembly GCF_921294215.1 of Vibrio marisflavi CECT 7928. Lineage (GTDB taxonomy): Bacteria > Pseudomonadota > Gammaproteobacteria > Enterobacterales > Vibrionaceae > Vibrio > Vibrio marisflavi. The sequence goes on from NZ_CAKLDM010000002.1 coordinate 734,368, forward strand.
AAAGGGGCCACACACGCAGAATGCAGCCCCTGATGGCATTACTTAGAATTTATTGCGAACTCACACCGCAAGTTAAACACATAGCATATTGGCCTTTAGGGTCATTGAGGTTGTTCAATAGGCTTGTGCTTTCTTGAATTTGTCCTAAAACAGGTGCTAGAGATTCAGGAATCAAGCTTGAAGGTTTTAGCCCTAAATGCACGTTCACTTGTTTCATTAGATCTTGAAGAATTTGCTGTGCTGGGGTTAGCCGTTTCTTCATCCAGTCTAAGTTGTATGTTTTAAGCTTCGCTAGTTTAGCAGCTTCGGCTATCGCATCGTCGAAATCGCCGAGCTGATCCACAAGGCCAAATTTTTGCGCATCTCGCCCAGTCCAGACGCGCCCTTGAGCAATTTTGTCGACCTTGGCTAAAGGAATATCTCTGTTCTTACTGACTAAGCCAATAAAGCGGTTGTAACCATGCTCAATACCCATTTGCATAGCGGCAGAAACCCCTTTATTTAGGCCAGTGGTGATACCCGTACCAGAGAATGGCGTTGTGCCTACACCATCTGTGTAAACGCCTATTTTATTCAGGCCTTTCTCAAATGTGGTGATGACGCTGAAGATGCCGATAGAACCGGTCAATGTTGTCGGTTGAGCAATTATTTTGCTCGCTCCCATAGAAATCCAATAGCCGCCAGAAGCTGCAAGGCTAGACATCGACACTACCACTGGCTTACCCGCAGCTTCGACTGCTTTTATTTCGTTTAGGATAACGTCTGATGCAAAAGCACTACCTCCTGGGCTATCCACACGAAGAACAACGGCCTTAATTTTGTCGTTGTTTTGCGCTTCTCTAAGTAGTCTGGCAACTGTGTCCCCACCAACAGCGCCGCGTTTCTGTTTTCCATCAACAATCGCGCCACTTGCGACAATTACGGCAATATCCTCAGACGCTTTTAGTGGTTTCGTCGGAATTTGGCTTAAATATTTGTAGTAGCTGATAGCGTTGTAGCTATCTTTTCCATCACTACCAAAAGCCTTAGCTAGATCAGCACGAATTTTTTGTCGTGTTGCAAGCTCATCGACAAGGCCAATATTTTTTGCGAGAGCAGCTAAGTCGCCTTTGTTCTTTTTCATCAATGCTAAGAACTGCTTCATTGTTGGTGTTAAAGTGCTAGGTTTTATGTCTCTATTCTTAGCCACATCATGCACATAAGCTCCCCACAATTGTCCTAACCAATCGGATGCATCTTGCTTGGCAGCTTTAGACATATTGTCACGGATGAAGGGTTCAACGGCTGCTTTGTATGTACCTACGCGGAAGACGTGTGTGTTGACGTCAAGTTTCTCTAGCAGCGTTTTGTAATAGAGAGCATAAGCACTATAGCCTTTAATCAGTACCGCACCGTCTGGAGAGAGAAAGACTTTGTTGGCGTAGCTTGCTAGATAGTATTGGCTTTGATTGTAGAAACTACCAATGGCATAGATAGGCTTTCCAGACTCTTTGAACTCGTTCAAAGCCTTAGCAATATAGCGCAGCTTTGTTAAGTTCGTCTCAGGCATTTTGCCTAGAGAAAGTACGAGCCCGCTTATATTCGGGTCATCTTTTGCGTGTCGAATGGTACTGACTATCTGGTACAGAACATTCTCTTTGGGTAAGTCTTTTCCTAATAGTGACTCAGTGAACGAATCCATCGGGTTTACGTAAGAATTTTGCTCGACAATAGGGCCCGACAGATTGAGCACTAATGCGGATTTTTTCTCAGACTCACTTTTGGTAGAAGGGGAATCAGAATGTATGAAACTGAAAAAGAGAACCGCCACAAAGGCGAAAAAAATAAGGTTGATAATGGCAAGACGAATGAAAGTGATGAGCTTCCATATACCTTTGAAAATCATGCCAATAAATTTAAATATTTGTTTCATCGTATCCCTACAGTGGTGAATCACCAACGTTTGAGTGAATTGGGATGATACCCTAGAAATTTGTATCAGTAATACCCTAGAGCTATGAGGCTTTTCTTGCCAGTTCTAGGTTTAAACAGCTGTATTATATACCGAAGTTGCAAGGATGCTCCTTTTCATATGAGCCAAAAGCTAAAAAAGCCTTTATCAGCAACCCAAACTGCTCGGAAATTCATGTTTGAGATGGAGTTTTTTCATTATAGATAACAGAAAGAAAATGATCGATGTTAAAGCAATGTAAACAAATGTTTGATTTTTTCTGCAAGTGCTTTTAGTCTGGTCAGACCATTAAGATTAAGTGAGCAATTACCTATGTATCCACACCTTTTAGAGCCGCTAGATTTAGGTTTTACCAAGTTGAAGAATCGAGTTTTGATGGGCTCCATGCACACCGGCTTGGAGGAAGATAAATCTGGACTGCAAAAGCTGGCTGAATTTTATGGAGCAAGAGCAAAAGGTGGAGTAGGTTTAATTGTTACCGGAGGGTTCTCTCCTAACTTTCGTGGTCGCTTGCATCCATTTAGTGCTCAATTCAGTAAAGAAAAACACGTTAATGCACATAAAGTGGTGACAGAAACTGTTCATAAGCATGGAGGAAAAATTGCGTTACAGCTTCTCCATGCTGGTCGTTATGCGATGCACCCTTTAGCTCTGAGTGCGTCCGGCATAAAAGCACCTATTGCTAAGTTTGCTCCTTTTGAAATGAGCCGCCGTCAAATAAATAACACCATTAAAGACTTTGCAAACAGCGCTAAACTGGCTCAGCAGGCTGGTTATGATGGTGTTGAAATCATGGGATCGGAAGGCTACCTTATCAACCAGTTTATCTGTAGCCGAACCAACGCTCGCTATGATGAGTGGGGAGGCAGTTACGAAAACCGCATACGCTTTGCGTTAGAAATTGTACGAGCTACAAGGCGTCAAGTTGGCAGCGACTTTATTATTATTTTCCGTCTTTCAATGCTCGATTTAGTCGAACAAGGTAGCACTTTTGAGGAAGTGGTAGAACTTGCTCAAGCATTAGAAAGTGCTGGAGTAACCTTAATTAATACTGGGATTGGTTGGCATGAAGCCAAGGTTCCTACGATTGCTACTCAAGTACCAAGAGCTGCGTTTAGTTGGGTAACTGAAAAAGTAAAACCCCATGTGTCTATTCCGGTGATTACTTGTAACCGGATTAATACCCCAGAGGATGCTGAGCGTATTTTGGCATCAGGTCAAGCCGATATGGTTTCTATGGCTCGTCCATTTTTGGCCGATCCTGAGTTTGTTAGAAAAGCGAGTGAAAGCAAACGAGAGTTAATTAACACATGCATAGGGTGCAACCAAGCCTGCCTAGACAATGTTTTCAAAGGTAAACGAGCAAGCTGCTTAGTCAATCCAATTGCTTGCTACGAGACGGAACTGAAAATCACGCCTGCAGATAAAGCCAAGCGTATCGCGGTAGTGGGAGCTGGGCCAGCAGGTTTGGCTTGTGCGACTACTTTAGCTGAACGTGGGCATGAAGTTGAACTGTTTGAAAAAAACGATCGGATTGGAGGTCAGTTCCGGCTAGCAATGCAAATACCGGGTAAAGAGGAGTTTAGAGAAACTATCCGTTATTTTGCCAATCGCATTGATCAGACTGGAGTGACCTTAAGGCTAGATACTGAAGCCACCAAAGACATGTTAGATAGTTTTGACGAAATCGTGATGGCGTCCGGTGTTGAACCGAGGAAAATACAGCTTAAAGGAATCGATGAGTCTAGCAAGGTAGTGGATTACCAAACACTCATTCGAGAAAAAGTACCAGTGGGGGAGCGTGTGGCTGTTATTGGTGCTGGGGGGATTGGGGTGGATGTTGCTTCAATGATCACAGAGCCGCAGGAACACACGTTAGAAGACTGGTTACACGATTGGGGGATCGATAAATCGATGTCACATGCTGGTGGCTTGTACCCCCACCCAGAATCAATTTCTGACAAACAAGTATGGTTATTGCAACGTAAAAAAGGTCGGATGGGGAAAGGGCCTGGTAAAACAACAGGTTGGATTCACAAGCGCACCTTGGAAAAGCGCGGTGTAGAGATGTTGTCTGGGCTTAGCTATGAAAACATCGACGATAAAGGGTTACATATAAAGCTTGCAGGTCAGGAGAAGGTTCTCGATGCAGATACGGTTGTCGTCTGTGCGGGGCAAGAGTCGGTTCGTCCATTTGAAGATAAGTGGCAACAGTTTGAAGGCAAGCTGCATGTTATCGGCGGTGCTGATTATGCTGGAGAGCTTGATGCTGTTCGCGCAATAAGGCAAGGAGTCGAGTTGGCTATAAAATTGTAGTGGGAAGTAGGGCCTGAAAACATACGATCCAGGCCCGTTTTGTTCTATAAGATCACGGTTTTGTTTTCATAAACGAACACATGATCGTTGACTACTTTATTCAATGCTCGGCTTAGTACGTTTTTTTCTACATCTCGACCGGCTTTTGCCATATCTTCAGCACTAAAGTTGTGATCAACCGGAATAACGTCTTGCTTGATGATTGGCCCTTCGTCTAAATCGTTAGTAACGAAGTGCGCCGTCGCTCCTATAATTTTTACACCGCGATCATAAGCTTGCTGATATGGCTTAGCACCGATAAAAGCGGGTAAGAAGCTATGATGGATATTGATGATCTTATGCCTATAACTTTCAACAAACTCTGGCGTTAAAACTCTCATGTATTTAGCAAGTACAATATAGTCGGCGTTATATTGCTCAATAGTTTCAAGAATTCGTTGTTCGTGTTCTTGTCTAGATAAATCTTGATGAGAAACATGATGATATGGAATATCGAACTTTTCTGTCAGGTTTTGTAGGTGGTCATAATTGCCAACAACAGCTGCAATATCAATATTCAAGCTACCATCAAAAGCTTTCATCAAAATATCGCCAAGGCAGTGAGCTTCTTTAGTCACCATAATGACAACGCGTTTTTTCGAAGAGCTAAGTAGCCTGCGGGATGTACCTGCTGGAAGCGCTTGGTCTAAGTCGTGCAGAAGCGTTTCATCGTTAAAGATACCCTCTAACTCAGTGCGCATAAAAAAGTGGCCGCAAGTATTATCCACAAACTCATTGTTGTGAATAATATTGAGCTGGTGCTTGTAACAGATATTAGTGATTTTTGATATCAAACCAGGTTCATCTGTACAATGAGTGAGTAGAGTTTTCTTTTCCATTTTATGAATATTCCGCTGTATTATTTTTTTCGTGGTCAAAACTAATTGGTTGAGGATTGAACGGCATTTTTGAATGAAGTATAACCACAGTGAAGAGCTATAATTAATCTATTATGGGCTTGGTTTCAACAAAAAATCTTACGTACAGAAAGACCGTACGATTTTGGTTGCTGTGATTTGTTGAAGATTCTTCCATCATTCTAATACTTGATAAGGTGTCGGTATGGATAAAGAACTTCTCGCTAAAAAACTGTATTCTGAAAGAGTAAATGAGCTGCTTGGTGAACATGAACTTGACGAAGAGTTGCTGAGCGAAATGTGGGAAAACAAAGCTTCTCCTACAGAGGCGGCTAAAGCTATGATTACGGATGAAAGCAACTTTGAAGGCCCTGCTTGGCTTTCTCGATATTTGAACCGAAAGTAATAACCAATAGATAGCTAAAAGCGTGAGTAAATAGACTCGCGCTTTTTTGTGCCTGCTATCTCGAGTTTAGGTTTAAATGCCGCATGTTTGTTGATAGTTGAGTCAAGGTTTTTACCTGTTAAAGTAACTCGAGTTTAAGGCTGTAAAATGATGTTTTAGACAATCTAGTGCTTTCAGTACAGAGACTAAGAACTTACAATTGATAAGCATCCACCTCAATATTTCCACTGCTCCGAGTTTGTATGATTTCAAAAACTTTTTCTTCTGATGGTGCATTAGGTAAAGCCATTGAAGGTTTTCAGCCTAGACAGGCACAAAGTGATATGGCTGAGGCTGTATTAACCGCAATTGAAGAACAAACCCAGTTGGTCATTGAGGCAGGAACAGGAACTGGCAAAACCTTTGCTTATTTGGTGCCAGTGTTACTAAGCGGAAAAAAGGCAATCATCAGTACTGGTTCGAAAAACCTTCAGGAGCAGCTGTTTCACCGAGATTTGCCGTTGATAGCAAATGCTTTGGGCTACTATGGCAGTATTTCTCTTTTGAAAGGTCGTTCAAACTACCTTTGTTTAGAAAGGCTGAGTAAGCAAATGGTGGAAAGCCATAGTGTTGATGCCGATCCGGGTCTGTTATCTCAATTGGTGAAGGTCCGTAGCTGGTCTAGTTCAACTAGGTCGGGCGATTTAGGTGAATGTGAAGACCTAGCCGAAGACAGTAATGTTATTCCGACAATTACTTCTACAAATGATAATTGCCTAGGTAAAGAGTGTCCGAGTTATTCTGATTGCTTCGTGCTGAAAGCTCGTAAAAAAGCGATGGATGCTGATTTAGTGGTGGTTAACCATCATTTGTTTTTGGCTGATTTAGCTATCAAGGAGACAGGATTCGGAGAGCTAATACCTGAAGCGGAGGTGTTTGTTTTTGATGAAGCCCATCAGTTGCCAGATATAGCCAGCCACTACTTTGGGCAATCTGTATCTAGTCGTCAAGTGCATGAGTTGGCCAAAGATATAGAGCTTGCTTATCGAACCGAAGCTAAAGATATGCGTCAATTGCAGAAGGTTGCTGCTAAGCTCATTCAAGCAGCTTCTGATCTTCGAATCGTACTAGGTGACTCAGGATTCAGAGGCAATTGGCGTGAAGCAATTCAATCGATAGCAATAAAAAATGAAGTTGAAAGACTGAATGAGGCTCTCGACTTCGCGATAGAAGTGCTCAAGCTAACGTTGGGACGCAGCCAGCTAATCGATGCAGCATTTGAAAGAGCGAATCTTATAAAAGGCCGAATTGCTCGTGTGTGTGATGTCTCGATTACAGGCTACTCATATTGGTTTGACACAACAGTTAGGCATTTTGCTTTGCACGTAACGCCACTTTCGGTAGCCGATAAATTTCACGATCAGATAGAGCTTAAGGGTGGGGCATGGGTGTTTACCTCGGCAACACTCTCTGTAAACGAAGATTTTGGCCACTTTACCTCTCGATTAGGTATTCAACCTAAACAGCAGATGCAGCTGCTAAGCCCTTTTGACTATCAATCTCAAGCGATGCTTTGTGTGCCCCGTTACCTTCCCGAGCCAAATAGCCCAGGTCTTGCTGATCACTTGGTAAATATTCTGGCTCCAGTAATTGAGCGCAATCAAGGGCGGTGTTTTTTTCTGTGCACATCTCATAGCATGATGAGAGAGCTGTCCGAGCGTTTTAGGCAAACTCTGGATCTTCCTGTGTTAGTGCAAGGAGAGACAAGCAAACAGAAGACACTGGCCGAATTTATGGAACTCGGTAACGCCTTGCTTGTGGCAACGGGTGCATTCTGGGAAGGGATCGATGTTCGTGGTGATGCGTTAAGTTGCGTTATTATCGATAAGCTACCATTCACAGCGCCAGATGACCCATTGCTAAAAGCCCGAATCGAAGATTGCCGACTTCAAGGAGGCGATCCATTTCAACAAGTCCAGCTGCCTGATGCTGTTATCGCTTTAAAACAAGGAGTTGGGCGTCTTATTCGAGATGCTAACGACAAGGGAGCGTTAATTATTTGCGACAATCGTTTGGTAACTCGCAATTATGGCGGTATATTTCTCGGCAGTTTACCTCCGATCCCGCGAACGCGAGATCTGGAGAAAGTGCAGAATTTCCTAAAAGAGTGTTGAGCTAGTCAGTAAATACACTCTTTGAACACATTGATTATTTATTAGAGATAGTAATGAGTACAAAAATCCTAGCGTTAGATACAGCAACTGAAAACTGCTCGGTTGCTTTGCTAGTCGGAGAGACAATTTATAGCCGCAGTGAAGTCGTACCAAGAGACCACACAAAAAAGATTCTTCCTATGGTTGAAGCTGTGCTGAAGGAAGCGGGTTTGAAGCTATCCGAACTGGATGCGTTAGCATTTGGAAGGGGGCCGGGCAGCTTTACCGGAGTACGTATTGGCATTGGAATTGCACAAGGTTTAGCATTTGGTGCAGAGCTACCTATGATTGGCGTTTCCACTTTAGCCGCGTTGGCTCAAGGTAGCTATCGCAAAACGAAGTCAGAGCATATTGCTTGTGCGATAGATGCGCGAATGCAAGAGGTGTACTGGGCAAGAATGAGCCGCCAAAATAATGGCGAATGGTTAGCAACAGATAAAGAGTGTGTGATACCACCTTCTGTGTTAGTCGAAAAAACAGAAAACGATGAAGTGGTTTGGACAAAGTCTGGAACTGGCTGGAAAGCTTATTCTGAAGACTTGTCTGATTTGTCTATTTCAGTCAGTGAAGGCGGTGTTGAGTTACCTGAAGCGCAGGATATCGTAGTGCTTGCACAGTTTGAGTGGCAAAAAGGCAATACGGTAGATGCGGAAAACGCTAGCCCAGTCTATTTGCGTGACAACGTCGCATGGAAGAAAATGCCGGGTCGGGAATAGAGCAAATTTGCATCGAAGAAAGTGTATGAGTAGCGGTTATTGGAGCGCTGAAGCGGTGCGATTAACATAAGGATGTGAGTCGAGATATGGTTTCGATTAATGGTTTACCACCCACACTGATTTCGAGTCCCAATAAGACTCAAAAAGCATATAAGAAAAGGGCGCAGGAAGCTAGCGCCCCAGATGATTCGACAGTTAGTAAACCAACCAAAGTGGCCAATGCAGTGGCCCAATCCATTCGAAATGTCGCTGAGTCTGAAATAGATTACTCGAACCTCCAATACGATTACCCTCCTGGTGAAAACAGAAAAGCCATGTCTTACTATTTGGATGTGCTGAATCAAAGTAAGCGTGATGAGTTAGCCAGACTAATTGGTGTAGATATTTATATTTAACACTAGTCAAACCGCTCGATTTGGTAACTTCTCAAGCACAGTAAAGCGCCTAGCAATCACCACGACTCCCATACCAAACACAAATCCTAAATAGGCACCACCAATCAGATCACTAACAAAGTGATAATACATGCCCAGTTGCCCTATACATGTCAAAGCAATCAGTAGGACAGATAATATACGCAATCTTGGATAGAAGAGTGCGAGCACAATCATGGACGCAAATATTGCGGTGGCGTGGCCAGATGGAAAAGATTGGTACCAAACACCTGAATGAAATGGGTGAAAGCCATACTCTTGATTATTTATCCAAGAAGGGTTTCCTTCTTTCCATGTAGCTGGCCAATAACGACCAAAGACAAATTTGAGTAAGTTTTTGGCTAGTGAAGAAACGTATAAGCTAATTGCAACGAGAAATGAGCATACCATCCATTTTTCTAGCTTACGTTTGTAGATTAGCCTAGCGATAGCTGATACGCAGGCAACCGCCGAGAGATAAATAACATAGACTGGGATGCTAGAGAAAAAGTCGAGGAGTTGATATTGACGAAGGTTTAGCTCGGCAGCATATTCCGTAACGGCTCTATCGAGGTAGAAGTAACATAGAATAATAGCGATAAAGGTGGAAATACTTATAAAAAGGAATTTTTTGAGTGACATTATTTTTCCCAAAATCGTCTAAAATTTTATAGCAAAATGATGCTGTTATACGTCTGGTGAATGTTATTTTAATCTGCATGCTTGTACTGCTATTATCGCCGAGATCCGACAAACGAGAAACAATGCTATGAAGATCAAGTTGAAGAAAGTTCTAATTTTGGTAGTAAGTTCACTGTTGCTAGGCGCTTGCAGTTCGTTACCCAAAAACTTAGAGGCCAATTCTCACGACGTCATTACCAACTATAGTGCTTGGAAAGAGGCTGATACCGACATTGGTAAACAAGTACGCTTAGGTGGTGTGATCGCAAAAGTTACCAACCTCAAGGATAGTACACGTATCGAAATTGTAGATTTACCTATTAACTCAGCAGGTCAGCCAGATATACATTCTGAAGCGAAAGGGCGTTTTATTGTCTATGTGAAGGGCTTTTTAGACCCAGTTACATTTGCAAAAGGTCGTTTGATGACAGCCCTTGGTACTACCCAAAAGCCTGAAATAAGTAAAGTTGGTGCGTACGAATACCACTTCCCAGTCATGCAGGCGACAGGTTATCACTTATGGAGAATCCAAAAGCGAGTTGTGGTCGATGGTCCACTGTATACTTATCCGTGTCTAGGCTTATATTGCCATCAATATTATGGCCCAAGAGAAGGCCGAGTGGTCACTGAAGTACAATGAAGTTTCAAGAAAACAGATATCCATTGGCTGGTGGCAACATAGCAGCTAAAGAGTTCGGTGATACAAAATCGTCAGCAGTGACATTGATGTTTCTCCACGGCTGGCTAGATAATGCTGCAAGTTTTGATAGCACGATAGAGGCACTCTCTCGCTCCAACTTTGATTTACATTATTGTGCTATTGACTTACCAGGTCATGGACTATCTTTCCATAAACCAGAAGGAAATTTTTACCCCTTCCATGATTATGTAGATGATCTATACCAGCTGCTGACGAATCATTTTTCTACTCAAAAGATCATATTCGTTGGGCACTCTCTTGGTGCATTGATAGCGAGCTGCTTTAGTGCTGCGTTTCCTGAATTAGTGCAGGGGCTTGTGCAAATTGAAGGTGTAGGCCCCCTACCGGAGTTGGAACACAATACAGTTGAACGCCTGCGAGAAGGTGTGATCAGCCGGAAGAGAATACTGAGTAAACCGACTCGTTCATTTAAAGGATTAGAACCCGTAATCCAGCGCAGAGCTAAATTGAATCAACTTGATGGAAAGCTTATTGAGCCTGTGATCATCCGGGGGACCCAAAAAAAGCAAGGAGAGTATTTTTGGCGCCATGACATTAAGTTGCAATGTCATTCTGTTTATCGAATGTCTTTTCGCCATGCAGACGAAGTTCTTAAACAAATCACCTGTCCACATGTAGTAGTGCTTGGTGAATCTGGCTATCCAGAATTAAAAAGCAGGATTAAACAACTAGATACCCAACAGTTTCACCTTAAAACAGTGAAGGGTGGGCATCACTGTCACCTCGAAAATCCTATCGATGTTTCTGAAGCAATTCTAGGGTTAGTTAACAAAACTTAAACAACTGTTTGAATATTGACTCTACCAGTGGTTGGATAGAGTCTAATTCTAATAAAGTCCCTCCAAGCTAACTCTTTTGACGACAGATGGTCGTTAAAAAATACTTTTATCTTGAGTAAGTGGACAAACGACAAAAGGAGAAATAGCGTGCATAAGCCTTGGTTATCCCGTTACCCACAAGATGTACCTGAAGTGATTGACCCAGAGCAGTATACGTCACTGGTTGAGATGTTTGAGCACTCTATTACTAAGTTCGCTGATCAGCCAGGCTTTGAAAACATGGGTACGGTGATGACCTTCCGTAAGTTGGAAGAGCGAAGTCGCGCGTTCGCCGCTTATTTGCAGCATGAGCTAAAGCTAAAGAAGGGCGATAGAGTTGCCTTAATGATGCCTAACTTATTGCAATACCCTATAGCTCTTTTTGGTATTTTGAGAGCAGGCCTCATAGCAGTTAATGTGAATCCTCTATATACCGCTCGTGAGTTAGAGCACCAACTTAATGATGCAGATGTATCAACAATTGTCATTGTTTCAAACTTTGCTAAAACATTAGAAGAAGTGGTCAAGAAAACGCCGGTCAAACATGTTGTTTTGACTAGCTTAGGGCAGATGTTACCTAGGGCGAAAGGAACTCTTGTCGACTTTGTGGTGAAGTATGTTAAAAAACTGGTGCCTAAATATCATTTGCCCGGTGCAATTTCTATGCGTAAAGCCATCCGAACTGGGCGTCGGTTGCAATACGTAAAACCATTTATGTCAGGTGAAGACATCGCATTTTTGCAGTATACAGGCGGTACGACAGGTGTTGCCAAAGGTGCTGTTCTGACTCACAGAAATATGGTGGCAAATGTACTGCAAGCTAAAGCGATTTATGGGCCTGTGCTGTCAGAAGGCAAGGAGAACGTAGTCACTGCTCTTCCTCTCTATCATGTCTTTGCGTTGACGGTAAACTGCCTGTTGTTTATGGAGCTAGGTGGTAGAAATCTACTAATCACCAACCCCAAAGATATTCCTGGGTTTATAAAAGAGATCGCAAAGTTTCCATTTACCGCTATTACAGGAGTGAACACACTGTTTAACGCGTTAATCAATAACGAAGATTTTCGTGAGGTCGACTTTTCTAACCTTAAGTTATCAGTTGGGGGGGGAATGTCTGTACATAAAGCGGTTGCAGAACAGTGGCAAGATATCACGGGCTCTTACCTACTTGAAGGGTACGGTCTCACAGAGTGCTCACCTTTGGTTTCAGCATACCCTTATGATTTAAAAGAATATAATGCATCAATTGGCTTGCCAGTGCCCTCAACAGAAATACGAATTGTTGATGAAGAAGGTAAGGATGTTGGGCTAGACGGGGAAGGAGAGCTGCTAGTCCGCGGGCCGCAGGTTATGCAAGGATATTGGCAACGGGCCAAAGCGACCAAAGAAGTAATAAATCAAGAAGGCTGGCTATCAACAGGAGATATAGTTCGATTTGATGAAGACGGATTTTTGCACATCGTTGATCGCAAAAAAGATATGATTTTAGTCTCTGGCTTTAATGTTTATCCGAATGAAATAGAAGATGTGGTGTCTGGCCATGATAAAGTTCTTGAGGTTGCAGCGATTGGGGAGCCCAATGAGAAATCGGGTGAAATAGTCAAAATTTTTGTAGTGAAGGCAGATCCTACTTTAACTAAGCAAGAGCTTCTTTCGCATTGTAAGTCTCGCCTTACAGGGTACAAAATTCCTAAGCTTATTGAGTTTCGCGAGGATTTACCAAAAACAAATGTAGGTAAAATTTTACGTCGTGAGCTAAAAGCTGAAAATGATGCGCTTATTGAGAAAAACTCACATATTAGCAAAAGTGCTTAGGTAACAGAGCAGAGCTGCATATAAATTTCTGTTTACAAAAAACTCAACTTTTAAACAAAGTGTACAGTTTTTTAAATTGACAGGAATCTAAATGTGAATAGTGATAGTATGCGTTATATCAATGGCTTCTCTAAGTCATCGTAGAGAAGCTTCAGTACTTCTTAGATATATTATGATCAACCTGAATGGGATTTCAGTGAATTACCAAATAATTACTACACTCTCAGAGCTTGATAACGTATGCCGCAAAGCTCGAAATAGCGATATGGTCATGCTTGATACCGAGTTTGTTCGTACTCGCACTTATTATCCTCAGTTAGGCCTGATTCAACTTTATGATGGGTCTACATTATCGCTAATAGACCCTCTTGCATTAACGGACATGACACCGTTTGTTGAGCTGTTGCAAGATGTTTCCGTGTTAAAGGTCCTCCACGCTTGTGGAGAAGATCTAGAAGTCTTCCAAAATACGTTCTCTTGTACACCTATACCTATTGTTGATACTCAAGTGATGGCGTCCTTTTTGGGCAATGGCGTATCGACTGGGTTTGCAGCTTTGGTAAAAAGCTTTCTAGACGTTGACTTAGATAAGAGTGAATCCCGCACAGATTGGACAGCCCGCCCTTTAACTGAAAAGCAGTTAGAGTATGCAGCGGCTGACGTGTTTTATCTTTACCCGCTCTTCGAGACTTTGTATAGCAAGGTAATCCAATTAGGTTGGTGGGAAGCTGCACAGCAAGAAAGCGACCTCATTATGCGAAAGCGAGTTCGTGAAACCAAATCAGAGCTTGCCTATTTAGATATTAAAGGGGCATGGCAACTGAGACCAGCTGAATTGGCAATATTGAAGCTTTTGGCTACATGGCGCTATGAAGAGGCGATCAAGCGAGATCTAGCACTGAATTTTGTATTCCGTGAGGGGGAGCTACTTACTGTAGCGAAAATGGCCATTACAGATACGAAAACAATGGAAAAGCAAGGTGTCGACCCTAGAGCGATTCGTCGACATGGTACCAAAATCATTTCTTTGGTTAAGCAGGGTAAGGCAACGCCAAAAGAGGAATACCCTGATCGAATCGAGCGATTAATGGATGCCCCGGGTTACAAGCAGCTGTTCAAACAGTTAAAGGACGAAGTAAAGCGCGTTTCTATTAACTCTGGACTAACAACCGAATTTCTAGCGTCTAAAAAGCAGCTTAATCAACTGATCAAGTGGATTTGGAAACAGGATAGAGATCCGGCGAGACTGCCTGACCTAATGCAGGGGTGGAGATTAGAACTGCTTGGCGAGAAGCTGACTAAGTTGGTTCCATAACTGGTTCTTCGGAAAATGACAGTTAAATGAGAGCAACCTAGCTCTCATTTAACCAATTTGTGACACTTATTCTTATTGAGACGCCTCGTCTGCGCAACATTCGTTTTGCAAATACGTGATGACATTTAAAAGGTGCCTGTACTCAGCGATACAATAAAGAGTGCGGCTTTCTCTTCGCTGACTGACCAAACCTGCAGAACACAGGTTTGATATATGATGAGACAGCGTAGAGCCTGGGATCTCGAGCTCTCGCTGAATGTCGCCAACAGGTATACCTTCATACCCTGCTTTTACAATACGCTTATATATAAGTAACCGAGTTGGATGCCCCAATTCTTTCAGAGCTTTCGCTACTTCTTGCAATTCCACAACTAGTTACCTTTAACTACTACTTTTCTTCATCTGGCAGTTTTACATTGAGCTCTAAAACCGAAATATCATCATCTTTTTGCTCAAATGAAAGGTCTACCATAGATGGCTCTACAGCAACATACTTACCAATGACCTTTAAAATATCTTCCTTTAACTGTGGAAGATAACTAGGTGCAGGGTCATCAGCACTTCTTCTTTCTGCGACAATAATTTGCAACCTCTCTTTAGCAAGGCTGGCAGATGATTTCTTTTGAGGTCGGAAAAACTCTAATAATGACATCCCGTTTTAGCCTCCGAATAGACGTTTAAAGATTCCTTTCTTCTGCTCGGTTAAGAAGCGGAAGTCGATTTGCTCACCAAGCAAGCGCTCAACAGTATCATGATAGGCCATACCAGCATCGGATGCCTCGTCAAAAATAACCGGAACACCTTTATTAGAAGCGTTCAATACCGCTTGGCTCTCAGGGATGACGCCCAGCAATGGGATGTGCAGTATTTCTTCTACGTCTTCGACACTTAGCATTTCACCTTGCGTTACTCTCATAGGGTTGTATCGAGTAAGTAAAAGGTGCTGTTTAACAGGCTCTAAGCTTTCTTCTGCTCGTCTTGATTTAGAGTCTAAAATACCTAATATTCTGTCTGAATCTCGAACGGATGATACTTCAGGGTTAGTGGTGATAATTGCTTCGTCCGCAAAGTAAAGCGCCATTAGAGCGCCTTGCTCTATACCCGCTGGGGAGTCACAAATAACAAAGTCAAAGCCCATTTCGTCGAGCTCATCTAGGACTCGTTTCACGCCATCTTTATTTAGAGCTTCTTTGTCACGAGTTTGAGACGCGGGTAATACAAAAAGGTTGTCAGTTCTTTTGTCTTTTATTAACGCTTGGTTTAGCGTTGCTTCTCCGTTGATAACGTTGACGAAGTCGTAAACAACGCGTCGTTCACAACCCATAATAAGATCTAAATTTCTAAGACCAATATCAAAATCGATGACCGCGGTCTTTTTTCCCTTCAGGGAGAGCCCTGAAGCGATTGCCGCGCTTGACGTGGTTTTTCCCACACCACCTTTACCTGACGTTACAACAATAATGCGTGCCATTACGTATTCCTTATATTTTAGATAGTGAGAATGTCAAAGTGCAATTTGTCTTCGCACATGCTAAACATGACTTTCTGTTGCCATAGTTCACTATCAATTTGATCGCTAAGCCAATAATTTCCCGCAATGGATATCAACTCTGCTTGTAAATCGTGGCAAATTATCTTTGCCTCTTTAGAACCATTTGCGCCAGCGATCGCTCGACCACGCAACGTTCCATGAATATGTATAGAGCCATCTGCAATCACTTCAGCCCCAGGGCTAACGTGGTTTAGAACGACTAAATCTGAGTTTTGGGCGTATACCTGCTGCCCTGACCGGATAGGTGTCCGAACCACTTTGGTCGGAACCATATTTGTAGGGGATTTTGACGGTGATTTGCTTGAGGACATAATAGCAAACCCTGCGTCGGAAGCTAGTGATTGTGTGCGTTTATCTTTGCTTCCAGTTATACCAACAGGAATCAGTCCTGCTTCTCTTATCCCTGTTTTGAGTGTGGCAAAATCGATATCGCCATCCACACTAGATATATTGATTACTACAGGCGCAGAAGTGAAGAAAGTCGGAGCCTGCTCCACTTTTTTTTTCAAAAACTGGATAGATTTTTCTACTTCGTTGTCAGACAAATGTAGAACCGAAAGAGTAAAGCTGCTGCCTTTTAGGTCAGGTGCTTGCGACATTGATACTTCGACCTCAATAACCTTTAGTTCAGATGAATAGAGTTTTATTAGATAATAGAGATATCATGTTATATTTCCCACAATATCTCAGCAAGCCATCTGTTCGCTAAATGAGTGATTTAGTCGAAAAAATAGCTAAACATTTACGAAATTCTCTATTTTTGATGAGAATTTAAAATTTATATTTAAGGTATTCAATGCTCTGCTCAATTTACAAAAGTTCAAAAAAAGAAGGCACCTATCTATATTTGCCAAAAAAAGACGATTTTTCTCAGGTTCCTGACACTCTCATGAAGATGTTCGGTAAACCGATATTTGTGATGGTGATAAAGTTAGAAGGACGTAAGCTGGCCAGAGTAAGCATAGAAAAAGTCACCGAGTCTCTAGAAAACGAAGGCTTTTTCTTGCAATTACCACCACCTCCTGAAGACTTATTAGAAGAACATAAGAAACAGAAGGCCCAGCGAAACAACTCCGCTTGAAACCTTGCTAATTGCTCAAGGAGGGCAATTTGAAAAAAATACTGACTGTCTTATTAGGGCTTGGTGTTGCTACTAGTGCTTATTCTAAAGATTTAAGCTTTGAGCAATATGTAGAAACACTGAAAAAAGAAGCGAAAGCAGACGGGATCTCCGACCGAATACTGACTGAAGCTTTTGAAAACGTAAAGTATGTTCCGAGGGCAGTAAAAGCTGATCGTAATCAGCCAGAAAAAAGGCTTACCCTTGATGAATATATTCCAAGAGCTGTCCCACAATGGAAAGTAAAACAAGCCAAAGCACTGTATAAAAAACACTATCCAGACTTGGAGAGGATTGGTAAGAAATACTCAGTTCAGCCTCGTTTTATAGTGGCGCTTTGGGGCGTCGAAAGTAATTTTGGCAAATTTACGGGCTCCTACAGCGTTATCGATGCTCTCACAACAATGGCTTATGATGGGCGTAGAGAGGCTTTTTTCCGCAATGAAACAATGGCTGCATTAAAAATATTACAAGAAGGACATATCCAGGTTGAAGACATGAAGGGTTCATGGGCTGGGGCCATGGGGCAGTGCCAGTTTATGCCAAGTTCTTATTTGGCGTATGCGGCGGACGGTGATGGTAACGGCCGTAAAGATATCTGGAGTTCGACTGATGATGTGTTTGCTTCAACTGCCAACTATCTACACAAATCTGGCTGGGATAATACGCATACATGGGGTCGACAAGTTCGCTTGCCCAAAGGCTTCGATAAAAAACTTGCTGGGAGAGAAGACAGCAAAGCTAAACCGTTGCATGAGTGGAGTGAACTAGGAATCACTAAGTATGATGGTAAACCTTTACCAAATTTAGGTAAGAACGATATCAAAGCTTGGCTCATAATGCCGGATGACTTGGATGGACGTGTTTATTTGATATATAACAACTACCAAGTACTGATGAAGTGGAATCGATCCTACTACTTTGCAACAGCGGTGACACATCTAGCAGACGCAATTAAGTTTGAACCATAAACTTTGACCCATAATCAAGGGTTCTCAAAAATTAAAAAGGCTCCTATATGGAGCCTTTGCTATTTCTGGAACAAGAGAAACTTGTTATTTAGTATGAAATTGCTCACAAGCAATCATCGTATTTTCAATTAGGCTCGCTACAGTCATAGGGCCGACACCTCCAGGAACAGGTGTAATGAAGCTTGCTTTCTCTTTTGCTACATCATACTCGACGTCACCAACAAGCTTTCCTGATTCAAGGCGGTTGATACCGACATCCACTACAATAGCGCCTTCTTTAATCCAGTCTCCTGGAATAAAGTTTGGTTTACCAACCGCAACCACTACTACGTCAGCCTGACGTACGTGACTCTCAAGATCTTTAGTAAAACGGTGACATGTTGTTGTTGTGCAGCCGGCTAATAGAAGCTCTAACGTCATTGGACGGCCAACAATATTTGAAGCGCCAACAACAACAGCGTGCTTGCCGCGAAGTGGGATATTATAGCGATCTAGCAGAGTAATAATGCCTTTTGGTGTACATGAACGAAGCTTTGGTATGCGTTGAGCTAGTCTACCAACGTTGTAAGGGTGGAAGCCATCTACGTCTTTCTCTGGGGTAATGCGTTCCAGCACATGTGTACTATCAATACCTGCAGGCAATGGAAGCTGAACCAAGATGCCATCAATCTCTTGGTCGTTATTCAGCTCATCCACTAGCTTTAATAATTCTTCTTCTGTAGCGGTTGCAGGCAAATCGTATGACTTTGATACAAAGCCAACTTCTTCACAGGCTCTACGTTTGCTGCCAACATAAACTTGTGAAGCAGGATCTTCCCCAACCAATATAACGGCAAGGCCCGGAGCTCTGCGTCCAGCTTCTGTACGTGCTTTTACACGAGCAGCAACTTCAGAGCGGACAGTTTGTGAGATAAGTTTACCGTCGATGTTTTGAGCAGTCATGACTTTCCTTCAAATGGGTGGCCAATAAATTCGTGCGCATTGTCGCAAAAAATTTAGTGAACATCCACAAGCAAACGTTTGCCTTGTTCGCTATTTATTCTGTTTTATGAGTGTTGTGGTTTTTTTAGGCACTTGAATCAAAAAGTTATATAAAGGCGTTGATTTCGGAATCTTAACTCGTATAATTCCCTCCTGTAGCGCGCCCTTAGCTCAGCTGGATAGAGCACGTCCCTTCTAAGGATGTGGTCGAAGGTTCGAATCCTTCAGGGCGTGCCATTTTCTTAAAGCCCATAACTTTCGAGTTATGGGCTTTTTTCGTTCTAACACGCTTTTCTCCTTCCCAATTTTTCTAAACTGTGTTCCTCTTTTAGTTCTCTATAAAAACAACAAGATAGGAATATAAGGTGAAAAAAGTCGTTTTAATTACTGGTGCGAGTCGAGGCATCGGGGCTGCAACAGCAAAGGTTTTAGCAAGTCAGGGGTATTCTGTAGCGATAAATTATCGCGCGAACCGCGATGAGGCTGAGAAGGTTCTTGCTCAAGTATTGCAATTTGGTGTGGAAGCTACCATTGTACAAGCAGACGTGTCCGATGAAGCGCAAGTGGTAGAAATGTTTCAACAGGTGCAAAGGCAACTTGGCTCTGTTACCCATCTAGTCAACAATGCTGGGATACTTAAGAAACAAACCTCTCTTCTTGGTTTAGACGCCCAGCGTATCAATCAAATTTTATCTACCAATGTAACAAGCTACTTTATTTGTACCAGAGAAGCCGTTCGACAAATGAGTTCAGGGAGTGCCATTGTTAATGTATCGTCCGTTGCGGCTAAAACAGGCTCTCCGAATGAGTACGTAGACTACGCGGCGTCAAAAGGTGCGATTGACACTATGACAATTGGGTTAGCTAAAGAGCTAGCAAACCAAAATATACGAGTAAACTGCGTTCGACCAGGGCTAATTGAAACGGATATTCATGCTCTAGGTGGTGAGCCAAAACGATATGAACGTGTTGGAAAGACGCTACCAATGGAAAGAGGCGGAAAACCTGAAGAAGTTGCGAATGCTATTGCATGGTTACTCTCTGATGAAGCAAGCTATAGTTCAGGGACATTTATAGATGTTGCTGGTGGCTTATAAATAGACTTTTAATAATATTGTTAGTAAATCGCATTGACTTAATAGTTTAATGAAAGTGTCACTTTTTACTTTGGTTAGCCCTGTAACATATTCAACTCATCTTATATTGATACTCAGTTTTCGGGAGCATGACGATTATGAGTGAAGAAAAAGGGGAGTTTCCCGGGATTACATTTTCTTCAACGGATGGGAAGTTTAGTTTTGATTCTGCGGAGTGGAACTCAACAACTATTGGAAACAAGGATGATTGGGTAATCGGTTTTTATACAAGTGTGGCTGGGCCATTCACTAACAAACTATATGGCGGCGAATACGTCCAATACTATCCTGGTTATAAAGTCGATATTGGTGGGGTAAAAAAGAAATTTGAAGCAAGCTGGTTGGGCTTTTCCCTTGACCGGTTTAAATGCTCGACGAACAATACAGACGCTATCAGCAACAACGTGTCAGTACATAGTAATTCAATAAGTGCGCGAACTGACAGTATAGATGTTGCTTCAGTGCAAACTGAAAGTATTGATTTAAGCTTGGCTGCTAGAGGCATGAGTTTAGAAAACAGCCAATTAGCTGTAGACAATACTAAAATCAAACAACGTTCTAACTCTGTGAACATTCACGATGCTGAAATACGGAAATTAGTTTTAGGCTCCAACTTAGAGTCTAATCAAGCTTCTGTAGAAAATGGTGGGATTAAAGTGATTGAACGAAGGTTAACGGTGTTTTAGCGCAGCCAACGATTTGAGTTCTCTTGTCTGAAACAAAAAATTAACACTCTAGACGTTGAGAAATTCGCTAGCCTTCATAATACTGTAATAATACCGTAATAAAAAAGAGAGGCTAGTCGATGCAACATCAAGAAATGATTCAACCCACCAACTTTGGCCTTATTAGTAAAACGGTTCTGTTTGCTATATTAGGTATTTTTGCTGTTCTGTTCGTTATTTAGCAGCGCGATTTTAAGTGACGCTACCGCTTGCGGTAGTCGATCTTGCAGAGAATTGCCTCATAGAAAACAGTGATTTTATTGTGTTAACGTTGTTCCGTCCTAGTTTCTATGGAGTGACGTATGTCTAGCTTAGACAACCTTTCTATTACCAACCGATACGCAGAATTTCCCGATTCATTTTATACAAGAGTCGCTCCACAGCCATTGGCTAATACTCGCTGGGTTGTTTGGAACGATGAATTAGCTTCGTTATTGCACTTACCAAGTTTTTCACAAATCCCAGAAGAGCTTTTGGCTAATTTCGACGGTAGTAAAGTTTGGTCTCAGTTTAAGCCTTTAGCGATGAAATATACCGGTCATCAATTCGGTGTTTATAATCCAGATTTAGGTGATGGTCGGGGTTTACTGCTTGGTGAAATTGAAGGAAGGGATGGTGCTATTTATGACATTCACCTCAAAGGAGCAGGAACTACACCTTATTCACGTATGGGGGATGGTCGAGCTGTCTTACGTTCATCAATACGCGAATATTTAGCTGGTGAAGCCATGGCTGCACTAGGGATTCCTACGACCAGATCTCTTGGCTTGATTTCAAGTGATACGCCTGTTTATAGAGAGCAGCAAGAAACAGGGGCACTGTTATTACGAGTTGCAGAAACGCATATCCGCTTTGGTCATTTTGAATATTTCTTCCATACAAACCAGCATAAAGAGTTGAAGTTGCTCGCTGACAAAGTTATTCAGTGGCACTTTCCCTCACTAGCGAATAGCAAAGCTTCTTATGCAGAGTTTTTTAGGCAGGTTGTAGAGCGTACTGCAAAAATGATTGCTCATTGGCAGGCAGTAGGTTTTGCACATGGAGTGATGAATACCGACAATATGTCCATCTTGGGTCAAACCTTTGATTATGGGCCATATGGGTTTATTGATGATTTTGAGTCAGGTTATATTTGTAATCATTCAGATCATACCGGCCGTTATGCCTTTGACCAGCAGCCCCGTATTGGTCTATGGAATCTTTCTGCTTTAGCGTATGCACTATCTCCACTTATTAGTAGCGAAGAGTTGCAATCTGCTCTGGGGCAATATGAGAATATATTGAGCCAACAATACTACCGCTTGATGCGGTCTAAATTGGGCTTAAACGTACCGCATGAAGATGATGGATCTTTAATACAAGGCCTACTTGCTATACTGGAAACCGAAGAAGTAGATTACACATTCTTTTTCCGTCAACTGTCTTACCTTGATAGTTCTGATAAGGCTGTTGTTGAGTTGTTCAAATCTAGGGCAGAGTTTTCCGCTTGGCTTGAGCAATATTTAAAACGAACCGAGTTAGATAATAAACTGTGTAACGGTGAAGGTATTTCGATGGAGCAACGATGCCAAGCAATGCGCTTACACAACCCAAAATATATATTGCGAAACTACTTGCTACAAAACGCCATAGAACGAGCAGAGCAGGGGGATTATAGCGAAGTTCATCTCTTGGCCAACTTGCTTTCCAACCCCTTCGATGAGCAATCAGACTATGACGACTATGCGAAATTGCCTCCAGTGTGGGGGAAGAAAATGAAGCTGAGTTGCTCATCATAAATTAATATTTTTTGAGTAATGGTGGTTTGCAAATCTAGTGACTAAACTTACCTAGCTAAGCCTTTCAGTGCAGCATTAAAGTGATTTGATACAAGCTGCAATTCGAGGCTTTCAGGAGGTTTGCAATGTTTCGACCTAAAGGCAACAAATACAAACAAAAGAGGGAGCACTTTCGTTTACGCTACCCTAAAAGTGATCGCCCTGTCATTCATCTGATAGACGGAAATTATTTAGTTTCAGAAATATCGGAAAAAGGGCTGCGAGTTTTGATGAAAAATACTTCTATATTGTGCTCAGGCATGTCGATACATGGCGTTCTCACTCTGCATGAAGACAATGAAGTTAACGTTGAAGGCTATATCCGTCGTTTTGAAAATGATGAGGTCATTTTAGAGTTGGAGAAAGGCCCAAGCTTAAAAATGATGGAATCAGAGAAGGTGCACCTTCGGCGAGAATTTCCTTTGTTGGTTCAAAACTTACAAACCGTTAAGAGTAATAAACCATTACGCAAGCACCATTGAGAACATGAAGCTAGGAAGCTTTCGACTCGCTCATGTTTATCCATTGATGAATTTTTTCTATCACTAACGACTTGTTGATTGGTTTCGTTAAAAAGTCATTCATTCCGGCGTTGAGGCAATCTTGTCTATCGCTTTCCATTGCATTCGCGGTCATGGCGATAATAGGTATATTGGTATAGAACTCGCCACCTTCGCCAAGCCGAATTCTTTGTGTCGTTTCGTAGCCATCCATTTCGGGCATTTGGCAATCCATTAGCACTAGATTTATCTCTGTATCAGCGTTTAATTTTTCTAACGCATGAACACCGTTTTCTGCGATGACGATGTTGATGTCAAATTGTTTTAAAACCCCTGTAATTACGACTTGATTGACTCGGTTGTCTTCTACAACCAGTATTTTTGTGTCTTTGCTAATAGTTTTCTCTATATTTGAGGATTCTTCAGCTTTTAAACTGGTTAGGAAGTTATGGGTGACTAGCGTATCTTCAGCAACAAAGTTGTCGCTTGCTATTACATTGAGCGCATTAAAAAGATCGGATGTTGTAGCGGGTTTGGCAAAGTAGCCTGAAAAGCCCGCTGCTTTAAACTCTTTATGATTTGCGATACCTTCCATGGATGTCATCATGATGAGCTGCGTTTTGCTGTACTCTTTTTTGCTACGGATTATTTTTCCTAGCTCCAGACCATTGCAGTCAGGCATTTGCATGTCTAAAAATGCGATATCGTATAGATCATTGTCAGATGATAAACATTGGTCAAACATCTCTAGTGTCGTTTGTTTGTCATGGGCTTCGTCAACATTAGCTCCCCAATGTTCGAGTTGTTTGCAAAGAACCTCTCTGTTCACTTCATTGTCATCAATAACTAGAATAGAAAGTTTGCTTATGTCAGCTTTTGGAAGCACGGTGGCTGAACGATTGGACTTACCAACAACAATACTGAAAGTGAAAGTGCTACCTTGTCCAATTTCACTTTCTACTTTTATGTTCCCTCCCATTAAAAAGCAAAGCTTTTTGACAATTGCGAGTCCTAGCCCTGTGCCTCCGTATTTGCGAGTTGTTGATGTATCTACTTGGCTAAACTTATCAAACAAGTGACCTATTTTGTCTTCAGGGATACCTATTCCTGAGTCTTGTATTGAAGCTTGTAATGTCCATTGAGTGTCTGAGAGTTCAACCAGTTTAGCCGTAATTACAATTTCTCCTCGCTCGGTAAATTTGACCGCATTTCCCACAAGGTTTGCAAAAATTTGCCTGATTCGGCTACTGTCACCTAGTACCATACTTTGGTTTACCTCAATGGTATCTAGGATTATTTCGATATTGGGGTTTGAAAGACTGGCCGCGGTAGACTCGCAGAAATCACCCAATACTTTACGTAAGTCAAAATGACAAGATTCCAATTCCAGTTTGTTAGCTTCAATTTTAGAAAAGTCCAATATATCGTTAATGATATGCAGTAGGGATACCGCACTATTGTGTGCCAAATAGGCTTGATGTTTCTGAGAGTTATTTAAGTCATTGTCTTGCAGTAACTCGAGCATTCCAATCACACCATTCATTGGCGTGCGGATTTCATGACTCATCATTGCCAAAAATTCGCCTTTGGCTTTCACTGCTTGTTCGGCTTGCTCTTTAGACTCGATGAGAGATCTCTCGGCTTGTTTAGATAGAGTAATGTCTTTGACAATTCCAGAGAAAATCAATTCATCGCGTGTTTCAACTCGAGCGATTGAAAGAAGGATAGGGAATACCTCGCCATTTTTTCTAACCGCTTCAAGTTCTCGGCCTAGTTTTCCGTATTGATCCCGAACATTGATTATTTTGGAATCGCCAGTATTCAAGTAGCCATCGATAAAGCCTTGATGATGCTTTGCGATATCTGGCTCCATCAACATTTCAATAGACTGATGCAATACTTCTTCTTCGCTATAACCAAAAATTGTTTGCGCCGCTTTATTGAATGTCAATATGGTTCCATTGGCGCTAATGGTAATGATGCCGTCAGCAGCAGTATCTAGAATCGCGGTAAGCTTTTGCTTAGTGGCCTCTTGAACCGCAGCGACACGCTCTTTTTCTCTAACTTCTCTGTCCAATAAGTCTATAGAGGTTGTTTTACTTTTTAACTTGGAACTCAACTCATTAATTGAATTGGAGATCAGTGACAATTCATGAGATTGCAGAGTGGGGATAGTGTAGTTGAGCTCTTTCTTTCCCAAAGTTTTTATATGTTCAATCAGCTCTAGGACTGGGCTGATGATAGCATGGCGTAGCAAAATAAACATAGATACACATAACACCAGAGATGCTATCAATATCAATGAAAAGATAGTCGATTGAATTTTGTCAGCACTTGCTAAGGCTACGTCGCGGTTAAACTTGATAGAAAGCTGGTAATTAGCTAAGCCTAACTGAATTATTTTGGATGCTTCTATTGTATTCTTGCTATTGCCCGAGCGAGTAATGTCAATGTTTAGGCTAGTGTTGTCTTCGCTTGATAGCTTTATCTCTTGAATTGGCAAATACGCAGACATCAATGTTTCTTCTGATTTATCGAGAAGCTGACCTAGGTCTTGAGTCCAATTGAAAGAAATAATTACCCAGCCTAATAGTCGGCCGTTTTTACGAATAGGGCTTGATACCCACTGAGAAACTTGAGGTTTATCTAAGTTAAGGTATGGGTCGAAATCCGGTTTGCTTAAAATAGCCTGCCTTCGAAGTAGGGGAGAAAATATTGGAGAATTACCGATATCCTTGAGCAATAACTTTTCACCAAAAAACTTGTTACCATCATTGCGAATTGTAGAAGTGGAAAATATTGAGCCATCGTAGTCAATGACTAATAGGTAGTTAATATAACTATATTCTGCGGCTATGTCGTTTAGTGCAGGAGCAATTCCGCGATTAATACCGCCGTCCAGAATTCGCCCGATCATACGATTCCTTGAAGTGATATCAGCAATGGAAATCAGGGTGTTGACATGCTCTTCAATGGTATTGGATAGCAATTCAAGCGTTCCGTTTAATTGCTGGTAGGCTGATTTCTTTATGGCGCCGTGCGACATCATGACTGCGACGGTGCTAGCCACAAGCAGGATTGAGCATGTCAGAATCGAAATAATCAGAGTCAGTTTTTTTAGAAGGCTCATGAATATTCCCTTCTATTGATAAAACTGGTATTTATTGTTATTTTCAGCGTCGAGAGGGATACCCATTAATTTAGCGCTTTCGGCATTGATCAAGATAATAGGTTGCTCCTGTAGGCTAGATTCCAACTGAGTCGGTTTGATATCAGTTAATAATATTTGCGCGGCCTTTTTACCTGACATTTTTCCTAGTTGATAGAAATCAGATACGGGGCCGAAAGTAGAACCTTTGTGTATTCCAGATTTGTTTGAGGTCAGTATTGGGATTTTAACTTCCTTTGAAACTGCTATCAGCGCTTCTTCACCACCATTTTGCATAAGTGTGTCTGTAGTGCTGATGTAGAGATCCACATCACTTGCTAACGCTGTCGCCTTGCGGCTAACTTCTTCTACATCTTTAACAGCTACATCCACTGCCGCAATATTACTTCTCTTAAGCAGCCGTATTAAATTTGTGGTTTGGATTTTCGAATTTGGTTCTCCCTCCCGATGAAAGATTGCAACTTTCTTGGTTTTGGGAGCAAGGTCAAAAATTAAAGATACGTAGTGTTTGAGCGGTATATAGTTGCTAGTGCCAACTAAGTTGTTACCAGAATAGCTGAATGATTCGATAAGCCCGGAGTCTGCTGGATAAGTGACAATGGAAAATACAATCGGAGTGGTTATAGGGAGGTTTTCCTTAACTATCACGGTGCCCGGTGTTGTTAGCGAATAGACTAGGTCTACCTTTTCTTGTGCGAACCCTTTGGCCACATCTATCTGAACGTCTCTGTTACTTGAGATTTCGCTTGGTAGAAAAATGACATCTCTAGACAAGTCGATACCATTTTCGGCAAGCCCAGCTTTGAAGCCTTCTAGGCTATCCGGATAACCAGTCCATAAGGCCAAGCCTATTTTGTATGGCGGGGTAGCGGATAAACAGCTAAAGGACACCGTAAGAAAGAGAAAGCCTACCAAGTAAGCAATATATTGTTTCCACACGGTTGCGCAATGATTGACATGATTGGATGCGAACATTTTTTATTATTAAACCTAGCTCATACTGTATTTTGAGTTTAGAACTATTTTCAATAATTGCTCTAACTCCAAAGTGATAAATAGTGATAATGAGTCTCGTTATTTGACAGTAATTTTACACTCCTCTGAACTTTGAACGGCAAGAAGTTATCAGGCCATCTATACTTATTATTAGTGAATCCTCCCCCAAAAGGATAGGCGAAATAGCTTATTATCAGGGTTCCAATTGGTATAGGAGAGGGTAGTGAAAGTGATCCTTCCCACGGTATTACCCTCTCCGTGCTTTCTTTGTTAAATCACACGATATCAGTCACGCTATTTGAGCCTTCTCTCTTTATGACGATTCACCCCACGGCATAGCAAAAAATTCAACCCATCGACTTGAAAATGATAATTTAGTCCCCACCTACTCGATTGTGCGTAAATTCGTTCGAATTTGGAGCGATTGGCTGGAAATAACGATTGTCAAACAATCTATCTAGGGGATCGGCTCGACAGGTTAGATGAAGGTCGTTAGAATGCTGCGTCTAATTTAATTCCAGTGGTGAGATCGAATCACATTCATTCCACTTCTCAGTAGCATGAGTAAGAGGAAATGGCGATCTGCCGGACGCTAAAGTAAAGATTGTACTTTGATACCCAGCGAAGAGTTGAGGTTGTAGTACATAAATTAAAGGATGAAGTCGCTGAAAGAGTGACTCATATGCTCAGAATATCATGAGCCATTTTTGAGGTTAATAAATAATGCAAGTTACTGTTGAAACGCTAGAAGGTCTAGAGCGCCGTATTAATATTACTGTTCCAGCTGCAAATATTGAAGATGCAGTTACAACGGAATTACGCAAAATTGCAAAGAACCGTCGTTTCGATGGCTTCCGTAAAGGTAAAGTGCCTTTGAAAATGGTTGCTCAAATGTACGGTCAAGCAGTACGTCAAGATGTAATGGGCGACGTAATGCAGCGCCACTTCATTGACGCTATCGTTAAAGAAAAAGTTAACCCAGCAGGTGCACCTACATTCGCTCCTGTAGAATCTAAAGAAGGCGAAGATTTCGTATTCTCTGCAACTTTTGAAGTTTACCCAGAAGTTGAAATCAAAGGTCTAGAAAACATCACTGTTGAAAAGCCAGCAGTAGAAGTTAAAGACGAAGACGTAGAAGAGATGATCGATACTCTACGTAAGCAGCAAGCTTCTTGGACTGAAGCTGACACAGCGGTTGAAGAAGGCACTCGTGCAACTATCAACTTCCAAGGCACTATCGATGGTGAAGAGTTTGAAGGCGGCAAAGCTGAAGACTTCCCACTAGAAATCGGTGCTGGCCGTATGATTCCTGGTTTCGAAGATGACATTATCGGCAAAACTGCTGGCATGGAATTCGAAATCGACGTGACTTTCCCAGAAGATTACCACGCAGAAAACCTAAAAGGTAAAGCTGCTAAATTCGCTATCAAAGTGAACAAAGTAGAAACTCGTGAGCTTCCAGAAATCAATGACGAGTTCATTGCTAAGTTCGGTGTATCTGAAGGCGGTGTTGATGCACTTAAAGCTGAAGTACGTAAGAACATGGAACGCGAACTTAAGCAAGCAGTTAAAGGTCGCATTAAAGAGCAAGCTCTTGATGGTCTAGTGAAAGAGAACGAAATCGACGTTCCTGCTGCACTTATCGACCAAGAAATTGGTGCGCTGCGTCAACAAGCTGCACAACGCTTTGGTGGTAACCCAGAAGCTGCTGACCAACTTCCTCGTGAGCTGTTCGAAGAGCAAGCGAAGCGCCGTGTTGTTGTAGGCCTACTTCTTGGTGAGCTAATCAAAGTTGAAGAGATCAAAGCTGATGACGAGAAAGTTAAAGCTCTAATCCAAGACATGGCGACAGCTTACGAAGATCCAACAGAAGTTATCTCTTACTACGAGCAAAACGAGCAGATGATGAACAACATGCGCAACGTTGCTCTAGAAGAGCAAGCGATTGACGTGATCATCGAAAAAGCTCAGGTTTCTGAAAAAGAAGTAAGCTTCAATGATCTAATGAATCAACAGCAGCCTGCGGCATAACAAGTTATGTAAAGTAGAAGGTTGACTTAGAGTTAACTATTCTGCTAACAATGGTCCGTATGATTGTCGTCATCCGGACCATTTATTTTAGGGATATAAAATTATGAGCAACCAAGAAAAAAATGCTATGTCACCGATTTTAGACGCATTGGTGCCAATGGTGGTTGAACAAACTTCAAGAGGGGAAAGATCGTACGATATTTACTCTCGTCTGTTAAAAGAGCGCGTTATCTTTTTGACAGGTCAAGTTGAAGACCACATGGCAAACCTAGTCGTGGCTCAGTTGCTTTTCCTAGAGTCAGAGAACCCTGACAAAGACATTTTCCTCTATATCAATTCACCGGGTGGAAGTGTCACTGCGGGTATGTCTATTTATGACACAATGCAGTTTATCAAACCAGATGTAAGCACTGTGTGCATGGGACAAGCATGTTCAATGGGCTCATTCTTACTGGCTGGTGGTGCAAAAGGTAAGCGTTATGCTTTGCCTAACTCTCGTGTCATGATTCACCAACCACTAGGTGGTTTCCAAGGCCAAGCCTCTGATATTCAGATACATGCTCAGGAAATTCTAACAATTAAGAAAAAGTTAAACAATTTACTAGCAGAGCACACTGGGCAGCCACTTGATCGTATTGAAGAAGATACTGATCGCGATAACTTTATGTCGGCTGAACAAGCGGTTGAGTATGGTTTGGTTGACTCGGTATTAAACCGACGCGACGACTAATTTGTTTAGCGCAAATCGGATCAAATTGATGTACACTCAAAACATAAAGAGTAAAGGCAAAGAGGTTAGTGAATGACAGATAAAAACAAAGAGAGTGGTAGTAGTAAACTGCTTTACTGTTCGTTCTGTGGCAAGAGTCAACACGAAGTTCGCAAGCTAATCGCCGGCCCATCAGTCTACATTTGTGACGAATGTGTCGATCTTTGCAACGATATTATTCGTGAAGAAATCAAAGACGTTCTGCCTAAGAAGCAATCTGAAGCATTACCAACTCCTAAAGAGATTCGTGATCACCTAGATGACTATGTTATCGGCCAAGATTACGCGAAGAAGGTGTTAGCGGTTGCGGTTTATAACCACTATAAGCGTCTACGTAATGGTGATGTGACGAGTGAAGGCGTTGAGCTGGGTAAGAGTAATATTCTTCTTATCGGTCCAACGGGTAGTGGTAAAACACTCTTGGCAGAAACGTTGGCTCGTTTCCTAGACGTGCCATTTACCATGGCAGATGCAACAACGCTAACTGAAGCTGGTTATGTAGGTGAAGATGTAGAGAACATCATCCAGAAGCTCCTACAGAAATGCGATTACGATGTTGCTAAAGCAGAGCGTGGTATTGTTTATATCGATGAAATCGACAAGATTTCACGTAAAGCAGAAAACCCTTCTATTACACGTGATGTTTCTGGTGAAGGTGTTCAGCAAGCATTATTGAAACTGGTTGAAGGTACAGTTGCTTCTGTTCCACCGCAAGGTGGTCGTAAGCATCCACAGCAAGAGTTTTTGCAAGTTGATACTTCGAAGATCCTATTTATCTGTGGTGGTGCATTTGCTGGTCTTGATAAGGTTATTGAACAGCGCGTAGCAACCGGTACTGGTATAGGGTTTGGCGCAGAGGTTCGTTCCAAAGACGAGTCTCGCACAGCTGGTGAGCTGTTTGCACAGGTAGAACCAGAAGATCTAGTTAAATATGGTTTGATTCCAGAGTTCATCGGTCGTTTACCTGTTACCACTACGCTAACAGAGCTGGATGAAGAAGCACTGATTCAAATTCTATGTGAACCAAAGAATGCATTAACGAAGCAATACGGTGCATTGTTTGACTTAGAAGAAGTAGAATTAGAGTTTCGTGAAGATGCACTACGTGCAATTGCTAAGAAAGCAATGGAGCGTAAAACAGGTGCACGTGGCTTACGTTCAATTCTTGAAAGTGTGCTACTTGATACTATGTATGAGCTTCCATCAGCATCAGAAGTCAGCAAAGTAGTGATAGATGATTCGGTAATAAATGGTGAGTCAGAACCACTGCTCATTTACAGCAATTCTGACAATCAAGCCGCTGGCGCCGACTAAATAAACTAAAATTCCAAAGGAGGTATCATTTACCTCCTTTTTTTTATTCTTTCATTTGAATCCAACCAATTAGCCCCCATATACTGCACATAAGATAAAAGCAGAAGAGAGAAAAATATGAACTTGGAACGTTCCGAGCGTATCGAGATCCCAGTACTGCCTCTGCGTGATGTGGTTGTCTACCCTCACATGGTAATTCCTTTATTTGTTGGCCGAGAAAAATCCATCAGTTGTTTAGAGTCAGCGATGGATAACAACAAGCAAATTTTACTTGTAGCGCAGAAACAGGCTGAAACGGATGAGCCTGAGTCGGATGATTTATTTGATGTTGGGACCGTCGCGACTATCCTCCAGCTTTTAAAATTGCCTGACGGTACGGTTAAAGTTTTGGTTGAAGGACAGCAGCGCGCTAAAATCAACCACTTCATTGAAAGTGAATACTTCCTAGCTGAGGCAGAATATTTGTCCACACCTGAGCTAGACGAGAAAGAACAAGAAGTCATCGTACGCAGCGCTATCAACCAATTTGAAGGCTTCATTAAGCTCAATAAGAAAATCCCACCAGAAGTGCTGACTTCTCTAAACGGTATTGATGAAGCGGCTCGCCTTGCAGATACAATTGCCGCACATATGCCGCTTAAACTTTCTGATAAGCAACAAGTCTTAGAAATTATTGATGTTACAGAGCGTCTAGAGTACCTGATGGGTCAGATGGAATCTGAAATTGATATTCTTCAGGTTGAGAAACGTATTCGTGGCCGTGTTAAAAAGCAGATGGAGAAGTCTCAGCGTGAGTATTATCTGAATGAGCAAATGAAAGCGATTCAGAAAGAACTCGGAGATATGGATAACGCGCCAGATGAATTTGAGACTTTGAAAAAGAAAATCGAAGAATCAAAAATGCCACAAGAGGCGCGTGAAAAAACGGAGCAAGAGCTGCAAAAGCTTAAAATGATGTCTCCGATGTCTGCTGAAGCAACCGTGGTTCGTAGCTATATTGATTGGATGATAGGCGTTCCTTGGTCTAAGCGCTCTAAAGTTAAAAAGAACCTTGCGAAAGCTGAAGAAGTACTTAACGAAGACCACTACGGTTTAGAGCGAGTAAAAGAACGTATCCTTGAGTATCTCGCAGTTCAAAACCGTATCAACAAACTGAAAGGCCCAATTCTTTGCTTAGTTGGTCCTCCAGGGGTTGGTAAAACATCTCTAGGACGTTCTATCGCAGCGGCAACTGGGCGTAAGTATACTCGCATGGCTCTTGGTGGTGTGCGTGACGAAGCTGAGATCCGCGGGCATAGAAGAACTTACATAGGTTCAATGCCAGGTAAGCTTATCCAGAAAATGTCCAAAGTTGGTGTTAAAAACCCGCTGTTCTTGTTGGATGAAATTGACAAGATGTCTTCGGACATGCGCGGCGATCCATCTTCTGCATTGTTAGAAGTGCTAGATCCAGAGCAAAATAATGCGTTTAACGACCACTACTTAGAAGTGGATTACGATCTATCAGACGTAATGTTTGTTGCAACGTCTAACTCGATGAATATTCCTGGTCCACTTTTGGATCGTATGGAAGTCATTCGCCTATCTGGTTATACGGAAGACGAAAAGTTAAACATTGCCAAAAATCACTTGCTTGAAAAACAGATTAAGCGAAACGGCCTAAAACTAAACGAAATCACGATTGATGATACTGCCATTATCGGCATTATTCGTTTCTATACACGTGAAGCTGGTGTGCGTAACCTTGAGCGTGAAATTTCAAAGATTTGTCGTAAGGCTGTCAAGAATATCCTGCTTGATAGCGATCTTGAAACCGTCCATGTTCATATGGATAACCTAAAAGAATACTTAGGTGTTCAGCGTTTCAATTACGGTAAGGCTGAAGAGAACAACCGAATCGGTCAGGTTACAGGTTTAGCTTGGACAGAAGTCGGTGGTGATCTGCTTACCATTGAAACTGAATCGGTACCAGGTAAAGGTAAGTTGACTCAAACAGGTTCTCTTGGCGACGTAATGCAAGAGTCCATTCAAGCTGCAATGACAGTTGTACGTTCAAGAGCTAAGAAGTTAGGCGTTAATCCTGACTTTTATGAGAAGCGTGATATCCATGTGCACGTTCCTGAAGGTGCTACACCAAAAGATGGTCCAAGTGCTGGTATCGCGATGTGTACGGCATTGGTGTCTAGCCTGACAGGCAACCCAGTGAAAGCTGAGGTTGCAATGACGGGTGAAATTACACTACGCGGTGAAGTCTTACCAATTGGTGGCCTAAAAGAAAAGCTATTAGCAGCTCACCGTGGTGGCATTACTACGGTACTCATTCCAAAAGAGAATGAAAGAGACTTAGAAGAGATCCCAGAGAACGTGATCGCGGACTTGAAAGTCATTCCTGTTCAATGGATTGATGAGGTGTTGAAGGTAGCACTAGTACAAGATCCAACGGGCGTGGAATTTTCTATAGAAAATAGTGATGAGTAGCAAAAACTAAGTAAAAGAGTAGGCTGATAGGGCGAAAAATGCTTGTCAGTCTATTTGCAGAGAGCTAACGTTACCGACGTGGCTTGAAGCCTTGGCAGCTCTAAGCTGTGTTCACGTTGGATACGCATATGGAACGAATAGCTACTTTTAAAAACTATAATGGGTAGCGCAAAGGAGAATCACAGTGAATAAAACTCAACTAGTCGAAAAAATTGCAGGCAGTGCAGATATTTCTAAAGCATCGGCAGGACGCGTGTTGGATGCATTTATTGAAGCAGTGGGTGATACTTTACAATCGGGCGATCAAGTAGCGCTTGTTGGTTTTGGTACGTTCAGTGTTCGCACTAGAGCAGCGCGAACTGGCCGCAACCCTAAGACAGGTGAAGAGATTCAAATCGCAGAAGCGAAAGTACCTGCATTTAAAGCTGGTAAAGCTCTGAAGGATGCTTGTAACTAGTTACTACAAATAAATGTCTACTTTTTGTAGACTGGAATAGAACCTTTTTATTTTATGCGCATCATACTGATGCGCATTTCTTTTTCTGGTATCATCGCGCATATTATTTTTTTGAACTTCCGTATCTGGAGAGCAGTTATACTATGATGGATCGATTACGCGCGGGCGCGAGTAGCCTCGCGATAAAAGTAATACTTGGCCTGATCATTTTATCTTTCGTTTTTGCTGGCATTGGCAGCTATTTAGTACGTGGTAGTAACGATGCTGCCGCGAAAGTAGGAAGTACGAAAATAAGTCGACAAGCTTTTGAACAAGCCTATCAAAATGAACGTAATAGAATGCAATCTCAGTTAGGAGAGTATTTTAATAACCTTCTTGCTGATCCCAACTATGTTAAATCATTCAGAAAATCTGTGTTAGATAGAATGGTTAACAATGTGCTTTTAGAGCAATATGCACATTCACTTGGACTTCGAGTTAGTGACAACCAAATTCGTCAAATGATACTAACTCTTCCAGAGTTTCAAAAAGATGGTAAGTTCGATCAACAAACTTACCAGATGCTACTCTCTCGTGCAGGTTATACGCCAGATTCATTCGCTGAATATTTGCGTAAAGACCTACTCCGCAATCAACTGCTATCTGCTATCGAAGGAAGTAGCTTTAGCTTGAAAGGTGAAGTAGAAGCTCAAAACAAACTGATCAGTGAAACACGTACGATCAGAACGATTACTTTGTCTCCGCAAGAGTTTGCGAAAAAAGTTAAGCTAAATGACCAAGAAATAGAGACTTACTACAAAGAACATCCAGCCAGCTACACTAGACCAGCTCAAGTTAAAGTTGCCTATGTTGAGCTGTCTGCGAATGAGCTAAAAGGTAAAATCAAGATCTCTGATGCTGAAGCAAAACAATATTATCAAGAGCATTTAGACAAGTACTCAACTCAGCCACAAATCGAGATAAGCCATATTCTTATTAAAGATAACAAATCTGAAGCTGAGAATATTCTTAAGCAGCTGAAGTCTGGTGCAAGCTTTGCCAAACTTGCTGAAGAAAAATCTCAAGACCCAGGCAGCGCGAAAAAAGGCGGCGAACTGGGTTGGATTGAGAAAGGTGTCATGGCTCCTGCCTTTGAGAAAGCAGCATTTTCTCTTAAGAAAGTGGGTGACTTGTCAGGTGTAGTGAAAACATCTTTTGGTTACCACATCATCAAACTTGATGGCATTAAAAAGGCGCAAACTAAACCGTTCAAAGAGGTTGCAGCTCAAATCAAGAGTGAGTTGAAAGACCAAAAAGCAGCGGATGAATTCTACAAACTGCAAAGTACATTAGAAAAAGTAGCGTACGAGTCTCCAGACTCATTGGATGATGCTGCGAAAGCTATTTCTCAGCCAATCCACACAACGGGCTATATTACGCAAGAATCAGCGCCAAAACGCCTACAATCTAACGCAGTATTCCAAGCATTGATGGACCCTGAAGTAAAAGAAGATGGTATGAACTCTAAAACCATTGAAATAGGCCCAGAAGATGTTGTAGTTGTTCGTGTCGAGAGCTCTCGTGATAAAGCTCTTAAGCCTCTTAAGGAAGTACGCGCAGAAGTGGTTAAGCAGCTATCTATCGATAAAGGTGAGCAAAATGCTATGGACCTTGCAAACAAGATTGTTCAAGGCCTAGATAAAGGTGAAAACAAGCTTCTCAAGGAAAACGATCTGTCTTTCGGTAAGCAAGAAGATATTACTCGTCGTTCACCATTAGCAGAAGTTGTATTTACAATGGCTAAGCCAGCGAAAGACAAACCAGTGTACGGTCAGAGTAAAGATATGACTGGTAATATCGTTGTTGTCGAGTTGGATAAAGTCGAGCAGAATGTTAACCCGCAATACAACAAGCAGATTGCCTCTCAGCTAGCTCAAATTGATGCTCAGCAAGACATGTCGGGTGTGTTAGGTATCTTGCGTAAACATACTGATATCGAGTACTACTTGAGTAACGATACGACGCAGTAGACAAATTAATGTAACTGATAAGTACTAATGAACGGACTGTGAAGACAGTCCGTTCCTTTTTTAAGAGCGTTTCAATTACTTTTACTCGTTGGCTTTTATTCTGTTTTTTCTTAGCAAATATAAGAGGAAACACGTTATGAGCATCTACAAATCAATCTTCCTATCTGTTGTCTTATTGATTAGCTTGCCTATTCAAAGCTTTGCCAATGAACCTGCCAGTCACTATGAAGGTATAGAGATTACCGTAAACATTAACAGCGCTGAAGCGGATGAACTGGCAGCTCTTTTACTTGGTGTAGGGCTTAAGAAAGCGCAAGCTATAGTAGAATACAGGTCAGAATTTGGTGAATTTCAGTCGATAGAAGAGTTGACAAAAGTAAAAGGAATTGGCAATTCCATCATCAGAAAAAACAAAGATCGAATTTTACTGTAACGTGATTTATGGGTTTGAAAGATAAAGAATCGCTACTTCTTTGCGCCAACTTTATACTCTTCACTAGCCCTCGATAATGAATACCTCTATAATTCCGCCAGCATCGGCCTAGTTGCTGTTCAATCTAGGCCTAACTTTTGTGGAGTTATCTATGTTTTCTGAAACAGCGTCTTCTGAGACAGCAATTGTGACCGTTGACGGCCCAAGTGGTGCGGGTAAAGGTACATTGTGTATGGCTTTAGCTGAGAAGCTAGGCTTCGAGCTGTTGGATTCTGGTGCCATTTATCGTGTATTGGCATTGGCAGCGATTCATCACGGGGTAGAGTTAGAATCCGAAGATGCTTTGGTTCCGCTTGCCACACATTTAGATGTGCAGTTTGTCGCTGAAGGCGAACTTGTAAAAGTCATTCTTGAAGGTGAGGATGTGTCCGGAGAACTGAGAAAAGAAGAAACCGGTATGGCTGCGTCAACGGTAGCTGCTTTGCCAAGGGTTCGAGAGGCATTATTGCGACGTCAGCGTGCCTTTGCAAAAGGCACCGGATTGGTTGCTGATGGGCGTGATATGGGGACAGTTGTCTTTCCTCAAGCTCCAGTAAAGATATTTCTTGATGCAAGTGCAGAAGAAAGGGCGAGAAGGCGCTATAATCAGTTGCACGAAAAGGGCTTAAATGTTAGATTTGACGACCTTTTAAGCGAAATCCAGCAACGTGACGATAAAGATCGCAATCGTCCTGTCGCTCCATTGCGACCAGCTGAGGATGCTTTAGTGCTCGACTCAACGTCGATGAGTATCGACGAAGTGGTAGAAAAAGCACTACAATATATCGAATCAAAGCTGAGTGAGTAACTTACTCATTCAGGTTAGAACGTTGGTCGCAAGGATGATGACTAGCGAAGTTAATAACCCCATGCGGTAGGATACCCATGGCTGTTTAATTTATTGAAGATTAATTAAATGACTGAATCTTTTGCTCAACTCTTTGAAGAGTTTTTAAACGAAACTGAATTCCAACAAGGCAGCATCGTTAAAGGTACTGTAGTAGCTATCGAGAACGGTTTCGTTCTTGTTGACGCTGGTCTTAAGTCAGAGTCTGCTATCCCAGCTGAACAATTCAAGAACGCTTCTGGCGAACTTGAAGTTGAAGTAGGTGCTGAAGTAGATGTTGCTCTAGACGCTGTAGAAGATGGTTTCGGTGAAACTCAACTTTCTCGTGAGAAAGCTAAGCGCCACGAAGCTTGGATCGTTCTTGAGAAAGCTTACGAAGAAGCAGAAACTGTTGTTGGTATCATCAATGGTAAAGTTAAAGGTGGCTTCACTGTTGAACTAAACGGCATCCGTGCTTTCCTTCCTGGCTCTCTTGTAGACGTACGTCCTATCCGTGACACTGCTCACCTAGAAAACAAAGAGTTAGAGTTCAAAGTAATCAAACTAGACCAGAAGCGCAACAACGTTGTTGTTTCTCGTCGTGCAGTTATCGAATCTGAGAACAGCGTAGAGCGTGATGAACTACTTGAAACTCTTCAAGAAGGTTCTGAAGTTAAAGGTATCGTTAAGAACCTTACTGACTACGGTGCATTCGTTGATCTTGGTGGTGTTGACGGTCTTCTACATATCACTGATATGGCTTGGAAACGTGTTAAGCACCCATCTGAAATCGTTAACGTTGGCGACGAAATTCTAGTTAAAGTACTTAAGTTCGATCGTGAGCGTACTCGTGTTTCTCTAGGTCTTAAGCAACTAGGCGAAGATCCATGGGTAGCAATCGCTAAGCGTTACCCAGAAGGTCACAAGCTATCTGGTCGCGTTACTAACCTAACTGACTACGGTTGCTTCGTTGAAATCGAAGAAGGCGTTGAAGGTCTAGTACACGTTTCTGAAATGGATTGGACTAACAAGAACATCCACCCATCTAAAGTTGTTAATGTTGGCGACGAAGTTGAGGTTATGGTTCTTGAAATCGACGAAGAGCGTCGTCGTATCTCTCTAGGTCTGAAACAGTGTAAAGCTAACCCATGGCAGTCATTCGCTGAAGCGCAAGCTAAAGGCGACAAAGTTACTGGTAAGATCAAGTCTATCACTGACTTCGGTATCTTTATCGGTCTTGAAGGCGGCATCGATGGTCTAGTTCACCTTTCTGACATCTCTTGGAACGTTCCTGGAGAAGAAGCTGTACGTGAGTACAAGAAAGGCGACGAAATCTCTGCAGTTGTACTTGCAGTTGATGCAGAGCGTGAGCGTATTTCTCTTGGCGTTAAGCAAATGGAAAGCGATCCATTTAACGCTTATGTATCTGAAAACAAAAAAGGTGCTCTAGTTAACGGTACTGTTACTGCAGTTGACGCTAAAGGTGCTACAATTGAACTTGTAGACGGCGTTGAAGGTTACATCCGTGCTTCTGAAGTATCTCGTGACCGTGTTGAAGATGCGTCTCTAATCTTAAGTGTTGGCGATAGCGTTGAAGCGAAATTTACTGGTGTTGACCGTAAGAACCGCGTAATCAACCTATCTATCAAAGCTAAAGATGAAGCTGAAGAGCAAGAAGCAATGGCTTCTCTGAACAAGTCTGACGAAGGCGGGTTCGGTAACGCTATGGCTGATGCATTTAAGGCTGCTAAAGGCGAATAATCATTATCGCTAAAAGAGGAGCCGAAAGGCTCCTTTTTTTTTGATTGTGCCTTCTTTGATATAGAAAGTAATGAGGGAAACTATGACTAAGTCTGAATTAATTGAAAGACTCTGCACCGAGCAAACACACTTGTCAGCAAAAGAAATCGAAGATGCGGTAAAGAATATTCTTGAGCATATGGCGACAACTTTAGAGGGCGGCGATCGAATAGAAATTCGTGGCTTTGGTAGCTTCTCGCTCCACTATCGCGAGCCTAGAGTTGGCCGCAACCCAAAAACTGGTGATAAAGTGGAGTTAGACGGAAAGTACGTACCTCATTTTAAGCCAGGTAAAGAGTTACGTGAGCGAGTAAACGTAGACAGCTAATTTACCAATACGCTTAAAGAGGCGGCATGCGTGAAGTATGCCGCTTTTTTGTCACCATAACTTTCGTTGCCCATAGGAATTCTGATTCCAAAGGGGAATTGGATATATAAACATGGTTTGTATGCCATTTTTGCTGCATAATCATAGCGGCTTAAATCTGTTAAGGTGATGGATATTTCATGAGAATTATAAAGATTATTATCGTCGTAGCGCTGTTTTTGATCGCGTTAGCGCTAGGTGCCCAGAATCAATCTGTAGTGACTTTCAATTACTTGATAGCGCAAGGTGAATTTCACTTATCAGCTCTGTTAGGAATTGTGTTTGCAATCGGCTTTCTTGTGTCATTACTCATTTTTGGAAGCCTTCATCTAAAATCACAGTTACGAGTTCGCAAGCTAAATAGACAGCTGAAGAAATTGAATGCGAGCGTAGCTAGTCAAAGTCAATCTAAAGAGAAAAACGTAGAAACTAAGGCTTCTGTTTAATGCTAGAGATCCTCTTCTTGTTATTGCCGATTGCTGCTGCCTATGGCTGGTACATGGGTAATCGCAGTGCTCAGCAGGACAAGCAGAAACATTCCAACCAAATATCTCGTCAATATGTTACGGGGCTTAACCTGTTACTGTCTGACCAATCGGATAAGGCGGTCGATCACTTTATCGAACTCCTCCAAGTTGATGATGAGACAATAGATACCCATCTAGCTCTTGGGAACTTATTCCGTTCTAGAGGTGAAGTTGATAGAGCAATTCGTATTCACCAGAACTTAATATCGCGCTCTGGCCTGACAATCGATCAGAAAAATATCGCTTTGCAGCAGCTTGCGCGTGATTATATGGTTTCGGGCTTTCTAGACAGAGCCGAAAAAATATTTGAGCAGTTGGTCGATGAGCCAGACCACAAAGATGCGGCGCTGCAGCAATTGGTTTCCATTTATCAGCAAACGAGAGAGTGGCATAAAGCGATTCACTACTCTTCTATGTTGGTTCGTTTAGGACGTAAGCGAATGAAAGGTACGATTTCACACTTATGGTGTGAAGTTGCAGCTCAAGAGCAAGCCGATGGTGAGAGCAACAAAGCAATTCAGTGTTACAAGCGTGCCCTTGCAGAAGATCCGATGTGCGTCAGAGCAAGTATTGAATTGGGCAAGTTATACCTAGAGTTTGAAAACTACAAGCAAACTATCAAGTATATGGAGCGTGTCCTTGACCAAGATATCGACTTCATCGGTGAAGTCCTGCCGACGTTAGCGGACTGTTATTACCATCTGTCTCAAGAAGAAAATTTAGTCCAGTTTCTCAAAAAGTGTATCAACAAGAAGGCTGGTGTATCTGCTGAATTGATGTTAGCTCACCTTGTTGCCCAGCATGATGGTATGGACTCTGCTCAGGAAGTATTGACTAGACAGCTACTCAAGAACCCTACAATGAAAGGCTTTTATCGTTTAATTGACTATCACTTGGCGGAAGCGGAAGAGGGGCGAGCAAAGGAAAGTTTAACTACTCTACAGAAACTAGTCGGGGAGCAGTTAAAATCGAAACCTCACTATCGATGTAGACAATGTGGCTTCTCAACGCACTCTTTGTATTGGCATTGCCCATCTTGTAAAGGTTGGGGCACCATAAAACCAATCCGTGGTTTGGATGGAGAGTGATGTACAGGCTTTTCAAAAAGTAATAAAATCGGTATCGCTTAAATACAGCAAACGTTATTGCTGTATTTTTTTATCTAAAAGATGTTAGGAGATGAGATGATCGACCAAAAGGTGATAGTGGCGCTAGATTATGACAACGTTGAAAGTGCGCTGTCATTCGTAGATAAAGTTGACCCAAATTCGTGCCGTCTTAAAGTTGGCAAAGAAATGTTTACGCTATTTGGTCCAGATTTCGTCCGTGAGCTACACAAACGAGGTTTTTCCGTATTTCTAGACCTCAAATTCCATGATATTCCAAATACTTGTTCCAAGGCTGTAAGAGCAGCTGCTGAGCTAGGGGTGTGGATGGTAAACGTTCATGCAAGCGGTGGTGAGAGAATGATGGCAGCATCACGTGAAATACTAGAGCCTTATGGTGCTTCCCGTCCGCTACTTATTGGTGTCACAGTACTGACTAGCATGGAGCAATCTGATTTAGCTGGAATTGGCATTAAAACCAATCCGCAAGAGCAAGTTATTAACCTTGCGACGCTTACTAAAAACTCAGGCTTAGATGGTGTTGTATGCTCTGCTCAAGAAGCCACCACTTTAAAACAAGCTTTGGGCGCTGATTTCAAGCTTATTACACCAGGAATCCGACCTGTTGGATCTGCAGCTGGCGATCAAAAACGTATTATGACGCCAACCGATGCGATTCAAGCTGGCTCCGACTACTTAGTGATTGGTAGACCTATTACACAGGCTGCTGAGCCACAATCAGTGCTTGAGTCCATCAATAAAGAGCTGGCTCCAATCTAAAAGAGTCAATGAATCTCAGGACGAGGCAGCACTTTGTAATAAAAAAGCACCATTTTTGGTGCTTTTTTACCGTCGTCTTATCGTAAGGTTACACAGGTGACCCGCTATGGAATTTAAAGTCCGAATCTTCTGAAGCAATTAAAGCGGCTTCTGCTTCACCGAAATAATTGATTCTATCGGAAATATCTTTGCCTGCAATTTCTGTGGCTAAAGACAAGTAGTCTTGATAGTGCCTAGCTTCGGAACGTAGCAACGAAACATAAAATTTAGCTATATCGCCTTCAAGATGAGGGGCTAGTTTAGCAAACCTTTCACATGATCGAGCTTCTATATAGGCACCAATGATCAACTTGTCTATCAGCGTTTGTGGCTCATGAGTCGCCATCTTGCTCATCAAACCTTTTGCGTAGCGACTTGCTGTGATCGGTTCGTAAGCGATACCTTTTTGTTGCATGATTTCTAACACTTGATAAAAGTGATGCAATTCCTCTTTGATAAGTCTAACCATTTTATCAACGAGATCTTGGCCATAGTGAGTTGCAGTTTTCGCGATAATAGACTTAGAGATTTGGCTTTTATCTTTGAGTGACTCAATTGT
Organism: Vibrio marisflavi CECT 7928; assembly: GCF_921294215.1. GTDB lineage: Bacteria > Pseudomonadota > Gammaproteobacteria > Enterobacterales > Vibrionaceae > Vibrio > Vibrio marisflavi. Next base: position 777,109 of record NZ_CAKLDM010000002.1, read on the forward strand.
GCCAATTCGACGATATGCGAAATCTTCATAAGGCTTGAACCATTCAAGTAGATTCTGTGCACTGTCCTTATCAACTGCGTATTTTCTAATGAGGAACATAGCAGATTGCCCTGCCTTTAACTCACAATGCAGGTGGTCGAGAAGTAGGACTTTTAGGTTTTCAGGCTTCTTCGCTTCTGTCACCCAATCTTCGGGGGTTGGGCAGTGCAAAAACTGGTTGATGGGTTCAAGTAAGTCTAGGTAGCTTTCAATCATGGCGCTTCTTAAAAAGAAAGGCCGCATATTGCGGCCTTAGCAAAAATCTTGGCAAGGATTATATTACCATTTTTTCTTTTCGCCAAAGAGTGCGTCCATATCGTCTTCGCGCTCCTTCTCTTCGATTTGTTGTAGCTCTTCAGCACTTTTTTCTAGGCGCGTTTCTTCTAGCTCGTTAAACATAGTTTGAAGCTTTTCTCGGATTTGGTTCGAGTAATTATCATTGCGTGAGGCTAACGCGTCTATTCCTTTGCGGAGTAGCTGTATTGCTGTACCAGGTTGACCTCGGCCAATCGCTTCGTTTGCTCTTTTAACTACGTTTTCGATGTTGATACGTATCTGCATAGTTTCTAAGCGAGCATTTTCCGTTACAAATGACTGCGTATCGAAGCGGCCTTTATTGTGCTCGCTTCTAATCGTATCGCGGAGACGTTTTACCAGCTTCAACATCGTGATGGCTTGTTTGTCGCTTTGCGGTACTTTAAATGGAGTCGTTTCCCCAGCGCCGTTTTCTTCAAGCTGGCTGATTTGCTGCTTCATATTCACTATTCGTTGTGGCCACTGTTTGTTTTTAGGGTCAAGCTCAGCCATATTCTCCAAGCAGTCGAGAATACGGTTGTTGAGGCAAACTAGTAGCTCTTTACTGTAGGGGAGGTGGTGAGCGTTACCTATAAGCTCTTCCGTGGCGTCGATGATTGCAACGTATTTGGACACTTCTTGTCGCTTAGCAGTTTCAATTTTTAATCGGTACTGCAGCATGATGTTGTAACCAAGTACAAGCACTAATAAGACAGCAACTAAAGCGATGATTAACCCAATGTTCATATATCCGTAACTTACTCTTCTATGGCTAGGAAGCCCCCTAGCGCGGTATCCAAAAAAACTAAATAATTTAACTACGTTCGCACATTGATTATTAATGAAAAATTGCAAATTGGGCAACATTATCGGCGGATTAATGCTAAAAATGTTTACTCAATACGTAAAAGCTCTACGATGTTGACGCCGAACTAGAATTTCACTATCAATTTTGCATATTAGACGTTATAACTAATAATTATAAACTATCAACGTCTCTTTATCTGCACATTAGCACTTGAACTGTATATTAATGTATTGATATTAGACCCAAATGCTCGATTTTCTTGAGCATGAATATGGATAACGAGGTCATTAATGAAATTACAGCAACTCAAATATATTGTTGAGGTCGTTAATCATAATCTGAACGTATCCGCCACAGCAGAGAGTTTGTATACTTCACAACCCGGAATAAGTAAGCAAGTTAGATTGCTTGAAGATGAGCTCGGCATTCAAGTTTTTGAGCGTAGCGGCAAGCATTTGACTCAAGTTACACATGCTGGTGAAGAAATTATACGTATATCCCAAGAAATCCTTTCTAGAGTTGAAAGTATTAAAGCGGTCGCAGGAGAGTACACTCACCCAGAAATGGGAACACTCAATATTTCAACGACTCATACTCAAGCACGCTACGCATTACCTGATGTAATTAAGGGCTTCACTGCTCGATATCCAAAAGTGTCTCTACACATGCATCAAGGAACACCAAGCCAGATGTCTGAGGCTATTGCAAAAGGTACAGCTAACTTCGCTATTGCCACCGAAGCCTTACACCTATATCAAGATGCCATCATGTTACCTTGTTATCATTGGAATCGATCTATTGTTGTTCCTAGAGATCACGCATTAGCAAAAAAAGCTCAGGTGACTATTCAAGACCTCGCAGCATACCCTCTTGTTACCTACGTTTTTGGTTTTACAGGACGCTCTGAGCTAGATACGGCATTTAGTCGAGAAGGCTTGACGCCAAGAGTAATATTCACGGCTACAGATGCAGATGTGATCAAGACTTATGTCCGTATGGGAATTGGTGTAGGCGTTATCGCGAGGATGGCTTTCGATGAAAAACTAGATTCTGACTTGGTTGCTATCGATGCCAGTCATATATTCGGCCCGAGTACGACAAGTATTGGCTTCCGACGAGGCATTTTCCTACGCTCGTACATGTATGACTTTATGGAAAGATTCGCCCCTCATTTGACTCGCCCTGTTGTAGAACAAGCCATTTCACTCAAATCCAATATCGAAATAGAGGAAATGTTTAAAGATATTGAGCTCCCAGTACGTTAACGCTTTCTTCTTGTATTAATTGCCCCTAAAATCAGCTTGTGTTTTAGGGGTGTAAAATGAAAAACAAATTTGAGCAATTAGATTCAATATTGATAGCCAATCAACAATATTGGCGCTATTCCCCATTTTATGAGTCCTCTTTAGACACCGTACCTTCATGGCATAGCGCCAATCCTAGCCTTCAGTCTTGGTTATGTAATCTAAGCTTGCAAGAAGTCAATGAATTGAGGCAAGACAACAAGCACCTTGCCGACGAAGTGACCTTGTTCTTACCAGAGCTTCAAAAAATTCAAAAGCTTATTGAGATACCTGAATCAGAAGAAGCTGATATTGCTCTTCCTAAAGGATTTGATAGCGGCATTCCCGGAAGAAAGCTAGATCAAATACTCTCTATGAGCCAATCCGTACTGAATCAGTCTATGTCTGAAGAGTGGTTAGAATGGTGCTCAGGGAAAGGGTACTTAGGCCGTATATTGGCTTATAGCTCAGAAAGGAAAGTAACAAGCTTAGAGTATCAGACGTGCTTATGTAAATCTGGCCAAGTTGAAGCAGATAAACTGGGCTTGCCAATGCACTTCGTTCAAGGTGATGCTTTTGCTGATGAAGTGGCTGATGTGTTCAACAAAAATCAACATGCAGTTGCCTTACACGCCTGTGGCGATTTACATGTTAGGTTGTTGCAGATTGGATCAGGCAAGCATTTACCTGCTATGTCGGTAGCCCCTTGTTGTTACCACCTTGTCAAAGCGCCAATGTATGAGCCACTTTCAAAAAGTGGTATGAAGTCTAAGTTATGCCTCACAAAGGATGAGCTGCGTATTCCTTTGCAAGAGCTTGTGACAGGAGGCGCTAGAGTGCAACGTCACAGAGAACAAGAAATGACCTATCGTTTGGGCCTAGACTCTATGCTACGTAGTAGCGCTGAAAACGATACCTACATACCTATCCCTAGTATTAAAAAGTCGCTACTTTCCAATGGGTTTGAGTGGTTCTGTCAATGGGCGGCAGATCAAAAGCAACTTTATTTACCTTCGAAAGACTTCGAGCAATTTAATGAGATTGGAAAAAAGCGTTTTGAAAAAATGGAAAAGCTGAGCTTGATTCAAGACCTATTTAAGCGCCCACTAGAAATGTGGCTGATCTATGACAAGTCGCTATTTCTAAAAGAGAAGGGCTACAAAGTCAATGTCTCAACTTTTTGTGATAGAAGTGTTTCCCCAAGAAATATACTGATTCAAGCCAGTCTAACAGTCTAATTCTCATTTCTTTCTGCAAAGCTATCTCATGATACTTGAGTCTCCTTTTGTTTTTAAATTGTGAATGAAATCTTTCAAAACTGTCAATTAATTGCTATTAATGGTGTTTTTCTAGGCATGTAAAAACGTAGACCATCAGAAATTGCTTGTATCAAGGAGTTAGAATGAAAGCAGGTAGAATCATCGCGGCTGCGGCACTCGCAGGTTCAATGTTAATCACTTCCACAACCATTGCAGCAAAAACCGTCACAGTAGCGGTGTCACAAATTGTTGAGCACCCAGCATTAGACGCTGCTCGTCAAGGTCTACTTGATGGCCTAAAAGAGAAGGGCTATATCGAAGGTGACAACTTAAAGTTTGAATATAAAACGGCACAAGGTAACCCTGCTATAGCTGTTCAAATTGCACGCCAGTTTGTTGGAGAAAGGCCAGATGTATTAGTTGGTATTGCGACACCGTCTGCACAAGCATTAGTCGCTGCGACTAAATCTATCCCAATCGTTTTTACAGCGGTTACTGATCCGGTAGGCGCGAAACTGCTCTCACAGCTGCAGCATCCCGGTAAAAATGTCACAGGCTTATCCGATCTGTCTCCAGTCAATCAACATGTAGAACTGATGAAAGAGATATTGCCTAAGATGAAAACTATTGGTGTCGTATACAACCCAGGTGAGGCCAATGCCGTTACTTTAGTCGAACTATTGAAGAAATCAGCAAAAGAGCAAGGCTTACAAGTTGTAGAAGCTACAGCGCTAAAAAGTGCAGATGTTCAATCAGCAACGCAAGCAATCGCAGCTAAGTCCGACATCATTTACGCGCCGACAGACAATACTGTAGCCAGTGCTATTGAAGGTATGATTGTCGCAGCTAATCAAGCAAAAACACCGGTATTTGGTGGCGCGACTTCTTACGTGAAAAGCGGCGCTATCGCTAGCTTAGGCTTCGATTACTACCAAGTTGGTCAGCAAACTGCTCAATATGTAGCTGATATTCTTAACGGACAGAATCCAGGTGATCTTTCGGTGAAAGTAGCAAAAGGCTCTGATCTTGCAGTCAACGAAACTGCAGCCAAAAAATTAGGTATTACCATTCCAAAGTCAGTACTCGATCGTGCAACTTCAGTTCAATGATCGCTATGGCTCGATGATTCATTTGAATCATCGAGCCAATACCAAATAAGTAAGATAGGAGTGTTTATGTCTGCATTTGCTTTTTTTGGAGCGATTGAAATAGGGCTAATCTATGGTTTAGTTGCGTTGGGGGTGTATCTCACTTTTCGCGTACTAGATTTTCCAGATTTGACTGTTGACGGCAGTTTTCCTATGGGGGCAGCTGTTGCCGCCACAGCTATTGTCGCTGGAATTAATCCTTGGGTCGCGACCTTAATGGCGATAGTCGCTGGCGCAGCTACTGGGTGGATAACGGCATTTTTAGCAATCAGGTGCGGCATACTCCACTTGCTGGCTTCTATATTAACCATGATTGCAGCTTTCTCGATCAATATTCGAATCATGGGACGCCCCAATATGGCGTTACTTGGAGAGTCGACCATACTGACACCTTTCGAGTCACTCGGAGATCCAACTTATATTCGTCCAATAGTGGTTGGTATCCTTGTATTGATTTCAGCTGTGTTTGTCATTCGCCTGCTGAATAGTGATTTTGGCTTAGGGCTACGCGCAACTGGGGTCAACGCCCGAATGGTTTCAGCGCAAGGCGCGAGTACTGGTTTTTATACTTACTTTGGCTTGGCTCTATCAAACGGTTTCGTTGGTTTTTCCGGAGCATTGTTTGCTCAAACCAATAGCTTCGCTGACGTTACTTCTGGCGTTGGTACTATTGTTGTGGGGCTGGCTGCGGTGATCCTTGGGCAAACTATTATTCCTGGTCGCAAGATATGGGTTGCAGTTTGCGCTGTGATTATTGGCTCTGTGTTGTATCGACTAGCGGTTGCGTTTGCTTTGAGCACAGGAATGTTTGGTTTGCAGGCGTCCGATCTGAATCTCGTAACTGCTGTACTCGTCGCTATCGCGCTTATTGCACCGAGAATAAAAGGAAAACTGCGAGTAAAAAAGTTTAATGCGTCGGCGAATGTGCCGGCGACCCAAACCAAGCCAACCAAATCAGGAGACGTATCATGATTCGCTTACAAGATATCCAAGTGACTTTTAATGCAGGTACTATCTTGGAAAACAAAGCGCTGAAAGGTGTCTCACTGGATGTCCCTGAGCATCAATTTCTAACGGTAATTGGTTCAAATGGGGCGGGTAAGTCTACATTATTGGGTGCTGTCACTGGTGAAACACCTATGGCGGGTGGACGAGTTATCATCGATGAGACAGACGTAACGAGACAAAATGTTGCTCAGAGAGCCAAACAGTGCGCAAGGGTGTTTCAAGACCCGTTGGCGGGTACATGTGGTGACTTGACCATTGAAGAGAACATGGCGCTGGCGTATATGCGTGGAAAACGCCGAAGCTGGGGGCTAGCCCTTTCTTCTAAGCGTCGCAAGCTGTTTAAAGAGCGTATTAGTATACTAGGACTTGGCCTTGAAGATAGGCTAGGAGATAGCATTGGCCTACTGTCTGGTGGTCAGCGCCAAGCCGTTAGCTTAGTAATGGCTACACTATCCGAAAGTAAGTTACTACTATTAGATGAGCATACAGCAGCATTGGATCCAAGAATGGCTGCATTTATTATCAATCTTACCAAAACCATAGTGCAGGAGTTTAACCTAACGGTGCTTATGGTTACTCACTCGATGAAAGATGCGTTAGCGTGTGGTAACCGAACTATTATGTTGCACCAAGGTGAAATTGTGTTGGATGTCGCCGGGGAGCAAAGAGAAAATATGCAGGTTCCTGATCTACTTGAAATGTTCTCAAAAGTGCGAGGTGAAGAACTGGCTGATGATAGCTTGCTTCTAAACTAGTAGGTAGAGAATACTTGGCAGGGCAAACTGTGTTTTGATTGTGAACGTTTGGTAGCAAAGTCCCTTCGGTTGAAGGGCCTTTTTAGTAGAGTCTGTTTTAAATTCGTCTATGTTGTCGGTTGTAACATCGAATCTTTGTAGCGCTGGATATGTTCGACAATTGGCGCTGCCTTATTGTAGGTTCGGATCTCTCTAAATAAGTTTGCGGCTTCAGAGTATTCTTGGCGTAAATATGAAAACCATTGCTTCACGCGATTTGGATAGTACAACCCTTTGTCTCCCTTCATTTCGTATTGAGAATAAAGGAGCAGAAGGTCAACTACATCATTCCATGGCATTACAGGCTGGTTATACTTAACCACATTGCCTAAATTTGGCACGTTGAATGCGCCGCGGCAAACCATAAGTGAGTCGATTCCAGTCGTTTCAATACATGCTTGTCCATCTGCATGTGACCAGATCTCCCCGTTTGCAGTTAGCGGGATGGAAATACGCTGTCGTATTTTATCGATATATGGCCACTTAATTTCACTTGCTTTGTACCCATCGGTTTTAGTGCGAGCGTGGACAGTTAATCCGTTCGCGCCAGCTTGTTGAATAGCGTCTGCAATTTCGTAGCAATCTTCGGGGTTTTCCCAGCCAAGGCGAATTTTGGCGGTGACAGGTACTGTGTCTGTTACGGCTTCTCGGCAGGCTTTCACAACCTGATAGATGACCTCAGGATGTTGCAGTAGGGCGGCGCCACCTTTACTTTTATTTACAAGCTTTGCAGGACAGCCAAAATTTATATCGACCCCTTTTGCTCCGAGACTTTCAGCTCTTACTGCGTTTTCAGCCATCCATTTAGGATCCTGGCCTAGTAGCTGAATGTGTACTGGAGTGCCGCTTTTTGTTTGGGAACCTTGTTTAAGTTCAGGACAAAGGCGATAAAAGACATGTTCAGGTAGAAGCTGATCGACAACTCGAACAAACTCAGTGACACATAGATCATAGTCATTTATATCCGTTAGGATCTCACGCATTAGGTGATCTAATACGCCTTCCATAGGGCCTAAAACTACACGCATTTTATGTTTGCCTTACTTAACTATGACACTGAGAAATTGTGAAGAGGCAGATTGTAGTGGTAGCAATAGGAAATGTCACGAATCATTGAGTAATTGAATGAGCGATTCTATTGGCAATGAAGAGTCGAAACTATTTCTGCTATAAACGCGCATCATCGAGATGTTTGTGGGTATAATGCCCGCGACTCTATCCTAAAAATGAAGATCATAATGACGTATCAAGTAATAGAATTAAAAGAGAGTAATATTTCTCAATCCGAGTTTTTTATTGAAGGATTGGTACTAGCATCCAATTTTGCTACAAAACCCTTAGCCCCAGAAAGTTGGTTGGCGAGCCTTTTTGGAAACGAAGCATCTGTAACTATCAAAGATGAAGTCGTCGGCCAGATTAATAAGCAATACGTTCAGCTACAATCTAACAGTTATCAAGTTGCTGATATTATTGATGTAAAGAGCCAGCCTGAACAATTGTCTCAGTTTGCTGAAGGCTTCATGACTTTATGGCCGTTGATAGAGCAGCAATGGCAACAAGAGCAAATCAACGATGGTGCATTGCGCATGATGCAAGCGCTTCTTACGACGTTTATGTTAGCTCTAGATGAAGAGAAAACTCGTGAGCAGATGAAGCAAGTAGGTTATGAAGCGCCACCTGAACTAAAAGATCTGTTACCTCAATTGGACGTGATGATCAGCGAAGTAGCGATGGCTGCTGATGAGCTGATGACAGGAAACAAAAGCCAACAAGTTAACCCATACAAAGACGTCGGTCGCAACGATGTTTGTGTTTGTGGAAGCGGAGAGAAATTTAAACAGTGTTGTGGTAAATAATTCGAACTATTTTCGTTATTTTCATTCCTACTAAGAAAGGAAATGGATTTTGAAATAGTCGTTGTTTTAGTGATGAATTTGGAGCTCAATGAATGAAAAAAATGTACGGTTTGCTGTTTCTGTTTTTCAGCTTTTCAGTGTTTGCCTCACCAAAAGATGTATTGAATACTCGTCTAGCTATGAATAAGGGCTTCACGGCTGATTTTACACAAAAGGTCATTAGTCCCGATGGTGAAGTTCTTATGCAAGGCAAAGGGACAGTAGAAATTGCAAGGCCGAATATGTTTCGTTGGGCGACAACATCTCCAGAAGAGAACCTATTAGTATCGAATGGGAAGGCTTTATGGTACTACACACCTTCTCTTCAACAAGTGACGATCTACAACCAGCAGAAAGCGACAGCTCAAACACCTTTTATACTGCTGACACGAAACCAGCCAAGTGATTGGGATCATTATAAAGTCACGCAAGATGGCAACTTGTTTACACTGACATCAACCGATAAGGACTCGACCCAAGGGGTTTATCAAATTGATATTACAGGGAAAGGTATAGTCAAAGATTTTAATGTTCGCCAACAGGATGGGCAGCAAAGCTTATTCGCCTTTGAGAATGTGAAGCTGAAAACACCTAGCGTTGGTCAATTTAACTTTACCGTGCCAAAAGACGTACAAGTTGATGATCAAAGGAACTAAGTTTGAGTAACTACGACTTGGACTTTGCCAGCGGGGAAGATTTTCGCCCGCTGGCCGCTCGCATGAGACCGGTAACTGTCGAGCAATATATTGGACAGCAGCATATCTTAGCTCCGGGTAAGCCATTGCGCCGGGCTGTGGAATCTGGTCAGCTGCATTCTATGGTTCTGTGGGGACCACCAGGAACGGGCAAAACAACACTAGCAGAAGTGATCGCGAACTATGCAAACGCTGAAGTTGAGCGAGTTTCTGCAGTTACCTCTGGTGTTAAAGATATACGTCTCGCGATAGATAAAGCGCGAGAGAATAAATCTGTCGGTAAACGGACGATTTTGTTTGTAGACGAGGTGCATCGATTCAATAAATCTCAACAAGATGCTTTCTTACCACACATCGAAGATGGCACTGTTACTTTTATTGGCGCTACCACAGAAAACCCTTCTTTCGAGCTCAACAACGCTCTGTTATCACGAGCAAGAGTTTATAAACTCACCTCACTGTCAAACCAAGATATTCTGCTGGCTGTTACGCAAGCGATTACAGACAAAGAACGTGGCTTAGGCGATATCGAAGCAGATATTGATGAAGGCGTGCTGGAGCGGCTTTCTGAGTTAGTCAATGGCGATGCCCGCATGTCGTTAAACTATCTAGAGCTGTTGTTTGATATGGCTGAAGAGGGGAAGGCTGGTAAAAAGCATCTTACCTTGGCGCTTTTAGCCGAAGTTGCTGGTGAAAAAGTCTCTCGTTTCGACAATAAGGGTGATATTTGGTACGACCTAATTTCTGCTGTTCACAAATCAATTCGAGGTTCGAATCCCGATGGTGCGTTGTATTGGGCAGCTAGAATGATCAGCGCCGGTTGTGATCCGTTGTATATTGCAAGAAGACTGCTTGCTATTGCTTCTGAAGATATCGGCAATGCAGACCCTAGAGCCATGCAAGTCGCCCTCGCAGCGTGGGACTGTTTTACTCGAGTTGGCCCAGCTGAAGGTGAAAGAGCTATCGCTCAAGCGATAGTGTATCTTGCTTGTGCACCCAAAAGTAATGCTGTCTATACCGCTTGGAAGCAAGCTCTTAGTGATGCGAACAACCTACCAGAATACGAAGTGCCTCATCACTTAAGAAATGCCCCTACATCTCTTATGAAAGATTTAGGGTATGGCGAAGAATATCGCTACGCTCATGATGAACCTGGAGCTTATGCTGCAGGAGAGAAATATCTTCCCCCAGAAATGGATCAAAAACGCTACTATTTCCCCACAAATCGAGGCTTGGAAACAAAAATCGGTGAGAAGTTAGATTATTTGGCTAATTTAGACGCAAAAAGCCCACAAAAGCGCTATGAAAAATAGCTGCTTTTAGTTATCTTACCGGATAAGGTTTCTGACCTTTATATCTTCAATAACGCATAACGATTTTATGCGTTTTATCGCAACTTAAAGCATAGGATTACAAATGCTGGATTCTAAATTACTTCGCACTGAGCTGGAAGAAACAGCTGCAAAATTAGCGCGTCGTGGGTATACCTTAGACGTAGAGACTATTCGTCAACTTGAAGAGCAACGCAAGTCGATTCAAGTAGAAGTTGAAAATTTACAATCCTCGCGTAACTCCATCTCTAAGCAAATCGGTCAAAAAATGGCGGCTGGTGATAAAGAAGGCGCTGAAGAAATCAAGAAGCAAATTGGTAGCCTTGGAAGCGATCTAGACGCGAAAAAAGCGCTACTTGCTGAAATTCAGGGTAAAGTTGAAGCGATTACTCTTACGGTACCTAACTTGCCTGATGAAGCAGCTCCTTCTGGTAAAGATGAGTCAGAAAATGTCGAAATTTCACGTTGGGGCGAGCCAAAAACGTATTCTTTTGAAGTAAAAGATCACGTTGATCTTGGCGAGCTGTCTGGTGGGCTTGATTTTGCTAGCGCAACCAAATTGACTGGCGCACGCTTTATTGTGATGAAAGGTCAATTTGCTCGCCTTCACCGTGCGATTGCACAGTTCATGTTAGATCTACACACCGATCAGCACGGCTATACAGAAATGTATGTGCCTTACTTGGTGAACGAAGAAAGTCTGCTTGGTACAGGACAGTTGCCAAAATTTGGTGAAGACTTGTTCCATACTGAACCACTAACAGAAAAAGTAAATGACGAAGAGCCGCGTCGCTTCTCGTTGATCCCTACTTCTGAAGTGCCTCTGACTAACATGGTTCGTGATACTATCGTTGATGAAGCAGATCTTCCAATCAAGATGACGGCACACACACCATGTTTCCGCTCTGAAGCAGGCTCTTATGGTCGTGATACTCGTGGTCTTATTCGTATGCACCAGTTCGACAAAGTTGAGCTTGTACAAATCACTAAACCAGAAGAGTCCGATGCAGCGCTAGAAGAAATCACAAGCCACGCTGAAAAAGTACTTCAGCTGCTTGAGCTGCCTTACCGAAAAGTAATTCTATGTACTGGCGATATGGGCTTTGGGGCTCGCAAAACTTACGATCTTGAAGTATGGGTTCCAGCTCAAGAAACGTATCGTGAGATTTCGTCTTGCTCTAACACAGGTGATTTCCAAGCTCGTCGTATGCAAGCGCGTTTCCGTCGTAAAGGTGAGAAAAAACCTGAGCTTCTGCACACACTAAATGGCTCTGGATTGGCTGTGGGTCGTACAATGGTTGCGATTCTCGAGAACAACCAAGAAGCTGATGGTCGTGTTGCTATTCCAGCAGCACTACAGAAGTATATGAATGGTTTAACTCATATCGGTTAATTCACGTAACTATCTATCAAGAGGCTAGCAATATTGCTGGCCTTTTTTATGTCTAAGATTCGATTTTAAGCTGCTTAATCGTGTACTAGAAGATTTCTAGCTATCCCTCTTTGATTCTTTATTCCTCTTTCACTTTGCATCTTAATTACCGTAAAGCTAGACATAGTTCTCAATGTTATGACTTTTGTAAACAAAGTTATTTCATCAATGTATTATCTCTAACTCATCGGAGGTCTGACAAGGAGTTAAAGAGTGAAGTCTATATTATCAGTCGTATTAGTTAGTTTTCTAATAATTATTGGCCCAGTAAAGGCAGAGGAAGCAGGATACACAGAAACGAAATACCCAATTGTACTTGTTCATGGTTTGTTTGGGTTCGATACATTAGCAGGGGTCGACTACTTTTTTGGGATACCGCAAGCGTTAACTAAGAGTGGTGCTACCGTTTATGTTGCGCAGATATCTGCAGCAAATAGTACAGAGATAAGAGGAGAACAGCTTCTACAGCAAGTTCAAGAAGTGCTCGCAATAACAGGCGCTGAGAAAGTGAATTTGATCGGCCATAGTCATGGTGGACCAACTGCTCGCTATGTTGCTTCAGTAGCGCCAGAGTTGGTAGCGTCGGTGACCAGTATTGGTGGAGTCAACAAAGGGTCACGCGTTGCAGACATATTGCGTGGCACAATTCCTGAAGATTCTATACCTGAAGGTGTGGCGGTAAAAATTACGGAGGCTTTTGTCGCCATGATTAATCTACTATCGGGTGGTGGAGATTTGCCGCAAGATCCACTGGAAGCGCTTGCTTCACTGACTACCCAAGGTTCGCTTGAGTTCAATCAAAAATACCCAGAAGGCGTGCCGGTTTCTGAATGTGGCGAGGGTGATTACGTTGGGACAAATGGTGTTTACTATTACTCATGGACAGGGGATAGAAACTTCACAAATGCTTTGGACCCATCAGATGCACTGTTAGTTATCTTTGGTTTAGCGTTTGATGAACCAAATGATGGGTTAGTTGGTACTTGCAGTACGCATTTAGGAAAAGTGATTCGAGATGACTACAAAATGAATCATCTCGACGAGATCAATGGGTTGCTAGGTATTACGCATCTATTTGAAACCGATCCTAAAACACTATACCGCCAACACGCTAATAGATTGAAGCTACAAGGACTTTAAAATATGAAAAAGGTCGTAATATCTCTTGTTATGGTCACAGTCGTTGTTATTACGGCCTTTATTTTTATTGATGTTGAATCACCCGAAGTAAATATAAAAGTGACTTCTCAACAGGATACAAATGTAGATGAAAGCTCAACTAAAGACACATTTGAGTATTTTTTATCTGGGTTAGGGGAAGCAAATTTACCTGATATTAAAAAACACTTTGAGCAGTTTACACAAGAACAGAATCGTACTCGTGAAGCTAACTTAGAGCTATTTAGTCGTTATATTAAGTATCGTGAGGCTTTACAAAATCTCGATGTTCAAAACTTACGAAAATTGGATTTAGCTTCTCTAAAGCAGTTAGACCGTCAACTTTTGGACCTTCAGGAGCAATTTTTTACACTAGAGGAGAGGAAAGTACTTTTCTCTGAGGAAGCGCAATATAGACATATCGCTTTGCGCCAACTTGAGCTTCAACAACTGGCTCAAGGAGAGCAAGACTACAATAATTTGTGGCAACAGGAGGTAGACAGTTTACCTGAAGATTTGCAAAGGAGTTATAAAAATGCGGCTTTGTTAGGGCAATTGCAAGAGAGCAATGCTTTAGAAGGCCAAGATAGGTATTTGCAACAACAGCAACTAGTAGGTTCTGAAGCCGCGAACAGACTGGAGGCACTTCAATTGAAACGAGCTGAGTTTCAAGAAAATTTCGATCACTATTCGAGTCAGCGGAAAAAAATATTAGAAGATAACTCACTTGATTTTGAAGCTCGTATCCAAGCCATTAAAGGGTTAAGAAATGAAATGTTTAGCCCCAACCAGCAGCGTCGTGTCATCGCTTTGGAGTCTATGTACGACCAGAGTCAGTAGTTTCTTTAATAAATTTTCATAGATTAAAGCTTAGTTTTCTAACTTATAACGTTTATTTTATGGTGTGGGTGACTATATAAATTATAGGTTAGGAATTTCCTTACTATTTAGTTGCTTAAGGAAATCTTATAAAACACTATCCTTTGCCTTATATTAGTTAAAAATTGAATATTCCCAATAGGCTTTAATGGTGTCTTATAAATTATTGTTGAAGGTCTTATGATAATTAGGCTATTCTCACACACAATAGTTATATAAAGCCTTTCATTGCTGAAATATATACGTTGCCAATTAAATACTGCCCGAATTTATATTTTCTTTATAGAACTTTTTATTGAGGCAGAATGTGGAATATTACTATGAATAAGTTTTCTGATTTTGAAGGTGTTGTGGAGTCTTTCGACCAGATTCGCCAGCAGCTAGGTGAAGTCGCACCGGCGGTTAAAAACAAAGTATTAAGTCAGCTTGATGAAGTATGTGAGTCTTTCATTCAACTCTCTCCGTTTGTCGTTATTGGAACTTCTGGAAGTCAAGGACAGTCGTTGTCACCTAAAGGTGATCCAGCAGGTTTTGTGAAAATCCTAAGCCCTAACTATATTGCTATACCCGACCGTCCAGGTAACCGACGTGCAGACACTTTTGAAAACTTGCTAGAAAACCCTAAGATCGGACTAATGTTTGTCGTTCCAGGCAAAGCTGAGACACTTAGAATTAGTGGTGAAGCCCGGATAGTGACAGACAAGAAAGTCACTCAAAGTATGGAAGTCAGAGGTCATGTACCGGAATTCGCTATCGTTGTTCACATCGAAAGCGCATTTATACATTGTCCTAAATGTATGCAGCGATCAAAATTATGGAAGCCAGACTTTTGGCAAGATAGCTCTCATTTGGACTCTATAGGTGAAGCGATGATTAAGCACGCAAAACTAGATATTTCACCAGAGGTGCTGGACGCAATCGCCGAAAAAGAAGGCTTGAAGAAGCTGTACTAATCCATTGGTTTCATGGTGATTGCACCATTGTTGATATCCACTTAGCGGACTAACCTCTACGAGCTAAGTGGATTCGAGCGTTCACGTATCAGGGTCTTTAACCGCAGCATTTCTTAAACTTTTTTCCACTACCGCATAGGCAAGGGTCATTTCGTCCTGGCTTTTTCGCTAAAATAGGGGCTGGTTTATCTAGCTCTTCAGGAAAAGTGCCGTCAATATAGTACCAAAGGCCATCTTCTCTGATAAAGCGCGAGCGCTCTTGTAAGCAAAGCTCTTGCCCATTATCACTAAGGAACGCTTGAAAGGTCACGAAGCCCTCATCTTCTTGGATACCTTCTTCGCTTGAAACAACGTTGAGTCGTATCCAGTTGCTATTGACTGACTCGGCTATTTGTTGAGTTTGTGCTTTAGCGTTGCAATCTGGGTGATAAGTTTGGACAACAAATTCAACCAAACCCAATACATGAGCTGAGTAGCGAGAACGCATGAGTTGTTCTGGGGTGCTTGCTTTAGAGTGATCGTTGTGGATTGGTTCGCAGCAAGAAGAATAAGGAAGCGAGCTCCCACATGGGCATAAATTCATAAGATGCTTAGCTTAGGAAAAATAAATTACGCTAAGTGTAGGGAGCGATAAAAAAGTTGCAATAGGAATTTAAGAAACAACAGATAGAAGTTCAGTAGTCCAGACCAAGGCTTCTTGATAGCTTTCCGTGAGATCTGCTTCGCTAAGGTTGATGCTAGAAGCGATTTCATTGATTTTGTTCCATTCCGCTTTTTCATATGCAATGGATAAAGTGAGAATAGAACCTAGAAACCCCTCGCCATTTACCAAAGCGTCTTTAACGGATTCTTCTATTGGCATTTCATCAACAAGAACCTCAAGTGGCTGATCAAGCAAGCTATCCAACAAAGAGAACATACCTGTCAGAAAAGCAGCGCCTTCGTCTGATTCAGCATTGGATTTACACTTTGCGTAGATCAGTTCGCAGTGTCTTGCTCGTTGAATTGAAAGGCTATACAGGTAATCTGGCTTGGTGTTTTCCGTTGAGGCAATCGCTACAAGTGAGACAAACTTTCTTAGTCGCTTTTCGCCCAGATAAACAAGTGCTTGCTTAAATGATTGAATTTTTGTGCGAACATAAACTGAAGAGTTGACGTAAGTGAGCAGCTTATAAGAAAGAGAAACGTCTTTGGACACTAACTTCTCGATAGCCGCGTAGTTGATGTTTGGCTTAGCTATTTCTTTGCAGAGATTTACTATTGTTAGAAACGAAGGCTCCAACGATTTCTTTTGGATCATCTCTGGTCGACTAAAAAAGTAACCTTGAAAATAGTCGAAGCCTGCTTGTTTGGCTTCGTCAAACTCTTCATGAGTTTCAACTTTCTCTGCAAGAAACTTTAGGTTTAGATCTTTAACACTACGCATAAACGTCTTGGCACGAAGTATCGATATAATCTTAATGTCGAATTTAATAATTGAAATATAGGGATAAAATGGCTTCCACGCTGGAGCAGGTACAAAGTCGTCTAGCGCCATAGTATAGCCTAGTTTGGACATCTCCTTAACCGCTTCAAGTAGTTGGATAGTCGGCTCACAGTCTTCTAAGATCTCGACCACTAAGCTTTCTGAAGGGAACAATGTTGGAATTCGATTAAGTAGGCTTTTATATGGAAAATTAACGAATCCTAGGTGGTTGCCTAGAGTTTTATAGTGAGTAGACAAGAAGTGATCGGAAAGAAGCCTACTTGTTGCTAACTCGGGATCAATCTCTGGGAAGGTGTTATTTGGACCGTCTCGGAATAATACTTCATATCCGATAGTTTTTTTCTTACGATCCAAAATTGGTTGCCTAGCTATGTATGAATATTTCAAGTCGACGTTACTTATTTTTGTTAGAGAGTTTACTCGAAAAAGTCACTCAAATTTATGTAATACTGCTAGCCGTGAATCCGAGGCTAACTCAATGTAATTTAAATAAAAGGACGTGTCTGCAAATCGTACCCATTTTTATCATAGACCAATACTGAACCCTGCGTATACCAATCACCTAATACGATACGAGTTTTTTCTTCTTTTGTGCTGTTGATGCGATGGATATTTGGCCTATGAGTATGGCCGTGAATCATCAAGTCTACATTGTGCTTTTCCATCACACTTTCGACTTCACTTGGTGTGACATCCATAATTTCAAGTGATTTGGTGTTCTTGTCCTGTTTTATATCCGACTGAATTTTAGATACGATTTTCTTCTTTATAAAGAATGGGGTGCGATTGTATAACCATTGTAACCAAGGAAGATGAACTTTTTTTCGATACTCAAGATAGCTGACATCACGAGTGCACAAAGTATCACCATGAAGAATCACGGCTTTTTTGCCGTACAAATCAATAATAGTTTCTTGTTCTAAAAGTTGAACACCTGTCTGTTTAGAAAACCGCTTACCAACTAAAAAGTCACGATTGCCGCGAATGAAGAAACAGGGAATGCCCGAAGCGACTAAATGCTTAAACTCTAGCTTTATCTTTGTAGCAAATTCTGAATTGTCATCATCGCCAATCCAAAATTCGAATAAATCACCAAGTACGTATAAAGCTTCAGCTTGAGTTGCCTCATTGTGCATAAACTTGATAAAGCAGTCGGTTGTTTCAGGAGTATTTGGAGAAAGGTGTAGATCAGAAATAAATAAAGTGGTCATAGTCGTATAGAAGGAGAGCGTTGCCGCTCTCCAAATTTGCCTTATTCAGCGATTGTTGTGCCAGTAATGATCACTTCTTCAAGTGGAACATCTTGGTGCATACCCATAGAACCAGTGCTAACGCCTTTGATTTTGTTAACGATGTCCATGCCTTCAACCACTTCACCGAATACACAGTAGCCCCAACCGTCTGGCGTTTCAGAGCGGAAATCTAGGAATGTATTATCATTCACGTTGATGAAGAACTGTGAGCTAGCAGAATGTGGTTCCATAGTGCGCGCCATTGCAATGGTACCAACTTTGTTGCTTAGCCCATTGCTTGCTTCGTTTTTGATCGTGTCACGAGTAGGTTTCTCGCGTAGGCCAGATTCCATACCACCGCCTTGGATCATGAATCCATCAATAACACGGTGGAACAGCGTATTATCGTAAAAACCGTCACGGCAATATTGAGCGAAGTTTGCACTTGTTGTTGGTGCTTTTTCTTCATTTAATTGGATCTTAATATCACCAAAGTTAGTGTGAAGGGTGATCATGACAAATACCTTTTTTAATGTTTATGGTTTGAAGGTGCGATTCTATCGTATCAAAGGATAACTTTAAAATAGTAGATGATGACTCTGAGCGCTTTGTAACCAGCTAAGAGTCGATGGTAACGTTTCTGCCGCATTTCTTAGCAACATACAGCCGCCTGTCAGCACTTTTAATTTGTTCTTCCAGTGTGCCATGAATGTCGGTAGCTCCGATACTAACAGCAATTTTTATTTTTTGAACACCAAAAATGATTTCCTCTTGCGCGATAAAGGTTCGCATCAGGTCGAGTTGTTTAACAAAATGCTGATACTCGCCGCAGTGTAGAATACAAAACTCTTCTCCACCAACTCGCGCAATGACGCTATGAGCAAAGTGCGTTGTCAAAATGTCGGCGACTTTTTTAAGTACGAAATCGCCCGCATCGTGACCATAGGTGTCATTAACTTCTTTAAAGAAATCAATATCAATCATGGCTAAACATTGTTGCTCAACGTTGGGGTTTACTTTTGATTGTTCGAAAAGGTAGCGACGATTCCAAAGTCCTGTTAAGTCATCTTCATTGGCGAGTTTATATAGGTTGCTCGTTGCTTCGTTCATATCTAATACTTGATGTATGCGGCAGTAAAACTCTTCATGGTTAAAGGGTTTTCTTAGGAAGTCGTTTGCCCCAGCTTTCAAAAATTGAGCGGTAATATGGTAATCCTCGAAGCCTGAAATTCCGATAATTGCGACAGAGCTTTTATCGTGTGTCTCTCTAATTTCTTGTACCAAAGTGACGCCGTCCATTTCTGGCATACGATAGTCGACGATGATCAGTGAGATATTAGTATATAGTTCTAACTTTTCTAACGCTTCCTTGCCATTTGAAGCTTGAATTGTCTTGATATATTGATTCTCAAGTAAGTTACTAACATGCTGACACGCTAGCTTCGAATCATCGACGACCAGAGCAAGGTGGTTTTTATTGTGTATCAGCCGGTTAATGACAGGGATGATGTAAAGAACGGATTTCATGCTTTTTTTAAGAATGTAATCAACCACTCCTTTGTCGATAAACTGATCGCGAATGGCCTGATCAAATTTAGAGGTCAGGATGATAACTTTCTGATCTTTCTCTAAAAATAAATCTATTACTTCACCGTTAGGCCCATCTGGTAGACAATACCCTAAGACGGCACATACAAACTCGTTCTCTCGACTAAGTACATCATTGGCCTGAGCGATGGTTTTACAGGACACGACATCCCAGCCTTGCTGAGTGAAGCGTTCAACCAGCAAGCTTCTAAAAGTTCGACCGTCCTCAACCACTAAAATGCGATTTTTCATTTGTACTCAGTTCCCTTTGTTGCAGAACTTAAAATGCACTAATCATATTGATCATAGCCACTCACAGGAGTTGTAGTGCACTTATTTGCGTCTCGGGGAGCGAGTAAGCAGATATCGTTAAAAAGTGAAAAATATTCTTAATGTTGAGATACGTTTGAAGGTTGACTATTCGCCATGGCTCACATTGGTTGGATGTACGAGCCTGTTATGAGAAACGGACATGCAAAAATGAGCGTGATTACTGTATCTTCCGGTTGTTTGCCGACGACAACAATTGATATACTCAAACGTCCCATATTTGTTTCATTAACTAATTAGATAGAGATCATGTTAAAGATATATAACACACTCACAAGACAGAAAGAGGAATTCAAACCAATCAATGCCGGCAAAGTTGGCATGTACGTCTGTGGGGTAACCATTTACGATCTCTGTCATATTGGTCATGGCCGTACGTTTGTCTCTTTTGACGTTGTTGCTCGCTACCTACGCTATGCGGGTTATGATTTAACGTTTGTTCGTAACATTACTGATATCGATGACAAAATCATTAAGCGTGCAGCAGAAAACAATGAAAGTTGTGACTCCCTTACTAATCGTTTGATCGGTGAAATGCATCATGACTTTGATGCTTTGAACATGAAACGACCTGATCATGAGCCAAGAGCAACAGAGTTTATTGCCGAAATCATTCAAGTAGTCGAAAAGCTTATCGAGAAAGGTTTCGCATACGTTGCCGACAATGGTGATGTGATGTTTGAAGTGAGCAAGTACGATGACTACGGCAAGCTATCTAGACAAGATCTAGACCAGTTGCAAGCGGGTGCTCGTGTTGATATTGAAGTGACTAAGCGCAGCCCACTTGATTTCGTATTGTGGAAAATGTCTAAGCCGGGCGAACCTACTTGGGAATCGCCTTGGGGACCAGGCCGTCCAGGTTGGCACATTGAATGTTCTGCGATGAACTCGTCTATCTTAGGTGACCACTTTGATATTCACTGTGGTGGCTCAGATCTACAGTTCCCACACCACGAGAACGAAATTGCTCAGTCTGTTTGTGCCCATGACACTACATATGTGAACACTTGGATGCACAGTGGAATGGTGATGATCGATAAAGAGAAGATGTCGAAGTCACTAGGAAACTTCTTCACAATTCGCGACGTTCTAGATCATTACGATCCTGAAACGGTTCGCTATTTCTTGATGTCTGGCCACTATCGTAGTCAGCTAAACTACAGTGAAGAAAACCTAAATCAAGCTCGCTCTGCTTTAGAAAGGCTATACACTTCGTTACGTGGTTTGGATTTGTCAGTTCAAGCTAGTGGTGGTGAAGAGTATAAAGCTCGTTTTGTTGAAGCAATGAATGATGACTTCAATACACCAGAAGCGTATTCGGTTCTGTTCGATATTGCTCGCGAAATCAACCGTGTTAAAGGTGAAGATTTAGATAAAGCCAACCAGCTAGGTGCGCTTCTTCGTGAGCTTGCTGATGTGATTGGTATTCTAGGTCAAGATCCAGAAACCTTCTTGAAGGGTGACGCAGGAGATGACGACGAAGTTGCTGAAATCGAAGCGCTTATCAAGCTTCGCAATGACTCGCGTGCTGCAAAAGATTGGGCGAACGCTGACCTTGCTAGAGACAAGCTTGCAGCGATGAATATCGTGCTTGAAGATGGCCCACAAGGTACAACGTGGCGCAGAAAATAGTTCACTAAATTCATATAGATTTAAAAGGGGTTGGGAGTCAGCCCCTTTTTATTAATTTCATATCGTTAATGAGGCAATACTCAGTGGCACAGATGTACTTCTACTACTCTGCAATGAATGCGGGTAAATCGACCACACTTTTACAATCTTCTTTTAACTATCAAGAACGCGGCATGAATCCGGTAATTTTTACTGCAGCTTTAGATGATCGCTATGGTGTGGGTATTGTCAGTTCTCGAATTGGCTTGCAGTCAGACGCTCAATTATTTCAGCCGAGTACTAACTTATTTGATGTTGTAACAACGCTAAATGAGCTTGAGCCTCGCCATTGTATTCTGATTGATGAGTGCCAGTTTTTATCTAAAGAACAGGTGTACCAGCTTACAGAGATTGTTGATAAGTTGAATATCCCTGTACTCTGTTATGGCCTTCGTACGGATTTTCGTGGTGAGCTGTTTGAAGGAAGTCAGTACTTGCTCTCTTGGGCAGATAAGTTGATAGAGCTGAAAACAATATGTCACTGTGGCAGAAAAGCGAATATGGTGATTCGAACTGATGAAAGTGGCAAAGCTATCGCGGAAGGTGACCAAGTTGCGATTGGCGGTAACGACAAATATGTTTCTGTCTGCCGGCAGCACTATAAAGAAGCGTTAGGAAAATAAACCTTAACCTAGAAACGAAAAACGGAGCACTTGGCTCCGTTTTTTTGTGTTCGAATAATAAAAATATTAACGAGCACGGAAGACGATGCGACCTTTTGATAGATCGTATGGAGTCATCTCTACAGTGACTTTATCGCCAGTAAGAATACGGATATAGTTTTTGCGCATTTTACCAGAGATGTGAGCAGTTACTACGTGACCGTTTTCTAGCTCAACGCGGAACATAGTGTTTGGTAGAGTATCAAGAACAGTGCCTTGCATTTCAATTACGTCTTCTTTAGCCATTTAATCCTCTTTAGACATCGGGCATTTTCAACGGCTTGAATTCTGCCGTTAAAAGGTAATTATGTAAAGTTGGGGCGTATTCTACCCTTGCCAACGCTGATTTACTAGTTTTTGATGGCGTTGAAATCGTGTTTTGTAATTCATCGCAGGGCATTCGTTGATTTGGTAGCCTAAATAGAGCCATTGTTTACCTTGTTGCTGACAATGTTTTATCTGCAAAAGCACGCTTAAAGTACCTAGTGAGAGGCTAAAGTCAGGATCAAAAAAGGTGTAAAACGCACTTGCACTGTTGGTCAGAATATCGGTAACGGCAACAGCGATTAACTCACCATTAGAATATACATGAAGGTATTGAGTGTTGAGCCAAGAGCAGTTTGAAAACTGGCTGAACTCTTTTTTCTTAGGAGGGTACATAGTGCCGTTCATATGTCTGGCATTGATGTATCTTGAATACAAATCAAACCAATTGTCATCGAGTGTGTCTTTCAGCAGCCAAGTAAAACTTTCAGATTTTGCCAATAGCCGCTTTTGACTCTTTGATGGGATAAAGTCGTGTACCGAGACTCGAATAGGTACGCAAGCCTTACACTGATCACAATGCGGCTTGTAGATGGTATCGCCACTTCGTCTAAAGCCGTTTGCCAACAATACCTCATAGCTAGACACAGAATGCATCTGGTTGTCCAACGCAACGGCAACTCTCTCTTCTTTGTTTGCAAGATAACTACAAGCGTGGCTGTCGGTTAATCCAATTCGAATTTCTTGTAAATCTGAGCTCATTATTTACCTCTTAAGCTTTGCTATTTAGCCACTGAGAGTCGAAGCATCCTGAGTGAATGGGCTTATCTCTAAAGGATAGCAAGTATTGCATAAATTGGCTGCGCTCCAATTCGAAAGCTCCTAGTGATTCAAGGTGCGTGTTCATGACTTGGCAGTCAATGAGTTGCCCACCATGCTTTGCAAAATGGCGGCAGAAGTACCAAAGTGCAATCTTTGATGCATTTGTTTTCAGGCTAAACATCGATTCACCACAAAATATTTCCCCTATAGAAATACCGTATAAACCTCCAATTAGCTCGCCCTCTAACCAAACTTCTACAGAATGGCACTGTCCAAGATCTACTAGTGTGGAGTAAGCGCTGATCATCTCGTCGTTTAGCCATGTGTCTTTTGCAGATCTCACACTAGAACAGTAACGAATTACTTGTTTCGTTGCTGTATTGATACTGACTTGATAATTGTGCTTGCGCTGGAACTTTTTCAAGCTTTTAGACGGTGTATATGTGTTAGGATCAAACACTGCTCTAGGAAATGGGCTCCACCATAAGATTGGTTCTCCCGGTCCATACCAAGGAAATATGCCATTCTTATAAGCGTTAAGAATACGTTTTGGAGATAAATCCCCTCCAAAAGCGAGCAAGCCGTTTGGCTCAACCATTGCGCTTTCAGTGGGTGGAAAATCTACCGTATTTTTATCAAGTTCAGTGAGATAAATTGCCATAGTGAATAAAGTATACAAGAGGAGAGCAAAGTGAGAAATTGGTTATGGATATTATTGATTTTTCCTATGATTGCCAATGCAAGTTACGATCGAAATACTGCTCGCCCGGTAAATAAAGTGGTGTTTGGCAAGGTCGATTCGGTGCGCTATATCACTAAGGAAGATATTAGGCGTTCGCATGCAACTGGCTGGGAAACGCTATTGGGCGGTGTTGTAGGTGGTATTATTGGTAATCAATTTGGCGGTGGAACGGGCCGTCAAGTTGCGACTGCAGTTGGTGCGGTTGCTGGAGCTGGCATTGCTCAAAACCATTACAATCAAGAATATCGCGTTGAATATAGACTGGTAGAATTGCTGATTAAAACTGATAAAGGCAAGTTGATTGATGTTATTCAAGATGTTGACCCAGATATGATATTCCAGCGTGGAGATAGTGTTCGAATCCTGTACTTCAATGATGGCGTTCGAGTCGACCAAACTTATGACTCCGACTATTAAATGAGATCTCGCTCATTTGTTCTGGAGTTAGCGTGTAAATTTGGTTAGTCTGAGTTCACGAAGAATTTAGCCGCCCCTCGATAATAAATGAAACTGATGGGCGGTGCAGGAAACACGAACATTAATGGATAGCCTTACGTTAAACCCAATTAACTTAGTCAATGGTGAAATTAATTTACCGGGCTCTAAAAGCGTATCTAATCGCGCACTTTTGCTTGCCGCTCTAGCAAAAGGCAAAACGCGTCTAACCAACTTGTTAGACAGTGACGATATTCGTCATATGCTCAATGCACTGACCAAGCTGGGTGTTACCTACTCACTTTCAAGCGATAAAACAGTATGTGAAGTGGAAGGGCTTGGGCGTGCATTTGATTGTGATGCAATGCAAGAGTTATTTCTTGGCAACGCTGGTACAGCAATGAGACCACTGGCAGCTGCACTTTGTGCAAGCAGTGGAGATTTTGTGCTAACGGGTGAGCCAAGAATGAAAGAGCGTCCGATTGGCCATTTGGTGGATGCGCTTCGTCAAGCTGGTGCCGATGTTGAATATTTGGAGAACGAAAACTATCCACCTCTAAAAATCAAAGGCACAGGTATAAAAGGTGGCACTGTCTCAATCGACGGTTCAATCTCAAGCCAGTTTCTTACCGCATTTTTGATGTCTGCACCACTTGCGAGTGGTGATGTGACTATTAACATTGTGGGTGAGTTGGTCTCTAAGCCATATATAGATATTACCTTGTACATCATGCAGCAGTTCGGCGTTGAAGTAATTAATAATGATTACCAGACGTTTGTGATTAAAGCAGGACAGCAATATGTTGCCCCGGGTGATTTCCTAGTAGAAGGAGACGCGTCATCTGCGTCGTATTTCCTAGCTGCAGCGGCCATTAAAGGCGGTGAAATCAAAGTGACGGGTATTGGCAAAAATAGTATCCAAGGTGATATTCAATTTGCGGATGCACTGGAGCAAATGGGCGCTGAGATTGAGTGGGGTGATGACTATGTGATTTCACGTCGTGGCGAGTTGAAAGCAGTGGATATGGACTTTAACCACATTCCAGATGCTGCAATGACGATAGCAACCGCAGCTCTATTTGCTGAAGGCACGACAGCCATTCGTAATGTTTACAATTGGCGAGTCAAAGAAACCGACAGATTGTCAGCGATGGCTACTGAGCTGCGTAAAGTTGGTGCTGAAGTAGAAGAAGGTGAAGACTACATCATCATTAAGCCGACGGATAATTTACAGCATGCGAAAATCGACACTTATGATGACCACCGTATGGCAATGTGTTTTTCATTGGTTGCTCTGAGTGACACACAAGTCACTATTAATGATCCTGGTTGTACGTCAAAGACGTTCCCAGATTATTTCGACAAACTACAACAGCTAAGTCAATAAGCTTGCGAAAAATCTACTTTAAACCCGCTGCTATGGCGGGTTTGTTGTTTTTGGCTTCGCTTATCTAAAGCTGAGGTTAACTACAAGTTTACAAGTCGATACAGACTAAATACTGGCTATCCATCCAGTTCTTTATTATCATTCCACTATTAATTGTCTACGATTAGGTTTTAAAGTGATAGGACGCCTTCGAGGAACGCTGATAGAAAAATTACCGCCGGAATTGCTTATTGAAGTTAATGGGGTCGGGTATGAAGTCCAGATGCCAATGAGCTGTTTTTACGAATTGCCCAATGTAGGCGAAGAAGCCACTATTTATACACACTTTGTTGTACGCGAAGATGCGCAGCTCCTATATGGATTTAATACCGTTAAAGAGCGTGCGTTGTTTCGAGAAGTGATCAAAGCAAATGGAGTAGGGCCGAAACTAGGTTTAGGTATTCTTTCCGGAATGACGGCGATGCAGTTTGTTTCTTGTGTCGAACGAGAGGATATTTCGACATTAGTGAAGTTGCCAGGGGTGGGTAAAAAAACCGCAGAGCGACTAGTTGTGGAAATGAAAGACAGGCTTAAAGGATGGGGAGCTGGTGACTTGTTTACTCCAGCTGATGATATGTCTGCAATAGATAGTCAGCCAGCAGCCAATCAATCTAATTTTGAAGAAGAAGCAATTAGCGCGTTATTAGCGTTAGGTTATAAGCCAACTCAAGCCTCTAAAGTGGTGTCTCAAGTTGCGAAACCGGACATGAGTAGCGAAGCTCTGATTCGCGAAGCACTGAAGTCGATGGCATAAGGAAGCTATTTTATGATTGAGGCAGATCGTTTAATCGCCCCAAATAACCCAACTTTCAAAGATGAAGATGTTATTGATCGTGCTATTCGACCAAAGAAGCTTGAAGACTATAAGGGACAAGACCATGTTCGTAGTCAAATGGAGATCTTCATTAAGGCTGCTCAGTTGCGAAATGAGGCGCTTGATCATTTGCTCATCTTTGGTCCACCGGGGTTGGGTAAAACGACCTTAGCAAATATTGTCGCCAATGAAATGGGCGTTAATATCCGTACGACGTCTGGTCCTGTATTAGAGAAGGCTGGCGATTTGGCTGCGCTTCTTACCAACCTTGAAGAAAATGATGTCTTGTTCATTGACGAAATTCATCGCCTAAGCCCAATGGTTGAAGAAGTCCTGTATCCTGCTATGGAAGATTATCAGCTTGATATCATGATTGGTGAAGGACCAGCGGCTCGCTCAATCAAAATCGATCTCCCACCTTTTACACTAATTGGTGCGACGACTCGTGCGGGCTCTTTGACTTCACCATTGCGTGACAGGTTTGGTATCACCCAGCGTCTAGAATATTATCAAGTTGCAGATCTACAAAACATAGTGCAGCGCAGCGCTCATTGCTTAGAGCTCTCTATGGACCCTGAAGGGGCGATGGAAATTGCTCGTCGAGCTAGAGGCACTCCGCGAATTGCAAACCGGCTACTACGTCGTGTCAGAGATTATGCAGAAGTGAAAGCCGATGGTCATATTTGTTCAAATATCGCCGATAAGGCGCTCAACATGCTTGACGTGGACGTGCAGGGCTTTGATTATATGGATCGCAAGCTTTTACTCGCTATTATGGAAAAGTTCTCGGGTGGTCCTGTTGGTCTAGACAATATGGCGGCAGCCATTGGTGAAGAAAAAGACACTATCGAAGATGTACTAGAGCCATATCTCATTCAACAAGGCTATTTACAGAGAACCCCAAGAGGAAGAATTGTCACAGATCGGGCATATCTTCATTTTGGAATTGAAAAATAAAGTTGCACTGGAATAACTTTGTAAGAGAGTTTTATTTGTGATATGAATCACAAAAAATCGCATTGCATATCGTCGTTATAAGTAACTTTAAGTTGAAAATTGTTAATTCATTGTGCAATAATTCCGGGCGAAAATGCTCTACTTTACCAAGTGATAACATCCTGCCTGTTTGAAAATTGATCTAGATCAATTCATGCTATTTTTCAAAAAAATTCAGCCAATATATTTGACCTAAATCAACGCGGATTTGGTCAATATTTTTTTTGAAACCTCCTGTTTTTATAAGTACTATTACGCTCGGCTTAACAAGCTGATGCTTAACAATTCATTAACCACTTTGGTACATATTTGCATCTGATTCGCGTCTGTTCGCTACAAGATCAGGCAAAGCGTTGCAGTATGTAGAGAGTGTCAAACAGCTGGCACACAGGAGTTATCATGATTGACATAGTTGATCTGTCGCGTCTGCAATTCGCGATGACAGCAATGTATCACTTCTTATTCGTACCATTGACTCTCGGCATGACATTTATTCTTGCTATCATGGAGTCATTGTACGTAATGACCAACAAGCAAATCTACAAGGACATGACAAAGTTCTGGGGTAAGCTTTTTGGTATTAACTTTGCGCTTGGTGTGGCTACAGGCCTAACCATGGAATTCCAGTTTGGTACAAACTGGGCATATTACTCTCACTACGTGGGTGATATTTTCGGCGCACCTCTAGCGATTGAAGGCTTAGTTGCTTTCTTCCTTGAATCTACGATGATCGGTTTATTCTTCTTCGGTTGGGATAGACTATCAAAACGCCAACACTTAGCAGTAACTTGGTTGGTTGCGATAGGTTCAAACTTCTCAGCACTATGGATCTTGATCGCGAACGGTTGGATGCAAAACCCTGTGGGTGCGCACTTCAACTTTGAAACCATGCGCATGGAGATGGTGAGCTTCTCTCAAATCATCTTTAACCCGGTTGCACAAGTTAAATTCGTTCACACTGTAGCGGCAGGTTACACTACCGGTGCGATGTTCGTTTTAGGCATCAGTTCATACTACATTCTTAAAGGTCGCGACCTACCATTTGCTCGTCGCTCATTTGCGATCGCTGCATCGTTTGGTATGGCTGCAATCTTATCTACTCTTGTTCTTGGTGATGAATCTGGTTACGAAGTGGGTGAAGTGCAGAAAGTGAAGCTTGCTTCGATTGAAGCTGAGTGGAACACTGAGCCGCCACCGGCATCATTTACTCTGTTCGGTCTACCTAACCAAGAGACGAGAAAAACAGACTACGCAATTAAGATTCCTTACTTAATGGGTATTATTGCAACACGTTCTGTTGATACTCCTGTTATGGGCTTGAACCAACTGCGTGAACGTAACGTAGAGCGTATTAAGAACGGTATGATTGCATACGGTTTGCTTGAGAAACTACGTGGTGGTGACAAGTCAGAAGCGACTGTACAAGCGTTTGATAAAGTGAAACATGACCTAGGTTATGGCTTACTGTTGAAGCGTTATACTAAGCAGGTTACCAACGCAACACCTCAACAGATCCAAAAAGCGGCAGATGACTCTATCCCTGAAGTTTGGCCTATATTCTGGTCATTCCGTATCATGGTTGCTTGTGGCGTTATCATGCTGGCTGTATTTGGTGCTGCATTTATTCAAGTATGTCGTCAAAAAATCGGTTCAAGCAGGTGGATCCACAAAGCTGCGCTTTACAGTATCCCTCTACCTTGGATTGCGGTTGAAACTGGTTGGTATGTTGCCGAAGGTGGACGTCAGCCGTGGGCTGTGGGTGGAATTCTTCCGACCTATGACGCAGCCTCTCCTCTGACAGCATCAGATATTTGGACGTCATTGATTGTTGTCCTTGCATTCTACAGCTGCTTGCTAGTTGCAGAAATGTACTTGATGGTGAAGTTTGCACGCAAAGGGCCAAGTAGCCTTAAAACTGGCCGATACCATTTCGAAAACGGTGAAAACTCTGTCGAAGACAAAGTAAATCGCCAAGTAGAAGCGTAAGGCGGGGGATAAATTCAAATGTTTGAATACGAAACGTTAAGATTAATTTGGTGGGTTCTGATCGGTGTTCTGTTTGCCGGTTTTGCAATCACAGATGGTTTTGACATGGGCGTAGGTGCATTAGTACCTATGCTTGGTAAAACTGACAACGAACGTCGTGTAATGATCAACACCATTGCACCACACTGGGATGGTAACCAAGTATGGTTAATCACCGCTGGTGGTGCATTGTTCGCAGCATGGCCATTAGTTTACGCAACGTCTTTCTCTGGCTTCTACCTAGCTATGATCGCGACTCTAGCAGCACTTTGGCTTCGTCCAGTTGGTCTAGACTACCGCTCAAAGATTGAAAGCAAGAAATGGCGTAAGAACTGGGATATCTGTATCTCTGCAAGTGGTATAGTTCCGCCAATCATTTTTGGTGTGGCTTTTGGTAACTTGCTACAGGGCGTACCATTTAACCTAAGTGAATACCTGATGCCAACGTATCATGGTTCATTCTTTGGCTTGCTCAACCCATTTGCGATTCTATGTGGTCTTGTTAGCTTGTTCATGATTTTGCTTCAAGGTACAACTTGGCTGCAAATGAAAACAACAAGTGACTTACACAACAGATCAAAAACACTGACTCAAGTGCTTGGTCTACTAGTGATTGTTACTTTTGTAGCAGCAGGTTTCTGGGTACAACACATTGAAGGCTACGTGATCACTAGCGTGATGAACCACAATGCGGCTTCTAACCCATTAGACAAAACGGTAGTACGCGAAGCTGGTGCGTGGATGCACAACTTCAAAGAGTACCCAGCAATGTGGATTGCTCCAGCTCTTGGTATCTTGATGCCTATCGTTGCGATTTTGGCTTCTCGCCTTGAGAAAGGTGGCCTAGCGTTCTTGGCATCAAGTTTGACCGTTGCAGGCATCATCTTTACTGCTGGTTTTGCGATGTTCCCATTCGTTATGCCTTCTAGCTTAGCGCCAAGCCACAGCTTGACTATTTGGGATGCGACATCTAGCCAACTAACAATGGAAATCATCACTGTGATTGCTTTTGTTATGGTTCCAGTAATCCTTGGTTACACAACTTGGACTTACTACAAGATGTTTGGTCGCTTAGACACTAAATACATCGAAGAAAACAAAACTTCAGCTTACTAAGGAGCGTTTACAATGTGGTATTTCGCATGGGTTCTAGGTGTGCTACTTGCTTGTGCATTTGGCATCATTAACGCTCTTTGGTTAGAGCACACAGAGATGATGGACAAAGACAGTGAGTAAGCTCGCTGAGCAAGTAGCCAAGTTACATGCTCCAATGGATAAGGGCCTTTTAAGGGCCTTATCCTTTCTTCTTGGTTTCTTTCATATCGCTATGGTGATGTGGGAACCCCACAAGTACGCCGATAGAATCGGCGGCTTCAATGAAGTTGTCGGTCCTTTGCTTATTTGGGCAGTATGTTCAAGTATGATTTATGGCGTGGGATTCAAGCCAAGATTTTGGTTGTGGCAAATACTGTTTAGCCCATACATCTCGTTTGTAATACTTATTTACCTAACTAGTTTATACGTTATGTAACCTATGTATTGCAGCTAATTTGAATAAAATGGCATCGCTTTTTTAGCGGTGCCATTTTTTTTAACAATTTTCTTAGCATTTAAGCAACTAGCGCTTGCAAGAAAAGGGTAGTGCTGAGGTATAGTATTGCCACAAAATACTAGTCGAGAAACAATAGGAAAGGTTTTGTTGAGTAATAAATCTGTTTTTGAATGGCCTATTACTGTCTATTTAGATGAGACTGACGCTGGAGGTATCGTACACAACTCCAACTACTTGAAGTATTTTGAACGAGCGAGGACAGAGATGTTACGTTCAAAAGGGATTCTACAACGAGACTTGATGAGTCAAAATATCGCGCTGGTGATATCTCGTATGGAACTTGATTACATCCAAGCTATTAGCCTAGATGAGCAGCTCACCGTCCTCACTAGTATCGCTGAGTTGAAAAGAGCTACAATGACATTCTGTCAGGAGATCGTAAATGATGGACAAGTGACATTGTGTAAGGTAATGGTTAAGGTAGCATGTATCAACACAGAAACAATGAAGCCTAAAGCTTTTCCTCGTACACTACATCAGGAGATTTCTAGCAGTGACATCTGATATTTCTATTCTCGACCTATTTTTGCAGGCCAGCTTTTTAGTTAAAGTCGTGATGTTAATTTTGCTGGGAATGTCTATTGCCTCATGGGCTATGATCTTTAAGCGCAGCCAAGCGTTGACTCAAGCAACCAAAGATACAAATACATTCGAAGACAAATTTTGGTCCGGTACAGACCTATCGCAACTTTACCAAGAAGTTAAGAAGAGAAAAGATTCGTTAAGCGGCACCGAGGAGATATTCTATTCAGGTTTTACTGAGTTTGCTCGCTTGCGTAAATCTAATGCAGCGTCGCCTGACTTCATTATGGAAGGCACAGGGCGAGCAATGCGCGTTGCAGTTGCAAGAGAGGTTGAAGAGCTTGAAACAAACTTGCCCTTTCTAGCGACGGTGGGCTCTATCAGTCCGTATATTGGCCTATTTGGCACAGTATGGGGAATTATGCATGCCTTTATCGCCTTAGGTGCGGTGAAACAGGCGACATTGGCAATGGTTGCTCCTGGTATCGCGGAGGCCTTAGTTGCTACCGCGATGGGTCTATTTGCAGCTATTCCAGCGGTTATGTTCTTCAACCGTTTAAGCAATAGAGTAGGGAAACTCGAGCATAATTTCGCTACGTTTTCTGAAGAGTTCCACAGTATTTTGCACCGTCAAGCAATGGCAGGCAGGGCTTAATTTATGGCGGGTTACCAACCTAAAAAGCGTAAATTGACAGCCGAGATTAACGTTGTGCCATATATTGACGTTATGCTCGTGTTGCTTATTATTTTCATGGTGACATCTCCATTTGTCACCCAAGGTGTTGATGTCAACCTACCAAAAACGTCAACCGCGAAACCAGCGTCTGAGCTTGCTGGCAACAGCGATAGTGACTTTATCATTGTACAAATCGATAAAAGTGGCGAGCTAGGTTTGAGTATAAATAACGAGCCAGTAGAACAAGGTATGACACTGCAAAATTTGATTGTTAGAGTCAAAGCCGAGTTGTCACTGAAGCCAAATTCTCCTGTCGCAGTTGGTGGTGATGCAGCTACACCTTATGCCAACGTTGTCTCCGTGCTTGATCAACTACGCCAAGCAGGCATACCTAAAGTTGGGTTGTTAACGGATATTAAGGACAATACTAAATAAGTTCTGATTGTTCATGAAAACAAAGAAAAAAAATAACAAAGAATATCTGAAACCCACCCTCATTTCGGTGGTCTTACACCTGTTGCTCGTAGTCATTTTGCTATGGGGAACGGATTTTCATATGTCTGAGCCCAAACCTGCTGGACAAATGGTTCAAGCGGTTGTGATTGATCCGGCTTTGGTTCAAAAACAGGCTCAGCAAATTAAGCGTCAACGTGAAGCAGCAGCAAGGAAAGAGCAGGATAGGCTCGACAAGTTGCGCCGAGAGAGTGAGCTGCTAGAGAAGAACCGCAAAGCTGAAGAAGCGAGGATTCGCAACTTAAAAGAGCAGCAAGCAAAAGCGGCTCAAGCTGCGCGAGAAGCTGAAAAGCGACGTGTTGCTCAAGAAAAACAGCAAGCTGAGGCAGCGAAAAAAGCCGCACTTGAAAAGCAAAAACTCGCGAAGTTAGAAGCTGAACGTAAAGCACAAGCCGCTGCGGCAGCCAAGGCTAAAGCAGAGCGAATCGCTCGTGAAAAAGCGGCGAAGGAAAAAGCAGCAAAACAAGCTGCGGAAAAAGCGCGTCGTGAAAGAATAGCGAAAGAGAAAGCTGCTAAGGCCGCGGCTGAGAAAGCAAGACAAGAAAAGCTAGCTAAAGAGAGAGCAGCAAAACTTGCAGCTGAAAAAAATGCAGCGCTGAACAGCATTGCCGCACAAATGCAATCCGAGGCAAAACAGAGCGCTTCAGCTAGAGCAAAGTATGTTGCAAGTGAAGTTGATCGGTATGGTCAGATGTACACCAATTTAATAGAGCAAAATTTGTATACCGATGATAGCTATAAAGGCTTGGTTTGTAAGGTTCACTTAAAGCTTGTGCCTGCGGGATCAAGTGCTTTCGCTACGATTCTTGGTGTTAGTGGTGATAAGACCGTTTGTGGAGCCGCGAGAAGGGCTGTTGCCCAAGTAGGCAGTTTCCCAATTCCACAAAACGAGCCAAATGTTGTAGAGCAACTTCGCGATATAACCCTAAATGTTAAACCTCAGTAAAAGGAAATGAGTGTGTTAAAGCGAGTATTATTCGTATGTTTTCTCTTCGCATTTAGCAGTGTTCAATACGCTAATGCGTCTTTGGAATTGTTCATTACTGGTGGTATCAATTCTGCTAGACCAATCGCAATTATCCCATTCAAATATGAGGGTTATGGCAAGCCGCCACAAGATGTTTCAGCTGTTATAGCATCTGATTTGCAGCGAAGCGGCAAATTTAGTCCAATTGCCGTCAATAAGATGCCACAAACACCTTATAACGTCGCAGATGTAGATTTTAAAGCGTGGTCAAAACTAGGTGTAGACTCACTGTTAACAGGCACAATTACTAAAGCCGCCGATGGTAACTATGTAATTACCTATCAGCTTGTTGACATTGCACGTGGTCAGCTAAGCAATGGCAAGAATCTAGTGTTGGGTAAAGACGGTGAATTAATTTCTACTCAGGATCATATTCTATTTAACAAGAGAGCAACTGTTCCGCCAAACCGTCTTCGCGAATATGCACACCGCATTTCAGATTTGGTGTATCAAAAACTCACAGGTGAGCGAGGCGCATTTCTAACTCGTATTGCATACGTTGTTGTGAATCGTAAAGACGCGTACCCGTATCAACTTAGAGTGGCAGATTATGATGGTTACAACGAAAGGCTCGTTCTTCGCTCGAAGCAGCCAATTATGTCACCAACTTGGTCGCCCGACGGAAAAGAGCTTGCATATGTGAGTTTCCAGAACGGCCATGGCGAAGTGTACATAATGAACATCTACACTGGTAAAACAGAGCTTGTTTCTTCTTTCCCTCGCCACAATGGTGCGCCTGCATTCTCGCCAGATGGTTCTAAGCTAGCGGTCGCACTTTCTAAGTCTGGTAAGTTGCAAATCTATATTTTGGACTTGAAAACGCGTAAGTTCACGAAAATTACGCGCGGTAACTCAAATAACACTGAGCCTGCTTGGTATCCAGATGGAAAATCTTTAATCTTCACGTCTGATAGAGGCGGCTTGCCACAAATCTACAAAGTAGATTTGGCGACGGACGCTGTTTCACGAGTAACTTGGCAAGGTACCCAAAACCAAGATGGACAAATCACTCCAGATGGTCGCTATTTGATTATGGTTAACCGCAGCCCAAGCGGGTTTCATATCGCAAAACAAGATCTAGAAACAGGAACTGTCCAAATCTTGACAAAAACTTTCTTGGACCAATCACCAAGCATTGCTCCTAATGGCAGTATGATTATCTACAGTTCTAGTTACCAAGATAGAGACGTTCTCAATTTGGTTTCAACTGATGGGCGTTTTCATGCTAGATTACCGGCCACAAATGGGCGCGTTAAATCGCCTGCTTGGTCGCCGTTTTTATAGCAATTATTATAAATAGTAAGGAAAAAATAAGATGCAACTTAATAAAGTTCTTAAAGGGTTGATGATTGCGTTACCAGTTATGGCAATGTCTGCATGTAGTTCAACGAGTGGTACTACAGGCGACTCAGGTAGCGCTACAGACAATGCGGCGACAACTTCAGCGAGTACTGCAGCAAACCAAAATAACGGTACTGATACAACCGTTGTTTCTCCAATCGACGGTCAACAAGGTCAGCTTTCTGAACAAGAGCTAAAAGAACAATCTCTTCGTGAGAAGAAGACAGTTTAC
Source organism: Vibrio marisflavi CECT 7928 (assembly GCF_921294215.1). Classification (GTDB taxonomy): domain Bacteria; phylum Pseudomonadota; class Gammaproteobacteria; order Enterobacterales; family Vibrionaceae; genus Vibrio; species Vibrio marisflavi. The sequence goes on from NZ_CAKLDM010000002.1 coordinate 812,500, forward strand.
TTTGCATTCGACAACTCAATTGTATCGAACGATTACAAAGATATGCTAGAAGCACACGCAGCGTATCTTGTTAAGCATCCAGATGTTAAAGTAACTATCGAAGGTAATACTGACGACCGTGGTACTCCAGAGTACAACATTGCGCTAGGCGCACGTCGTGCTGAAGCAGTATCTAAATACCTTCAAGCTCTAGGCGTTCCTTCTAGCCAAATCTCAATTGTGAGCTATGGTGAAGAGAAGCCAATCGCTCTTGGGCAAAACCCGAAAGCATGGGCGAAAAACCGTCGTGCAGTAATCGTATATTAATTTTTGAGGAACACCTCATATGTTCAGTAACTTCAAGCGTGTAATGACGCTTACGTTGCTGGCAAGTGCAGCGGGCTCAGTGGCCGCTGCACCGGCTCCAGTATCTACACTCAATTTAGGTAGCACAGCAGCAGGCGCTTCTAGCCAAGCAGCAGCACCAACTTCCACGCAATCTGAAATTCAAAGGTTGCAACGTCAAATCGAAAGTCGAAACCAGTTTAATCTGCAGTTGCAACAGCAAGTTGCAGATATGAGTCAAGAAATCAACCAGTTACGTGGCCAGCTTGAAGTCAATACCCATCAAATGCAGCAGATGGTGACGAGGCAGCGAGAGCTGTTTATCGAGTTGGATAAACTTCGTAGTCAAGTGAATGCTCCGAAGATCGATACCACAACTACGGCTCAGCAAGAAGATCATGATACTGCCGCATTTAGTAACAACGCGACAGAGCAAGAGGCTTACCAAAAAGCTATCGATTTGATCTTAAATAAAAAGGATTATCAAGGTGCAATATTTGCGCTGCAGAATTTCCAAAAGAACTATCCAAAATCGAAGCTAACACCGAATGCTCATTACTGGCTTGGTCAGCTATATTTTGCCAATAGAGACTTTGCTAAATCAGAGGAAAACTTCAAGGCAGTGCTTAACTTTAAGGATTCGCCGAAAAGAGCAGACTCTTTGGTTAAGCTAGGTGATATTGCGAAGCAAGAGAAAGACTCGACAAAAGCTAAAGCTTACTTCGAGCAAGCAATAAAAGAATATCCAAATAGCGCTTCAGCGCAGCTAGCAAAAGAGCGTTTAAAATAGCATTAATAAAGAGAGGGAAAACCCTCTCTTTTGCTTTTCTAATCCACTATGTTCATCACTTTATTGCGCCATAAGTATATTATTTTCTTCATTTTCATAACACTTTTGATCCGAGCAATGTATAGCGTTACAATACTCGGATTATTTCATTGTTGCATAGAACAAATCCAGTGAGCCACATACAAGATAAGATCGAAACGGTTTACCCGTTTCCTCCTAAACCTGCGCCGTTAACCGAAGAGCAAAAACAAACTCATATCGCGAATATTAAGCGTCTGCTAAAAGAGCAAGATGCGGTTTTGATTGCTCACTACTACACCGACCCTGAGATACAAGCTCTTGCAGAAGAAACGGGTGGTTTTGTAGGTGACTCGTTAGAAATGGCCAAATTCGGCAACCGTCACCCAGCAAAAACTTTGCTGATAGCAGGTGTTCGTTTCATGGGCGAATCAGCCAAAATCCTCACTCCTGAGAAGCGTATTTTGATGCCGACGCTTGAAGCAGAATGTTCTCTAGATCTAGGTTGTCCTGCTGATGAGTTTACTACTTTTTGTGATGCACACCCTGATCACACCGTTGTGGTTTATGCTAACACTTCAGCTGCCGTTAAAGCACGCGCAGACTGGGTTGTAACTTCAAGTATTGCACTTGATATCGTCGAACACCTAGACTCGTTAGAGAAGCCAATCATTTGGGGGCCAGATCGCCACCTTGGATCGTACATTGCCAATAAAACAGGGGCAGAAATGCTACTTTGGCATGGTGAATGTGTTGTTCACGATGAGTTTTCAGCAGATGCGCTGCGTAAAATGAAATCAGTCTATCCAGAAGCTGCAATACTGGTTCACCCAGAATCTCCTGCAAGTGTTGTTGAATTAGCTGATGCTGTTGGCTCTACGAGCCAGCTAATCAAAGCTGCGAAAACTTTGCCAAACAAGCAGCTTATTGTCGCAACAGACAAAGGCATTTTTTACAAGATGCAGCAACTTGTCCCAGAGAAAGAGTTAATCGAAGCTCCGACAGCTGGCGCAGGCGCAACATGTCGAAGCTGTGCTCATTGTCCTTGGATGGCAATGAATGGACTATCGGCAATTGAGCAATCGCTAACAGAAGGTGGCGAAAAACATGAAGTCTTTGTTGATGACAATGTAAGAGTTAAATCTCTTATTCCATTAAATCGCATGCTAGATTTCGCTGAGCAGTTACAATCGTAATACGCTTAATCGCGATCCTTCTCACACAATGAAAACCAGCCGGCTTAGGCTGGTTTTTTTGCTTTAGAATGGTATCAAAAGGCACGAATACTTGGACTTGGAATGCCAATCTGGTTACTCATCAAAAAGTGGTTTCACACTAGGCTCTTTAAACTAAGTAGCCGTAACTTACTGTTCCTATGTATTTTATATGCAGCGATAAGTTGGCTATTGCTTAGAGTTGCGGGTGAGCACCAGTTAACGGACAACATTTCTGTGTTCATTTACTACTTGCTCGTGACGGCCTCCACTGTGGGATACGGTGATTACTCACCCCAATCAGAGCTAGGTATGTGGGTGGTTATTTTATTTATTATTCCAGGTGGGTTGAGTTTATTCGCTGCTCTACTAGGAAAAATCGCCAGTGTCGCCGTGGAATATTGGCGGGCTGGGATATTGGGAAAACGGAGAGTGAAATTGGACAACCATATTCTTTTATTGGGGTGGAATGGGCAGCGCACAATGAACCTAATACGGATGCTACAGCATGAAGAAATTGGTAAGCGGCCGATCATTCTTTGTAGTCGCTCAGATATCGAAAACCCATTACCTGGCGAGATAGAGTTCGTTAGAGTCAACAGTTATACCGACGATCTAGAAATGCGAAAAACCAATTACACGAGTGCTAGCTGTATTGTGGTGGATAATCTAGAAGACGATATTACTTTATCTTCAGCGTTGTACTGTGCTAACAAGAATCCAACGGCTCACTTGCTGGCTTATTTCAACGACGAGTCTTTGAGTCAGCTTCTAAGCCAACATTGTCCGAATGTTGAATGTATTCCTGCTGTTGGCGCGGAAATGTTAGCTAAAGCAGCGGTAGACCCCGGTTCAAGCGTGTTACACCAAGAACTATTAGCCTCCACTCAAGGGATGACACAGTATTCGACCGAATTTCCCAAGTTTCTTGACGCTACGTCGGTAAAGCCCATTTTTCACTACATGAAAAACCAGCATCAAGCGACGCTTATCGCTATTGATTGTGGAGATGGAATTAAGTTGAATCCAGATTTGTCCACTGAGGTAAGCTCTGGAGCGAAGCTGTTCTATATTGCAGATGAAAGAATTGAAGATTTTAAGTGGCAACAGATGGGAAATGCAATTTAATACGATAAAAGGTATAGAGTGAAACTATACCTTTTATATGGCATTGCCTTATTTCTCGACTTGTCCAGCCGCGCGAATTGCTAAGCCACAAAGCATCGTAGGAACGCCATTAAAGATTTCGTTGAATTGATCCAAGCCTTCAACACCACTTTCTCTTAGTGTTTCCATTGAGGTTTCTGGATCATATAGCATGCTTAGAGATAAAATGACGCCACCAAGTAAGGCATTGTCTTCGCTGTCTTCTGGCATAATATTTTTCCAGTCGTCCTGGGTCAGCTGCCAGCCCTGCAGGACACCTTCACAAAAATCACGAGCCTTTTCATTAACGATCTCTTCATCATCTAGCTCGCAGCCTGCAGGCCATGTCCAACGATTTTCTAGCAATGCTGGGCGATACTCGTTCCAAAATGCGATCATATGCTCGATGTAAGTTTCGAGTAACTCACCGTCAGAGAAAGGCGCAACTTCATCTCCACCCCATAAAAGTGGTAGCCACTCTTCTGGTGGAAGTACATAAGGGGCTGCAGCAATAGCGGTGATAAAGCCTTGAGTTTTCGCTTCATTTAGTAGTTTGTCTTCTAATTCAGGCAAAGCCAAAAGTTCTTGTAGAGTCAAAATCGCAACCCGTTTCATTGTAATAAGTGGCCGCTATAGTACCAGTCATATTCCTAGATAAAAAGACTTGCGACATTGATATGAACGCTATAGGTTTTATTAAAAGGATAAAAATTCAGGGATTTATGAATATACGCTCCTCATTGAAGCGCAAGAGTATCTTTGCGCTAGTCGGCTATATGCTCTTGGTCATTATTCTTGTTGGATCAATTAGCTATAAGGTAGTTGAACCCCCTGTACGTCATAGTCTAGAGCACGGCTTAGATTTAAGTACTCAGCTAATGTCGGATCAAATACAGTTGCCTCTCAATAGTTCCATAGGGGTTCTCCAAAGTATCGTCAGCGTTGGCAACACTGGCATACCTCAACACGAACAAGAGATTTTACTTCATTCTTTGTTTAGTGTTTTAGATGGTATTGCCGTGAGTGGCGGGCTTTGGCCTGAGCCATACTCTGTAAACCCCAAAGTTGAATATACGAGCTTGTTTTATAACAGAGCGTCTGATGGAGCTATTGATAAAATCAATTCTTGGAACAACCCAGAAACAGGGGGTTACAACAAACAAGACTGGTACCTATCAGCCGCAAATAAACCATTAGGAACAGTGACATGGTCACAGGTTTACATAGATGCGTATACGCAAGTTCAGATGATTACCGCTTCTTCTCCGTATTATGTTAATGGGAAGTTTGCGGGGGTGGCGACCATCGATTTATCTTTAAAAGATTTGATTGAGTTCGTTAATGAACAAGCGGAAGATTTTGGCCTAGGGGTATTACTCAAAGATGGTTATGGCGAAGTTATTACTGAGCACAATTTTAAGCTGGTAAATGGCATATACGTCAGTAAATTAAGTTTTGGCCATTTTAATTGGTCTGTGGATGTCATCAACGCTCAAAAGCTGATTGGTAAGCGAGTGTATGAAATTATTAGCAGTGTTGAGCTTGGAATCATTCCTCTAATGTTGTTGCTGGTTTTGATTGGTTATGTCCTCATCAATCGATATTTGATCAGGCCAATTGCTGTTATCGCTCAAAAAGTTGATGATTCGAAGCAAGGTGGGATCATCGATATGGCGTACAACAGCGAGGATGAAATACGCCATCTTATCGACACCTTTAATCAGAAAACCGTTTTCCTAGAAGCAGAAAAAGTCAAAGCTCAAGCATCCACTCAGGCAAAAAGCTCCTTCTTAGCCACACTTTCCCACGAGATACGTACACCGATGAATGGTGTGCTAGGAACAGCTCAGCTGCTATTGAAAACCGATTTAAGCGAAGAGCAGAGAAAGCATTTAAAAAGTTTGTATGACTCTGGCGACCATATGATGACTCTGCTTAATGAAATATTAGACTTTTCCAAGATAGAGCAAGGCCACCTAGAATTGGATCGCGCCCCATTTCCGTTAGGGTCTATTATGGGCAGCATTAATAGTGTGTATCACACACTGTGCACGGAAAAAGGATTGCTATTTAAAGTGTACTCCGATGTTTCACCGGATCGCTGGTATATGTCTGACAAAGCACGTGTGCGTCAAGTTTTGTTCAACTTGCTCAACAATGCAGTTAAGTTTACTTCCAGAGGTTTTGTGGAGGTCAATTTCAAAGAACAAGTCACGGATGGCACTACATTCCTCTGCATTACCGTTAGAGATACAGGAATTGGCATATCCAAATCAGCTCAGGAAAAGATATTTAGGCCATTTGAACAAGCGGAATCTACGACTACGCGTCGATATGGAGGAACAGGACTAGGCTTGGCGATAGTTAAGCAGATATGCGAGCTGATGAGCGGTAGTATATCGGTTAAAAGTGAGTCAGGAATAGGGACTAGCTTTGAAGTGAAGCTAGGGCTTGAAGTATGTGAGCCCGGCTCTGTGGAAGTGAAGGTTCATCGTAAGTTGAATTATGAAGGTCTTCAAGTTTTGATAGTGGAAGACAACCGCACTAACACCATTATTATTGATGGATTCATGAAGAGTAAGGGCTTCAAGTGCCAAAGTGTTGAGAATGGCGAAGAGGCCATCAAAATCATGTCGACTACCCATTTTGATTTGGTACTGATGGATAATCACATGCCGGTGATGGATGGAGTGGAAGCTACCTCTGCTATTCGTCAGCTTCCGGGAGATAGAAAAAACACGCTGATTTTTGGTTGTACGGCAGATGTATTTAAGGAGACTCGCGAGAGAATGATGAGTGCAGGGGTAGATTGCATCATTGCGAAGCCTATTGATGAAAATGAGTTGGACGATGCGCTGTATCGCTATTCAGAAAAACTTTATCAATTCCACTCAGAACAAGTCGTGACGCCAGATGTAACGGATTTCGAAGAGTTATTGGTGAATCTCTATGTGTCTATTGAAAATAAGCAATATGACAAGTCAGCGGCTTTAGTAGAAAACTTAATCAGCAGTTTTAATGAAGACCCAAGAGATCAGTTTGCAGAAGTGTTGCAGCGTATTTTGGAGTGTTTGAAAAATCACAGCGAACCAGAAAAAGAAGATATTGATCTTATTACGGTGCTTGTAGCGGATAAGTGCCACTAGTACTAATTTTGCTTATTGAGTGAACACTTTTGTTAAAGATTAAACAATTGAGCTTAAAGGTAGAGTTTTTTCGACATTTGTACTTGACCAACCACTGTAGAATCATTAAATTAGCGCCTCGTCAGCACAGAGCTGACATACGGTGAGCTGTCCGAGTGGCTGAAGGAGCACGCCTGGAAAGTGTGTATACGGCAACGTATCGAGAGTTCGAATCTCTCGCTCACCGCCACATTCTATATTAAAGACGTCCTAGGGCGTCTTTTTTATTGCCTCAAGTACTGTCAGTACAACGAATTCGCGTGTTAACACATCCCGTAAAGTTTTATAGCATACTACATTTTAGGTGCTACTTAATGTACCAGCGTTTGTTTCTGATGTACCATGATTGAGTAAGTGGTACATCAGGACGTGCCGCTGTAACTTTTTCTGGTGGTACATTATGGCGAAGAATGTAAAGCCATTAACGAATACTCAGGTTAGGCTTCAGACAAGGAATGCTAACTCGTCAAACTGCTATATATATCAGATAATTAGAGTCTAGCTTGCCTGAAAAGTGTCACGCCTAATGTAACAAGGAAGTGTCACAAAATTATTTTGATACAACCTAGCTGATTGGCTAGGTGTTTAAATTTCAGCTTTGGTTTGGCTTTCTGATAATGCCGTCTCTCATATGGAGCATAGATATTAGCTAGATATGCTTCACTAGGTTCACCATCAGTTGCTGAGACTATAGCAGTTAACTTCAAATCTCGGTTGCCCCTTTAATTTGTATGTACTCTTCGTTAGGGGACGCGTTTGAGCTCTTTCTCTAATGGTGATCTTTAGAACTGGAAGAAGTTTCAATTAAACGCCTTTCTTTATGCTAGTGAGTTTTTGTTTTGCATTCGTATGCTTTTTAGATAAAGTTTCAGGCAGTGTTGCCCACATGATGGCCCCAAAAATAACAGCTGCAATAGACCAAAAAAATACTACTGATATCTCTCCATGAGATGAAGCAGTAATAGCAGGGATGGCGATGGAGGTCGCGAGTCGCCCACCGTTAAAGGATATACCAGCTGCTATTGGGCGATATCTTTCAGGGAACAATTCGGTGTAGAAAACGCCCCAGTAAGAAGTGCTACCGAAGCCAAAACCGACCATAAAAGAGAAAGGGTAGAGAAGGGCTTGGTGATTCGCACCTGCTTTTAGGTATAGGAGTAATGAAATTGCGGCAATGATAAAGCCAACGATACCAACTTTTCGTCCTATCCAGCTGGCCATAATTCCCCAAAAATAGTAGCCGATGAAAAGGCCCACGCCACTGCACATGAAGACTTCCCCTGCGATATTTTGAGAAAGATTTAGTGTGTCAGTCATATAGTGTAAGCTGTTGTTGTTAAAGAGAGAATAGGCTAGAAAGTTGCAAGCAGAGAGGAGAAGAACACTCACGCCTATGCGAGTGTGATTGCGATACATGGATACGTATGATACTTCGCTTTTACCGGTAGTTTCTTTTTGCATTTTTTTAAGCTGGTTCATGTGTTGGAAATCATCGGGGACAAATAAGGCGACTGCAATCATGCCAATGATTGGTCCAACAGCACAAATGGTTAACAAAAGCTTCCAGCCACTACTGCCCATGATACTGTACATATAGCCCGAGACTTGGATGCCTATGGCGAACGAGCTATAAAGAATTGAAGCGAATATGGCACGGCTCTTAGACGGAAATAAGTCGACGACCAGAGCAATAGAAGTTCCAAAGCATCCCCCCAATGCTAAGCCAGCGATAAAACGGGAAGCTAGCCACACTTGTAAGCTACTAGGAGAGATCAACGGCAGTAGAGTGAAGATGCTCATCATCAATGCAATTAACATTAGTGTGCGCTTTTTGCTTGTTTTTGCCGCTATAACACCAAAGATCAATGTACCTGGAATTGTCCCGAGCTCCAACGCACTAAAAATCATACTCACTTGAGTAAATGAAAATCCATAGGTGTTAATAAGGGAGTGCCGTATGTTACCGTCGATCATCCAGTTAAGATCGTAGAAAAAGTACACCATCATAATTGAAATAAAAGCTAATATTCTTCGGCTGAAAGTCCACCCAATACCTATCACGGGTTGAGAAGGTGCGTTAGAGGGGGCATTTTGCGGCATGTTGCTCTCCTTAGTCATCGGCTAGTGCTTCAGTGGACTCAAGGGCATATCGATCTTTTGATATCAATATGCCCTTATTATTACTCAGTTCTTTTCTATTGCATACGTATCCAAAATGAGAGGGCGCAACACTATTGTCAAGGTAATGTGATTGGTATGTTTTTTGAAGTTAATTTAGATCACAAAAAGTTTCGTCACTGTTAAATTTTTTGTGGATTGCAACTCTTTGAGTGAATTTTAAGCGGAATATTAGATTTTGAAATTCTTATTTAAGAGGCCAATGCTTTGCCGTATTGGCAAGTTTGCTTGATTTCGTCGCTCTAGGCAGATGATATCGCGGAATATCCAAGCCATAATAGGTATTGTTTAGCTGCTTTGTGCTAGAGCGGTGCCTGCAATGATCTGGTTTTAATTTTTAATTATCAATTGAATAGGCTAGTTGTTGGCAAGGGCTGAATCGTGTTCGAATCCCTCACTTACCCAAACAAGAAACCCCAGCGAAATGCTGGGGTTTCTTGTTTTTAGATTATATATATTTTTTGCATTCGTAGGTTTCAAATACGAGCTTACCAATATCTCGATTCGGCAAATCTTTCAGTGTATTCAACTTATATGTTTCAATAGCGCCATTTGCGTAGCCAACGCCGTACGCGACGCTCATTGCTGTCTCAACTTCGCCATCTGCAAAATCTAACGCATTATCTAGCTTATCGTCATTGAGTGAGATGCCTGCCATTTCGCCAGCACCAATACAGATACCGACCGATCTATTTTGGAGATCTGCGGCAGTCTCTGCTGTAGCGTTAAAAGATAAAGCCATTATTCCCGCGAGGAGTAGTGATTTTTTCATCAACAAAATCCTTTTTATTAGAGTATTAGAAAAAATAATGGTGCTTGAGATGGAAAGCAAAAACAAATCATTCGATTGCAAAGTGTGCACTAGATAATGCTAGGGCACACTTTGGATATTTTCACCCAATGAATCGAGGCATTTTAACGTTGCGTTACTTGTTATTTTAACTGCATCGTGCAGCTAAAACAGGATCGATATTGCCTTGAATATGTTGGATTATTTTGGCTCGCTGACACTCAGAATGAGTGACAGGATATTGCTTGTCCCAAGCTAACATGAGTTTCTTCTGGCTTGAGCTCATTTTGAAAGTAGGGTAGGTTTCGGCAAAGTAAAGATAGGTACGTGCAATAATGCCTCTTGCTCTGGTAGGAGGTTGAACTTTGTTATTTTTGATTCTCATGTCGCAAGAGCCAAAATCGGAGTGGGCATTGGATAACATAGTGAAGTTGTAATTCTGCCTCAATGCATTAACACTGCCAATAGCTGGGAAGAGGTTGTACAAGTCAGCCTGCATCAATCGGTACTCTTCACTTACTTTCGTGGCGCATTTGCGTCCTTTGTAATGCCTACCACGTTTGTCTACGCATTTAGGGCTCCCTTCTCTCCATGCTGTGAAGTATCGACCGAAGTTCTCTGCAGGTACCACATGTTCAGCCTCCCACTTATTAAGTCGATTTCGATACTTGTTTGCTTGGAAGCCTGAAGGTAACGTGACATGCTTGTGCTTATCAAATTTTGCACCGCAGTAGATAGTGTGCATTTCTTCTGGCTGAACGTAGATGTATTTTTGCATCAGCTTTTTTGCTTTGCTGAATGAGTCGTTAGTCGTGTTACCTTGGTTGCTGAAGGCAAATGCTAAAGCTGGAAGTAGGGAACAGAGCAATAGTGAAATTTTGAGCAGTTTATTCATTATATTTTTGATGCAATTATCAGAAACTCATACTTTAAACATACTTTTAGACTGTTACAACTCCAGTTCATTCCGCTAACAAGCCCATCTTTTCTTCTTGTTTTGAATAACTACTATCTCGTAAAAAACTTCAAATTAACCTGTTGACCTTACCCTTAGGGTAAAGCTTATTGTTTACACATCGGTCGATTGACTGCAGATTAAATCGTTAATTGAAGAGGTAGGTTATGACTTTTTTATACGGACACGAATGGCAGAATTGGCTTATGCCGCTGGCAATGATTTTGTTCTGGGGATTGCTGTTTTATTTTATTTTATCCAAACCACAATCAATCTCAGTAGAACACAAGGAGTCTCCTTTAGAAATTGCTAAACGCTGGCTGGCAAGCGGGGAGATCGACTCTGAAGAATTTGAGCAAATAAAGCAGCAGCTTTAGGGGGCGTTATGAATATACGGAAATTGCTTGATGTGCTGCTAGTATTGAGCTTTCTTACGGCAATCGCGGTAATCTTTAATAGCGCTAGCTTGTTTGCTGGCGTTATCGCAAGCGCATATATACTGCCATTCTTCGTTGTACTTTTGATGGTTTACGCTCTTCTTTATGTAAGCAATAAAGCGCAATATAAATTACAAACTATGCCGGCTCGCAACCTACACACCAAATATACTCGCAAAGGTCAGCCAAAAGGGTAGCTACTTTCAATGTGTATGTTTGCTGCTCTTCTCCACAAATCCGAATAGAAGAGCAGCCCATACTAAGCTAGCAATCTACTATATAGCTATAGGCGTCCTACATATCACATGGCTTTATAGCAGAGTAATATTTTGAAAGAAGTTACCATTAATAAAGCTTGGCTTTTTAACCAAGCCTCTAAACACAAAAGAAAGTTAGTTATTGCCAATATAGTGGCGACGCTCGCTGCGTTATTAAGCGTTCCTATTCCTCTTCTAATGCCTGTGTTGGTTGACGAAGTACTTCTTAAAAAGCCCGGGGAAGGAATAACTCTTCTCAATATGATGTTGCCTCACAATTGGCAAACAGCGATGGGTTACATTGCAATGGTGACTTTTTTGGTTGTGTTTATGCGTCTAGCCAGCCAAGCTTTGAACATCTATCAAACTCGTCAATTTACCCTCATATCAAAATCACTCACTTGTTTTTTGCGCCAACAGTTGTTGGATAAACTGGGCAAGGTGAGTATGCGTCAATATGAAGATTTAGGTAGTGGTGCGTTAACTTCGCACCTGGTCACAGACATAGAGACGATAGATAGCTTCATTAGTAGGACGCTCAGCCGATTTGTGGTTTCTGTAATAAGCGTAATTGGTATTGCAGTGGTTTTGTTTTGGATAGATTGGAAGCTCGGCCTGTTTATTGTGTTGCTTAACCCAGTGATTGTGTATCTATCGCGATTGATGGGACAACGAGTTAAGCGGCTAAAGAAACTCGAAAACCAATCCTTTGAGCGATTCCAGCAGCGTTTGGTGGAAACGTTAGAGGGGCTATACCAACTGCGAGCTTCCAACAGAGAGCGCGAATATTTAAGTCGACTCAAAGATGATTCCAACGCCATAAGAATTGATGCAGATAACTATGCTTGGCAGTCGGATGCTGCAAATCGACTTTCATTTTTGACCTTTTTAGTTGGGTTTGAAATCTTCCGAGCAGCAGCGATTGCATTGGTTTTGATGGGCGATCTTACTATTGGCCAGATCTTTGCTATTTTTGGCTATCTTTGGTTTATGCTTTCACCCATTCAGGATTTGCTAAATATACAGTATTCATGGTTCAGTGCTTCTGCAGCGATGAAACGTTTGAATAGAATCCTTCAACTTGAAGAGGAAGTTAGACCAAAGGCAAGTGTTGATCCATTTGTTCCCTCACAGTCGTTTTCAATTGAGTTTAACAATGTTTGTTTTGCATACAATAAAGAGCGACAGGTTCTGCGTAATCTCAATTTGTTGATTCCAGAAGGAAAGCGAGTTGCGTTAGTAGGGGCTTCAGGTGGAGGGAAATCTACATTAATACAGTTACTGTTGGGTGTTTATCAAAAAGAAAGCGGCGATATTTTAATTAATGGCCATCCAATAGAGCAAGTGGGTTATGAAGAACTAAGAGCAAAAGTAGCAACAGTTCTGCAGCATCCAATGATCTTTAATGACACTGTGAGGCAGAACTTAACTCTCGGTGAAGATTATGAAGATGCAGCGTTATATCAAGCACTGCAAGTCGCTCAGCTATCTGAGCTGATTAATGGATTGCCAGAAGGGTTAGAATCTCAGCTAGGAAAGCAAGGTGTGAGGTTATCTGGAGGGCAGCGTCAGCGGCTTGCTATTGCCCGCATGGTATTGACCAATCCGGATTTTGTTATCTTGGATGAAGCGACTTCAGCCTTGGATTCAACAACTGAATCCTTGTTACACACCGCTATGAATGAGTTTTTGCAAGGTAAGACGACCCTGATAGTAGCTCACCGACTTTCTGCAGTAAAACAAGCCGATATTATCTATGTACTGGAGGACGGAAAAGTGGTGCAATCTGGCCAGCACCACGAATTGGTAGAGCAGGAAGGGTTGTATCAAACACTATATGGCTAAACAGACTCGCGTTCGTAATATCGAAGCTTGTCTAGTGCCAGTTTGTGTTTGACTAAGTTGTCTAAATTGACGATCAGCTGCCTGGTCAGCCACAAATAGCCATAAGGACCCAGCTTAAAGGTCTCTTTTTCCGGATCATCAATTTTCATTAGATTTTTGGCTATAGAAACCACGTCTGCGATCTTTGGCAAATCAATCGTATTTAGGTCACAACGCTCTAGTTTTTCAAACGTCGTCCCAATGGAATCCAAAACGTATTTCAGCTCTGTACTTTCAATTAGCTTCTGGTGGCTGATTTCTGTGCTCCAATGAGTGTCTACTAGCTGCTCAATTAAAGCGATGAGTGCTCGCTGGCTTTGTAAATACTGCTGGAATTTTTCTATGTGTGATGGTTTTTCTTTTTGTAGGTTGGCCATCAAGCCAGACATTTTTACATGGTCAGTAATGACCTTACGGCGTAACTGATATAAATGCTCGTTGGAGGGAAGCTGAGAAGACGCATGAGCCAGATATAAAGTCCTTAAGTTGGTGAGCACTTTGTGCTGTAGCTGTCTCCAAATTGTTGACGTATGGATAGGAAAAAGCTGGGAAAAGAGAATCGCAATTGCTGTTCCGATCATAATGTTGGCGACACGCCAAAGAGCGACAGACACTTCAACATCGGCGGACTCTTGATAGCCAACAATCAGTAAAGTCATAACGGCAAGGAAAAACAGATAATGATATTTTCCCTGCATCCTCAGGCTAAGCAAAAAGACGCCAAGCAACATCCATAGTGGTGCGATAAGCGGCAAATGTGTAGGGAAAAGTACAGTAACAAGGCCAACTGTTGCACCAAGAGTAGTACCAATTATTCTCTGTAAACCTTTATGTAGCAGAGCACCATGTTGCGGTTGATTCATCACGACCGAGACAGTAATTGGTCCCCATAAAGAATGTGGAAGCTGGGTAACGTGATAAAACAATAATGTGAATGCTAAGGCTAATGTGATGCGAAGTGCATGCACTAACTGTTGATGCCCGTGAAGGTATTGCTTGGCTTGGGAGAGCATAATTGTCTAATGGTAAAGAACTCAATAATAGCAAATCTGCTCTTATCTGCCCAGATTAGGAAATCGTATAGCGTTCCATTATATTGACAAATTCATTACCAAGCTCTGATGGTTTGGTGGTTAAACAAAGGTATAACTCTCAGTTGTAACTATCGAAGAAATTGAGTGGAACAACGTCATAATGAACCAATGTAGTGAATTAAACTTAACCACAGGCACATTAACAATTTATGCAGACCGCTCTTCATCATCCAATTATTTGTCCCAATTAGCTCACGCTCATAACTCGGTTTTTCCGGATGTTCCTGACGTTTTGAAAGTACATATTGTCGGCGAAACAGCGCAAACAAAGTTTGAAAGTATTAAGCAAGACCTTGAAGCAGTAGCACTCATCACGGGCGTCCAGTGCGACGACCTTTTTGATATTCGTTGTGGTGAAAATTGCCCACAATAAACCAATAGCCAATTCAAACAGACAAGCCTTTCTAGTTTCCTACGTCACAAATAAGTTGTTTGGTAGTTTAGGTGAATTAATCTAATAAAAACTTATACTTAAAATAGTTATAAATATTAATTAATTATCGATACTACGTTTTAGCAATTGTTTAATTGGCCTTGAACATATTGTGGTCATCTACCATGCTTATTTAAAATTAATTAGCGTTATTATGATGTGCATGCAAAAAGTATGGATGCTATTTCTTACACTCATGTTAACAGTGCTGTCTTTCGCAAGTGTAAGTGAGCCACTACCAGAGTCGGACCCTTGGGGTCAGCTAATATTTGTTACTGAAAAATATCCGCCGCATAACTACGTGGATGATCAAGGCCAGCTGACTGGGTTGTCTGTAGAAGTCATCCTAGGTGCTGCTAAATTGGCGGGTTCCCAGTTGGCACCAGAACATATTGAAATATTACCTTGGGCTCGTGGTTACAAAATGGCTTTAAACCATAAAGATACCGTCTTATTCACGACTTCAAGAAAGCCAGAGAGGGAAGCCTTATTTCAATGGATTGGCCCCATATCTAAAGGGTCACCTTCAGTACTTCTTGCAAGAAAGACAAGCGAAATATCCATTGGTAGTTCCAGTGACTTATTGAACTACCGTATCGGTGTCATTCGTGGTGACAGCTTGCAAAAACGATTGGAAGACCTGGGTGTGCCATCGAAGATGTTGGTGAAATCTCACAGTCCTGAGGAGTTGGCTAAGCTATTGAACCGACGAGAAATAGATTTGTGGGCACACAATCCTGCTGGTGCGGAAAAAATACTGCGACAGTATGGTATTTCACCCGACAAGTTTGAAAGTGTGTATCAATTTAAATTTAATGATAATTATATTGCGGCAAATAAACATATTTCTCAGGAAGTAATAACGCGCGTTCAAAAGGCATTGGATAAGTTTAAGGCGACGAAGGAATACCAATCTATTTTGACTAAATACCAGTAAGGTAAAATTTGGCAGCTTGCTCTGACTGAGTGTTGCTGTGAGCATTGCCATCAAAAAGGAGTTTAATTATGTCTGTGAACAACATATGGACTTTGTTGATCTTTGTTGCAGTATTTATTGGCTTCAACACAAGCGTACGAGCCGAATTGCCATCGGATGACCCATGGGCAGGGCTGACATTTATTACGGAAGAGTATCCTCCTTTTAATTACAAAGGGGCTGATGGAAAACTAACAGGCTTATCCGTTGAAACCTTAATAGCTGCTGCAAAAGGTGCTGGCTCTGAACTTAGCGTAGATGACATATTGATTTTGCCTTGGGCGAGAGGTTATCGGATGGCAGAGAACGATAAAAACGTCGTACTGTTTACGACATCAAGAAAACCAAAACGAGAGAAATTATTTTTGTGGGCAGGACCACTGTCAAAAGGTTCACCATCGGTGCTTCTCGCTCGTAAAGATAGAGGAATCAAAATCAAGGATGTCAAAGATCTTTATAAATATCGAATCGGTGTAATTCGTGGCGACAGCCTAGAGAATCGCGTTAAGGCGTTAGGTGGGCCAGACAAGAACATTATCAAAGTGCACAGTGGGGAGCTGCTAGCAGAGCAGCTAGAGAAAGGTAGAGTGGACTTTTGGGCATTCAATCTACAAGGGGCGATTAAAATTCTCGATACACTTAATATTCCTAAGTCCGACTTTGAAATCGTATATCGATTCCCGTTTAACGATAACTACCTTGCAATAAACACTAAGACTTCTCCTAAAATGGTCGAGAAGTTACAAAAAGCATTAGACAACTTCAAAAAAACAAGTGATTACCAGCAACTTCTGAAGAAATACAATCACAATACGACGAGTCTATAATCATAGCGCCCTAGCATTTCTGAAACTCATTGAGTTTGTGCTGGGGCTTTTTGCTGCGGGTTATACCTGACCCACTTCAGTGCGCCGTTTGTTTCGAAATTATTGGCAGGATGGCAAATCATATAATAGTCGCCGACTTGCAGTATGGCTCCAAGTGAATAGGCTTTATCTTGGTAATAACATACTCTAAATTTAGCGTCTTCGTTGTTCACTACGACCGCACCCCGCGACGACTGCTTTGGCAGCGTTATGACTTCTGCCAATGAGGGTAAGCTTAACGCTGCTACCATAAAAGTAATTAGGGCTTTGTTCATAGTTCTTCCTTGTGTTTAGACACTCTGGTCGATTACGGGTATTTCCTTTGGTATCTTGGCAACATGCTCTGATTTCCGAGTATTCCTCCTTGGTGAATGTAAAGCAGCTCTACATCTTGGTGCGTTTGCAACCAGGGCTCAAGGCAGCGCCACATCATAGGATCGTACAACAAATCAAATTCAACCTTTGTTTGCTCTTTAAGCTCTCTCCAAATATCGTAGTCCTGCTGGTAGAGTTTGCCAAAGTGGTGTTTAGACTCAAGTTCTAAAATGCGTGGTAGTGGAGCTTCGTTGAGCAGCTTAGATATTTGGTCAATTAAGTACTCTTTTCCTCCAACGCAAGGGCAAGTGAGCACTTCAATGCCACAAGGTGCGAGAAACTTAGCCAAGAAAGCTGCAGTTGTCCCTGTTCCTGAAGGAAGTGCAACGGCTAGGTTCCTGATAGATTCTTGTTGTTGCCATTTCAATATCTCATCGGCGAGTTGCTTGATTCCATATTCAGCAACTTCAGAATAACCGCCTTCTGGAACAAACAAACAGCTTTCATTCGGTTTTCTATGATGAACGATATAGTCTTTGGGGTGCAAATGACTTACGTTTTCAAGTTTTGATACGGGGATGATTTTGGCCCCTAGGTCCATAGCGCCTCGATAGTTGCCTATGGGCTTTTCCTCCAGCCAAGCAGGAATTCTATCTACGTAGAACTCTAGCTGCCAGTTTTTTAAATAGGCGAGGGCAGCAAGAGAATACAATGAGTTTGCTTGTGCAGAACCGTAACTTATTAACGTCTCTATTGTCGGGTTTTCACTAGCTAAAAGAGAGGCAAACTTACGCGCTTTGTTGCCTGAAAAGTGACGGTGTAACATATCGTCACGTTTTAGATAAAACTGTCTGCCGTTAAATGTATGTGCTGTGACTGGGCTATTTGCGATTTTCATCTAGCTATTTCAGTGTGTCTCAAACTCAATCGCTAAATTGTATCTTAGCTATACATCCTCCGTCAGGGTTATTCGTTAAAGAAAATTGCCACTGATAGCGACGGCAAAGATCATCGACGATTAAAAGCCCTAACCCATGTCCATCTTTACTTGGTGTGGACGTTAGCCCATGCCCTTGATCGTAAACCGATATATGCTGAGAGGTTTGTGTAATGCGAATTTGGCCCTGCTCTGTCGCCGCGATTGCGTTTCGCAAGATATTACCGATCAACATATTCATGACCGGTGGTGTCGCTCTAACGCTTGGATTAGATTCTGTCTCCAAGTTAATTTGCAAGTTTTTCTCTAATGCTTGCACTGAGTTTTGCTCGATGATTTTTTCTAATTCATGCTGACTAAACTCTCTTTCTGGCGCAAGGTCTTCACTTTTTTCATAGCGGACCAAGCTCAGTAAAGTGTCAATCATGGTTTCCATTTGCATAGAAGCATCATTGAGCCGAGTAATCTGCCTTTGCTGAAACTCGTTGATTTCACCTCGAGACAGCAGTTTAGTTGATCCTTTTACAACCGTTAGTGGCGTTCGCAGCTCATGACTGGCATAACGTGCAAAAGCTTGCTCTCTTTTCAGCAGAGCGTGTACTTCTTCGCGGTACCCATTCATTTTATCGGTTAGTGTATGGAACTCTTCTGCAGCTTCAGAGGACATGGTGAAAGGAATCTCGACGTCTGTTCCATGTTGTTCCAATTGAAGGTTGATATCATTGAGAGGAGAAATAAGTCGTTGAGACAGGCGGCTTAGTACAATTCCAAATAAGGTGATAAAACACAAGATAATCACTAGCACAATAGATGCGGCATACGCGAGTTCTTTAAAACCAAATTCTATTCGGTCTATTTGTGCGATTAAAACCAGTGGGGTCTTTTTACCATCAACATAATAGTGGCCGACATACACCATATAGTCTGCAGGCAGAGAGTCGAAGCCCACTTCATCTAAGAAATATTCTTTAGTTTTGACGAAGTCACGAAAAGGCTGCGGAACATTGGCGTAGTTGTTATAGGCTTTGGTGAGCAAATCAATTTTTATAACGCCTGTTTCCCCTTCGGTGAATCGATGAATGGCTTCGTCTCTATCAACAAGTAGCATTCGTTCGCCAGCTCTGTCTTCTGACCATTGCAAAGCAAAAATAAAAATAACGAATGTCATCAGCCCAATCGCTAACGCGACAAGAGTAAAAAATGTTGCTAGCCGTCCTGTTAAAGTTTGGGAATTGCGAAAAAAACGAAAGCGCATCCTTATTTTTCCTCTAGTCTAAATCCTATTTTGGGAATGGTCGTAAGCATAGGAGAAGGGAAGGGTTTATCGAGCTGGTTTCTTAGCTGATAGATATGGCTACGCAGCACATCATTACTTGGTTCATTTTCTTGCCAAAGCTTATCTGCAATTTCTTGGCGAGTCACAATTTCAGGCGCTTTCGAACATAAAAGTTCTAAGATTGTATAAGTGGTAGGGTTAAGAGCCAATAACTTGTCTTCTCGATAAGCTTTACGTATTTTTTGGTTAATCTTTAAACTACCGAAATTCAATACGGTATTAGATACAGTGCCGTGATAGCGTTTTACCAAAGCGTTCATTCTTGCTTCCAAAATATCCAGATCAAACGGCTTGGTCATATAATCATCGGCTCCATGCTTGTAGCCATCTAGCATATCGGCTTTGTTATCCAGTGCAGTAAGCATTAAAACTGGAGTGTTATTACCGGCATCTCTAAGCCGATTGCACACCGTCAGGCCATCCATTCTCGGTAACATTAGATCGAGTAAGATAATGTCAAAGCTGTTTTCTAACGCTAACTGTAAACCAAGTTCGCCGTTGTCGGCATAGTCCAAGTCCATTCCCAAACCTTCAAAAAAATCGAAGATTATTCCTGCTACCTCGCGGTTATCCTCTACGAGTAATATTTTCTTCATCCAGTGT
Source organism: Vibrio marisflavi CECT 7928 (assembly GCF_921294215.1). Lineage (GTDB taxonomy): Bacteria > Pseudomonadota > Gammaproteobacteria > Enterobacterales > Vibrionaceae > Vibrio > Vibrio marisflavi. The sequence goes on from NZ_CAKLDM010000002.1 coordinate 832,238, forward strand.
TTACCTTAATTACAGTTGCTAGCTTCCAGAGTTTACGTGAAAAAAATGTCAATCACATTGTTTTGACATTGAGGTTGGTAAAAAGGTTCTACCAAATGCTTGGTTTGCGCTGATTCCCTTTTTAAAGGCGCCCTTTTTAATTTAAGAGTAGTTTGTATGAAGCCTATATCCCTGATTTCTAATACCGCTGAAAAAAGTGTTGTTCTTTCTGTCGTTGTACCTTACTTCAATGAAATTGACGTATTACCTGAGTTCCACTCACGTCTTACTAAAGTTCTCGATTCCATCGAAGATGAAAGTGAAATAGTTTACGTCAATGATGGCAGCACAGATGGCAGCAAAGAGTTAGTTGAATCTTTACCAGTAAGCAGCAGTAAAGTGGTTAGCATCAGTTTAAGCCGCAACTTTGGAAAAGAAAGCGCAATGAGTGCTGGATTGGAACACTGCAATGGATTAGCTGTTATTCTTATCGATGCTGATCTCCAAGACCCACCTGAGCTCATACCTAGCATGATAAAAGAGTGGAGAAAGGGCTACGATGTCGTCAACATGCAGAGAATTAAAAGAGAGGGAGAGAGCTGGTTTAAACGTAAATCTGCAGCAATGTTCTACCGATTACTCAACTTCCTTTCTAAGTCAGACATCCCAGAAAACGTTGGTGACTTTCGCCTTTTGAGCAGACAGGTAATCGACCATATAAACGAAATGCCAGAGCGCAACCGTTATATGAAAGGCATGTTCGTTTGGCCTGGCTTCAAACAAACTACGATTATATTTAAACGTTATGCCAGGCACTCCGGGCAGACTAAATGGAATTACTTCAAGTTAATCGGCTTAGCGATGGATGGAATAACTTCGTTTTCGATAAGCCCATTACGTATTGCGACCGTCTTGGGAAGCTTAATTGCCGCAAGTGCTTTTGTTTACGGTATGGCTATTGTATTTAAGACTCTTGTTTTTGGCGTACAGACGCATGGCTATGCTTCAATGATGGCTGTAGAGCTGGCTCTAGGTGGTGTGCAGCTCCTAAGCATTGGATTGTTAGGAGAGTATATTGGCAGAATCTTTATCGAGACCAAACGCCGCCCTTTATATATCGTTCAATCTATTAACGAACGTTCAAACGTTACAAATGTTCAATCCACAGTGATGGAGAAACGTGCATGAGGTCTAGCAGAACTTATTTATGGTTCGCCTTGTGCGCGACATTTCTAATTCGCTTGTTGTCGTTAGGTGCCTATCCACTCATGGATACCACTGAGGCTCGTTATGGTGAAATGGCTCGAATCATGGTGCAGACGCACAATTGGCTCACGCCAATGTTTGACTACAACGTGCCGTTTTGGGGTAAACCGCCTCTATTTGCTTGGATGAGTTCTGTCGGAATTAAAGTCTTTGGCTTGAGTGAATTTGCTGTTCGCTTTCCACATTGGCTAGCAGGCGTAGCCGTTTTGGCATTGATTGCTTATTTTGCTCGCCGAGTTGGAGTTAATGCGCTGCTGACGGCAACAATATTGTCAACAACCGGCATTTTTGCTGTCTCTGCTGGTGTAGTAGAGACTGATATGGCTCTTACTTTTGCTATGACATTGTCTATGGTGGGCTTTTATCTGTGCTGGCAAGATGAAAGTAAATTATGGGGATACTTGGGGTTTGTCGGTCTTGCTATTGGTTTACTTGCCAAAGGCCCACTGATCATTGTGTTGGTTGGCCTAGCCGTTATGCCATGGCTGATGATTCAATATGGCTTTATAGGATCATTTAAGCAGCTTTGGCGACGCTTCCCTATTGTTGGTGGCAGTATATTGATGCTTGTGATAGCTGTTCCTTGGTATGTAATGGCAGAGCGAGCAACTCCGGGCTTCCTTCATTATTTCTTAGTTGGTGAGTATGTAGACCGTTTTTTAGATCCGGGTTGGAAAGGGGACTTGTACGGTAGTGCACACGAACGAGCTAGAGGAACAATTTGGTTATTCTGGCTATACTCTGCACTACCTTGGTCTATCGTATTGCCAATTGTATTGTGGGTTAAACGCAAAGCAATTAAGCCGATTAACGAGAAAGTGAAGCCAATAATCAGTTTCTCAATATGCTGGCTAGTCTCACCACTAATCTTATTTACCTTTGCCGGAAATATTCTACCTGCTTACGTTCTGCCTGGAATTCCAGCTATCGGTATTATGTTAGCTTCACTTATTACAGAGAAGCAGTTAGAAACTAAGTGGTTCAAAATTTCATCAGCAGTGAGCCCTGTTTTGCTTGTGGTTGCAGTGTTTTATATTCATTTCAATGTGGCTGGAGTTCGAAGTGACAAAGTTATTTTTGAACATGCAAATAAAGCCTTGCCAACCTATTACATTGGACATCGGACTTTCTCTGGTGAGTATTATAGTAATGGAAAAGCAGAACTACTTAAAAAAGACAGTACGTTAATGAAGCTTGCCAAGTTCCAATTGGTAGGTGAAGACAATCAAGTCGACCCTGTAATTAAGCAAGATAAACTAAACTGCCAAGTGGAATATACAGCGCCAAGTAAACGTTCTTTGTTCCTATGTGAGAACTAGTATGTTTAGTCAAAAAATAATGAAGTTTGCGATGGTTGGAGGTCTAGGATTCGTTGTAGATACAATCGTATTTTCTCTGGCGATTTATGTATTAAGAACCGACTTGCTTACGGCTAGAGTTGTTTCATTTATTCTCGCAGCAACAACGACTTGGCTTGGGAATCGACTGTTTACTTTCTCTGAGAGAGAAAAAGAAGACAAGATAAAGCAGTGGTCAAAATTTTTTTTCAGTGCTTTGATTTCAGCTATGCCTAATTTTGCTGTATTTCAGGTCACGATTTATTTCTTGGGTAGTAGTGGGTTGGCTCCATTTATTGCGTTGGTTTTAGGTGTATTGACAGGAATGTTTAGTAACTTCACACTCAGTCATCTGTGGGTGTTTAACGAGAAAAACATCGAGACAAAAGCCAGCTACTAATACTATTTTCTATCAGTCCGACAGCTTTAGCCCTAAGCTATTATTCGTTGCTTAGGGCTATATTTTCTTTGCTTTCATTGAAAATAGCGGCAACCAACAAATACATGTCACTATGCTGGTGAAAATCAAATTAATTTGGATAAAAAAAGCCCAGAACGAAAAAATTGTTCTGGGCCGATACAAACATAGGAGTTAATAAGAAAAAGCAGTGTAAGTAGTAGTGAAATTAAGAATCTGGACGCTTCTTTGTCAAAACTCTCATTGCTCTTGCTAATTACAATATATAAGACGCGAGCAACTGTAATTAGTTCAATTCAGTTTATAAAAAAATTCATTTTTTTCTCTTAATTCTTTCACAGTCTCATTTTTGCCCGTATAAGCGACTGTATTCATGGATTTTTGTCGCTATACGTTTCACACGCAAAACCAAAATCTTCGTAGAAACTCTAAAGTGTGATGTTAATCAGTTGTTAACGGAACGGTATGAAGATATATTTTCAAACAAGTGTTTAATACTGGTGATTGAAATGACGTCGCGCCTTAAGACTCAAGAGAAAATTTTAGATGCTGCAGAACATTTGTTTGCAGAACATGGCTTCAACAGCACATCACTACGAACCATTACCAGCAAGGCTGGAGTCAACTTGGCAGCGGTAAATTATCATTTTGGCGATAAGAAAACGTTAGTCCGGTCGGTACTTGACCGATACTTAGAGGCTTTTATGCCAGCTGTTCAAGAGGCACTAATAGAGTTAAACAAGCGGGACACGTTTTCGATGCAAGAGCTATTTGAGTGTCTCCGTGAACCTCTTCAGGGGTTAGATTCCATTCGAACAAATGGCATGAGCCGATTTATGTTGTTGATCGGGCGTGGATATACCGATGTGCAGGGCCATCTTCGATGGTTTATCACAACGCGTTACCAAAATACGTTGTCTCTATTTACTGAATCGGTACTGAAGGCTAATCCTGCCTTAAAACCAGAGAAATTGTTTTGGCGTTTACATTTTACCCTTGGCACATGTGTATTCACGATGGCTTCTAGCCAAGCGCTGCTAGAAATAGCACAAAGTGAATATGACCAAGGTAGTGATGTAAATGCGATAGTTGATGAGTTAATACCATACCTCGCTGCAGGTGTGGCTCAGTAGGGACAAGTTTACAGGCTCAAAAGAGAAATCAAGCCTAAACTTACTAGGATACAGTGGAATTGAATTTCCAACAGTGAAATAAGGAACTGAACATGCGTGCTCAACGGAAAAAATGGGTCAGTGACCCCACATTTAAGTTGTTTAAGAAGTTATTGCCACCTCTGTCGGAAACAGAAAGAGAGGCGATGGAAGCAGGTAGTGTTTGGTGGGATGGAGAGTTGTTTTCAGGAAAACCGAATTTCACTAAGCTTCATCAATTTCACAAACCTGTATTAACTGAAGAAGAACAATCCTTTGTCGACAACGAACTAGAAACGTTATTGTCGATGCTTGATGACCATAAGATAGTAAAAGAAGACCGAGATCTTCCCAAAGAGGTTTGGGACTATCTCAGAAAAGAGCGCTTCTTTTCACTTATCATTGCTAAAGAGTTTGGCGGTCGACAGTTCTCATCACTAGCAAATTCAACCATAGTCGCTAAGATTGCCACCCGTAGTATTAGTACTGCTGTTACTGTTATGGTACCTAACTCGTTGGGGCCGGGGGAGCTACTTACTCACTATGGTACTCAAGAGCAAAAAGAATATTGGTTGCCTAGACTAGCAGATGGGACAGATATTCCTTGTTTTGCCTTAACAGGCCCTGAAGCAGGCTCTGACGCTGGTGGAATTCCAGACCGCGGCGTAGTGTGCTACGGCAAATACAAGAACAAAAAAACGTTGGGTATCAAAGTAAGTTGGAACAAACGTTATATCACTTTAGCTCCAGTATCTACTGTCTTAGGCTTAGCCTTCAAACTCTATGATCCTGAAGGTTTACTGGGCGAAGAAGAAGAGCTCGGTATCACTTGTGCTCTGATTCCTACTAGCCATAAAGGTGTGGAAGTTGGAGAGAGGCATGATCCGCTTAGCCTTGCCTTTATGAACGGCCCTACGCGTGGTGAAGATGTTTTCATTCCGATCGACTGGATTATTGGTGGCGCTGATTATGCTGGTAAGGGCTGGCGCATGCTAGTTGAATGCTTGTCTGCTGGACGAGGGATTTCACTTCCAGCTCTTGGCACTGCTATTGGCCATCTAACTTCTCGTACAACAGGTGCGTACGCATATGTGCGCAAACAGTTTGGAACTTCAATTGGTAAATTCGAAGGTGTCGCACAAGCGTTAGGCCGTATCGGCGGTATGACCTATTTATTGGAAGCGACTCGAACCTTGACGACTACTGCTCTGGATTTGAAGGAAAAACCGGGCATTGTTACGGCGATTGCTAAATATCATATGACCGAGATCGCGAGAACCATTCTCAATGACTCGATGGATATTCACTCGGGCAGAGCGATTCAAGAAGGACCAATGAATTACCTATCGTCTCATTACTTTGGGGTGCCAGTAGCGATAACGGTAGAAGGCGCGAATATTCTTACCAGAAACCTAATGATTTTTGGCCAAGGTGCGATTCGTTGCCACCCATACGTTCTCAAAGAGATGGAGGCGGCAGCAAACCCTGATGTAGAAGAAGGGGCAGAAGACTTTGATGAGCTGTTGGCATCGCACATGCTTCACACCACAGTGAACACGTTTGGAGCATTTTTCTCTGCCTTTACCCGTTCTTACTTTAACTCTTCACCAATGTCCGGGCCAACGAAACAGTATTACAAAGAGATAACACGTTTAAGTAAAGCTCTTGCTGTGAGTTCAGATTTTGCGATGCTGACTATGGGTGGAGATCTAAAACGAAAAGAGATGATTTCGGCCAGGTTGGGTGATGGCCTGAGCTATTTGTATATGGCGTCCGCAGTGCTGAAAAAGTACGAAGATGAAGGTAGGCAGCAGCAAGATCTGGAGTTCGTGCACTATGCGATACAGCACTGCTTCCACAATGCGGCAAATTCTTTGCAAGAAGCCTATAGCAACTTTCCAAATAAAACAGTGGGATATTTATTAAAAGGTATCGTATTTCCGCTTGGCAATCACTTTAAGAAACCGTCAGATGAGCTTTCACTGCAAATAGCAGACAGCCTAATGACTCCTGGAGCGCATCGCGATCGTTTGACGCATTTATGTTATGTCGGAAAAGATGAGTCCGATAGTGTGGGCTTGGTAGAAGCCGCATTTCAGGCGATGTATGGCATTCGCTCACTAGAGCGTAAGCTATTCAAGGGGATTAAAAGTGGTCAAATAGATAAGAAGGCCCCGTTGGAAACGCGTTTATCGCAAGCTTTGGAAGCAAATATTCTTACTAGTGATGAAATTGACAAGATCCTAGTAGCAGAAAAGCTGAGATCACAAGCGATTCAAGTGGATCACTTCAGCCATGACTTTTCAGAGGTCAAAACGCAGAGAGTGACTAAGCCTAAATTGAACAGTGTTGCCTAGTATAGACATTTATTTGGGATCCCAAGCCGAGCATTTATTTGCTCGGCTTTTTAGCATTTAGTGCGAGATGATACTTATAAAGAACAACCAAATTTTCGATGTCATAGGCTCACAGTACAGCTATTCTTATTGTGTTTAGAGGGTGTTTTGTATAAAAAGTGGCCCAACCACTAGATAAATATTTCCAAAATGAAAGAAATTAGATGAGATTTTGCCACGAAACTTTTATCCTAGCGGGGTTTTTTAAAGGAAGTTGAATATGATCATCAAACCTAGAATTCGTGGATTCATTTGTACCACAACTCACCCTGTAGGTTGTGAAGCAAATGTACAAGAGCAAATCGCTTACACTAAAGCGAAAGGCCCAGTGAAAAATGCACCAAAACGTGTACTCGTTGTTGGCGCATCTAGTGGCTATGGATTGTCTTCTCGTATCGCGGCAGCATTTGGCGGCGGTGCATCGACTATTGGTGTTTTCTTTGAAAAAGAAGGCACAGAGAAAAAACCTGGAACTGCAGGTTTTTACAATGCAGCAGCATTTGAAAAGTTAGCGAAAGAAGAAGGTCTTTACGCTAAAAGCCTAAATGGCGATGCTTTTTCAAACGAAGCTAAGCAAAAAACTATCGATTTGATTAAAGAAGACCTTGGCCAAGTAGATCTTGTTGTTTACTCGCTTGCGTCTCCAGTTCGTAAAATGCCTGAAACAGGTGAGCTGGTTCGTTCTTCTTTAAAACCGATTGGTGAAACATACACTTCAGCAGCGGTTGATACAAACAAAGATACTATCATTGAAGCGAGCATCGAGCCTGCGACTGAAGAAGAAATCAAAGACACCGTAACAGTAATGGGTGGCGAAGATTGGGAACTTTGGATCAACACTCTTTCTGATGCTGGCGTTTTAGCTGATGGCTGTAAAACAGTTGCTTATAGCTACATTGGTACTGAGCTAACTTGGCCAATCTACTGGGATGGTGCACTAGGTCGAGCTAAGATGGACTTAGACCGTGCAGCAGAAGAGCTAAATAACAAGCTTTCTTCACACGGTGGTAGCGCGAATGTTGCGGTATTGAAGTCTGTTGTGACTCAAGCAAGCTCTGCGATTCCTGTAATGCCTCTTTACATCGCAATGGTGTTTAAGAAAATGCGCGAAGAAGGTGTTCACGAAGGTTGTATGGAACAAATCTACCGTATGTTTAGCGATCGTCTATACAAAGAAGATGGTAGTGCAGCAGAAGTAGATGATAAGAACCGCCTACGTCTAGATGACTGGGAACTACGTGAAGACATCCAGAACTACTGCCGTGATTTGTGGCCACAAGTTACTACTGAGAACCTTAAAGAGCTAACGGACTACGTAGAGTATAAAGAAGAGTTCTTGAAGTTGTTTGGTTTTGGTGTTGAGGGTGTGGACTACGAAGCTGATGTTAATCCAGCAATTGACGCAGGATTCATCAACATTTAGTCGAATCGACCTGAATACTAAAAAGGGCACTCATCGAGTGCCCTTTTCTATTTATGGAAGATAGGTTTTCCAATCTAACTGAGAATAATCAGTATGGTTCCGGCCAATGTCATAAGAATATTCGCAATGGTGTATGTGCCTGCATAACCTAGAGCCGGTATGGTTGACTTGGTATGGTCGTTAACGATATCCATTGCTGGTGCACAGGTTCTTGCTCCAATGATGGCGCCAAATAGAAGTGCGCGGTTCATCTTTAGTATATAAGCACCTACCAGATAAGCTATGATGACAGGAATTACACTGACTAAAAATGATAAGCCGATAACCTGCAAACCATTTTGCGACAAGTGAGCAAACATCTTACCGCCAGCGCTTAAGCCCAGTCCCACCATAAAGAACATCAGCCCAAGCTCTTTAATCATATTTAGAGCGCCTTGAGGAACGTAACCAAAAGTAGGGTGGTTAGCACGTAAAAAGCCGAGTGTGATACCAGACAAGAGCAATCCTACAGCGTTGCCTAGACCAAAAGACACTTGACCAAAAGTCATAGTTACAAGTCCAAGCATAATGCCGAATATAAAGAAGCTACAAAACGCGAAGAGATCGGCAAGTTGGCTATGAACTGCAATGAAACCGATTTTCTGCGCTAAGCCTAATACTCGACTCTTTTCGCCACTAACTTGTAGTACATCACCCTTGGCGACGACGATATCTTGGTCCATTGGCATTTCAATTTGAGCACGAACAACGCGGTTCAGGAAACAGCCATATTCTGACAGGTTAAGATCTGATAATCGCTTACCCACCATACCATCGCTTTTAACGACGATTTCTTCTTCTACTACCCGAAGATCAAGTAAGTTACGGTCAAAAACCTCTTTGCCATTTCTGAAACTTGGGTCAAGCCTAGCATGACTATCTGGGAAACCTACTAGGGCGATTTCATCGCCTTCTTGCAAAATCGCGTCGCCATCTGGGTGGGCCAAGATGCCATTTCGACGGATTCGTTCAATGTAGCAGCCTGTTTGACGATAAATGCCAAGCTCGCGCAGGTTTTTACCATCTGTCCATTCAATGAGCTCTGGGCCAGCACGATACGCACGAATTATCGGTAGGTAGACTTTTCTCTGACCTGAACTTCCAAGCCCACGCTCTTGTGCAATTTGTCTTGCTGAATCAGAAAGGTTTTGTCTTTGCAGTTTAGGTAAAAGCTTAGCGAACAGAATCATGCTGATTAAGCCGACCAAATATGCCATCGCATAGCCAACGGATAAGTTCTGCATCACGCTAGCAAAGTTAGCATCGTGCGGTATTGTCGCTAGGCCTGAGTTTAGAGCATCTTGCGCACCTACTAGCACTGGTGTTGCGGTGAGAGCGCCAGCCATCATACCCGTAGACATGCCAAAATCTAAGCCAAAGAAGTGTCCCGAGAAGTAAGTAATGGCAATGGAGGTCACTATTACGACCATACTGAGAATAAAATAGTGCTTCCCATCGCGGAAGAATATGCCAAAAAAGTTTGGCCCTGCTTCAATGCCAACACAGTAAATAAATAGCATGAACCCGATGGTTAGCGCGTCTGCATTTATGGAAAATCCAAGGTGACCAAGAATTAGAGACGTGATGAGAACGCCAATCGAGTTTCCTAGCTGCAGGCTGCCAAAGCGGATTTTGCCTATAGCAAGGCCTATCGCTAGAGAGACAAAAATTAAAAGAATGGGGTTTTGTTGAAGCAAGTGTACGATATCTATATTCACAGCGCGGCTCTATTCTCATGCCAGCAAATCAAAAATTACACCATAACGTACAGGTGTAAATAAACTGTGTGAATTGTATCTGATTAGCGTGAAAACTTAAGTGAAAAATTTCATTTTTAATCATTATTTTTTGTATGGCAAAATAAAAAAAATACCGCAGTGACGACACTGCGGTATTTCAAATATTTAGTTGATGAATAGCAAATAGATTATTCAGCAAATAGGCCTAAGTTTTCTTTCGCATAAGCTTCGAAATCGTCACAACCACCAATATGCTCTTGGTCGATGAAGATTTGTGGTACAGTTTCTACAGGTTTACCAACCGTTTTTTCTAGATCTGCTTTACTGATGCCTTCAGCATGAATATCAACATAACGGTAGTTGAAATCGTCACGTTGCTCTTTTAGAGTTTCTGCGTGTTCCTTCGCACGAACACAAAATGGGCAACCAGGACGTCCAAAAATAACCACGAACATAAAATCTTCTCCTCAATACTCGTTTGCAGCAACTATGCCTTATCCTTGAAGGGAAATAAAGCTAGATTTGTCTGTTAATTTAATCGGTAAAACCTATCAATCAGTTTTGTATGCAGGTGCCGTTCAAAACGTAACCAATAGCTGTCTAGATTCCCAAAGGGCAGGCTATTGGCTAGGCAAATTTTGCGGCTTTCAGACTACAGCTGGGAAAGCTTGTCGTAACGAGAGTCCTTCAGAGCATCTTTCACTCTTCTTAGATTTCTTCTAAAGCCAGAGCCTCTACGTAAAGTAAAGCCTGTTGCTAGAACATCAATAACTGTCATCTGAACAACGCGGCTAGCCATTGGCATATATACATCCGTATCTTCAGGAACGTCCAACGTAATCGATAGTGAGCTGGCTTTATCTAATGGTGAGTCTTTTGCCGTTATTGCGATGACTGTCGCGCCGTTTTCTCTCGCTAAGTTGGCGATTTCTACTTGGCTCTTTGTTCTTCCCGTATGAGAAATAAGGACAATAACATCGTTGTCGGAGCTATTGATACAGCTCATTCTTTGCATTACGACATCTTCAAAGCAAGTAATTGGGATGTTAAAGCGGATAAATTTGTTCTGTGCATCTTTGGCTACCGCAGAAGAGGCGCCTAAGCCGAAGAAGGATACTCGCTTAGCTTGAGTCAGCAGGTCGACAGCACGGTTTACTTGCATTGGGTCAAGGCTATTCTTGGCAACATCAAGACAAGCCATGGTAGACTCAAAAATCTTGTGTGTATACGCATCTGGCCCGTCATCTTCTTCAACATTGCGGTTTACATATGGAGTACCATTCGCAAGACTTTGAGCAAGGTGAAGTTTAAAGTCTGGGAAGCCTTTTGTATCTAAACGGCGACAAAATCGGTTTACGGTTGGCTCACTGACATCGGCCATCTTAGCCAATGTTGCGATGCTAGAGTGAATGGCTGTTTGTGGAGAAGCCATAATAACTTCAGCTACTTTACGTTCAGATTTGCTGAAGTTTTCTAAGTTTTTCTGTATTTTTTCTAATGTATTCATAGAGTTTACGAGAGTTATAGAGATCAACTCTTTGGTTGTCTCAATTTAAGCCGACACTAGCTGGAAACAATTTGTTTCCTAAAAAAAGTTGCATTAAACCAACGCTATGCCACCAGTATAACTCAACGCTTGGTTTACAGTAATTTTTATACAGATCAAATCTTGAGAATATGATGTGCCTCAAACAAAACTTTCGTCAAACTACAAAAGTGAAAGAGTTGGGCACGAATTTATAGCAATTTGATAACAATCTGATGGATGAATTACATGAAATAGAAAGAAAATTTCATTAATTTGAATAGTAAGCGACCTATATAGGAAGCGGATAGGCCGCTCGGAGTTATGATGTTACGAGTGGATAATCTGGTTTGTCAGGTCCATGATACGCCCCAATAATTTTGGCGCTTGAGAAGCAATGTCTCGTTGCTCCTCGATGACCGATTCCAATATGTCAAAACTGGTGAGAGGGTTTGCCAATACCACGCGGAATACAATGACTGCCATACGATCCCATTGGTTTGGGTTCAACCTCGTCCGCGATACGAATGATTTGCCGGTTTCTCGTTGTTTTTTCTGGATAAACTTCGTTAACTCATTAACAAGGTTGTTGAGCTCTGCTTTGTCAGCTGAGTTTGCTTTTTCCAGTGCGCATTTTACTGCTTCTGGAATATAGCGATAAGTAAGCAAACATAACTCGGGTTCTGACACAAGTTCGAAATCAGGCTGCTTTGAAATAAGCTCTGCGAACTGTTTCGCTTTATCAATACCTTGATTTATTAACAGCTCATAGCCGGGGCGACTAATAATATGCATGGCGGCGTAAACCAACATTGCCATGCCTGAGCGAGAGCCTTCAAGTGTTCGACTACCAAGGTCTTTTGAACCTTTGCGCAAAATATACTGAGCATGATGTTCAATTGAGTTCATCACGTCTGGCTTTTTGAATAGAACCATACCAGCGCCCATTGGAATATATAGCTGTTTATGGGCATCAATGGTAACAGAGTCTGCGTGCTCGATACCTCGCAAAAGATGACGATAGTGGTTTGACATCAGTGTGGCACCGCCCCAAGCGGCATCGACATGAAAATGACAATGTTCAGCTTGGCAGATAGCAGCCATTTCCTCTAGTGGATCGATGTTACCAGTCTCAGTTGTACCAGCAACACCTACAACGGCGATTGGCTTGATACTTTGTTCTTTCAGCTCTGCTATCTTTGTTTTTAGATCTTTAGGACACAGTCGGTTATCAGCGTCAGTTTTGACTGAAATAAGACCTTCTTGGCCAATCCCTAGAACATCAGCCGCTTTTTTTAAAGAGTAGTGTCCTCTTTCCGAAACCAGTACAGCTAAGCCCTTATACCCATAGTGAAGCATGGCTTTAAATAAGCCTTCTTTCTCAACACCGTTGAAATCACCGTCTGCTCGAAGCACGTTGTTTCTTGCAACCCAAAGTGCTGTGATGTTAGCAACAGTACCGCCAGAACAAAATGCGCCGAGAGAATGTTGGGCACTGTGCATCCATTGAGAGTAAAAAGATTCGGAATCGTTGTAAATAAGGCGGTGTAGCATCCCAAGAACTTGGCGTTCTAGTGGGGTAAATGCCTTTGACGTTTCAACCTTCACCAAATTTTGGTTTAGCGCGATCATTATTTTTGATAGAGGCATCAAAAAGTAGGGCAGAGCAGACGTCATATGTCCGATAAAGCTCGGCGAAGAGGTGTGCACGGAATGTGCAACTAACGTATCCAATAGGTGCTCAGTATGGTCTGAGACAAACTGTGGTTCTTCCGGGATAGCAGGATTAGAAAAGGACTTTTCGATTTCTTTTAATGGCTTTTCTTCTGCTACGATGTGCTCTCGCAAAAACTCATTAAGGTTTTGCGATAATTTTGCTTCAATTTGAGTAAGTGTCGAGTCTGGCCCTTCTGGTACTGTAAAAATCCTAAGTAGACTCTCGAAACTTACGTCAGCACTTTTTTGTTCCGATACCATACTGTCATATATTTGTATTATTTAGGCCGACAATCTAAACGAAAACGAGAACAATGTCTCGTTTTAATTGGGTTGAAGTTAGCCAGTCAGATACTGTTTTTACTACTCACAGTTGATTTCTTCAATTTTTGTGATCTTAGTGTTGTACTTTTGCAAAGAATCATTGATTTGCTTGGGGTTACTTAGCAAATCGGCAAAGGCTGAACGCAGGTGATAATTGTCCGGATGAGGGGCAGATTGTCTATCTTGATAGGTGAGTTTAGCCGCTTGTCCAAGTTCGTCATCTCGCTCTGTTAGTTGCTTTATATCTTTTTGTTCAAGCTGGAGCCATTTCTCTACTGGTTGCTCAGTTGCTACCTTGCTAGGGTCATTTTTAAGGTAATAAGCGACAGCGACCTCGTTGAGCTCAAAGTGGTGTTTTCGGCCTTGCAGAAACCATTCGCTGACCTCAACAAGATCAGGGTAGCGTTGGTTGGTTAACTGTGTGAGGTCACTGTACCAATCTAACGATGCGTCAACATATGCATCGTATTTCTTTTCGAGACATACGGTGTCTGCGGCATTTGCAAAAAAAGATACTGAACTCACTAATAGAGTCGCGATCAGGCGATTCATAAACTTTCCTTTGTTATCTAATTCGGTCCTACTAAACCTGAAGGCAGGTTACTTGAGCTAATTCTAGTGGATACTGGTTTTCAATCCTGCGATCTAACTTGCAAGTGAAATAAAGAACAGCATCAAGACTGGATTTAATAGCGTTAAAATAAATCCACTTACTATCGCAATCGGCACACATCTTACTCCGCCTGTGGTTTGAATGACGGGGAGTGTAAAGTCGAGTGCGGTTGCTCCTGCGTATCCTATAGCAGTGAGCGGTCTAGTGCCAATAATGAGAGGAATGAGAATCAGTGACAGAAGCTCTCGTAATAGCTCAATTAGAAAAGAGGCACCACCCCAAATAGGACCATACGCACCGCCAATCAAAATTCCAGAAAGTGAATACCAGCCAAAGCCAGACGACATGGCTAGGCCTTTTATTACACTGATACCAAGAATCTTTGCAGCGATAACGCCGCCAATTAGTGAGCTTGCAACAATCACTGCTGCGATAAGCATTCCATGTTTATTTAGAATGATTTGCCTTAAGGTTAGGCCGCTGTTCCTTAGTTGAATACCAATTAAAAGTAGCAGCAACAACAGAATCCACTGACTTGTTGTTTCGACAATATGGACGTTGACTGGAAAAAATAGCCCGACAACCAATCCAGCTGCAATAACAAGAACGAGTTTGGCGGACTCTATAGCCATACTAAGAAGTGGCAGTTTACTTTGTTTGGAGTCAGCCTGTATGCCATAAAATCTGTCTACAAGTGGTAGGCAGATTAAATTGCACGCTCCAATTACTAGAAAAAACACCGCGGTGTATTTGGAAATGAGTTGTAAGTTTTCACTTAAATTATCGACAGCTGATAAGCTCAGTCCCATCAAAGCGAGAATGACGTAAACCAGTCGTGAAGTGCTTTTGATAATCAGATCTAAAGTAGATTTTTTGGATATGGGGATAAGGTATCCGACAATGAGCGCAGCAAATATTAAAAGCATTCCCGAAAGCATGGCGTCTTATTTTCTCCCTTACATAAGATTGAGCAGCGCCAATAATACATTGAATTTACTAAAAGGGGAGCAAAAAGCGTTGCTTTGCTTTCAATTGCATTAGATACATGCAAATTTGGACTGATGTGCAATAAAAGAGGAAAGAGCTGCTGGAATGATTACAAACCACTTGCACTAATGATCTGATCCATCTGACTTTTGAACTCGATATCACTGAGGTTACTTAACTTGTACAAAATGTCAGCGCCCATCACATCCACTTCGACAAAGTGGTCATCTTGCTCTTCTTCGTGATTTCTGAACATGAGTAAATGGCTGGAGATCCGAGCTATCTCCAAATAAGACACTTTCTTATCGGACATTCGATCGGAAGAGTTGGTCGCAGCTTCAACAAAATCTTCATCGAACCCCCAACTTTCTAGTACCAGTTGGCTAGACATAGAACACAATGCCCTAAATAGCTGTAAGGCAATGTCTTCATTTAAGTAATTGCCTTTTTCGAGATAAAGATAGTATTCGTTGACTAAACAGAACAGCCCGATATCAGCAAGAAGGCCAACTAGAAGAGCTTTATCTTCTTCAAGGTATTTAAACTGTATGGGGTTTTCTTCTTTGTAGGATTTAACCACCATCACCATCGCCGCGCCCAATTCTCTAGAGTATGACGCGCTGGAAACTAAAATACGGTTGCATTCACTGCTAAGGTTGACGGAACGTTTGAGTTGTTCAATGGCTTGGGCTGTTACGATATCTCTTACTCTAGCTATGCCTAGGCGAGATACCGATGTCATGAGATCGGTGCATGTAATGTTTCTACGGTTGAATATCACTGAGTTGGCAACGCGGATCACAATAGCTGCTAGGCCTGGATCTTCTAGCAAACAGTCAGCGATATCAGCAATGGTTGTGCATTCTAAAGAGCTGAGCCTCTGGATTTTAAGTACGACATCTGGAATAGGAGGTAAGGTAACTTTGCCTGTGCCAATTGAACGCTCGACAAGTTGAGCAAACTCTCCTTCGATACCTTGAATAAGAAGCTCTCTATTATCTGGTAACCAGTAAAAAGATAAATGATTCATTTGTCCCGCTTTTTTCAAATGCAAATTGTTCATCCTTGATGCCTATGAAGATACTCAGCTTAAACATACGGTAAGAGAAAATCTGCGTATAACTTCTCTAAGTTTAGTCTTAGATTCGACAATAGTATGTAGTATAGACCATGTTTATTGCGAAACATGTCTCATATGTGGGTCTAGATCTGATTGATCCTAACTTTATTTGCTGACAGCTTGAACTGAAATGAATTATTATTTCTACTAATTTTTAATAGTGTAACTGTTTGTTTTATAGTCTATTAATTTTGGTGTTGGAATAATTAAAAATAATCATATCGTTTAGAAAAACGCGGTTGTGTTGTAGGGGTCAGGGATATGACTGAAGAGATGTTGTTGGATTACATGGCCAACTTTACAAAGTTCAGAACAAGATCAATGTTTGGTGGGATTGGGCTGTTCAACGAAGGCGCTATGTTTGCGGCTTTGACGGGGAGTAAACTTTATATCCGAGGAGGAGGTGATCTAGACAAACTTTTGGATGACATGAACTGCTGCAAGCTTGTACATGTCAAAAAACAGTCGACGGTTACGGTTAACTATTATGATGTAACCAAGTACATAGAAAGTGATAGCGCAGATATTAAGAGAATCATTGCCCGCTCAATTCATCAGTCAGTTTGTCAGCGCGCAGCTCGAAAAACTTCTACTCCTTTGCGGTTACGGGATTTACCCAATATGAGATTGACTCTCGAGCGAATGGTTAAAAAATCCGGAGTCAAAGACGTCGATACATTTATGAACCTTGGCGCTTCAGTTGTGTACTGCAAAGTGTGTGATACTTATGGAAGTAGTATTGATAGAGATGTACTTTGGAAATTTGCGGGAGCAATCGAGGGCGTTCATTGGAAGCTCATTCAAGAGCCACAAAAGCGTGAATTGCTAAAGCAGTGTCGTGAGATAAATGAGTTAGAGCCAGTGTAATAGCTACACTGGCTCTATACTAAGCTTAGAAGTTGAAACGAGTGGTAAACATTAACTGATCACCATAGAAATCATTAAATCTAGCTTCTGCTCCTACTGAGAATAGCTCAGTGGAGTGGAATCTGGCATAAACAGAACCAATCCAATCGTCTTTGTCATCAATTGAAACGTAGCCACCTTTTCCGCCCACTTCAAGTTGTGGACCAAGCCATTGGCGGATGCCTAGATTAAGCTCCATACCAGTGTTGGTTCCTTTGAGAGAGTTCGACGTATTGCCGTTGTCCGTCATTCTAAATAGCATTTCACCGGTTAAATCTGCCCAGTTATTAATTGGGGCGTGAAAGCCAAAACCACCTGCAGCATCGTAATCGCCATCAAATTCTGAATCCACACGCCCAATAACATGAGCATTCGGGTGAATGGATTTACTGACAGCCACACCATATGTAACAGGGCTAACGCCAATACGAGCATCAAGATAGTCATAACTAAAGTTGCTCATTGTGGATGGCGCATACGGGTCATCTACTGCAAATGCTGAGCTTGAAGCGAGTACTAGTGCTGCCGCAATTATTGTTTTACGCATACCTACATAAACCTATATCTTAACTAATTCCATGATCTTAGGTGACAAGTGTGTCATCACATCGCGTAGCGCCATCATAATACATTCTTGCCCTTTCCCACCAACAAAAAAGACAATCTTTTGTCACTGTTTGACAAATAAAGCAACGGTCGTGCCATTTAGTAAGTTAAGCTAACCAGTCATCTAACAATGTAGGGTGATTAAAGTACAACTTTTAGTGAGTTATCTACTGTATGAAATCTTTAGCTAGCAGGGATTTGTGCGACTCGAGACAGGTTTGTACCGATTTAAATGCAATTGATTTAGGGAACTATGTACTAATTTAGTTATCTAGAGTATAAGAATTGCCAAACAACAGATTTTTGACAGAATACGTCACAGCAAGAGCGAAAGGGAATAAGAGGTTTTATGAGTCGTTTAAAAGTTTATGGTGCAGTGGGTGGTGCGGTTGCACTTGTATTGATCTGGCCATTGGCGGTTGGAAAGATAGGCCAAGATGCCATAACTAAGTTAGTAGATAATGCCAACAGCTCTGCTGTTAGTGCGAAAGTTGTAAGCTACGACAGGGGATACCTATCTTCGGTAGTAAAAACAGAGTTTACTGTCAAAGACCCTGCGCTTATTCAGCAGCTAAAAGCAGATGATATTCCTACGTCTTTTTATGTTACCAGCGATATTACGCATGGTTTGTACAGTCTTACTGCCCACTCAAAGCTAGATGACAGCAGTAAGCTCCCTTTAACCATGGACAGCACAACTCAACTGAATGGCAGCACAAAATACAAAATAGACTTAGGCAACTGGCAGGTAACATCAAATAACAGCAAAGAAAAGTTCACTGTGTCGACATCACCATCGTACTTGTCTGGTTCGATTGCTATGTCCGGTGAGGCTACATACAAACTGAATGTACCTTCAATTGAATTGGATTTTGCCTCAAAAGAAAAACTACTGATAAGTAATTTGACCGGTGAAGGGCAGGGTAAGCGTGAAAGCGGTTTTTGGTTGGGTAGCCATACCCTGAAGGTTGGCAAAGTGAATGCTGATGATGAGAAAGGAAACTCGGTATTCTCGCTTGAAGGCGCTCAATATAAATTTAATTCTAAGCTTACTGAAAAACAGACCAGAGTAGAGAGCCATAACGTTTTATCTGTAGAAAAAGTAAAAACGACCGATGGTGGCAATGTCACTGACTTAGTCTTTGATGCCACTCTTGGTGACATCGACAAGCAGTCCTTTGGCGACTTAATGGCTTTGTTTCAAAACAACCAAGAGCTATCCCAAGCCGATTTAGAAAAAGCGATCCCTTATGTGAACACCCTGTTCTCAAAGGGCTTCTATCTTTCTATCGATGACTTTTCAATGAAAGTGGGAGAAGGCAAATTTAAGTCTGATTGGAAGTTCACGATTCCTGCAGGGACGGACAATGTGACGCACAACCCAGCGGTAATAATGACTGCACTGAAAGGGCATATCAATAGCGACTTCTCTAACGAGTTAGTGAAGGAGTATCCATTTATGAAACAAACTATAGATGGAGCACTTGCGAGTAAAATGGTTCAACAAACTCAAGATGGTTATGAGTTAAAGGCGAAAATTGAACAAGGTAATGTAGTGTTTGAAGGTGGTCAGAAAATACCACTAATGTCATTGTTCTTGTCTGGAATGATTCAACAGCAGTCGCACAATCACGCCCATTAACGAATCTGCATATCAATACTACACCTATTTGAAAGAGGCCGACGGGCCTCTTTCTTCCTTTTTATTGCTTATAAAAAATGGTATTAATCGTTTTATTGGATTTGTCTATGCATCGCATATGCTTTTGTGTAAGTGCAGAATTAGTGTGTAAGTTATGAGATTAGGAGTGGAAGAAAAGTCATGAGTTCAACAAAAGAGATGGTATTCAACTTTAGCGCAGGACCAGCCAGCTTACCCAAAGAGGTAATGCTGCAAGCGCAAGCAGATTTGGTTGACTGGAATGGCTTGGGGACATCGGTGATGGAGATCAGTCATCGAAGTAAAGAGTTTATACAAGTTGCCGAAGAAGCAGAGCAAGATTTGAGAGATCTGCTAGATATCCCAGACAACTATAAAGTACTTTTTTGTCATGGCGGGGCGCGCGGACAATTTGCAGCTGTTCCAGCTAATTTGCTAGGTAGCGCTTCTAAAGCAACGTATATTGATGCAGGCTACTGGGCGGAAAGCGCAGCAAAAGAAGCAGAGAAATATTGCCAACCACATATTTACAAAGCAAAACATGAGCAAGACGGCCATTTGGCCGTGTTACCAGCTTCACAATGGGAAATTGACCCTGAATCTGCTTTCGTACATTTCTGCCCAAATGAAACCATTGATGGCATTGAGATCAACGATCTTCCAGAAACAGACAAACCTATTGTTGCTGATATGTCTTCAACAATTCTATCGCGTGAGATAGATGTTTCAAAATACGGTGTGATTTACGCCGGAGCACAAAAAAACATTGGCCCCGCGGGCATTTGTATTGTCATCGTTCGTGATGACTTACTCGATTTAGCACAAAATACCTTACCGAGCATTTTAAATTATAAAGAGCTGGCAGAAAAAGACTCCATGTACAACACTCCTCCAACATTTGCATGGTACTTGTCTGGGTGTGTATTTAAGTGGTTGAAACAACAAGGCGGTGTTCAGGCCATCGAGAAAGTAAACCGCGAGAAAGCAGCAATATTATATAGTTATATTGACGAATCAGACTTCTACAAAAACAGTGTCCACTCAAATAACCGTTCTATCATGAACGTGCCTTTTACATTGGCGAAGCCAGAACTAGATGCAGAATTCTTAGAACTCGCTAAGGAGCAAGGTTTGGTTGCGCTTAAAGGGCATCGAGCAGTCGGTGGTATGAGAGCGTCAATTTATAACGCTATGCCAATCGAAGGAGTTCAAGCTTTGGTCAAATTCATGAGAGAGTTTGAAGCAAATAACGCCTAATTTTTCTTCACAATAAGTCCTTTTAATAGTAGATTCCTGCAAATCTAGGTTTGTGGAGTCTACTTCCTGCCTATATTCTCAATTGTCTCATAGTGGATATATATTTTTAAAACGACAGTTAAAACGTTTTAATAGATAAGTGGTTTTGCTTGTTAAAACGTTAAAACTGGCATGAACAATTTAAGCTTCGCGTCTCGTACAGCGTATCCTTTGGCCACAAGTTAGATGATGTGGAATAAGAACATGCTCATATTAGAAAAGTTAAAATCTGGAGTATCAGGTTTGTCCTCTATAGGCCGCGCGTTAATGTTGCCTATATCATTGCTACCAGCTGCTGGTTTATTGCTAGCTTTTGGTGACAAGCTAGGTATTGATTTGATGACAAGAGCTGGTGGGGTTATTTTCGATAACTTACCACTGCTATTTGCTATTGGCTCTGCAGTTGGTCTGGCTTCAGAGTCAGGTATTGCGGCTCTATCGGCGGCGGTGTCGGTGTTGATTATCAATACCACTACAAGCTCTGTATTAGGGATTACTCCAGAGATGGCAATGCAAGGAGGCAAGTATGCAATGGTACTTGGCATACCGACCTTGCAAATGGGTGTATTCGGAGGGCTTATTTCAGGGGTACTTGCCGCCACCTGCTATAACAAGTTCCATAGGATACAACTCCCCGAGTTTTTAGGGTTCTTCTCGGGGAAAAGGTTCGTTGCTATTGCCACAGCGTTCCTCTCTTTCTTACTAGGATTGGTTCTGCCGCATATATGGGGTTATGTCCAAGGTGGGATTGATAGCCTATCTGGTGTTGTTAATGGACAGAACCAAGCGCTTTCAACTTTTGTATTTGGCCTTGTAGAGCGTGCACTTATTCCTCTTGGTTTACACCATGTATGGTATCCATCGTTCTGGTATTCGTTTGGTGAGTATATTACTCCGACTGGACAAGTCGTTCACGGAGACCAAACCATATGGTTCAAGATGCTAGCGGATGGAGTGAAGTCGTTCAGTTCACCAACTTACCAAAATGCAGGCAAGTTCATGCAAGGTGAATATCCATTGATGCTGTTTGCTTTCCCTGCTGCGTGTTTAGCGATGTACCATGAAGCCAATACAAATGCGAAGAAAATAGCCGCTGGTATTCTATTCTCAGCAGCACTTACATGTTTCTTAACGGGTATCACTGAGCCTGTGGAGTTCGCGTTTATTTTCGTATCTCCTCTACTGTATGTGTTTAATGCAGTAATGGCTGGCGTTTCCTACATGAGCATGTATTTGCTCGGTGCTCATATCGCGAAGTCTTTTTCTGCTGGACTTATCGATTATATTTCCTTTGGAATATTGCCTTCATTCAATGGCTTCCAAACGCACTATTTGGCAGCGGTTATCGTTGGTGTACCGATGGCGATTCTATACTACACAGTGTTCCGCTTTGTAATTAGAAAGTTCGATGTGAAAACACCAGGAAGAACAGAAACAGCTTCAACGTCTGCTGATGTCAGCAATGAAGAGCTGGCGGATATCATCATGGCTGCGGTAGGTGGTAAATCCAACATCGCGACCAACGGCGCTTGTATCACACGTCTTCGACTACAAGTTCATGATATGGAGTTGGTTGATAAGGAAGCGTTGGCAGCAGTAGATTCTAAAGGCGTCGTTTACGTTGGTAAGACGGGTATCCAGGTAATCTTTGGTGCCAGAGCGCAATTTATTTCAAATGAGATAGACGATAGAGGTGATTCTACTCAGTCTGCGAATTTAAAGGTTCAACCTTCAAGTTAATCTTTCTTTGAATTCAGGGCCATCTTGCCTTTTGGATTCGCCTTACTAAGTTTAGGCTGCATCAACAGTGTAAAGGGTTCGTGACTTGCACTGTTGATTTTTTCGATTAGATAGTTGGCGGCCAAAGTACCCATTTCCTTTGCATCAACGTTCACGGTTGAAATTGGCACATCGCTTTTTTCAAAACAGTTGAAGCCAACCACACTGATTTGCTTTTCAATATACTGTTCATTACCCACCTGCCTTCCAGTTGTATAAGCGCCGTAAATCGCACTCAAAGTTGTAGAAGCGTTGTCGCAAATAAGTGCTGTAAGCTGAGGATAGGCAGATAAAAGCTCTTGTACTTGTCGAGATATTGAATCAGTAGAACCAGGCATTATCCAGTCAGGCTTTAAGCTAAGGCCATGCTTTTTCAAAGTGGAGCCCAAGCCTGAGATTCGTTCTGCTCTTGATTTAGAGCCGGGCGTCCCACCTAAATAAGCCATAGATTTATGGCCTTGTTTGACTAGGTATTCAGCCGCTATCTTTGCACCATAGCGGTTGTCAGGAAATACACTGTCTATATTCGACTCTATGGAATGAGAGGACACATACACAGCAGGTATTTCTGTTTGGACCAACAAACGCTCATGAGAGTGTGAAGAGTGGTCATTTGAACATACCACGATGCCGCCTACACCTTGTCTAGACATAGCTCGAATACGCTCTTTGAAATCTTGAAGCCTTGATCCACATTCGGCTAAGTAAATCATGCACCCATGGTTTTCTATTTCATTGATAACCCCAGATATAATCTGGGAGTAATATGAGTCACTAATATCGTTGACGATAAGCCCAACTACATCATTTGATTTCGAGCGTAAATTGGCCGCCGATCGATTGCGAATGTAGCCAAGCTCTTTGATTGATTGGTTAACTTTTTCAGTCGTTTTTGCTGATATTTTTCCGTTATCGCTAAGCACCATTGATACGGTGGTTATCGACACATTGGCATGCCGCGCAACTTCTTTGATAGTGACTTTATTACTTTTCATCTTGCATGCTTGTATGGTCAAAAAGAAAGCGATAGTACAGCAAAGTTTACCTCAGGATAAGAGCTGTTAACGCTATGTTTGTTGGGACTAATATATACTGACTGAATTGGTTGCGCGATTCATTTACACCTGTTTGAAAAACTGTTTTTAGTATATATGTTTAAAATGTTTCAGTTTTTAGAGTATTGAAAACTTGTTTACGCTTTGAGTTATATTGGAGAGGCTACTTTATAGGAGGCAAAACCCGCCGCTACGAAACGCGATTTTCATTTGCGATAGCGACGAAGTTTTGACTATGTTGAATCAACGACAGTGTTTTGCTGGAAACTTAGCGTCGTTTAGATGGCTTGCTTGCGCCAGACTTTCCCTTTGGTTTACTGCGCAAAGCATCAAAGCCAGGTTGGCTTTTAGTGTGTTTGGTTGCGAATCTATTCGAACCATGTCGGCCAGATTTTCTTCTCTGAGCAGGTGTCTTTTTGTCGTTGTCCTCTGCAGGAACAAGGCAGTTAGACTTGTCACCAATAAGGTGCTGTTTACCCATCTCAGTCAGAGCTTTGCGAATAATGGTCCAGTTATCAGGATCATGATATCTGAGCAGCGCTTTATGTAATCGACGTTGCTTCTCACCTTTAGCTACAGGCACTTCTTCACGCTTTTTGTACTTGACGCGTTTCAGGGGGTTGGTTTCTGAATAGTACATTGATGTAGCGTTACACATCGGTGATGGATAGAAGTTCTGTACTTGGTCACACTCGAAATTGTTACGCTTGAGCCATAGCGCTAGGTTAAGCATATCTTCATCTTCAGTTCCCGGGTGAGCTGAGATGAAATAGGGAATTAAATACTGTTTCTTACCAGCTTCTTGGCTATATTTTTCGAACATCTCTTTGAAGCGATCATACGTGCCCATACCCGGCTTCATCATTAAGTTTAGTGGGCCTTTTTCAGTATGTTCTGGTGCAATTTTTAAGTATCCGCCAACGTGATGAGTTACTAGTTCTTTCACATACTCTGGTGACTCAATCGCTAAGTCGTAACGGACACCAGAAGCGATCATAATTTTCTTAATTCCGTCCACTTTTCTTGCAGAGCGGTACAAATCAATCGTGTGTTTATGGTCGGTATTAAGCTTGTTACAAATGCCGGGAAATACACAAGATGGGCGACGGCAGTTGGCTTCTGCTTTAGGGTCACTGCAACCGAGGCGGTACATGTTGGCAGTTGGACCACCAAGATCAGATATTGTGCCCGTAAAGCCGGGAACTTTGTCACGAATTTCTTCCAACTCGTCCAAAATGGATTCTTTCGAGCGGTTTTGGATAATACGGCCTTCGTGCTCTGTGATTGAGCAGAATGAACATCCGCCAAAGCATCCACGCATGATATTTACAGATGTTTTTATCATATCGTAAGCAGGGATTTTTGCTTTGCCATATTTAGGGTGTGGAACTCGCGCGTAAGGTAGGCCAAACACGTAATCCATTTCTTCAGTGGTAAGCGGGATTGGCGCTTGGTTAACCCAAAGCTCTCTGTCACCATGTTTTTGTATCAGAGCACGTCCAGAATAAGGGTTTGTTTCTAGGTGCATGATACGGCTAGCATGAGCATACAAAATTCGGTCATTGTTCAGCTTGTCGAAGTGAGGCAGTCTAACAGCTGTGGTTTTTGCATCATGTCTTGAAGGTTGAACCGAAACCGGTTTTGCTTCTGGCTGAGTTGGCTTTACGTCGCACTTTTCTTCGACCTGATATGGGTTTTGAGCGATAAATGAAGCTTTACTCGGTTTTTCAATTCGGGAAGAGTCTACGATTTTGTATTCTTCGGGTTCAGCCTGCAAAATGACTGCCGTACCACGAATTCGATTGAGCTTCTCAATTGGTTCGCCATCAGCAATGCGATGAGCAACTTCTACGAGTGCTCGCTCTGCATTGCCAAATAGCAATAAGTCTGCTTTAGCATCAAATAAGATAGAGCGCCTTACTTTGTCAGACCAATAGTCATAATGAGAGATACGTCTTAGGCTTGCTTCGATACCGCCTAGAATGATCGGAGTATCTTTATAGGCTTCACGGCATCGCTGCGAATAGACTAATGTTGCTCTATCTGGTCGTTTCCCCCCTTCATTGTTAGGAGAATACGCGTCGTCGTGGCGCAGTTTCTTATCAGCCGTATAGCGGTTAATCATTGAGTCCATGTTGCCAGCGGTAATGCCAAAAAACAGGTTGGGCTTACCTAAAGACATAAAGGCAGATTTGTCTTTCCATTCAGGCTGAGAAATGATTCCAACCCGAAACCCTTGAGCTTCTAATAAGCGGCCAATTATCGCCATTCCAAAACTAGGGTGATCTACATATGCGTCGCCTGTGACGATTATTATGTCGCAGCTATCCCAGCCTAAGTCATCCATTTCTTTACGACTGGTTGGCAAGAATGGAGCTGAGCCAAAACACTCTGCCCAGTACTTTTTGTGCTGGTGGATAGGGGTTACATCGCTGTACATAATTTAACCTTGAAGCTTGGGAGGCCGAATTATAGCGGCTTGTCTTGGGTTGATCTACAGTTACATTTCATTTCACAAACTCTGTTACCCAAGCTGCATAAGATAAATTAATGGATTAAACTCTATATGAAAGTAAGCGAAGATAGACTGACAATGGAATGAATTTGATGGAAGTGCATGTGAAGGATTTAATATTGGGTGCACAAAATTCAACAGGTGAGAAGTTGGATCTTGTTGGTTATCCAGAGGTGAGTTGGACTCTCCACCTTAAAAGTGGTGAGTTTATTTTCGATCAAGATGATATATACGTCTTGCTAGGAATCGATCGTACAATAAAGAATGTCAACCTGCTGTCATTTATGTCTAGTGCGCAAGGACGAATGGTTCGCGACGTAATTAAAAACGTGTTGTCATCTGGTGAAACTGAAAGGTTGGGTGTCACGATAGCATCTAAGCTTCATTTAGTTTTTCAAGCTCAGCTAACCATATTTAGGAAGGAGACTAATGTGATTAGCGGCACTATCAAACCGTTACTTGTTGTTTCTACGCGCAAAGATTTTTCTGATATTTTCCAATCCCTATTTAATAACTTCCATCATGGTATCTTAGTTACCGACCATCAAACTCGCATACTCTCTTGCAACCCATATTTTGAAACTCAATCTGGGTATAAAGTAGAAGAGCTGATTGGAGAAAAAGCGAGTATCTTCGAAGCAGATAAGATGTCTCCAGAATTTTATAAAAAAATGTGGAGAACGGTGGGTATGGAAGGGTGTTGGTCTGGAACTGTTCTAACAAAGCGCAAAGATGGCACCGTTTTCCCGCAAGAATTAACCTTGCAAAGCATTTCTACGGAAAGTGGTGAACAGTATTTCTTTGGTTTAACACTAGATGTATCCAACGAATTATACCGAGTAGCAGGCAAATCAGACGGTGGTGTTGAGTTATTGACCCAGCTACCAACACGCGACAAGTTTGAATCAAGTCTAGAAGAAAAGTGTGAGTCGTCTGCTCATGACGTCCGACGCGTTGTTATTGCAATGCAGCCTCAGTTTGAAGAAAGCAAGCTAATTGAACAAAAGGTCAGCTTTTCGGATATGCTATCCAATAGTAAATCAACGGTCCTAAATGGATATTTGAAAGAGGGGATCTTTGTTACTTGTGTCGAGTACTGTGAAGAAGAGGGTGTTAACCCAATTCAATCAATGCAGCGCGCGATGAAAGCGTTTTTCAGAGAAGTAAAAGCAGAATTGGGCGGGGACGCACAAGGTAATGTTGTGCGAGGAAAAATTGGTGTGTCTGTACTTGGCTTAGATACACAGATTCCTAAACGGTCTATTGTACATGCTACACAAGCAATGATGGGTAATCAGACTGGCAAAACCAATGTAAGTTTTTATCACAGTAAGATCCATGAAGAGTTAGAACGAAGGAAACGATTAGAAGAGATTCTTATACGCTCGATTGAACAAAAAAAATTAGAAGTTCATTACCAACCTATTATCGATGTGACAAACTGGAAAATCACCAAATTTGAAGCACTCTGTCGATTTGCTCCTGATGAAAAAGAGTCTTTCACTACTCAAGAAATGATTAACTTAGCAGAAGACTTGGATCTGGTTTATGGACTCGATGATGCAGTCAGTATGCTTTCGCTACAAGGTCTAGCAGATATCCAAAAGATATATGGCAAGGATACTGGCTTGACTATCAACCGTTCCTTTAATACTGATGTCGGTGCTGTTGAAGTATTGCGTAGTACGTACAACTTAATTGAGAAATATGCCCAGAAACCAAATCTAGTCACGGTTGAACTAACCGAAAGTGCTTACTTTGATGGTGATGTTAAACAATCGAAACTGCTATCTAGAATGAGGAAAAAAGGTGTAAAAATCGCCATTGATGATTTTGGTACTGGTTACGCTTCAATGAGCTATTTGACTAGTTGCCAATTTGATCTCCTGAAAATCGACCGTGGACTGATTACTGATATTAGAAAAGGGACCAATCAATATACTATCGTCAAGACGCTTATTGAACTGTCCCATAAGCTGGGAATAAAAGTTGTAGCTGAGGGCATTGAAACGGCTGATGAGGTTTTGGCATTGAAGTCACTAGGCGTTGACTACATGCAAGGGTATTTTTTCTCTAAACCTGTTCCATTGACTCAAATACTGGTAGCAGGCAGCTACCAAGACAAGCTATTCGATATGCTAGAAGAACACGGTCAATTGTCTTGCACATCGATGACTATGTCTTCAATTAAATCTGAACGCGTGTACAAGTTGGACCCTGGCGAGCCACTGTCTATGGCTTATCGATATTTGCAATCTTTCCCTGGGACTCCAGTCATGGTTGTAGACAATAAAAAATGCGTTGGGTATGTAACTGAAGTTGAGTTGAATTTTCACCTGACACCAACAATGGGGACGGATTTAGAATCCTCAAAAGAAGCTGCAATATGGCAGAGGCCAATCAATCAGATGATGAAAACTCAATTTACTTCTTTGCCTTGTACTGACAACGTCGTGCATATTGTCAACCTTGTGAAAGAAGATCGACCTTTCCCTTGGGTGTTGGTGGATGAGTTTGGTAAATATCAAGGAGTTATAACGCAACAAGATGCTTTGAGGTGGATGTCAGAGAACTAGTTACTATGTAATTTTTTCGAATTTATCCTAATGTTATTAGTATCAGAATAAATTTAAAAGTGATGGCAAGGAATGCCATGATCGTTTAAAGGCACGAGAATGATACAACAACGTATGGATGGGAAAACAGTCGTTCGAAAAGCTTCTCAAAACAGCTTAACTTGGGAGTGGAACGAGCAAACACGCTCAGTTGAGCTCGATAAAACTCAGTTTTCCTCCATATTTGCCACACAATTACCCTATTCAGAAGAACAATTTATGCTTTCAGCGCTGGGCTTGGAGTCTCAAAGCGAACTTCAGCAGAGCATTGAAAGGTCGATAGAAAGCAACAAGACGGTTACTTATTGTTGCTCTCTTTTGCTTGAAAATGAACGCGTATGCTACGTTGAGTTCATCATCAAACCGCCAGCCGATGGGCAAAAAATCACTGGTGTTATTTATCCGCTATTTTTCTTTCCAGCTAGCGGGCATGACATTGGAGCGTTATTCCACCAAGTTTTTGATAATCAACATCACGGTATTGTGATTACTGATAGTGAACATCATATTTTGGTGTCGAATGACTATTTTGCCAGCAATACAGGGTATTCGAAAAAGCAATTAGTAGGGCAGCCTGCAAGCATATTGAACTCTGGAAAACATAGCTCGGAGTTTTATCATGCGCTCTGGTCATCCGTGAAAAAGCAGGGATATTGGACCGGGACAATTCTTATTCGCAAGGCGGGGGGACAAATCGTTCCTCAGGAGCTAACCGTTCAGCGTTTATCTGTTCGAAATAGAGTCTATTATATGGGCTTGTACGTGGATTTGTCAGATCACTTGTACCGTGTCGAAGATGTTGAACATGGGGGGGTGGAGTTGCTCACACAACTTCCTACGGAAGAGCAATTCACCCAGAGAGTAGTGAATCGTTGGTTAGATTTAAAAGACAATATCTTATGTATGGTAGTGGCCTTTCAGCCTCAATTCCCATCTGACTTGGAGTTTGATGTTAAATCAAAGCTTTCTGAAGAGCTTGGTCGAAATCAGCAAGCTAAGGTGTCGGGATATATTGGTAGTAACCACTTTATCGCCAGCTTAGAGTGCGAAAAAAAATCTGGTCCAAGCCAAACTCGTTTAATTCATCAAGCGATACGCCGGTTCTTTCTCTCTTTAAACCGCCAAGCAGGCAGTTTAGTGCATGAGGCTATATTGAACGGAAAAGTTGGTGTGTCAGTAATGGACCATGATACACATAACCCTAAACTACTTGTGCCGCATGCGGTGCAAGCAATTCTTGAAAGAGCGAACGACGCCAAAGGGATGATTACCTTCTATCATGGGACGATTCATCGAGAAGTCTTACGTAGAAAAGAGCTAGAAGACTTGGTACTAAAATGTATCAAGGAAAGAAAAATCGATGTCTTCTATCAGCCAATTGTCGATACAAAAACTTGGGACGTAGCTAAATTTGAGGCGTTATGTCGATTTAAGGATAGTAATGGCCGAATGATGAATACCCAAGAGATGGTCTCTGTTGCGGAAGATCTAGAATTGGTTGCGGAATTGGATTGGTGTGTGGGGAGAAGGTCTATTGAAGACTTAGCTAGAATACACCAAAGGTTTGGGTCTACTCTTGGCATGACTATTAACCGTTCTCTCAACACAAAACTAGGTGCTGATCAGGTATTAAAAAGTGCCGAAAGAATGATCATCGAACTTTCAGACACGCCAGAATTGATTACCCTCGAACTGACTGAAAGTGCGTATTTTGACAGTGAATCTAGTCAAGAGTCACTCATTAAGAATATTCGTGATCATGGTGTTAGTGTTGCGATCGATGATTTTGGTACTGGTTATTCTTCTTTTACCTATTTGAGCGATTGCAACTTCGATTTGTTGAAAATTGATCGTGAGTTCATTACAGATATTAAAGTAGGGACACACAAATACCACATTGTAAAGTCGATCACTGACTTATCTCATACTTTAAGTATAAAAGTTGTCGCAGAGGGTGTAGAAACCCGCCAAGAATTGGAAGTGCTTTGTGGTATAGGAGTTGACTACATTCAAGGCTACTTTTTCTCAAAGCCACTGCCACTTTCAGAGTTAGAGCACGCATGGGATTATCAGGAAAAGTTAGAAGATTTCTTAAGTCGCAAGTCGAGTGCATTGAGTATAGGAATTCTGAATATTTGCCACAGCCATATTCCAACGCTAACGCCAGAAAACACTATTAAAGAAGCTAAAGAATACTTCGATTCACGTTCGTATAACATCAACGTTATGCCTGTTATCTACGATAAACGTTGCGTAGGTATCATTGATAGAGAAACATTGAACCTTTATCTTTCTCCGACAGCTGGCTCTAAGCTGGAGACAACTAAAGATCTAGCAATCTGGAAAAAAACTCTGAATACGGTTATGAGAACGGACATATACCGAGCTTCATTTAATACTAAAGTGTCCGAGATTTCCGATTTAGTAAATAGTGGAATCAAAGCTCCTTGGGTTGTTGAGGATGAGTTGGGACAATATATGGGCTTGATAACCGATCAAGATCTCTTATCCCACTTTGCCAATGGCTAAATGACTGCAGTCTGATATTATCCCTGACCACTTTTGGCTGTATTCGACTAGTTTTCACAAATGCTATCTCAAATTGCTCCTTTTTTAGCGCCGATGTTGTTAGGTGCTCAGTTAATTTTGCTTGTTGTCCTTGTTAAAGGCGACATATGTCCCGGTCAGCGGGGTAGGATTCACAAAGTGTTTTCTTTGGTTGGACTGGTGTGGTTGCTAGTTGCTATCAATTATCCGGTTGCGCTTGTCTGCTCGCTACTTACTCTCTATTTCTGCGCCAGAGCCAAATTTTCTAAAACTCGAGATAAAGGCCCGCTGTGGTCATTGGTACTTGCAAGTGTGCTTGCTGCCGTGTTTGTACTTGCTAAGGCCTTTCAGCAAACAACAATAACTAATGGCTTGCTTTTCATCGTGCTAGTTATGTTGTTGGGTACAGCATTTGCACATTTGCTTCTCACTATTGCAAGAACTCGATTGCAAGCTTTCCACAAAATCTTGCCATTTAGTGGTGTAGTGGCCTCTATTGTTTTAGTGATTTTAACACTCATTTACGCGTTTGGTTTGCTTCACACAGCTCAAGAACCAATGGTAAGTCGGGCAATAATAGGTTTGATGCTGTTGGTTGTCGGTGTACTGGTTTGGTGCGCGCATATTATTTTCTCGAAAGCACCCAATAAGTGGGTGTTGTTAGTTAGTACTTCGCTACTACTAACAGCATCAGTCTATGGTTGGGCTTTGTCAGTAGTTTAGAGTGCGGTCACTTTTTAGACGCATTGTTAGGTTTATGCTTAACAGTGAGTCCGATGAGGAAGGAGTTGACGTATGGATCTAAGCAATATCCACCGCCTTGATAGCCGAATTTTGTTGGGCATAGTTAATGAAAAGCTACGCCTAGAATGTGACAGTTTTGAAGATTTGGCGAGTATGTACGAACTAGATGTTGAGAACGTTGTCGGGAAACTAGATATGTTAGGTTATCAATATGACAGGGTAACCAACCAATTTAAAGCTTACGATAGATAACCCCATTTCCAATTAAACCATCTTGATTCCCTCAAGATGGTTTTTGCATTGCTGTCTAGCTGTACTAAAGAAGGCTTGCAAGTAATGCTTGTCTTTTTCTGTATGGCGTATAGCGCAAAATAAGCGACGCCAAAGTCCTTTACCTAGTGGCTTACTATCAACCAAGCCCTGCCTAGAGAATTCACTTACCGCCCAGTTCGGTAACGCTGTCACGCCAAGTCCAGCTGAAACCATTTGTACTAGCATGAGCGTGTTGTCTGCTTGTTTCCATTTTTTCGGCTCAATGCCTTCAGGTTGTAAAAAGTGCTTAACTACATCAAGTCGCTGCTTTTCAACAGGGTAGCTAAGCATTGTTTCTTCCGCAAGGTCAGTCGGTTCTATCGTTTCGAGTTGACTAAGCGGGTGGTTAACCGAAGTAACTAAGCGCATCTCAAAGTCAAACAAAGGCTCGTAATGTACCTCGGATCTAGGATGAATATCT
Source organism: Vibrio marisflavi CECT 7928 (assembly GCF_921294215.1). GTDB lineage: Bacteria > Pseudomonadota > Gammaproteobacteria > Enterobacterales > Vibrionaceae > Vibrio > Vibrio marisflavi. The sequence continues at coordinate 864,727 of NZ_CAKLDM010000002.1, forward strand.
GAAGTGATGACCAGATCCAGCTCTCCAGCAAGCAAAGCTGGTAATGGTTCAAAACCGAAACCAGAAGAAAAATCTAGCGATACACTTGGCCAATTGACTTGATACTCTTTGATTGCTGGCATTAGCCATTGGAAGCAGGAATGGCATTCGATAGCCATATGAAGTCGTCCATTGACGTCCTCTTTCAGCCCTGCAAGCTCATTTTCAGTGTGGGCAAATTTAGGTAACACGTCATCGGCAAGCTTCAACAAGATTTTTCCTTCAGCAGTGAACTTCACTGGACGTGTTTTGCGAAAGAACAGCTGCCCACCAATACGGGCTTCAATATCTTTTATCTGATGCGAGAGTGCTGACTGAGTAAGGTGAAGCGTTCTTGCTGTCGCTGTAAGAGAGCCTGTATCTCTTAAACAGCTGAGTGTCCGTAGGTGTTTAAGCTCAATCATGAATAATCCTAATAGTCACATCCCAATGTTGAATATAAATAAACTACGCAAAAACTTGCCCCATGTAAACGTCTAGACGTCTAAAAATTTTAGTTAGCAAGTTTTCGGCATTGTGAAATGAGGTTTTACAGAGTGTATGAATTTTTTTCATCATGCTGTTGAGAAATTGGATATTGCCGAATTTTGCGTTTAGAGCAATATTTTAGCTGTCTAGACATCCAAAGTGGCGATAAGAAAGGTAAATCGACCTCACAACGTATTTAAAATGGAAAGATTAAGATGACAGCGACTACACATATATTGGGTTACCCTCGAATTGGTGAAAAAAGAGAACTTAAGCTTGCGTTAGAAAAATATTGGCGCGGAGAAATCGATCAAAATGAACTGGAAAATGTAGGATCAACACTGCGAGATAAACATTGGCAACTGCAAGCAGAGCAAGGACTCGAATACGTAACGGCGGGAGATTTTGCTTGGTATGACCATGTTCTCTCTACGTCGCTTCTGCTTGGCCATGTGCCAAAGCGCCACCAATCCGATTCTATTGACCTAGATACACTGTTTAAAGTGGCAAGAGGTCGTTCTCAGTCTAGCTGTGATTGTGGTGCTGCATCTGATATGACCAAGTGGTTCAATACTAATTATCACTACATCGTACCGGAATTTAGTGAGTCACAAACATTTGAGGTGAGTTGGACACAGCTATTTGATGAAATTGAGCAAGCTAAGCAAGCTGGTTACTCAGTTAAGCCAGTGCTACTGGGACCAGTAAGTTACCTTTATTTAGGCAAGGAAGTAGGTAGTGATTTTGATCGCTTATCTCTTCTTCCAAGTCTTTTAGAGTGCTACCAAGAAATTTTTGCTCGATTAGAAGCTATCGGTGTCGAGTGGTTACAAATAGACGAGCCAATTCTGTCTCTTGAGCTGGAAGGTAGATGGCTAAGCGCATTTTCAACGAGTTATCAAAAGCTTCAGGGTAAGGTTAAGCTGCTGTTGACCAGTTATTTTGACTCAGTTGAAGATAACATCGAGGTAATCGCAAAGTTGCCTGTTGATGGGTTACATATAGATCTTTCTGCTGCCTTGAGCCAATTGGCGAATGTGGCAGAACAGGTCCCGTCACATTGGGTGCTATCTGTTGGTGCAATCAATGGTCGTAATGTTTGGAAAGCAAATCTGCATCAGCTCCTTTCATTGCTACAGCCAACAAAGGATAAATTCGGTGACAGACTATGGTTGGCCAGCTCGTGTTCGCTACTTCATAGCCCGGTTAATCTGGAGTTGGAAACTGGCTTGCCAGAAGAGGCGAAGAGTTGGTTTTCATTCGCCAAGCAAAAAGTTGCAGAAGTTGTCCTGTTAGCTAAGGCGTTAGATGGAAATGAAGCGGCTATAGCTGAGTGCTATGAGTACAGCAAACCTGTCATTGCAAGGCAATCATCCACAGAAGTAAATAAGCCATCTGTGCAAGGCAGGATTGCAAGTATCAATAAAGAGTCGGTCAATAGAAGCTTATCGTACATTGAGAGAGCTAAGGTTCAACGTGACAAATTGAAATTGCCGGTGCTCCCGACAACAACTATTGGTTCTTTCCCACAAACACCAGAAATCCGAACCCAACGCCGAGACTTTCTACAAGGAAAGATAGATGAGCTTGAATACAAGGCATTGCTAAAAGGCCATATTGAAGGTTGTGTCAAACGGCAAGAAGCGTTGGATTTAGATGTGCTAGTACATGGTGAAGCTGAGCGAAATGATATGGTGGAGTATTTCGCCGAGAACTTGCAAGGTTTCCAAACCACTAAGTTTGGCTGGGTACAAAGTTATGGCTCGCGCTGTGTTAAACCGGCAGTTGTTGTAGCAGATATAGAGCGACGTGCACCAATAACTGTTGAGTGGTCGGCATATGCTCAGTCACTTACTTCTAAACAGATGAAAGGGATGCTGACAGGGCCAGTGACAATACTTTGTTGGACATTCCCTCGCGAAGATATTTCTCGTAAAGAGATAGCCCAGCAGCTCGCCCTGGCATTGCAAGATGAAGTCGCAGATTTACAAGATGCAGGCATCAATATTATTCAAATTGACGAGCCAGCGATTCGAGAAGGGTTGCCTCTTAAACAGAAGCAGCATCAAGAGTATTTGGATTGGGCTGTGGACGCATTTAAGCTTTCCGCCGCGAGTGCAAGACCGGAAACTCAAATACACACGCATATGTGCTACAGCGAATTTAATGAGATCATCGAATCGATCGCAGCGCTTGATGCAGATGTCATTACTATAGAAACATCGCGCTCAAATATGGAATTGCTCAAAGCGTTTGAAGAGTTTAATTATCCGAGTGAGATTGGCCCAGGCGTTTACGATATTCACTCACCTAATATTCCAAGCAAGGAGTGGATTGAGAACTTACTGTACAAAGCTGCAGACAAGATACCTTATCAGCGTTTATGGGCAAATCCAGATTGCGGTTTAAAAACGCGTAGTTGGATTGAAACCGAACAAGCATTAACCAATTTAGTCGCAGCAGCAAAATCTGTTCGAAAAGTATGGCTAGAGTCAGAAGAATTAAGCAGTGAAACAGCGCAACTTGTGTAGTTAGCGCTAATGAAAAAAGTAACCTTGGTTAATTGATGCACAAGGTTACTTTTGTTTTTTAAAGGGTGTGAATTAGTCAGAGACTACTTCAACTAAATTATCTCTCACCTTGTTACATTTTATATCGCTACGAAAATTATTCATTTCGATTAAGTTATTAGCAGACGTGTTAATGGTGATGGTGCATATTGGCCCTTGTAATTCGCTAATGACAATATGGTTTCCTTTGTTATTTAACGAGCCTAATGAAACGTGTTGATATTTTGATAGACGAATATCCCTGTTCGTTTCGCCAGACACGTACATCTTTTCTGATTGCAGGTTTTTAATCGTGACAGCGGTACTATTGTAAATAACAGGAGTCACAATATCTGGATTGATATTGTCCAAGTAGACCAAATTAGACTTTTCCAGTAAGGGTAGCTTCTCTGGTAACCAAGCATGGGCTCGAACAGCCATACCCAAAATAGTCGGGTAAGTATTCAAAGCATCTTCAGCACTCTGTGTTAGTGTCCATGACAGCAGGAACCAGTTATAGTCTTTGCCTTGATATCCGTTAAGTTTATTTTTCTGATCCGAGAACATGTTTTGAAATACGTTTGCGTTTGAGTAATGATCAAAGACTTTCAAAAACGGATAGCCTTGGCCCGTTTGCCCAGAAGGCACGTCGTTGCTACCAGAATATGAAATGTCATTGTATCCCCACAGCCCAGACGTCGGATTAACGAGACTAGAGAACTTTTGCTCGTCTTCAGTAGTGTCCAAAACAACAATGACTTTTCCGCGTACTTCACCGAAGGTTAGCCCTGAGATATCAGAAGTCCGGTTAGCCATGTATAAATGTGCTTGGTTTGTACCTGAGAACACACTTCTTACCAGCGAGGCGACTGCTTTTGAAACGGTTTCTTTCGATGCTGCAGCTACGCCACGAACATGGGAAAACTTGAGAATCAGAGTTTCAGTTGGGTGTTCAGAAACAAACTGCAGTGCTTGATTAAGTAAACCCAGTCGATTCTCAGAAGGTATATGTACAATCGGTTGGCCATTGCAGCTCATTTGATTGCCGCCATGGTATGTGAAGTATCCAGCAGCGCCACCAAATACCGAATCGGTATAAGTTGGTCGGATATCAAAGTAACGTGCGCCACTCTCTAATTGACCTAATATATCTTTGGTCTGAGTTTGAGTGACTTGGGGGCTTGCGGTAACGGCGCAATGTGAAATGTTTCCAGTTGACATACCAGCATCGTGGCTTGCCGGAAGCATTACGTTTTCTATTTTATCGCTATCAGCGAAATCAGCCATCCAGTCAGCAGTTTTGACAGGTTCCGAAACGGACTTTTGCTCAATTTTGTATATAGATGTTTGGTTTGCACTGTACGTGGAGACTCGAAGTGCCCCCAAAGCACCAAGTTCAGTCATATAGCGTCGATCGTTGTAAGAACCGTCGTAATTAGGCTCCGACTTGATGTTAGTGTTGGCAGTCATATGCACGGTGTGCTCTACATCGCCATCATTGGCTAGAGTAAAGGTAACGTCTGCACTAATTTCCGTTCTAAAACACTTTGACGCAAAAGGAGAGATTACCTGGTCGATAGCTTCATCTTCTTCTTTAAGCAATCCGTCATGGTATTTCGTTAAACGCATAACATTCGGGGTGCCGTTGTAGATACACTGAACGGAATTCGGCACTTGATATTCTATTGTACTGACGTCACTAGGGTTTAATATTTGTGATAACGGATCCCAAATTTCGCCTCCGCGTCTAAATACGATTGCAGCATTCTCTGAAGATCCTGGATTGTTTGGGTCTAGAGACGTCCTTTTTCCCCAAACTTGAATTCGATGATCGCCAATATATCGGCCACGTTGAGCGGCAGCCCACCAGTTATTACTCGTACCAGTGTGTCCTTGAGCAATGACAACGTCTTTCACACTATATTTATATTGGCTGAGTCCATGATTGGTATCTCCTTTATTAAAATAAAGAGTTAAGTCTCCTTTGAAAGCAAAATTAAGTTTCTTGGGTAAATCATTAAATGTAGTTTTACCTCTATCGTTTCCGAGCTGCTGCTTAAACCAGTTAGCCACATCATCTGTGCCATGCCGGCCTAGTGTAAAGGTAAAGTAGCGACCATCTTTATATGCACCACTCATTTTGGTACTACCTACTTTGACTAAATGGCTTGGATCCTGATTGTTGGATACCTTAACACCTGTCAAATAGTAGTAGGCATCATTGAGTGGTGATGCTTTTCCTGTCTGTGGGTTACTTGCTACGGTAGGTAAGATATAAGGCGTATTAGGGAGAAATTTTACTTGGTTGTCATGATATTCAAATGCAAGACTATGCCCACAAACGAAGAGTGAACTTAGAAAAAGTAAAGATCTGTTATTAGATTTTTTCATTTGTAACCATCCTGGTTGATTTAAAAATCCTTTGGATTTTAAATTATATTTCTCGGATCTATTTGCTATATAAATATGAACGCACTGGTTTTTTCTGATATTTAAGCTTTGTTTAAATATCAGAAACCCGGGATGATTATATACGCATTGCACATGTGTGCAATTGTTTGTCATACTTGTAATAAAAGTTTAATTATTTTGGTTTTCTTATATATTTATATCGTTATAAACACTATTGTATATATAATTATTAGTGGGGTTTCATTATTGCTGATCTAGCACCATGCTCATAGAATTGCAATTTAAAGTGACAAATTCTTACACGATCTGCGTGACAGTATCTAAACTTTTAGTAGTTCACCTAATAATTAGTTTAGTTGGTTAGAAGAAATGTATGTCAGATGACTCTATTGAACAAAAACGAAAGTATTTTCGTTTACGATATCCAAAACGGGCGCAGCCAGTTTTTCGTTTGAAGGATCGTAGATACTCTGTTGCTGAGGTTTCGGAAAAAGGTTTACGAGTTGTAGTGGAAAACAGCTCAGTTCTCTATCGTGGTATGTCTATGAAAGGTGTGCTTTTGCTGCATGGGGGTAAACTGATCGAGATAGAAGGAGCGATTCTACGTTTTGATGGTAATGAGGTGATTATCAAGCTGAAACAAGGCCCAAGTTTTAAACATATGTTAGCCGAACAGATGCGCTTGAGGCGTAAATACCCTCTATTGTTCAACAAAAGGCCTTAGAGAAATATTGTTCCAACCACAGACAGAAACGGACTACATTCCGAGAGTCCTTCTTATAGTGTGGTATGGACATATAGTAACCATACTGGCTTTGCAAAGATATTCCTAGGGGGTTCTGAACAACCCCTTGCTCGAGGAAATGTGCAGCCATAAAGTCAGGAATTAATGCCAAACCATAATGACTTTGCACTGCAGATAACGACATATAAAAGTGTTCATAGCCAATCGCATGATAGTTCAAATTTGAAGATATATTTTGCTCAGTTTTAAAATGCTGCCATAGCTCAGGTCTTGTTAGGTGAGGAATGAAAGTATGGGAGGCGAGTTGGCGTTTATTAGTTATGGGCTTCTGTTGTAATAACTCAGAAGAACCTAATAAAAATAGCTGTTCTCTACAAATTAGCGTTGCTTGCTCGTAATTTAGAGAAGTAGGTAAGCAACGAATCACTATATCATTGTCACCATCGTCAAATTTATTGGCCTCATCGCCAGTCCTAATGTTGACGTGTATATTGGGAACGTCAGTGAGGAAACTTTCTAACCGATTAACCAACCATAAGCTGGCAAAAGAGGGTGTTACGCTTATATTGAGCTGATCTTGAGTTAAGTTTGATTGCAGAAGGTCTGCGCTTGAAGACTCTATAATGTGTAACGCTTCGGTGACTTTAGGCAAAAACCTTTTGCCTGCTTCTGTCAGCTCTATCCCATTGACACATCGGTCAAATAAGGCCAAACCCAATTGTTTTTCTAGCGCCAATACTTGTTTGCTTACTGCCCCTTGAGATATCGAGAGCTTTTCTGCCGCTTTTGAGAAATTGAGAGATGACGCGACAGCTAAGAAGGTGCGTAGCGATTTGATTGAAGGTAGTTTACTGAGCTTCATACTTTAGAACCTAACTGGCGAGTAGATAGTCATGCTATTCCATTTGGGAATTGGGTGGGAGAAAGTTTCGATTATTTCATGGTGGTTTCAATGATATTAATAGCCTCAGTCACACAGCTAGTTATCTTAGAAACGTTATCAAGGGTAGAATAATGTCAAATGTTTTTCACCGCCATTGCCACCATAAATATCCAACTATATCTAGAGGTGAGGGTGTTTATTTGATCGACCAAGGCGGTAAAAGGTACTTGGATGCATGTGGTGGGGCTGCAGTCTCAAACCTCGGGCACAATCATTCAGCCGTGAAGCAAGCAATCTTGGCTCAGGTTGCTGCTATTCCTTTTGCTCATAGTGGTTTCTTTACTTCAGAAAGTAGCGAACAACTTGCTCGGTTATTGTGCTCTCTCGCACCAGACCCGTTAAACCATGCTTATTTTGTCAGTGGTGGCTCAGAAGCTGTTGAATCTGCGATAAAGATGGCTAGGCAGTATTTTGTTGAAGTGGGGCAGGAACAAAGGTGCAAGATCATTGCGCGAAGGCAAAGCTACCACGGCAACACTTTGGGTGCCCTAGGGGCTGGTGGAAATTACTGGCGAAGAAAGCAATTTGAACCGTTACTTTCTGATGTCCACTTTGTCTCACCTTGCTATGCATATAGAGATCAGGGTATTGGAGAAAGTGAACAGGAGTACTCCCAAAGGCTAGCAAATGAACTGGAGTCAACGATTCTTCAGTTAGGCGAACAAAATGTAATGGCGTTTATTGCTGAGCCGATTGTTGGTGCAACAGCAGGCGCCGTAACTGCGACAGCAAACTACTTTAAATATGTACGCCAAATTTGCGACAAATACGGTGTGTTATTGATATTGGATGAAGTCATGTGTGGCGTTGGTCGCTCAGGTGATTTTTTTGCCTTTGAAAAGGAAGGCGTTGTACCTGATATTGTCACATTAGCGAAAGGTCTTGCGGCGGGTTATCAGCCAATAGGAGCAGTGTTGGCGAGCAGCCATATATACGATGCAATCAGTAGTGGTAGTGGTTTTTTTCAACATGGTCATACGTTTATGGCCCACCCGGTAGCTTGCGCAGCAGCGCTTGCCACGGTACGTACAATCATAGAGGAAAACTTACTTGAAAATGTGCGCCAGCAAGGTTTAAAACTGAAAACCATGCTAGACAACCACCTTTCGGAAATACCGTATATTGGAGATATTCGTGGGCGGGGGCTGTTTGTTGGTATCGAACTTGTGTCAGACAAAGTAATGAAACTTCCACTACCACCCGAAGCTCTGGCGCATCAAGAGATTAAGTCTACGGCAATGTCACAGGGATTGATGTGCTATCCAATGGCCGGAACCATTGACGGAGTATATGGGAACCACATATTGCTCGCTCCTTCTTTTCTGATAACGGACGATGAATTAAAAGAACTGGTCAAAAAGCTGGTGACTAGTTTAGAAATATCGGCAAAAAGTTGGAGGCTTTAAATACATGTCCAATAAAGTCGCGATTATAGTTGCTCCAAATGGAGCAAGGAAACAAAAAACTGACCACAAAAGCATACCGATCTCGATACAAGAAATTGTCGATGACGTAAAAGAATGCCGTAAAGCAGGAGCGATCATGGCGCATGTGCATGCGCGAAATTCTGAAGGGCAACACAGCCTTGAAATTGATGACAACTTGAAATTATTGGAGGCTTTAGAATCAAAGTTGGGTGATAGTATTATTATCCAGTTAACTACTGAAGCGATTGAGCGCTATACTCCCAGCCAACAAATGCAGCTTATAAGAGAAGTAAAGCCACCAGCTGCATCGTTTGCACTACGTGAATTATTGCCATCCCCCACCGTATCCTCCCAAACGATAGATTTTTTTCATTGGGTGGCTGAGCAAAATATACTTGCACAATACATTTTGTATAACCAGGAAGATGTAGAGCGTTATTCTAAGTTATGTCGGAGCAATATGTTACCGAAAAAAGGGCGACATGCACTATTTGTATTAGGTAGTTATAGAAATAATTCTATCAATTACCCTAAAGATTTACTTCCATTTCTATATGATGAATTTATTACCACGGAGCATTGGGGAGCATGTGCATTTGGAGAAAATGAATTCAATTGTTTGTCTGCAGTGATGTTGCTAGGGGGAGATATTCGCGTTGGTTTCGAAAATAATCATTGTACGAGTAGCGGAAACCTAGCTTTAAGCAATGCAACCCAAGTGGAATATATTGTAAAGAGAGCATGTAAATCTGGTGTTTCGCTTTATGGTGCAAATGAATACAAACGTTGTTTGATGCGAATTGAAGGGGAGAGTTCTTAATGAATGTGGTGGTATCTAATTGAATATTAATGATATTATCATATTGACTGTTGATGATAACTGTATGTGTCGGGTAACTGCAAAATTTATTCCATAAGCTTTTTTACTCTTTAATATTTAATGATGACCTGTAAAATAATTAACCTTTATAAAATTGTGTGAATAAATAATGTTATTTTCTATTGTTAACTATAGACTTGTTGAGGAGTAATAACTCTAACTGAGATATTTTATATGGCCAAATTTTTACAATGTCAATTTTTGTAATTTTTTTATATTCAAATAAATTATCTACTTACGGATAATATTAGAGTTGTGTAAATGTTTTTGTGAAGTTGATCTTTATTCCACGAAACTAACAAAACTCTATTTTATCAATTTCTATTCTGTTTATTTAATAAAATTAGTATTGAGTGTTATTAACATATTTTTTGTCTTCACTGCTAATCATGTTTAGTAATTCTCTAATAAATAGGAAGAAATTATGAAGATTATAAATACGGACATTAATATATGTCAGATGGGCTTAGTGGTTCTTTTAATTGTCCTTTTTCCATTGAATGCTATTGCTGAAGGTGGAGATAGGGACAATAAAAAGAAAAAGCATAGGCACAAAAATAAAATGCAAGTCGAGCAACCAGTTGATGATGGTGGTGACGATGGGGATCCTGTTGTAGATGATGGAGGTGATGACCCTGTAGACCCAGTCGATCCTGTGCTCACATTGGCTGAGCTAGGAGAAGCGATTTATAAAGATACAAACCTTTCCAACCCTCCGGGGCAATCTTGTGAAAGTTGTCATACCGCGAGTGCTGGGTTTGCCGATCCGGATTCCGATATAGCGACTTCCGAAGGTGCTATTGCTGGTGTATTTGGTAGTCGAAATTCGCCAACTGCTTCATATGCGCAGCACATTCCAGCCTTCCGGGCTCGTGTTAATGGTCCAGGTTTTGTTGGTGGTTTATTCTGGGATGGTCGAGTGAATACGTTAGAGGAGCAAGCTGCAGGACCTTTCTTAAACCCACTAGAGATGAATAATGCCGATGAACAAGAAGTTGTATTGAAGCTGAGCCAAGCTGAATATGCTACTTCGTTCGAAGCCATATTTGGGGCTGGTGTGTTTAATGACATCGAGCTTGCTTATCTAAGTATGACTGAAGCTATTGCTGAATTTGAGCGAACTGATGAATTCTCTCCATTTAGCTCGAAGTTTGACGCGGTGATAGCAGGTTCAGATACATTTACGGAGCAGGAACAAAATGGATTTAATTTGTTTGTTGGTGACGGTCAGTGCTCTCGTTGCCATGCAATCAACCAAAATCCAAACCTTTTCACCAACTTTAGGTACTTTAACATCGGGGTTCCAGCTAACCCAGATAACCCATTTCTTACTTTAGATTCAACGCTTAACCCTGACGGTGCTGCGTTTGTGGATCTTGGACTGGGCGCAGTACTGAATGATGATGCAGAAAACGGCAAGTTTAGGGTTCCGACGCTTAGAAACGTTGGATTGACAGCACCTTATATGCACAACGGTGTGTTTGCAACACTGAACGAAGTTGTTGATTTCTACAATACCCGAGACGTTAATAATGTAGTTCCTGAGCTCGATGAGAACGTTAACAACGGAGGTAATATAGGTAACTTGGGTCTAAGCGATGATGAAGTGACCGATATAGTGGCGTTTTTGCACACTTTATCCGATGACCTTCCAGCTGAAACGGATCAGTAACGGAGTTTTCTCTAGCTTTTTCTCAACTCATATACTCATGTTTGAAATACAGTTTCTAATTAGTGAGTTTCAGAGAAGGCTAGAGAGCTCAATAGCTTATATAGCTTATGTTTAAACGAAGACGTTTTGTTATTACGCTGAGCTTTGATATGAGCTTAATGTGTATGAAACTGGTTTGTTAAGTGCTCAAAGTTATACTAGGTTTATAGGGATAATAAACAAACATCAGTTGGATTCAATATGCTTCAAATTAATTATAGAGATATAGACTTACAACAACTATACGCACATATCGGCTGGCTCAAAAATAAAGGAGAGCACTACGTTGCTGAACTTGAAGTTAAGGGTAAAAAGCTAACCCTCAAAACCATACCTGAACTTGATGAAGGTTACCTTAAAGAAGAACACAGCCAATTTTCACAGACGCTATCGATGAATACTTATACTAGCTTTCCAGTCCTATCTACGGCGACTGATTTGCAGAAGAATGTTGAAAGTATTGTTGAGGAGTTGGTCAGCAACCTAAATGATGCGCTGCTTTCCAAAATGGGGTCTCCAATGTCGTGAATATTGAAGGAGGCATCCTTATGTCTCAAGCTGAATTCGAACAAATGAAAGAAGATTTGGCAAAGTTGGTTGAAAAGTTTAACCAGCTTTCACCACACCAATGCAATGTTGAAGATGAGATAGAGTTGATCTGCCAAGATATGATGTTTATAGAAGGCAATTTGCGACAATATTTTATCAGTCAAACTTGCTTGTCAGCGCGCCGAAAGATCAAATGAGCACCATTCATGGACAAGGCCATCGTTGACAAGAACTGCAATCATCGAATGGTAATTGTGTTTTAGGTTGAAACATTCAACATTGTCGTTGGGAGTGTAGTATTCATGTGGGTTATATTTCTTGGGCCTATTATGTTTGATGCTTGCGAAATAGGTAGTGAAAGATACCCGTTTATGTAAATTTACTGTCATGACAGCAAAATTAGTGAACTTTTATGGTAGAAGGGGTCTGAAACAAAACTTTTGTTGAACCTTTGTAGAACCCAAACCTTAAGACGAGCTATGAAAAAAACAGCCATATTTACAGCACTAGCAACTATCGCACTTGCTGGTTGTAGTGCACAAAGCACCGATTTTTCAACAGCGCAAAAAGCGCAAATCGAAAAAATTGCTAGCCAATATATTATTCAGCACCCAGAAGTGTTAATTAAGGCATCTGAAACATATAAGAAACAACAAATCGCAGAGCAAAATAATCAAGCGATCCAAGCTGTGGTTCAGCACGCTAAGCAACTAGTTGATAACCCTAAAACACCAGCTGTAGGCCCGAAAGACGCTAAAGTAAATGTGATTGAGTTCTTTGACTACCAATGCATCTTCTGTTCTAAAATTTCTCCAGTAGTTAGAGAATTGCAAAAAGATAACCCAGACGTTCGCTTTGTATACAAAGAAACACCAATCTTTGGTATGCGTTGGGAAGCTTCTCGTTACGCTGCAGATATGGGTAACTGGATCTACGCGAAGAAAGGTAGCGAAGCGTACAACACTTACCACAATGCTGTTTTTGAAAGTGGCCAAGTTGAAGGCAAGCTAACTAAGAAAGAAATAGACAAAGCGGCGAAAGAAGCAGGCGTAGATGTAAGCAAGTTCAAAGCGGACAACAGCTACATGGACAACCTACAACTATTTGGTGAACTGTCTTTCCGTGGAACTCCAGCGCTAATCGTAATGCCAAGCGAAGGAGCGAACAAAGACAACGTTAAGATCATCCGTGGTTATGATCCAGCAGGCCTTAAAGCAGCGATTGAGAGCGTGAAAGCAGAGACTGCTGCTCCAGCAACTGCAGCTAAAGCGCCAGCGAAGACAGCAACGAAATCTTAATTCTGCTTCAAGCGCCTAGGTTCACTGATCTAGGCGCTTTTACGTTGATAGCGCTTACGAAATTCTTTTGGTGTCGTTTGCTTATTTTTTCTAAATAAGCGGTTGAAGTTGGATAGGTTTTGAAATCCAGCTCTATTGGACAAAATTGCGATTGATAAGTCTGTGCTAATCAACAATGAACAAGCCCTCGCCAACCTAACATCTATTAAGTATTGACTAACACTTTGCCCCATTAAACGGTGGAAGAAGCGATTCAATGTGCTTTCACTCATTCCAACATGCTGTGCTATCTGACTTAACAAAATAGTGGAAGTGTAATTGTCGTGGATGAACTCTAGTGCTTTATTGAGCTGTTGTTGTTGTCTTTTCTCGGAATTTAAACGCGCTTTCGAGTGATTGATGTTCATGCTGCGAATATCCTCGCAAACCATCAAGCGTTCTAAGATCTGCAGAAATAGTGTGAGCCTTCTAGCTGCTGGTGATTGATCTAACTCCGAAAACAGTGGGGACAGCTCTTTCGCGAGTGTTTTTGAGAATTGAACCCCTTGATGAGCCAGTTGTGCAAGAGCAGAAACTTGACTGTACTCAGGGAAAGTGTGTGAAAGTTTCTCTACCCACTGACCATCGAACCATAGCACGTACACTTTATGCGGTTTGTCTTCATTGACCTTGGACTTTGAGTGCCAAGTATGAGGAATGTTTGGACCAAGAAGAGTCAAATCCCAATCACAATATAAATCAATGCAGTTGTCTATATAACGTTCGCCGTGACTGTTGAGTGTTAGTGTGAGTTCGTACTCTGGATGAAAATGCCATTCAAAAGGTATTTCATCTAGCTCACGTATTAGTAGTCTCCAAGAGCATGATTCGTCATAGACTATTTTTTCGAATTGAGCTTTCATTTAATACTAATCAAACAAAATGATAGAAATATTTGACTAAATAATATTACTATTTACTCGGATTTCATCACCTTTATTTTGCTGTGTTGTCAAAATGTGAAAGAACAACAAGAAACGGAGAAAGGTCAGATGAAAAACAAGTACGGATTTGGCGACAATGCACCGGGTAATAACAGCGTATCAAACTTGCATGATGTTCAGTTGCGAGATATCAAGAAGCGTCTACCACTTAATAAGCTTACCGCCGATCAATTCGAGTTTTGGCAGAAAAACGGCTATGTCGTTATTAAAGGAGTCATATCTACAGAGCAGGTAGACAAAACAAAGCAGTTCTTGTGGGAGTTTCAAGAAATGTCTCCGAATGACTCTTCCACTTGGTATCAAGAGCAGCGTAAAGATCATCAAATGGTCGAGTTAAACAACTCTGGAATGGTCGAGTGCTATCACAATCAAGTACTTTGGGACAACAGGCAAAATCCTGATATTTACAATGCTTTCGTAGATATTTGGGATAGAGAAGATTTGTGGGTAACTATTGATAGAGCAAACCTCAATCCGCCAAATAAGAAAAACCGAACATTCGATGGCTTTGTTCATTGGGATGCCGATTCCTCTCTCACTCCACTACCTGTAAATGTACAAGGTGTACTGGCGTTGACGGATACTGATGAAGAGACGGGTGGCTTTCAGTGTGTACCAAAATTGTATCGTGAGCTAGAATCATGGCGCGAAACACAACCTATAGATAGAGACCCGTTTGTGCCCGATTTAACTGGGTTTGATGTTGAATTTGTTCCATTGCAAGCTGGAGATCTTTTAATTTTTAACAGCCTTCTACCTCATGGCATTCGCCCAAACCATTCCGAACGAGTGCGTATGGCACAATACATATCGATGGTGCCTGCAGAAGAAGCGAATGAAGACATACGCCGATGGAGAGTGAAATCATGGTTAGAGAGTTTGCCTCCAGAAGGTTTCGCGTTTCCCGGTGATCCGAGAAATTGGGAAAACACACGCTATCCGAAAGCCGAGCTATCAGGTTTAGGACTGAAGTTATTAGGGCAGCAAAGCTGGATAAACGAATTGGTGACTTAACGATCAATTTCTGTTTGGTTATATATGTCGACTATGACGGTGCAATTAATCACTCCTACATTACTCACTTATACAATACATAGGTGAGTAATTATAATGTCCAATTATTTATATTGTTGGTAACAATCACTCAGGTATATGGAATATATTTTGTTACCAACTTATAGTGGCCTCGCGTGCAAAAAATTATTATGCGTATTTACTACTGTTTAACGTAATGTATTATTTCCGATAATGTTACTTTGAAACATTTGTCATTATTAACGGAGTAATATGCAATATCAAAATCGCTTGCCTAGGTTCGTAATGAACAAGAAAAAAGGCTTAACAACGATAACTATGTTAAAAGTTACACTGGTATTCTTGTTAATTGTCTTAGCTGGAGTGGTTATCGCAATTGGCACTCATTTAGGAAGCAATAAAAAAACAGGAAAAGCAGATCTATTTGGTGCCTGGATTGAAGTCGGTGCACCAAAATACAACACTGACACATATGTTATAAATGGTTCAGGAGTGTATAAAAACTCTCGATTGTTAACGACAAACTATCAATTCGACGGTACAGAATTGATAGTTGAAACGGGAGGAGGGCGCTATGTTTATGTTTTTGAGCGCAATGACTCCCCTCAACTTAAGCGGACACATCCTAGGTTGCCCCAACAGCAACTAGTTAAGAAGGGCTACGAGCATACCGTCGATATGGAAGGTAATAGCTATATGCGCAAAGAAGAAGTAAGCCATTACTTTAAAACCAAGCAAGTGGATGCGCCAGTGAATTTGCACCGTCATATCGTGAAGTCTGACTCTGATGATGGCTCATCAGACAATGTAGAAACGAATTAGAAACAGCTTCGTTTAACTATTCAATCGAACTGATATTAATAATGCGCAGCAGAAAGTAGGTAGAAGTTTTCTGCTGCTTTGCGATTGCTTCGTAGATGAGCCAATTTGTTGTCTAGCAATTTCGCCCACATGTTGGCAGGTACGAGCGCATGATTTTCTCGATGGTGCCATTTGCGCCCAAAATTATTACGGCTTGATTGATTTTGGTCACTAGCTCATAAGCCCGTGGAGATGTTTTAGCGATGAAAATGTGGAAACCCGCTGCTGGAGAGTCCGCTATAGGTGTATATTTTACGTTGTCGGGAATAAGGCTTTTACCTATGGCTTGAAACCCATAGGGAATCGCGGCTGACTCCAATAGTAAATCACATCGTCCAGCAGATACTTTTTTCATAGCCTGATCTAAATTTACTGCACGTGTATCAATATTGCTTGGATCTAATATCTGATAACGATCGTAGTTATACCCCAATATTCCGCATAGGTTATATTTTTTGATGTCATCAAAAGTCTGCAAGCTCAAGCCTTCAGGGAAACGGTCTGTCGAATACCAAACACCAGCACGGTTAAAATAGATTGGGGCGGTTAAGTAGTACTTTTCAGCGCGTTCTTTATTGAATGTTCCATCCATAAACATTTCAAACTTGTGGTTGGAACCAAATTTGTCTACCTCTAACAAGCAGCGTTTCCAAGGATAAAGGGATACATCGAATTCAATATCTGTAATTTTGGTGATAGCAGTGAGGACATCAACCATCGCACCGGTAAGTTTTTGTTTGTTGACCTGACCGTCTACACGTTCCCAATAGGTATATGGCGGCCATTCTGCTATGTCATCACACACATTAACTTTTTCGCTGCTTGAAGTTGCGGCGTAAGCCGTTGTTGTGGATAGAAGTGCTATCACAAGCGAAAATCTGACTGTTCGCAAGAGGTTACATTTCATAAATAGTCCTTTATCTAGGAAAGCTAATGTGAGCGTATGCATTAAAGGTAGAAGTAGATGTTGACAAATTAAAGAGAACGCAAAAAAACTGCAAAAGAAAATAGAATAAATACTCATATATCATATATTTATGAGTTTCTTATGGCAGCGTGTGATAACTGAAGTTAGGCTAAAGCTACTCTACCAAAGTAGCTTTTTTTTCTAGACTCTCTGGCAAAGAAATATTCCATTTTTTCATCTGAGTTTTGCTAAATAATAGCTTTCCCTCTTCCGCTGTTTTTGGAAATGTCACCGAAAACTTGCCTTGTTTAAGGCCTTTTAGCGCAAGTTTTGCGGCAGCCTCTCCTTGGTAATAGCCATATAGAACCAAACCACCGATTGTTTTATTTGCTCCAACGGAAAAAGACCAAAACCCAAATGGTGGAACAGATGCATTGTTAGATGTCCAAGTAATGACTTGCTCTGCAGGTACAGGTTTATTGGCTTCTTTAATGGTTTGATATAGGCCAACAATAATTGCGTCGTAACCATTGTCTTTTGCGCTCGATACGGCTTGTTTCCACTCTTTCCATGCGCCAATGGTTTTGACGGTAATATCTACACCAGAGAGGCGGAACTGATGCTTTCCGCCCATATTTTCGACAGTAGCGTAAGATGTTGTACCGTCATCAAGTAGTACTAATATTTTTTTTGGGGCGGGCTTGAGTATGCTTGAAAGCGTAACTAACGAGCGCTTTAGTAATGGCCGCTCGATGACACCGGTTATATTTTTGCTCTTTAGGGAAATGTAGTTTCTTGGGCTACCGTTTATTCCCAAGTAAACAACGAGTGTTGGCTCCGACTCGAACCTTTTACCTAGTAGTTTTAACGCGTTGTCATCTGCGAGGATGACTAGACTAGGCTTTACTTGTTTGTACTTAGCCCATGCGGCTTCTGCTCTATTAGCATACTCAGATTTAGCAACGCGTTTCGTGTCCATATAGAAGTTAACGATGTTGTATTGGTCGCCAATGACTTTTTCAATTCCACGGTTAAAGTCTTTGTCCCAAGCGTATTCAGCGTGGTAGCTTTCGATGACCAAAATCGTCTCTTTTGCAAAAGCCGAAGTAGCACAGAATGAAACAAATAAAATAGATAGGATAGTACGTACAGTCATAGTTATCACCTTCCTTGGTTAAATAACTATACAAAGTGTAGGGTCTAGTGTTGGTCTGTCAAATCGGTGAAAGCTAGTTAATATATTTCGAAAAGTTTGTATTATTGATTTATCAACGATGTTGTTCTGTGATTGAGTTTGAGCACAATATCAGTAAATAAAGAACCTTAGTCGCGGCTTTGTTATGGATAACCCGTTATGAAAATAGTGATAGCACCGGATTCATTTAAAGAGTCTCTCACAGCAAAGCAAGCATGTGAGTGTATTGAAATTGGGTTTAGTGAGGTTTTTCCTCAAGCAGAATATGTTCACTTGCCACTCGCCGATGGTGGGGAAGGGACAGTCGATGTTCTTTTGCAGGGACTAAAAGGCGAAATTAAACAGTCGAGAGTGATGGGACCATTAAATGAGCCTGTGTTAGCAAGTTGGGCGTTACTAGATGAGGGGAAAACGGCTCTCATTGAAATAGCATCGGCTTCTGGCTTAGATCTCCTAGAGCCATCTCAACGCGATCCAGCCATAGCTACAACATATGGAACAGGTGAATTAATCAGAGAAGCACTCGACTTTGGTGTGAGTAAAATATTGCTTGGTCTTGGTGGAAGTGCGACGAACGATGCTGGAGCAGGTATTGTACAAGCGCTGGGAGGGAAGTTGCTTGATGGTGACGGCAAGGAAATCGATAGAGGCGGAGCCGCCCTATCTAAACTAGCGACCATTGATTTATCCTCTGTTCACCCACGATGTAAGGAAGTGCATTTTATTGTAGCCTGCGATGTTTCTAACCCACTGGTCGGTGAAACAGGTGCGAGCTATGTGTTTGGCCCACAAAAAGGTGCGTCACCCAAGCTTGTCGAGAGTCTTGATAATGTCGTTCAACATTTCGCGAACATATCGTTGCTGACTTCTTCTATTGATCATTGTCACTCGGCAGGGTTTGGCGCGGCTGGTGGAACGCCATTAGGTTTGTCGCTGTTATTCAATATCACGATTCAACCTGGAATCGAGGTGGTTCTTGATTCTCTAAATGCAGATAACGTACTGCGAAATGCTGATTTGCTCATTACTGGTGAAGGGCAGATGGACAACCAAACGCTACAAGGAAAAACTCCCTTTGGCATAGCGCAAAGAGCAAAATCGCAAGGTATTCCCGTGATTGCTATTGCGGGCTGTATAGGGAAAGAAATAGAAGAGCTTTACAGTGTTATTGACGCTAGCTTTGGCACTGTTCGATCACCGCAAGATCTCAAACAAGTATTAGGTGAGGCTCGAGATAACGTTACTCGAACGGCTAGGAATATTGCGGCTTCGATAAAAATTGGCATGCAGCTTTGATGTAACTTATGGGTTAAGTTTTTTAAATTACAAAAGCCTAAGCGGGTTGCTGCGCACACTTTATTGCGACACTAGGTTTTATAAGGAAATGTATGGAAATTAAAGACTACAGTGAAGACTTATTGGTCGCGGTAAGTGAACTGTATTTGAGCGCTAGGGTTTCTACATTTACGTGGCTCGACACAAGTGGTTATCAGCTCTCAGACTTTAGCAGGGATACTGAAGGCGAACGAGTTCTGGTAGCTGTTGCTGGTGGTGAAGTTTTAGGGTTTATTGCAATCTGGGAACCAGAAAACTTTGTACATCACTTATATGTCTCCAAGACCCATCAAGGGAAAAATATTGGCACTCGATTGTTAGAAGATGCGAAGTCTTACTATGGAGTTTTAAGTCTAAAATGTATGGTGGAGAACGAAAGGGCGATTGAATTCTATGAATCAAATGGGTTCACCAAAGCTAAAAAAGGCGTCGATAGCTTGGGCGATTATTATCTCATGAAATTCAGAGCATAAGTCTAGTAAGAGGTATACTAAGGCGGCTCCCTAACGTTTAGCGATTGCAATTCGAATTGCTTTTAGTTCAAGTACTACGTGCTTGGATGAGTGTCAGATGAACCATTCTATACTTTTAGGAACACCATTACTTAGAATATAACTGCCTTATTGGTTCTGGTTCTACATAGTCGACATACTCACTCTCCTGAAGCCTTTCAACCTCACTTTGAGACCCAGATACAACCAACACTTGCAACTTTTCAATGCTATCGATGATGGTTAAATTTTGTGACACAACAAGATCTACGGCTCGCTGTTTGTTTCCATCATGATATTTCACGTAGAAACGTGTTGGATTTTCTTTCTCTTGAGTTAGGGGAGTATTTAGTGTTGGAAATTGAGGAGCTTGCGCGTGACTTGGGGTCGAGGCTGAGTAAGCAAAAAGGCTAGCCACGCTTAGTCCATAACAAAATCGTTTCTTCATATTTGCACCTGACAAAAATTAAAACATTCGACGCTCTAAAACACTGCTTCATCCCAACTGGAATCCACAGTGTGTTTATTGTTTTTGTTGAGCCCGTTCTAAAAGGTTAGCTAGCGTATCTCATTAGTTACAACCAGCAGTCAATCTATCCTTTGCGGCTAAAGCATCAACAATACCGTAGCCAGTATCCGTGTTACGAGTTGGGTAGTTGGACGCTGTAGATTGTAGGACTGAGCGCACTTGCTCTGCTGAACATGTTGGGTTGTAACTCCATACCAAAGCAGCTACGCCAGCAGCATGAGGTGAAGCCATTGAAGTACCGTTCATGTAAGCATAATCTTGGCCAGTTTTTGTTGAAACTGTTGCAGTGCTTCCTGCTAGTCCTTCAAGCTCAAGCCCCAGTTCTCGATCTACCGAGACTGATACGATCTCGTGGCTGTTGGAAGGGTCGAGTAGGAATGGGTTTTGTAACCCCGGACGAGAGCTATTACTGTATACGACAGCGGCTTTTGCTCCTGCGTTGTAACAAGCTTGAACGGCATCGCTCTCTGGGTATACACCACTACTTTGGTTCTCAGCTCGCTCAGTCACACAAATTTTGTCTGACATATCAGGGCAGCTATATTGACCTGAGGTTATACTACAAGTTGCGATTTGCCCTGTTACGGTTCCAGCCACAGGCGCTCCAACATATTGGTTGCCGCTAACGATAAGACGGTTGTGAGGGACTACGCCTCTGTCAAAGTAGTTTTTTCCACCCAGAGTAATATCAGATGTGACGCCTTCTCCTCGAGTGACGGTAGAAAGGATAGCTTCACCTGGAGCAGAAATTTCAACTTGACTATTTCGCTGCGAAAAGTTCGCATGTTGGTTGTTGCTATCTGTAGCGGCAACCGACATCACTGAGCTATAAGAGGCTGGATAGCTGTATGATGTAGTGCCGTCATTACCAGCAGCAGCTACCAACAATACACCTTGCTCATACAATGCCTTCATCGCTCTTCGCTCGGTAAAGCTGGCTTGAGAGCCGCCTAAACTCATATTGACGACATTTGCACCATTATCAGCGCAAGTTTGAATCGCGTTCACCAACGTTGAGGAATATCCCCAGCCTGAAGAATTAAACACTTTGACGATATGCAGGTTAGCTTGCCCACTTGGCATCACACCCTTCACACCAATCCCGTTTTCTAAGGCGGCAATAGTGCCTGCTACGTGTGTGCCATGAGTGTTATCACTACCGGGTTTATACCAATCACCTGTGCCACTGTCATTGGTGCCACTGACTGTATTTGAAGGTAAATCGCTGTGGCCAAGGTCGTAACCGGAATCAATGATACACACTGTTCGGTTCCCGGCGTTAGAGTCACTTACTAGCATGGCACTAACGTTTGTTAGGCCCCATGGTGTTGTCTCACTAAGTAAATAGCGGGGAGGGTCAACTTCTACATACTCTACTTGACCACTATTTTCTAAGTCAGCTAACTCACTCTCATCAATTTCAACACTGTAGGTTTCCTCTTTACCTACTTTTTCAATGCTGCGAGCTTTGACGTTTTGCAGTAAGGACTGTCGTAATTCACCTTGTGTTGCAAACACGCCGTTGACGGTTCGCATGAGTGGAGAAGGTAAATTCTCTTTAAACTTGACGATGTATTTCGTCGGCATGTCGGCTTCATTGAAACCGATTTTAGGGGTTGCATTTGCAATAGAAAACCCAGTCATAGCCACTGCGGCTGTTGAAAGGATCAACAAGCCTTTTATTTTATTTTTTGTATTGTTCATTCACTCTTTCCTTAATGAGCTTTTTATATTCGCATTCTAGCGATTGGGTTGGATAAATTACTCTAAATGAAAAATGAACGAACAAAGCTAAACAGCACAAACAACCCTGTCAACAGGTCTGACCTCACTTATCTTTGTTATTGGACAAGTGTCAATGAAATAAACAATTAATACAAATCTCATTTACATTAATTTAACGTCGTATTCTATCCATTGAATTTACATTTCATGCTTTGAACAACATTTTCTCGATTGGCTTCACGTATATTAGACAAAAGTGAAAATGTGATTCGATACATTACAAGTCATTTGCAATGAGAAAATAGCTAAAAATCATATATTAATGGATTTTTTAGAGTAAATGCTTTGGTTTTCCTCCTGGTAAAGAGATAGCGTTTTCCATGTAGGCTAACTCTGTAACTTAATGATTAAAATAGATTTTGTAACGTTAAGAAAAAGTAAAAAGTGTGCTTTTTGAGTTACCTGTCGTTAGGGTGGTTTTGATTATGGCCTATAGTTTATTTGTAACAGGAGGTGTCTAGTTTAGAGCGGGATTTCAAATATGGGGGAGCAAAATGAACAATCTCTTGGAGTTCGTCTTCAGTGCGATTTTGCTACTAGCACTGGTCAGTATCTATGAGTTTATTACCAGCTCGGTACAGTTTACATCCAAAAAACAAGAACAAGTATTGTCGGGGGTTGGAGTAGGGGCGATTACGATCATCCTTTTAAATAACCCTGTGAACGTTAGTGAAGGTATTTTCGTTGACTCTCGTTGGGTGTGGTTGAGTTGCTGTGCGATTTTCTTCAACTGGCGAATTGTTGTGATCGGAGGTGTAATCGCCGCGACGTATAGGTATGTACAGGGCGGAGCAGGTGCGTTTCCCGGTGTAATGACCGTCGTGGTCGCGATAGCGATTGGTTTCCTGTGGCGTTTGGCTCTTGTTAAATCTCAATGGAAATTTAAGTGGTACTTGCACTATATTTTCGCTGTTTCCTTAGAGGTCGCAATATTGGTCGTTTTATACACATTTATGCCCAACGAAAAGGGACCAATGGTTGTTTCTACGGTTATCGAGCCACTACTTATTGTGTTCCCTATCCTCAGTACCGTGCTATCTCTCTTGCTACAGCATCATTACCACAAAGGTATTGCAGCTTTTACATAAAGATTTTTAAGGAAGTGTGATGCAAATAAGACAATCAAGTAACAGAAGTTTTTTGCTATCCTTACTGGTCGCGGGCGGCTTTATCGCACTGGCATTTCATCAGGATAAAATCTATAACGATATACTGCATATAGAGCGACAGAAATATAATAGTCACTCCATCGTCAGTAATGTAAAGCATACCCTCCTAGACTTAAATAAACTAAATCAAGAGCATAGCTCAAATCAGCTTAGCCATTGGAGCTACCAAGACAACGATTTTGCAAACTTAAAAGAAGATAGCAAGTTCTGGGGGAACTACTCTGGATTTAAACAGCAAGAGTTGTCTCTGCTGCATTCGATATTAGAAGACGAGAAAAAGCTATTTAATAGTCTTCAATCTATTTCGCAAACAGATCCTTCTCAGTTCCAGCCTTTGATCAGTCGGCTCGATCGATTACTCCTTCAGGCCAACACGAATTTAGAGGGTCAAATTCAGCTTCAGATGGACAAAAAGGGCGATATGTATGAAAGGTTTAGCTGGTTGATACTTATTATCCTTATTGCCATTTTGACAGAATATATCTGGGGTAAACAGAAAGTTGTTGCGCCAATAGAAAAGTTAACAGAAACGGCCAACAAATTGGTTGAAGGTAATTATAAAGAGCGGGTAAAAATAGATAGTGATAATGAAGTGGGAGCACTCGCGCACGCCTTCAATAAAATGGCTACAGCTATTGAAAGTGAATTTGAAGAGCGGAGTAAGAATGCGTCGGAATTGCAAGAGTCGAAGGAAATTGCAGAGAAGGCTGCAAAGTCAAAATCCGAGTTTTTGGCGAATATGTCACACGAGATAAGAACGCCTATGAATGCCATTATTGGCATGTCTTATTTAGCCTTGGGTTCAAACTTAAACCCCAAGCAGCATGACTATGTGGAAAAGGTTCACTTGTCTGCCAAATCTCTGTTGGTAGTGATTAACGATATTTTAGACTTTTCCAAAATTGAAGCAGGTCATTTAGAGTTTGAAATTGCACCTTTTCGTCTAGATAGTGTGCTGGACAACTTATCTAACGTGTTAGCAACACAAGCTCAAGAAAAAGGCTTAGAACTGATATTTGAGATAGCCCCAGATGTGCCTCAGTCTTTAGTCGGCGACCCTTTTCGCCTTGGCCAAGTGCTAATCAACTTAGCAAGTAATGCGATAAAATTTACGCCTTCGGGAGAAGTAGTTGTAGGGGTGAGCGTACTGAAATCCGGTACTAAAGAGATAGAGCTGGAGTTCACAATCAAAGATACTGGCATTGGTATGACAGCTGAGCAAAGCGAAAGCTTGTTTCAACCCTTCACACAAGCTGATTTGTCTACCACTAGAAAGTACGGTGGTACGGGGCTAGGACTGACTATCTCAAAGAAATTAGTTGAGATGATGGATGGCAGAATTCGGGTGCAAAGTGAGCCAGCTCATGGCTGCAAAGTTTCATTCAACTGTCTATTCAAAGCAGATGAATCGTTGTCTCAAGTAGAATTAAGCAGAGAGCACCCACTTAAGGCACTTCATATGAAAGGCCTAAATGTTCTGGTTGTAGAACAGATAGACAGTACCAGAGATGCGTTGAAAAGAATATTGGAGTCAATGTCTTTTCGAGCCTACGGGGTGAGCTCAGGCAACGAGGTGATCAATGCTTTGCTGTCGCCACCAAATGGAATGGCTTTTGATTTAGTTATCCTAGATTGGAAAATTCCTGGGTTAGATAGCTCTGAGGTAGTTCGGAGTATTAAGTCCATGTCTAAGATTTCTACCGTGCCTATTGTTTTCTTGATTACAGAGCATGAAAGAGAGCAAGGCTTAAAACTGGCGGAAGAGATGAAAGTAGAACAAGTCATCACTAAACCATTCACTCCTTCAAAGGTGAAGCATTCAATTACAAACCTATTTGATGACGGAAGCAGTTCAAATCTGAGAGCGAAAGATGCCTATCGGATAGAAACTGAGAAGCTAAAAAGCTTACACGGTACGAAAGTATTGGTTGCAGAAGATAACCTGATTAATCAGAGCTTAGTTTATGACCTTTTGACCAAGGTTGGCATACAGGTGACACTGGTTGAGAATGGTGTGGAATGCCTTAACTGCCTTGAGAAAGAGGTATTTGACGCCGTTCTAATGGATATACAAATGCCTGAAATGGACGGCTATGAAACGACTGAGCGGATTAGACAGAGTGGGCAATGGTCCGATATTCCAATTATTGCCATGACTGCCAATGCGACCACAGTTGATAAAGAAAGATGTTTGAATGTTGGCATGGTCGATCACATCCCGAAACCATTAGAACCTGCCCACTTATTTTCTACTTTGCTTAAATGGGTGAAGAGAGACGACGAATATAAGTTTACTAGTGGGGAAGCGGCAGCTTATCCTCAAACAGACACAGTTTTTTCACAAGATCTCGACTATATAACTAGCATCGACAAAGAGCAGGGCTTAAGAAGTACGGTTGGGAGTTTAGCGACTCTAAAGAAACTGCTGCTGCAGTTTTATGAGCGAAATGCAAATGACGTGGTATCTATAAAGGAAAATTATCAAGCTGGTGATATAGAACGAGTGCAAGGTATTGCTCATTCCATGGTTGGTGTTGCAGGAGTCATTGGTGCGATGGGGCTTCATGCAGCTTCAAGGCAGCTAAATGATCTATTGAAATCTGAATATCACTCTGACAACAGTATTGCCCAGGCTGTACAAAACGTAGAGCAAGAACATACTCAGGTTATTGCCGACTTAAAATACCTTTTTCGAGATGTAAAGGAGGGTGGTGTTTCTGCTGGTCCCAAAACTATCGATTCCCATGCGGTGTTAGAGTATGTAGATGAAATCACTAAGTTAGTAGACGAAAAAGACCCGCTTGCATTAGAGAAAATCACGAACTTAATCAAGTTCTTGCCAGCACAACACCACATCGAATCGATGACGCGAACCAAGGACTTAATTAGTCATGCAGAATTTAAAACAGCGTCGGTACTGCTGAGTAATTTTAGAGATGTTTATCTTAAAGAAAATACTTGATAGGAAAGCTTGTATCCTTTGCTAGAACAAGCTTTCCCCATGTACTGATAGCGAGGCCCAAGCCACATACTACCGAAGCTTATTTTGAAAACGATCTACCCAATGTTTAGTGAAATCAATAAATGCTCTGAGCCGGAGAGGCTGGTATCGGTCTTTGTGATAAATAGCTGAGAAGTCTACGCTGGGGATTCCCCATTCAGAGAAAACGGGCTGCAGTTGATCTGTTTGAATCTCCTTTTCGCAATACAGTTCGGGAACGCGTATGATCCCATTGCCATTTACTGCACCTCGAATAAGGACGTGTCCATTTTTGCATTGTAAATGCCCGTCGATTTGAATATCTATTGTTTCATTCGATTCAATATGCTGGAAGCTCCATTTAGTCACTGAACCAGTCAAACAGTTGTGTTGGCTTAGTTCTTTTGGATGGGCAGGGTGACCATGTTGATCCAGATAGTCACGACTTGCCCAAGTACCCATTTTTATGTCCATTAATTTCCGAGCGACAAAGCTTGCGTCTTCCAACTTACCCATTCGAAATGCGATATCGAAGTCATCGCTGATTAAGTCTACACGGTGGCTGCTAAACTCCAAATCAATATTGATATCTGGATGTTGCTGAGCAAATTCAAAGGCAATTTGAGCAATAATTTGTTCACCTAGCGGGCCACCAACACTGTTAACTTTTATGTCACCTCGAATGTCGCTGATATCGTCTACTGTTGAAATAATGGCTTGATCTAATTGCTCCAAGGCCGATTCACACTGATGATAAAAACTGCTTCCAGCGGCGGTTAATTTCAGTGTTCTCGTTGTGCGAATGAGTAGTGTCACTCCCATTTGAGCTTCTAATTGACTCAGTTGCCGAGATACATGTGATCTAGAAACATTGAGTGCTTCGGCAGCTTTAGTAAAGTTTCCAAGTTTTGATATCAGTACAAATGTCCGGATATCCGAAAGCTGTACTTTGTTTAGCATCTTCATTGTTCATCTCACTAGGGTGTTTGATTGTTGCCATATAGCAACAGTGTTTTAACTAGATGACTATATATCAACAATCAGAGTTTATCTAATATAACCGCATCTCAGCAAACCATGGTGGTTTGATTGAAAACGGTTAAGTTAAGGGTAGAGAAATGAAAGAATTGATTGTTATTACAGGTGCGAGTTCAGGTATTGGTGAAGCTATTGCGAAAAGATTTAGTGAGCTTGGTCACCCATTATTGCTGATTGCACGTCGTGTTGAACGTTTAGAAGCACTGGACTTACCAAATACTCTATGTGAGAAGGTAGATGTAACAGACAGAGCAAGCTTTGAAGCAGCGATTGAAAAAGCAGAAGCAGTTTACGGTCCTGTTGGCGGTTTAGTTAATAACGCTGGTGTTATGCTGCTGGGTCAAATTGATACGCAAGATCCAATGGAATGGAAGCGTATGTTTGATGTAAACGTTCTTGGGCTACTTAACGGCATGCAGACAGTTCTTGCCCCGATGAAACAGCGCAATACAGGCACCATCATCAACATTAGCTCGATTGCTGGTAAGAAAACATTCCCAGATCATGCTGCATACTGTGGTACTAAATTCGCGGTACATGCGATATCGGAAAATGTGCGTGAAGAAGTCGCTAGCTCAAATGTACGTGTGACAACTATTGCACCAGGCGCAGTAGAAACTGAACTACTCTCGCATACTACGTCAGATCAGATCAAAGACGGGTACAACTCGTGGAAAGAAGACATGGGTGGCGTACTTGCAGCTGATGATATTGCGCGAGCTGTGGTATATGCATTCCAGCAACCACAAAACGTATGTATTCGTGAAATTGCGTTGGCACCAACTAAGCAACAGCCATAGAAATATATGATAAACAGCTCGTTAGTTTGCATGCGAGCTGTTTGGTTTGTCGCATTTTACTTAGTGAATCTTTCATCCTATTACTCCTCAATCTGTTATTGTTAATTAGCTTGAGCTTAATGTTGTAATAGGGGAGGTGAGCTAATGAAGGTGATCGTTAACGACAAGATGCAACGCGGGTATCAGTATTACCTTTCAGAGCCAATGGGTCAGCACTTTGATGACCAGTTTAAACCAGAATTGACACCAAAACAGATGTTGGAGCTTGGTGTTTTTGGTGGAAAATACCTGACCGATTGTCGAAAAGAGTTTCCTGAAGATTGGTTCGTTAACGCTAAGTTAAGCCCCGAAAGAAAAGATATTTCCCTCAATTACTATTCCGTAGATGCTTCACAACCGCTTGCCGAATGGCAACGTAAAGGTTGGGTTTACGAGCAAGATCCAAGAGGATGGTTCCAATGGTATTGTCGATATTTTATGGGCAGACGCATAGCAGAAGAAGATGATAGGCAAATCAAAAGGTGGAAAGCCTTTAAGCGTCATGAAATGGCTGTACGCAAGAACTGCGAAATGTATAACCATCGTTGCAGGCCAAAGCAAAGACAAGCGCTACTGCATTGGGCATACGATTCTAGAAACTATTGAGGCTTAAATTAGGCCTCAATAGTTCTTATATTTGAGCTTTTATATTTGTCGAACGGAACCGCGGTCGATGATCTTAGGCGGGTGCATCTCCAGCTTCATATCCGGATTGACTAGTTTACGTGTGGCTTCTCTGGCCATTGACGTGATTGGGAAATGTAAGCTAGTGAGCTTTGGTGTTACGTAGTCTGCTCTCTCACCACTGTCATAGCAAATCACAGAAATATCATCTGGAACACGTAGGCCGCGCTCTGAAATAGCAAGTAGTGCTCCAACTGCCATCTCTTCATTACAGCAATAAATGGCGGTAGGTATATTTCTTTGTAATATTTCGCAGGTGAGCTGATAGCCACTTGGCAAGTCGTATTCTCCGGCTAAAGATACAGTGGGAGTCAAGCCGGCATTGCTCATAGCATCGAGAAAACCTTGCTTTCTAAGTTGACTCGAGCTCCGAGAATCTGGTCCGCTGATACAAGCGATTTTGCTGTGGCCTTTTTCAATACAAAACTCGGTTGCCAGCTGGCTCGCATATCGGTGATCAAACGATACACATCGATCTTCTAGCCCCTCTATTTCTCTATCTAGCAATATAAACGCTTTGTCTTTGCTAGCTAAATCAAGAAGCTGCTCGTCACGTAGTGCTCTAACGTGCAATATAAGGCCGTCGCAGTTCATGTTATAAAGCTTGTGAATCGCGTCCAGCTCATTCTCGGCACTGCCACGACCTTTCATCACAAGTAATTGTTTATGGTGCGAGTCGGCCTCACTTTGAACGTTATCCATTAAACTGCCAAAGAAAGCACCCAAATACGAGGTGGTCACAAGTCCTAGCGTATGGCTCTTATTTGAAGCTAATGATTTTGCAGCTAAGTTAGGCGCATAACCGAGTTCGGCTATGGCCTTTTCTACTAACTGTTTGGTTTTAGTTCTAACTTTGTTTTCGCCGTTGACGACTCTTGAAACAGTGGCTCTTGAAACTCCGGCTAAAGCCGCGACATCTTCTAAAGTCGCCATACGTTGTTAACTCCTGTATTAATTACTCAAATTGTGGCAAATAAGCACTATTTGTTTCCAACACGTCTTCGAGCAGTGATTTGGCAATTTCTGCGTCGCCAATTAAAGGGTTGGTGACTAATGCTAGAAGTGCTGATTCTTTATCGCCATGCACTGCTGCTTCGATAGTCAGGCGTTCAAAACCTTTGATTTGCGCCGTTAACCCATGCATTGCTGGAGGTAAATGACCAAATGCTAATGGGTGAGCTCCTTGGCTATCTACAATACAGTCGGTTTCTATCACTGCATCATCTGGAAGCCCTGATATTGTGCCATTATTTTGGGTATTTACCGTGAGGCGAGTACCTAAATTGTTATGAATGGCACAGATAAGCTCGATAGCAACTTGGGAATAAAATGAGCCACCTCTGAAACTTAGCTGCTCTGGTTTCTCACATAGGTTTTGGTCTGCATAAATCTCAAACAGCTCTTCTTCAACCTTCATCACCTGTTCTGCACGTGTTCCTTCATTTTTCGCCTGATCTATCTCGTCAGTGAGCATCGCCTTAGTTTGGTAGAAGTAACGATGATACGGACAAGGAATGGCATTCAAAGCCCTTAAAAAGTTAGGCTCCCAAGGTTCTTCTTTTATATTGTTCATCGTCAACTCGGCACCGTTGCAAAGTAGATCGATGACATTTTTAGTGATGTTTTCACCTTTGTGTGTGACTTCATGAGCCCAAACCATGTGGTTGAGTCCAGCGAAACGCAGTTGTATGTCTTCATACTTTGCATCAAGCATGTTAGCAATCATGTGATGCATCGTAATCGGTACATTACACAAACCAATGATCTTCGCATTTGTGTAGCGAGATACTGCTTCAGTAACAATACCAGCTGGGTTAGTGAAGTTAATAATCCAAGCTTTTGGTGCCAATTTTTCCACTAACTTAGCGATATTTAGCATCACAGGTACAGTGCGAAGTGCTTTTGCAAATCCACCAACACCTGTGGTTTCTTGGCCAAGAAGGTTGTATTTCAAACCTAACCTTTCATCGGCAGCGCGAGCAGGCAATTGACCCACACGTAGCTGAGTCAAAACATAGTCTGAACCGGGAATCGCTTCTTCGGCATTGTAGTGAGTACTGATTTTGACTTGCTCTAAACCAGATTTGTCCAACATTCTGCGACTTAAAGCAGCAATGGTCTCAAGTTTATGTTTTCCTGCTTCAACGTCTACGAGCGCTAGTTCGTGAAGTGGAATGAGTTTCCAGCGTTGAATCAAACCCTCAATGAGCTCAGGAGTGTAGCTGCTTCCGCCGCCGATGATAGTAATTTTTGCTGTCTTCATTTCGCTTCTCCTTGCTGGTTTGATGTACGCTTATACAACTCAATCATGTCAGTAGCTAAATCTTGAATAACCATGGCGTTCATTAGGTGGTCTTGTGCATGAACGAGAATTAAGGTCGTAGGTAACTTGCCGCTTCCTTCATCTAACCCAATCAGTTGTGTTTGCACTTTATGGGCTTCGTTAACCGCTTCCTTTGATTCGTTTATCAGCTGTTGGGCTTGGTCAAAGTCATCGTTTCTTGCACTTTGAATCGCCATTAAAGCGCAGCTACGTGCGCTACCTGAGGTGACAAGTAGCTCCATAATGGTGGATTCAAGGTCGATACTATCCAAGTTATCGGCTTCAAGATTTGGGGTAGAGATTGTAGTGTCCATTTTAATTTCCTTCGGTGTTACTAGGCGTTGGCCGATGAGGTTGCATTTGAGCAAACTTCAGAATTTTTGGCTTCTTCGGTAGCCACTTCTTCTTTACAAAGCTGCCTTTCATAAGCTTTGAAGAATGGATACCAAATTAGGCAATCGACGACGATTAGAGCGATCACGAGAACAAAGGCTCGATAGTCCCAAGAGGCAGAAATCATTGCGCCTATTGGAGCAGGAGTGGTCCATGGTGCCATTGCAATCATTGTTTCGACTAAGTGCATGTTTAGAGCTGCATAGCTGATCAATACATTGACGATAGGGACAAGCAGAAGCGGGATAAACATTATTGGGTTCATCACCACCGGGGAGCCAAATATCAAAGGCTCATTGATATTGAAAATAGCAGGTACAACGCTCAACTTGCCGATTGTTCTTAGATGGATTGAGCGGCTGCGCAGATACATGAAGGCTAGCACCAACGTAGAACCAGAGCCACCAATACACAAATAGAATGACCAATACGGAGCCGTTAAAATATGTGTAGCTTGAGCACCGTGAGTAATGAGTGCTGCGTTTGCGGCGATATTTGCCATGAAAATTGGGTTAAGTAGCCCTGTGACAATGTTGTCACCGTGAATACCGGCAAACCAAAGTAGGTTAGCAATAGTAACTGCAACCAGAATGGCTGGGAGGCTGTCACCCATAGCAATGAGAGGGTGGAAGGCTTCCATTACCGCCGCTGGTAGCAGCATGCCGTACTCGCTTTGCAAGAAAAGGCTAATAGGGTACACGGTCAACATGATGCCGATGACAGGATACAGTAGCTCGAAAGAGCGAGCGATAGCAGGAGGAACCTGCTCAGGCATTTTTATTGTGACGTTGTACTTTTTTAGCAGGCGAATCAGTTCCACAGACCAAATGGCGCAAATAATAGCAGTAAATACGCCTTTGCCTCCTAGGAACTCCATAGACATGTTGTTGTTAATTTGCGGTGCAGAGGCAAGCAGAAAAGCCATCAGTGATAGCATTGCCGCCGTTAAGCCATCTAGTTTGTAATGCTTTGCTAAGCTGTAGGCTGTGCCAATGCTAACGAATACACTCATCAGGCCCATTGTCATGAAATAGGGCATGGTAATTGTGCCCCAATGGTGCTTAGCGAGTTGTACCCAAAAATGGCCAAAAGTTGAGGTTGTGTCGGCACTAAAAGGCGGGTTTGCCACAATAAGCATGATACTACCGACGATTAAAAAAGGCATAGCAGAGATAAAGCCATCTCGAATCGCAATGATGTGTGGTTGCGTGCCAACTTTAGTCGCTATTGGCGCAATGCGATTTTCAACCACATTCATCATCGAAGAATAAAGACCCATCAGAAGCTCCTGAACGAAAAGACGTCGATTGAGAAGATAGACCCAGTTGGCGCTAAAGCGGTGCAACACTTTAGGCCAATAGGTCTAGGGGTAGGTTTAATTAGTTGATAAGTTCTAGGGCACTGTCTAACACTTTGTCTCCACGCATCGTGCCGTAATCAAGCATGTTGATGACAGAGACCTTCTTATTCAATGGCTCAGCGAGTTCGGTGATTCTTGCTTGCTCATATTTAACTTGAGGACCAAGCAGAACAACGTCGTAGTTGCCAATATGAGCTTCGATTTCTGAGACAGAAACTGCATTGATTTCGACCTCTAGTTGTCGGCTCGTTGCTGAATCAAGCATTTTTTTTACTAACATGCTAGTTGACATGCCTGCTGCACAGCAAAGAAGTATCTTGTTCATAATTGGTCCTTAATAGTGATTAGATTAGTTGTATGTCACAAATGTGAGCGCTCTCATTTGTGATGAAGATAAGTTTTTTCGCGAAGAGAATTTGAGATCTAGGTTTGATTTGTAGCGATTCAATGCAATTAATGGACATATATGTGCTTTACAGCACAATTTAAACAGGATGGATATAGGTAGGTTGTTATGAATGTTTGTACAAAATGCTACTGCATTGACTATTTACAGAAGTAGTAAAGTCTCGATAGCTATATAGTTTTTTACCTTCTCTCTTCTAATTTAGCTATCAAAAGCTATAGCGATTCTATGAACTAAAGCGCTTCGCAGCTTCTATTGTCCTTTTTATTTGAAGATCGCTTTGATCGTCTACACTTAGATCACGTTCATTCTAAGGAGAGAATAATGAATAAGTACGGGTATCGTGTAGTAGTGTTTTTATTTGCTCTAATTGGGTTTCCTGCCATGGCGCAGGTCGTGAATATATGTAATGACAATGCTGAATGGCCGCCTTACACATTTCACCCCAGAGACAATGGGAAAGCCGATAAGTCATCACTTGTTGGTGCGAGTTACGATGCAATAAACGTGATATTCAAGGACGCAGGGATGAAGGTTGAAGTAAAAATGATCCCGTGGAAACGCTGTCTTGATGAGGTTCAGAATTACGCTAGCAAAGGTCAGTTTGAGCTTTTTATGGATGGAAGTTCTAACGATGAACGAATGAAAAAATACATCCGTACTGAGGCATTCTATCAAACGAACCAAGGCTATCTATACAGTACGAAAAAATTCCCCAATGGGCCTGATGTAAAAAGTGTTGGAGACTTGAACAAATACAAGGTGTGCGGTATCGGAGGTTACAACTACGAGGTGTACCAGAAAAATGGTCTAACGGTAGAAATCGATACCAGAGCGAAGTCACCAAAAACGGTTCTACAAAAGCTTAGCGCTGGACGCTGTGATATTTTCCTAAGTGCAGTTGAACCGATTCTGGGTGGTAATTTAGTTGGCCAAGTTACGTTTACGCCTGATATTAAATATGCAGTCTTAAACGAGCTACCAAAAACAAAATTCTATGCTTGGGTTTCTAAGGGTTCACCTCGCTCTGCGCAACTTGTCGAAACAATCAATAAAGGTTTAGACAAACTAAAAGCCGACGGAGAGTTGGACAAAATTTTTAAAAAGTACACAGCAACAGGAACAGGGTTTTAGCTAAAACAAACCATAGGCACTCAACCGTTTAATAACGTAAGAGTGCCTATTCCCTCTCCCTAGTTCTTCCTCAGATAGCGCCTATACAGCAGTCATTGAATATCAATATACCAGTCGTTGAACAATGCAGATTTTGAGCTCCATTCTGTCATTTATAGACGGGAGCAGAATGATAGTAGAAAATACTGATTAACGTATTCCCACACAAAGAATAACAATTATGAAAGATAACGTTTTTTACCCAATTGGAACGCAAGGAAAACCTTGGGAAGACAAGGAGCGTCACCAGTGGTTACAAAGTACCAAGATCCACCGCAGTTATCAAAACGAGGTTGTGAGTAAAATTAAGTCGCTTGAGAACATTTTTGATATCGACAACTACGGTGCACTCTCCTACGATACCGAACGATATTCATTGTACTGTCTGCAGTCTCAAAACTGGGATGATAAAAAGCCAAGCATTTTGATCACTGGTGGGGTTCATGGTTACGAAACCAGCGGTGTACATGGAGCATTAAAATTCGCTAAAGATAAAGCTGGCCAATATTTAAACCAATTTAACTTTCTTATTGCTCCTTGTATCAGTCCTTGGGGTTACGAAACCATTAATCGATGGAACCCGAATGCCGTTGATCCCAATCGTTCATTCTATGCGGATACGCCTTCAGAAGAAGCTGCCTTTATAATGCACAGAGTGCAAGGCATCGATATTCTTGCTCATATCGATCTACATGAGACGACCGATACTGATGAGACTGAGTTTCGCCCGGCACTCGCCGCGCGAGATGGAATTGATTATGTCAAAGGTACGGTTCCAGATGGTTTCTATACGGTAGGAGACAGCGAAAACCCAGTTCCAGCGTTTCAAAAAGCAGTGATTGAATCGGTAAGCAAAGTCACTCACATAGCGCCAGCTGACGAGAATGGCGAAATTATTGGTTCTGAAGTCACACAAACTGGTGTCATTAATTACCCAATGAAAAAACTTGGTCTTTGCGGTGGTATGACAGAATGTAAATTTGGCACCACAACGGAAGTGTACCCAGACAGCCCAAAAGTTGATGATGAAGAATGCAATGACGCTCAAGTGGCTGCTATTGTCGGTGCGCTAGATTACATCATTGAAAAAGCCAATGATGTATATAGCTCCTAAATAGCTAGGTAAACACAGAACTCAGATTAAACTTAAAGGTACTGTAACCAAAGTGATTTAAGTAGTGTTGCTGCTATTACAAACATAATAGTGGCAACACCAATATCGATACTTCTTTTTACTGTAGGCTTGGTAAGTATAGGCGCAAATTTTGCTGCTCCAATAGACAGCCCATAAAACCAAATAAACGAGGCCATAGTAGTGCCGAGGGCAAAAGAAACTCTGTTGTCATGGTCGAGTTGACCGCCAATTGAACCAAGTACAACGATTGTATCCAGATACACATGAGGGTTAAGTACAGTAACGGCTAGCGCCCCAAGCATAACGGAGCGTCTTCCTTTCACATTATGTTTAACGGAGGTCACTCCTTTAACATCCTCGAAAGCACTTCTTAGTGAGAGATAGCCATAGTAAACGAGGAATGCGACACCGCCGATAGTGACGAATAGCAACAGTAATTCATGCTGAGCCAAAATTGCTCCACCGCCAAATACTCCTAGAGAAATAAATAGAACATCGAAAAAGCTACATATCGCAGCGGTAGTTAAGTGATGATTTCGTTGTATTCCTTGATTTAGCACGTAGGCATTTTGTGCACCGATAGGAATAATCATACTAGCTCCTAACCCGAAGCCTTGCAGCCATATCCAATAGTTCATTTGTTTCCCTTGCGATAGACGAATGATTTACTTTTCACTAGTCTACTTAGCGCAATGTGTTAAGTATAACTAATAATATTAATGAAGTATAAGTTTTACTAATGTCTGTAAGGGGAAGTTATGAAGGGACTAGATTATCGAGGGATAGAGACATTGGATGCTATTATTCGCCTAAGGAGCTTTGAAAAAGCTGCAGAAGAGCTTTGTGTATCTCAGTCAGCAATTTCACAAAGAATAAAGCAATTGGAAAAGTGGTTATCGCAGCCGGTTCTCGTTCGCGAACAGCCACCTAGGGCAACCGTTGCGGGAGAAAAACTACTAGGCCTTTATCGCAGAGTTAAGTTATTGGAGCAGGATTTATTACCATCGATTAGTAGTAAAACCTCGGAAACAACTTTGTCCGTATCGGTTGCAACTAATGCTGATACCCTAGCGACTTGGTTGCTCCCAAGCCTAAAAAATATTCTTTTAACCAATCGGATTGAGCTAAAATTGGTGGTTGAGGACGAAGGTAGAACTTTGGAGAAGTTACGCAG
The DNA here is from genome assembly GCF_921294215.1 of Vibrio marisflavi CECT 7928. Lineage (GTDB taxonomy): Bacteria > Pseudomonadota > Gammaproteobacteria > Enterobacterales > Vibrionaceae > Vibrio > Vibrio marisflavi. Next base: position 901,543 of record NZ_CAKLDM010000002.1, read on the forward strand.
TGGTGAGGTAACAGCAGCTATAAGCACAAACTCTAATCCTGTACCGAGTTGTGACGCCATTTTGCTAGGCAATATGGAGTATTTGTGTGTTGCAAGTAAGCACTTTTATCAACGTCATTTTTCGAATGGCGTAACGAGAGAAACTCTAGCCCATGCACCGGCCGTTGTTTTTGACCAACATGACTATATGCATGAAAGGTTTCTTCAACAGAATTTTCAATTATCAACTAGTCATATAGTTAAGCATGTTGTACGAAGTTCTGAAGCATTTGTTAAATTGGCACTATCTGACGTTGCTTATTGCTTAATACCTAAAATCCAAATAGAACGAGAGCTAGCAGAAGGGGATTTAGTGAATATCACTCCTGACCTTTCCTTAAATCAAAAGCTTTACTGGCATCATTGGCAGCTTGAAAGCGGCATACTTCAAGAGCTTTCTAAAGCAGTAATTAGCTACGCGAGAGATAACCTATTCTAATAAAACCGGACTTTACTCTGTAATCAAGTTTGCTCGTTATCGCTTTTAATAGGAATATATGAAAATCAAGGAATATAATGGTGATTTGTTAAATGCCGTAAGTGAGCTCTATTTAAATGGGAGAACTTCCACATTTTCGTGGTTGGACACTAGTGGTTATTCTCTCGCAGACTTTGAGCTAGATACCGAAGGGGAGCGAATTTTGGTTGCTTTAGTTGGTGAGCATGTCGTCGGTTTTATTTCTATTTGGGAGCCAGAAAATTTCGTTCATCACTTATATGTGTCAGATGAGCACTAAGGGAAGGGTATTGGGTCTTGCCTGCTTGATTAAGCAGTAGGGCTGTGTGGTCGCTTGAGTCTCAAATGTATGGTTGAAAATGTACAAGCTGTTGGTTTTTATGAATCATCTGGTTTCGTCAGATTAGAAACTGGTGTTGACAGTCTAGGACGGTATTACCTTATGGGCTTCGGCTCACAAACCTAGCATGCGTAAAATATTTGCGCTGTTCTTGTGTTACGTATAGTAAAGGTCAGATGAATATATAAGGGCTGATATGAAAATTATTCTCGAAACTCCGAGGCTGATAATTCGTGAGTTTATGCTAGCGGACGCTGAAGATGTTCTCTACTTCAACTTGCCAGCTGAAGTTACTAAGTACACAGGTGATGCAGACCTATGCAAGATAGTTGAAGATGCCAAGTCCATAATTGAGAACGTTTGGTTAAAGCAATATACAGAGGTGGGTTTTGCTCGCTGGGCCGTTGTCTTAAAAACAACAGAGAAAGTTATAGGGTTCTGCGGCTTCAAAAATGAGCCACGTATTAATGGGGTCGATTTAGGATACCGGTTTCACCCAGATTATTGGGGGCAAGGTATCGCTACTGAAGCCACTCAAGCATGCATAGAATATGCACGTAAACACATGGATGTCAAAACCATATATGGTACTGCAATGTCAGAGAACAAGGCTTCAAGCCATATACTGAAGAAGTTAGGAATGCACTATGTTCGGAAACACCAACAGTACAACCACACCTTCGATTGCTACCAAATGGATTTACGCTAACAATATGTCAAGTTGAAGATCCTATTGGAAACCTGATTGGCTTACGAGGGAAGCATGGATGACGAAGCTTATTTCAATAACTGAGCATAAATCAAACTATCCCACCCCTATAACTTTCTCTTTTGGAGATACGGTTACGTTGGGAAAATTAGATACAGAATATGCGGGCTGGATTCGCGTAACAACCTTTGATGGTAATGTCGGTTGGGCCCCAATCCAGTATATCGACTTTGAAATGGGATCTTCAGTTGGTATAGCGACTCATAATTATAGTGCTCGGGAGCTGGATACTATTGTGGGTGAGATAGTTATATTGATACACGAATTGAACGATTGGTTTTTAGTAAGAAATGAACAAGGGCTGGTAGGTTGGCTACCAGCAAAAACGTTGACAACAGTTTGACCGATATGTGGTCATTGGTGGTATTGGAACACCTTTATCCAACGAGTAAGCTATTGAAGCACTGAAAAATAGGGCGCTTCTTCGCCCTTATTCACTGTATTCTAGTTGGTCGTTTTTCGTCTCTATTTGCTGCTGACAAGATAAGAGAACTTCTTTAGCCAAACTTTCATCATTCAGCGCCCGAGATATAGCCAACCCACCAATCATCATTACTGCAGATTGTATCGCTTTTTCATGGTTAACTTGATCGCTAGCTTGCTCTTGAAGTTGTATTACAAATCGACGAAATATTTGAGTGTAAGTGTCTCTTATTTTTTCATCCTGATGAGCAATGTCTGTTACCAAATAAGCTAAAGGACAATATGCTAGCTTTCCTTCTCTGTGCTCGACACTGAGATATTGCTCGACTTGCTCAAGTAGCCCGCCGTCACCCTTGCAATGAAGCAACAACTGGCTGCGGCTATACTGTGCTGCCTTCAGAATCGCGTCACAATAGAGGTCTGACTTGCTAGAGAAATACTTATAAAATACCCCTCGAGTTAATCCAGCGTCAGACATAATTTCGTCGATTCCAACGCCATCATAGCCTCTATGGGTAAATAATTCAGCGGCACTTGATAGGATCTTTTCTCGTGTATCAAGCGTGTGTTGTGGCTTCCAAGGCATCTTAGATCTCTTTTAAATTGAAAGGAACAGGAGAGTAATTTTAATGCGAAATAAAATATGTTCTTGAACATATTTTGGCTAATTCTAACATGGGAGCACGATAAAAAATTATGGAGTTACAATATGTTGGCAGATGTTCATATTATTGGCCCCCAGTACAGTTCTTTTGTTCGCTCAGTTGCTTTGTGCTGTGAAGAAAAAGGGATCTCTTATAGTCTTGGCTTCGATCTCCCAGATAAAAAACTAGAATTCAAAGGGAGTGATCATTACTCATTACACCCTTTTGGTAAGCTTCCAATTCTACTGCATGGTGATCGTCAAGTTTTTGAAACTGCGACAATTTGCCGTTATCTAGATAGTGAGTTCTTAGGTAAACAACTCCAGCCCAGTCAACACTACGACCGAGCCATTGTTGATCAGTGGTGTGCAGCAACCTCTACCTATATTGATAAGGCTCTTATAAGAGACTACTTAATAGAATTTAGCTTCCCAAGGGGGGAGGATGGAGAAATTCGTTGGGATAGAATAGAGCAGGCTAAACCCAAAGCTGAGGAAAGCTTTGGAATCTTGAATCAACAGTTAGGAAACAGCACTTTTATATGTGGTGAGCGCTACAGCATAGCAGATGCGTTGCTCACACCTATTGTTGATTATCTAGAAAAGTTCCCCCATGCCAAGGATCTGTTTTCAGTATATCCCAAACTATTGGATTACGTTTTGAGGATGCGTAGCAGAGCTAGCGGCCAGAGTGTTTTAGTTGCGGCAGATATACGTAGCTAAAGTGCAACCAATATTCCAAGAGCGAGTTCGAGGCTTAGCTAGGGCGATGTATTCGAGCTAAGAGTCGCCTTTTTAGAAAGTAGCCATTATGTTTCATCGAACGGCCCAACTTCTCAATATGATAACTAACCTATTGATTTTAAATTGAAGTAATCGGTAACAGGCGGCATGATATGAGAGCTTTAAGTGTTTGTTTTGGATTTTAAACAGCACCAGCTGTAAAAGGGAGTAACGCTATGGAGTTAACATGTCACTGTGGAAGGGTTCGCTTAGACCTAAAGGTGTTGCCTAAAGAAGTAGGCGAATGTAACTGTTCTATTTGTCGTCGTTATGCAGCTTTGTGGGCATACTTTTCTCCTGAGCAAGTCCAAATCACCCTAAAAGAGAACACTGCATTCTATTGTTGGGGGGACAAAGAAGTCGAATTTCACCGTTGCAACTTATGCGGCTGTTTAACGCACTATGTAACAACAGACAAGTGCTCAGAAGACATTTTCGCAGTAAATATGAGAATGGCTGAAAGCGAGATTCTTTCAACTACCCCAGTTCGTAAAATTGATGGTACGTCGTACTGATTAATGAGCGATGGATGAAAACACAGAAATTTGGAGCTAGTAAAGTTTAAACAAGCCTAGGCTCCAAATTCTGTTGGCTGTAAGCCTCAATACTCTCTGTAACAAATAATTGCCCTCACTTAATTGAGCTACCAATCGTTAGTCATTTGAAATTACATGATATTCCAATTTAGTTTGAACTAAGTTGGATATCTGATTTTGCCTTTTTGTTAAGCCTGTATCGAGAGTGTGTTCTCTATTAGCATCTTGACGAATGTCTTCAGGAAGTCGAAGAGACGCAGGAATAGATTTCGACATAAGGAAGTTAGATGAAAAAAGCTATTCGTATCGCCGGGCTAGGCTTGTTATTTTTGGTTTTAGTGGCTTTGGCTGGTTGGGCTTATCTGCATTACCTGTTGCCGACCAAAAATGGTGTTGTTGAAACCAATGCCGTAAAGGCGCAGGCTGACATTGTCACCGATAAATGGGGTATCCCACATATTGAAGCGAAAAACGCGCATGATGCGTACTTTGCGTTGGGTTTTAGCATGGCGCAAGACCGCTTGTTTCAAATGGATTTGCAACGCCGAGTCTCTCAAGGCGAATTGTCGGAGATACTAGGAGAGTCGACAGTTAAAGTCGATAAGATGTTTCGCACTCTGCTTATTAAGCAACAAGCGGAAAAATACTTAGCAGAGCAAGGAAATTCTAATTCCAAAGCACTTTCTTACCTCGATGCTTTTTTGCAGGGGATCAACTACTTTATCGCAAACGAAAAGTTGCCCATCGAATATACAATTCTAAACGTAAAGCCTAAACCTTTTACGCGCGTGGACTCAATTGCATCAATGGGCTATGTCGCGTACACCTTTGCTCAAGGTATCAAGCGAGATTCACTGTATAGTCGCCTTTTACCTAAACTGGGTGAAAAGGGTATGAAGGTACTGTATCCGGAGTACCTTGAAGAGAACCACACAACAATAATGCAGCCAAATGTGACCAAAAATAGTGGTGACATCAGTGAGCGCAAGCTGGCAAGTGTAGAGAAGAATTTAGCGTTGCTGCAGGATTCGTGGCAACGAGTGTTTGTGAAAGCGAATGAAATAGTGCCTGCGATTACCGGTAGCAATTCTTGGGTGATTGCTCCTTCACGGAGTGAGAGTGGTAGTGCACTTTTGGCCAATGACCCGCATGTTGGTGTCTCTAACCCCGGCACGTGGTATGAAGCGCAGCTATCTTATCCGGGTTATAACAACTACGGCTATCACTTACCTCTCATGCCATTTCCGTTACTAGGTCAAACAAATAATAAGAGTTGGGCTTTGACCATGTTTGAAAATGACGACATGGACTTATATGCAGAAACCTTTGATTCGAACAATCCCGACCTAGTGAAATACAAAGGCAAATGGGCAAAGGTTAAGGTTTATCAGGAATCCATCAAAGTAAAGGATGAAAAGCCTCAACCTTTAACCATTCGTGTTACTCCACATGGGCCCATTATTAGTGACTTTATAAAAGGTTATACTGGAAAGCCTGTGTCACTTTATTGGACGTATCTAGATACCGAAAACCCCGTTCTGGATGTTTTGTACGGGATGAGCTATTCAAAAAATATTGAACAGTTTCGACAGGCAATTTCAAAACTGGCCGCTCCGGGCCTGAATATTTCTTATATTGATCGGCAAGGCAATATTGCTTGGTGGGCTGCAGCAAAATTAGTCGTACGTTCGGCTGGAGTTACTGGAAAAGAGATTTTGGATGGTAGCTCTGGGAATGATGAGATAGAAGGTTACCTGCCATTTTCGAGCAACCCACATTTAGTGAACCCTAGCTCGGGTATTATCGTTACTGCTAACAACTTACCAACTGCCGAACCAACGCCGCCATTAGATCTTATTCCGGGGTATTACGCACCTTCGGATCGAGCTGCACGAATCAACCAGATGTTGAGCAAAAAAGATAAATGGAGCTTAGAACAGCTAAAAACTGTTCAAACTGACATGATGGTTACCGAAGCCAGAAAAATGTCGCGCTTTATCGTGAATGTGTTGCAACATCAGCAACAAAGGTTGTCGCCAGCAGAAGTACACGCGTTAAAAGAGCTCAATGACTGGGATGGAGAGTACACAATTCATGCTGTTGGTCCAACTGTATTTGAATTTACTACCTACCATCTACTCAAAGATTTGCTAGCGAATAAGCTCGACCCAGAAGAGTTTAGACGTTACATGAATTTATCAGATCACTGGAACTTCTTAAAGGCGTATCTCAAGCCTGGTGGTAGCTTTGCGGCAGGCAACAATGAGTTTTTTGATACTTCTAAGAACGAAGCAATTTTGCAGAGTTTTAAAGCGGCTATCAGTGAAATCGTGGCAAAGCAGGGGAGCAATATAGAGAAATGGCGTTGGGGTAAGGTTCACTGGGTTGAGTTCGCTCATCCGCTAGGCAAAGTAAAGCCTCTTAATCTATTGTTTAATCTAGGTCCATATCCAGCCCCTTCTGGTTATCCAGCGATAAACAAATTTAAGTCTAGAAAAGGAAATCATGATTATAGAGCGATATCTATTCCCTCGACTAGGCGGCTAGTGAGTTTCGCTGCGAATGAACCATCGTGGAGTATTTTGCCCACTGGCAATTCTGGAAACGCGATGAGTAAACACTACGCGGATCAGACGGAGATGTTTTTGAACAATCGATATCGCAAGATACTAAAAACAAAAGAGCAGATAGACAAAAACTCAGAGGCCATATTGAAAATATTGCCTGTAGGATCGGCGGAAGGTGGCTAATTGAGCGCTAACAATATATCTTTCTAGGGAGAGAAATTAGCCCTCAAAACACCTGATAGGTTTATTGAGGGCTAGCTATTACAGAAATTGAAATCTGTTAGTCTCTACATTTAGCGAAGATATCTAAATTTTTCTTATAAAGATCGGTTTTAACATCCATTAACCCTAAGATGGAATGGAATAAATTGTCCTGTGAGTGTGTATCTTTTAGCTCCGCCGCTTTTTCTAAACACTGCACGTTAATGTGATTGTTACTTTCAAACATCTTCGACATCCAGACAATCATAGGTACACGCTTTTGTTCTATTGGTGCAATACCATAAGGTAATCCATGTAAGTAAACTCCGTTTTCACCTAGCGATTCCCCGTGGTCGGCGAGATAAAACATAGCGGTATTGTTGTCGCTACCAGATTGCTTAAGTGTATCAATCACAGTGCTTAGAATATGATCGGTATACAGAATGGTGTTGTCGTAAGTGTTTCGGACTTGCTCACGAGTACAATCTTGAATATTGCTTGTATTACAAATTGGTTTGAACTTTTCAAATTGAGGCGGGTAACGGTCTAAATACGTCGGACCGTGACTACCAATAAGGTGTAATACAATGACAGTGTCTTTTTTAGCGTTAGCGATTTGCTCTTTCAAGCCCTTCAGCATGATTTCATCATAGCATGTGCCTTTTTTGCACAAGCTTGGGTCGATCTTTGCAGTCATTTCTACATGAGGTATGCGGTCACAAACGCCTTTACAGCCGCCATCGTTTTCTTTCCAAGATACATCTAGGCCTGCATGAGCAAGAACATCCATTAGGCTATCTTCATGATGGGCAACAGTGGCGTCGTAGTTGGAGCGATTCATGTTTGAGAACATGCACGGAACAGACAGCGCAGTGTATGTACCACAAGAACTTACATCTTTAAAACTGATAACATTTCGTTTGGCTAAACCTGGATTAGTATCTCTTTTGTAACCGTTAAGCGAATAGTTCATTGTGCGAGATGCTTCACCGACGACGAGTACGAGTATATTTTTATGGCTACTCTTATTTGTATCCTGTGCGTCTAGGCCGATTTTCTTAAATGGTATCTTACTATCTACATACTCGTAATGTTCGTAGCGGTAAGTGGCACTGATGTAATCTGTCGGGTTGAGAAGAGCTTTCAATTCACTGTGATTTCGAATAAAGGATACGTAATCTTTGTAATAGAAAAAGGCAATGACAGCACATACTAGGATTGCACCAACAATACTTGCGAGCTTTACAAAAAATAGTCGAATAGCTGATGTACCGAAATTAGGCTTTAAAATATAGCAAAAGATAATCGCTGGAATGACGCCTAAAAAGATAAACCATGCCACAACAGAGCTAGAAAGGTAGCTCATGGATTCAGCAGAGTTTGTCTGGAGGACGCTGACAATCATTCCATAGTCAAAATAATTGCCGTAGTTGTACATGCTGTATGTAACGAGCGTAGAGAGTATTATTAATAAAGCGACCAGAATACGGTATATATAAGGCCACACGAGTAGTGTGAAAATAGTATACATCGTTGCAAAAACGAAGATTGGCAAAGAAATTAGAAAGCCTATCTTTACTGGTTCTGATGACGTTAGCTTAACTATATGATTCCATAGGGCTATATTTTCAAACACAGTAAAGAACAGTGAAAGAAGTATAACGTACACTGTGATGGATAATTTTTTCTGCAACAATTTCAAACTCCAAAATATTGTTTGATAGTTCTAGTTAACTATAGGTAAAATATTTTGGGTTGGGAGACTACTATAATACTACCTATTATGTAAATATCTTCGTTTTTGATAGGTAGTCCTTACTGAAAATTATTGTTTTCTATAATATTCCATTAGGCTCATAATGAATAATACACTTAACCTATTCATATTTATTATTTTAATTGTTGCGATTGCTATTGTTGAAGTGTTTCACCTTGATTTAACGATAGCGCATTATTTATATCAACTTGAAGGCGGTAAATGGAGTTTACAGAACGCTTTTATTACTAGCACTGTAGTTCATACTGGCGGTAGATGGCTTGTGATAGCTGTGTCGCTATGCGTGTTGACGATACTAGGTGTTAAACTCTGGCGTAAGCAGGATGCCACTCCATATATTTACTTAGTGGCGTCTGTAGTAACCAGCATGGTCATAATAAATATTTTAAAGCACACAACACATATGGATTGCCCAGATCACCTACTGCAATTTGGTGGGCAGTATAAATACGTATCTTTATTCGAATTCAGACCAAAAGGCTGGGAGTATGGTGGAGTGTGCTTTCCTGCTGGGCATGCTTCGGGAGCATATGCTTGGATAAGCTTGTTTTTCTTTTCATTACTTCAAGGGAAGAGACGTTATTCTTTCCTCATTATTCCGTTTGTTATTGGGCTTATTTTTGACTGGTCTCAGCAACTTAGGGGTGAGCATTTTTTCTCGCATGGCTTGTTCGATCTTCTTATTATTTGGAGTGTCTCAAATCTGTATTATGTATGGTTTAGAAACAAGAAGGGAAACATAGCTGAATAGTAACGCGAAAATAGGCCAGTACTATTAATGTGCTAGGAAGCTTGCCAGTCTTAAAGCAGCAAAAAATGTAAGGTTTACTGTGCGACATGGGTTCCTTGAGCTAATGGAAGTATGGATTATAATTTTGTAAATAAGACTGGCAAAATAGAGGCATGGAAATGGGGAACAGATTGCTTTGTGAGTTGGTAGGTACAAGAATATTAGGAGTATTAGGCACATATCCACCGGGCAAAAATAGTATGGATGTGTATGTCTGCGGAGTTGATGTTGTCGAAGATACGAAACTTAATATTCAGCTTCCCAACGGTCATCAGCTACTTGAGAACCAACTTGTTACTGTGCATCTGGATAATCGTTCCAATGAAACACAATACGATGAAGATCTGAGTATTTATCGTTTGTCATATAAAGGAGTTGTCACACATAAAAAAGAGTTTGAAGTCACTGTTGAAGCTGAAGAGTATCAAGTATTTCATGGTAAGCACTGTGAAAAAGAATATCACTCACCGATATATGAGTTTCCAACAGACAACCGCCAGCTTCAAGAAATCAAACTCAGTCCATTAAAAAAAGTTCCAGTCCCGGACGTTCTCTGCCATGACAATAAAGCGGGTGTATTACTTACGTATGCAGAAAAGCAGCCTCATACAACCGTGCTAGCTTATCTCTCGACCTATGACGATGACATATTTTTCATCACCTTCCCAAGTACATTTAAATCCAATGTTTTGAAGAAAAACAACCATTGCTACTTTGTTATCGATGGTAGGACAGCTACGTCTTTGGATTACACAATGGAGTGGAACTACAACATCATCAGAGGTGAGGTTTTTCAAATAGAAAAAGTGTCTCCATTGTTTGGCCACTTGCAGCAAGTCTTTATTAATAAAAACCCTTACGAAGTTGAGTTTTTTAATCACCCAGAAGTAGAAATGTACCATCTGGTACCTGACCACATGGTGTGTCCCCGGCTGGCTTCATGATTTGGATTGATAACTCAATCTATTAGTCCATTGCACAATTCTTCTCATATGACGCCAAGTAAAGTTTGATCTTTGTCACAAAATGATTTAATGTGATCTGTGTCACGTAAATGTTTTATCTAATTGTAATTATTGACTAAAAATTCACTAAAAGGACAAAGATATGGATATGTTAACTTACAGAATACAAAAGAAAGTCAATCAAATTTGTGACGGATTGGAGCGTAGAGGTGAAGCGGTATGTGCCGCAAATGTTCTAAAGTATTTACCACTTTCTGCAACTGTCTCTGCTGTTGGTACTTGCATTGCCCACTGGGAAAAACAGCACAACAATAGATTTTATGACTATCTCGGCGCAAATTCTGCCTTTACTCAGCTGTTTTTAAGCGATATAGAGAGCTCTGCTGACTCGCAAACAAAATAGTGCTAGAGCATGTTGTTGTGAATGAGATTGCTATTGAGGAAAAGTACCAATACTTTTCCTCATTGCTTTTTAGACTAGCTTTTCAGTTTTTCGCCAAGTTAGCACGACAGCAGGAAACAAATTGAACAGAACCACTCTCACTCTAACGCATGGGCCAAACGTCTCCTTCATCCGAGCACGAAATTGTTTAGCATTTTTAAACTTAAACGCATGAAGGTATTGAAAAGTGGTAAACGTTGCGCCATTGGTGCATGCTCGCGTGACTGACTCAATAATTTTTGTCGTGTCTTCGGCTGCCAATGACGCAAAAGGCAAACCAGATATAAGGTGGTTTATCGAATTGTGCCCGTGGAAGCTCAAAAAAGATTGAATCTCTTCTGCACGTCCACAGCTAAAAGATGCGTATGGAAACTGTTTTTGTAGAGACTTGGTAAAATCGGCGTTTAACTCTACACCTAGGTACTGACTTGGGGTGGCTAATTTAGCCAAAATATATCGAGTGAAACTTCCAGTGCCTGGGCCTAACTCGACGACGGTATCGGTAGGCAAAAAGTCTAGATGGCCAGTCATACTGTGTGACAGAGATGGAGCACTTGGAAACAGAGCACCAACCGTTTTTGGGCTGGTAGCGAAAGCGCGTAAGAAAAGCGTATAGGACTGTAAAGACATCTGTATACCTATTGATTTTTAATGGGTTTTGAAACGATTCAACGACAAAATCTTAAAATACACCCATAATTTCACATGACTTCGTTTTTGACTTAACTGTCATTATTGCAGTTCTATATGAACATAATCTGAATGAGCCGATATGCTAAAGATCAAACCGCCTTTGTTGATAAAGGGAGTGTTAGCATGGGAAGCTTGCTAATAACAACATTAGCATCATGCTTTGGTTATAAAAAAACGCTCTAGCTTGTTATGCCTCGAGCGCTTTTTCGATTTCAGCTATAGTTTGAAACTTATAGTACGCCAGCAATACCTGCGCATAGTGGTTCCATATTAGTGCGAGTCATACCTGCTACGCTGATTCGGCCAGAGCCAACAATGTAAATAGCGTACTCTTCTTTCAGACGCTGAACTTGCTCTTTTGATAGACCAGAGAAAGAGAACATGCCATTTTGTTGCTCAATGAAGCTAAAGTCTGCAGTCACACCTTTTTCTTTAAGTGTTGCCACAAATAGCTGGCGCATTTCGTGAATGCGACTTCTCATTTCCGCCACTTCAGCTTCCCATTCTGCACGTAGAGTAGCGTCATTTAGGATATGAGTAACAATGGCGCTACCGTGAGCTGGTGGGTTGGAGTAGATCGAGCGAATAATAGACTTAACTTGTGAGAATGCGGTTGTGGACACTTCTTCAGACTTAGAAACAAGAGTGAAAGCACCAACACGCTCATTGTAAAGGCCAAAGTTTTTCGAGAACGAGCTAGCGACTAGCAATTCATCATTGTATTTAGCAAAAATACGCAGGCCTAATGCATCTTCTTCTACACCATTCGCGAAACCTTGATAAGCAAAATCAAATAGTGGTAGCAAACCTTTATCCGCAGCAAGTTTTGCTAGGGTTTCCCATTCTTGCTCAGTTGGGTCAATACCTGTTGGGTTGTGGCAACAACCGTGTAGCAAGACAATATCACCCGCGGAAGCGTTGTTTAGATCGGCGACCATAGCGTCAAAGTCTTTTGCTTTAGTTTCTGCGTTGTAATAAGTGTATTGCTTGGTTTCCAACCCTGCAGAAGTAAACACACTGACATGGTTTGCCCAAGTTGGGTTGCTGATCCAAATCTTAACGTCACCGATTTGTCTTTTAATAAATTCGCCAGCTACACGAAGTGCGCCCGTACCACCAGGTGCTTGTGCGGTTTTTGCACATTTTTGAGCAACTATTTCAGAATCTGCACCGAACAGGAGCTTTTGTACAGCTAGTCCATATTCCGGTGTGCCTTCAATTGTTAGGTAAGACTTTGTTTTTTCCGTTGCAAGCAGCGCTTCTTCTGCCTTTTTCACTGTCTTAAGAACAGGGGTTACGCCATCTTCGCTTTTATAAACACCAACGCCTAGGTTGATTTTGCTGTCGCGAGAATCTTTCTTAAACTCTTCATTTAGGCCAAGAATTGGGTCAGCAGGAGCGGCAAGGATTTTTTCAAACATAGTCAGGGTCCATTTCAATTGAAGTTAGTTGTATTTGCTCCGATATTTATACCTGCCAAAGAGTGGCATGACAACCACTTAATTGGCGTATAAATTGAGAACTACGAAGGAGAGAGCGTAAATCTCACCTAAGACGCTTATTTAGTTGTATAAGTATCATATTGATAAACCATATACTCAATTGAATTGATAGCGTCGAATGAACTTTCCGACGGCTAGCCAAACAATAATTGTGACAATTGCGCCGACATAACCATCGATTGCGTAGTGCCATGCAAGGTGTACAGAACCTATTTGGACAAATAGCGCGTAGACCCACATTGCAATGCCCATCTTTTTATTCAACGAGTAACATCCGAGAGCCATAAGTACCGCGGTAGAGACGTGCATGCTTGGCATAGCTGATATAGCTAGGCCTTCGTGATTCGATTGCTGAACGTAGTTCTCCCATAGCATGTGTTGTAAATCAATAATCCACAAAGGAATCCAACCATCGGCAACCAAAGAGTTACTTTGACTCTTTAACAGCATGAGAAGATCATTGTACTGAGTATTCTCTGGATTCACTAAATGCGCATAACAAGGTCCTGCTGATGATAAAAGTGTGGCTAACCCATTACCAATTAAGAACAAAATAATTACGAAGCTTAAGCAGTATTGCACTCTTTGAACATGGGTGGCTCGATCGGTTAAAAATAAGATCGTTACCCAGATAACAGCGAAATACCACAAATGATAAAGAATGTTGATAGCCATTGAGCTCAAGGGCGATGAAAAAATATAGTGCGTGAGCTTCCATGGGTCGATGCCAAAATGGAGCCATTTATCAATTAGATAAAATGTATGGTCATACGCAAATGGCTGAAAGTAAGTAATTAGCCCTTTTAGGTAAGAAAAGTTCTTGATTGATATGACCATCGCAATAAAGAGAATAGCGAACCAAAGGACCTTATCGGGTTGTTTAAGAGTGGCTTTTAAAGTGTTTAGATAGGTGAAAAACGGGTAGTCATTTTTGGTCAAGACTAATGAAAAGTAGTAGTACACACTCCAAATTAAGAAACCAGAGATTGCCATAACTTTCAGTTGGACGAGTAGGGCATACAACGAATATATGTTGTGATTTAGCGCTTGAGAAAAGTGCGTAAATAAGAGCAATGTAATTGTAGTAGTAGCGACTAAGATAAGAACAAACCTGTCAACCCATAGTCTTTGCCCGAGTTTGGTGAATACCTGTAGCCAATACTGACGATTGATAAGAACCCGAACCCAATTGAAGCTTAAACCCTTACTAGCCAACGAGAACTTCCTATCCAGTCTATTCGTAAGTAGAAGTGTAGAACAAAACTACTAATTGGTCTTAGCAGCTAACAAGAGGTACTTCAAATTATACCGCTACGCAATCTGCTCATGAGTTTCGGCGTCTTGGTGCTTAGCAGCAATTTCTACAAATGTTTTCTCAATGGCTACAAAAGCTTCAACCACTTTAGGATCAAAGTGGCTGCCTGAGCCTTCAATAATTATGGACTTCGCTTTTTCATGGCTAAATGCTGGTTTATAAATTCGCTTCGAAATCAATGCATCATATACATCGGCAAGTGCCATTAGACGTCCAGATAGGGGGATTTCTTCTCCAGATAGCTGGTTTGGATACCCGCTACCATCCCACTTTTCATGGTGGGTGAGCGAGATTTCTTTTGCAACACGCAAGAACGAGCTACTGCCAAGCTGACTTTCTGCAGTTGATAAAGCATCAGCACCTATTTGAGGGTGGCTTTTCATCACTTCAAACTCTTCACTTGTGAGCTTGGCAGGCTTTAGCAGAACGTTATCAGGGATACCTACTTTGCCAATATCGTGTAAAGGTGCAGACTTATGAAGAAGATCGATATATTGAGGCGTCAATAACGGTTGATATTGTTCGAATTTACTTAGGTAGAGAGCGAGTGCTTTCACGTATTCTTGAGTTCGCAAAATATGTGCGCCGGTTTCGTTGTCACGTGATTCTGCTAAAGCTGAAAGGCTTACTATGGCGACATCGCGAGTAGTCTGCAGCTCATTTTGTGCGGATTCTAGGCTGTTGAGCATTTCATTGGTTAGCCTCGCTACTGAGCCAAACTCGTCATGACTATGAACCCTTAACCTTTGGTTAATATCGCCTTCAGCAATTTTTACCAATATGGATTCATGTGAGTACAACACTTTTTTCATCAAGCGGCTCCACAGATACATAATCGTCATTGCATAGCCAGCCAGAATAAACGAAATATACACGAACTCTTTAATAATGCTTATTTTACCTGAGCCATCTAGGATCCTGTCCGGGTTCATTTCCAGCCAAGTTAAATCTTTAATGGATACCATGATAAGAATGATGGTTAATGTAGTAATCAACATCATCACTAACGTAATAAGCTGCTTTACCATTGAACTTCGTTCGCCGGCTAGTGCAGGTTCTTTCAAGCCAACTACCGAGCCCGTATCAAAAGTGGAAAGTTTTGAGGTCAGCTGCAAGATTGTGCCAGTAAAAAAGCCAAACAGAGTCATGCCAAATACAACCTTTAGATTACTGTCTAGGGGGAAGTGGTAGTGCAGGTTGTAAAACAGTGCTAAGGGCAAACTTGCAATAAAGAAAGTTGTTGTATCTAACTGAGCTATTTTTTGTTCTTGAATCAACGAGTGCTCACTGAGTAGAAAGTGACGAAATAGGAACAGCAAACCAAACGTCACTGCAACGTGGAAAAGGATCTGTTTGGCAGAAAGCGTATCCAGCATTGGACATACCGTGCTACCGTAAAACCCAAATAGCAATCCGGCTACTAGATAAAGTTGGAAAGTTAGCTTGGCGTTGTAGTGCATCTTATCCATAAGCTTGCCTCGGCTTTTTAACTTAATGCGTTCGATTTATATACAACTAGGTTGATCTCAATAAGCATAGTGTAGATAGAGACCGATTCATCTGAAATTTCATTTCACAAATAGAATTTGAATACAACTGAAGCTTATCGTGGGAACAATTTAGGTTTACAAGAGTGGTTACTTTGCACCAAGTGGGATTGAAAGATTTTATCTAACGTGCCTTCGGATTGAAGCTCTTCAATAGCTTGTTTAAATTGAGGTATTTTGTCTAGTTGTTTAGATTTCTTAGAAAACACTAGCCATTGTTCCTTCTCACCAACCACGAGAGGCGAAATGGTTAACTTTTCTTGCAAGCAAGCCTTTTCTATTAGTGCTTGAATCACGATACCATTACCAATAATGGCATCAATCCGTCCTTTACTTAGCATGGCAACCATTGACGGGTAATCTTTGACTGACACCTTTTTTATTTTATCGTCACTATCAAACCTTGGGCTAATGGAACCTGCCCGAAACATCGCGATGCTGTCGAGTTGATACAAGTCTTCATATTGTTCAATGATTTTGTTTCTTGTGGCAACCACAATTGGAATAGTGCGCACTTTTTCTATAAAGACAACTGAATCTGCGAGACTTTTAGATTTAAAGAGAATAGCGGCGTCACTCTCTCCACCTTTTAAGTACAATAGTACTCTAGGCTTAGGGATGATAGTGCTTTCGATTGGTAAACCAGATTTCTTCTCAATGGATTGGATATATTCCCAATATGTACCGACGTTCTGGCCATTATTATCGACATAACCAAATGGGTACGACGATAAAATACTAATGTTTATAGGCTCGGAGGCGTAGGCAAGGTTTACGGTGATTAGTAGTAGAAACGCAGAGAATTTAATGAACATTTTGGCAATTCCTTTTTGCTCTACTTCTAGTGTAGACGTTGTTAAAAGGTAATACCTTTAAGTTCGTCCAGCTATAAGAGGTTTTTGATAGAAAACGTAATAAAAAGCCCCCGGAATTCGGAGGCTTACAGAATAGCGAGTGTCGCTGGTTAGAAGTTTGCGCTTCTTGGTACTCGTGGGAATGGAATCACGTCACGAACGTTAGCCATACCTGTTACGTAAGATACTAGACGCTCAAAGCCCAACCCAAAACCTGCATGTGGCACAGTGCCGTAGCGACGCAGATCGCGGTACCAGTCCATGTGCTCTGGGTCGATACCGATCTCACGCATACGCGCATCTAGAATGTCCAGACGCTCTTCACGTTGTGCACCACCGATGATTTCACCAATGCCCGGAGCTAGAACGTCCATTGCAGCCACTGTTTTACCATCGTCGTTAGAACGCATGTAGAAAGCTTTGATATCTTTCGGGTAGTTCTTTACGATTACTGGTGCTTTGAAGTGCTCTTCAGCAAGGTAACGCTCATGTTCAGAAGACATATCGATGCCCCATTCAACTGGGAATTCGAACTCACGACCTGAATCTAGAAGGATCTGAATAGCATCAGTGTAATCAACTTGTGCAAAATCTGACTCAACAAACTTTTCAAGGCGAGTAATCGCTTCTTTGTCGATTCGTTGTGCAAAGAACTCGAGGTCATCACGACACTCAGCAAGCACTGCTTTGAAAACATACTTCAGCATATCTTCAGATAGCTTAGCGATATCTTCTAGATCAGCGAATGCAACTTCTGGCTCAACCATCCAAAATTCTGCTAGGTGGCGGCTTGTGTTTGAGTTTTCAGCACGGAACGTAGGGCCAAACGTGTAAACCTTGCTTAATGCACATGCGTAAGCTTCAGCGTTTAGCTGGCCAGATACCGTTAGGAACGTTTCTTTACCAAAGAAGTCTTCGTTAAAGTCAACATCACCTTTTTCAGTGCGAGGTAGATTTTCCATGTCTAGCGTAGAAACACGGAACATTTCACCAGCACCTTCCGCATCAGAAGCAGTGATGAGTGGAGCAGATACCCAGAAGTAACCTTGCTCGTGATAGAAGCGATGAATAGCTTGTGACAAGCAGTTACGTACGCGAGCGACTGCGCCGATTACGTTGGTACGTGGACGCAAGTGAGCAACTTCACGAAGGTACTCAATTGAGTGACGCGTCTTTGCCATCGGGTACGTTTCTGCATCTTCAACCCAACCAACAACTTTTACGCCTGTCGCAGCAAGCTCATAATCTTGACCTTTTGCTGGTGACTCGACGATCTGGCCAGTAACTTCAACTGAACAGCCAGTTGTAAGCTTAAGAACTTCTTCTTCGTAATTATTTAAATTATTTGGGACCACGGCCTGAATCGGGTCGAAACAAGAGCCGTCGTAAATGGCAAGGAAAGAGATTCCAGCTTTGGAATCACGACGCGAGCGAATCCAGCCGCGGACAGTTACTTCACTGTCAACCGCAAGCTTACCGCTGAGTACGTCTTTTACAGGCGCGTAAGTCATAATTTATTATTTTCTCCATTCGGGATATTTAACGAAATGTCTCTATGTACAAAGAAGAAACACTTGCAGATCGAAATTGTCCGATCAACGCACATATTACCTGTCATACTGTTAGCTTCAACCTTTTATTGCGGTTAAGTGCCTAAATAAATGTCATTGTGATCTTTTCTTGATATGAAGAGGTCGTTTGAGCTTCAAAATATGAACATCAATGGATAGCGGCGAAAACCAATGGGTAGAAAAATTTAGCCTAAACTTGTCACCAACGATGATATTCCGTAGTATTGCGTGTCTTTTTTTGAGCCTGAGTTAAATGATGAAAACAGAATTGTACAAAGAGTTTATGTTTGAAGCGGCACACCACCTTCCAAATGTACCAGAAGGGCATAAGTGTGGACGTTTGCATGGGCACTCTTTTCTGGTTCGAGTTTACGTAGCAGGTGATGTAGACCCTCATACAGGTTGGGTTATCGATTTCGCAGAGATTAAAGAAGCGTTTAAGCCAATTTACAATCAATTGGACCATTATTACTTGAATGAAATCGAAGGGTTGGAAAATCCGACTAGTGAAGTTCTTGCGAAATGGATATGGAAGCGTCTAAAACCGGGTTTGCCATTGCTAAGTAAAATTGAAATTAAAGAAACCTGCACAGCTGGGTGTATCTATCTAGGTGAATAGCCATTATTCACTGTTTTCCAGTGAGCAAAAGGCCTAGTTAACGGCTAGGCCCAAAGCAAATATTTCACTGTTAACTTTAACAATACTTGTCTAATAACCATACCTAACACCAAAAAGCATTTTCTAACACTACCTTTTAGTATTTATATTAAATATGTAAGGTTGGCTTCTTATCTATTTATTTGTAAATAATATAAGTTTAAGCATTACATTATTTTTGTAAATCAATTTTATACGTAAATAGATTTTTTATTTCTTCATATCCTATTGTCTTATCAGTGTTTCTAGACTAATTCTATTTAATAATCAAATATGAGGTTGCGAATAAAAATAGTTTCTGTTCGAATAGCGGCAAATTTTTGTACAACTTTGAAATAGATATGTCTTTACTTGCACGCATCGCACTCCTTGCTGTTGTCTTTGTCGATTTAATAGGGCAAGGATTAGTTTTTCCTATAATCAATGAATTGATTATGTCTGCCCACCTTGACTTTTTACCTACTGCAACTTCGATGGCCGAACGTCACTTTTACTATGGTCTGTGTATCGGCATATTCTTCCTTGCTTGGTTTTTTGGTGCGATATACATTGCCAAGCTATCCGATAGTATTGGCCGAAAAAAGGGGATTATTATTTGTCTACTCGGCTCTCTTGTTGGGTACTTACTGACAATTCTTTCTCTATTTATGAATAGTCTTTGGCTTCTAATACTCGGCAGAGCAATTAGTGGCTTCACGGCAGGAAACCAACCCATAGCTCAAGCTGCCATGGTAGATGCAAGTAAAGACGATCAAGAGAAATCTCGCAATATGGGGCTAATTGTTGCGGGCATTAGTGCTGGTATGGTTGCTGGCCCGATTATTGGGGGGTTGTTTTCTGATTCAATGTTTGTAGGACACTTTGCAAGCCTTAAGCTGCCATTCTATATCGCAACACTATTGATTGCAGTTACCATCATACTGGTGCAGAAATATTATTTTGATACCAAAGCACCAGAACAAGATACCAAGATTAGAGTGTCTGATGTGTTCAGTCAGTTATTTAGAATTCGTAAGAAACCGATTGTGGCGAGATTATTTGTTGCTTATTTTGCCTTCATGGTTGCCAACAATGCGTTCTTTATTTTTATGACAAACTATATGACTAGTCGATTCCATGTTGGCTTATTTGGCACTAACTTAGAAATGGTGGTATTAGGTCTAGCGTTAGCAGGCTCAAGTATCTTTTTAGTTGGGCCAGTTCTAAAGCGTTTTGAAAAAATAACTGTAGTGTCAGTGGTGACATTCATCATGGCTATATGTCCTCTAGGCTTTATTTATAGTCCAGACCCTGCATATTGCTTGGTATTTATCGCGCTATTTTATTTGGCTTTTGGTGTCGCTTATCCAGCTATCCTAAATCTATTTTCTGGTAGTGTCGGTGAAACCGAACAAGGTTGGGTTATGGGCGTAACAACTGCAGGGTTTACACTTGCAGCGGGAATTTCATCCTTAGTTGGCGGTAGCTTAATGGCGATAAGTTTGAATGTTCCATTCTATATTACAGCGGCTTTTGCACTGCTGTCACTTATATTGATTCAGCTTACATGGCGTATCAAGGCGATCCGAGATTTAGCTGAGGTTTAAATAGATGACACTTAACGATTGAGAAAATTTCTAATAACTCTGGATATTGTACTTTTGATGACAGTACGCGAATCATAGCCGGCTAAATACTTTTAATTAACACCTATATTTAAGATAAATGCTTTATTATCAAACGGTTAAAATATTGTGACGTGTATTGGGTTGTGCGGTTTAGCTGCTTTTATCTTCTATTGTTGGACGGTACTTTTGAGGGGAAATTCATTCGAGTCTAACCCTATGTTAATTCAGATAATTAATCCAAATACAAGTAAAGAAATTACTCAAAAGTTAGCCACTCTGGCGGAGCACACTAAATCTAAGCAAACCAAGGTAATTGTTCGAAGCCCTCAGCATGGCCCCCGAAGTATTGAATGCTTTGTTGATGAACAGATTGCTTCGGCATCTCTTTTAGACTTAGTTATACAAGGTGAGTCAGAAAACGTTGATGCGCATATTGTGGCTTGCTTTAGTGATCCTGCTTTATATGCCGCAAGAGAAGTATCCAGCGCCCCCGTCATTGGTATAGCCGAAGCGTCGTTTAAATTTGCTAGTACAATCTCAGCTAAGTTTGGAATTGTAACCATGTTGACCCGAGCTATTCCAATGATTCAGGGTTTACTCTTTAAATACGGTTATGAAAAGTATTGTACAAATGTGCGTTCGGCTGAAATACCAGTTTTGGATTTAAATAATATCAGTAACCAAGATTATCAATCACTTTACCAAGAGTGTGGAAAGTCAATCAGCCAAGATGGAGCTGAAGCGATTGTTCTAGGGTGTGCTGGTATGTCTGAATTAGCGCAAGAGTTATCGCAGCAGCTCGGCGTTCCGGTTATTGATGGTGTCAGTGCTGCGATAAAGCATGCAGAATCACTTGTGCAATTAGGGTTGAGTACTTCTAAGTCAGGGCAATTCTCAACTCCATTGAGCAAAGAGTTTATTGGTAGATATAACCACTTGTCGTCGAGTTGAGCTGACGTGCTAATTTGACTAGCGTAGTGTTTTAGGTATCTAAAAACTCAAAGCCCGATTCATTGAATCGGGCTTTGCATTTCTTCCTACATTTTGTATTGCTTAACTACAATCGAAACTAGCAAACGATCTTGACTGCTAAACCACCTTGAGAAGTCTCACGGTATTTTGCATTCATGTCTTTACCAGTTTCTAGCATAGTTTCTATCACTTTATCTAGCGAAACCGTTGGCGTGGAAGAGCGGCGCATTGCCATACGAGTTGAGTTGATAGCTTTTACTGCCGCAATGCCATTTCGTTCAATACATGGCACTTGAACTAGGCCCGCGACAGGGTCACAAGTTAGGCCTAGGTTATGTTCCATCGCAATTTCTGCTGCCATACAGACTTGTTCTGGATTAGCACCCATGAGTTCAGCCAAGCCTGCTGCGGCCATAGAACAAGCCACGCCGACTTCACCTTGACAACCAACTTCCGCACCAGAAATTGAAGCGTTGCGCTTATATAATCCACCAATAGCGCCAGAAGCAGCAAAATAGCGGATATAATCTTTTTCAGTTACCGGATGGATAAACTTGTCATAGTAAGCCAAAACAGCAGGAATAATGCCGCACGCTCCATTGGTAGGGGCAGTCACTACTCGGCCACCAGCTGCATTTTCTTCGTTCACAGCAAACGCAAACATATTGACCCAATCAACCACAGACATAGGATCGTTGCTGGTTCTCTCAGACGTAATGAGCTGACGACGCAGTGCAAATGCGCGTCTTGGTACACGTAGTGGGCCCGGAAGAAGACCTTCAGTGTTCATACCTCTGTCCATGCACTCTTGCATGGTTTGCCAGATTTTAGCGAAAGCCTCTTTAGATTCTTGCTCTGAAGAAAGTGCTTTTTGGTTTTCCATTACTAAGGCACTAACAGATAAACCACTGTCGTTGCACTGAGTAACGAGTTGCTCGGCACTGGTAAACTCATACGGTACTTTCGTTTGAGTCTCTGACTCTTTGCCAAAGTTTTCTTCGTCCACAATAAATCCACCACCGATAGAGTAGTAGGTTTTGCTGTAGACCAGCTCTTCACCGTTCCACGCATGGATTTGCATGCCATTTTCGTGCAATTCTAAGTTGTGTTGGTGAAAGTTCATGCCACCGTTTTTTGGAAAACTCACTTCATGCAGGGTAGAGCAGATAGCGAGCTTTTCAGTTTCTTCTACCTGCTTTACGAAACCTTCGATGCTATCTATTTCTATAGTCTCTGGTTCATTTCCAGCTAGGCCCATAATAATGGCTATATCTGTATGGTGGCCTTTACCTGTGAGAGATAGTGAACCATAAACATCTACCGTAATTTTGCTTACTTGCTTTAGCGTGTTTTGCTCAATGAGATCGTCGATAAACTGTTTACCAGCTTTCATTGGGCCAACAGTGTGCGAGCTGGATGGCCCAACACCAATCTTATAGATGTCGAAAACGCTGATCATATTGAATTCCTCAATAGTCCGCCTCCAAAGTAGGGTAGGAGGTTACTTTTATTGTTTTTGTTTTGTTGCCAAATCAACCTGAAGATCACTTGCTTGGGATCTATTGATGAGATCTTCAGGTTTAGCTTTATAGGTAAAAGAAATTAGAGCGCACCATATATAACAGAGGTCATAGCTGCGATGCCACAAATTGCTGTAAATATTTGTGAGAAGGTAGAAGTTTGGTATTTTTTCATCGCTGGTACTTTACGCATCGCGAAAATTGGCATTAGGAAAAGTATGGCTGCAATCATCGGTGCGCCCATACTTTCAATCATACCAAGAATGCTTGGGTTATCGATGGCAACGATCCAAGTTGTAATAACAATAAACAACAGCGAGATTTTTTCTACTTTTGATTTCGGCGCTTTAGTATGAGATTTGATAAGGCCAGAAAGACCTTCATGAGCGCCTAAAAAGTGCCCAAAGTAACTAGACGTAATCGCAGCGAATGCTACTAGAGGACCACAGTAAGAAATGATAGGTGCAGAGTGAGTATTTGCTAAGTAAGACAGAATTGAAATATTTTGATTGTTAGCGATTTCTAGCTGAGCTGGAGACAGCGAAAGTACTACTGAGAAAACGAAGAACATAACAAAGGCCATCAACATCAGTGATGCGCCACCAGTGATCATGTCTGTTTTCGCTACCGCGTTGTCACCGTAAATTCTGCGTTGTTCTTTAGAGAATTGGCTGATGATAGGGCTATGGTTAAATGAGAATACGATCAGCGGGATAGCGAGCCAAATGACAGATGGGAAAGTTGACCAGTCTGGTGTAACTTCCATCATTGAAGTGTTCCAATCTGGGATTAAATAGATTGATAGAGCCAACAATATAAATACTAGTGGGTAAACCATTGCTGAAGTGACTTTCAACATCAACTCTTTGCCGTAAATTACGCAACCGGTCATAGTGGCAATCAGGACACCAGACAATAACCAGCGTGGGATTGAAGCCAAACCGACTTGGTGAACAAGGAAAGAGTCAACAGTATTGGTTATTCCGACACCGTAGATAAGAACTATTGGGTAAATTGCAAAAAAATATGCAAGAGTGATGATGTTTGCACCAGTTTTACCGAAATGTTCCTCTACTGTATCTGTGATGTCAGAGTCTGGGTTTTTTGAAGAAAGAACAAAGCGCGCAAGGCCTTTGTGAGCGAGCCAAGTCATCGGTGCTGCAATAAGCGCTAGAACAACAAGAGGCCAAAAACCACCCGCTCCAGCTTTAATTGGGAGGAATAAAACTCCCGCACCCACTGCCGTACCGAATAGAGATAAACACCAAGTAAAATCGTGGTAGGTCCATTTTGAAGACGTCCGGTTACTGGCGACTGAAGCATTTGCTGTGGTCATACTTTGATATCCGTAATATTGTTTGTGATTAATTGATGCTGATTCTTGCAATTTGATTTGCAAAAAAAATTGATCGGAATCTTGTATCTTCGTAATTGATATTACAATCTTTAAAAAACCGGCTTTTTATCACGAAAATAGATAGGAATAAATGATTATTAATAATGATGATGATTAGAAAATCTAATTAACTTTGATTATAAAACATTTTTCAATGCAATAATGAGGTGTCAATACCCAAAATTTCGCTCAATTGAGGGTTTTCACATGTTTATCTGTTTTTATTTGGGAAGTTTGATCAATGTATTCTTTAATAGGTGATGGAACACTGTTCCTTAAAATACAGCAGTAGTTGAATATTAAGGTGGTATTTTGAGCAATAAAATTGATTTTTCACATTAAAGCTAAATTTTCTTAACCAAATTAGTGTATTAGATGCTTTTGCATTGCTTCAATTATTTGCGCTGTCATTCCCCATATGAAATGTCTTTTGTATGGAATTGCAAACACTCGGTGATGTTGCTTGTTTACAGTGAAAAATTGGCTGATTAATTTCTCTCGATCCAATATATGTTTGGCGGGCACCTCGAAAACTTCATCTACTTCATTTTTGTCCATTAATACAGAATAGCTAGGATCGACGATAGCAATAACTGGTGTGACTGAGAAATGACTGATGGTAATCAGTTCGGGCATTTGACCTAGTATCTTGACCAAATTTGGTTTTAGACCAATTTCCTCATTTGCTTCACGAATGGCTGTTTCAAGTAACGAAGAGTCTGACTCTTCGAATTTACCGCCGGGAAAGCTAACTTGACCAGGATGGTGTTTTAGATGCTTTGCACGGCGTGTGAGGACAATATTTAAACCATGCGGCCTTTCAACAAACCCTATCAGTACAGAAGCTTTGCGCAGTGGCTTATTCTTTAGGTGTGAAACGCGGCGAGTGGATACAGCATCATAATCAACTGGTTGATTAAACTGGAAATTTCGTATAATTAGACTTTTACTAACGTGTGATAACATGACACCTCCGAGACATTAATGAAGACAGGTGATATCTAATCA
Source organism: Vibrio marisflavi CECT 7928 (assembly GCF_921294215.1). GTDB lineage: Bacteria > Pseudomonadota > Gammaproteobacteria > Enterobacterales > Vibrionaceae > Vibrio > Vibrio marisflavi. The sequence continues at coordinate 926,918 of NZ_CAKLDM010000002.1, forward strand.
ACTCGCTTCATCATACATCAGAGGTTAGATATCTAGGGGAAGAAGACCCTGAAATCATGTCAAAATTTTCATCACTTTACCTATTAATGGTAGCTCAATACCTAATAGGATTCCTTATTTAGAGCGAATTATTCATATAATCGGCTGATAACAAGACATTTTGCAGACAGGCTCCTACAAAACAGGCAGTATTTTACTCAATTTATCCAATGTTTCTTGGTATTCTGCATCGCACTGACTATCTGCAACTAAGCCACCTCCAGCCCAAGCGTAGATTGTGTTATTTTCGGCGATTAGCGTACGTATTGTAATGCTTGTGTCCATTTTACCGTGTCGGCTGATGTAACCGATACTACCGCAATAGACATTGCGTCTATGGGGCTCCAACTCTTCGATAATCTCCATGGCACGAATTTTTGGAGCACCAGTGATTGAACCTCCGGGAAAACCAGCTCTCAGTAAGTCAGTAGCTGAATATTGTTCATCTAATTTAGCTTTGACGGTGCTCACTAAATGATGCACCGCTGGGAAACTCTCAATATCAAACAAATTCGGTACGTGAACGGAGCCTACTTGTGCAACGCGACCAATGTCGTTTCTTAGTAGGTCAACAATCATAAGGTTTTCTGCTTGGTCTTTTTCAGAGTTCTTAAGCTTTTGCTTGTTTGCGTTGTCGACAAGTTCGTCACTTGATCTGGGCATAGTGCCTTTGATCGGTTTCGTTTCGATCTCTCGGTTTTCTAGCTGCAAGAACCGTTCGGGTGAAACACTTAAGATCGTACTATCTTCGGTACGAATAAAAGCAGAAAAGGGTGCGAGGTTATTTTTCTCAAGTTTTAGATAGGCTTGCCACTCGCTTCCTCTGTACTCAGCGCAAAAACGTTGTGCGAGATTGATTTGATAGCAATCTCCTTCAACGATGTAGTCTTGCACAGAAGCAAATTTGTTGCTGTAAGCCTCTTTGTCCATATTCGATTGCCATGGGCTGACAAGCGAAAAGTCTGTATGTGTTTTGGGTGTGCTTTGTTGGCTTTGTAGCCAGTCCCAATGTAAATCAATATCTTTTCCGACGATGCAAGCACGTTTCAGCTTGTGATCAACTACTATGGCCCAATCATACAAGCCGACAGCCATGTCTGGTGTAGAAAGCTCGTCGGATGCCAATTCAGGCATATTTTCTATTCTTCGGCCCAGATCATATGAGAAATATCCGAGTGAGCCGCCTACAAATGGAAGCTCTGAGTCACACTGAACCTGCGGTAGGTACTGTTGCTGAAGAGAGTCGAGAAGCTCAAAAGGATCTTGCTCTGTTTGATATTCATCGTTTGCTGTAACAACAAAAGATGACTCTCCACGCGTGGTAATTTTTGCTATTGGTTGAGCGACTAAAATATCAAAACGGCTATCGATATGATCTTCTGAGGCTGATCGTAACAACATCGACCAATTGAGATGTTCTATGGGGCTAAAAAGCGTTTGAGCAAGATCTGAGCGGTAATCAAGAGGCTTCTGGTTAATTTGGTCGTAGTTCATTTTTAAATTGTGACAAAGAGTTTATTCGTCGCGTGGCGCGTTAGGGAAAGCAAGAGTATCATAATTTGACTATTAAAAAGCGTTTACTTTAGTAAGCAGTATAATTATTAAACGTAGTCGCACTAATCAATCCATCGAGGCAAGTAATGACCGCAATTCGTAAACAGGATGTCATCAGCAGTGTCGCTGATGCGCTTCAGTATATCTCTTATTATCATCCGTTAGACTTTGTTCAAGCCTTAGAAAAAGCCTATCACAAGGAAGAAAGTAAAGCGGCGAAGGACGCCATTGCTCAAATACTCATTAACTCTCGAATGTCTGCAGAAGGGCGTCGTCCTTTGTGCCAAGACACTGGTATTGTGACTTGCTTCGTTAATATCGGCATGGATGTAAAATGGGATACAGACCTGACCGTTCAAGAAATGGTTGATGAAGGCGTTCGCCAAGCGTATACGCACCCTGATAACCCTCTTCGTGCTTCGGTTCTTCTCGATCCAGCGGGCAAACGCATCAATACTAAAGATAACACTCCAGCGGTTGTGCATATCAATATGGTGCCGGGCAACAAAGTTGAAATCCAAATCGCGGCGAAAGGTGGTGGCTCTGAAAACAAAACCAAGATGGTGATGTTAAACCCATCTGATGATGTCGCGGAGTGGGTTGAAAAAACTCTGCCGACTATGGGTGCAGGTTGGTGCCCTCCGGGAATGTTGGGCATAGGTATTGGTGGTACAGCAGAGAAAGCAGCGGTATTAGCGAAAGAATCTCTAATGGAGCACATTGATATTCAAGAACTGATTGACCGTGGTCCATCAAATGCGGAAGAAGAATTACGTTTGGATATTTTTAACCGTGTAAACCGTTTAGGTATTGGGGCTCAAGGCCTTGGTGGTCTAACAACAGTTGTTGACGTAAAAATCAAAACGGCACCAACGCACGCAGCTTCTAAACCTGTTTGTTTGATTCCGAACTGTGCCGCAACCCGCCACGTACATTTTACTCTCGATGGCTCAGGTCCTGCTGAGTTGAAGCCACCTAAGTTAGAAGATTGGCCGAACATCACTTGGGAAGCAGGTGAAAATACGCGTCGTGTGAATCTAGATACAGTCACTAAAGAAGATGTACAAGAGTGGAAGTCTGGTGAGACACTCTTGCTATCAGGAAAACTACTAACTGGCCGTGATGCTGCTCATAAACGTATTCAAGGCATGCTAGAGAGTGGTGAAGGCCTACCAGAAGGTGTAGATCTCAAAGGTAAGTTTATTTACTACGTAGGTCCAGTAGATGCAGTTCGTGATGAAGTCGTTGGCCCAGCTGGCCCAACTACATCAACTCGTATGGATAAATTTACCGATATGATGTTAGAGAAAACTGGCATTATGGGCATGATTGGTAAAGCGGAGCGTGGTCCTGCAACGGTTGAATCAATCAAGCAACACAAAGCCGTTTACTTGATGGCTGTTGGTGGAGCGGCTTATCTAGTTTCGAAAGCAATTAAGAAAGCTCGAGTGGTTGCATTTGAAGACCTTGGAATGGAAGCTATCTATGAATTTGAAGTAGAAGATATGCCAGTAACAGTGGCAGTTGATTCTGATGGCGTCAATGCACACCAAACTGGCCCTGATGTATGGAAGGTTAAAATAGCCGAAGCTGCAAAATAAGGTTCCTGTTTGATCGATTAACGATAAGCCCCTGACTTTAACTCAGGGGCTTATTTTTTACCACGTCTATCATTTTAAACAGCTATTCATCCACTATTAATGTTGAATTTGGCAGACTATAGATTGTTAACTTTTAGAGAAGCATCAATGAGAAAGATAAAACAGGAACTAAATGATTTTATTAGTAGAGGTCTAGATTCGAACGTGCGAATTGCTGTCACAGGGCTTTCGAGAGCTGGAAAAACCGCATTTATTACCTCACTAGTTAATCAGCTGCTTCACGCTTCTACTCATGACAATTTGCCCCTCTTTCTTGCTTCTAGGGATGGAAGGTTAATTGGTGCCAAACGAGTGCCGCAAACTAATATGCTAGTGCCGAGGTTTGGTTACGATGAGGCGATGGAGTCATTAAACAGTGAGCCTCCTCAGTGGCCAGAGCCAACCCGTGATGTGAGTGAAGTTCGTTTATCATTGAAGTATAAACCGACCAAAAGATACAAAAAGCTCATCAGTCACTCCTCAGTGATGGATATTGATATTATCGATTACCCGGGGGAGTGGCTTCTTGATCTCCCCATGCTTAACATGTCGTTTAAAGAGTGGTCACAAGAGCAATATAAAAGTTTAAAGGGTAAGCGGTTAGAGCTTGCACAAGATTGGTTGAAATCACTTGAATCACTAGACTTAACCGCTGAGCTTAATGAAAATCACCTCAAAAATGTATCTGCTCTATATACTACATACCTTCATCAGTGCAAAGAAGCTGGGCTGCATTACGTTCAGCCGGGCAGATTTGTTTTGCCGGGAGAGCTTGAAGGCGCGCCAGTACTGCAATTTTTCCCATGTGAATTTCCTGCTGACGGCAAAGTACAAAGTAACAGCAATTTAGCGATGCTTGCTAAACGCTATGAAGAGTATCAGCAAAAGGTGGTTAAAGTGTTTTATAAGCACCATTTCGCAACTTTTGATAGGCAGATTGTATTGGTGGATTGTCTGCAGCCACTAAACGCGGGTTACGAGGCATTTCATGATATGAGGTCGGCTTTGGAGCAAGTAATGAAAAGCTTTAAGTATGGGCATAGCAATGTACTTAAGCGTTTATTTTCGCCAAAAATTGACAAGGTTTTGTTCGCAGTAACCAAAGCCGATCACGTTACACCAGAGCAACACAATAACTTAGTTTCCTTACTCCGCCAGTTGGTTCATCCTGCTTGGCAAACAACGTCATACGACAACATAGACATGAGCTGCATTAGCCTAGCTTCGATCAAAGCGACGCAATCGGGCTTCATTGAAGCAAATGGTGAAGCTTGTCCAGCTATTCAGGGAATCAATATTGAAGGAAGCCCACTGACGGTTTTTCCGGGAGAAGTCCCGCAAAAGTTGCCGAATGAATCGTATTGGAAGCAGCAAGGTTTTGAGTTTACTTCTTTTAGGCCAGCAGCTCACGATCCTGATAGCCCTGTAGAGCATATTCGCATAGACAAAGCTTTGGAATACCTCATCGGAGACAAGTTGAAATGAGTGATTTAAAAAGTAAAAAGGTGTTTGATGCGCCGCTAAACGAGTCAAAATCAGAGCCCGAAGAGTTGACTGTAAAGCAAGTCTTCAACGGAGATGAAAACTTTGTTGTTCAGGAAGTTGATGAAAGCCAAGATATCAGTAAAGCGGAGCAAGATGTCGAGCTTGTTATCCGTCCGAAGAAAGGACGAAAGTGGTTGGTGAGTGGAATCGTTGTGACGTTTGCTGGATTGGTTGGTTGGCAAGCTGTGGATTCATTTATTACCGCGATACAAGCAGGTGATTGGCTAGCATTTGCCTGGGCTGCATTCATTGCAGGGATAGCTTCACTTGGAATTGGCGCTATTTTCCGAGAGCTTTGGAAGTTGCGCTCGCTTCGCTGCCACTTCGATATTCAAGAATATGGTGAACAGCTGCTCAACAGCGATAGTATTGGTAAGGGTGTAGAGTTCTGTGAATCAGTAGTCAGCCATAGTAGTATCAACAAAAAATCGGCTAGCTACCAGCGTTGGCAAGAATGTGTTAACCCGAACCACAGTGATGCTGAAGTAGTTGATATGTTTGATTCAATGGTCGTGTGTGAGCAAGATAAAATTGCATCTAAATTAGTATCTAAATACGCGACAGAAGCTGCGACTTTGGTGGCTGTCAGCCCATTAGCAATTGCCGATATGTTGCTGGTGGCTTGGCGTAATTTTAAAATGATTGATTCACTGGCAGAAGTTTATGGCGTTGAACTTGGTTATTGGTCGCGGTTAAAACTATTTAAGTCTGTGCTCGTCAACATGGCGGCAATCGGCGCGACAGACCTAGTGATTGATGCAAGTATGGATTTGATGTCGATGGATCTAGCTAAAAGAGTATCAGCGCGAGCGGGACAGGGTATTGGTATAGGTATTCTTACCGCGAGATTAGGAATAAAAGCCATGTCTTTATTGAGACCGATACCTTGGCGAAAAGAAAAGGCTGTCAAACTTAGTACAATTCGTAAACAAATAGCGCAGAAAATTGCATCAATCAGCATAAAGTCGTAAGTATTGTGTCGTTAGTTACCTTGACGCATAACCAAGCTTGGGCGACACTACTGTCAACTTTTCCTGACACTTTGACTAGGATTGAACTGTGCGTTTAGAAGTCTTATGTGAAGATAGACTGGGTTTAACTCGTGAACTCTTGGATATTCTCGTTTCTCGCAACATCGACCTTCGAGGAATCGAGATTGATGTTACAGGGATTATTTACCTTAACTGTCCAGATATCGATTTTGAAACTTTCAGTGACCTAATGGCAGGTATTCGCTTAATTCCTGGCGTGAAAGATGTTCGGAAAATTCAATTCATGCCGATGGAACGTCACAATACTGAGCTCATCTCTCTACTCAATAACTTACCTGAGCCCGTATTGGCAATTGATCTTAAAGGATCAATTGATATGGCCAACCATGCAGCGCTAAGCCTTTTCAACACTACAGAAGCGGAAATTATAGGCGAGCAAATTTCAGTTTTACTGCCTTCGAATAATTTAACGAAATGGGCTGAAGGTAAGGTGACTCGTCATCGAGAACAGCTTGTGATCGATGGCTTGGACTATTCTATGGAAGTCACGCCTGTCTATATACCTGGAGAGTCAAATGAACCGACTTTAGCGAGTATGGTTATGATCATTCGCTCAATTCAGGGTAAAGGCGAATTTGAAGACTCGTTGCCTTTGCAACACAAGCTTGGCTTCGAACATTTTGTTGGAGCTTCAAACAGGCACAAGACGCTGATAAGCCAAGCCAAAAAGCTTTCGATGTTAGATCAGCCTTTATTGATTGAAGGGGAAACAGGTACTGGTAAAGAGATGCTTGCTAGAGCTTGCCACAATCGATCTCACCGAGGTTCCAAACCGTTCTTAATCCTTAGCTGTGCTTCTATGCCCGATGATGTTGCTGAAACGGAACTGTTTGGTCATGCTCCTGGCTCGTTTAATCACGAATCTGGTTACACAGGAATCTTTGAACAAGCCGATGGCGGTACAGTATTCCTAGACGAAATTGGCGAAATGAGTCCACATTTGCAGATCAAACTGTTGCGATTCTTGCAGGACGGAACATTCCGACGAGTAGGGGAAGAGCATGAAGTGCATGTTGACGTACGCGTGATTGCCTCAACACGCCACCAATTGGCGACGTTAGCTGAGTCGGGTGAATTTAGGGAGGACTTGTTCTACAGACTCAACGTATTAACGCTAAGAATTCCCCCGTTGAGAGATAGACCAAATGATATTGGCCCACTGCTTGATCTTTTCCTGACTAAGTATGTGAAACAACTCGGAATAGCAAAACCGTCACTTAGCGAAAAGCTACTTGAACAGCTTGCTGAGTATCAATGGCCGGGTAATATGCGCCAGCTAGACAATATGGCATTGAGAGCGCTGACTGAGCTGCAAGATGGTCAATTGTCCGTTGAACAATTTCATTTGCCTCAGTATGAGAATGTTTCAACAGGTGGGTTGAACATTAACTTGGATGGTTCGCTTGATGAAATTATGAAAGGTTATGAATCTCAGATCCTTGAGCATCTTTATCAGTCATTCCCGTCAAGTCGCAAGTTGGCCAAACGTTTGAATGTTTCCCATACCTCTATTGCAAATAAACTGCGTGACTACGGAATTAGAAAGAATTGATGAATAAAATCAGTACGCCGACTCAAGTTTATGAAGTCGATGGTGAAATATTGTTGCGTACGGCGCAAGTGTTTGATGCAGAGTTAATCTCTCAATACTTTTGCACAAACAAAGCCTTTTTGCAGCCTTGGGAGCCCAAGCGTGAAGACGCTTTTTATACCATTGCTGGATGGAGCAAGAAGCTGATCAAATTGAATGAGCTGCACAAACTCGGCATCGGTTTTTACTTGCTAATTATTGATAGAAATACCCAAGAAATGTTGGGGACTATTTCATTTAGCAACCTATCTAGGTTCCCTATGTATTCATGTACTGTCGGCTACTCTGTGGCTGAGCATGCACAAGGCAAAGGTATTATGAGTCGTGCGTTACCTATGGCTGTAAACTACATGTTTTCTATTCAAAATATGCACAGGATTGGCGCGGGATATCTGCCATGCAATGAGCGCAGTGCTGCCGTGTTGAAAAAATTGGGCTTTAAGAAAGAAGGTTATGCAGAAGAGTACTTGCTAATTAATGGTAAATGGCAAGATCATGTCCTTACTGCATTGACGAATCCAAACTGGAAAAATGAGAAAAGATGAACGATAGATTGAGCCAGCAGTTAGAACTGTTGATTGAGTTGGACAAGCTAAAAACTGTTCTGAGAAGAACTAAAGTAAAGTCTGCGCAAGGGCGTTACGAGAACAGTGCAGAGCATAGTTGGCATGTTTGCATGATGGCAATGCTGCTTGAAGAACATGCCAATCAACCTGTCGATTTAGCCAAAGTCATTAAGATGTTATTGTTGCATGATATCGTTGAAATTGATGCAGGTGATACGTTTGTCTATGACACTCAGGCTGCTGAACAGCAATATCAAAATGAACTAAAAGCAGCCAAAAGATTGTTCGGTATGTTGCCAGAAGAACAATGCCAGGATCTAATGGATGTTTGGCTAGAGTTCGAGCAAGCAGAAAGTGCTGAAGCTCAATATGCCAAAGCGCTCGATCGTATGCTGCCTATGTTGCTTAATAGCCACAATGAAGGGCAATCTTGGGTTGAAAATGGCGTGAAACGTGAACAAGTTTTACAAGTAAACAGTAAAATCGAATCGGGCTCTTCTATCTTGTGGCAGAAAGCGAAACAAGTGATAGATGAAGCTACCGAGAAAGGCTGGCTTAAACGTTAAAGATTATATATGTCGTATTTATCTCTACAAGAATATTCAAGAAAGTGGATTTTCACTCATCAATCCATGCCAGTTCCAGAGCAAGATTTGGAAATGATCAAACCGATGTCGGCGCAAAGATCTGCCCAGTTTTGGAAAGAAAACATTAGCCCACAGAGCCCAGACGCTGAGCGCCTAAGTTCTCAGGACTGGCCGAGCAAAGATGCTAATTGGTCAGGTGAAGTTGATTGGATGCACAATTGGGAGGAGGATGAGTTGGGCTTGCCAGAAGAAGTATTAGAACATATTGATTGGCAAGACGATGTTACTGTGTATTTCTGTTACGAGAAATACAACGTTATCGAAACTAAGTGGTTGATTTTTAAGAATAACTGGAAAAACTTTTTGTTTTATGACGATGGCCCAATACTGTTGGCTAGGCGAAGAAAGCAAGCTTTGTGGTTTAATTCTGAAGGTAAAGTTAAACTCGGAAATCGATAGTTTGGATATTTTCGAATCGTTGTAATTCTAAGGAATTTAGTATTTTTGCTCCGTTGGAATGTTCAAGAAATGTTTTGCCCATCTATTTGGTTATTTCTTGGTATAAATGAAAAGATCATTGTTGGCTAATTTTCTCTAGGGATGTAAAAACTTGCGAATATTCTAATGGGATTAGCGAAGATTTTGGTGATTCATGTAGGGTCTTCATTCATAGGAAAAATCTATATTCGCTATAAAAACTGGACTTGGTTTCTATTTCTTATATTAGCGAACCACATTTGTTTGTGATTATTATCTTATCACCTATACTAGTGGTTGTACGAATAGTGACCTGAGTTATTGTTTGTACCAATATAAATAAAAAATATTAGGATTAGCTTTTAGGACAAAGCGGTGGAAACCCTAGAATTGCAATTACGGAAAGATTTCTACGCACAGATAGATTCGTTACAAGTGCATGACCCCAATCAGTCTTGGCCGACTCTCACTTTGCTAACTAAAGAAGAGTTGCACGAGCTAGAGACAATGTGGGTTGAGTTGCGTATTTGGAAGCAGAAGCAGTCACGTCTTTAACTGTGCTAGAATGCCGGCAGGTATGCTGTTAAGAGCATACCGACATTGGGACTAATCAGTACCAACAATTAATGTTAACCCACAATAATTTGTGGTTATTAGTTTGTTTTATTTCTTATAAACATCGTTATAATGTAACAATTCTAACCATTTGCACTTACACATTGAAAATCGAGTATTTGCCCTCATATCGAATCAACAGTATAAAGCAGATGTGCCTTTCAGCATAAGTAATATCCAAGTGAGTAATATTATGGCGGAAGTTCGAGCCAGAGTGGACTTTAAAGTGGGTCCTAAAAGTAACATTGACGCAGAGCTACTTTCATTTAACGGTTTAACAACAGATAAAGAGCACGTAGCAGTCATTTTTAAAAGCGCTGACAAAATCGATGAACCACCATTAGTACGCATGCACTCAGAATGTTTGACCGGTGATGTGTTCCATTCTTCTCGCTGCGATTGTGGAGAGCAACTCGAAGAGACGATAAAAGTGATGGGCGAGAAAGGAGGCGTGTTGCTTTACCTTCGTCAGGAAGGGAGAGGTATTGGTTTATACAACAAGATTGATGCGTATAAACTACAAAGTGAAGGCCTAAATACCTATGAAGCGAATAATCATCTTGGCTTTGGTGATGATTTACGAGACTTCACAGAAGCTGCGCAAATGTTAACGGCACTCAATATTGGTAAGATTCGATTAATCACCAATAATCCGAAAAAAATCAATGATCTTGAAGGAAAGGGCATTGAAATTATGGAAGTGATTAATACCTCTGCTTACTTAAAGTCTGGTAATGAAAATTACTTGAAAGCAAAAATATCTCACGGTAAGCACAACCTTAAGCTTTAAGATTCTTAATAGCATAACAGTATAATGTCGCTTAAATGGTACCCAAACTTCTACAAAGTTTGGGTATTAATAAATCTTGCTTGTTTTTTACTTAAGTATTAATCGTTATATTATTGATTAATATATTTTTTGTAGCACTTCTCAATTTTCTAAGTTTTTCGACCTTCTTTTAAACACTACGAACTAATCATTTCTCTGCCATAATTAATCTAATTCTTATTAGATGAATCAGAGGCTATGGTAAAGGTACGTTTCCTTCTCATATTTTTCTTAACTATTGTTTCCATACCAAGTGTGGGGATGGAGCGTTTTGTTAAAATAAATTGGATTAGCCCAGACTCATCAGTAATCGATTTAATTCAATACCCTCAATTAGTTGAGCGCGTATACCGTGAAAATAACGACGATCTCATATGGTTTGACTTAAACCAAGCATTGCGTTTTGAATTCCAACTAGAACTTATTAAGAGAGCAAGAATTAGCCCATTGTTTTCTAGTCAGCTCAGCTATTTGCAATTTTATAGGAAAGCAAATCGCTGGTTTGAATATGATCTCCTTGCTACTGATACCATGCTGTTATACATGAGTTATGCAGAGCAAGCTCCACTTCATGGAGAAAGTTGGTTTTTCGAAAAGCAGTTCGCGAGTTACTTACCACAGCCTAGCGAAAATGCGGTTTTATCGCTTTACGTCGCGGTGAACATCAATCAACTTGACGACATAATTAATACTTATACGCCAACGATTGGAGGCTACAAAGAGTTACTTAAATCCTATGCTCATTTGAAGGAGTACGAAGAAGCGAATATTGCTTTGTATAAGCAGGTAGGAATAAAAAAAGTGGGTGATAGTTTGCCCGAAAAGGCCAATTTATTAGCAAGACTTAAACTATTAGGTATCAAAGTGGATAAAAGAAGTCTTAAAAATGATATCTATGATCGCCACTTAGCTAAATCTGTACGAGAGTTCCAGAAAGCCCATGGTCTAAAAGACGACGGAAAGATTGATCCGGTTACCGTTAAATGGCTCAACGTGCCAGCGAAAGAAAGGCTTTCAATGATTGCACTCAATGCCGAAAGGCTCAGAATTTGGCCTGAGCAAAAAGACAGCTTAATCATTGTTAACGTGCCAAACTTCGCGATGAAATATTGGAAATCTGGAAAAGAGGTGTTTGAGTCGAAAGTTGTTGTTGGAAGAAAAAGTCGTAAGACGCCAGTTATGGAGACGAACTTAGATTCGTTAGTTCTAAATCCAATATGGAATGTGCCATGGAAAATAATGGTTGCGGATATCATTCCCAAGGTAAAAAAGGATGCGACCTATTTAGTAGAGAATGGGATTGAGATTGTTCAAGAGTGGAAGGATGAAGAAACCATTAACCCAGAAGAAATCCAGTGGGAGACCGTAAATCCTTATAAATTCCCGTATAAAATGCGTCAACGTCCCGGAAATATCAACGCCCTTGGCTTATATAAATTTAATACTCCAAATCCACGCGCTATCTTTTTGCATGATACGCCGAGTAAGGATTTATTTAATCGGGATATAAGAGCTTTTAGCTCTGGTTGCGTACGAATAGAAAAAGCTGGGAAATTTGCAGATTTACTTCTTAAGACTCAGGTTGGTGAAGTGATATCAAAACAAAATACTGATACAGAAACCCGTTCAATACCTCTAAAAAAATCGATCCCTGTACATATCATTTATCAAACAGTATGGTTTGAATCTGGGCAAGTTCAGTATCGTGATGACGTGTACAATTATGATAGCTTTAGCTACAACAAAGGCTAGTTTTCTTATTTAGTGCAATAAATAAACAGTTTAACAAATTCAAAATTCTTTATGTTGTTCAAATATTAATCGAAAATCTGCAGTTTTTTACAGTGTTTTATATGCAACCAAGATAATTGACCGGTTATTTTTGCTTCTGTATCTTCTCGACCAGTTTCATGAATTAGCATAGGTAGAATATTGGTTTTTTCTCGTCGTCAATTTTTAAAGTTATCGGCTGGTGGATTACTTCTTGCGACGGGATTGCCGCGTTTAGTTCAAGCTCAGGCTTTACCTGTAGCTAAGTGTCCGACCGATCCTCGCTCACTCACTTTCAATAATCTTCATACCAATGAGAGATTAGATTGCTGCTATTTTGATGGAAGCGATTATGTCGAAAGTGTTCTCACCAACCTAAATCACTTTTGTAGAGATTTCCGCCGCAACGAAGTTCACGTGATGGATAGAAAGCTTTTTGATCTCCTCTATCAAATCAAGTTACTGCTAGCGACCGATGCAGAAGTGGAACTTGTCTCAGGCTATCGCTCGCTTGCGACTAACAACGCATTAAGGAAGCACTCGCATGGAGTGGCAAAACACAGCTATCATACCAAAGGTCAAGCAATCGACTTTAGACTCAAAGGAGTTCCTCTCAATGAGGTTCATGAAGCTGCCTTGGCATTAGAGCAGGGAGGGGTGGGATATTACCCTAGAAGCAATTTTGTTCATATAGATACCGGGCCAGTTCGGCACTGGTCTCAGTCAGTTTAGATTTGCTATACGCGAGTTGTAAATTCGTGTCAGTGGTGTCATAGTTCTCCCAGTATATAAGCGTAGCTAAAGAGTTTTGTATGTCCCTTAAATATCAGGTTGTTCCCGTTACTTCGTTTGCTCAAAATTGCTCCATCGTTTGGTGCGATGAAACAATGAAAGGCATCGTTATCGATCCCGGTGGCGATGTTGAAACACTAAAACAAACTATCGAGAGCAATGGAATTCAAGTTGTGAACCTCGTCCTCACTCACGGTCACCTTGACCATGTTGGTGGAACAGAGCCACTCGCTGAGTTGTTAGGCGGTATTGATATTGTTGGGCCACATGAAGATGATAGCTTCTGGCTTCAAAGCCTAAACGGTCAAAGTCAGATGTTTGGTTTTCCTCCAACTCAAGCATTTGAACCAAATCAGTGGCTCAACGAAGGTGACACCATCTCATTTGGTAATGAGACTCTGGACGTTATTCACACTCCCGGCCATACACCAGGCCATGTTGTTCTGCACAGTCAATCAGCCCAGTTAGCCTTTGTTGGCGACGTGTTGTTTAGTGGTGGTATTGGTCGTACCGACTTTCCTAAGGGAGATTTCGATACTTTGATTTCCTCAATCAAAACGAAACTTTGGCCATTGGGAAATGAAGTACGATTTGTACCAGGCCATGGCCCCGAATCCACATTTGGCCGTGAGAGAGCTTCGAATCCATTTGTTGCTGATGAAATGCCGCTTTATTGATTCGCTAACTTTCACATTTCGTATTTGACTCTGGCTCGGCGGCGGCTAAATAGCGCCGAGCTAAACCTACAAACTCCTCTCCACTTCTATCCAAATCTGATACTGCGATAAATATATCGTACTCATGAAACTCTCGTTGATGTTGCATTCTGTTGGCTAGCATAGCTAACAGGCCACGATATTTTTTACCATCTTCGCTCTTATATGGGTCTGAATCTAAGACTATGTCCTCGAATATACCTTCGCGCCCGTGTTGTCTTGCACCTAAATATAGTAGGGTACGTTGAGTCATCAGTATCTCAGTAACAATGCGTGGGCAGATGCTATCAATGTAGGGCGAGTATTGCTTAAGTTTTATCCCAATCCATGGCAGTGGCTGCAACCAACCATCTTGGTTATAGGTACATAAGCCGATATTGCTGATGTTGTTCCATTTGATGACCCATCCACCTTTAAATAAGTGTTGTTGGAAATGACTTGCAGTCAGGGTATAAGACACTTTGCTTTTTAGGATCAGGTAATAACCATACATACCCACAGCAACGACAGCAATAATAGAAAGAACAGCGGTTTGTGTACTTGGAGACATCAAGATCAGAGTAAATGCGGCGAGTGCTGACGCTCCCATGATAAGCTTGCTCGTCGAAGAGCCCACATGAAAATGATGGTTGGTTAGGTGTAGTGTATCGAGCTTATACGTGGCCATCAGCACTTAAACCTCTATTGCAGAGTTATCGTTTAAGTTTATATCTAAATTGGCACTGGTTGAAAATAAGGCAGCGATTAAGCTGCCTTATAAATGAGAAAAGTTTAGAATCTAGCGTTGATAATAGGGAATACCGGTACATCTTTACCTACAAATGTACCAGATTTATCGTAGTTGATTAGGCCAATTTGAACACCTTCATCTATGCGATTGGTGGCGTTAACAAAACCAAACTGCAAACCAGTTAGATCACCAGCAAAGTTAACAAAGCCAAATTGAGCGCCTTCCATTGAGCCTTTGTTGAAATTCGCCAAACCAAATTGTGCACCCGTATATTTGCCGCCAGTGTAGTTGAGTAAGCCAAAACTAGCGCCTAGAGCCGAGTTGTCGTTCCAGTTAACCAGGCCAAACTGAGCACCCTGCATATCATCACGGTTTCTGTTCGCACCAAAGAATGCAAACTGTGCACCTTTAAATTCGTTAATGTCTGATAAACCCAAGATTGTTACGTTTACACCTGTAACTTTATCTGTTTGGCCGTAAAGAAGCGCTAATCGGCCGCCATTTACATTGCCTGCTGGTAGGTTATTGTTGGGTACAGATAACTGAACAGTTTGTGTCTCTGTGGACTTAGGTGATGTTTCCGTTGCAGCCATAGCTGTAGCTGAAAGTGAAGCAAGTGCTACGGTTAACACAAATCGAAGTTTCATGTTTATTTCCTATATCGTAACTAAATAGTTGGCGTTGTATTTAATAGCAAACTCAACTTAGGTGAATGTCAGGGTTAGAACATATCTTTGCTTTATAAAGACAAATTACGCCTTTCTTATTATTAATATAATTTATAAAACTATTTCTTGGGTTTGTACCGTTGGAAAGTATTCGATTTCAAAACCAAACTCCTATATTTAATGAAATCTTAATTAAAGTGAACGACATTTCAGCCTGCAAAGCACTTACACACACTACTTTGGTACAACTTCTAGCAATGCAAGTGGGGACCATTCAGTACCAGTAGCAGATAGTTTCCTAGTAGGTGCTCGCTACTCATTTAAGTAACTTAACATCATGTAAGAGCTTACCTCTAATATTCGGTGAGCTCTTATTTTTTATTCAATTAAAATGCGTGGAATTTGTCTGATTTTACGCCAATAAATATAGCCATGATCAATTGTTAAAATCCCTTTAGTTGTTCATGTTTATCGACAGAAAGTCACGCAAATATTCCTTATAGAATTATTCATATTCTGCTGATACACTGCCGCAAAAATTTGCCACATTAGGCTGTCATCATGCCCTTAAATACATTTCGAAGATACTTAAAAAATAGCCTCTTAGTAGCGCTTGTCGCTTCTTCCTCTCTATTGTTATCTAGCTGTAGTAAACCGCCGAAAATTGAAAAGTTATCCGGTTTTGCTGAAGGTACAAGCTACCACGTGAGTTGGTGGTCAAATAAAGCTGTGCCAGTTGAAAAAGTTCAGCAGCAGTTTAATCAGACTCTAGCGAAGATCGATCTCGAGTTTTCCACTTATCGTGATGACTCCTATATATCCAAGTTCAACCGCAGTACTTCAACTGATTGGCAACCGGCTTCAAAAGATTTTATCGATATGCTGCTGATAGCCAAGAAAGTTCATCGCGATAGCAATGGATGTTATGACCCGACAATTGAGCCGCTCTTTGCTCTATGGGGCTTCCAGAAAGACAGTTTGCATGTCCCAACAGCTGAGCAAATTGCGACTGTTAAAGCTGAAATGGGTATCGACAAAATAGAGATAGATACTAAGCAGATGAAAATTCGCAAAACAATACCTCAGCTGCAGCTTGATTTGTCTTCAATGGGAGAGGGTTATGCAATCACCAAACTGAGTCAAGTTTTAGAATCTGATGGTGTAAAAAACTACCTTGTAGAGTTTGGCGGTGATATGAAGATTCAAGGGCGTAAGCCCGAAGGGGAGAAATGGCGAATTGCTATTGAAGATCCTATTCCGCTAAAAGATGGTGTAAAACCTTATCGTATAGTGACCATCAATGATGAATCAGGCGTGTCACTGAATACCTCGGGTACGTATCATCACTATTTTGATGACAAAGGAAAAGAATACTCGCACATATTAGATCCGCGAACAGGTGCTCCTGTCACTCACCATCTAGTGTCTGCTTCGGTATTTGGAACAAACCCGATTGTCAGCGATGCTTGGGCGACGACTATGCTTTGTTTGGGTCCAAAAGAAGGTAAAGAGGTTGCTCAAAAGCAGCACTTAGAAGTGTTCTTTATTAAAGGTCAAAACAAGTCATTTAGTAGTTTTGAAAGTACTGCGCTGGCTAAGACTCAGCGCGTGACACTTAACGAAGGCTAATTGCTATTCAAATCTAACGTCTTGCTAGAAATGGAGCAGACATTGACTCAGATTCTGCTCTATTGATTGCAATGTGGGTGAAGTGAACTAATTGTTTGAAAAGTAGTATTTATTTCTACACTTTACCGCAAGTAGTAGGTTACCTAGCTAAAGCTTAGGTAAAAAAACGGTGTTCATTTCTTCAAGTTTTGGTCAAGATTACCGTATGGCGATTCCTTTTTCATAGGATAGTGAATAAACTACAGCCTCTTGAACTGGTAAGGCAAGATGAAGAAAATGAAAAAAACAATCCTAAGTGCAGTGACATTAGCAGCAAGCATGATGTTTGGTATGACCTATGCGAATGCTGCAGTCGTTGTGGTAAACCCAAGACCTGTCGTTGTTGAACCTGCGCCAGTAGTGGTAGTGAAGCCCCGTCCAAGACATGTTGTAGTGGTTGAGCGCAGACCTGTTGTCGTGGTTCACCCACATCACAGAGTTTACTAGTCGGCTCATAAAGTGATTTATAAAAACCCGCTTAGGCGGGTTTTTTTGATATCACGATGCTGAACTTTTCTGGTTCTTCGTCTTTAATTTCGATGAGATAGCCTTTGTCTTCAAAATAGGCTTTTAGCGCCGACTGGGTGCTATTCATATCGTCAGGTGAGTTTGTTCCGATGGGTATTGCGATATTGTGCCTAACAATATCTCCTCCAAGCGGTTTCTCTTTTAGTCCCCAATCAATTTGCTGTTTCCATTCTTCAATATCTTCAAGTATTGGCATTGTATGTGTTGTCCTTGTTTAGCTATGCCTAGTAGTATCTGTCGAACGACCAACTAGGTTAAGTATTCGCTGCACACTAACTATAGGATAGGTTAGCTGAGTGTCACGATAGATTTTGTTCTAAAAACATATGAAAACCTAAAAAATGGATGAAATCAGTGATGGTGTATACGATTTCTAAGATTTGCAATATTCGGCATTTATTCAATCGCTTATGTCCTGCAATTGTAGTGAGCTGCGCCAAAATTTATGGTTGATTACCCATTTTTAAAACATGTTCTAAAAGGGTGTCAAAATCCCCCCAATTGTCATTACTTTTGCATTATGATTCGCCTCGGCTTAGGCGCTGTACATTTCTTACGTATAGCAGTGAAACAAAAAGAAAAACTTATAAATAAATGAGAAGGGAAATGATGAAGTACTTGTTGATGTTGGTTGGTTTTTGTATTGCATTTCAATCCTACGCTACCACTAGCGTGAATGCCCCCAAAGGAGCAAGCTATTGTGAAAATGGCGGGGATTGGTATGAAGTTGGCACAGTAATAGATAAAGGAGAGCAGCAGTTTGTATGCCACAGGAGTGTGAAAAATCAAACTGCTAGGTGGCAACCATTCAAATTGTTAAAAGAATAGTATTTGACTTAAGTATGAGGGCAGTTGCCCTCATACGTATACCTGTATCTACTCGTGCTCTTTCACGTGTAAGTTTTTGTTGAGGGTTTGCTCTAGCATCGGTGTGACCCAAGCACTGTTAACCCCCCAGTAATAGAAGATCAACGCAG
Organism: Vibrio marisflavi CECT 7928; assembly: GCF_921294215.1. Lineage (GTDB taxonomy): Bacteria > Pseudomonadota > Gammaproteobacteria > Enterobacterales > Vibrionaceae > Vibrio > Vibrio marisflavi. The sequence goes on from NZ_CAKLDM010000002.1 coordinate 945,262, forward strand.
CAATAGCGACGATTACCATATCCCATCCATACGGAAGCAAATTCAGACCACCAAATTGGCTGCTTCCTACGTAAGAAATTAGGGTCATGGTCGCAAACATAGTGACAATCCAAATTGAAGAGCGAATATGTTGGCCAAAGCCATTTAAACCTTTTTTCATTTGAAAGTAACCGAACAGCAAAAAGCCAATCAGGATAACGAAGATTACTTTTCCTGTGAGTGGCCAAGTTGACCAATAAAAGAGCTCTGAAGAAATAACAAAACTGAGTGGCGAGATTAAATGTCCCCACTTAAGATACACCGGACGTTTAAGATCTGGTGCTACTTTCCTCAAAGAGCCAAGTGTTAGTGGACCGACCATAAAAGAGATAACTGTTGCTACTGAAATAACAGCCGCCAGTTGCCCCCAGCCTCTAAACATGTCTAAAAAGATAAGCCCTACAATGAAATTAATGACCATTGCAGTACGTGGAACTCCATATTTTTTGTCTAGTTTTTTGCAACTTTTAGGCATATAGCCATTTTCGCTCATGCCGAAAAGTTGGCGCGAGACTGTACCCATGTAACCAATTCCTGTGCCGGAAGGGGAGATAAATGCGTCAATAAAGAGGAGTAGTGTTAAGAAGTGCAGCCCAAGGATGAGCGCTAACTGCGCAAATGGAGAGCTAAAGTTTAAATGCCAGCCATGCTTTGCGAGATTATCCGGACTCACCCCACCAATAAATGCGATCTGTAAACCGACATAAAGAATTGCACAGAAGGCTATCGAATAGATCAGAGCTTTTGGTATGTTTTTGGACGGGTTTTTTGCTTCTCCAGAGAAAAACAGCGCAGCTTGAAAACCATTGTACGCGAAAACAATACCTGAGATTGCTACAGCGGTAAAAACGCTTGACCAACCAAAGGGAGCAAGTGTGTTATTGACTGATTCGAAGTTTCCCGGGTGAAAACCAGCATAGATGATTAATCCAACCGTTAACACAGGCACCACCAATTTATATGTGGTAATAGCGTTGACGCTTTTGGTAAACAAATTGATGCTCCAAAAGTTTAAGAAGAAATACACCAACATAAGTATGACAGCTATGCTTAACCCTACCCAAGTTAGCGCCCCAGAAGCTGGGTTAAATAGCTGTGATGTTAAAGGTTTTACCCATTCCCAAGGCCACGAAGCCATATATTGTACTGATGCCTCTGCTTCGACGGGTATGACGCTAACAAATGAAAGCCATATTGCCCAAGAAGCCAGAAAGCCGACTACAGAACCATGTGTTTTCTCTAAATATTTTACAGGCCCCCCTGAAACGGGCAGAGCAGTTGCTACCTCCATAAAAGTGAGTGCAGTAAATAAAACGGCAATGGCACCTATTATCCATGCAAAAATAGCGGCTGGACCGGCTATTTCGCTTGCTCGATAAGCACCAAAAAGCCATCCAGAACCAACCATTGATCCCACAGAAATCATAGTTAAACTCGTAAGTCCAACCATTCTTCTAGGTGTTGAATTTGACGTGTTGCTTGAAGCGGGAGCTTCTTGTGTGTTTGCTGATATAGTTGACATAAAACTTCCTAATTTAGTTTATATCTAACGCTATTCGGCAGTTTAATATTTTGTTTGCTTTGCCAAGCGTTGTTATATGTCTCCATACTTGATGCGGATAAATGACTGATGTTTTATTTGTTGTCATTTATAAATGCTCAAAAACTCTAAGGTAGAAATGCTAGAACGGTATTAGATTTCTTTCATTCAAGTAATAGTCTTACCTGCTTATGTAAGTAATTTCTGGGCTCAATTAAATCCTTTGTAATTGTTCAACAAAAGAGTGTTTCTTGTTGCCGCTCGATAAACGCTATATTAATTTTATTGTTCATTCAATATACATTTACAGTGTTTATATAGAGCACCATTCTGCAACAAATAACTACCAAATTGGTGATCAAATGATAGTGGTTTAAAATCACTTCTCTAGAAATGTTCAGGTCATTGATTATTTTGAAGTTATAACTAGTTGAATAGATTGCTTTAGGTGGCATTAATCCGAGAGGGTAGTGCAGTATTCTAATTAACCATGACTTTATTTTTTACTAGAAATGAGAAGTAAGTAGAAGTCATTTTTTACCGATTAATGTTCGTGATTGCACAGTTATGGGGAAGATTCAATTATGATCTTTGAATTAGCTAACTGAATTATATTTTTTATATCAATGAATCATTGGGTGACTCATTTCAAGTTATGATGTATTTAAGGGCAATATTAAATAGATGTTTGCACCAAACTAGTTATTGGCTAAAGCCACCTAGAAGTTTGAGGGGCTTTTATTAAAGTGTTCTTACATTTGCGTTGTACGATTTCGACCATTTTGTTTTGATCTATAAAGTGCTTCGTCTGTTATGGCGATATTATTATCCACATCCAAATCAAATTCATAGCTAGACGCCCCAAAGCTTGCCGTAGATACGATCTCTTTTTTTGCGTAACTCATACTACTTTGTGCAAAAGTAGTTCTCGCCTTTTCAGCTAACTGAAAAGCTTGTTGAGTATCAGTGTTGGGTAAAAAGACTAGGAATTCTTCACCACCATATCTCGATATTATCGCGTCATTTATGTCGAAGGACTGAGATAATATGGCAGAGAATTGTTTGATAACCAAGTCACCTGCTTCATGTCCGTATGTGTCGTTTATGTTCTTAAAGTGGTCAATATCGGCCAATACGATAGCAGCGGAGGGATTGTCAGTAAGTTTGGGGCTGGCTATAAGAAATGAGGATATCTTTTCAAACAGCGCTCTACGATTGTAGAGGTTTGTCATGGGATCTCTAGTTGCTAAATTTTCTAAATACGAATTATTGTCCATTAAGTAACTGGTTAATATGAAAATGCTAATACCACTTAGAAAGGCTGGTAGTGGAATAATCTCAATCAGCATTTTGTTCTCAATGTAGTATTTAAGATCAGAGTAATGGCTAGCAGAAGTCACATCCACAGACATAAAGCAGAGAAAGCCAATTAGAGTGATAATAAAACCGAAATCTGCTTTATTTGGCCCTGTATCGCGGTGAAGTAATGCCCAGCAACAGATAAAAAAGTTTGATGCTAGAAAGATAAAGTTCAACATATCTGGGGAGTAGTCAAACACCAAAAGCATGAGATAGAGAAAAGCAAGTGCATAGGCGATTTTCTCCCATCCATGAGCTTTGCACCGAATACAGACACCTAAAGTGAGCGAAGCAACACAAGCACCCAGAATCAAATCGAGTTTGATTAAGCTACTTGGATCATCTTGTTTTGAAATACTAGCAATAATATAGAGTAGCAAAGCGGACAGGAGGTAGAAGCTGATATAAAAGGGCTTAGCTTTTCTTTTATTATTTGATTCATTGATAAAAAGTGATGAAAAAATACCAAAGATAGCCACCATCATTGTGGTTATAGATAGTGCATATTGTGGAGTCATTCATTTTTACCTAATTCGTTGGATATTTTGTTCTTTATATAAAGCAGTGACATCAAGGCAAGACTTAATTATTGTTGCCCGCAACTTTAACATACGTGTTGCATATCTTGTATCAATGAATGAGCGATTAAGTCACAGGTTTATAGAAAACAACGAATGATATTAGAAAATGTACATTGTGTTAATTAATCGATTGCCTTCTTAATATAACAAAAACCTAATGGGTTGGTTATAGAATGAACTGGTCTTACATGTAATACTACGCCGCGAATCTATATCACACTAAAGGATTGAATATGATAGGTTTTCGTACGCTATTTCCTATAGCACTTGGAACGGTTCTTATACCCTCCTTGGCATATGCTGAAGATGTAACCAGTTTTATCTGCCCTACTGAGGATAGTGCGTTTACTTCTATTCCGGCGATACAAGGTAGTGGTGAGAAAAGTCCATTCGCAACTATTCCTACAAATTCTGGCTATATAAGTTCCGATGAGTTTTATGTAAAGGCAACAGTGAGCCAAATTGGTGAAAGCTTGAACAAAGGCTTTTATTTGCTAGATACAAAAGGCGATAGGAATAGAAGCACGTCAGATGGCGTTTTCGTCTATATGAAGGACTTAAATTCCAAGTTCCCCACCTTAAAGCCCGGCTCTATAGTTTGTTTGCAGGCCAAAGTAGAAGAGTATTACGGTAACACCCAGCTTGCGTTAGATTATTCTTCTCCAAAATTAGAAGTACTTGGTCAAGGGAAAGTTCCAAAGCCAGAGCGTTTTAGAGTAGAAAGAAATGAAACACTAGCGCATGCGTTACGTCGTTATGAAAGCATGCCTGTGGTGTTGGATCGACTTAGCGACTTAAAAGTCACTAGAAACTTTAGTTTTGACTACGATCGATATAGAAATAATTTAGTGCTTTCCTATGGAGAACCATTAACTAAATCTACTCAGTTGCAACCAGCCGGTTCTGCGGAAGCGAATATTATAGAAGAAGCGAACTCTACCAATAGATTAGTGGTTGAATCTGATTACAAAGCGTCAGCAGGTGTTTTGCCTTGGCTTCCTGATTGGGATGCATCAGCAGGGTATATCCGAATTGGAGATGAGCTCGTTAACCTCCAAGGTATGGTGTCGTATAGTCACGATCAGTTCCGCCTAGTTGTGCCTCAGGAAAATACTATTTCACTTGGTGACATAGTTCGTAAGAGAGACAATGACCGTAAAGAAGCGCCGAAGCGTACTCGAGGTACAGATTTAAGGATCAGCAGTTTCAACGTATTGAACTTTTTCAATAGTTACCCTTCGATAGGCGGAACACTAAATATCACGTGTGACGGTACTTATAGTGATAGTTGTAATCGTGGAGCGAAAAGCGAAGCTGATTTTGCAATGCAACGCGAGAAAATTGTGTCTGCGATTACACAGCTAGATGCTGATGTGTTGGGTCTAATGGAATTGGAAAACAATGGCTTTGGTGAGAATTCCGCTATAGCAAATCTAGTTGATGCCTTGAACCAACACGAGTCTCCTGACAAGCAGTATGCCTTCATCACACTGCCAACCGAAGAAATGACTGATGGCCAATACCTAGGCAGTGACGCTATTACTGTGGGGATCATCTATAGAACTGAAGTAGTTAAGCCAATTGGCGATGCAAATGTAATTGTGATGCCGAATCAACAATACATCAGTAGCCAAGGTGAGGCTAAATCTGCGCATCAAAGAAATTCCTTGGCACAAACCTTTGAAGTAAAAGGAGCCGAGAAAGCCTTTACTCTTATTGTTAATCACTTGAAGTCCAAAGGTTCTGGCTGTTTAGAGGATGAAAATAGCACTACGGAAAATGTACAAGGTAGTTGTAATGATTTCCGAGTTTCAGCCGCGACAGTTCTGGGAGATACAGTAAGTAAGCTCTCTGGAATGGTACTGATGGTGGGAGATTTCAACTCATACGCGAAGGAAGATCCAATACGTGTTCTAACAGACTACACTCCAAGTGAAGGGGCTCGCCCAATTATGACTGCATCAAATACTTATATTGGTGATGATCTTTATCAGGAACAGGCTTCTGTTGTAACGAATAGCTATGGATTTATCGATACCAACGCTGATCGCAATGGAAGAGAAGCCATTTCATATGGTTACAATGGTGAGTTGGGAACACTTGATTATGCATTAGCCAACCAAGAAATGAACAATTATATTTTGCAGGTGGCCGATTGGCATATTAACTCATTTGAAAGCGACTTCTTTGAATACGGTAGTAAGTACACAGGTGACTTACAGAAGTACCCTAATGCATATGCTTCATCTGATCACGATCCTGTTATCGTTGACGTTGGGTTTGGAATGCCAAGACATTATCAGAGTCATTAGTATCTGATGGAGTAATCTAAATATTGACAATATTGCCTCTCGGATATACTGTATAAATATACAGTATATCGCGGGAGGTTTTCTATGTTGTGGGATACGTTAGAGCGAGTTAATAAATTAAGGAAGCAAGCTATCAAGGATGCAGATTTTCTCGAGTCGGCAAAAAATCATGAGTCCGCAGTGATAGAGCAAGTTAATCATATCTGTAACGAATATTATCGAGATAAAAAGGAGCGCAGACGTAAGGCATTTGCTAATGCTTATCAAAACGCCCATTTCGAACTAGATCCCACAGGAGAGAAGCACTGATTTACTCAGAGTTTAACTTTTCTCTGTCAAGCAAGCTTGTAGGTGTGCTTAATATAGTAGCTACTAAGATTGAACCTTATATGGAACAGTAGATGTATAAGTATTTGATGTTATTTGTGGTAATTCTAGTTTCACAACCTGCTTTCGCGAATGATAATTGTATTGTGACAAGTTATCGATTAGTCGATCAGCCATCTGAAAGCACAACGGTAATTAAGGATAAGGGAAAAAGCACTGAAGAAGTGGTTGTGGTGCAAAAGCCCCCTATGAGATGCGCACTGGTGAAATTTCACACCCATTATTTTCAGCCTAGAGTCGCACAAGCCATGCAAGGCAATTTTATAGCGACCTATATGAATGGAAAAGAAGTGACCGCTCGGAAGATTTCCTTTCCCGGTGATCAGGTACACACTGGGTACATTGATATTGGCCCAGATAGCCCAGCCAAAGTTTACGTATGTTTCTCACATTCGAAAGTACCAATTGAATCTATAGAGTGTACGTTACGCGCATAAAAAGAAGCCCAAACATAGTGATTGTTTGGGCTTTCTTTTTAGCGAAACTCTTGCCAAATTTACCTTTAGGAAGGTTGAGTCGGCTGAATTGTCACCGCTTGGGTGCTTTTGTCGATTTTAGCAATCGTACTGCTCGGTGTCGCACCTTTAGAATTTTGCGCGATGACAAAAATTTCCATTGCTGCTGTAGGTTTGTAATTTCCTAGCCCAACACGCTGATGTGTTTCATTCGTGGTTCCTGTCAGCCTTAAGCAGTGATTCGCAAGAGCAGGATCGAACAAGCAAACCTGGTAACGACTTGCAGAAGCACTTTTATTCCAGCTAACGTCAAAAGTATCGTGACTAGGAGAGAGTACTTTTAGAGACGTCAGCTGAAAAGAGCCGGGAAGGTTGTCGTTTTGTTGAGCGGTTGAATTGCTTTGGCAGCCGCTTAGAGCAGCAACCGCACCAAGTACAAAGATGCTAGACAGGAGCTTAGCTTTTTTTGATTTTAAAATTGTATTTATCATAAGTGCCAACTGTAATTTTTGTTTTAATTTTATGAGGGAATGCACGTAAAGTGGCAACCCTTTTTATATGGCTATAGAACGGCCAGTGGCGATAAAACTACAGATTAATCTGACAATTATCAAATTCACTTTTCTTGTGAATATTCAGCTTAAGTGCAATTAGTTTCTTATATGATTTTCAACAGCTATTTTTTCCCAAAAATTGTTCAAAGAGGTGTAATATGTGCGCCTAGTTTTTAATGTCACAGGTTAATCATGAGAGCATTTGTTGTTAGGGCTCGCGCGGCTTCGACAAATAAAGAAACATTCTTGGCTTCTGTTGGAAATGAGGCCCATGTCGAAATATTGGCACATGTGCTGATGAACGCGATCTTCACAGCTCAGTCGCATCGCGATGATGTAGAAGTTTATCTCGTATTGGAAAGTACCCAAGACTTCTCTCGCACCATTCGTTTTCAATCCAGTCAATTAGTAAATATTGGCGGCTTTCACGAACAAGCATTGATAGATAAAATTGCTTTTGCTTTAGATAAGTCGCTAGGCATGTCCAAAGAGCAACTTAGAGAAGTGGAATCTGGAATCAGTGTTGAAACTACTAGCTTTGAGAAGCTAGTGCAGAGACTGTCAGAAGATTATCAACTTTATTTATTGGATAAAAAGGGTACTGAAGCTAGAGAAGTTGAGTTTCCTACTAACGTTTGCTTTTTGCTTACTGATCATATTCCTATGCCCAAAAAGTCTTGGAATAGCTTGAAACGTTTAAACACCGAAAAAATTAGCTTAGGCCCGAAAATGTTATTTGCGTCCCAGTGCATTACGTTGATCAACAACGAACTAGACGTGCAAGAACTCTAACTGTCGGGATTGCCCGTAAGCGCATCACTCGTATGGAGTGTCAGTCCTGTAGTGCTGACACTTCCTTCCTTTTTATCTCAAATCAATGATATTTCTCACTTTTGAGAAGCTTTAGTGTTGTGCCCACCTTTATACTCATGGTTATAAGGGGTACATAAGTTCTATTTGACTCTTTTCCCATACTTTTTCATAGAGTTATTTATTAATTCAACTTTTGATTAATTAATGTTACACAAGAAAGATATCAATTTAATTTGTTTTATAGCTGTTGAATTCATGGAAAATTAAAAAATTAGCACTATAGTTTAATATGGTAACTATTTGATTTTATAGGTTTGTATTTAAGTTTTAGCATGGCTTCGCTCTTAATTTGGTAGTTTTAAGAGCTTTTGCACTAATATTTTTATTATTAGCAATGATTTGTGTTACCTATATCAATTTTTAATATAAGAATAGCAAGTCGTCAGTTAAAGCCCACTTTCAGTTGCTAAGGTATTTCTGTATTCAAGGGAATGAATATGAAGATTGCATCAAAAATTATTGTATCAACAACTGTACTTTGCGTAGCTGGTTTGGTCTTAGCTGGGGTCTTTATTGGTTGGAAAGTCGCGAATTCGTCAGAAACTGCACTTTATGAACGTACAAAGAACCAACTTATCTCGGTTCGAGAAATAAAGTCGGGAGAGATAGAACGGTATTTTAATCAAATTCGTTTACAGTTGGAGACACTAGCCGATGATGTTGCAATCCAAAATGCAATGGCGGAATTTCAGCAAGCTTTTTCTTCGTATTCGGCGAATGTGTCGGCTAGTGACAAGAGAAAACTAGAGGAGTATTACACAAGTCAATTTGGAGGTACTTATGAGAAAGCTAATAATGGTCAGTCTTCCAACTCTATGCGAAGGTTTCAGCAATTAACCGACAAAGCACAAACATTACAGACACGTTATATCGCTCTTAACCCCAACCCGTTAGGCGAGAAGCACCTTTTGATGTCTGATACTTTAAATACGCCTTATGACATCATCCATAAGCAATACCACCCATTTATCAAGCACTTTCTAGAGTCTTTTGGATACTACGATATTTTTCTAGTCGACTTAGAAGGCAATATTGTTTATTCAGTTTTTAAAGAGCTAGACTACGCTACGAACCTGAGAAGTGGCCCTTATCAAGGCAGCGGTATCTCGAAAGCTTTCCTTGCCGCTGAAAATAAAAGTGAAGGCCAGTTTCACCTAGAAGATTTCGCGCCGTATTATCCTTCTTATGAGGCCGCTGCTTCATTCATCGCAACGCCTATTTTTCGCCAAGGAAAGAAGGTTGGCGTTCTTATCTTCCAGATGCCAGTTGATGAAATTAACTCGATAATGACGTTTAACGAGAATTGGAAAAACGTTGGCTTAGGAGAGAGTGGTGAATCCTACCTTGTGGGGCAAGATGGCGTATTGCGTAGCCAATCTAGATTCCTGATAGAAGCGCCTGAAGATTATTACAAAGCATTACAGTCTGCTGGTGTTGACTCAAATTTAATTCAGCAAATCTCTAATAAAGGCTCAGCGATTGGTCGTCAACCAGTTGATACTATTGCTTCTAGAAAAGCGCTTAAAGGAGAAGAAGGCTTTCTTGTGACACCAGACTATAGAGAAGTCGATGTGTATTCAGCGTACGGCCCAGTGAATGTTGCAGGCTTAACTTGGGCAATTCTGACCGAAGTTGATGTTTCTGAAGCGACAGCAGATACCAAAGCGCTCATTAATACTGTTTTTAATACGATTGTAATCATTGTTCTTATTGTCATTATTCTTTGCGTTGTATTTTCTTATCTAGTCGGCAGCAGTATTTCTAAACCAATTGCTGCGGCTTCGGAAAGGGTGAAGAGAATCAGCAGCAATAACGATTTGACTGAACGTTTAGAAGAAACAGGACGAGATGAAATGACTGAACTGTCCGTTTCACTAAACACATTGTTTGCTCAGCTGCAAAACGTCTTTAAGCAGTTTTCCTCAACCTCTAGTACTTTGCGCCATGACGCGAAAACTATGTCTAGAAGCATGGAAGAAACAAGGGCATCAATTTTAGATCAAAATAGCAGAACGGATTCGGTTGCTACGGCGATTACCCAAATGAGCGCTTCAATAGCAGAAGTCGCACAGTTTGCGAATAAAGCAGCTGAGCATGTGTCTGGAGCAAGTAAGTCGGGAACGGAAGGGGTGAGTATTGGGCAAACTCTCGGTCATGAAATGGGGCAACTAAACGAAGAAATGGCCACATCTGTTGAGGCGATTGAAAGGTTGCACAATGAGACAAACTCAATTGCTGAAGTTCTCGATGTAATACAAGGCATTGCTGAACAAACCAACCTTCTTGCGCTCAATGCGGCCATCGAGGCAGCACGTGCAGGTGAGCAAGGTCGTGGCTTTGCAGTCGTTGCAGATGAAGTCCGCTCTTTGGCCGGTAGAACTCAGGCTTCGACCGAAGAAATAAGGCAAAAAATAGAAGCCCTTCAAAAAGAGACGAATAGTGTTTCTAGCGGAATCGAAAATGCCAATGTTACCGTTCAAAAAGGGGTAGAAACCTGTACAAGAAACACAGATATGCTTAGCGAAATAATGTCGATGCTTGCCGAAATCAATGATATGAATACGCAAGTGGCGGCAGCTACCGATGAGCAGACTTCAGTGACTGAGGAAATCAACGGTAGTGTTACTTCGATTGTCGATTCAACATCCTCTGTACGAATTCAGGTAGAAGACGCTGACAAAATGCTCAAAGACTTGTTTAACCAAGCAAATGAACTCACAGAAGAGATTAGTCGATTTAAGTATTAGCTAACAGAATTTTACTGATTTAAGAGCACCACTCAACACAAAGCCCTTGGCATTTATGCCAAGGGCTTTATATATAAATTAGATGGTAATTAGGATGTTAGACTAAAGTAGAGTGAATGCGTTACAGGCAAAATAGACAATAAAAGCTATTGTTTATAGTGGCTTTGCACTAATTTTTGATAACTCGGTTAACAACGGATGTTCTGATTTATGAAAATACGTACTTTACTCTGCTTAGTATTCAATTTCATTCTAGTGTCTAGCTCATTCGCAGCCTACGCTCAAAATGAGTTGAAAATAATGACTGAAGATTGGCCTCCTCTGAACTATCGACAAGGGAGTACAGCGTCAGGCCCAGCAGTGGATATTGTCAGATCGATTCAAAAGAAATTGGATTCTCGCTCAAATATTGCCATTTTGCCGTGGAAAAGGGCATATGAAGATATCTTGGTTAAGCCCAATACAATGCTCTTCTCCATGGTACGCACAAGAGAACGAGAACATTTGTTTAAGTGGGTAGGCCCAGTTGCTGAGAAAAAGTACGCTTTTTATGCCAAAAAAGGTGCTGGTATCCATCTGAATAACATAGATGAGATTCGTCGATATAGTATTGGGGTTCAAAATGGAGGAGCGACACAAGAGTACCTGAGGAAAAACGGGTTTACTAAAGTTGAAGCCATTACAAAGGTTAGACAGAATTTGAATAAGCTTCTAAATGGCAGAATTATGCTGTGGTATGAAAGTAGCGAAACTGTACATGATGTATTGAAAAACGAAAATTTACCGGCAGACTCGATTTATCAAGCGTACGTGGTTGATAGCAGCTATTTATATTTAGCGTTCCATAAGCAAACACCTGATAGAACAATTGAGCTTTGGCAAAGGGCTTACCAAGACCTATATGATAGTGGTGTCGCTAAAAGTATTTATCAAAAATATAATGGACTACACCTTATCCCTTCATCATTGAATAGATAAAGCTCTCACTTTTTGTCATTTGATACTTTATGTTGTTATTTTGTCTACACTAAATATATCTCTATATGGATGTGGGGGACATAAATGAAAAGAGCGGCTTTTCTTGCAGCACTATCACTGAGTTTTTCTTTATCTGCGCAAGCTGATGATGTTTGCCAAGATGAAATCACGATGCTCTATCATGAGAGAATTCCCTATGTAATGAAATATAGAAATTCAATAGAAGGAGTGACCGGTACGCCAGCAGTTCAAGCATTTGAAAATGCCGGAATTCAAGTTGATTGGCAAGAGACGCCAGTTAAACGTCAGCTGATACATATCAGGAACAATACTGGATGCACGTGCTCTGTTGGTTGGTTTAAAAACAAAGAAAGAGAAGTATTTGCACGTTACAGCAAACCTATCTATCAAGATAAGCCACAAGTTGCCATTACGTCATCCAAAGACAAACAGCTAGAGCCCGGTAAAACTTTAGAACATACATTGAAAAATGAAAAGCTAACGCTGCTGGTGAAAGATGGTTATTCGTATGGCAAATATATTGATGAAAAAGTGCAGCAAGTTAAACCAAATACCTACACCGTTTCCTATGAGAACATAAAAATGTTGTCTCTAATTTATCACCAAAGGTACGACTACTTTTTCATAGCACCTGAAGAAGTCGACCCTTTGGTAGAGGCATCATCGTTTACGTCAAATGATTTTAAAGTGGTTAACTTTTCGGACATGCCAGCGGGAGAAAAACGCTATATTCTCTGTAGTATGAAAGTCCCTCAAAGTACGATGAATAGATTGAACTCATATATTCCAGACATTTAGACGCAGTTGATTGTCTGAATATCCTGTTGCTGTTCACCTATGAGGAGCGCAGGGAACAGTACTGTTAAGTGCGATTGTCTCCAACGCTATAGGCGATAGTTTGGCTGATTTCCGTATAGCTTCGAGAGGATTCGTCTTGCCAAATGTTGAAAGCTTCTTGGGCTGCTTTTAATGCCCTCTGAGTGGCTTTCCCTCCATCGACAATATTGTGGTTGCGCAAGTAACTCTCCACATCACCTGAAAGGATAAAAGTATCTACACCCATTTGGCGTAGTGTATATGGACCAGTGTTGCCGCCCAAGCGAGCTCCATGTTTTTTAAGGTATTGCCATAAACCAGTGACGTCATCCTTTGGCCAGTTTGCGACAAATTGAGAAAATGAACCATATTGCAGGTTGACTTCATGAATCATGCGCGCGTTTTGAGCGATACTCATCACTTTAGTATGATGGCGAATAATCCGAGCATCGCTGGCCTTCTCGTCCCATTTTTCTTGGGGTAGTAGCAGTAAAGGCTCTATACGAAACTGAAAAAAAAGCTCTTCAAAATTAGGCCATTTGTTACGAACTACTTGCCAAGATATACCACTTTGAAATACTTTTTGGGAAAATGCAGACAACCATCTGTCATCTGGGATTTCGGCCAGTGCGTCAAAGCTTATTGGCTTTGACAGCATTGATTCCAGGTTCGCTTCTCCGCCTTTTCTTTCTGCTGCACGCTGGTAAATCTGTTCAAACTTTTCCATAGTTCGTTCCTTAAAATTATTGCAATAACCTTAGCCCACTCGGTAAAGCTTCACCAAAGACGCGTTTCGATTCAGCCTCTGAAAGTTCTTTGACTTCTGTGACTAAGTCCAGCCAAGAGTTTGGCATCTTACTTTGCTGTAATTTATCTAATAACTTCTCTCGGTACTCGTCGGAAATATCTATGGTTCTATCACCAGTTTTACGGCACATCAAGACAGCGGCAAAACCAATGATAGGTTCATCTTGCCAGTTTTGATCGAGTAGCTTGGGCAGCCATTGATGAATCTGGTCTTTATCAATCACATTATGCTGGCTTTCATAGAGTGGCGTGCGAGCTGCCAAACGGCCAAGTGCCCACCAGTGCGCCTGATTAAACTGCTTTTGGTTAAGCGCTTTAGACAAAAACCAAGATGATAATAGCACTTTGTCGTCAACGTGAAGCCTCTCCATCGATGCGGCTAAACGCACCATAGCCTCGTAGCCCTTGCTCTGTACATCTTTGGCATTTTTAGCGTTCTTCATGGCTCCAGGGTGCAAGTATTTAGCGATATCAGCCAGAATAGTTTCTTGCTGCTCTTGTGATAAGCCACCAGAAACTCTGCGCCAAAATACCCACCAGTCTGTCCAACTTTGGTGATCTTCAAATTGAATCCCTTGTTGGAACAATGGCCAAATGTGTTCTATACGCCACGAATCTGTGGCGTCACCAAAGCCCGGCCTCAATGTATATCCAGCAAGTCTCAGCCAGTTTTTTTCATGTGATTCAGAACGGCGGCGACGCTTTTTCCCTTGAATCACGGTGTCGAATAGCTGTCTTAAAGTATAAAAATCCCAGACTTCTCGTTTGCCTAAACGTTTTTCCAAATCGCGGTTTAGGGCTTTTATCGCTTTGCTGTCACTTGCTTTTTTGTTACCACTATAAAGGTTCTGGATGATCTCTTTACACTCTTTTAGGCGTGGGTGTTCAGAATGTTCTAAATCGTCTTCTTGATTGCTCTGCTTCCTAACTTCGAATTCCAGTGACCAACGATTTGAATCATTGTTAACGTCTACACATTCAACCTTTAGCGTACCGACCTCAGTCAACTGAGAAGCTAAGATGACTTCCACTCGATGTTTTTCATTGGCAGCTAAGGCTAACTCGGTTTCACTCTCTAAGGTAGATATGTAGGGAGGAAGCGCATTGAATTGCTCTGTATTGACGTCGACCACTAAACCATTTTTTACTGAGACCGACAAAGTTGAATTGTTCTCGCCGATTTCTTCGTGAGTTGAAGTTAGCAGATTAAAGCGAACTGGTTCGCCAAGCGTTAGTGCAAACCTGCGGCCTGTTAAGCGGATTTCTTGTCCTTCTTCTGTGCCTTTCGCGAGTAAACACAGTGCTTTACTCTTCTTGTTTTTTTCTTGTAGGTGAAGAAAATACGAACGCGCAGCACCGCCACCAATTTTGATTAGAGCGCCATGTCTGGCTTTACCATACGCCACTGCACCCAAAGCCACAGACCAATCAGGGTGAGGGTTCTGCAAAACACAAATGCTTGAGTCTCGCCAACCAGAGAGAAGGTTCGTCATTCTCTTTGTTACTAGCTCGCTATTAAATACGCCACCGTTAAAGATCACCCCAACAGGTAGTGCCGGCCTAGACTCGTCACTTTTTTCAAGAGCACTGCGGCATACTGTTTGATGATTAGTCAGAAACTCCGCGATATGTTTACTAATAGCGGCATCGGCAACATAGGGTAGGCCAAATTCAACTACTGCACTTCTACGCTTGTTAGGAAGTTCATCAAATTCAGTTAGAGGGAAAAAGCCTTCAAGCGCAATATCATGAACTTCTTGTTTACTTAAAAGGGCACTTTTAGCACCTCCAATAAGCTTTGAACCTCCACCAAGCATAGTGATTTTTGCTTCATTTGGAGCTGTTGGCGACAGCAGTGATTCCTTGGCTCGTCTAGTTTGTTGAATAAGTTTAGACAAATTGGCGGCAGTTAGCTTTTTGCTTGCACTTAGTCGTTGTTCTGCTAGGTGAGCAAGAGCTAAATCTATGTTGTCCCCACCAAGCATTAGGTGTTCGCCGACGCCAATACGTTTGAGCTCTAAGTCATCGCCATTAATATTGGCGTGAATTAAGCTAAGATCGGTGGTTCCCCCACCAACATCACAAACCAATACCAGTGGAATTCCGGCTAGTTTCTCATTTGCATTGCTTTTATGCCTATCATACCAGTCATAAAATACTGCTTGAGGTTCTTCGAGTAGCAAAATGTCATGTAAGCCTGCGAGTTGTGCCGCTTCTAGAGTTAATTTCCTAGCCGTTTCATCAAAAGATGCTGGAATGGTTACAACAACTTGCTGTTGATCCATTTTGTCATTTGGGAAGTGATAGTCCCACGATTGTTTTACATGGTTCAAGTAGCTTGCGCTTGCTATTAAAGGCGAGACTTTTTCAACCTTTTCACCACCCGTCCAAGGCAAGATTTCAGCTTTTCTGTCAGCATTAGGGTGTGAAAGCCAGCTTTTCGCGCTGGAAACTTGCCTTCCTTCAACCTTGGCACCTAGTTCTCTTGCCCATTCGCCAACGATCACTGTATCCAGATCACCATCTACTAGTTGTGTTTGCCATGGCAAAGTTAAGTCAGAGGGACTCACTTGATTTGGGGTTGGGTGATAGCGAAATGAAGGCAGAAGAGGTTTACGTACAACTTCTCCCGGACCAATTAGCTGGTCTATTTCGAATATTTTAGTCTCGGAATTATTCAAATCATCTTGAATCTCACTATAAGCGACAACGGTGTTGGTTGTACCTAAGTCTATACCGACGAGATAGCGGGAAGATGCCATGTAAACCTCTAAAAAATCACTAGGCTTGGTTAGATTAAGTGAAACAAAAAAGCCGTGTACTTTGAAGTACACGGCTTTAAGCGTTGATTTATACGTGCTCTGGAGTTTGTTGATCTGCAGAGTCTTCACGTACGTCAAATTCAACATGCCATTTTTGGCCATTGTCCGTCGCGATGGCCTCGAGTTGCAAAGTACCTAATTCAGTCACTCGTGAAGCCAGTGTTACTGGAACAATCTCACCCGTGCTGCGCCCTTCAGAAACGGGAAGGCTCAGTTGAATTTCTGGTAGTTCTTCCAGCTCTCCTTCACGCCAATGGTCGAGGTGTGTACCGGCTTCATCTTCTCTACGCGTAGTTGAACCATAAAACTGGAAGTGGACCGGTTGGCCGATAACCAAACCAAATTCTTGGCTAGGTACATCAGCATTTGAGCCTTCTTCCATGCCAAATGGTGCGACACAGATAGCTTCGAGCGGCGGCGCCATTCCCGGGATAGCGGGCATAGAGCTTTCAATTCCAACATAGTAGCTAGAAGCAATACCGCCGCGAATACGGATACCTTGACCTCGACGCACAGAACCATAGTAAGAAGCACCACGAGAAACGGCTAAGTCTAGGTCTAGTCCGGTTAAACGTTTTGCAAATTCAGCTTCTGCATCATTTAGCCAAGTATTGATGGTTTCAAATAAGCGGCTGGCGAGTAGATCAGATTTCAAAACGCCGCCATTAAACAATACCGCGGTAGGTTTAATGAAGTCTACGGTTTGTTCTTGTCCCGGCATGCCAGGCATATTTGCGAAAGGGTTATGCTCTTCGGCTGGTGCGTGGCTATTCGCGCTTGCTTGCTTGGATAGAAAAGCAGCAATGTGTCGTGTAATACCTGCATCTTGAGCATAAGGGAGGCCCATTTGGGTAAGTGCACCGCGGTTTTTTTGTATTGGATGCTCGCCAATTCCGACAAGAGGGAAGAACCCATCAACTAACGTTTGCTGAACTTCTTGCTGGGTCAATTCGGTTTTTAGTGTCGAGCCTAGCATTTTCGAGCCACGGCTTGGTACGACAATTGGCACAGACTCTAATTCTGGATCGTTTAGTAGAGCTTCTTTTGCATCTCGGCAAGCTTGAGTAATCGCTTGGATTTGCCAAGGAGCGAGATCCTTGCCATCTTGAGCCAATTTCATTTTTAAACGGTAAGCAAGTGCAAGGTCCATATTGTCGCCACCGAGAAGAATGTGTTCACCTACGGCAATACGGTTTAGCTCTAGGTTGCCATCATCTTCAGTAACTTCAACTAAAGATAAGTCGGTTGTACCTCCACCGATATCAACAACCAATACGATATCTCCAGCACTCACTTGATCGCGCCAAGAATCGTTGTTGTTATCAATCCAGCTATACAGAGCGGCTTGAGGCTCTTCCAACAAGGTTAAATGCTGAAGCCCAAGGTTTCTTGCAGCTTCAACAGTTAGATCTCGCGCAGCTGGATCAAATGAAGCAGGTACAGTAACAATGACTTCTTGTTCGCACAGCGGGTTTTCTGGATGCTCTTTATTCCATGCATCTCGCATGTGCTCTAGGTAGAGCTCTGATGCTTTTAGAGGAGAGACTTTTTCGACTTCCTCCGGGCTACCGTTTGGTAGGAATGCTTCACGGCGGTTAACACCACCATGGCACAGCCAAGACTTCGCGCTTGCTACCAAACGCATTGGCGTTTTGCTGCCAAGGTTACGTGCAATTGCCCCAACTAAAGCATTTGGTTCGTCTGTCCAAGGCAAAACACGGGAAGACGTATCCATTTCGTGTTCATGTGGTTGGTACAAGAACGAGCCTAACTGACTTTTAGTTTCAACCGTTCCCGGTGAAGTGAGCTGAGGGATTTCCATCAGCTCTACACTAGGCTCTTCTTGAGAGTTATCTGTGTACGAAATGACACAGTGAGTTGTACCTAAATCGATACCGACGCTATATCTAGGCAGATGCTCTGCTTGGGTAACATTATCCATTACAGTTCAACCTCCGCTGGTGCAATTACTGAAGCATTGTAATTTTCAGAGACTTTCGGCAGTTTGATTTCGTCAGCTTTCCAGCCCTTGTGAACCAGAATACCTTTGAATGGTGCACTACCCGTAACGTTGCCCGTCAATCGCACTTCTTGTGGGTTGAAGCCTTCAGCAACAACAATTTGTGATTCTTCATCTTCAGCACGAACAGGTGAGAGTGATAGGTATTCCTTCAGTACTTTCTGTCCGCCACTATGGATAACACGTGCAGCTGCACCAACTTCTTCATCAGAGAAAGCAGATACATCTTCATGAAGGAAATCTACGAGGCGAGCTTCATTTTGAAACAAAGAAAGCAGCTGTAGTGCAGAGTCAGTAGGATTTTTTGCAAGTTTTGATTCAACTTCAACGATTTTCTCGACTACTTTTTCAACCTCAACAACTTTTTCAACTTCGACTAATTTCTCGACAGGCTTTTCAACTTCGACAATTTTTTCTACGGGTTTCTCAACCACTTTTTCCACGACCTTCGCTTTTCGGAAAATTACCATTAGCAAAAGCAAAACAACAACCGCAGCCAAGATGGCGTGAAGCATGTCGAATGTAGTTGGAAATAGATTTAAATCAACAGTCATTTTGAATTCTCTCAGGGGATTGTGTGTCGGGTTTTAGAAGAGCTAGCACCACAGACTTCAATAGATTACTAATGCCGGATACTACCATAGAAAAAGCAAGGATCTTGATGAAAAATGACATTACTCGTTCATTTATATAGATGGTTGGCTAAAATGTGTTCAGATTGTTGTTTTGTTGACACAAAAGAAAGTAAAAAGTGTCGTTAAATGCTGTGATTGCTGCTGACTTTCCGTTGAAACTGGGGCTTCGAGTTTTTTCACAACTGATGTAGAATTGCCGCCAAACGCAGAGTTAAGTTTGAAATTTTTAGGTAAGTAATGAACCACAACCGAATAGTTTGTTTGGATTTAGAGATGTGCTGTTGGAACCAAGACGGTGTCGGCACTACAGGGGAAATCATCGAGGTTGGTCTGGCAGAGGTTGATGTACTGAAAGGCGAAATTGTCAAACGGGCTCAATACTACGTTAAGCCTGAAACTGATGAAGTATCGCTGTTTTGTAGTGAACTCACAGGAATTACGCCTAGAAAAATAGAGAAGCAAGGTAGACCACTTGAAGCTGTCATTCAGTCAATGATTAAAAACTTTGGTGGCGCGAACAAAATATACGCTTCATGGGGTAGGGATGATCTGATTCTGCAAAAGGAATGTGAGCAAAAAGGAATTGCTATGCCTTTTAAAGAGTTTATAAACTTAGCAACACTATATCGTGTGCAAAATAGGGTTAAAGATAAGCGTGTAGGTCATCGAGAAGCGCAAGAAAAAGCAGGAATAGACTGGGAAGGGCGCCAACATTCCGGATATGTGGACGCCTATAATTTGGCTAAGCTGGCCTTAACTATGCTCTAAGGCTTTATTTTTCAATCACTGCAAGTTTCGCACGGATGAATTCACTGTGGTCGACATATAATAACTCGGCCACTTTGCGTACAACAGCTTCTTCCATTGGGTCGATATTGCCATCCGCGTTTGCAACTTCCCACATTGCTTTAATCAATTCAAAACGAGCATCTTGAGACAGTTCTCTTAGCTGGGAAGTAAAATCATACAGAGATGCTGATTTTTTAACTTTCTCTTCTGCTTCTACAATAAGGTTTTGGCTTTCTTCATCGCTTACTCCTAGTAAACGAGTTAAGAGAGCTGACTTTGTTTTCGGTTCGATTGCGGAAGTATGGTGATCAGCGTCTGCCACCTCGCATAGCAGTGAAGCCATTGCGAGACTTGGGTTGTTTCCTTGCTGTTGATAGTTCGTTCCTTCGATAAGTTGTTTGAATACATTGGTAATTGTATTGAACATAAAAGTGACACCTATCAGAAACTATTGCCTCAGTATACCCAAACTTATGATTCACTTCACATCCTACCTTTAGATGAGGCCAGAGAACGAAATCATAACCTGAAAGCTTGAAGATGCTGTCAGCAACGTTGGGTTCATTGAATCATAAGTATAGAACATCAAAGATTAATGGAATATTAACAGATAACTGTGCTTTTCTACGAGGCATGTTGCTAACTACGCTCAGGAAATCTGACTGTTTTACCTTCTCCAGTCAGCAGCTGTACACTTACGGGCTTGCCTTTTTCATCAAGCTTTAACTCCCCAATTGCGCTTTGATTGATGAGACGACGAAACCCAGCAGTATCAGGATCGCGTTTCTTTATTAACAGACGTTTTCGCTTTGTAAACAAGTTGAGAAAAGAATAGGGAGAATAAAGTAGCCGATCGAGAGTATCACAAACTTTTAGTAATGGTTCTGGGAATTGATTTTTTAAACCACTGCAGGTGATCTGGAAAATATTCGGACTACTTTTGCTATGTCGAAGTTTAATGTCATAAGCAAACGAGTAGTGGACGTCACCAGATAATATAACGAAATTGGTTGGCGTTTTCGTGTGAGTGAAGATGCTCAGTAACGTGTTTGCCGAGCCCGGGTGTGCCATCCAGTTTTCTGCATCGATTAATAATGGTTGACCTGCCCATGTCATAATACGTTGTAACGTTTCTATAAACTTGACGCCAAACATTGGCGCAGCAGAAACAATGACCACCTTACTTTCATGAAGGAGCTCTTGCTGTAGCTCAACTAGTGCTTCCCAGTCCATAAGCCCGGACGGTTTGTTCATTTTTGATTCTGACCGCCAGCGCCGTGTGCGTGTATCTAAAACCACAACCTTAGGCAATGTGGGTATTGTATAGTGCCAGCTTTCAAACTTGTTTAAATGCTGAATAAACGCATTTTGGTTGGTTGTTGAAGGTGATGTGAAGTAGGTTTTCGCCAAATGAACAAAATGGTCATCAAAGTTGTTAGGCTCATTCCCCCAGCCTTGGCAGAGCCAATAGCTGATTAGTCCATTTCCTATTACCCTTTGAGATAGCTTGTTTTCACTCACTGCTTTCTCCCAGCCAACTGTTAAGTTCCAATCATCGGTGACATCATGATCATCAAAAATCATGTAGGTTGGAATATGCGCCATGAGCCTGCGGCTATGTGCTAACCCTGAAATGAAACTTTCTAAATGTTCTTTTTCTGATGCCCACTTTTCTAGCCCTTGCTTTACTTGGTTCGATGCTTGGTTGGTATCAATTTCTAGTGAATTTAAATTGACCCGTGACCAAAGCTCTGGCGACCAAACCAGCAAATACATGGCAAAAAACTCTGAAAATGAAATTAAATGGTTAACACAATTTTGCGAGGTGAAAATTGGTTTCGGTGTATTAGAAATAATACGTCTTAACAGCCCATTATGACTTTGGGTGGTAGGTAAAATTGAGTATCGGCCGTAAATTGTGTCCGGGTGTCTATATAACTCATCGCTATTGTTAATAGGAGCTTGCTCGAATTCTTCTTTCGGCAACCCGAGTATATCGATAACTTGATGGATTGCACAAAGCAAAGGCCCAGTTACATGGTCTGCATATATTTGATCGCCACTCATGATGAGCATATCTGGACGGTTTTCGAATGAAAGCTGAGCGACTTTTTGATCTGCTGCTATAAGCGCATCTTTTGCGTAGTGATTTGGGTTTCTGCAGGAACCGTGCAAGATATAGTCGGCTTTATTGGTGATTTGAAATTCTAGAGCGTCTTCGTTGTCATAAAGTAGTTCGGGAGCAACAGCAGATAGACTACCTGACTGAGTGACAATATCGTACCTCAATGCCGTATTGGTGGGGAAATCACCGCGAGCTTGGATCAAGCTGACCCAAGCGCTGTCACCTACTTGAAATTGTTGGTATTGTGCAAGATTTTCTTGAAGAACAATTTCTTTTGATTCGTTATGTGTCACCTCAAAGCGACCAGAGAGTTGTTGGCTTGTAACGAGCCAGATTATAATATCTTGGCTGGTCGTCTTACGTAGAATGGGGCCGGCTAATATTACTGGTAGCGACTGGTACTGCTGTTCACTCAAAGATATATCCTTTCTTTCATTTGCTCCAATAGATTAGATAAACGCTAACTTTATCCAATAAACACGATTTTAAACCAGTAAAAGAAATTTCTCTCGGTTGATAGCATAGGTTTTAAGTATTTTACCTAAATTTACAAATGCTTGGGAAGTTGGAGTGATGTGAGTGTTAGAGTTGTTATTCAAATTTACTGCTCTACCCAAAAAGGACAATTTAAGTCACCATTTGTTTGACGGTGCGTCGAGAGAACATGTATAGCTTGGTGTTATAGCATATGTGTCGATGTTATATTGTTTCAATTGATTGAGGCTTTTAACATTGAATTCAATACGATAAAGTTAAGATTTTTTGTTTCCAATACGAAACTTAGTGATGTTAACTCAGTTTTATGCAAAAAGCTGATATGCAAATTTGATTTCACGCCTGCACGTATTAGTATTTCACATAATAAATATTACAAAAACGTGTGTTGGCAAAATGAAACTACAAGATAGTTACCTACCTATTCTCTCTGCACAAATTCAATGTATTAATGAGCAACTTGACGGAGTAAAAAACGAACGCCTTTCTCTTATTCCCACTGCTGTCGATTACCGAATCGAAAAAATAGCAAGGGAAATCGAACGCCCACAGCCTGCGGCCATACTATTTCAAGGCCAAGGAGATGCTTGTCATGTATTTCTAAATGGCTATCAATCTTTCTTTTTCACGGAGTGATTGGGTCACGATTAGAAGAGGCGTACAAAAAAAGTAAACAAAGTGACGGGCTCTACTTAAAAACTATCTAAGTAACTGATATAACGTGCTTGGCTATTTAAACAAGGCAGGTTATCAAGTGAACTACGATAAAGAGTATGATGTTAACGGCATCGTCCAGTTTGACGCAGCAACGGAACTACTAAAACTTATTCCAACTAATGCTAAGCGTGTGCTTGACGTTGGTTGTGGTTCCGGTCGCGTGACTAGCAGGATTCAAGATTACACTAGCGCTGAAAAGTTACTGGCGATCGATCAATCTCAGCAGATGATCCATGAAGCAAGCCTTGCATATTCGCATACCTCTATAAGCTTCACACATTGTCCGATAGAAAGTTTTAATGACGGTTTTCAAGAAAATGGGACTGCGGGTTTTGATTTAGTTACTTCGAACTCTTCGTTTCAGTGGTTTAGAGACCATACACTAGCACTAAAAAATATTCGCAATTCATTATCTGATAAAGGAAGATTTGTTGTTCAAACACCATGTCGGGAAAACTGGTGTCCGACAATTGTGAATATGATCGAACGATTTTTCTCTGAATGCCATCCAGAACTGAAACCGTATCACCATTTTCCGTGTATGCATTTGGAAGACGTTGAGTCATACCAACAATTATTCGAAGAAAATGGCTTCGAAGTCACTGATATTTACATGAAAGAGTTTCAGTACAATTTATCGCCGAGTGATTTTGTTCGTGTGTTCAAATCGGGCGCTTATAAAGTTTATAGCTATCAAGAGTGGTTCACTACAGAGTTACCTAAAAGATATTCGACCGACTTACTTACCTATGTTGAGAGGTTTGCGAAAAGCCAAGATCAAATATCAATTACGATGCCAAGGGTGTTTGCTTCTATGGTCAAAGCGTTCTAAATCAGAAAGCGAATAATGTGCTTGGCTTATGGTACAATTCGCGCAGTTTTTTGTAGTTAACAATTGGATAAAGCGTGACATCCTCTCAATCAGACAATAATCGCCCGTCTTCTTCAAAGCCAGTCAAGAAAAACAATGATATGGCTTCTCTTCGTAGTGCGCTAAATGAATGTATGCTCCGCGACCGCTTTCGTTTGAGTAAACGGATTCAAGGCGCTAGCAAGATTAAAAAGCCTGAAGCAAAAGCAGCAGTTTTTGATGAAATCGCGTTAGACATAGCTAAATCGATCTCTGAGGCTGAAACTAGAGGTGCGACGAAACATTTCATTGATTACCCGGCAATATTACCAGTCAGCCAAAAGAAACAGGATATTGCTGACGCTATCAGCAACAATCAAGTTGTGATCATTGCAGGTGAAACCGGCTCGGGTAAAACGACTCAGATCCCTAAGATTTGCGTTGAACTGGGACGTGGGAAATACGGCTTAATTGGCCATACTCAGCCCCGGCGCTTAGCGGCTCGATCGGTTGCTAATCGTATTGCAGAAGAAATGAAATGTTCACTTGGTAGTTCGGTTGGTTACAAAGTACGTTTTAACGATCAGGTTTCTGAGTCCACACAAGTCAAATTAATGACAGATGGCATACTGTTAGCGGAGATCCAACACGATAGATACTTAAATCAGTATGATACGATTATTATCGATGAGGCTCATGAGCGTAGTTTAAATATTGATTTTATTCTAGGTTATCTAAAAGAGCTGATGCCAAGAAGACCAGATCTAAAAATCATCATAACCTCGGCAACCATTGACCCAGAGCGCTTTTCTAAACACTTCAAAAATGCGCCCATTATTGAGGTTTCTGGGCGAACTTATCCAGTTGAAACTCGATATAAACCTCTCAAAGGTGAAGATGATTCCGATCGTGATCAATTGGAAGGAATTTTTGACGCTGTTGACGAGTTATGTGATGAAGGGCTAGGCGACATCCTGATTTTCATGAACGGAGAGCGTGAGATTCGAGATACAGCAGATGCACTGTCAAAACGAAACTTGAGAGATACAGAGATAGTACCTCTATACGCTAGGCTATCTGCGGGTGAGCAAAATAAAATATTTCAGCCTCACTCAGGGCGTCGTATCGTTCTTGCTACAAACGTTGCCGAAACCTCATTGACAGTACCGGGAATCAAATATGTTATTGACCCGGGGACAGCGCGAATTAGCCGCTATAGTTACCGAACTAAAGTTCAGCGATTACCGATAGAGCCTATCTCTCAAGCCAGTGCGAATCAGCGTAAAGGTCGTTGTGGTCGTGTAGAGGAGGGGATCTGTATCCGCCTCTATTCCGAGGAGGACTTTGAATCTAGGCCAGAATTTACCGATCCTGAAATACTCAGAACTAACTTAGCATCTGTTATTTTACAGATGACGTCGATTGGTTTGGGAGATATCCAAGCGTTCCCGTTTGTTGAAGCTCCTGACAACAAAAACATCCAAGATGGTGTGCGTCTACTGGAAGAGCTAGGGGCTATTTCTGCAACGAAAGGCTCTGATACAAAGAGTAAATCTCAACATAAGTTAACTTCTACGGGGCGCCAGCTTGCTCGCTTACCGATAGATCCGCGATTAGCTAGAATGGTCATTGAAGCGCCAAAATATGGCTGCTTAAAAGAAATCATGGTCATCACTTCAGCACTTTCTATACAAGATCCAAGAGAGAGGCCTTCAGATAAGCAGCAGTCATCGGACGACAAACATCGTCGCTTTTTCCACGAAGACTCGGATTTTATGACCTTTGTTAACTTGTGGAATTACTTGCAGAAACAACAGAAAGAGTTGTCTGGAAACCAATTCCGTAAGCAATGTAAACAAGAGTATTTGAACTACCTACGAGTGCGTGAGTGGCAAGATGTGTACTTTCAAATACATCAGGTTGTCCGCGAACTCAATTTCAAAATGAACGATGAAGCAGGGAGCTACGACGGCATTCATTGCTCGTTACTGGTTGGCCTTTTATCTCATATTGGCCTAAAAGATCAGGAAAAAAATCACTACCTTGGGGCTAGAAATGCGCGATTCCATATTTTTCCAGCCTCTGGATTGTTTAAAAAACAACCTAAGTGGGTGATGTCGGCAGAGCTTGTCGAGACATCGAAGTTGTGGGGACGAATTATTGCTAAGATTCAACCAGAGTGGGTTGAGCCTTTGGCAAAGCATTTAATCAAGCGAAGTCATAGTGAGCCACACTGGTCTAAAAAGCGTGCTGCAGTCATGGCTTATGAAAAAGTGATGCTCTATGGGATCCCGATTGTTGCTAAGAGATTGGTTAACTATGGCAACATTGATGCTGCGACCAGCCGCGAAATATTTTTACGCAGTGCGTTAGTAGAAGGGGAGTGGGAAACGAAACACTCTTTTTTCAAACAAAACCGTAAGTTGCTACAAGAAGTCGAAGAGTTGGAGCATAAGTCTCGTCGTAGAGACATATTGGTCGATGATGAAGAGTTGTTCCAGTTTTACGATCAACGTGTTAGCACAGAAGTAGTATCAGGGCGTCATTTTGATACTTGGTGGAAAAAAGCCAGTAAAGAGAACAAGGAGCTGCTGAACTTTGAAAAAGAAATGCTTTTCAAAGGCGATGCAAGCCACGTTACAGAGCTAGATTATCCAAATTTCTGGCACCAAAATGGTCTCAAACTAAAGCTTAGCTATCAGTTTGAGCCGGGTGATGACAGTGACGGCGTCACGGTTCATATTCCATTGCCAATTTTAAACCAAGTAGAACCCGCAGGCTTTGATTGGCAGATCCCCGGTTTACGTCATGAATTGGTAGTCTGTTTAATTAAATCGTTGCCGAAGCCTGTGCGAAAAAACTTTGTACCAGCGCCAAATTATGCCGATGCTTTTATTGCGAAAGCTACTCCTCTTGAGGCTCCGCTGTTAGATAGCTTAGAAAAAGAGTTGCGTCGTATGACGGGGGTTGAAGTCATGCGAGAGGACTGGAACTTTGAGCAAGTACCAGAGCATCTAAAAGTAACATTTAGAGCTGTTGACCATCGCAATAGAAAGCTTAAAGAGAACAAGGATCTATTTGAGTTAAAAGAAAGCTTGAAAGACAAAGTTCAAGAAACATTGTCAAAAGTTGCCGATGACGATATAGAGCAAAAAGGTTTGAGTACATGGAGTTTTGGCGAGCTACCTAAAGTTTATACTCAGAAACGTGGTGGATATGACGTAAAAGCTTACCCAGCGATCGTAGATGGAAAAGATAGCGTGGAAGTTAAGCTTTTTGAGACTGAGCATGAGCAGCTTTTAGAAATGAAAGCTGGTCAAAGAAGGTTGATTCTACTTAACGTTCCATCGCCGATTAAATACCTGCATGCTAACTTGCCGAACAAATCTAAGCTCGGCCTGTACTTTAACCCATATGGTAAAGTGCTTGATCTTATTGATGATTGTATTGCTTGTGGTATCGACAAGCTGATAGAGGAAAAAGGCGGCCTCGTTTGGTTACCGGAAGAGTTCGAACAACTAAAAGAGCATGTTAGAGCAGAGCTGAATGAGACGGTCGTCGACATTGCAAAGCAGGTTGAAACGGTCCTTACCACAGCTTTTCAGATAAACAAAAAGTTGAAAGGGAAAATCGACTTTACCATGGCGTTTGCGCTTTCTGACATAAAAGCGCAAATAGAAGGGCTGATATTTAAAGGGTTTGCAACTCAATCTGGCTGGAGAAAACTTCCTGATATTCTTCGCTATTTGAAAGCTGTTGAGAAAAGGATGGAGAAGCTGCCGATTGATCCGAATAAAGATCGCTTACATATGCTCAAGATTGAAGCTGTGGCAAACGATTACCGCGAGCTACAAAATAAAATTCCTAAAGGAGTCGCGGTTCCTGAAAATGTCAAAGCGATTCGATGGATGTTGGAAGAACTGAGAGTGAGTTACTTTGCTCAACAGCTGGGTACGCCATATCCAATATCGGATAAACGGATCAAAATCGCAATTGAAGAGTGTTAACCCAATAACAACCCTCAAAAGGCATAATATTTGCTTGCTTGACTAGTAGCACTAAATTTTGACGGAAGACGGCAATCACGAATAACCAAAACGTATTGCCCAAAAAATACTAGAGGGTTAATTATGAAAAAAACACTTCTTGCATTAGCGTTGCTTGGGTGTTCAGCGACAGCGTCAGCAGAGTCATTAATATATGGTGGGGTCGATGTCGGTTCTTCCGATTTAGGTGGTGACAGTTCTACATCGTACGGTGTTCATGTTGGTACCAGCTTGAGTATGATCCCATTTCTGGGTTTGGAAGCGGGTTACCAAGACTTTGGTAAGTTCGATAGCTCTAACTATGACAATACCTCTGGCGAGTTGAAGGCAAACACTAAATATATTGCTCTTCGTCCTAGCTTAGAGTTAGGGCCACTGCAAGTTTATGCTAAGGCTGGATTGCATGACTATGAAATTGAAGCGACGAGTGGCAGTTACAATCAAAGCGAAGTCGATGGTTTTTATGGAATTGGGGCGAAATATTCCATTATGGGTCCATTGACTGTTGGGGCGAGTTACAACAACTTCAACTTCAAAAATGCCGATATGAAGTCTTATAACGTCAGCTTGTCTTTCCATTTCTTATAGACTTTAAGTGATAAAACGCAAAAACCGCACACCGATTTGATATTGGAGTGCGGTTTTTTATTGGCTTCTACGTTGACTAGCTAGTTGCCAGTACAGGTGTTGATTCAGTGTTTTCTAGCTTAGAAAGAATCAAACTTTCAGCATTGTGCATTGCCTCTTTGGTACCTACATCAATGCTTGGTAGGTGAGCAAATCGTTCTTTGTCTTTGATGGCGACATCATGGGCAAAGATAACAAATTGCGCGCCAGCAACATCGGCCTTACTAATCTTATTGTTGGTTCCATTGGCACCTTGTGTTTCTACCTTTATTTTAACGCCCAGTTGATAAGCTGCTTTTTCAAGGCATTTAGCGGCTAAGAAAGTATGTGCTACGCCGGAAGGACATGCTGTAATCGCAAGCACTTGCGCTTCTCCTTCGCCGACATATGAGTCAAACTCAGCTTCATTTACTGTTAGATCATCATCTTCTTCTACATTCTTTTTAAGTAACGCTACGATAATAGCGGTTGTTAGAGAGCCCGCAATCGTACCAATGATGTAACCCATTTTTCCGTCGACAACGGGTAGCACGATCCAGCCACCCCATGGAGCGTGGTTGATAACGTTAAACATGAATCCAGTGACGTTACCAACTATGCCACCAGCAACAATCGAAGGAATGACTCGGATTGGATCGGCAGCGGCGAAAGGTATTGCTCCTTCAGTAATACCAATCATGCCCATGATACCTGCTGCTTTGCCTGCTTCTTTCTCAAACTTTTTGAACTTTTTAGGGAAGAGAATCGTTGCTAAGAACATTCCGAGAGGAGGTGTACAAATTGCAATCCCAACACCACCCATAAGCCAAGGTTGAGTGTTAACCTGAGTTTGGGCAAACAAGGTGGCGACTTTGTTGATAGGTCCACCCATATCAAACGCAGTCATTGCACCAAGAATGGTACCTAGCATGATTTTACCTGCTCCAGCCATGCTGGCTAACCAGTGGTTTAGCCCAGACATCATTAGAGCTATAGGTTGGCCAAATACCCACATCACCGCTGCACAAACGATAAAAGTACCGACAAGTGGATAGATAAAAATGGAACCGAGAGATGTCATGGTGTCAGGCAGCTTGATTCTCTTTAGCTGAGAGACGACGAAGCCTGCAAAGAAGCCAACAATAATAGCCCCTAGGAAACCCGTGTGGTAGTTCTGTACAGCAATCCATGATCCGATCATGCCTGGAGCTAAGCCCGGTTTGTCTGCAATCGAGTAGGATATGTAACCGCCAAGTACTGCGGTAAATAAGGTTAAGCCAGCAATACCCATGGTTGCGATGTCTTTTAACATTCCGCTATCTGGTACCGCCCCTTTACCTGAAATCATGACTGAAAGTGATAATAAAACACCACCAGCGACGATAAATGGAATCATATGCGACGTTCCGTAGAGTAGGTGCTCTTTAGTACGGCTCACTCTTGCTTTGAAATCGCTGGTTTTTTGTGGCTGCTGTTCAATATGTTCAGGCTTTTTATCCTTATGTTGAGTATGTTCGACTTTGTTTGTAGTCAGCAACTGTAGGGCTTCTGCTTGTGTTTTGGCAGCTTTGAGTTCGTCGATAAAACCATCTTCAACAAGCTTACTGGATATTTGTGCTAAGACTTCAATGTGATGGTTATCTTCACCATTTGGAGATGCAAGCATAAAGAAAACACTAGAGGGTTCACCGTCTTCCGCTCCGTATTCAATTCCGTGTCGACTAATTCCTACAGCGACCGCAGGTTGCGCAACATACTCACTTTTTGCATGGGGGATAGCGATACCATCTTCGAAGCCAGTATTACCAATTTCTTCTCTTTCCCAGACATCTTGTAGATATTTGTTTTTATCTGAGAGCTTACCTGCTTGATACAAGATATCAGCCATTTCATTCAGCACTTCGCTTTTTGTTTTGGCCGCTAGGTCTAAGCAGATCAAATCTTTGTTTATTAGAGATTGGATTTCCATGATTCACTCACGTATTGGAATAATTGGGCACATTATTCATAGTGGTGATGTAAATAAAAACTAGAGGAGAGAAGCATTTACTGGAGTATTGTATCACTTAAGGCTTTTTGTGATTTAGACCAACCAGCAATGACATCTTTTTAGAATTATAGTAATAAAACTATCAATTTATAAAGGGGGTGAAACATTGATGACTATTGAACAAATAGCCCTTATTGACGTAAAACGATAAGGGCCGAGAGTCTTACGCTAGTTTTAAGTTTACAGTTTGTCGATATTGAACAATGTCTTCGATAGTGAGAACTGGCATTTTGTGTAGTTTGGCAAACTCTACCACCTCAGGTGTTTTTGCCATGCTGCCATCTGGGTTAGTCAACTCGCAAAGTATTCCTGCAGGTTGCAACCCTGCCATTTGCATAAGGTCAATGGTACCTTCTGTATGGCCGCGACGAGATAAAACACCTCCAGTTCGGGCACGCAATGGGAATACATGCCCAGGGTGAGCAAGGTCTTCTGGGCGAGCTTGCTCATTAATTGCAGTTTTAATGGTCGTTACTCTGTCCTTTGCCGACACGCCAGTTGTAACTCCAGTTCTAGCCTCAATCGATACGGTGAAAGCCGTTTGATTAGCGCTAGTGTTGTTGGACACCATAGGTGGGAGTTTCAGCTTATGTGCTTGCTGATCAGTTAAGCACAAGCAAACAATGCCGCTACACTCTCGAATCATAAGTGCCATTTGCTCATCGGTAATATACTCGGCTGAATAAATAAGATCGCCTTCGTTTTCTCGATTTTCGTCATCAAGTAACAAGACACCGTGGCCTTGCTTGATTGCCTGAAGTGCATTTTCGACGCGAGTGATGGGATCGCCGAATATTGAAAGTAGAGATATCTGATTCATGGTTTTTCCTTGGTGACCAGAATCAGGGCATTAATATGAGGGACAATACGCACGAAAAAACACACTAAGTGCCAATAAGGCTACTTAGTGTGTCTCTATTCTCTCTCATCCGGACTATAACCGTCGGCTCTGGTTTTTCACCAGATCTGCTGACCTCGACAATAATCGAGCGCTCGCGGGCTCATCATTACTGACATACCGCCGGTGGGGAATTTCGCCCCGCCCTGAGAATTTTAAAACAATATTAAGTACAGACAGTTACGACTGTGCCAAAGCATAATATTGTTTTCCAGCCTGTTTTACAAACGGTTATGCCTCTATGGTGGCATAACCGTTATTACAGCTCAGATAAGTAATCTACCCTAAGTAGCGCTGCGTTAAGTGGCGTTTAAAGTGGTCGGTATTTAGAGTTTCACCAGTGGCTTGCTTCACAAGTTCGTCTGTAGAATACAAGCTACCTTTTGTCCAAATATTTTCATGTAACCACTCAAAGATAGACGTCAGATTGCGTGAATGTATCACTTCGCTTACATCAAGATCTTGCTTCATTGAAGCCATAAACTGTGCCGCATACATCGCCCCTAAGGTATAAGACGGGAAATAGCCAAATGCGCCGTCTGTCCAGTGGATATCTTGCATGCAACCGTTCTTGTAGTTTCCTTGAGTTGAAAGCCCCAAATAGTGCTGCATTTTGTTATCCCACAGTTCAGGTACATCTGAATGAGTGATTTTACCGTTAATTAAGTCGCGCTCTATTTCATAACGGAGGATGACGTGGGCAGGGTAGGTAAGCTCATCTGCGTCGACGCGAATAAAGTCCTTTTTAACTCTAGTATAAAGTTTATATAGGTTTTCTTGTGAAAATAGAGGGTTATTGGCACCAGAAAAGTGTGCTTTAGCTAGCTTAGAAAGATGAGCAATAAATTCGTTGCTACGGCCTAGCTGCATTTCAAAAAATAGGGATTGGGATTCATGAATGCCCATTGAACGAGCTTCACCACTAGGTAAGCCTGATAAGCTACTTGGTCTTCCTTGTTCGTAACGAGCATGTCCTGTTTCATGTACGATTCCCATCAACGATTGAACGAATTCACTTTCATCGTAGCGAGTTGTGATACGTACGTCTGTATTCACTCCTCCACAAAAAGGGTGGACACTTTCATCTAGTCTACCGTGGTTAAAGTCGAACTGAAGCAACTTCATGACTTCTAAACCGAGTGATTTTTGCTTTCGACTGCTAAAGATTCCCTCAGGTTTTATATATTTTTCTGAATTTTGTTTTTCAATAGCTTGGTCGATTAGGTTTGGTAGCCAGCTTTTAACGTCATCAAAAATGTTATCTAAAGATTTAGAATATGTACCGGGTTCATAGATATCGAGCATTGAGTCATAAGGATTTAACCCTGTAGCATCAGAACGGATTTGAGCTTCTTCTTGCGATAGCTTCACTACTTCAGCCCAGTTTTTTTCGAAACCTTGCCAATCATTGTCGTTTCGCTGGGTGCGCCATGCGTGTTCACATTTTGAACCAGCAAGTGATTTCGCTTGGACAAGATCTTCTGGTAGAACATTGGATTGAAGCCATTGACGTTTCATCTCACGGAGTGTTGCGTTGTCTGTGCTCGATTTCACTTCTTCAGACGCCTGTTCAAATAAATCGGATAAATGAGGCTGTGTCATTAAAGAGTGAATATGCACAGAAAGTTCTGCCATTGCTTCAGAACGTGCTTGATTACCTCCACTTGGCATCATTGCAGCGGCATCCCAGCCACAAATGGCAGATAAGTGGCTAAAACGAGAGATCTTTTGAAAATGTTCAATGAGATTTTGAAAAGCTTGCATTGACGTCCTTCCGTAGTTGGTGAGATAGAAAAGTCAGTTTATCAGGGAGTTGCGCTAGAGGCCAAATGTAAACAATACTTTGAAGTCGCCCTCTCAAAGTCGTCTAAAGAAACTCTGAGAGGGCAAGTAGGCTTATGCAGGAGTAGTCACTCGGTGGAACATCTTGTAGAGAACCGGAACTACAATTAACGTCAACACAGTCGCAAAACCTAAACCAAACATTATGGTTACTGCCATTGGTTTAAAGAAGATATCTGGTAGGAGTGGAATCATGCCTAGGATCGTTGTGATTGCAGCCATGCAAACTGGGCGCACCCTGCTTAGTGAGGCTTCAACGATTGCATCATAGGCTTGCTTACCTGATTTTATTTCTATTTCAATTTGATCTAGTAGCACAATACCGTTTTTCAGCAGCATACCTGACAAGCTCAGAAAACCTAGCAGAGCCATGAAGCCAAATGGAGTATTAAGTACCAATAAACCAATGGTTACACCGATTATGGCAAGCGGAACAGTTAGCCAGACAATGACAGGCTCTTTCACAGTTTTGAATAGCAATACAGTGATAATGAACATGAACAAGTAGCCCATCGGCATGGTAGTAAATAAGCTTGCTTGTGCGTCTCTTGAAGATTCATACTCGCCACCCCATTCAAGCTTGTAACCTGGAGGAAGTTTGATTGCATCAACTAATGGTGTTAGACGCGCTTGCAGGGTTGCGGCCGTTTCATCACCGAGAATATCGGGATCAGCCATGACTGTTAACATACGCTTTCTGTCTTTACGGATGATGAGTGGGTCTTCCCAGAACAGATCGTAACCCAATGCAACCTGCTGAAGAGGGATATAATCACTGATTGCAGGACTCCATATGTTAATACCATCGATATTTCGGATATCGACGCGTTCATCGTCAGGTAGTCTAGCCACAATTGGCATTAGCGTAGTACCGTCACGATATATACCCACGGTTTTGCCAGAGAAAGACATAGCTAAGAAGTCGTCAACATCTGATTTTGTGATGCCGTAACGCCTTGCTTGGCTTTCGTTAAATTGTGGCTCCAGTACTTTCGTACGTTCACGCCAGTCGTGACGTATATTCGTTGCACCGGGGTCATTGTGCATGATTTCACTGACTTGAGCGGCAATTGTTCTCAATACTGTTGGATCAGAGCCAATTATTCTTGCTTCAATTTTTGAGCCACTAGAAGGGCCAAGCTGAATTTGTTTTAACTTGTAGTCAATTTCTGGGTAATTTTGTTCTACATACTTTCGGAAATTAGCCATGAGTTTTGGTAGTGATTCATAATTATCCACGCGAGTAATGATCTCACCGTAAGCGGGATAACTTTTTTCCGATGAATAAGTGAGCATGAAGCGTGGTAAACCTTTGCCAGCTGTTGTAGTGACGTGCTCAACGGACTTTTGTTTGCTCAGCCAAGTTTGCAGTTCTTTAAGCTTAGTGTTCGTTGCTCGAATATCTGTTCCTTCCGGCATCCACACGTCAACGAGGAACATTGGTGTAGTAGAAGAAGGAAAGAATGACTGTTTGATGAAGGTGAATCCGTATAAGCTTGCGACCAATCCGCCAATTAGAACTATTACAGTCAACCATGCACGGCGCATACAAAACTCTAAAAATGCTTTGTAAGTGGTAAATACGAATCCATTGTACAGCTCAGTTTGCTCGCCCGTTTTTTCATTTTTCATCCCTTTGAAGAACAAATCAGCGAAAAATGGTGTGAGAGAGATAGCGGTAAACCAGCTGAGCATTAGAGAGATCAGAAGCACGGCAAATAGTGTTCCGCAGTATTCGCCTGTGGAGTCATCAGAAAGCCCAATTGGTGCAAAAGCGGTTATGGCGATAACTGTTGCGCCCAGAAGGGGCCATTTGGTTTGGGTAACAATATCGGTGGCAGCTTGAAGGCGTGTTCGCCCTTTTTGTGTCCCGATGAGTATTCCTTCTACTATGACTATGGCGTTATCTACTAACATACCGAGAGCGATGACCAAAGCGCCAAGGGAAATTCTTTGGAGATCGATGGCAAAGAACTTCATAAAGATAAAGGTGCCAAGTACTGTGAGCAACAGTATTAGTCCAATCAGTAAGCCAGATCTAAGCCCCATAAATAAGAGCAACACAACGATTACGATTGCGACGGCTTGACCCAGGCTCACAACAAAACCGCTGACCGATTTTTCTACTTCTACTGGTTGGCTATAAATTTTTGAAATATCAATACCTAAAGGTTGCTGCGCTTTCAACTCCGTTAAGCGTTGCTCTATTTTTTTACCGACGTCGACAACGTTGATACCTGTTGCAAAAGAAATACCTACGTTGATGGCAACTTTACCCTTGAAGTTGATAATATTGCTCGGCACTTCTACATAGCCCTGCCTAATATCCGCTACGTCACGAAGGTAGATTAAGCCATCTGTACCACTGTCAGTAACAATAAGATTACCTAACTGGGACACATCTTGAAATTCTCCTGTAGGCTGAATTCGAATATATTCGTTACCTATACGTGTAGCGCCAGCGTCACCAACGGCGTTCTGTGTTGAAAGTAAATTGAAAACAGTATCTGGAGAAATCCCCAAGCTGCTCAGCCTTTTCATTGATGCTTCAATGAAAACCTGTTCTTGTTGCGTACCGCTAACTGTGACTTTGCCTACGCCATCTACCAGCTCCAACTCTCGGCGTAAATAGTCGACGTAATCCAATAGCTCTTTGTAGCTGTAGCCATCGCCAGTCACGGCGAACAAAATGCCATAAACATCCCCAAAGTCATCAACAACTTTAGGTTCTTCAACACCAGGAGGCAGGTATCGCTTCTGGTCATTAACTTTTCGTCTTAGTTCATCCCAGATTTGAGGCAAAGCGTCTGGACCATAATTGTTTTTCATCGTGACGGTAATTTGAGACAAACCACGGCTCGATATTGAGTTTACCTCATCAACATAGGGAAGCTGTTGAACTGCTTTTTCAAGAGGGTAGGTGACCTCTTCTTCTACTTGCTGAGGTGTAGCCCCTGGATACGAAGTGACAACCATTGCATCTTTGATTGTGAATGCCGGATCTTCAAGGCGACCTAAGCCAAAAAAGGCCATTAAACCGCCAATCAAGAAGATAAGAGAGATCATCCAACTGATGACTTTATTTCGGATGAAATAAGCGGCGATGCCTGTTATTTCACTGTCGGATTGAGGCATGTTATTTTTGTTTTCACTCATTGTTATCCCTTCCTGATACAACCTGAACCTTCATCCCTTCACGCAGCTTCGTTATTCCTGCAATCACGACTCGATTTTCTGGCGTTAAGCCTTCTAATACTTGAATATGGTTATTGGTAGCTTTACCAACCTTGATAAGTTGTTTTGAAACTGTGTTGTCTTGATTTATGACCCAAACATATTTAGCGTTGCGCTCCAATGCGTCGCCATCAGCATTGAAAATCGCTTCGATAGGAACCAAAACTCGAGTATTCAAATTTATATTACTGTTTTCTTTAGCGGCGCGAATTTGTACAGCCATGCCATCAAGTATGATTTCATCCTTAGGCATTGGCATATCAAACGTAACGGTAAATGTTTCTGTTGTAGGGTTTGGCTCAGTGGTGAACTCTTTAATTGAAACTGGATACTCTTGCCCACTTGGTGTGCGGACAAACGCTTTAAATTGGGCAAGTTTTTCTAGTGTTGGCCGGTTGGTATATAAACGGTCGGGGATTTGAACCAATACATCAAGGTTCGATAGGTTTTGGATATTAATAATTTGTTGGCCGAGCTGAATGTTTTCAAACTTTTCTACGTCGACCACAGAAATTATACCGTCATATGGTGCGAGTAGTTTAGTAAAAGACAGCCGCAATTTTGCTAATTGAAGGTCTGCTAAAGCGATTCCTCTTTCAGCAGCCAATTCATCAAACTGAGATTGAGCAAGTAAGCCTTTTTTTACCAAAGGTTTCGAGCGTTGGTATTGGTTGTTGATGACTTTATAGCGAGCAGAGGCGTTGTCCACATCAAGTTTATAGTCCGTTGGGTCAAGTAGTGCAAGAACCTCACCTTTTTTAACTTTGTCGCCACCTCTAACATTAACTTTCACAACTTCACCGGCAACACGAAAGCTTAGCTCAGCTTTGGTGGCAGCGTTGGCAACTGCTGGAAAGTAGACATTGCCTTTGCTGGCATTTTCTTTTAGCGAGGCAGCTTTTACTTTTGTCTCTTTCAACTGCTGGGTTTGCTGTTTGTCTCCGCATCCTGCTAAAAACAATAGGGTGCAGAAAATGACTATCCAATGTTTCATTTTATAACCCTCTTTCCTTAACCCACTCTCTCACTTTTACTTCTGGAGTTATTGAGTTGACACCAGAAACAATGATGCGGTCGCCATCGTTTAACCCAGAGACGACTTCATTGGAAGCATTGAGCTCAATAATCGACTTTTCAACGCTGCCATCTTGATTCACTTTCCAAACACTTAAGATGCCATCTTCATTGATGATTGCTGGTGTAGGTAGAGGGGTGGCAGATTTTGAGTGAACAACAACATTCACGATGCCGGACATGCCCGGTAATATTCCAACATCTTCCGGCCTATTCATAACTAAAGTAACTTTATACGCGCCGGTTTTGGGGTCGGCTTGAGTACTGATTTCCTGAAAGGTAAGTGGATACGATTGAGAAGGGAAAGCATCAAATTTAATCGTGATCTTCGGGTGATCGTCGGCGTTGAATTTTGGCAACAAGTAGTCCGGAAGCTGAAATACTACCTTAAGTAGTTGGTCAGTCTGGATATTCATTAAGCCTTCTTTTGCCGCTATATATTGATAGTCGTCGCCACCTATATACGAGATAGTTCCATTGTATGGGGCAAGTAACTTGGTATAGCTGAGGTTTGCCTTTGCTTGATCCAAATCTGCTTTCGCTGTCTTCAAGTTGGCGGTAGCTTGGTCGAAATCCTGATCAGAAACAATCTTGTCATCGTGGAGTTTTTTGTATCTCTTGTACTGTACGTTGGCGAGCTTGTAACTGGCGTTAGCTTTTTTTTCTAAAAGCGAATACTCGTCAGGGTTAAGCGTCGCTAACAACTGGCCTTTTTCTACTTGCTGTCCAGCATTTACTTGGATAGTTTGAATTTGGCCAGATACGCGGAACGCTAATGCAGCTTTGTCGCCAGCTTCTGAAATGGCGGGGAAATTTCTGCTAAATTGGCTGTCTCCAACAGAAACCGAGAGCATTTTCGCTGGCCTTGATTCAGGCTCTGAGTTGGATTGAGGTTCTTGTTCGCATCCGAAGAGGAGCAAGGTGGTTGTGAGTAACACGAGGGTTTTACTCATAAAATTCATCCGTAAATTTCGTAGTCGAAAGAAATTAAATGACTCTGATATAGGGTCAATTCAGTTGTCTAGATATAACGTAAGTAAATAGTCTAGTTAAGTGTAATTGGTATTGGTTTGATGTGGTAAGCAGTTATCAATATTTGCGAAATCTACTATAGCCTGCAGCAATAAGGTACATGATAAATGTAACCATTTGATAGATTTTGTTACCTGTGTCCTGTAATGTGAATGCCCTGTTTTCGCAATCTTACTGAATTGAAATGTCTGTAGAACACTTTGGTGCGTTTCTCGTTGCTATTACTATTTTAACCCTAACGCCAGGCCTCGATACTGCGCTGGTCATTCGTAATACTACGCGTGGAGGATTCAAAGATGGATTTGTATCCAGCGTTGGAATATGTTCTGGCTTATTCGTTCATGCTACGTTTTCGGCTATTGGTATATCAGCCATATTGATGCAATCAGCTGAGCTATTCCATGCGGTAAAGTGGGTAGGGGCTATATATTTGATTTGGCTTGGTGTTAATAGCTTGCGTGCGACATTGGCAAATAATCAGAGCCTCGCAGTAGGTAAAGCAGGAGTTGGAAGTGTAGGAGTAAAACGTGCATTTAGAGAAGGTTTCCTTTCTAATGTGCTTAACCCCAAAACAGCCGTTTTTTATCTCGCCTTTTTGCCACAGTTTATCGATCCGCAAGGCTCTGTCATTACTCAGTCGCTATTTTTAGCAGGAATTCATTTTGTTATTGCGATGATCTGGCAATGCTCTCTTGCGGCGGCTCTTGGTTACGCCACTACGCTGCTGAAGAGTTCTACCTTTATGCGTTGGATGGAAGGGACGACTGGAGCTATTTTAGTTTCGTTGGGTCTTGCTTTAATGCTTGAAGAGTCGCCAAACTCTCTATAAAAAGAAATACCCGAGTGTTTGTTGCAGCTCGGGTATCGCTATCTTTTACTATTTATTCGATCGTCAGTGAGGACGTGGGCTGAACTTCTCGTTAATGTCCAGCGCAACGTCAATATTATCCAATAGAGTATCAACGATGTTAGGGTCTAAATGCGTACCTTTAGAAGCTTTCATCTGCTCGATCACCTCATCTATTGGCCAAGCCGGCTTATATACACGTTCATGAGTTAGCGCATCAAATACGTCTGCAACGGCTATAATTCTCGCCTCAATGCTAATCTCATCACCCTTTAAGCCTTGAGGATAGCCTGTACCGTCGACTTTTTCATGGTGTTGATGAGCTATAGTTGCAGCAGTTTGCAGAATGCTGCGCTTTGATCCAGCCAATATTTTGTAGCCGATTTCAGCATGTGTCTTCATTACCTCCCATTCTTCAGAATCGAGCTTGCCCGGTTTCAGCAATACTGAATCTGGTATTGCGATCTTGCCGACGTCATGCATTGGTGCGGCTTGTCGTAGTAGGTTAGCTTTCTCTTCTGGGTAACCGAGAAGCTTACATAACTGATATGAAAGCTCAGATAGACGTCTAACGTGGTTTGCGGTTTCTTCAGAGCGAGACTCAACCACATCGCCCAGCCTATAGATCAGTTCACCTTGGGTATCAATGATCTCTTGGCCCAAAAATAGGTTTTCGAATGCAAGGCTGACGCTGTATGAAAAGATGGTCAATAATTGGCTTTCCAACTCGGTAATCTTTCTTGCACCTTTAAGGTATAGTAAGCTGGTGGCACCCGAACTAGTGGAGAAGTAACCGACAAAAACATCATTTTCTATAATGCTGTTTTTTGCCTCGATAGCTTTTTCCAAATAGTGTTTCACGTCGCCATCTATGTTTTGGTCATTATGATCTCCAATACGAGCAAGAATTTGGTAGTCACTATGGGGCTCTCTCAATGTCGTGAGCCCACGAACACTGACTAGCATACTTTGGTCGTTCATTCTCAATAGAGATAAGACTTGCTGCAAGATTCCGTCGGAAAAAGCTTTAAGAGTGTGTTGTTGGAAAATAACCGCTGTTGATTGAATGACTCTTTCTAAGCCTTGTCGGTAGTTTTCTTCTAGCTCTCTTGCTTGTTCGACTTTAACGATGTCGCGATAAGATCGGATTGCGGCATAGACGGTGGTAAACAACTTTTGGCTACTAAGTTCAGTTTTTTCTTTGTAGTCATTGATATCGTAGTTGGTGATAACTTCTTGCTCTGGGGCTTGGCCTGGTTGACCAGTCCTAAGGACTATTCGAGTGAAGTGATTACCTAAATCTTCACGAATCCATCGAGCGACCTCTAGGCCAGCATTGTCAGTTTCCATCACGACGTCCAGAAACACCAAAGCAATATCTGGTGTGGTAGACATTTTTTCTTTGGCTTCTGCACCAGAATAGGCGTGCACAAACTCAAGTGGACGATCATCCAGTCTAAAACGCTTAAGCACCATTACAGATACTTGGTGTACATCTGGTTCATCGTCAACGATCAAGACTTTCCAAGGAAGCGCGGAAGGCTCTTCAAGTTCTCGAAGCAGTTTTAAAGGCATAAATTAGTCCCTAAATCGCTAGTATGCATCCAAGCCAAGATGCCGTAAATTATCGTTTTATATTAGTGTTTCCTCTTATTGGTATAGATAAAAATCGCAATATCTACAAGTTGATGTCATACAATTCTGCGTGAGCAAGGTCAAAGTGATATCTGCTGCACAATTAAAAAGGCACTGACTCATAAATCGTGTTTAGCTCTCAAAATTATCTTGATTTTCAGGCGGTTCTTCACTGTTTGTTCGTTTCAATGGGAAGGATATGTGGTAAGTGAGTCCTTCCCCGGGTGCTGTCTCAAAGTTAATACTTCCGAGCAGTTTTTGTGTCACGATGGTATGAATAAGATGAGCACCTAGGCCACTGCCTCCTTCATCTCGTTTGGTTGTAAAAAACGGGTCAAATAGGCTTTTAGCATGTTCTTCAATTAGCCCTTCACCATCGTCTTTATAGGTGATGTAAAGGTGTTTCTCCTTTTCAAACACTTGAATATCAATATTGCCCACTTGATCTGCTTTGAAGGCATGAATCACGCTGTTCATAATTAAGTTGGTAAACAGCTGTGAAATAGCACCAGCATAGCTGGTAAAGGATATTGTTTGATCGCAGGATATATTTATCTTGTGTTTTGCCTTTTGCAGTACTGGCTTCAATGAGAGGGTTATTTCATCCAAGTATTGAGAAATGTCAATCGTTCTCAATTCATCGGCCGATTGATCCACAGCAACTTGTTTGAAACTACGGATTAAATTTGATGCGCGCTCACTATTTTTGGTGATGATATCAACAGATTCAGTACATAACTCAAAGTAATCGAACAGTGCTTGTTCTGTGAGCTTCTCTTGTCGGTAAGTCCGACATACGTCGCTAGTTTGATGTTTAAGGTTCGTAGAAGCCGTGACACATATTCCCACTGGTGTATTGATCTCATGGGCTATACCTGCAACCAGTTTACCTAATGATGCCTGCTTTTCGGTCTCTATTAGTTGAGCTTGGGTACTGTTAAGTTTTGCAATCACACCCTGAAGCTCTTTTGTGCGAGTATCGACAAGTCCTTCAAGTTGCTTGTTGTATTGTGCTGCGAGCTTTTCTTTTTCCTTGGCGTAATTCAGCTGCATTCGAAGTTGCACCGGGCTTATTTTCAGTTGGCTGAGCAAAGACGCATAACTTTTTTCTAGCTCTTTGATTTCTGAATCAGTGAACAACTTGGATTCTTTGATAAGAACATGAGCCATTGCGGCGCCAGTGGCACCGCTTAGTAAACGCTCAGCGGTTTTCTCGATATTGGCTAGTTCTTGGGTATTGATTTGTGTATTGCGGTCTAACTTGTGTAGCTCTAGGACCACGTCTACCTTGTCGCGAGCTCCCTCTTCAGGGAAGTAACGCTCAAACAGGTTAAGCAATATCGACACTTTTTCTCGTAGGTTTATGTTTTTTGGTAAGTCGAGGACAGTTTCATCGGCTTCCTGCTGCCTTTGGTGCATGATGTCTAGAAACTCAGCATTATGCTTGGCTTCTTTGTCCGATTCATTGGTTACCATGCTACCAATGACGAGCCCGGAAATATTAAACACTAAAGTCCAGAAGGCTCCGTGACTCACTTTATCTATGTTTGAGCCAAATAAGTGCTCTGGCCTTAGTAGCTCAATGCCAAACAACC
The DNA here is from genome assembly GCF_921294215.1 of Vibrio marisflavi CECT 7928. GTDB lineage: Bacteria > Pseudomonadota > Gammaproteobacteria > Enterobacterales > Vibrionaceae > Vibrio > Vibrio marisflavi. The sequence goes on from NZ_CAKLDM010000002.1 coordinate 988,043, forward strand.
CAGTTTGAAGTATCGTATCATCCACCCAGCCACTTTTTGTGATTGCAGGGAATAACATGGTGTATGTCCATACTATGAAGCCAGCCGACAAACCAATTAGCGCGCCTTTGGAATTGACTTGCTCCCAGTACAGCCCTGCGATTATGACAGGGAAAAACTGTAGTACAGCGCAGAATGAGATTAGCCCAATGTTGACTAGTAAATAGGTTTCACCCAAGAACAAATAGAACATTTGTCCCGCGGCTAGAACTAGAAATACTCCTAACCAACGAATTTGAAGCAAATATTGACCAAAGTTTTTTGTTGGAAAAAATTTACGCAATGTGGGGAGAGCTAGGTGGTTACTAAACATATTCGATAGTGTCATACCCGATACCATTAACATTGCCATTGAGGCTGAAAATCCACCCACAAATACAATTACAGAAAGTGCTATCTGCTTTTCGCTTTGAGGTAAGGTGAGCATGTACATGTCTGGCTTATCTGGGCCAATAACTAATGCGCCAGCTGATGCAATTGGGATAACAAATATCGTGATGAGAAATAGATACAGTGGTAGCAGCCATTGAGCTTTCTTGATATAGCTCGATTGCGAGTTTTCGACAACCATAACGTGGAATTGTCGCGGCAACATAAAAAATGCAGAAGCAGCTAGAATGAGGAAGCTAACCCAGGTAATCGGGTTGGGCATTTTCGTAATGGCTTCAGCTTGTTCGGGCTTCAATTGAACTAATTGATTAAATATTGAAACAGGCCCATCAAACATAATAAAACAGACAAATACACCAACTAATATCATGGCTACCAGTTTAACCATGCTTTCAGCAGCGAGGGCTAGCATCATTCCGGGATGTCTTTCAGTAGGGTCTACATGACGCACGCCGAATGCAATGGTAAATAAAGCCACGCCCAACCAGATAAGCCAAGTAAAGCCTGAAGTCGACTGGTTTCCTGCTGTCATTATTTCAAAAGATGAGTTTATAGCTTTGAGCTGCAATGCAAGGTATGGAACGATGCCGACCATTGCGACAACAGTAGCTAGCCCAGCTAAAGCAAAACTTTGATTGAAGCGAGCGGAGATAAAGTCGGCAATGCTGTTTACGTGATAGGCTTGTTTGATGCGTAGCATACGCCTTAGCATTGGCCACATCATGAATATGAGGATCGTTGGCCCCAAGTATATTGTGTAGACGAGGATACCTGCACGCGAGGCTAATCCGACACTGCCGTAAAAGGTCCAACTCGTGCAGTAAACGGCTAAGGATAAAATATAGACAAATGCACTCGAAGAAACGTTCTTGGCTAATTTACTATCTGCTTCACCCCAGCGCGCAATGAGGTAGAGCATGCCAACATAGACAATGATGATTGCGATTAATAGATATGGACTCATCATGTGCTAGTTACCTAGAAAGTAAGTAAAGCAATGAAATAAGTATTCCCCAGCAAATAGCTATGCCCGCAACTAATTCACCAAGTGAAAACTGGCTTTCGATCATGACTGGCCAAGAAACAAATATGATGGCTAGTATTAGTAGTAAAAGTCTTAGGGCAATATATTCTGATTTTTTCTCATTCATCCATATAGCATCCGTGCCAACCCCTTGTATTAGCATAGAACATTTCTGGTGGTGCAGAGCAAATAAACGAGAGCCTGTTTGATATACAATTCAACAGGCTCTTGAGGTCTTAAAATTGGGAAGAGTATTGCTATCGAGGTGATTTAAGAAGCAGAAGGAATTTCTTTTGATACTCTCACTTTTCTTCTACTTGTGAAATATTGAGCAGTTTCGTCAGCGACGACGTGGCGAAGTGCGATTAGACCAATAAGGTTTGGTATTGCCATTAACCCATTCACGATGTCTGCAATTACCCATATCATATCAAGATGCAGGAAAGCGCCTGAGGCAACTAAAGCGATGAATATGTATTTATATAACCTGATGCCCTTCGTACCGAATAGGTAAACAACACAGCGTTCACCATAATAATTCCAACCCAAAATAGTGGTAAAAGCGAAAAACATCAGTCCAATCGAAACAAGCATTGGGCCAAATGTGTGACTTGGTAAGCCGACAGCAAACGCGTGAGTGGTCATGGCCGCACCAGCAAAATCACTGTTCCAAGCTCCCGTTATAATTAATGCAAGCCCAGTCATGGTACAAATGATGATGGTATCGAAAAAAGTGCCCGTCATGGAAACAAGCCCTTGTTTCGCTGGTGAATCAGTTTGCGCAGCAGCTGCTGCCATTGGCGCACTGCCTAATCCAGACTCATTGGAGAATACTCCTCGAGCGACACCAGATTGGATAGCGAGCATAATCGTTGCGCCTAGGAACCCACCACTTGCTGCGGTTGAGTTAAATGCTGAAGTAATGACTAAGTGAAAAGCATCACCTAGCTTGTCGAGGTTCGCGAGGATTAAGCCAAAGCAAGTTGCGACATAAAATATCGCCATAGCTGGAACGACTTTTTCTGCTACTTTCGAGATGGACTGAATACCGCCTAGGGTAACGAAAGCAACCAAAAGGGTAAGTACTGCTGCGGTAACGTATTTTGATATACCAAAGGATAGGGCACCAGCTTCGACAATCGCATTGACTTGCGGAAATGTGCCGATACCAAAGCAGGCAACACCCAACGCGAAAACGGCAAACATCGTTGCAAGGATTTTAGAATTAACGCCATTTTTTAGGTAGTACATCGGGCCGCCGACCATTTGTCCATTTTCGTCTACTTGACGAAACTTAACTGCTAGTAAGCATTCGGAGTACTTAGTTGCCATTCCAAACAAAGCAGCAAGCCACATCCAAAATAGCGCACCAGGGCCACCTAGTTTGATTGCAGTTGCAACGCCAACGATATTCCCTGTGCCAATAGTCGCAGATAGAGCAGTACACAAAGCTGAAAAGCTTGATATATCGCCTTCGCCTTTGGCTCCTTCCCCTTTACTAAACACCATTTTTAAAGCGGTGGGTAAATGCCTGATTTGCAAGGCACCTAGTCGGAAAGTGAAGTAAATACCAGTACCAACAAGTAGGACTAAAAGTGGTGGTCCCCAAATAAACTTATCAATACTTTGTAAAATGGGTTGGATGTTGCTCATTGATTCCCCTTAAATGAAACATAAAAATTAAGGAGAAGAGGGAAAAGATGATAGATTGGTCTACGGCAGGCAATAGTGCTGCTAAGAGACGTTTACTTAAACAATATATTTTCCACTCCTCTGTCCTTTTGCCTGAGAGTTTCACTTCGATACAGAAGCTTGCTCCTTCGGCGACCGACTTAACGGTTCTCTCCAGAGAGTCCTCCAACTGCAGTCCACGCTTCAAATATTAAGCACCTGAAAGATTTACTTCTTCGGTGGGCTATGCTGAATGTTTCCCAGCAACTTGCCTCTCTCCTGCAGTCTTCATAGGACGTGAGCTTTTGGCTCACGATTCAACTCACATGGTGAATTGAATTTGTGAACTCTATCAGCTTTTTTTGCTAATTCAATCTTTAACTGGTTAATTATTTCTGTGTGGTTGTTTTATGTTCAATTATGCGATAAAAGTTTCTTGTAAGAAGCTTTGTGCAAAGGGGTAGTTGCGCGATTCGTTGTTAAATACTCATCTAGGCTTTTACTACGGTTTGGTGTTGTGTACCTAAGCCTTCGATATGGAAGCTGACGGTATCGCCCGGCTGTAAATACTGCTCGTTCCAATGCTGAGCGTTGCCCGGCCCGGAACCCAAAGCAATAATATCTCCAGGGTTTAAAGTCATAAAGCGACTCAATTGGCTAACGCACTCGGTAACACCGCGAATATAGTCGCTTGAGTTGAAATCTTGCCTAATCTCTCCATTTACTTTTAAGGTCATTTGCAGGTTTTCAGGGTCATCTATTTCGTCTTTTGTTACTAACGTAGGGCCAAGTGGTGCGAAACCATCAAAGCATTTGGCCATACACGTTTGACCTCCAATTTCCGCACCACCATCTTTAAACTGCCAGTATCTGTCTGAAAGATCGTTAAAGCATGCGTAGCCAAACACATACTCCATCGCATTTGCTGCTGAGATATTTTTGCCTTGCTTACCAATTACCACGGCGAGCTCACCTTCCCAGTCCACTTTTTGGTTCATCTCAGTATATGGAATAGGGTCCATAGCTCCCCATATGGCAGAGCGAGGTTTAAAGAAAAACATTGGCTCTTTGAGTTCTACTCCAATCTCTTGGTTGTGAGTGCTTGAGTTCGCACCGATGCAAATAATTTTGCCGATATCAGCGACGCACTCTAAGACGCGATCTATGTCGCCAAGTGGCAGTGCGACTAGATGAGCTTTGTTCAATTGCTTTAATTGATCAGTGTGAGCTTTTAACGTTGAAATATCTTGAGATGTGACTTGCTCAGTAATATCGTAAATTATTGAACCTTCGAGTAAGCCGAGCCTTGTTGAGGCGTTTTTAACGAAGCGAATAAATTTCATAATTAGTCAGACTTTTGTGTAATAAGTGGTAGAACCGATATTAGCTAATTGGTAATGTTTGCGTAATGAGCAATAATAGAATTGTCTTTTCGAAAAATTAGAATAATGAAATCTATCGAACCATTACGCTGTTTCGTTAAAGTTGTCGAACAAGGCAGTTTTTCTGGAGCAGCGAAAGAAATGAACATGGCGATATCTTCTGTCTCTCGCTATGTTCAGCTGCTTGAAAGTGAATTGAACAGCTCACTGTTTATCCGTAATACACGTCATATCACCCTTACTGAAATGGGGAGCATGGTTTACCGCCGAGGACTTGAAATCTGCACACAGATTGACAGGTTAGGTGAGTCGGTGGCCGAAAAGCGTCATCAAGTGCAAGGGAAAGTAAAGCTGACAGCACCACTTTGGTTTGGCTCTCATATGATTAGCCCCATTTTAGTAAAACTGAGGCGACAATGGCCCGAATTGTTAGTGCAGATTGACTACAATGACAAGGCACGAGATCCGTATGACCAAGAATATGACTTGTATGTGCAAATTACTAACCCCAAAAGCTCATTGCTCATTGCTAGACCCTTAAAATCAGTAGAGTATTGGCTTTGTGCGAGCCCTGAATATATTTGTGAGCATGGGACAGTGAATGAAATACACAGTTTAACTTCTCATCAATTGCTAAAACAAAGTGCGCCAACAGGTTACCAAGGGTGGTATTTCTACGACGAAAAAAATAGATGTGTGCAAATAGATACATCAAAAGGGGAGTTCTCTAGCAATGCATCGATTTCGTTATGGCAAGCAGCTCTACATCATGCTGGCATCGTTATGTTAGCAAGGAAAATGATCGAAGAAGATGTGGCTAACGGGAAGTTGGTGAGGCTGCTAGAGTCATACCGTTGTATACCTTACCCGCAAGACTCTTTTCTTCACTTAGTGTATGCCAAAGGCAAAACACAGGAGCCAAAATGTAAGGTTGTCGTAGACGCGATATTATCGGAATTGGGCGCACACTCGCGCTAAAGAGGCCGGGTTTAATTTGGTTAAGTTATTGCAAAACCCTGAACTTTAAATCTTATTCGTTTCAACAAAGTAGTATATTATCTTTAACAGTGCCGGAAGACATGTCGCGAGGGAGCAGCCATGACTAGATTGATTGCAATTGTTTTATTGTCGGCGTTAGCCTATTTGTTATTTCGTTATCGAACCAATGAAAAGCTGCAAAAAGGAGCAGTTATCGTTTTAGGCTCAGCTCTCCTTATCTATATCGCGTCCATCGTAATCTCAGAGTTGTCCCGCTAAAGGGTATGAGGAGTAATAAGATTGAACACTCAAAATGAATTGGATGATCAAGAAGACGTTGTGGTTATCGAACAACGTGATAAACGCACTTATGTATACATAATTATTGCTTTAATTGTTGGTCTTGCAGTTGGTGGCTTAATTGGATCTACCATGACGGCAAATAAGTGGAAAGCTACCCTTAGCAGAATTGAAGGCGAATACAAAAATTTGCAGCTACATACTTCGGAACTAGTGACCACAGCGAAAAATAAAGTGGCTGATGCAGATAAAGAATCACAGCAAAAAATGGAACAAGCGCTGAAGGATCAAGCAGACAAGTACCTAGCCGAAATTTCCAAGTTAAAAACTCAAGTGACTGAAGTTGAAAAAGTGAATATGTCACTAGAAGAGCAAGTTTCGACACAGAAGCAAAAAATAGACGCATCTGAGAAAACGATAAGCAAGTTGGATAGGCAAGCTGAAATACAAACAACGATGTTTGAGCACTCGAAAGAACTGTTCCAAAAAGAAATGAAAGTTAAGCAAGAGCTGGCGTCACTTGAGAAAGAACGTGAGCAATTGGTCCCTACTCTAGATGCGCTAAAAAAAGAGTGCAATCTGTATTTAGAGGGTACGTCTTGGAACGCGACTTCAGACTCTTGCAACAAAAGGGATGAAGCTCAATCGAGACTGAGTCAGGTCGATCAGTTGATTCAAGTACATAAACTGGATCTTAAGCAAATCAATGAACTTACCAGTGAAATAGGGTTATCGAAATAGTGTAGCTATGATAAATCAAGCTAGTTAGGCTTTTCATCAATTAGGAGGTGATCGATGCAGTCAATTCCAAGAGATGTAGTAGTTGGCGAAGTGATTAAAAGGGTAGATTGGACGGATAAGATTTTCACAATCTGGGTGCGATCTGATGTAGGACCATATAAAGCAGGTCAATTCACCAAACTTGCTTTACCCAACGAGGCTGGCGAGTGGACAAAGCGAGCCTACTCAATGGTTTCAAGTCACCAACTAACACCTAACGAGCTTGAGTTTCTAATTATTACCGATGACAACGGGACGTTAACGCCTAGGCTAAACCAGCTGTCGGTCGGTGATGAAGTTTATGTTGGCAAGACTATCTCGGGCTTTATGACGATTGATGAAATTCCGGACTATGCCAAAGATTTATGGCTGCTTTCTACAGGTACTGCAATCGGTCCATATTTATCCATTCTAAGAGAAAAAGAAGCTGTGCAGCGATTTAGAAAAATCGTTTTGGTGCATGCCGTCCGCTACGGGAATGAGTTGGTGTATCCAGAGCTAACTCAACAACTGATTCATCAATATGAAGGTCGACTGTTACATGTTCCTATTATTAGCCGGGAACAAGAGAGTGAAGTTCTACATGGACGCATACCGAAGTTACTGCTTAGCGGAGAAATTCAGGCTGAAGCAGCGTTAGATATTTCAGTCGACTATTCATGGGTATACATGTGTGGAAACCCGCAAATGGTGCGAGATACGGCGGAAACACTCAAGGCATTAGGACTGACTAAACACTTGAGGAAAAAACCTGGACATTTTAGTAGCGAAAATTACTGGTAACGACACGTTTTACTAGTAGGTTTTTAAGGCCTTAGGCTAATTGATGCTTTGTGATTTTTTGTTTTCTAGCTCTTTAGTAAGGCCTTGTAAATTAATATATTTACTGAGTACATCTCTTAGAACTTCAGGTGTTAATGGCTTCGGAATAAAATCGTTCATTCCAACATCAAAACACTTTTGCTTGTCCTCGCTTATAACATTAGCAGTAACAGCAATGATAGGAACATGTTTTGCCCATGGCTTACCATTGCTGCGTATTCTTTTGGTTGCTTCAAAGCCGTCTAACTCAGGCATATGGCAGTCCATCAGCACTGCATCATACTGATTGTCTAAACACAATAAGATGGCTTCTCGGCCATTTTCTGCAATCTCAACAGGTAGCCCCATATTTCCCAACATGATTTTAATTACTTGTTGGTTTACCAGTGTGTCTTCAACTAAAAGTATTCTAGGTGCATTTTCTGGACACGTTATGTGTGATAGGTCAAGCGTAGGCATCTCTGGGTTACTTGGGAAGTCGCATATATTCTGCAAAGGTTTTTTAGCGCCTTGTTGTCCGATTTTCTGTTGCTCTATTGGTAACACAATTTCGAAGAAAAACTGGCTGCCTAGTCCTTCCTGACTGACTACCTGTAGCGTTCCGCCCATTAATTCAACAATTTTTTTGCTGATTGCTAAGCCAAGGCCAGTGCCACCGTATTTTCGAGTTGTGCTGCCGTCGGCTTGTTGAAACTTATCAAAAATATCTTCGAGCTTATCTTTAGCTATGCCTATGCCAGTGTCTCGAACAGAAACCTTCACAGTAGCATTTTCGTCGCTGATATTTTGTAGTTTTATATCAAGACAAATTGAACCGTTGTCGGTAAATTTGGTGGCATTGCTAAGTAAATTGCTGATGACTTGAGTAAGTCGAGTTGGGTCACCGTTGAGTAAGTGCGGAATATCTGCTGCGATGTCACAACTAAACTGCAGGCCTTTTTCTTGGGCTTTGATGGTGTAGATATTGGCTTGTTGCTGGATGATATTGTGTAAGTCAAACGGTGTATTTTCTAGAGTAAAATGCCCAGCCTCTATTTTGGAGAAGTCGAGAATTTCATTGATTATATCAAGTAAAGTATGTGAGGAAGCATTGAGTACTTGTAGGTACTCTTTTTGTTGTGGAGTGCTGTCTAGGTCTTCTAGCAAAGCAGCAATGCCAATAATGCCGTTCATCGGTGTTCGAATCTCATGACTCATATTGGCCAAAAACTCACTTTTCTTTTGGTTTGCGACTTCTGCTTTCTGCTTGGCTGATACAAGCTCCGCATAGCTTTGGTTGAGTTGGGCGACACAGGTATTGTATTTGTTGGTTAATAGCGTGAGTTCGTCATTAAACCAACGACTTGGTAGGTTTACATGATTTGGTATTGGTCCTTCAAAATCAGCCATCGCGTCAGACAGCTCACCAATGGGTCTTACAATTAGTTTTATCACAATCAAGATCAAAACTGATACAACTAAAAAGGTCTCAATTGCTGTCATCACTAAGATTAACAGGAAATTATTCAATAAGTTGGAATAAATTGGAGCGAGATCTGAGTTAATTGTTAATGTCGCTAGGTTATAAGTTTTGTCCCCCATTTGGTGGGTCAATTTCCATACACTAATAATGCGATTGTTCTCAACAGGTGTACCAAACGACATTGCTTCACCAAAGTGGTCTTCGATTTTAATATATTGAATGCTAGGGTTTTTTAGCAGACCTAAACTCAGGCTAGTCAACTGTTCTCTATCTTCTACCCATAGTGATTGGCTAAAGCTGTTGATATTACTGTCTTTGAGCTGTTGTAAATCTTGTTTGAGTTCACTGAGTTCAGCTTTGTAATTCATATAAAAATTAATGGATGCACTAATTAGCGCGAGCACAACACTTGTGAGGACAGTAACAATCACTAATTGCTTGTCAATTCCTAGCCAACGTTTGTTTTTTCTTTGCGTCATATGCAATGTGTTTTATTTGATTTGCTGCTACTTTAAAGATAGACGTTCCTGAACATTAGTAAATAACATATAAACAAATGGAGAGGTTTATGAGGTGTGTATCTAAGATAATGTTAGCAAGCATGCTCTCGTTTGCATCCACATATTCAGTAGCCGAGGCCGTCAACTACTATGTGATAGCGAAACAAGCGCAGCCATTTCAAATTGAAGATCAGTCAGACAATCATTCAGGGATAGTAACCGACATTGTTAAAGCGATCTTTGCGGATGGAAAGTACGATATCAATTATCATACGTACCCGTTCAATCGTATGATTTCGATTTTGGAAGCGGGCGGTGAGAAAAACTGGATAACCTATGGCAGCCCAAATTGGGGGAAAGTACAGGCAGAAAACTTGTCTGATCTGCCAATTTACACCGTGAAACATGCTTTAGTTACTAGCAAAACTGGTGACTTTGAGTTCGAAGGCATGGACTCGATGAAAGGCAAAGGTGTCGTTTTGTTGCATGGTTTTGATTATCCCCAATTGGTGCCTTATATAAAGTCTGGAGAGGTTGAAGAAATTCGGGTAAAAAATTATCGATCAGCGTTTAAGGTAGTACGTCGTACTCCCGGAGACACCGCCTTTATCGAGATGTCTTCTAGGGTCAAATACAACTTAGGTAAGCTAAGCTTGGATGAGACTGATTTCGATATACAAGGCTTTAGCGATGTGATTCCAGACTACAACATCTATTTGGCATTTGATAAAAACATGGATCCGCGAATTCAAGCGTTCATCAATAAGCGACTTGCAGAGCTCACCCAATCGGGCGAAATAGAAACAATAATCAGCAAGTACATATAGTCAGCAAGCACACCTAACCATTAAGAACTAAAAAGGAGCTTGAATCTTCAAGCTCCTTTTACTTATTCAAATATTTAGCATCTATTTAATAAAGGTAGAGTCGAACATATGACCTAGCTTCGAAGCTTTGGTTTGAAGGTAGTTGCGATTGTGAGGGTTATTGCCTTCTTGAAGTGGCACTCTCTCAACCACATTAATGTTCGCGCGCTGCATCGCTTTGACTTTACGTGGGTTGTTTGTCATCAAACGGACTTGATCAATACCTAAGTAACCTAGAATTCCTTGGCAGAATTCATAGTTTCTCATATCGGCAGCAAAGCCCAATTGCTCATTGGCCTGAACAGTATCAGCGCCGTCATCTTGCAAATGATAAGCTCGGACTTTGTTTGATAATCCGATCCCTCTGCCTTCTTGGCGAAGATAGAGCAATACCCCAGCGCCTTCTTCAGAAATATTTTTAAGTGCCTTGGAAAGTTGGAAGCCGCAATCACATCGTGCGCTGAACAGGGCATCTCCGGTTAAACACTCTGAGTGAAGACGAATTAAGGGAGCTTTAACTTTGCTAATATCGCCATAAACTAGGGCTAAGTGTTCTTTTTGAGTTGCATGTTCAATGAAAGCATTCATTTGGAATTCGCCCCATTGAGTAGGAAGTTTACAAGCGTCAATAAAGCTCACTAAATTGTATGGTTTGGTTTGTTGTAACGTTTCGCGTACATCCATTAGTATTCTCCCAAGGATATTTTTTCCTTTTCCATGTCCTCCATCGCCCCAGAAATCGTCTTTATGCGAATGCTCTTTGAGCTCTATGCGGCCGGTGTTAACCAATCGATGAGCCAAGCAAGGGTTTTGGATAAACTTTGCTTTAACAATAGACTCCATAACGCTGACGCGTATGTCGTACCAGTCAGGGCGGGCATGCTTTTCGTATTTCCTACTTAGCGAAAAAGCAATATCCGGGGTTTTTGCGTTCAATATTTCTTGTTGAATGATTGAACAAGGAAACTTTTGAGCTTGGTAGTAGTGCTCGCTCGTCGGCCAAACCACGCCTGATACTTCAATATCCACAGGGTAAAAATTAGATAAAAATCCATTAGATTCAAATGGTTCATAAAATAGAATTGGATTGTCCATAATTCTTGCTCCTGACGTTGAACGTAGGTACGCATGAAATTTCACATCATCAAATCTCTATGCATCTACAAGAATAAATTTAGTTAGCCAATAATTTATAGTCAAACCGTAAGTTTGGCGAATGAGTTGTCTTTATGTGGGTATATGTGGCCTATAAGAAGCGGTTGGTTCTCTAATTCCTTGTATTCAATATGGAAATAATTTGGAGCAAAAACACAATTCTTGCGAAAAATATTATTAATTTTGTAAATAAAATCTCGTTGCTATCCGGGATGGACAATCAGATTAGTGAAGCAGCTTAGTTCATCTGGTAAAGAATGGCTTAACAGGATGCTATGTTACTTAATTGTAAGTTCCTGAGCGAGTATCGTTTTCACCTATTGATTCATGAGATCTATAAATCTGTTTATTTTACAGCTACGTAAGTCAGCATTGATTTATACAGCTTAGGTTTGTTGTCCTTATGTTTCCGATGTAACAAAAACGTTACACTTGATATCTTTTTGAGAATTATTCCTATTTTCTTTTGGAATTATAAATCTTCGCAAATTTGTAGCACAGTCTAAGTGTAAGTATTTTTCCATGCGTTTAGTGACAAGGAGTAGATAATGAATCAGCCAGAACTATCGAATACTACGGGTAACCCTTTGGGAACAGACGGTTTTGAATTTGTGGAATACACAGCGGCCACTTCTGAAGGAATAGAACAACTAAAACAGCTTTTTAGTTCGCTCGGGTTCGCTGAGATAGCAAAACATCGCTCAAAAGACGCGTGGCTATATCGTCAGGGAGACATCAGCTTTATTGTAAATGCGCAGCCGCACAGTCAAGCTGAAGAGTTCGCGAAAGTGCACGGCCCTTCAGTTTGCGGTATGGCATTTCGCGTACAGGATGCTGCTCAAGCACTAGATTATGCTGTCAGCCAAGAAGCTAAACAATACGTCACAGAAATTGGTCCAATGGAGCTAAGCATCCCAGCTGTTTATGGCATTGGTGGCAGTCTACTCTATTTCGTAGATCGTTATGGTAGCCAAAGTATTTATGACGTAGATTTTCGTTTCTATGATGATGCGGAGCAACGCCTAAAAGAGAAAGATGTTGGTCTATATGAGCTTGACCATCTAACACATAATGTTCAGCGTGGTCATATGGATACGTGGGCTGGATTTTATGAACGAATTGGCAACTTCAAAGAAATCCGTTATTTCGACATTGAAGGGAAACTAACAGGGTTAGTCAGCCGCGCGATGACTGCACCATGTGGAAAAATCCGAATTCCAATCAACGAATCCTCTGATGACAAATCGCAAATTGAAGAGTTTATCCGTGAGTACAACGGTGAAGGTATCCAACATATCGCATTGACGACGGATGATATTTATCAAACTGTACAGACGCTTCGTGATAGAGGCATGGACTTTATGCCTACACCAGATACTTACTACGAAAAAGTCGATGCCCGGGTTCAGGGGCATGGTGAAAGCCTTGAGAGTCTGCGGAAACTGAGAATCCTAATTGATGGCGCACCAGAGAAAGATGGCATTCTATTGCAAATCTTTACCCAAACTGTGATTGGCCCTGTATTTTTTGAAATCATTCAACGTAAAGGAAACGAGGGATTCGGAGAGGGCAACTTTAAAGCGTTGTTTGAGTCTATTGAGGAAGACCAAATACGCAGAGGAGTGCTAAACGATGCGTAAGTCAATTTCATATCCTCTTCGAGTCGGTGAATGTTCAAGGCAAGCTCACGCTGACTTCCCCGAAAAGGCGATTTATGAGAGGGAAGTAGGGCGAAGTGGCTTCTTTGGGCCAGCAACGCATTTTCATCATCAACACGCTCCTACAGGCTGGAGCGAATGGGAAGGTGAGCTTCGACCAAGAGCATTTAATTTTAACTTGGTAGAGACTGCGGCACAGCAATCACCTTGGGCTGTACCTAATCTATTACAAAACTCAGAGTGTAAAATTCGAGTGTGGAAGATCGACCAAAAGATGGAGTTTTTGGTTCGTAACGCAGACGGTGATGAATTGCTGTTTATCCATCAAGGAAAAGCAGATCTATTTTGTGACTATGGGCATTTGGAAGTAGGAGAAGGGGATTATGTTGTTATTCCCCGTTCGACAAACTGGCGAATAGAGCCGCATGACAAAATGTTCATTTTGATGATTGAAAACACCAATGCAAGCTATTCGTTACCCGAAAAGGGCATTGTTGGCAATCACGCAGTATTTGACCCGGCCGTATTAGAAATCCCAGATATAAACGATAAGTTTAAAGCTCAGTATTCAGAAGCAAACACTCAGGTCCAATTGAAGCGGGGTGATAAGGTTAATGTTGTGACATACCCGTTTAACCCCTTGGATGCAATAGGTTGGCATGGCGATTTATCTGTCGCGAAGCTTAACTGGCGTGATATTCGTCCATTGATGTCGCATCGCTATCATGTTCCTCCTTCAGCACATACGACATTTGTTGGCGAGGGCTTTGTGGTTTGTACCTTCGTACCCAGACCAATTGAGAGTGATCCCGGAGCGTTGAAAGTTCCGTTTTATCATAACAATGATGACTACGATGAAGTATTGTTCTATCACGCTGGTGATTTTTTCAGTCGCGACAATATTGAAGCGGGAATGGTGACATTTCACCCAGCAGGATTTAGTCACGGCCCTCATCCAAAAGCATTTCAAGCGGGCAGAGAATATAAGAAAAAATTCACAGATGAAGTAGCAGTGATGATTGATACTCGTAATGCGCTCTCATTTACTGAGCAAGCGGAACAAGTGGAAAACGATCAATATGTGTATAGCTGGCGAGAAAGCGGTAAAGCTGAATAATCACTAAGGACACAAATTATGAAATTAGCAACGTTAAAAAATGGCCAAAGAGATGGTCAGCTTATTGTCGTCAGCAAAGATTTATCACGCTGTGTTGAAGTGCCGAATATCGCCGGCACACTGCAGCAAGCACTCGACAATTGGCAAAGAGCAGAGCCACAATTGAAAGAAATATATTTGGCTTTAAATGAAGGCAATGTTAACAAAGAAAAGCCTTTTCAAGCGGTTAGTTGTGAATCCCCTCTGCCAAGAGCCTATCAATGGGCTGACGGCTCTGCTTATGTTAACCATGTGGAATTAGTGAGAAAAGCGCGTGGAGCTGAGATGCCCCCAAGTTTTTGGACAGATCCTCTTATGTACCAAGGTGGCTCAGATTCTTTTATCGGCCCTTGCGATGACATTCAGATGGCAGACGAAAGCTGGGGAATTGATTTCGAAGGTGAGGTAGCTGTTATCACTGGTGATGTACCAATGGGAGCCTCTGAAGCGCAGTCCAAGCAGTCAATTCGCCTGCTAATGCTAGTCAATGATGTTTCTCTGAGAGGCTTGATTCCTAACGAATTAGGTAAGGGTTTTGGCTTTTTCCAATCAAAACCGTCTTCTGCCTTCTCTCCGGTTGCAGTGACGCCGGATGAGCTTGGTGATCATTGGGATGGTGGAAAAGTGAATTTGCCCCTTATGTCTACTTATAACGGTGAACCGTTCGGTCGTCCGAATTCAGGTATAGACATGACTTTTGAATTTCCTAAATTGATTTCTCATGCAGCCAAAACGAGACCACTCTCATCGGGCAGTATTATTGGTTCCGGAACGGTATCAAACAAGCAAGGTACGGAGTATGGAACTGCAATCAGTGAGGGCGGTGTTGGCTACTCTTGTATTGCTGAAGTCAGAATGATTGAGACGATTCGTGATGGAAAGCCGACAACACAATTTATGCGATTTGGTGATAGCATCAGGATGGAAATGCTCGATGAACAAGGACATAGTGTATTCGGTGCGATTGATCAGAAAGTTGTTCAATATAAGTAACAAGGAAAAATAATGGCGGAAATCAAACTTTACAGTTATTGGCGATCCTCAGCAGCTTATCGTGTTCGAATAGCGTTGAACCTAAAAGGGCTCGATTACGAGATGATTCCGGTTCATTTGGTTAACAATGGAGGAGAGCAACATTCTGCAGAGTTTGTTTCCGTCAACCCGAATGAATTGGTTCCAGTGCTTGTAGATGGCGATATCACGTTGAATCAATCGTTGGTGATTATGGATTATCTGGATGCTCAGTATCCCGAACCGTCTCTTATGCCTGTTGATGCAAAGCACAAATATTTGGTGAAAGCGTTAGCACAAGACATTGCTATTGATATTCACCCTATCAACAACCTGCGTGTATTACAGTATCTATCGGGTCAATTGAATACCACTGATCAACAAAAAGGTGACTGGTATCGTCATTGGATTAACACTGGCTTTCATGCTCTTGAACAGAAGCTATCAAGTAGTGCAGGGCTATACTGCTTTTGTGACAGTGTAACATTGGCTGATGTTTGTTTGGTACCACAGGTATATAACGCTGAGCGGTTTAATGTGGACATGAGCTCTTTTCCGACGATTTCGCGTGTCACCAATCAACTTAGGCAGCACCCAGCATTTGAAAAGGCCGCACCAGAGAATCAGCCTGATGCAAATAGCTAGTTAATTTATTAAAGTAATAGCTCTGTTATGGTTTGATTCTAATCATAAAAATCGGATTGTTAGCACCATTTCCAATCCTGTTTTTGCTCGGCCAACTATACTATGAAAGTGATGCAGAAATAGGGTGATATTTCTGCTTATTTTTTGAGTAAGCGTTGGAACAAGCTATGGCATCGATGATCAATCTACTTCGCAAACTCAAAATCAGTAGTAGGTTGATGTTTGGCTATATCATACTGTTTTTGCTTGTCTTAAACGGTGCAAATCTTATCCACTACCTGACCGTCCGCAATTTGCTGCAAACTCAGATAGAGCGAGAGTTGCAGCTAATTACAGAGTCGATTACCAACAGCATTCACACTACCGCGAATACGACGATTCATAATTACCTACGGGCAATTACTCAAACAAACCTTCGTTTTATCGAACAGCAATATAAGTTAGTGCAGCAAGGCAAAATCAGTGAACCTGAAGCAAAGAAGATAATTGCCGACACTTTAAATAAGCAAAAGATTGGAGACAGTGGTTACCCATACGTTGTCGATTCGAAAGGAATTATTCAAGTTCACCCCAAAGAGGCATTAATTGGAAAGGACTTGATGCAATACCCTTTTATGCAGCAACAAACCAAACAAAAGAAAGGCTATTTGGAGTACGATTGGAAGAACCCAGATGAAAGTAAGCAGAGAGCGAAAGCTTTGCATATGCTGTATTTCGAACCTTGGGACTGGATTGTTTCCTCTTCTTCATATCGGAGCGAATTTCTTTCGTTAATCAATATTGAAGACTTTCAAGATTATATTTCATCGCAAAAGTTTGGTGATACTGGCTATACCTATGTTTTAAATTCGAAAGGGGACCTTGTTCTTCACCCATTTATCAGCGGCAACTTTTATGAAACGGAAGACTCGAATGGGTATAAGTTTGTACAAGACATGCTGAGCAGAAAAAATGGTGCGATAACATATACATGGCGAAATCCCCAAGAACAGGATTATCGAGAGAAGTATGCGTTGTTTCAATACATACCGGACTTTGATTGGTATGTTGTCAGCTCAACATATAGTGAAGAGTTGTTTCGCCCTATCAATAAGCTTTCAAACATCTATTTAGTGGTGTTAGGTGTCTCGATTGTCATTTTGGTTCTTTGCAGTGTGGTGCTAAGCCGATCTATCGTTGAGCCGTTAAATCGAGTGATGAAAAGTATGCAAACTGCAGCAACGGGTAAATATCAAACGCGAATTGCTGATTCCACTAGTGCCAATGATGAACTCAGCCTTCTAAGCCGTCATTTCAATAATTTTATGAGTGAGCTAGAACGTTCAAACAGTGAGCTTCACAGTCAAATTGAGCAAACCAATTTGGCGAGGAAACAGCAACAAGAGTTGAACAGGAAATTAGAGAAGCTCAATCAGAACTTAGAAAATATTGTTGATGAACGAACAAACGATTTACAAGAAAGCCTTGCGCAGCTAAAAGAAACTCAAGAACAACTTGTAGAGTCTGAAAAGTTGGCCGCTTTAGGCGGGTTAGTTGCAGGTGTTGCTCATGAGGTAAATACGCCGCTAGGCGTATCGGTGACGGCCACCTCTCTTGTACATGAGGTTCTTGATGAACTGACCGCAGCATTTAATAATCAATCTCTTACGAAGGAAAAATTTTCTGATTTAATACTGCAACTCAGTGAAACCGCGAGTTTACTCAGTATAAATCTGCAGAGGGCTGCAAAACTCATTAGTGACTTCAAATTGACGGCTGTCGAGCATGTGTCAGAAGTGCACAGCGCATTTAATGTAAGTCACCTAATTAATACGTTGATAGGTGGGGTTCAAACTGAAGCTCAAAAGATTCCGGTTTTTATTGCGGCTGAAGTCGATAGTGAATTGATGATGGATAGTTTGTCTGGCGTGTTGACAGAAGTAATCTCCCATTTGTTGGTCAATAGTTTTTGTCATGCGTTTCCAAGCGAGAAATTAGCAGAATTAGATACCCAAGACCTAGCACCAACGATCAGTATTGATGCTAAGCAGCAGGGCGAAAATATAATACTGTCATATCAAGACAATGGAATCGGCGTGGAAGACAAGCTACACCAAAAAATATTTGAGCCATTTTATAAGGATAAAAGGGATCACGAGGGAGCAGGGTTGGGCCTTAATCTGGTCTACAACTTGGTTAAACATAAACTGTCGGGCCAATTGTTGTTTGAATCTAAGCCAAACCAAGGTGTGAAATTTACCTTAACGTTGCCAAGGACACTTCCTGCTTAGCTGTACCATAACTTATTACCCCAGCTCGATTTCGACGTCACTCTCGATGGTTGATGAGCAAGCCAATACGTAGCCATTGTTAATTTCAGACTCAGTAAGTGGCGATTGGCTACTACTAGTGACTTTACCTTTATTCACTTTGCATTTACACGAACCACAAATCCCACTGCGGCACGCTAGTATAATTGGCAAGCCTGCTTGTTCTAATGAGTCTGCCAAGAGACTATTTTCTCCTGCTGAAAGATTGGCGCCAAACTTTGGCACTGACACTGTATAAGTGCTCTTTGAATCAGTGTCGCTTTGCTCAGGTTCATTGGTTGCTGGGGTAAAGCTTTCTTGATGAAATAAACTCATATCTACTGATAATTGTTGCAAATATGACTTCACATCAATCATAAATTGGCTTGGGCCACATAAGTATATACTTCGCTCTCGAATATCTGGGACAAGCCTCTCTAGCCACTCTTGATCTAGCCAGCCTTCATGATGGTGACTATTTTCAGCATCTTGCAAAAGTAACTGCAATTGGAAGTTATCATGGTGGTTATTTAAGGTCTCTAGCTCATAGAGATAGATGGTATTTGACAGATCGAGCGCCGTATGTACAAAAGTGATGTCTACATCATCGTTATGCAATAAATACTTAGCCATCGAATAGACAGGTGTGATTCCACAGCCAGCGCTTAGCATCAGTGCTTTTTTACGACCAGAGAAAGTAGCTGGGGGATAGTCAACGCAGTTGAACTCTCCTGCGGGAGGTAACACTGAAACGGAATCACCAATGTTTAGCTTGTCGACAACGTAATTAGACATTAGCCCATTTGGCACTTTTTTGATGGTTAGTTGAAGCTGATTTTCATCGGGAATAGAGCTTAGGGAATACGAGCGGTACTCAGTTTTGCCGTTGATTTCTATACCTAGGGAAATAAATTGGCCCGGCTTAAAGGAAAAATGTGGCCGACCATAGCTCGTCGCCAATTTCACACTGACAGCATCTGGTGTTTCATGCCACTTTTCAACACATTTGAATGTATTTTTGTCGGAACAAAGGGAAATTGATTGCATAGTATTTCTACTCGAAAATAACGGCTCACTGTGATCACAGTGAGCCTTAATGCTAGGTTAAGCTGCAAGAATGTCTTTCATATCAGCATCGACAGTCGAAATTGGACGCATGTCGAATTTTTCTTGGATGATGGCCAGTAGATTATCCGTCAAAAACGCTGGCGCTGTAGGGCCGGTGTAGATGCCCTTAACACCTAGAGCGAATAGTGTCAGTAAGATAACAATTGCTTTTTGCTCAAACCAAGATAGAACAAGTGTCAAAGGTAGATCATTGATATCACAGTCGAACTCTTTAGAAAGTGCGATTGCTAGTTGGATAGCAGAGTAAGCATCGTTACATTGGCCAATGTCTAACAGTCGTGGGATACCGTTTATGTCACCAAACTCTTGCTTGTTAAATCGATACTTGCCACAAGCCAGTGTTAAAATTACAGTATCTTCCGGTGCCTCAGTAGCAAAGTCTGTATAGTAGCTGCGTTCTTCTTTGTCACCATCGCAGCCGCCGACCAAGAAGAAGTGCTTAATATTACCTTCTTTCACTTGCTCAATAACGGCAGGAGCGGCAGCCATCAACGCGTTGCGACCAAATCCAATAGTAATATTGTGCTCAATTTCCGTGAATGGGAAGCCTTTTTGGTTGAGTGCACATTCGATAACTTGGCTGAAGTCATCACCTTCGATGTGTGCAACACCCGGCCAACCTACGATACTACGAGTAAAAATACGATCTGCGTATTGGCCAATTGTGGGATTTAACAAACAGTTTGAAGTCATTACGATTGCACCAGGGAATCGTGCAAACTCACTTTGCTGGTTTTGCCATGCACTGCCATAGTTACCGACAAGATGAGGATATTTCTTCAGCTCTGGATAAGAGTGCGCAGGTAGCATTTCACCGTTGGTATATACGTTGATACCTTTGCCTTCGGTCTGCTGCAAGATTTTCTCTAGATCATGTAAGTCATGACCAGATACAAGGATACATTTACCCTCAACGGCTTTTACATTGACTTGCGTAGGCTCTGGATGACCAAATGTGCTGGTTTCACCATGATCAAGCATTTCCATGACTTTGTAGTTCATCAAGCCAATTTGCATTGAACATTCCAATAACTCGCCAAGCTCAACAGGATCAGTACCAAGCCAAGACATAATTTGGTGGTACTCAGCATAAACTTCGTTATCTGTTTGATGTAGTACGCGAGCGTGTTCCATATACGCGGCAGCGCCTTTTAATCCGTATAAGCACAGAAGTCTTAATCCAATGATATCTTCAGAAAGTGTACCTTTCCCTCGGTTAACGACGACTTGAGGAGCAAACTCTAGAATTTCTTCAGCAGTGTCTGGTAGCTCGAACAATGCAACAGCAGGGAGTTCAGGAAGAGTCTTATCTGCTAGCTTGTATGCTGCGATAACTTTCTCACGCAGGCGCAATTTAAATACACTAGCCGTCTTAGCAAATTCGATGATTTTTTCAGGGTCGAAGTTAACGTTGGTAAGAGTAGAGAAGAAAGCTTTTGGCGACCATTGGTTGATTTCATCATCGATGATGTCGAAAGTATGGGCTAACTCAGCCCAGTAGGAGACACCTTGAAGGCAATAGACAAGAACATCCTGCAGATCTGACACTTCAGCCGTTTTTCCGCACATACCTTGTGTGTAAGAGCAGCCTTTACCCATTGCCGTTTGAATAGTCTGTTCACATTGAATACAGAACATATGAGATTCTCCAGTGTTAGTGTTTTTCTATTTGAATTAGATAGTTAACACTTAGACTGCAGATAGCGTGCCAAATCTTATATGTTTGAAATATAAAGGAATATCTAAAACTTAACTGGTTGCGAGATGTAGTTTAAACATCGGTTGCGTTGTTTAAACTACAACGTATCTCGTTATTTAAGTTTTTCTTTTGTATTTTGTACTCCCAGCTTTTTACCCATTCGATACAGATTTCCTCTATCGACTTGCAAAAACTGGGCGGCTTTTGACCAAACTCCGTCTGATTTATCCAAAGCATGATTGATTAGACTCTTTTGGTATTCTTCCACAAGATGGCGCATGCTTTGACTTTGCTGTGGGAAAAGCTTTGATGTTTTTCTTACATCGCTACTCGTTTTTAGCGAATCAAAGTGAGTTCTCTGGATAGTCTGGCTGTTATCTTGGATTGCCCGTAATGCAGATCGAGTTAAGGTATGCTCCAATTCACGAATGTTTCCTTGCCAAGGAAATTGCTCTAAAGCAGTTAGCGCTTTAGGGCTTACGTGTAGGTTTGGAACGTTAAACTGTTGGCGTACTTTTTCTAGCAAATAGCCTGCTAGTACAGGAATGTCACCCTCACGGCTTCTTAGTGGAGGTACGGCGATAGGGAAAACGTTGAGGCGATGGTAAAGATCTGCTCGAAAACAACCTTGTTCTACTTCTTTTTCAATGTCTCGATTGGTAGCAGCAATCAGCCTTACATCGACAACATGGTTCTTATCGCTGCCCACTCGTTGAATTTCGCCTTGCTGGATCACTCGGAGTAATTTCGCTTGTAAAGACAATGGTAACTCTCCCAGCTCGTCGAGGAATAGTGTCCCTCCGTCTGCCAACTCAAATTTGCCAGTACGATGGCTGCTAGCACCAGTAAAAGCCCCTTTTACATGACCAAATAATTCACTTTCTGCCAGCGTTTCTGGTAACGCTGCACAGTTGACATAAATCATCGGTTTATCACACCGATTTGATTGAGCGTGAATGTTGTGTGCGACAAGCTCTTTACCCGTGCCGGTTTCTCCGGTGATGAGCACGGCGTAATCCGATTTAGCAACAGTGGCAATATTGGTACGAAGCTGATTCATTTGCGGGCTCAAACCAATCATCTCTCCCTTCGACGACCTAGCTTGCTGAATCAAGGCTTGGTTCACCGACTTTTGTCGCTTATTTAGCTCTTTAAGAGATTTGATTTGGCCAATATTTCTAAGAGAAGCTGCAGCGAGGGCGGTAAAAGTTTGGATCGCGAACGGATCAATTTGGTCAAATGCTCCAACTGTTAATGAATCTAACGTTATGATGCCAACCAGTTGCCCTTCAACGTATAAACTGCTTCCCATACAATCGTGTACCGCAAGAGAGTTCTCCTCACTGACAAGAACGCCATCAAACGGATCAGGTAAGTTGCAATCGGCATCAAATCTTACTGGTTTATCACTTTCAACAATGGCAGCTAGACGAGGGTGTGCTTTGGGGTAAAAACGTCTGCCCAATACGGTGTTTGGTAGCCCTTTGACTGCTACAGGCGTTAGGAACCCATCGTTGTCTAATATAAATATCGCGCTAGCATCACAAGGAAACACTTTGCTGATGCCATCGACCAAGTTTTGATATTGCTTTTCACAGGAAAAGTTTGAAGATAAGTTAGAAAGAATATCGAGATAGACTTGTTTAAAGTCAACTTGCATGATGAGTTCCACTTTCATTTAGGCAGTGGAAAAATACTAGCAACCTGTCGTCGAAAGTACATCGAGATATGTGCTTATTTGATGTTTAATTGACTACAATCAAGTCTTTGTGGGTCGGATACGAAAACAGCTTTAAATTCAATGCTATTCATTACCAAATAAATGTATTCTAGACGTTGGAAAATATGAAGGACTAGAAGGGTAGTAGGGGTTATACAACCCCCTAGAATCTATATTTATGAGTTTAAGAAACGTGTAGGAAAGTTGCTGAAAATAGCATCCACTTTATGGAGGTGTTTGAACTGCTTTGGAGTATTCACGGTAAAACACCAAACTTGATAGCCCGTATCATGTAACTTCTCAATATGTCTCGCGCTTACCCAGCGATAGTAGAGGTGACAACTAAATGCGTCTATTTCGTTAAGCAATGACCAAAGACTGGCAGAAAGTCGTTTGCCAATGACACCTAACTTATAGTCAGGGCATGTCGCGTGCAGCAAACGCATAACGTCATGGCTAAAGCTGGAAAGCAGTATGCTCTCTTTACTTAAAGTGGTCTTACTCAGTGCTTCAACAACTTTGTCTACCACGGCTTTAGTGTTTGCCGTATCTATTTTTATTTCTATGTTTATGCTCAGGTTTTGCTCTGAGACTAGCTGTAACATCTCATCAAGCGTTAGAATACGTTCATTAGTGAACTTCGAATCAAACCAACCTCCAAAGTCTAGTTGGCGTAACTCTTCCAATGTATGAGCATCAACACGACCGTGTCCATTGCTACATCGATCCACGGTATGATCGTGGTTTACAACTAATACATTGTCTTTGGTTGGTTGCACGTCAACTTCAACCCAAGTTGTCCCCATGTTTGCAGCGGCCTCAATACTGGCTTTAGTATTTTCTGGGTGCGTGCCTGCTGCGCCTCGGTGGCCAACGATCAACGGTGACATAGTTATTACCTTCAATGTTTAAACTTCCTAGTACTGATAATACAGCACGATTATTCACTTGCTGTGTTCTTTTGCAATGAATAGGGCGTTGAAAAGAGTGGCTAACTTTATCTAGTGAAAGTTTCAATTCGATGAAAGCAAAAATAGCGGCTCAATCGGCCGCTATTTTCTACAAGCAATATCTTTGTTTGTGGTTCTAAAATCTATACTGGATGCCAGCCATCAAGCTGGTGATTTCTCCGGTATCTCCAGTGCCGTTGTCACCGAAATACTTCGTAGCGATAAGGTTCACAGAGGTCTGTTGGTTTAGGTTTACACCAAAACCTGCTGCCAGTAATGGCACTATGTCTGTATTGGTGCCACCAAAGTTGGCATCATCCATCACTTGAAGCGAGAGCCCTGCCTTGCCTATCACATAGAAGGCGGGATTAAGATCGAGTTTCATGACTCCAGCAGCATCGTAAGCGTAGTTGTTTACGGTATCGTAGAATACGTTGCTTCCACTTCGTTTACGAATATTGGCACTACCCAGGTAGTTAATTGAGCCTTCAAATCCTGCTTGAACTTGAGGAGCAGTTTCGGTTAGAGCTCCGACAGAAACTCCTAGTCCTGTATCATCGGTGCTGGTCGCATAGGTGCCACTATAGAACACATTATCATTGTTGGTTACGCCAATATGGCCATTGACGTACGGGTTAAATTCAGCGGCATTCGCGCCAAAGCTGGCAACGGCAAGGCCTATGATTAATGCTTTTCTCATTTTTCACTCTTTATGCTGTTATTCGAATTATCGACATCATTTCTGATAGTTCTAGGCGGATAATAAGATGACTTTTTATTAATTCAATAGCGCTGAAATTACGTACAGGTCACTATATAACCCTATGTAAATATGCAGAAAAACTAATGACAATTATTGGGTGGCTTGCAAGTCTAAGTGATTGATTTAGGGTGGTTGGTCTGATGTCTATGTCATGGAAATGACCAGCGCCTTTCTGTGTTAACTTTCAGTCATTTCACGCCATGCTGTTGAGAGTGGTGCTGGTTACTAGCGAATTGGACAATCTTGATTGAGATACTGAATGGCAGAATGGTTGTCGATCATAGAGACATAGTCACCGTTGTCGTTAATAACTATCCAAGGAAATTCACGACCATTGCGAATTTTCTCTTTTACTTCGTAATGACTGAATGTCTCATGGATTTCGACAAACTTGGTTTTCATCATAAGGCTGGCAGGCTTGTTTAGCGAGTGCAAGTCACGTGTAGTTTCTTTGTCTGTGCCTAGAGAAATAGGACAGTGGTGGTTGAATGTTTCTCTATCTACATAACCGACACATCGTTTGCCATTGAGTACCGGTAGCACAGTAAAATCAGTGCTATCAAAAATTTCTTTTATGGTGACCAAATGTACTTCAGGGTCAATAGAGGTTGGCCGATAAGTTAATTCAGTGTTGCTGTGTATATGCTTTAGTTCTGTTTTCAAGTTTCCAGTTAAAGACTCAAAATCGCACTCATCAATTTCATCTATTGGTTTTGGTCGGTCAAAATAGTAACCCTGTATTAGGTCGACATTCAGAGATTGTAAAATTTTAATCTCTTCTTCATTTTCAACACCTTCTGCAACGACTTCAACACCTAGTGTGTGCGATAATTCTGTAATCATCTTCACAATATAGTAATTGTGAGATCCTAAAGTGATGTCCTTTATAAACTCACGATCAATCTTTAAAATGTCAAAATTACCATTCTTTAAATAAGCAAAAGAAGAATACCCGGTGCCAAAATCATCGATGGCGACTTTTAGTCCACTTTTTCTGAGGCGGTGTAGAATCTCAGAATTTGAACTCTCACTATTAAAGTACGCGCTTTCAGTTAGCTCTAGGGTTATATAGGGAAGATCTTTAACATGTTTCCTTAACATTCTAGCGACGTTTTTAAATAGGGATTTTATGGGTTTACCTGCATTTATCGATATATTAAAACATATTTCGATATCTCTGCCGTGGATTTTACTTAGTTGTTTTCTAGCGTCGATAGCTAGTTCTGCAACGACTAAATCTAGCTCCGAAATTAGATTGAGATCTTCCGCTACACTAATGGCTTCTTGAGTGTTTAGTATTTCACCTTCAGCTGAAGTCAGCCTACACAGTGTTTCATATTTGATAGCTTTCCAACTTTGGGTACAGACGATAGGCTGGAAATATGCGTCTATACGTTTTTCTCTGATAGCCTCTGCCACAGTTTGTTCTAATTGAATACGGCTTTTTGCTTTGTCGTGCAAGCTCTGATTGAAAAAGCAGACACGATGGTTGGTAGTAATATGTTTTTCATACATGGCTTGTAAGGAGTGGGAGACCAGCCTTGTAGAAGAGTTTGCATCTAATCCTAATACAGAAACACCAATGGTCGTCTCAGTGACAACATCATATACCTCTTCGTTTGCACCTAGCTTTATTTTTTCGAACACGTTTTTTATGGTATCAAAGATGGCAAGAGAGTGAGAGCTATCGCTACTCTTTGGATAAGGAATTGCTATAGAGAATACTTCGTTTTTAATAAAGCCGCTTATAATCTGGCCTTGGATTTGTGCGATTGAATTACCAAGAATTTTTCTTCCTTCAATTCTATTTTCTTCTAGAAAACTAGGAGAAAATGAAACTACCATCAACCCATAGCCTTTTGGTAGTATTTTGAGTGCGATATCAATTTTGTTTTTATATAGGCTTTCACTTGGTAGTTGGGTTAATAAGTCAATGCCACCGCGTTGAGTACCGTCTATTACGTCCAAAGCTCTGGATAAATCACTGCAAATGCCAAAGAAAAATACATTATTATCTTTGCTGATTATTTTTTGAATGGTTAATTGTTGGGGTATTGCAACACCATCTTTTCTTTTGGTTAGTATTTTTCCTGACCAAGATCCTTTATTTCTGATCTCCTCCCACATTTCCTTGTAAAACTTTCTACCGTGTTTGCTTGCACTAAAAATACTTGTCTTTTTACCAAGTAAATCGCTAACGTCATACAAAGTTGAGCGCTCAAAGCAGGAATTGCACAAAATTATTTTAGTGTCACTGTCGGTAACGAGAATACCGTAATGAGAACTATCAAAAAGCTGTTGGAAGTAACTGATGAGATCGTTGGTGTTTGGGCAAATAAATATCGGCTTTATAAAACCAGCTATCAGTGTAGAACTAAGCTTTTTAGCGGATATAAGCCAGTAGCTCAATATATTGAATTTATTTATACAAACCTTAATTGGGGCAGGTTCTTCACCTTGGAATAGTTTGCTGATGTATTCGAAAAATTTATTCTGCTCTGGCTTATCTAAAAGTGGCAGAAACTCGTTTTCAAACGGGGATGTTTCCGATAAGGACATTGCTCTTTTTATATCTTCAAGTCCTACAGAAATGCTATTGTCTGCGGCGTTGAGAGTCCACGGAATTTCCTGCCCACTATTTGTCGCAATATGGGCGTTGTCGTAGATTTTCTGGTTAGATGGAATTATTTGGCTCATATGGTTTAAACCTATTTAGAAATTCCCTTTCTCTATTATTCTACCAGTATAGTATTAAAACACTAAAATAAATGTGGACTTATACTAGTAAAAAGGTATAGCAACGAGATTTGTCAATAGCCGAATAAGGTATTCATTGAAAGTGGTATTTTCGCAGTTTTTCTAGTTATTGTGGTTAGGTATGCAACCTAGGACGAGGTGGTAGGGTGTTGTACATTCCGTAAGCGTTTGTCTATTCTTGTGTATTGGTATTAAGTAGAGAGAATATTTCTACTTGATAATGAGAGCTTTTATCATTAAGCTTGATTCTCATTCAACGGACGCCTTTTAGATCCAGAGTAATTGATTGCTATTATGAGACTTTTCAAACTTGGCGTGCTGGTCGGGATGTCCTGCATGCTTTCCACAGCCTACGCAAATGAGTTCAATGCAGCTCAGGCGATACAAAACAAAACCAATTCCAACTCTATTCAAAGTCAAATGAACATAGATACAAGTTCACAAGCTGCAATTAAGCTTAGGGCTGAAATTGAGCAGTTAAAGCAGCAAGTAAATGACTTAACGATTTACCGAAATCACCTGTCCGCAATGATTGAAAACCAGAACCAAGAAAAAACGAGTATCAACACTCAGATTGGCGAAATCAACCAGACGCGCCAAGGGTTGGTTCCTTTGATGTACCAGATGATCGACGGCTTAAAGCAGATCATCGCTACCAGCAAACCTATACAAATCGAGCAAAGAGAAGCTCGCGTTACTAAACTACAGGCTTTGATGTCTCAAGCGGATGTCAGTGATGCTGAAAAGTATCGCCAAATTATTGAGGCTTACCAAATCGAACTGGACTACGGTAACAAGCTGCAACAGTATCAATCGCAAATTGGCCTTTCTTCTGGCAAGAAAATAGAAGCGCAGATTGTGCATTTAGGAAAAGTAGCTCTGATAGCTCGCAATCCCGACCATTCTCAATACTGGTTTTGGAGTGACAAAGCTAACGGTTGGGTACCTGCAGATAGTTCGACTTATCAAAGTCTGAACCAAGCTTATTTAGTAGCAAGTAAACAAGAAACGCCTAGTTTGCTGACGTTGCCTGTGTCTCTTAACGTAGCAAAAGGAGAGATGAAATGAGAGTTATGACGAATATTCTAGTTTGTTGTCTCGCCTTAGCGTCTTTTAGCTCGGCAGCAAGCCAAGATTTGGTTACTAAAGCGCAGCAAGAAAATCAGCAGCAAAAAGTACTAGATTCCAAACGCCAAGCTGAGTTTAAACAAACAGAGCAGGCATTGCGTAAAGAGAAAGCTGAATTGCTGAGACAGCGAAATCAGATTCAGCAACAAACAGATCGACTAACCAAGCAATTTAGCACTAATGAAACTCAGTTGGCGAAATTGCAAGATAAGCTGAGATTACAATCAGGCAGCTTAGGTGAACTTTTTGGTGTCGTGAGACAAAACGCTAAGGAGTTGCAAGCTGATATTAGTCATTCAGTGACCAGCGTGGATGCTAATAAGTACTCATCAGTTGTTAGCCAAATTGTTGCGGCGAAAACGTTACCGTCAATTAAGCAGCTAACGGGTTTGTGGAAAAGCTTTGAAGAGCAGATTTCGGCGAGTGGCCAACTAGCTAAGGTACAAGTACCATTTGTGGAAGGCGATGGACAAGTGAAAACTGTCGATGCTATTCGCTTGGGATCTTTCGGTTTAATCACCAATAAGGGCTACGTTAATTGGAATGCCATATCTAGAGAGGCTAACGCTTATATCAAGCAGCCATCTGACGGTCCAACACTTTCTTCGCTGGCTAGTTTGTCCATAGGGCAAGTACAGAGTGTCGTGATCGACCCATCTAAAGGTGAAATTTTGAATCAACTTGGTGAAGTGCCAAGTATGATGCAAAGATTAAAGCAGGGTGGAGTTGTTGGCGAAATTATCATCGCGTTACTTGTTCTAGGGATTGTTATTGCGGGCATTCGGGGTGCTTACCTGTTTAAGGTTCAAAAACAAATTAGTAAGCAGCTTAAGGAGCCTGAAGCACCGACTGATAACCCACTTGGTCGAGTACTAAACGTATATCATCAAGAACCCAATCGTTCAGTTGAAGCGCTTGAATTGCGCTTACTAGAAGCAATCGTTGATGAACAAGCTCACTTGGAAAAAGGCTTATCCATGCTAAAGCTTCTAGCGGCTATAGCTCCAATGCTAGGTTTACTTGGTACAGTGGCAGGTATGATAGAAACTTTCCAAGTGATTACTCAGTTCGGTAATGGTGACCCTAAAGTAATGGCTGGTGGTATTTCTATGGCACTTGTCACTACAGTTCTTGGATTGGTGTCAGCTATTCCACTTCTTCTAGCGCACAATGTTTTGAGTTCTCAGGCAGAAAAAGTACGTACTATTTTGGAAAAACAAGGCCTTGGTATTGTCGCTGAACAAGCAGAGCGAGATAGCAAAGGAATCACTCCAGCAAAGGTGCAGTCACCTAAAAGTACTGTTGGAAATGTTGCGTAATGAACTTTGCTTCTTTCTTTCATTGGTTAGGCATCGAGGCGCTAAACATTCCTTGGTTAGAGTCGCTGCATCATTTTATGCTGCAAGGTGGACAAATACTGTGGTGGTTAGCGGGTCTGGTGTTTATCTGTTGGCTTCTCATTGTTGAGCGTTATGTTTATATCTTGGTTCATTTTCCTAAAGAGAGGCAGAAGTGGGTTAGTGATTGGTTGGCAAGAGACGATCATAATTCTTGGTACGCAACCTCTATCCGTGATGGCTGGCTAGGCAAAGCGCACATTCAGTTGCAGAAAAACCTTAATATTATCAAAGTGCTGGTTTCGATTTGTCCAATGTTAGGTTTACTTGGAACAGTTACAGGGATGATTTCTGTGTTTGATGTAATGGCTACACAAGGAAGTAGTGATCCTAAATTAATGGCATCAGGTATTTCTTTGGCGACTTTACCTACATTAGCCGGAATGGTAGCAGCACTGGCTGGTATGTTCGTCCACGCCCGTTTATCAAAAAAGTGCCGCATGTTAGAGCTTAAATTAGAAAAATCTTTAAGGAGTCGCCAATGAGACTTGGTCGACGTCACAGCAAAATAGAAGAAGCGCAAATCGACTTAACTTCTATGCTTGATATTGTATTTATCATGCTGATCTTTTTTATCGTTACTAGTTCATTTGTTAGAGAGTCTGGAGTTGAAGTCAATGCACCGAAAGCATCGCACGCAGTAAACCAAAAAAGCTCCAGTATTTTTGTCGCGATAACTTCGGCGAATGATATTTATATAGATAAAAGAGTTATCGACCCTGAAAGGGTGCAAGCAACGCTAGAAAATCTGACTATCGATAAGCCAAATGCGTCGTTGGTAATACAAGCGGATAAACATGCCTACAACGGTACAGTCGTTGAAGTGATGGATGCCGCGAAAGGGGCGGGCATTAAAAGCATCGCTTTAGCCGCGGAGAAACCGTAAATGTCTAGGTGGATCATCGCATTTCCTCTTGCATTTGTTGTAGCAGTAGCTTTGTTTAGTTTTATGGCTTGGATGGTCACGGATGACGGCCATACGACTCCGAAAGCTAGTGACAACCTGAGGTTCGATTTGTTTATGAATCAAACTCATGAGCATGTACAACGTCGCCAGCGAATACTGCCAAAACCACCGAAAGCAGTACCAGCTCCACCAACATCAACCCCAATGAGTGTTGGAGCTCCTAACACTCAAGTCTCCCCTCAAGCGCTACCTTCGCCTTCGTTTGCTGCTGCAGGGATTTCCAGTTCAATCGACGGAATTAGTATCAATGCGCCAACACTCGGAGGAATGGGAGGCAACCAGCAAGCGCTACCTATTTATCGGGAAAAACCACGATACCCAATGGTAGCGTTAAAAAGAAAGCTGGAAGGGTATGTTGTGCTCAAGTTCAATATCGATAAGCAAGGTCGTCCTACTGACATAAGCGTTGTTGAAGCTAAGCCAAAGCGCATATTTGATAGGAATGCACTCTTAGCTCTAAGAAATTGGAAATATCAACCGAAGATTGTGGATGGCAACCCTGTAGTTCAAGTTGGTTTCGTTCAGAAGATAGACTTTAAGATATCAAAATGAAAAATTACTTAAGCCTATTACTACTTTTACTTTTCTGCTCTCAAGCTGCTTATGCTAGTGGCGAACGCTTGAGTCAATATACAAACAATATGGTTCAGCAGGCGAATCATCTGGTAGGTGAAAAAGAATTCGCTCAAGCTATCCAATTGTTGAAAAAAGCAGATCTGTCACGTGAGTATGACAAGGTATATGTAGCGAGAATGCTTGGGGTTATTTACTGGCAAAACAATCAGAACAAATTAGCCATCCAACAGCTTTCTACTGCAGTAAATAGTAATGTTTTACATGATGAGCAGGCTTGGACGACCAAGAAAATGCTGGCCGATCTTCTTTTGATGCAGCATCAATATGAGCAGTCACTTCACTACTACTATTCTCTAATCGACAATATGCCTAAGCAAGAGAGTGGTGCCGATGTATGGCTGAGAATAGCACAAGCGAACTATCAGTTAAGTCGTTGGAAGCAAGTGCTGAGCGCTATGAAGCAGTACGATGAATATAAAAAAGCTCCTACGGTTTCACCAATTTCGCTAAAGCTTGGAGCGCAAGTTCAGCTTCAGCTTTGGCACAAGGCGGCTGTTACAGCAAACAGATTGATAGCCTTAGAGCCTGAAAACCTTATCTGGTGGCGACAATTAGTTGCGATTCAGCTGCGTGAGAATAAAACGAAAGCGGCACTTAACACTATGTCGCTTGCTAAACTGCAAGGTTTGCAGCTTACGCAAAAAGATATCCAGCTTTTAGCGCAATTATATGCCCAAGTAGGTATTCCGTTGCGAGCCGCTCAAACGATGGAGCAAATTAAAGATATTAGCTCAGATATTAACCTTTTGACTCAGCAAGCGGCTTATTGGCAGCTTGCTAAAGAATGGCCAAAAGCTGTGAAAAGTTGGCTGCTGGCGGCTAAAAAAAATAACAAATATCGATGGAATGCCATTCAGATTCTTACGCAGCAAGGCGAAGATAAAAAAGCAATATCAGAGTTAGACAAAATAACTGCACCTAAACAGCAAGCTAAGGTCGCTCTTATTAAAGCTCAAGCGTACTACCGGTTAGGCGATATAAAATTGGCTGTTGAACAGGCTAAGTACTCCAAGAAACTGAAAGATACAGAAGAGGCTCGTAGCTGGGTAGATTATTTGGCCACTCAGCAATAAATGCAAACAATTATCATTTGTGTTTATTTACTTCAATCGTTAAGCTAAGCGGAAGAATTTACTTACTTCATTTTTGTATTGTGAAAGCGACTGCGAACCTAGACAACCTTTTTGACAAAGCACTTCAAGTCTCTCCCTATTTAAAAGGTGAACCATACTCCAGTTCTATTGCTAGCGATAAGTTACTTTTTATGGGGAGAGATTGTTCTGCACAAATCAATCACCTCTATGAAAGCTTGGCAGAGACATATCCAGAAGCAGGGAAAAGCTACTACTTAACTAGAACCTGGGATCTACTCTGCTGGCAACCTCTTTACTTATCCTTTGTCGCTATCTATCAATTGCAAGCTGTGCCAAAGATTCAGCAGATTGTGCAGTGCTTTCAACCGAACTCTATTTATGGCTTTTATTTTCCAAAAAGTGAAATGGAGAGCGATCAGATTCCTGATATGATCAAGAAAGTATCAATCGAACTAAAGGGGCTTTTTGATAACTATCGAGAGCAAATGAGCCAGTTCATTCGAATTCGACCGGGCTTTACCAATCATTTATTTGCAGATGCGCTGCTTAAATTAATCGTTAGGTTTCAGCAGACTAGTAAAGATTTACCTTCTCCAGACTGGCTGCAACATGCAAGACTATGGCTCCATCATTGCGGTTTGCCAACCTTATTAGCAGACAAGCTTATCTGTCCACCTTGTGGTACTCAGTTATCGTATGTACGTACGAGCTGCTGTCAGGTGTATAGGTGCTCTGACGGAAGCTTATGCGACGATTGTCCTAGAGTTAATACCAATAGATCTTAGTGTCTATATGCTGAGTATCTATAAATATTTTTCATCGACGAAAATAATAAAGTGACTTGTTAGTATCCTCATATGAAGTTTCAAACTTGTGATATTTATCCATACATTTAGTGTGGTTGTTCTATAGTTAAGATATAAAAAATAATCAGTCAGTTGCTAAGAGCCAAACTATGTCAGATAAACCCGTATTTGTTGTGGCAGCGGAGGTTTCTGCTGAGTTGAATCGCGGAATGCAGATAGCAAAGCGATTACTTCTTGTTGCAAGTAATGCGCGTGCATTGGCACTTCGGGCGGGGACAAGTGCAGCTGGTTTTAAACCCATCACCGACTCCATCGATGAGTTGGTAAAAATTACGTTGGAAATATCAAGTTCTATAAACAGCAAAGCACAATTCGCTAGCCAAATTGCAACTGCCAATACTAGAGCTTCTTTTGCACTAACAAAATTTGAGGCGGTATATAGGCAGGTTGAGGCTGCCAAATATTTGTCCACACTCGACGGTGCTAGACAAAAAACATATGAAGAGCATCAAGTATTAACTGAGAAGTTTTGTGAAGAGATAAGTGCACTGCATGAATTACTAAAGGCTTTAGATAGTGAGCTGAGAGTTGCAGCTATTGTTTCTACCATGTTACGAGTAGAGGCATCTCAAGCAGAAGAGCAGTTCAAGGATCAACTGGATACCATTGCTGACAGTGTGAACGAGCTGGCTGATAAAGTGAAGCAACATGTACTTAAGTCTTTAACTCTATTTTCATCATTTCGTCAGGAAGAATATGCAATCAAAAACACTCTATAGCCAAGGTGAACACCGCTGGGTCGCATTTGCTCGTGATCCAAGTAAGCCAGAAAAGGTGATTGATACCAATCAGTATATGATAGTCAATCGTGATCAAGCTATGTTACTTGATCCGGGAGGAATAGAGTTATTTTCCTCAATGCTAGGCTGTGTCGTCAAAGAAATCTCTGTTGAACACATTACCCACCTGTTTGCCTCTCACCAAGACCCAGACATTATTTCATCGCTAGGCTTATGGGATAAGGCTTTGCCAGAAGCAACGTTGCACTCTCCCTGGATTTGGGAAGGCTTTATTCGTCACTTTGGCATGGATTCAATAAAGTACGATCCTATTGAAGATAGCGGGGGAAGTGTGTCTTTATCTGGATTGGAAGTGGAATTTATCCCCGCTCATTACATGCACTCGTCGGGCAATTTCTCTGTATATGACAAAGAGGCAAAGATCTTAATGTCCGGGGATATAGGAGCAGCGCTTGATTCTGTTGATGCTCCTTTCTATGTCGAAGATTTTGACGCTCATATTCCAAAGATGAAATACTTTCATCAGAGATGGATGCCATCAAACAGGGCAAAACATGATTGGATTGAAAGAGTGAGTAAGCTCAATGTTGATATGATGTGCCCACAACATGGCGGTATATTTAGAGGTGAGGATTTTAAGCGTTTCTTAGATTGGCTAGATACACTGGAAGTGGGAATTGCTGTTGGTAGTGAATAAAATTTGTAAGCATATTAACGACAATATCATGATTATTCAGAATATTGTCGGTGATATGCTAATTAACTCTTAGAATTTTAATTCAGAAAATATACTGTTGTATGAACCCTGCTATCTGGTTGAAGAAATTGTTATTACCACAACGGTATTGGATACCGAATAAACGAGTAATAGAAGTTAAGGTGTTTGATATCAATGATGGGAGTGGTTATAGATTAAATATAATTATGGGTTGTATATAATGGGTATAGAAATATAAATTATTTTCGTTTCAGTTTTGTATTAACTTTGCTATTCTCCCAACCTGCTTGAAACAATATTTATTGTTCCATTATGACTGAAAGAAAGAAGTTATTCATCGCTTTTATCGTATATATCGTAAATCCTTTAGGTGGGATGATAATCGATATGTATGTGCCTGCTTTGCCAGATATTAAAGCATTTTTCCATACCTCGACGAACCTTACTCAGTGGACTTTTACCATTGCAATTATTGGCTTTGGGCTAGGGCAGTTGATCTCTGGCCCATTGTCCGATATTTATGGACGAAGAAAGCTGATATTAGCAGGAGTGATTGTTCAACTTTTGCTATTTCTTGCAATCATATTTGTAAACAGTGTTGAACTGTTTATCGTCTTAAGGGCACTGCAGGGGTTTGCCGTGGCATTAATTTGTATTCCTGCGCGAGCTGTCATAAAAGATATATATAGTGGTGAACAGTTTATGAAGGCGATGAACTGGGTTACGACCACTTTTGCAATGGGGATGATTGTGTCTCCATTTCTCGGCAGTTTGTTCACATTTTATTTCGGATGGCATTCTGTTTTTTGGTTTTTATTTATTTACGTTTTGTTTTCTGGGGTGCTTGTTTATTTTATTGTGCCTGAAACAAAAACTAGAAACAAGAGTGTTAGCTTTAGCAAAATTAAGAATAACTATGCCGAGCTTTTTGGAAGTAAGCGTTTTATCCTAATGATGTTAATGGCCGGTACTTTCAGCAGCTCATTGCCAGCTTTCAACACAATAGGGCCTTTTCTTGTCCAAGAAGTGTTGCACCTTTCAGCTTTAGATTATGGGCGGATAGCTTTGTTACTTGGAGGAAGTTGGTTCCTTGGTAATTTAACTAGTCGTTTGCTGTTTGATTTATCAAAAACCAAGAAAACAGTTGGATGCTTTTTTGCTTCGTTAGTATCTGTTGCAGTGGCTATAGCCTATTTAAAATATGGCGGACAAATGAATCTGTTTGTACTCATTGCTCCGCTAGTTGTCGTAATTTTCTCAGCGGCTATTTTGTTTCCAATATACTTAGGTGAATTGATTTCACCGTACGGGCATATCGCAGCGACAGCGAACTCCATTGTGTTTTCGGTATCTTGGTTTATGAGTGGATTTCTTAGCTATTTAGCCGGAATGTTGAACGTACACAGTGTCATACCTTTCTTGTTGTTATTGTTAGCTAATACGATGTTCGCACTAGTTATTTTTGTGGCAATACAGAAAACCCTTGTGAAAAAAGAGTGTGAAGGATAGAGAGCGTTCAATCCGATGAACGCTCTGATATGTCATTACGCGGCTATCAAAAAAAACAGTGTGGTGAACGCTACAGCGACAATCACGTAAGGAAGCTGGGTGATGGCGTGTTGCATTGCAGTACAGCCAGAGCCCTGAGCGGAGATGACGGTTGAGTCGCTGAAAAAGCATGAATGACTACCCGCAGCTGACGCTGAAAGTAAAGCACCGATTGTCAGGTGCAGCGGTACTCCTAGATGTGCTGCAAGAGGAAAGACAATTGGCATAGCAACGGCAAAAACTCCCCAAGAAGAGGCTGTAGCAAACACCAATGCTCCTGTTACCAAGAAGATAACTGCTGGGAATAGTTGGGCAGATAGGTGTGGCCCAACGGTCTCGATAACATACTGTGTAATCCCCAATGAGTCATTAACATGTTTAAGCATAAAGCCACCGATGACTGTAGCTAAAGGTAGTAGCATCACTTTTATGCCATCGTAGACTGCGTCAAACATCTCATTCATTGTGATTAGCTTTTGCGCACCATAGAAACAGATAGTGAAAGCAATCGCAACGAATACTCCAGCAAGTAAATCAATACCGAAATACCAGCTAGCAGCAACAAGAACAAACATAGGCAGAAGGAAGTTAATCAAACCCATTGTAGAATTTGAATGAGCTTTAATATCTGAACCGAAATCTATGTCTCTTGCACCATCTGGTTTTGTTTGGCCAGCTCTTGCTCGGCGTTCCGCCGTTTTCATTGCACCTAGGTCTGGTAGTTTTTCAGTTGCAACTAAGAAAACAACCGCGAGTGTTACCCAGCCGTAGGCCATGTATGGAATGGAACTAATGTACTCGTTAATGCCTTGTCCTGTTGTGGCGACACCGTTAGCTTCCAAAAGAGAGCTAAAAAATACCGCCCATGTAGAAATTGGGACGATAATACAGATAGGTGCAGCGGTTGAGTCAACGAGGTAAGCAAGTTTTTCTCGTGAGACTTTGTAGCTATCGGTAACTTTTTTCATAGAAGATGAAATTGCGATAGCATTTAAGTAATCATCAATGAAAATAACGATACCCAGAACGAATGTCATGAGGAGAGATTGTTTTCGACTTCGAATTTTTGTGACGAGCAAATTGCTGAAGCTAAGTATACTGCCTCCTTTTTCTAATATGGCGATAAGACCACCCATCAAACCACACACTAGAATAATCCAAGCAATGGTGTCATTCACCATCACTTCCAGTGATATATTTACAATATGTTTTACAGCATTATCGGGATCGAGCATCAGAGCACCCGCGATGGTGCCACAAAACAGTGCTTCTACTGTACGGTGTGTCGTTAGAGCAAATACGAGCACTAGTGCTGTGGGTAACAAGCTAAGCCAGCCGTAGTCTTGTCCTTTTGGGTGGGTGAGACCAATATAGGTAAATAAGCCTAAGGTTAAAACTACGATAAGGCTTAACATCGTATGTCTATTTATATATCTAGTCGGTGAGCGAAGCGCCGAGCTATGTGTGTTCATAAATTTCTCCTGTCTTA
Source organism: Vibrio marisflavi CECT 7928 (assembly GCF_921294215.1). Classification (GTDB taxonomy): domain Bacteria; phylum Pseudomonadota; class Gammaproteobacteria; order Enterobacterales; family Vibrionaceae; genus Vibrio; species Vibrio marisflavi. The sequence goes on from NZ_CAKLDM010000002.1 coordinate 1,025,770, forward strand.
AGCCGAGTGAAGCATCCAATCTATTTCTAGTGGCGTAACGACTCGTTCAAAGTCGGCAAGTTCACTGCGTTTGCATGCAAGATATAAATCAATGAAGTCACGAGAAAACTGCTCTGGTAACTCACTACTATCGAGTGCTGTAAGTGCTTCTGGCATTCTAGTGGGTAGGTGTTGTGCTGGTTCATTGAGCGATGGTGGACACTGAGACGCCAAATAATTTGGGCTTGACAGTACTCCGCCCAAAACAGTAGCCACCAACAGGTATGGATTAACATCAGCGCCAGCGATTCGGTGCTCAATTCTACGATTCTTTGCGTCGCTGATTGGTACACGTAGGGCGACGCCACGGTGATTTTCTCCCCAGTTTGCTGTTGTTGGAACATAGGCTCCGGGGATAAAACGGCGATACGAATTTACATTTGGGCAAAGCAGCGCCATAGTGCCACGTGCCTGAGCAAGCATAGCTGAAATTGTTTGATAAAATAGTTCGCTGGAAGATCCGTCTAAGTTCGAGAATAAATTGCGACCGTTCGCGTTGAGTAAGCTGATGTGTACATGTTGTCCACTTCCTGCTTGATCATGAAATGGTTTTGCCATAAAGGTTGCATCGAAGCCATGTTTGTTGGCTATTTGTCGAATCAATCTCTTTGCGAAAATAATATCGTCACAGGCTTTTAGCACGTTCTCAGAGTGATTAAAGTTTATCTCAAATTGACCAGGGGCAGATTCAGACAGTGCACCTGAAGTATTGAGTTTCTGAATTACTGCTAAGCTATTGAGCTCTTGCAAGAACTCTGCGTAATCATCGAGCCCATCTAAATGATAAACTTCAGTTTCTGTTTCTCGAATATTCTTGCTAGGGTTAACTGCTGTTTGCAATTCCCCGTTTGGTCCTCGCTTTTTGTCTATCAAGTAAAACTCTAGCTCCATTGCGATAACAGGGTATTGGCCTCGCTCTTTCAATTCGTCAAGCATATTTTCTACGATGGTTCGGGCTAGAAGAGGGTGTGGTGTAGATATATTGTCATCAGTCATCGTAAGCAGAATTTGACCAACACTCGGGTTTGACGTTGGGATCAAGGTGTTTGTGATGGGGAAGCACAAATGATCGGGTTCTCCTAAATCTTCACCTAGCCCGGCAGTTTCTACGACGTTACCTTTGGTATCCAGAGAAATAGTAGAGAGTGGAAGCGCGACACCTTTTGAGAGTTTTTCTAGCGATTCGATGGGTATCCGTTTTCCTCTAGGAGTTGCATTGATGTCTGTAAAAACCAGATCGATATGCTCTACATTGGGCCAACTCTTTTTAAAAGTAGCCACTTCTTGTAAGAATGAATCCACTTTATTCTCCTATTATCAATAAGATAAATCTATTTTTGGAACCGTTTCTGTTTGAAAGTAGTGAACAGAATTAATCTAATGCCAGTCATCTCTTGTTCAATATTTCTAACATCTAAATTTAACTTACTATTAACATTTGGCATTGTGTTGCTCAATATAAATTCCATAAATGCCTATTTATTGAACGATAAGTGAGGCTTTGGTCACAATAATATGCTGTATGGAATAGATGTGTTGAAAATATCTAACAACAGTTGTAGTGTTTTTGTTAAATATTTTGTTGACAGGTTAATTCATGAGTAATCAACATTCTCCAATCATTGGAATCGTGACTTGTTCAAAAAACTTAGGTGGCTACTCGATTCAAGCTGTGAACGAGTCTTATATTGACGCTGTTGAGCAGTTCTCAGGTACACCGATTTTACTGCCCAGTGCAGCTGGTATTGGTCATTTAAACGAATTTCTTGATATGTGTGACGGTTTCCTATTCACCGGTAGCCACTCAAATGTTGAACCTAGTCGCTATAACGCTGCTCATGATGAGTCTTATTTAGATAGAGCGAGAGATGAATTAGCACTGAATTTAATTCGTGCATCTGTCGATGCCAATAAACCTTGTTTTGGCATTTGTCGTGGATTTCAAGAAATGAATGTTGCGCTTGGTGGAACATTGGAGCCGTGTGTTCATGAGGCTGGTTACAATGATCACCGTGAAAACCCAACAGAGGATATGAGTGAAAAATATTCGGCATCTCATTCTGTCATTGTGCAAGAAAAAGGCATATTTGCCAGCTGGTTGTCTGACTCGAAAGAATTTGACAACAACGATTGCTTGGTTGAAGTGAACTCTTTGCACAACCAGGGCATAAAACACCTAGCGTCAAACTTATCAATTGAAGCCAAAGCATTTGATGGACTTGTAGAGGCATTCAGCTTGCCTGATCACAAATATTTTATAGGTGTGCAGTGGCACCCAGAATGGAACCCAATTCACAATTCGTTCTCTCAGCTTTTGTTCAAAAAATTTATTATGGCTGCGTCGAATAACAACTAGGTCAGTCACATGGAAAATGAACAAATTGGTCGAAGCATTAGTAAGTTAAGAAAAGATCAAAGCTTGTCTCAAAGAGAGTTAGCCGATAAGGCAGGTATCACCCATAGCGCTATCTCATCTATTGAAAATGGAAAAGTGAGCCCGTCAGTAAGTTCACTGCAAAAAATCGTTAATGTGTTTGATATGTCGCTTTCAGAGTTTTTTACAATCGAGCAGCAAGACGATCAAAATAAAGTCGTTGTTAAGCCAGAGGAGTTGATTGAAATAGGCAATAACTCAGTTTCGATGAAGCTGGTTAGTCGTGGCAATAAGTCACAAATAATCGGCTTTCTGATTGAGGAGTATGCTCCATTTAGCACGACAGGAAGAGAAGAGATCAAACATGAAGGAGAGGAAGTAGGCACCATTTTACAAGGTGAGCTTGAGCTGGAATATAACGGCGAAATCTACCTTCTCCGTGCGGGGGAGTCGTACGTCATTGATACGACATTACCGCATAAATTTACTAATAGAACAGATACCGCGTGCAAATTAATCAGTGCACACACACCGACATCGTTCTGATGTTTTGTATTCAACACTCGTCTCATTAATTGGGGAGCAATATGAAAACTCAGCAAGAATGGCTAGAACTTAAAGACCGCCTGCAAATCGAAACTAACGCGTTTATTAACGGAGAGTATTGTCCCGCTATCAACGGTCAACGTTTTGAAGTGGTTAACCCAGCGACAAATGAAAGTATTGCTGAGGTCGCTCAATGCACCCAAGAAGACGTAAATATAGCAGTTAAGGCTGCTCGACAAGCTTTTCATTCAGGAGAGTGGAGTGATAGTGCTCCCGAACATCGTAAACGTATATTGAGTCAATTTTCCGCTCTAATCGAGCAAAATAAAGAAGAGCTAGCTCTACTAGAAACATTAGATACGGGCAAACCTATCGATCACAGTTTTTCTACAGATATCCCGGGTTCTGCTAGCGCTATTCGTTGGTACGCCGAAGCCATTGATAAATGTTATGGGGAAGTCGCGACGACAGAAAGAGATGTCCATGCATTTATTTCTCATCAACCTGTTGGTGTAGTTGCGGCAGTTGTACCATGGAATTTCCCATTATGGATAGCGTGTTGGAAGCTAGGGCCAGCGTTAGCTGCAGGTTGTAGTGTCATTCTCAAACCATCAGAGAAGTCTTCACTGACGGCGATCTATTTGGGTAAGTTGGCAAATCAAGCGGGTCTGCCTAAAGGGGTATTTCAAGTTGTAACAGGTTATGGACATGAAGCTGGTGATGCATTGGCAACGCACAGCGATGTTGATTGCATTACTTTTACTGGTTCCACCAAAGTAGCTGGTCAATTAATGGTGAGCTCAGGGGAAAGTAACCTAAAACGAGTTTGGGCTGAAGCTGGTGGCAAAAACGCCAATATTGTATTCGATGATTATGAAGATCTTGATCACGCGGCAGAAGCTGCCGCAGCCGGATGTTTTTATAACCAAGGTGAAGTGTGTGTCGCTGCTACGCGTTTGTTGGTCCATGAAAGCATTAAAGATCAGTTCATCGATAAAGTGCTCTCCGCTGCACAGCGCTTTCAACCGAAAGATCCTCTCGACCCAAGTTCTTGCATGGGGTCGCTTATCGATCAGCAGCACAAAGACAAAGTAGAGCAATACATCAAACTAGGTGTTGAGGAAGGTGCTTTGCTAAGAGGTGGCGAGCAGACTCTTGAGCATGGTGCGTTTGTATCGCCATGTATTCTCGACAATGTTGATAACTCGATGCGTGTGGCTCAAGAAGAAATATTTGGGCCGGTGTTGTGCGTCATTCCTTTTAAAACTGAGCAGCAGGCGATTGAAATCGCGAACGATTCAAAATATGGATTGGGCGCGGCTCTTTGGACTGACAATATCAATCGAGCGCATCGCGTGGCGAAAAAGTTAGAAGCAGGAACAGTCTGGGTAAACAACTACAACGAAGGTGATATGACGGTCCCGTTTGGAGGGTTCAAGATGAGCGGCAATGGACGGGACAAATCAATTCACGCGATTGAAAAGTTCACTGAAACCAAAACGACGTGGATTCGTTTACAGCCAAACCAATAAGCTTGTGATAGCTAACGTAGTGTTAAAATCTGATATTGAGCAAAGGAAATGACAATGAATACACATACTTGTTCCTATTACGCTGATTCTATAGCTGACATGCCAGACTATCCTCAGTTACGCGAAAGTATTGAATGTGACGTTTGTGTCGTTGGAGCTGGGTTTAGTGGTTTGTCTTCGGCACTTCATTTGAGCGAAAAAGGTTACAACGTCGTCGTGCTTGAAGCGAGCAAAGTAGGGTTTGGGGCGACAGGCAGAAATGGTGGTCAAATCGTTAACAGTTATAGCCGAGATGTGGATGTAATTGAAAGCCGCTATAACAAACATACGTCCAGCGCACTGTGCAACATGATTTTTGAAGGTGGCGATATTATTCGCGATATTATCAAACGATATAATGTCGAATGTGATTTTAAAGCAGGTGCTATTTTTGCCGCGTTGAATGGCAAACAGCTCAAAGGTCTTGAAGAACAAAAAGCCAACTGGGAAAGGTTTGGGCACAACGAACTCGAGCTTATGGACGCCCATCAAGTCGCACAAGCGACGGGTAGCAACTCATATGTTGGGGCAATGCTCGACATGCGTGGTGGTCATATTCACCCACTGAAACTGGCTCTTGGTGAAGCGCGAGCGATCAGCTCTTTGGGAGGGCGCATTTTTGAACAGTCGAAGGTGACTAAACTCGACAAGGGAAAACAGCCAGTTGTCCATACTGAATTTGGTCAGGTTAAAGCAAAATTTGTCGTCATGGCAGGTAACGCTTATCTAGGTGGAATCGAGCCCAAAATCAGTAACAAAGCGATTCCTTGCGGTACACAAATTGTGGCCACTGAACCGCTGTCAGAGCAGCAGCTAGAAACAATCTTACCCTCAAATTATTGTGTCGAAGACTGCAATTACCTACTGGATTATTTTAGATTAACAGCCGACAAGCGCCTTTTGTTTGGTGGCGGTGTTGTTTACGGCGCAAGAGATCCACAAAACGTGGAAGCCCTAATTCGCCCGAAAATGGAAAAGGTATTCCCACAACTTGCTGGGGTTAAAGTGGATTATGCTTGGACAGGCAATTTCCTCCTGACATACTCACGTATGCCTCAGTTCGGCGCTTATGAAGATAACTTCTACTACTTGCAAGGGTACAGCGGACACGGAGTCACATGCTCCCATTTAGCTGGCAAGTTGCTATCTGAAAAATTGTCTGGCTATTCCGAGAGGTTTGATGCTTTTGCCTCACTAAAACACTATTCATTCCCGGGTGGGAGACATTTCCAGATCCCTCTCACTGCGCTAGGTGCAGCCTACTACAACCTTCGAGATAAGCTCGCTGTTTAGCTAGGCGCTTAGAAGCGTAATACAAGTTCAATTATATCTAACTCAACGTAACCCATTTAGCCATATGGGTGGGTTACTGCATGAAAAATAAGGAAGACTTCATGAGTAAAATGGTTACTTTTGCTGTACTACAGTTCTCTGTTAGTTGGGATTTAGAAAACAACTTGAAAAAAGTATCAGAAGCTATTCGGACTGCGGCTAGTAATGGGGCAAACGTTATAGTGCCTCAAGAACTGTTTGCTGCCCCATATTTTTGCAAGAAACAAGAAGCAAAATATTTTGAATTGGCGGAAACGTGTGAAAGTAGCAAGCTTATACAGCACATGAGTGTTTTGGCAAAAGAGCTGAATGTAGTTATCCCAGTTAGCTATTTTGAACGCAGTGGAAACACATTTTTCAATTCACTGGTCATGATCGATGCAGATGGAACCGTGTTAGAGAACTACAGGAAATCTCATATTCCTGATGGACCGGGTTATAGCGAAAAGTTTTATTTCAGCCCTGGTGATACAGGTTTTAAAGTGTGGCAAACAAGATTTGGTAAGTTCGGTGCTGGGATATGTTGGGATCAGTGGTTCCCTGAATTAGCTCGTAGCTTGGTACTAAATGGTGCCGAAGCTATTTTTTATCCAACCGCGATTGGCTCAGAGCCGCAAGATAAAACCTTGGACTCTCGAGATCATTGGCAAAGAACGATGCAAGGTCATTCGGCGGCAAACATGGTTCCAGTGCTGGCGTCGAATAGAACTGGTAAAGAGTTTGATGATGGAATTGAGACCACGTTCTATGGCTCATCGTTTATCACAAATCATACTGGTGCAAAAATTGTCGAGGCGAGTCGAGACAAAGAAGAGATCATTTATGCTGAGCTCGATTTGGCAGAATCACAAAAAGCTCGTCAATCTTGGGGGCTTTTTAGAGACCGCAGGCCAGACCTATATCAAGACTTAATGCAACTTTCTGTCTGACTTCGGAGGTGATATGAAATTGAATTCAACACCTAAGCAAGATGGATTTTCGTTTCCAGCTGAATTTGATCCTGTATCCGATGTGTGGATGGCTTGGCCTGAACGTCCCGACAACTGGAGAGATAATGCGATACCTGCGCAGAACAACTTCGCCAAGATTGCCAATGAAATTGCTAGAGTGGCAAACGTATATATTGCTGTGAGTGCTGCTCAATATCAAAACGCGAGGTCTTCTCTAGACCAAAGAATTAAAGTGGTTGAAATGGACTACAACGATTCTTGGATGAGAGACATAGGACCAACAGTTCTGACTGATCAGCTTGGCAATAAACGCGGTGTCAGTTGGCAATTTAACGCATGGGGTGGTGAATTTAATGGATTGTATCAAGATTGGCAACATGACGATCTTGTCGCTCCGTCGGTTTGTAGTGCTCTAGATATTGATTACTACCAAGCACCATTCGTGCTTGAAGGTGGGGCTATTCATACTGATGGAGAAGGAACTTTATACACCACGAAGGAATGTCTATTAAGTCCGGGCAGAAACCCACACTTATCAATGGAGCAAATCGAGTTCTACTTGCAAGAGTATCTTGGCATACAAAAAGTTATCTGGCTGACTCACGGTTTATACAATGATGAGACGGATGGGCATATCGACAACCTTATTCATGTAATTGGGCCGGGAAAAGTAGTGCTGAGTTGGACTGAAGATCCGCAAGACCCGCAGTATCACCGCTCTCGGCAAACTCTTTCGGAGCTAAATGGTCAAACTGATGCTAAGGGTAGGGACATTGAAGTGATTAAATTGCCGCTACCAGATCCGCTTTACTACCAGCAAGAAGAGGTAAAAACGATCTCAAAAAGTAGTGGCATGTTAAGGTGTGAGGGAGAGAGGTTAAGCGCTTCGTATGCGAATTTTTTGATGGTAAATCAGCATGTTTTTCTACCGCAATTCGGTGAACAATATGATAGAGAAGCTGTCAAAATCTTAGAATCTTCTTTACCTGATTATGAAATAGTGCCAATTCCTTCAAGGGAAGTCTTGTTGGGGGGAGGAAATATTCATTGTATCACCCAGCATATTCCTGCGTAGCTTTTGACAACAAATACGAAAGGTTACAGCCATGAACAATATCAACAATGCCAGTTTGTTAACCAAAATGACTGAAGAAAGTCATCAAACCCTATCTATAGTAAACCCTGCTAATGGTCAAACGATAGGGCATGTATCGAAGCAAGACAACAACGAAATTATGGATGCTATTGAGCGCTCCCAGATCGCTCAAACGGCTTGGGCAGCACTGCCCGCGAAAGTACGAGCTGAGAAGCTGAATCGTTGGTATCAATTGATCATTGATAATCAAGAGGATTTAGCGAGAATCTTGACGACTGAGCAAGGGAAACCTCTTACTGAGGCCCGTGGAGAAGTGTTGTATGGTGCGAGCTTTATCCAGTGGTTCGCCGAAGAAGCAAAGCGCAGCTATGGAGACAGCATACCAGCGCCGAGTGGCGATAAGCGCCTAGTGACAATTAAGCAGCCTATTGGTGTTGCCTGCGCGATCACTCCATGGAACTTTCCAATAGCAATGATTACCAGAAAAGCGGGTCCAGCTTTAGCTGCTGGTTGCTCGTTTGTTATAAAGCCTTCTGAACTTACTCCACTATCGGCATTTGCTATCGCAGAACTTGCTTATCAGGCGGGTATAGATCGTGATGTGTTGCAAGTTGTGTTGGGAGAGTCTCCAGAGGAAGTGGGGCAAATTTTCTCGACACACCCGTTGATTCGTAAGCTTTCATTCACTGGCTCGACACGAGTCGGTAGCATTCTGATGACGCAGTGTGCAAAAGATATTAAGCGGACTTCGATGGAGTTGGGTGGCAATGCTCCTTTCATTGTGTTCGATGATGCGGATATCGACAAAGCTGTAGAAGGCGCAATTGCATCCAAATTTAGAAATGCTGGTCAAACATGCGTTTGTGCCAATCGATTTTATGTTCACAGTAATGTTTATGATGATTTCGTCGCAAAGTTTGCTACAGCAGTTAGTAAGCTTAAGGTTGGTAATGGACTAGAAGATGGGGTGAGTGTTGGTCCAGTGATAAGTGCCAAGGCGAAAGAGAATATCCAAGCGATCATTGATCGCTTTGTCGACCAAGGAGCTGCGCCCGTTAAACCGATACAACCTTATGGTGGCTTGTTTATGGCTCCTGTTGTTCTCAGAGACGTGAAGCATGGTATGAAAGGTGTACAAGAGGAGATATTTGGCCCTGTTGCGCCTGTCATCAAGTTTGATAGCGATGAGGAGCTTATTGATATGGCAAACGACACAGTCTATGGCCTTGCTTCGTATTTCTATAGCCAAAATATACATCGAATTTGGAAAGTCGCTGAGGCGTTGCAATATGGCATGGTTGGTATTAACGATGGAATCATTTCAACCGAGGTTGCGCCATTTGGTGGTGTAAAACAGTCCGGCATTGGTAGAGAAGGTGCGAAGCAAGGACTAGATGAATACATGGATGTGAAATACCTATGTTTTGGTGGGATGTAATAGTGCAAAGAAATATCATTGTGGAGAACAAAAAATGACAAATAACCAATGGCACGAAAAAAGAAGTCAAGTGATCGCAAACGGTATGGGCGCGGCGTATCCGTTGTATGTTGCCAAAGCAAAAAACGCACACATTTGGGACGTGGAAGGAAATAAATATATTGATTTTGCAGCAGGGATAGCAGTGACAAATACAGGTCACAGCAATCAACGTATTATTGAAGCTGTTAAAAATCAAATTGATCAATTTTCACATACTTGTGCGATGGTTACGCCATACCCGTCTTTTGTTGAGTTAGCAGAGAAGCTGACAAATTTAGCGCCAGGTGAGAGCCAGAAAAAGGCCATATTTCTTACAACAGGAGCAGAAGCCGTAGAAAATGCGGTCAAAGTTGCTCGCGCCCACACTAAACGAAGTGGCGTGATTGCGTTCAAAGGAGGCTTTCACGGTAGGACCAATCTGACCATGGGATTAACCGGAAAAGTAGCGCCATATAAAGCTGGCTTCGGGCCTTTTCCGGGAGAAATCTATCACGCACCATACCCAAATGAATTTCATGGTGTATCTAATGAGCAGAGCTTAGCAGCACTAGAGGATATATTTACTTGTGATATTGAGCCTAGCCGCGTCGCTGCAATTATTTTTGAACCCGTTCAAGGAGAGGGTGGTTTTTACCAAGCGCCAACAGAGTGGGCACAAAGGATACGCGCTATCTGTGATAAACATGGAATAGTATTGATTGCAGATGAAATTCAGACTGGGTTTGCTCGAACAGGCAAAATGTTTGCTACCGAATATCTCGATATTGAGCCTGATTTAATGACGATGGCGAAAGGTATTGCAGGAGGGTTTCCAATATCTGCCGTTGTGGGTAAATCCCAAATAATGGATGCTGCGAATGTCGGCGGCCTAGGCGGAACTTACGCAGGATCACCGATGGGATGTACGGCAGCGCTCGAAGTTCTCAAAGTAATTGAGGAGCAACAGCTTTGTCATGCAGCACTTGCCATTGAAGAAGTAGCGTCTAAAAATCTGGGTGATCTACAAAGAAAAGTCTCAAGTATTGGAGATATTCGTGCTTTGGGTGCAATGATAGCGATCGAGTTTACTGACCCTAATTCAGGTGCACCCTTACAACAATTTACCAAGGATGTGATTGCGAATGCGCAAGGCTCTGGTTTAATACTTCTTTCATGTGGCATAAAAGCTAATGTAATTAGATTGTTACCACCTCTTACGATTGAACCAGAAGTATTAGAAGAAGGACTAGACAAGCTATCGGAAATAATTTTGTCCATTGAAGGTGTGAACTCTTAACCTTAAGCAGTCATCCCTATATTTAATTATCGCCCTTGTTTCGTTATGGAATGAGGGCGACTTTTTTGCGTATGAATCTTGGAATTAACTGCTACATTTAAAAAACGTAAAGGGAAATTACGGTGATTACTCAGGATGAAAAAATTACTTATTACTCTAATTTTTGGTTTCTTTTGGGCCAATTATACATATGCAGAAAAGCAGAAAATATCATTTTGTTTTGATCCTTGGCCTCCTGTTCATTCATTAGATGCCTCGGGTAAACCTATCGGACTTTTTATCGATTTGGTAGAAGTGATGTTTGTAAACCATCTTGGTATGGAAGTTGAGTATATACAGCTCCCTTGGAAACGTTGTCAGTCATACGTAGAGCTCGGTACTGTTGATTTCATGATTACGACTAAAACATCAGATCGGACCAAGTATTCAACAGCAAGCGGCCAATCTGTCTACGATATGTACAACAGTGTCTATACATACAAAGGCAACAAAAGGTTGGCTTCCATCAATGAAATTAGGAAGCCAAAAGATATAGCAGACAAAGACCTTACAGTAGTGACTTATTTGGGAAATGGTTGGTACAAAAAGAACTTTTCAGAATTTAAGATAAACACAACTTACCTAAACAACATTAAGCCAGCAATTCAGTTTCTAGCGACAAAAAGGGCGGATCTTTACATTGGAGGTGATATTGTTGCTAACTATCAGATAAAACAAAATAAGTTACAGGACAAAATCATTAAAACGCCCGTCGGCTTTGACCCTTACTTAATGAAAATTATGGTTTCCAATAAATCGAACTATATAAAACAGCTACCGAAAATTAATGCAGAAATAGCTAAGTTTTTAGTGTCTGACGAATATGCCAAAATTATTTCCCAATACAGTTTAACTGCAGAGAAGTAATATCTTGCTCTTTATATGAGCATGGGTGAATATTAGTGTGATTAACCTAATTTACATTTGATATATTTATAAATAGTTCTTGAAATATTTTTAACATTAATGTAATTATGTGGCATGCAATGGGATAGGAGTAGACATTTAGATGCGTGTTGATTTTGAATTGGCAAAATCGATAAGGATATCTATAGAAAAGCTAAGCGTAGGGATGTTTGTTACAGCAATTGAAGAGAGTGATAATATCACGCTCGCAAATGCTGGTAGAGTCCATTGTCCAACCTCAATCAAAAAGCTAGTGGATAATGGAGTCAAATTTGCTTGGGTTGATAAGAAACTTTCATGCGAGAAGTGTGAAATTCAATCTCAACCAATACAGCTAGTTGATCCCATTGAACGCCAATCACTTCAGGAAGTCAGAGAGAAGCGTAAACTCGCCACTAGAGATTCTCAGCAAAAGAAGGCTAAGGTATTAGTCGAGCAAGCGAGAGATCTCGCCAATAAACTACTTACCAACACATTCCAAAGAAGAACGACTTTAGTTGATGACATAAGTTCTTGGGCTGAAAAAATTGTCGACTTTGCATTAGTTGATACTGATGCTATCCGCTGTGTAACCGCTTTACGCAACAAAGATGATTATTTGTTGGAACATTCCGTTAATGTCTCCTGCTTACTCGTTAGCTTTGGTAAACACCTAAATATGAATAAGGCAATGCTGAAACAGCTTGCGATTGGCGGCATCATTCATGACGTTGGCAAAATCAGGGTTGAAAATAAAGTACTTAATAAACCTGGTAAGTTAACCGAAGAAGAATTTGAACAAATCAAAATGCATCAGACTTATGCCAAGGAAATTCTTGCTAAAGTTGATGGAATTAGCCAAGTAGCCCGTGATATCTGTTTAATGCACCATGAGAAACTTGATGGCACGGGGTATCCAGATGCCTTATCTGCTGATCAGATTCCAGTTCATAGTAGGATGAGTGCTATTGTGGATATATACGATGCTCTTACGGCTGACAGGTGTTATAAGAAGGGAATTAGTTCAGCAGAAGCTTTCAAGATAATGCTGGATATGAGCCCAGATAAACTCGATAAAGAGCTAGTATACAAATTTATAAATTGCATCGGTATTTATCCGGTAGGGTCGGTCGTAGAGTTATCCGACGGGAGAGTTGGAGTTGTCTGGGAACGCAATGAATCCAACCCGCTAGAGCCAGAAGTAAAATGTGTTTACTCTCGTAAATATCGTCACTTTATCGATGTTAGTTACGTAAAACTGAGTAAACACGAAGTTACCATTGAGCGAGCTGTTGCTCCTTCGGCTCTAGAAGTCGATATATCGCCGTACTACAACTAGCTAATGCAAAGCGATCTGAACTATATCGTGCTATATAGAAATATATGAAACTGGCACGTCAGGGTTCAGCGCTTCTAAAGTCGTTTGTGTGTCAGCAAGATGACTCGAACTAGCTCCAGACATTTCGATTAGTGCAGCCGACCGAATTTCGGTTAAGCTCTTTCCATCCATTAGCACTTGAATTAGAGCTACTTGTAGTGGTGGAAGGCTAGGGTTAAATGCTGCATTTTCTGCATATGAGCCCTTATAGACTTGCCCACTAGTGAGTTCTAATGCAACACCACTAAGATTTCCACTGTATGGCGCATGGCTTTGATTAAGAGCAGCGAGTGCTTCAGAGACTAACGAGTCGCTATTAGGTAACTGCTTACCGTGATCTTCATCGCCCATTAACCCAACCGTGATGCCAAGATCTTCTGGGCCGAACGAGTCTGGTAAATACTCTTCAAGAGACATTTCATCTCTTTCAGGCAGTTGTACTTTGAGATCCTGCGCGGTTGTGAGTTCACGCATAAACTGTCGACAGTGGCCACATGGGCTATAGTTTACAGTTACATCGATAATGCCTTTTTCACCTTTCATCCAAGCATGGCTAATAGCACACTGCTCTGCGTGAATAGACTGGCTCAACTGAGTACCTAAAAATTCGACGTTAGCACCGAAGTAGAGTGTTTCCGATAGGCCTCTGACTATTGCTCCAACATGAAAGTTAGATATTGGTGCATATGAATATGCAGCAGCGACTGGAAGCAGTGAAACTCTAAGCTCTTCATCTGATAAACGAGACAGTGAAAGTAGCTCACTGTATTCATGCTTAGATATCGTACCGGAAAAGCCTTCTGCTGTGATAATGGATGACAAATACTCTTTAATAAGGGGTGGCACTTTCTCTAGTGCTTCTTGAAGTCGAATACTCATTTCAAATCCTATGACATTAATGAAGTTATATTTTATGCGCTTGCACAGAATAAAATGTGATAAAAATCACTTTAAAGTATGCAAAAATAATCAAGTTTGCAAACTATAAGTGATGTCACACAATTTACCATGTTCAAGAGAACTTAAAAGAAATGACTAAGCCATATGGAAAGAGAAAAAAATGCTGGAGCGAGAATCGATGTGATGACTCCGCAGATAACTAATGCTAGTGAACTATATGCAGCGTCATTTTCTGTTTTTTCTGCCGCAGTTGCCGTTCCAAGAGCATGTGAAACCGTCCCCATAGTCAAACCGCGAGCAATTGGATGTGTAATATTGAGTATTGAGTAGACTGGGTAGGCAATAATAGAGCCAAACAAGCCGACAATAAGCACTAAAATAGCAGTGATAGCAGGTTCTCCACCTAAGTGGCTTGAAATTACCATGGCGATCGGGGTTGTCACTGACTTAGCCACAACACTCGCTAAAAGGGTTGGATTTGCTTGAAAATAAGCAGCTAGCAAAGTCGCTGAGAACATAGACATGGAACTGCCTATTGTGCAGGTCAAAAGTATGACTTTCCAATTTTGCCTTATTTGCGGAAGCTGTTCATAGAGAGGATAAGCTAATGCCACTACCGCCGGTTGTAGTAAAAAGGTGACAAACTCGTTCTGAGCGTAGTAGTGCTCAAATGGGATATTGAACAAGATCAGAACACCAATTATTGCAGCAACACTCACTAATAGTGGGTTCAAAAATGGTGTGTTTGCCTTGTTGCTGATCCATTTGGCTATGATGTACAGTACGACTGTTAAAATGAACCACATCACTTGGCTCCTCTTTTCAACAATCGATCAAGAGTGAAGCTAAGGCTCACTAACACAATGAATGTTCCACCGAGAGTGCTAGCTAAAATTGGTAATGCACTGCTAATTAGTACATCGAAATGCTGCATGAGGCCGACGCTGATAGGTACAAACAAAAAGACCATGTAACGAATAAATAAACTTGCTCCGGGCTTAACCCATTTTAGTGGAACGACATTTGTCGCAAGTAGAGCAAATAGAATCAGCATTCCAAAAATACTGCCAGGTATAGAAACTCCCAGCAAAGATTGGATGCCCTTTCCTATAAATAGACATATAAAGATCAGTAAGAAAGAAACTAGGTACTGAAGAAGGTTAACTAACATATAAATCGCTTTGCTTGAACGGCTGACTGAACGCTGGCACTCATCTAAACGATAGGCCAAAGCGTCAGAGTTGGTCTTTTATATACCAAAGTTTCTATGATGTCAGCTGTTCAATGTATTGATACACTGATTTCAAAATTGCCATTTTCGCCTGATTTTGTTCATGATCATGCGCAAGGTTTTCTAAGTTAATCATGTAATCTGGTAGATTGCGCTCAAAATAGTCCCGACAATGGTTCGCCCAATGAGTTTGCTCATAAATATCAAGACTCCAGTTAAAGTGACGAGCACGATAGTTAAACAGTAGTTGGGAGATGCGAGGATCCTTAAAAGAGATATCTAGTGCCGCAAGGTTGTTCGGAGCAGTCGAACGTATGATCTCCATCGAAGCTTTGTCTGCCGGAGAGAAGAAACCATCGTACAGTTTAGTATCTACGTCATCAGAACCCTCGTATATACGCTCTTCCGAATAGATTTGAGTAAGCTTTTCTCTAATTTCGGGGTGTTGACGAATAAGAGCTAAGTTCTCTAGACAGCGCTTACGATCAATATTTATCGTAGCAGCATTCTCAGCCGTTAGAGTTTTAGCTGGAGCGAGTATCGGGCATTTATTAAGGTGAACTAACTTTATTGGGATAGGCAGTTCATCTTCAGATAATTCGTCTCGTTTGGTGTATAACCGACGTTTGATTTCTTCAGTAGGAAGCTCAATAAGTGGAGAGACATCTTTTGCTAGATCAACCACAGCTACTGCGTTTTTATTGGTTGGGTGCCAGACGATAGGTGCGACCCACGACGTATACTGGCACTCTCGCCCTAACATTCCAGACACATGCATTAGTGGAGTGATATTGACAACATCTATCAGCGCGTTGAGCTTTTTCTTATGGCGCATTTGCAAAAAGTAGTTAAAAAGCTTGGGCTGAGCGGCCTTTAGCTTTTTGGCAAGCTCTATCGTGGCGATAACATCAGCCATTGCATCATGGGCGTTTGAGTGTTCGATTCCATTTGCTACGGATAGATCTTCAAGTTTGAAGCTGGTGAACCCTTCGGCATTTTCAGGCCAGCTAATACCTTCTGGCCTTAGTGCGTGACAGGCTCTCATAACATCCAACAAGTCCCAGCGGGAATTACCATTTTGCCAGCTCCATGCGTAAGGGTCGATAAAGTTTCGGTAGCATGTGTAGCGAGTCACTTCATCGTCAAATCGAATGCTGTTGTAGCCAAGACTCGTCGTGTTTGGTTTAGATAATTCGTTGTGAATTTTCTCAATGAACTCTGGCTCTGGTAGCCCCTTGGCTTGAGCTTGCTGAGGCGTGATTCTAGTAATTAACGCAGCTTCCGGTGAGGGAAGGTAATCTTGTGGCAATTGACAATAAATGACCAACGGCTCGCCAATGATATTGAAATCTTCGTCTGTTCGAACTCCGGCAAATTGACTAGGTCTGTCTTTTGCTGGGTTGGTGCCCCATGTTTCGTAATCAAAAAAGAAAAAAGTTGGCTGTGTGGTGCTGGTCATTTGGTTCATTCTTATCAGAGGAGTGAGTGAATACCTGTTATCGATATTCACTCTTAGTGACTGCAAGTATCTACCAAATAGCTTTGATATTGCAAGAAATTCGCAACGCCTAAGCTTGTTGTGACGCTGTTTCTCCATCAGGGTTGAGATCTTGCTGCTTTAATAATCGGCTTGTTATTGTACCAGCGGTCATGGCTCCGGAGACATTGAGAGCTGTTCGTGCCATATCGATAAGAGGTTCAATTGAAATCAGCAACGCAGCGATAGTGACGGGTAAGCCCATCGCAGGAAGGACTATCAGTGCAGCAAATGTGGCTCCACCACCCACGCCAGCGATGCCAAATGAACTGATAGTAACAATAGCAATGAGTGACAGAATGAAGTGTGTATCCATGGGGTTGATACCGACGGTAGGTGCAACCATTACTGCCAACATTGCAGGATAAATACCCGCGCAGCCATTTTGTCCAATCGTCGCTCCAAAGGTGGCTGAAAGGTTAGCAACTGCTGGTGGGACGTTGAGCTTGTTTATTTGAGTTTCTACATTTAGAGGAATCGTGGCAGCAGAGCTTCGTGAAGTGAATGCAAAAGTAAGTACTGGCCAGATTTTTTTAAAGTATTGCTTAGGGCTCACACCGACAAAAGAAAGCAGCAAGCCGTGTACAACAAACATGAGGATTATTGCGCTGTACGAAGCGACGATAAACCCAAATAAATTGAGAATGTCAGCAACACTTGAAGTTGCGACTACTTTTGCCATTAGAGCTGCAATACCGTATGGAGTCAGTGCCATGATCATTCGTACTAATCGCATCACGATAGCTTGAGATGCGTCTACGATAGACTTTATCGTTGGCTCCAATTCACTATTCTCATGAGCGACTTTTCTTGCTGCGATACCTGCTAGTACACCAAAAATAACGATGGCGATAATTGAAGTCGAGCGTGCTCCAGTTAAGTCTGCAAATGGATTGGTTGGTATGAAGCTGATTAGCATTTGTGGAATCGTTAGGTCATGAACGCTTTGTAGGCGATTCTCCAAAACGGTGGCACGGGCAGCTTCACGCGCACCTTCGGTTAGACCTGCAGCCGATAAGCCGAACACATGAGTGACAACAATACCAACAAGTGCGGCAATGGCTGTAGTAAGCAGCAGTACAAAAATGGTTATTCCGGATATTTTTCCAAGAGAGCCACCTTTGTCGAGCTTTAGCACCGCGGATATCATAGAGACCAACACGAGTGGCATGATTATCATTTTTAATAAACCAACGTACCCACTACCGACGATGTTTGTCCATTCCAGTACCTGTTGAATAACGGGATTGCCCGTACCGAGAACAACATGTATGCCTAATCCAAATAAACTGCCAAGAATAAGCCCGAATAGAACAAGCTGGGAAAGGGTGTTATTTCTACGTTGTCGTTGATAGAGGAAGAACAAGATAAATAGGAACACGGCGATGGCCGCAAAGAAACTTAGGGACATGGACTATTTCCTTATAATATTCAATGTCTTTATCACAATTTGTGTGCCAACATATCGGAATTATTTGCACTCTATAAATAAAATAAAAGCATAAGATATTCCAATATGGATATAAAAGCATAGTAGGGATTATTGAGACTGGTAGTCGTTAAGTAGTGTCAAAATGTCATCACTATTGAGAATGGTGTGTCGTTTTAGGTTGGGATCGAGCAGTCCAAACAGCATTGCTAGCGCCACATGTCTAGCATTGATTGGAATGAGCTTGGTTAATGGGCCACGCATAATAGGTTTTAAATGGTCGAGTAAAGCTAGAGTGATAACTTCACTTTTTCGAGGAGTGTCACGCATTCCAACAAGAGGACCTGGGCGTACTATTAGTAGTTTTTCAAATCCCATCCCTGAAAGTGCTATCTCCATTTTGCCTTTGCACCTTAAATAATGAGAAGGCGTGTTTTTTGAAGCGCCATAACTGGATATTACTGAAAGGTGAGTAACACCAAGCAGCTTCATCGTTTGGGCCACTTCGCAGACGAGGCCAAAATCCACTTTTTCGAGTTCCGAGGAAGAACCTGCCTGATTTCTTGTTGTGCCTAAACAGATGAAACCGAGCTTGGGTACTAGTTTGTTATCGTCCCAGTTATTGATATGCAAATTTTCGTTCTGAATGATTTCTAATTTAGGATGCATAAAAGGAAGTGGGCTTCGGGTAAGGGCATATATGTGCGAGATTGGACTATCTTCCAGCATCTCTTTTAGTAGTTCTGAGCCAACCATACCTGAACCGCCGGCTATTATGGCAACGAATTTGTTGTTGTCTTGTCCCATGCCCATCTCCAATCTAACTTAGGCTTGGTGATATTGTTAGCATAGTCAAAAACTAATAAAGGGTAGAAATACTTAGTTGAACAGACTTTATCACTTGGCTCACTACTGAATGGGTAAATTACAGTAGTGAGGCCAGCCTTATTAACGTTTCATTGAAAATGACTTCATGTCATCGATAGTGGGACTCGTTTTTGTTTGTTGGCGCCTCCTCCTTTACTCGGGCGCTGCCTTTTAGCGTTTTGATTGGCAAACATAGAAACTCCTTCTCGTTGTTGCTCCTAAATAACAGCAATACTGCTGCATTGTTCGTGCCACTCTTTGAGCTCAAAGTAAGAAAAGTATAGAAGAGATACTCCAATTTGGCTATGTAATGAGTTTTATATGTGTAAGTCCGCTTTTGATCATCAATGTTTATGTTATGTATGTTTGGACTTCTAGACATCTGCTTTGAAAATTGCAAATGAATTTAGTAGAGTGGTGTAACTGTCACCTATAAGGAAGTGTCTCATGTATGAAATTCCACAACTCGATTTAAAAAATAGAGTTTCTGATGTTGAATGGCAAACAAGGGTTGAATTGGCTGCAGCGTATCGATTGTTTGTCATGCATGGTTGGGATGACTTGATCCATACACACATCTCAGCTCGTATCCCCGGCACTGAAGAGCTTCTTATCAATGCATTTGGATTGGCGTTCGATGAAGTTACTGCTTCGAATTTAGTAAAAATTGATATTGAAGGGAATGTTATTGACCCTGGTTGTCCGTTCACGATAAACCCTGCAGGATTTACCATTCACAGTGCAGTACATGAGGCTCGCCCAGACGACCAATGTGCTCTTCATGTCCATACCAATGATACGGCTGCAATTGCCAGCCTAAAGGAAGGGCTGTTGCCACTTAGCCAGTATTCTATGTTTGCTTTGGCTTCGCTAAGTTACCACGATTACGAAGGGCTAGCGGTTAATCACGAAGAAAAGCTTCGCCTACAAAATGATCTTGGTAATACCAATTTTATGCTACTAAGAAACCATGGTGCTTTAACAATGGGCAAAACTATTGGTGACGCATTTATGCACATGTACGACTTAACGCGTGCCTGTCAAATTCAGCTACAAATTCAAGCAACGGGTCAAGAGCCTCAGTATGTCGATCAGTCAATTGTCGATGGTATCAAAGCTCAAGCGAACATTGTTCATTCGGGTATTACAGGTGGACAAACAGCTTGGCCTGCGATGATGCGTAAAGTAAAGCGTGCATATCCAGATTTTGACCAGTAAAAATAAACAATAAATATACGAATGTGAAAGTAGGTAAGCCTCAAAATGAAAGTAACTGAGATAGAAATTTTTGATATCCATTGTCCCAAAAGGCCACCATGGAATCCGGTGTTTGTTCGCATCCATACAGATGAAGGTATTTCTGGAGTTGGAGAAGCGGGTTTAGCATACGACTGGGGCCATAGCGCGGCAGCTGCGATGGTCAAAGAAATTGCAGAAGCAGTACTAGTTGGATATAACCCATTTGATACAGAGCGCCTGTGGTCAAGAATGCTGAGAGAGAGCTTTTGGGGCTTGGGTGGTGGGCCAGTTCTTTATGCTGCTATGAGTGCCATCGATACTGCGCTTTGGGATATTAAAGGGAAAGCTCTTGGCTTACCTGTATACCAGCTCCTTGGTGGTAAGACTAACGACAAACTTCGTACGTACGCGAGTCAATTGCAGTTTGACTGGGATAAAGAGTGCAAAAAGCTGATCGAACCAGAAGAGTATGCTGAAGCCGCATTGAAAGCAGTGGCTGAAGGCTATGATGCTGTGAAAGTTGACCCCATTGTTTACGATCACAATGGTGAATCATCATTCGATAGAACGAAGTTGTTTACTCAACCACAAATGCGACTCTTTGGTAACCGTTTGAGAGCAATTCGTGATGCAGTTGGTACTGACGTGGACATCATTTTTGAATCCCATTCATTAATGGGTGCAGCTTCTGCAATTCAAATGGGTGAAGTCATAGAAGAAGTGGGCTGCATGATGTATGAAGAGCCAGTTAACTACTTAAACTCGGCTATCCACAAAAAAGTGTCTGACAATGTAAAAGTACCGATCGCTGGTGGTGAACGCCTCTATCATCGTTGGGATGCTAGACCGTATTTTGAAGATCAGAGCATTGATGTTTTGCAGCCGGATGTTGGACTATGTGGTGGTTTCACTGAAGCGAAGAAAGTGTGTGATTATGCTGATGTATATGATATTCGCGTGCAAGCTCATGTTTGTGGCGGGCCAGTAGCGACAGCGGCTTCATTGCATTTAGAAACGGCCATTCCTAACTTTCTGATTCATGAGCATCACACGTATGCAATCAAAGATTGGAATAGAGAACTCTGCATTCAAGACCCTCAACCTGAAAATGGTTTCTTCCAAGCCCCAGATACTCCGGGGATTGGAATAGAGCTCAATGATGAGGTGGTTAAACGCTCACCACATGTTTCAGTAAAGTAAGTCTTTAGAATTTATACCAAGTTACGGCGTTGTCATGGAGCAACGCCTTTTTTTGTCTTGTCGTAACGTCGGTATATTGCTGCCAGAATTCTTTATACGGCTTTGAAAATAGGCATAAAGGAAAGTTGCTTGCCAACATTACTCGGTGTTCACCAAAGGCGGATAAACACTCACTGATGACGCTTTTGAGCCACTTTTGGTCGTAGCTTCGGTTACCCATTTCCCAGCCAGAGCACTTGACCGCAATATTGCTGAATTGGCCAAGAGCTAACAAGTTTTTCTTCCATGTATTCCAATCATGCTCACTCACTTGAGGTGGGAAACCAGCATGGTTGATAATAATGGACAGCGTAGGAAACTGCTTCATGTTGGTGATCAATTTACTGACAGCTGAGGTATCGGTTAAAAGCATTTGTAAATCGAAAGATAGGCCATGATCATCTAGCTGAGCTAAATTACCAATCACATTTTTGTTAGATAGTAGTTCGTTAGCCTGATCATCAAATATATGCCGAACGCCTACTACCGACTGATAGCTATGTAGCTTTTTAATGTAGAACTTAAACTTAGAGGCTGTTTTGGTCAAATCGGCACTGGCTACTGAACGAAAGGGTAGAGCCGCAATGCTCTCAAGCCACTCTACTTCTCGCCACCACTGCACATTATCAAAACCGGCTTCAATATGAACATAGCCCGCCAGATTAGAGTTACCATTTAATTCAAGATCACGTTCATTGAAGTTACGACAAATATGTTCTTTATCGGGCCAACAAGGTGGATTCTCTGCTTTTAGCCAATGATAATCACCTTTATCGATGTCAAATAGATGCAGGTGTGGGTCAATTATCTTTAACATCAAACTACCTACTGAGCAGTATATCCGCCATCAATGACTTGTGTCGTGCCTGTTATAAAGGTGGAGTTTTCACCTGCAAGGAACAGTGCATATTGTGCAACCTCTTCAGGCTGGCCGATTCTGCCCAAAGGCTGTAGATCCGCTTCGCTCTTGTGTACTTCGTCCATATCTTCGCCAGAACGCTTGCAATAGTTCTCAATAGCGTTGTGATACAGTGGGGTTTCTATTGTGCCCGGACACAGAGCATTGGCACGGATATTATATTTTGCGTAATCAAGTGCTGTAGTTTTTGCGATGGACGCCAATGCCACTTTACTTAAGTTGTATGCAAATGAATTGGGCTTTGCGACGAGAGCTTGCTCGGAGGAAAGAATGATAATTGAGCCTGATTGCTGTTTTTTCATCGATGGTAAAACAGCTTGCACAGCAGAGTAGGTACCTTTGACGTTGATATCAAAAACTCTTTGTAATTCTGACTCTGAAGTATTCTCTATAGTAGCGGAATAGTGGATCCCAGCGCAGGTAATTAATACGTCGATGCTGTGCTGTTCGGCTATTTGAAAAATATGCTTTTGTACAGCGTTATGGTCTGTGATATCGCAGTGAATGTGATTCCCAACCTCACTTTGTTGCAAATCAAGGTTAAATACTAGGTAGTTATTTTGTTCGAAAAGGTTAACAATTGCTCGACCAATACCAGAGCTTCCGCCCGTGACAATACAAGTTTTTTTCATGATTTATTAATATGCGAGTTGAGAAACGAAAATCATAACTTAACTTAATCAGTTCTGATACATCGAAGTGCAAAAACATGCTCTTTCTGGCGGGATAGCATTAGAACATTGCCATTTTTATGTTGAATGTTATTGAGTAAATGAAAGATAAGATTGTTTACTATTTTTCTCAAGTAAACAAGGTTATAACTAGCGTGACTCCATGCTAGAATACTTGTCAAAGCTGAACTCGACACAAAAAGTTCGTCGATGTAGTGGTTGTGTCGTTGACAAGCTGCGTTTATTTGAGAGTATGGATTACATGTATTTCATATCTATTAATGATAACTGCGATCTCCTTTGTATAAATCGTATCGTCAACTTATTAACATACCGCTGTGCATTAAAGGAGTAGCGCATGACTCAATCTCTATTTAATCAATCATTTTTACATGATTCACTTAACCTGTCTCAAGACGTATTACCGCAGCAAAAAAGCTTGGCTAGTGGGATAGTACTTAAGCTTCATCAGCGAGGTGTCCTAGAAGTTATCCCTGCTAATCTTGATGAAAATACCAAACACATAGTTGCTTCTTGCGGTGTTCATGGTGATGAAACTGCGCCAATGGAGTTGGTTGATAAGATAGTAGCTGATATCGAAAGTGGGTTGTTGAATATTGAACACCGCTGCTTGTTTATTATTGCTCACCCAGAAGCGACAAACATACATAAGCGTTTCGTTGAGGAAAACCTCAATCGTCTATTTGATATTAAAGAGCACCCTCTAAGCAAAGATACCTCAATCACTAAAGAGAGAGTGATTGCTGAGACATTAAAGTCTTTAGTGAAGCAGTTCTATCAGAATACGGATAGCAGTCGTCGTTGGCACTTAGATTTGCATTGTGCAATCAGGCTTTCCAAACATTACTCATTTGCAGTTAGCCCTAAATCTCGACACCCTGTACGTAGTAGGGAGTTAGTCGAGTTTATAGAAAAAGGGCACGTAGAAGCGATACTGCTCTCCAATGCTCCATCAGGTACATTTAGCTGGTATAGTGCAGAGAATTTTGCTGCCCAAGCAGTAACTCTTGAGCTAGGACGGGTGGCAAAAATTGGACATAATCAGCTAGAGAAATTAGCAGCTTTCGACGTCGCTTTGCGAGAACTGATCACCAACAGTCCTTCTAACCAGCAGCCGAAGAAACCCGTTATTTACCGCGTAAGCAGAACAGTTGTTCGTCTGAACGAAGATTTCGACTTCCTATTTTCTGATGATGTGGAAAACTTTACTTCGTTTAAGCATGGTGAAGTATTTGGTCATGATGGTGATAAGCCGCTTATGGCTAAAAATGAAGGTGAAGCAGTTGTATTTCCAAACCGGCACGTTGCTGTTGGTCAGAGAGCTGCCCTAATGGTTTGCGAAGTGAAAACTCGATATGAAGACGATCAACTAGTTTACGATTGATTTTCGACTTCACTCTTAATATGTCATTTCTTCAAAATGATTGGCTTAACAATAATAGTTAAGCCATTCTTGTTTCTAGTATTCAGTAATCGATAGTGGTCATGGAAATTAGTCAGCTCCTTAGTCAAAGAACCCGCCAATGGCGTAGAGCAATCTGTATATTGATGGCCTTACTTATAGTCGCTAGCATTGCGTATTTGTCATTTGGCCAGATTTTTATATCTCCTTTTGGTCACTTTAACGAGCTGTCAAAAACTTTGCTTGTTGAATTAAGGTTACCAAGGTTAGTTGCCGCAATTCTAATTGGTGCATCATTGGCAGTTTCAGGTGCTGTACTACAGGTTTTGTTAGGCAATGTGTTAGCTGAGCCGGGTGTACTTGGGATATCAGGCGGTTCAAGTTTAATGATGGTCATTTTACTTTTTTTGCTGCCGTTTTGGGCGACGCCTACTGGAATGATGATAGCAGCGATATCAGGAGCGTTAGCCTTTACGAGTATCCTTGTTTTTATGGCGAAACGAATGAGGTTGACGACTGCTAGATTGTTGCTGGTGGGCGTAGCGTTAGGGATATTAACGAGTGCAGCAATTACTTGGGCGTTTTATTTTAGCGACAACATGAACCTAAGGCAGTTGTTGTACTGGCTAATGGGCAGTGTGTCAGGTATGAGTTGGGGGCAGCTGAGCCTCGGAGTAGTAATCCTTCCATTTGTTGTGTGGTTATGCTCGCAGGGAAATACACTCGATACGCTAATGCTCGGTGAGACTCATGCCAAACAACTTGGTGTGAATGTACACACAATTCGCTGGAAGTTAATTCTTGCTATCTCTGTTATTGTTGGCTGTGCTGTTGCTTTGGGCGGAGTCATTGGGTTCGTTGGGCTTGTTGTGCCACATTTAGTACGCTTGTCTATTGGAACTGAGAATAAGTATTTGCTGCCATGTTCAGCGATTTCGGGGGCTTTGCTCGTTGTGTTAGCTGATTTGATAGCACGAACATCAATCAGTGGTGGAGAATTACCATTGGGCGTTGTTACAACAACAATAGGAGCACCAATTTTTATTTGGATGCTTATTCGTAATTATGATTCGAATTAATTCGCTGAGTGTCGGCTCTAGGCTACTTCCTTTGTCCTTTGAATGTCATCGTGGAGAGGTTCTCCACCTAATCGGTCCAAATGGTAGTGGAAAAAGCACGTTATTGTCTGCTGTTGCAGCTATCGAGCAGTTTACTGGCACTGTGGAAATCGACGGTGTAGATAGTAAAAATTACACTTTACATGAGTTAGCCTCAGTAAGAGCTTACTTATGCCAAAGTGAACGACCTTCATTCAATATACCTGTATTCCGTTATTTGGTTTTGTCGATACCTTCTAGTTGCAACCCTACGGAAGCTATCGTAAACGAAACTATTTCCTATCTAGCACGAGAAGTGCGCATCGAAGACAAACTCCATCGGCCTATCCATCAATTATCCGGGGGGGAATGGCAAAGGGTTCGACTCGTTGGGATATGCTTACAAATTTGGCCTACGATCAACCCTAACTCAAAGTTACTGCTGTTAGATGAACCAGCAGCTTCTCTAGATATAGGACAAGAGAAATATCTTTATAAGCTCATCCAGCAAGTATCAGAGCAAGGCATTACGGTTATTATGGCTAACCATGATCTGAATAGAAGCCTTAAACACGCAGACAAAGTGGTTTTACTTGAAGAAGGCGTCTTGGTTGAGTCAGGTTTAGTTGAGGAAGTCTTGCAACCAGAGTTGATCAGTCAGGTATTTAAGACAAAAGTGAGTTTAGAGAAAGTAAACGGAGCTAATATATTGATTTTTGAATGATTCTAGTGCGCTATGCACTATGGTTGTGCTTCATAGATAAGCCGAAGAGTGTAGTCTTATTCTTGAATGTTATTTAAAAACAGTATGTTAAGGACAGTTTGGTGAGTTGGTATGAGTCTTGAATTGGTTAATATCGTACATTCTCGTTCTTGTTAGACTCTGGTCCTTTAAGCTCTAACACCTATTCAGCCACCTTATGTAAGGTGGCTATTTTTTTAGCTCTAAGCAGTCAGTGGTTCAAGGTTAGCAGGACGGTAATAGACTGACTTTAATACTTTGCCTTGTCTAATGGTCTTCCCTTCAGCAATAAAATCTTCTGCACATTTGGCAATAATATATTCACCTTTTTGAACAGACATCAACTTAACACCTTGCTTGGCATAATGTGCCTCAGTATCCGCGTATTCTTTTTCGTCACGGCACACTTTGCTCATGTTGCTTGAGTGAACTTCGTCCCAGCATGGAACAAATTCGATTCCGATGTTTTCAGCAACATTCAACAGCAAGTCGATCAAATAGCTAATTGAAAGGTTGTCTTCCATATTGTTGTGCCCAAGGTGGACAAGGCGGCCCATAAGTACGTAGACAGTGTCTATGATTGCATCTGCTTTTTCAGTTTTGCAGTCTGCGTCAGCGAGCTCAGTTAATTCCTCGATGGCAAGTGAGGTATGCAGCGTGTCTGCTTGCTCGTCCAGAGTCGCTGGTGCGTTTACAGGAAGATCAAACGTACTACGAAACTCTAAAATGTCCTGATATAAATGATTAAAGATAGGTTGGGTAAGTTTGGATAAGCGCATTCTTTGGGCCCGATAATGAAAAACGAATTAATCTTAACAAAGCCTATTTAGCCGTGCCACATTGAAACGATTAAAATTATTTAATATCAGAGTGTTTTTCGTACGATGAGACCGAGCTCATTGATATAAGTTGATGACTAGTCTTTAATATCATTAACCAAAAGAATTTATCATGGACGAGCTGTCTTTAGGGGATATATGCCAGTCATAAATGAAAGTGAAGAGCTAATTAGGCGAATTTATCAAATCACTAACGACTACCAAAAGGGGTTCGATATTCAAATCAGCCAACTGCTGATACTAGGGTTGGAAAGATTTAATCTCGACATTGGCATCTTATCTAAGATAGATGGAAATCAGTACACAGTGCTGAACTGTGTCACACCAGAAGAAGTGCCTTTGAATGCTGGGGACGAGTTCGAATTTACATCCACTTATTGCGAAATCACGTGTAGTGCGTTTGGGCCAGTTGCTATTGAGCATATGGGCAGACACAATAAATATGCCTCTCATCCAGCGTATTCAGCATTTGGCCTAGAGTCTTATATTGGTATTCCGATCTTCGTTGATGATGAGGTGGTGGGTACACTAAACTTTTCCTCGGCACGACCTTATGATCGCAAATTCGAAAGCACCGATATTGATGCGTTAAAGCTGATGGCTTCTTGGGTGGAAGTTGAAATGATTCGCCGCAAGCAAGAAGATCAGCTGCAGGTGCTAAACCAAAAGCTTGAATTCCAAGCACTAAACGACCCTCTAACAAAAATTCCTAATCGACGTTGTTTGTTCAAAACACTGCATGCTGATATTGAAAGAATGAAAGCAGCGAGCGGAAAAGGAAGTCTAGCTCTTATCGATATAGACCATTTTAAACGAGTTAACGACACTCACGGTCACCAAGTTGGTGATGAGGTGTTAGTTAAGATTACAGAGCAGTTAAAAAATGTTGTTGGTTCAACGGACTACTTAGCGCGATTTGGTGGTGAAGAATTTGTAGTTTGGCTACCTGAGCGCGAGTTAACTGAGCGTGAGAGTGTGCTCAAAAGACTTCATGAATGTGCAAATGAGGTAAAGGTAGCAGGCAACCCGCTGACAGTATCCATTGGTGTGTGCCACTTCGATTTTGACGCTATAAACGAAGATTGCCGAAAGACGGTGTTAGACGATTTTATTTCCCTAGCTGACGAGTGCTTGTACGAAGCAAAGAGCCAGGGAAGAAATTGTATTGTTGCGAAACAGTTTGAAACTGTTAGCTCTGTTTAATCCGAACTTTTTAGGTGTGGAAATAACTCTTCAATATCCTTTTCAGAAAGGCTGCTAACGGTCTCGATGTTGGTGTCTGGAATGGTCTCTGGGTTTGGAAAATGCTTTAGAGCTTTTTCCAAACTGTCTTCTCGAATCAAGTGAAATATCGGGTAGGGGGATCGGTTCGTTAGGTTGCCAACGTCTTCAGGCTCATTGCCAGCAAAGCAATAGTCTGGATGAAAGGTTGCCACTTGGAATTCACCTTCTAACTGCTGCTGTTCAAGCATTGCGTCAATCCAGTTGATGAACAAGTTATACTCATAAAAATCGTTCAACATGTATGGCGTAACGACAAGCGTGGTCTCAAGCTCACTTACCGTTGTCGACTGAAGCTTGTGCATTTCCTGCAGTATATCCTCTAAAAGTAGCTCTTCAATCTTGGCTTGACTTACTACGATTCTAATTTGTCCGTTACGCTGTGGTTTGGCTGCGAATGGACATAAGTTTAGTCCTATTACGACATTTTCCAACCAAGCTTCTACTTGCTCGATGATCAGAGTTTCAGAATTTTGATTCATTCTACTAGCTGCTCTTTATATCTCTGTTTATTTTGCTGCAACTTTAACCAGTTGCTTTTCACTATTGTCTGCTACACGTGGATGTTGTTTGAGTAGTGCAAAGCTGAGCAGCAAAATTACTGCAATCAGTGCACTGCCTCCAATCATTACACCCAGCCAAGACATACTTTGCCAGCAGTATAAGAGAAAGAAGCCACCTAAACTACCGCCAATATAATAATGTACAAGATAAAGAGCAGTTGCAGTTGCTTTCGCTTCGTTTGCATTTTGACTTACCCAAGAGTATGCAAGTGTGTGAGTGAAGAAGCCACCTAGACTAATTAAAATTAAGCTCATGAACATTGCAGGTATCGTGTCAAAGTAGGCAATTAGCAGACCGAAAAAACAAATAAACGCGCCAAGAATCATCCCATGTAGCGGGTTTCTCCTCGAGCACCATTTACCTGAAAAAGTCGAACTGACTGTACCAGCCAGGTAACATAAGAATATGAGGGAAGCCAGACCAATGGTTAGGTCATGAGGTGGAGCGACCAGTCGAAAACCCATAACAGTATAAACATTGACAAAAAGAGCGAAGTTAGCAGCGCCAATGAGCATTGCAAACCAAACCCTACGATTTTGAAGGTGTTTAATAACAGCTTTGTTATGGTGAAAAAATAGTCCTTTTTGAGGTTTGAATTGTTTTTGAGCAGGCAGTAGCTTATACACTGCAATAGCGCCCGCCACGGTAAGTAGTGCAATTAGAAGAACCGCATGCTTCCAACCATAGAGCTCCGTGAGTGTACCGCCAAGTATTCTGCCTGCGATGCCTCCTAATGAATTAGCGGCGATGTAGACCCCAATAGCATGTGAAAAGGCGGTTGAATGAAGCTCTTCAACCATGTAAGCCACTGCAACCGAGGCGAAGGCGGCGATAGCAATTCCCATCACTGCACGACCTAGGATTAACGCATAGAAGCTGTTACCTAGAACTAAGCTGATCCCAATGAATGGCATTGCAAAAAGCCCTATTAACATTATCTTTCGCCTACCCACAGATTCAGAGCATATCGCCCAAGGGACAAGGCAAACTGACAATGCAAGCGTTGAAGCTGCGAATATCCAATTTGAGGTGGTCTCAGAAATTGACAATGACTGAGATAACAGTGGAAGTATGGGTTGGAAGTAATAGAGGTTACAAAATATCAGGAATGAGCCTAGCGCTAAGCTTATGATGACTCGACGATATTCTACGGTATTGTGCTCGATCATTTTATATCTCTCAAAGGCTATGTGATCAAGCTAGCATCACCAGTATCATTAATAAAATATATTTAAAATATAAATACGATAAAAAATGTATATCATGGAAATCCGTCAACTTAAACACTTTATTTCCGTTGCCGAGCATGGTCACTTTACCCATGCGGCTAATAGTTTGAATATTGCTCAGCCGGCTCTTAGCATTTCAATCAAGAAGTTTGAACAGCAGCTAGGGGTTGAGCTTTTTAGCAGGAAAGATCGAAAAGTAGAACTGACTCAAGAAGGGATTGTTCTAATGGAGCACGCAAAGCGGATTCTACAGCAGGTGGAAGATGCGAAGTTAGCGATAGATGAGTTGTTAGGCTTGGAAAAGGGAGAGGTTAGGTTAGGTGCACCGAGTATGATGGGATCTTACTTCTTTCCCGAAATTATTATGGCTTTTAAGTCAAAGTACCCACAGTTGAAATTGGTGCTTATCGATGCAGGTACACAGTCAATTCGCGAGATGTTGTTGAGTGGTGAACTAGATATTGGGGTCATTCTTGAAAGAGATGTTCCCGAAGAGCTAGAGACGGATCATTTGCTAAAGGCTGAAATGCTTGCTGTTATTGGTGATACGCACGAGTTAGCAGACAAATCTTCAATCACATATGAAGAATTTTTTTCGCAGGATTTAGTCATGTTCAAGCCTGGCTACTTCCATCGTGATTATATCGATCAAGCTTCACAGCAGTACGGACATAGCTTGAAGTTGTCATACGAAACCAACTTACTGACTATGATTTTAAGCATTGTGAAAAGAGAGTTCGCAGTGACGGCTCTATTAGATTTAGTTACCCATCACGAGCAAGGTATAAAAGGTATTCCGTTTCAAGAGCGAATCTATTTGGATCTGGCATTGGCGTGGCGGAAAGATGGTTATCAGTCGAATGCAGATCGAGCTTTCATTGAGTTTATAAAGCGGTATGTATAGTGGAAGCGCTCTGCCATATATGGTTTGCCAACAACTTACAGCTGATTGAATAGTAAGGTGTACCTATTTTCTAGTTGTCGATTGTTTTGTAGCTTTGCAATTTTAATCAATAACTTAGTTGATTCTCGCCTGTACCCATAAACACTGTGGAAGTTAGTGAGCCTTGCTTCGGCTTTAGCGTAATTTTTCATTTCAACATCAATTCGGCACAATTGGATCAATGAAACATATCGATTGGGTTCATACCCTAACGCACGACTAAAATTTTTGTACGCCAATTGCTTTTCACCAGATTTCAGCATGCATAGCCCGTAATTTTCATAGCTGGCGGCGACATGCAGATAAGAAGAATTGGTAGCAGCTTTAAAGTAATTCTGTGCTTTAAGGTATTGGTTTTGCGTGCAAAGATAAGTGCCGTAATTATTGAGTACATATCCATTTTTGGGAAAACGTTGCACCGCTTGGCTGTATATCTTATTTGCCGACTCAAGTTCATTAACTTGCTCGTAATATTGAGCTAATGCAAGTAGCACGAATAAGTTCGTTGGATCTATATTGTAGGCTTTTAGCAGGTTTTCACGAGCTTTTATAATCTCACCGTGTGCCATATAGGCGACACCAAGCTCAGCTCGTGAGATCGCAGACTTTTCTGAACGGGCTAGATCATCATTATAAGTATTAGTTGATGTACACGCGCTTAGGAAGGTGATGAGGATCGCGGCTGGAGTTAGACTGTGCTTCATAGGCGCTCTTAACTATTTGAAACGCCTATTATATTAATAATTACGGTGTACCTCTTTATTGATAGTCGCTACTGCGATAACTCATACAATACATAGAGTCACCAAGGTGTGAGATTACATCTGCTAGTCGTCTACGGTGAAGCGCTCTTCACTAAATTGAGCCAAGTCGTAAGGAGTTTGTTGATAAACACAGTAGTTAAGCCAATTTGAAAACAACAAATGCCCGTGACTTCTCCACGTCGCTTTAGGAGTGCTATTTACGTCGTTGTTTGGGTAGTAATTGACTGGAATC
Source organism: Vibrio marisflavi CECT 7928 (assembly GCF_921294215.1). GTDB lineage: Bacteria > Pseudomonadota > Gammaproteobacteria > Enterobacterales > Vibrionaceae > Vibrio > Vibrio marisflavi. Next base: position 1,057,882 of record NZ_CAKLDM010000002.1, read on the forward strand.
GCAGGATCTGATCCTTCTTTTACATCGCGTGTATATTCTGAGTGTAGGGTGAGGGCGTCGTATTCAGGGTGACCTGTAACAAAGACGTTGCGTTTGTCTTTTGTAGCCGCAAGGTAAACTCCGGCGATGTCAGACGTTGCCAAAATGTCTAGGTCGGTATTTTCGTCAATGAATGTAGAAGAAAAGTCTGCATATCGAGAGTGCGGAGCTAAAAATGAATCGTCGAAGCCTCTTAGAATAGGATGGTAAGGCTGGTGAATTTCATGCATATAGACACCAGATAGCTTTTTATTTCGTGTTCTCTTAGGAAGATTATATAGAAGCTTTAATCCTGCCTGAGCAGCCCAACAAACGTAAAGTGTGGACGTGACGTGGTCACGTGCCCAGTGCATGATGCTTTGTAAGTGTTCCCAATAAATAACGTCTTCAAATTGCACTAGACCTAATGGTGCTCCAGTAATGATTAACCCATCATAATTTTGGTTTTTGATGGTCTCAAATTGGCGGTAAAAATTATTTAGGTGTTCAGTGGGAGTGTTCTTGCTAGGACGATTATCAATGCGAAGGAGTTCGACATCCACTTGAAGCGGGCTGTTTGATAGCAGTCTTAGAAACTGAGTCTCCGTCTCTATTTTTTTAGGCATTAGATTTAGGATAAGCACTTTCAGTGGCCTGATTTCTTGGCTAGAAGCACGAGTCTCTGGCATGACGAAAATATTCTCATGCCTCAATACGTCGGAAGCAGGTAACTGATCGGGAATTTTTATTGGCACGGTGCCTTCCTTTTTATTCTGGACGTCTATACTTCTAAACCTAACCCAATTGAAAAGAGATGTCGATAGCTCCAAAAACTTTTTTAGGATAGATTGTGCCTTAACAATACTTTTAGGCTAGATGATGACTTCAACACTAAAGCTAATCTTGATCAGAGGGCTGCCAGGTTCTGGAAAATCCACGTTGGCGAAAAAATACCAAATGAATCACTATGAAGCTGATATGTACTTTGTTAATGAACAGGGTAAGTACATCTTTGATGCGAGCAAGCTTAAACAGGCTCATGCGTGGTGTCAGTACAAGGTAGGGCAGTCACTTTCACTAGGGCAAAGTGCAGTCGTATCCAATACATTTGTGCGTTTGTGGGAAATCAAGCCCTATCAAAAAATGGCACAAAAATATGGTGCAAAGTTCGAAATTATAGAATGCCATGCCACTTACGCAAACACGCATGGCGTACCACAAGAAAGCATCGATAGAATGAAAAGTAGGTGGCAATCGATGAAGTACTAAAGATTTTGGTCACGACCTTCTATTATTTATAAAAACAGTACAGTGGCTTTAATCATTGCTTCCTCTAAATCCAAAAAGAACAGTCGCTTGACTCTTAAATGTTGTAATCGGGGAGAGTCATATATTATATGAAAAATATGCCGAAGAAATAATCGAGTATTCCATTCTGGAATGTATATATTATGAATATTATTTTGATTATAAGTATGTAAGGTTCCATAATGTAGCAATTCAATAGAACCATACCTAGACACAAGTTTTATCCCGTCGTAGGAGATTTATAAATATATACTGATTACTTAATTATTATCTTTTGTCAGTTTTCTATAATTAGGCAAATAATAGATGTCAACTGAACTGGTAGGAATGTTATATTTTTAATTAATAACTAGAAACTTGTCACTTGAAACTTAACGGTTGCTAATTTTTGATTTATATAACTAAATCATTCATGAAGGCAAGAAGTAAAGGCTTGAGTTCGCTGGTTATATTTTTTATATTTTAAAGGTATAAATATGTACGTTAATATGTCCTTAATAAATACTCGCTTGGAATTGGTTTCTGCGCTAGGTGAAGCGGGTTTTTCTGACAATGATAAGCTTAGAGCTGGCAGAAACTCTTCAGGCGATTATATCATATATAGATCTGGTGACTCAAAAATTTTAGACAATGGAAATATTATCGTACGGAGCAGAAATAGAGAACAAAGGCAAAGAATTGAAGGCGTTTATAATCTTATCTATCCTTTTTTAAGTCCCGAGCAAAGAATGGCAATAAATAATCATAGGGATAAAGAAAAGGGTTTTTTTACTATTTCAAGAAGGAACATAAAGAAATCACTCACTCCGAAAAAAATTCATTCTGCTCTAAAGTGCATAAAAATAGCATCAGGACATCACCGTACAACCTATATAGATACAGACTTAGGTTTCGGATATAAAATAGCAAAACAAAAATATTTGAATAAAGCAGCAAAGATGAGCAATGAAGACTTGAGGCTAAACGAAATTTATAATTCTGATATGTTTTATAATGGTCGATATAAGCAGAGGGGGCAAGTTCAGGTTGTCAATAATATTGGTAGTATAGAAACAAGTGAAGGGATTACACGATTTATTCTATTTAAAAATGCTGAAAAGCTATCTGAAGGTGAAAAGATCCCCATGAGTGCTGTTACTATGCTTCAGAACATGGGATTCAACCCAATTGATTTAAAACCATCTAATTTTGTAAAAGTAAAGTTTAACGGAAGGTACGACTATATACCAATTGATGCTAAATATATAGGGCGAACAGAATTGCATGCTATAGGAAGAAGTAATAGCATTCGAAGTAAAACGGTCAGAAGAGAACGTAGGGGCAGAGATATGTATCACGGTAAATATATAGATAAAAATAACTAATTTGAAAGGGATAAGGGCAATCTACAACGCTGTATTGTTGAAGATGTGCATAGGTAATTTAGTTGTACTAATTTAGTCTTATCTCAGAGTCAACTATGCTTATGCTGTTTTGAGGTATTTACTTTACTACCTACAGCTAAAGATCTAGTTTCACTTCCGCTAGTAGCTTTGTATTGTTTTCTTTCAGATACCAATCATTGGTTACTAGCCGCACACTACCGACAGTATGAGTACCAAAATTATATTCACGGTACTTTTTCAGCAACTCAAATAATTGATTGGCGTTGTGTAATGGCTGCTTAAATCGAACCACCGTAGAGTGTGCTGTTGCGATGTTGTACCTTGCATCTTTACCGAATTGTAATTTAGATTTTTTTAATCCAGTCCTTAGACTATTTCGCAGCTCATTTAAACTTTCACCTTGCATAATGCCTTGCAGCAGAATGCAACTAGGAGAGGCGGTAACCCCTTTAAATTTCAATTCGAAAGGGCTTACTGATTGAACCGCCTCTTTAAACACTTCGGCATAGTCTTGTCCTTCACTATCAGAGATATGAAAGTTTTCATAGCACGTTATTATAGTAAGAACTGTTACATGGAGTTCCGATATTGCGGGATAGTATTGCTCTGGTTCTAAAGATTTAAGGTCGTTCAAAAAGTTGGAAATATTTTCGGTTAACGGAGTACTACCCCTAAGATAAGACAGCGTTGTAATTCCTCGACGGTTATCTGATGGACTGTCAATCAACTTATCGGTTTGGTATGTTCCGGCTTTTATCACTTGCTCGAAGTTATCCCACATACTGTCGTAAATTCGTTTTTCTTCTCTCACCTAAAACCGTTTCCTACTTAATAGAGCTCTTCTTAAAGTACATACAAACACGTTAACGAGTACATTTGCATATCCACGTGTTCTTTTGCCATTGAACAAGCTAGATACATCAATATTATATAAATGTTGAACTTATAGTTACGCAAAAACTGAATACTGCTTCACCTACGATCAATGTGGTTATCCACCAGTCTATTTCTGGGCTCTTTCAAATGGATGATAACTAAAGTCGCAAAGCTGGCCATTGGTGTATGAACATAGAGTTAAACCTTCTTTATTTTCACTCCCTTCACCAACAATGCTGCCATTATTGTCCCATACACTACATCTACCTGCTGTATCCAATCCCCCTGTTTTACCGACATAGTTTGAGAGTAAGACCGGAGTGTTAATTTTCTTTGCAATATTAGACAGCAATTTACTATCTTCGAAAAAGCCGTTTTTTGCAATTAAGGCACTGACTAAATACACGTCTGCATTATCTTTATAAGCATCGTTATAGTGTTGCTCCTCTGTAAAATCGGCACATACGGCCAATGCTAGCTTTACTCTATTAACACTAAAGAAGCAGTTTTTCTCACCTGCTGCACAGTATTTTTCCTCGCCTTGATGGAGGTACTGTTTATGATAGAAGTCTACGCTTCTATTAGGATGAAGGATGGCTGCACTTATATAAGGCTTAGATTGCTTGGTTCTTAAAGGTAATCCAACTATTACAGTTAATCCTTCTGAAACAGCTATGTTAGAAAGCTCTTTAATGATGCTTGATGACCTGCTTAATGCTAGGCTTTCAAGTAATTCGAGTTCATAACCCGTCAGAGAGAGTTCTGGAAAGACAACAACATCTACCTCTAGTTGAGCCGCATGAGAACACGCTGCTTTGTGCCATTTGAGGTTGTTTGCGATGTTACCGCTATCCACTTTAAGCTGCGCCAAAGCAAACCTAACGAAACTATTCATTACTCGATACCTACGAACCATAAAACAACGGGTTATATGAGGGTAGCCATCCTATCACGCATAAGAAAAATAGGGCAAATCTCACGATAGGTTTATAGACATACGAACAAGATCCCAGTTGTTTCCGTTGAAAGAGCGGATATCACTAACAATATCATAGGTCCTGAAACCAAGCTTTTCATAGCATGCAATGGCAGGCTTATTATGAGCAAAAACGTTGAGCAATAATCTCTGCGAACTATATTTGTTCTTGGCTTTACTTATAACAAGATCTAGGATTTTCGCTCCATATCCTTTCCCTCTATGTGCTGGACTTACAAATACTCTACATACTCGATACTCAGTTTTTGATACTTTATATAGTTCGCAAAATCCAACTGCTTCATTTCGTACTATCAGTAAAAAGGGCTTAGCTTGAACTTGGGTGTAGTGCTGCTGAAGTTGCTCTATTGTGAGTGGGAATTCAAATTTTGGCCCACCCCATAGATAATTGAGTTCACTAGAGTCAATCCAATTGATGAGCAACTTAAAGTCCTTTGGCAAAAAATCAGCAAGTTCAGCGCGTAAGTGGTTTAGGTTTGCAGCGTCCATCTATGCAAATTATCCTTCGATACTAAATTAAATCACACATTATCAAACCGTAAGCGAAAAGTAAGCTGTAGAAATGTATGGTTAGCCGATTATTCGAGGAAGTGGTACAAGCGTATAGTCGTAACGGTACGCGCTAAAGGTTAGCAAATTTCTATTGTACTTAGAGGGAATAGTGGGGTATTCGGCTAAATACCGTCGCTTATGTTACGCATATGATGCTCTAGCTTCTCAAGTCGCTGTTGTATTACAACCTGATATTTGGCTGGAAGTCGGCTTAGTGTTATATCACTTTGTTTTCTAAGCGCACTGTAAAGTGATTCACCATTGCATGGGTGGCTACCGTTCAATACGCTTAACAATATTGCGGTAGAAACCCAGTCGTCTTTCTTGCTTGCAATACAGCTTGGTGAAGGCGGCAGCCCAGAAAAGCTAGGTGTAATTCCTTTTGCATTGTGCTCTTTATAGGGAGTGCCGAGTCTACAGCAGCAGCCAAAATCAATTAACCCTAGCGTTTTGTCCGGGCGTAGTATGATGTTGGATGGTTTGATATCTCCGTGGATGAAGCCGGTTTTATGCACACACTGAATTAGATCCTCGATTTGTCCAGTTCCAATTTTAGGTAGGCTACCTTCTTGTATAATAGAAGCTAAGCTTTCTCCTGGGAGGTAGCTCAACATGAGTACATTCAGAGCCCGATAGTTCGTGTAATCTAAAAATTTTGGCCAGTTGCGACTTGTATTACCGTGAAGAAACTCGGCTTCATTTTTGAGAGCCAGTTTTTGGTGTATTGAAGCCGCAAACTTAAATATAACTTCACCATGAGTAGGGTGTAACGCCTTGTAAACGCGACTATTGAATTGTGTAGTAAATTGAACTCCCAATTTAGAGAAATGATCAATGGCGCCCATAAGTGCGCCATTGTTAGAGGGAGTCAAGTTGTTAGATTGCACTTGGCAAATTGAAAGCGGAGAAGAACCCGGGCACAAATGGGTTTTCTCTTCCTTGAGTTTTTATTGCCAACCTAACTTTGTCTTTACCAAAGTCGAACTCAACTTGAGTATCTTGTGCCGTTGTGTCTTTCACTCTCGGCTCAATCAGTCTGAACCAATTCCAGCTGCCTTCATAGCTTTCCTTAGCGATGGTGGTGCTTTGAGCTGCAACATCCACACTCAACAAATCTTCTAGTTGTGACTCTCCTTGCCATGATTGCTGGCTCCATAGGGTTGGTCCGTGCCTATAAGTAAAGATTGGTTTGTCGGTTGAAATAGAGAACTCAGTAATACTCGGGCTCATGTCTATGGCTTTCATTTGGAATTGAATCGAGATGTTGTTTGGATCTGATAAGAACAGAGCTTTTCTAATATCTCGAGACTTATCGATCATTGTCCATAACTTAGGAGATAGCGCTAATCCAGTGTTAGGTAAAAGGCCTGGCAGGTAAGGGTTCTTTCCTGATTCAAATGAGAAGTTCTTTAACGTTGTATTGTAGAAATTACTCAATGTCCCCTCTGTTGAAAAGAAGGCTTTTACATCTGCAACGCTAGCATCGATTTTCGATTTCTTATCAAATGGATAGAATGGTTTGATCGTTTGTTGGTACGAACGATATACCTCTGCATTCCAACTTGAGTTGAGATAGTCATGTGCTAGAGACATCACCATATCATTGCTTTGTTGGGTCACATCTGTTAGCAAAGCGTTAACCATAGATGGCTGATTAGAGGCTTCTTTCGCAAGAGTACTGACTGGGTTCTCCACTTTTAGCGTTGCTGATAGAGTTTGGAATGCGAGCTTCTCAGGTTCCTCACTAGTGTAGAACTTATCTAGCCATGTTTTCGCTTTAGCTATTGATTTCATCAAGTTATCAATAGGGCGTATGTTCTGAGAATTTTCGTTCATCACCGTGTGGTAATTGCGGAAATTAATGGTAATTTGCCGTGCTGATCGCTTCGAGTCTTGATCCTGTTGCATCGCTGCTTTAGCTTCTTTCTTTTGATCTTCCGTTTTTTGTGCTTTGGGCATGGCAAGCTCTACGGAAGTATATTTGTTGATGACCGTTAAAAGCTTGGTTAATGGGTTATCAGAAGTCTCAGCTAACAAGTTCACAGCATTGTTGAGTTCACTTGGATTGGTCACAGGCTTTGCCTTCACATTATTGATGAAGTTGCGCCAGTAGTTGATGTAGTCATTTTGATACATTTGCCTTAAATCTCGGCTAATGCGGTACATTTCTAAAGCACTTGGTGCTGTTCCTGCGACGCCTTCATAGGCCTTAAGCGCCTCTTGAATTGCTGGAGAATCTACTGAAAGGTCCAGCTCGTTGAACCCAGTAGGGGTATATAAATAAGGTACAAAATAGCCCACATAATTCGATGAGAACGAGAAGAGGCGATCAAAATTGCTTCCTAGCTCTTTGCGTATATCGATTCGAGTCGAGTATTTTGGAGAATGGATGATGTGGTCATAGAGCAGTGTTTCTATGCCAGTTTGGTTGATGACCTTCTTAGCTAGCTTCTCTAGGTCCATGTTAGGTTTTTTAGGCACTAGGTCATGGGAGAAAACGTCATCTAGCAAAGCACGCAATTGTGCAACGCTTACTGTATCTGCATCACCTTGATCTTGTAGAGAAGTGATAAAATATGACTTAAGCTCTTGAATATTAGTTCGTTGTGGGTTGAATAGCAAACGGTAATCGTTTAAGAGGGCGAGCGTCTTTGACTGATCTTCTAGGTTAACGTAGACAAATAAATCTTTCTCTAACATGTTCTCCATCGAAGGTAATAGTACAGCTTGCAGTTCACTGAAATACGCATTTTCCACAGCTTGTTTAATGCTAGGCCCTAAAATTAATGGCACGGCATACCATGGTTCTGGTTGTCTATATAAGTCGTAAATTCGGTACAACGAATATAAGTTTGGAATATTTTCTTCTAAGTTCTCAATATCATACGGAGAGGCTGCAATGGCTTCTTTGTATCTATCGAGCATCATATCAGCGCGAGAGTCACGCTGGCTTTGGAAATCAAAGTCAAACTTGATCGTCGCCAGTACACCAACGAGCAACAGCACCCAAAAAGCGGTGTAGAGAACCTGGCTCAGTATTAGGGTGTTCTCCTTCCGCTTGTTAACGCCTGTTAACTCATGCTCGTTTAGAACAACGTGGCTCATAATTCTTTGAGCAAATAACGTTTGGTGAATTGGCATCTGCTGATGCTGGGTGAAGGTTTCATTACCCAGAGAGTGATTAACAGTGCCCGCTAAAATATCGTTTTGTGCGTGCTCTTGGCCATTGTGAGTAAAGTAGAACCCTCTAAATAACAACCCGTTGCTGAGCTGTTCTCCACGATATAGTCGCTGTAAGAAAGCCCATAGGTTTTGTTTCAGTAGACCAAACTGGAAAGGAGCACTAGCGATAGAGTTTCTGAATTCTTGGTTTAATTGCCCAGAAAGAGCATTGCTCATACTTGCGATAAGTTGGCTGATCAGGTGGTCATACTCGTCGTTATACCAGTTCGCGTCTATCCCACCTGTTTTCTGGAATGGAAAAGTAGCACCAAATACATCATCGCGCTTGGATTCATCAAACGCCGAGAAAAACTGGCAGAAGTCACTGATGCTGCCCATATTTGTGATGACATTGTAGACAGGTAGATCTAAACCGAAAGAATGATTATAGGTTTTAATATGAGATTTTAACTCATCCGCTTTATGAGTGATGGTTTCGCTATTCTCTAGTAAGAATGAAGCTTCTGTTGTAAGAAGGATCCCGTTGATGGCCTGTCTAGGACGCCACTTGTTTAAGCACTTACACAATGTTTTTAGATATTCTGGTCTTTGGTCTTCATCCAAACTTATCGAAATAAGAGTCGAATGCTCGCCAAGCCAAAACAAAATCGGGAACTCAATATCATTGCCAAAATCGTCTACTTTGTATGCTTCGTAACCCATTTGAGTGATGATGTTTCTATCTTGCAATGGGTTTGAACTGAGTAGTAAGTAGATTGGGTGATCATATTTACTTTGGAATCGCCTTTTTCGCTGCTGTAGGCGTTGCATTCTATTGAAGTGTGCAATTAGCTGCTTTCTTCGTTTGTTTATTACAGCAATTTCATTTGATTTTTCGGCCTTTTTCCCTTTGAATTTATTGAAAAGAAGGTAGGCAATTAACCCAATGATTAAAGAAAAAGCCAAGTTGATCACAAGCATCATGATCAAGTTAGACTTGAGGGGCGTTAACATTACGGCTGCGGTCCCAGCTGTATAAAAGAATACAGATGTTAGGGCAGCGAAACCTAGCGCTTTACGTCGATTGCCTTTTGAAGACTTGTCATCTGCCATAATTACTTAGACTCTTCCTTGCTGTTTTTTGGCACATCACCCCTAACAAGAATGGGCTTGATACTCGTATTATTTTCATACCATGTTTTAATGGTATTTGCGCTGTTTGAAGCGCTCGTTCTTACAATCACTCTGAAATAGCTTTTGTACGGTAGAATTTCTGTTTTGTAACTGGATGGTGCAAGCTTATCTACAAACTTCTCGGCATTTTTCTTAGAAGAAAAAGTAGCAAGCTGTACGAACCATTGTGACTTACTAGTTGCTAGCGAACTAGGTGGTGTTTTAGACACTAGTTCAACCTTGCTCGCTCTTTTAGGGGGCGTCGCGAGATCGTCGTCGTCACTAATAAATACGATATCTTTTACTTGACCGGACAACACATACCGCTCACTAAATTGAGGTAAATGGACAAAGTCACGAGTGCGTTGAGGTAGTGTCTTTGTGTACCAAAATTTAGTAAGACCAATACAAGTCGCGATTAAGCATATAAAAAAGAGTGACGTAACCAGATAGCGTTTTCTGCGAGTAGGTTTTCGTACCCTAGGTAGTGAGACCTTTGTGTGGCAATAAATGCCACTAGTTTGTCTATATTGACTGATTATCTGTTCAAGCTTATGAACAAAGCTTTTTAACTGTTCACTACCGGCCTCTCTATACTGACCCTTAAATCCAATATTAATGAACAGGTATATGAGCTCAATTAAATCAATAAGCTTGCTCGGTTGGCGAATGGCTTTCTCTGCGACAGTAAAAAATAACTCACCACCATTTCTCATGCCAAACAGATCACTTAACAGAGTTTTATTTTCCCATCCTCGTTTCTCGCCCCATTCGGTGTAAATGATAAATTCATCGACGACTACAGCGTATAAAAAACATAGCTTGTCGATTACCGCGACAGGGTAGGTAAGGGTAGCGCCTTTTGCTTTTATGGAGTTGATATCTTCGACGAGTCTGCCTCTTAGTGAAGCGAGGTCTTCAGGTTCTGGCAAAGTAGAAATTTTCAAGACAGTCGCTAACAACTCGCTACTAATGTTGATTAACTGATTTTCAGCTTTGTCGAAGTGTCGTAGGAACTCTACCTGTGTACTGGAGACCTTTACTCTTGCCTTTGTCGACGTGTCAGTGCTGAGATCTTGTTCAGCAACATCGCTCTCTTTGTCATCCCAGACAAGGGTTGCTTCATCTAAGTAATCCATAACTCTATCTCAATGCGTAAAGAACAACTTCTAGTTCGGAAATGCGAGCATCAACATGAAGTGCAAGCGCGTCCCTTGTTTCTAACATATCAAGCCAGTTTCGGTCTGCTGCATCGACCTCAAAATAGGCAACTCCCTGCATCGGCTTTAGCTCATTTGGAGCAAGAGGTAGTGGAGTAAGAGAAATACCAGAGAGGGAGTTTCTTACTAGCTCAACGATTCGTGAATTGCTACTCAGCTTGGCTGAAATCGGGAATAGCTCATTCAGCTCAGCGCTGCTTACATTAGATTTAACGCTCAGTACGAACCGACGATTTGCTACGCTACTTGGATCTTTAATGATGGTGCGAAGTAAACGGCGTTTTTCGAATAGCGCGGTATCCCAATGGAACTCGATAACCGAGTCTTGCTGAACCAAAGTTAGCATGTTGCGCAAGCTGGAGAACAATGGGTTAAAGCTGTTGTACAAGTGATGGTACTGCAAAGGCAAACTACTGTCGGGAATTGCGGGTGTCAGTGCCATTACTTGAGCTTCGAACTGTTTTAATTTCCCGTATAGCTCATGCGTCTGTAATTTAGGGTTAGCGATAGTAAGATCGAACCACGGAAGCCATGTGTTTAACGTCTGTAGCCATAGATAGTCTTGCATCATGGACTGAGCGCTTTTTTGCCCTTGCCCTGCGCGAATCCGCTGTAAGAGGTTTTGTGCTCGGTTACTGGTTAGCGCATGAATTTCTTTTAGTCTTTCAGTTAGAAACTGAGAGGCGCCGTAATGTAAACAAGCGGGAATAAACGCTCTGTCGAGAATGACATCACCAGAATCACTACTTTCGAGGATTTTGGCAACGGGAATTAAAGTAAAACCAGATGTGTCGTCATTTTCTAGTTTCAACGTAATGTTAAGGTGAGCAACGTCGATAGCGATACTTGCATTTGCTGATGTAGAGGCATCAAATACGTTTATAGAGCGAGTTAAGTAGCGGCTTTGATCTGATTCGCTTTCGCTATAGTCGTTGTTTCCCTGCAGCGAAATGGGGAGAGCTAAATGTGCAACGGTTTCAATGGTACCTTGTGGAATGTCGATTGCAACTTCGTGAGAAAGCTCAAAGTGCGTACCGTCGGGGAAAACGCCAGCGCAAGACGAGATGGAGAGTTTGCCAATTCGTAGCAAATCGTGGTTGATAGTTAACTCAGTGATGCCGTAAAACGGAGAGAACCCAGCCAACGTTTCAACGTTTTGTCGGATGTAATTTTGTACATACCGATCTTGTTGTTGAAAGTGCTGGGGGGCAATGAACATACCTTCTTGCCAAACAACTTTTTTATACGCGTCCACGTTAAATTCCTATGTTCTTTGCCTAAGCTGACTAGGCTAAAAAATTTGCCACCAACTAGACTCTGGCGTTACAACCTTCAAAGTTGACTTGTTGCCAGTAAGGTCAAGTTCTAAATACTGATCAGACTTCGTAGGCAGTACGCTGACAGCTTTAGGCTCGCTATTTTGATAGTTTGCATACTCTACTAATGTCGCGATGTACTGAGTATTTTTGTTGACGTCTATTTCCATATCTTTCTTACTACCAGGCAAGACAATGGGTAATACTTGTTTCGAAACTAAACTTGCCCCGAGCAGTTGTACGTCATTGCTATATAGATCGATGAATGCTAACTGCTTAAAAACTTGCTGATCCGTAAGCTGGTAAAGCCTTACTACAACAGGGTTTGATACCTTATTTTGATATTGATTAATACTAGCATCAGCGTTCACAACCAGTTTATATTTTGTTATCGCTGGCGTTGGATCTGATGAGCAGCCGTAAAGAAAAACTGAGAGCAATACTAGCCACTTGGTCATTGATTATCCTTACTTTGTTTTTGCATGTTTTCCATGAATAATGCTTTGAATTGTCGTTGAAAATCACCATTTTCCTTACGGTGTTTAAAATGCTTACGATAAATGCGCCAATACTTTTTCTCTTTGCTGGAAAATATACCTCCAATGTATTCATTGAACTGGCTTTCAAGCTGCCGCGGCGCAAAGTGTTCCAAAAATTGATCGACGGTTTTTTCTAGAGCTTCGAAGAGAGCTTCGTGCTGCAGTTGCGGGTTTTGCAGATACTGCTCATTTTTCTCTGCCATAGTGATCAGTTTATCGATTGACTCTCTTAGGTATGTTCCTCGTGCAGCCATGGAATTAACAGGCAAATATTCAGAGTCTGATTCAGGTGGAGAAAAAGGACTGCTTGTTTCAATAGAGTCAACATCCTCAAAAGACTCTGTTTCGATGTTTGGCTCAATTTTGCTTTTATCGATATCTTCAAATGGATCCGACTCGAAAGGGTCATCGCTCAAAACATGATCTTGCGAAAAGCTCGACTCGTTTTTTATTTCGGTATCTATGTTACCAGTATCTAAAAAGTCGGTGTCATCTTCTTGAAGCTCGAGAGTGAAGTTTTGGGTAAACGGCTCGTCTTCAACTTTAGCAGGCTTTTGCTCTGGTTTAGAATTTACCAATGTACTTATTAGTATCGTGTAGTTTTCTACTTTAAGGATATCACCATCGTTTAGGGGATATTCTTTGTCTCTCAGCAAGGGTTTGTCATTGAGCATTGAGCGATTGGGGCTGCTGTGTACAACGGTATAACCGTTGTCTGTTAGCTTTATTTGCCCGTGAACTCGTGAAATCCTTTTACTTTGATCTGGTAGCGCGATATCGCAAGAGGGGGCGCGACCAAAGTTACCGCCACTCTCAGGTAAATAAATAACCCTAGATGCGACGACTTCTTCTTCTGGTATTGAAATTAAGTGAACGCTAATTGACACTGTTTACCCCTCGCACTTTAAGATGGCTGAATTAAAAGCTTTCAGAAAGCCAGGATATTTTTCTAAAAAACGCTTTGAAAAATATACGCCCATATTTTTTGTTTCTAATACCTTGCGTTTGAAATAATCAGTGGGTAAAGAGGCCTGCTCAAGTGCCTCATTAAAAACTAACTCATCCTCTAGTGCGACGTCAATTTCTCTATCTTTCAAAAGCTTTAATAGTACTTTCGCATTCCGAGGCTGCTTTACTACGTTATAACCATGGCGTTTTAGCCAAAACCATTTGTTGGATCCAAACTTAGCGGAAAATTTTAAATTAATCTTTGAGAGTTCGGTTAACTTGGGTTCAACACCGGGTGCGAAATAAAATTCAAGTTTTTGCTCCGCAATAGGCAGCGACAGTGTTGCATACTCGTCACGCTCTTTGGTTCGAGTTGCAACAAAAAAACCATGTTGCGTGCCGCTGTGTACTTTTAGCTGAGCCTCTGACCACTTAGTCATGGTGATTTGATAAGGTTGCCCCATTTTACTGAGAGTACATTTCACTTTGTCCAGAGCAATGCCTTGCATGATACCGTTCTTGTATTCTTGGTACGGTGGCCAGTTTTGTGTAGTTAACAGCAGCCTTGATGGTCCGACACTCGTTTCTGCGAGTGCTGAACCAGTGATACACAGCATACTCAACGCGATCACCCTGATCTGATGTTTTGATCTAGCAAATTTCTTTAACATCACTGTTTGTTCCCTACAAGTTCAGAAATTTTTAAAATGGATACAGGTGGGTAATAGTTAAGTTGTTTCGCGGCCTCCATGTTCACGATATACGAATATTGGCTCAATGAATCAATCGGTATATTACTGACGCTTTTCTTATTGTCTAAAATCTGCTCGGCTTTATACGCAGCGAACTGTCCAGCATTATAGTATCGACTTACCACGCCAAATAAAGCATCGTATTTGCGAATTGGTGTTTCTGTTGCAGAAAACGTTGGAATATTGGCACTTTGCAGCTTTTCAACTACCGCTTTACCATTGGCAATGATATAGGAGTCAGGTGGAAGGTAGGCGAGGTCAATATGATTCGCTTTCATTTTGGCCACAATATTATCCAAAGATCCTAGGTTTGGCTGACTTCCAATCAGACCAAGCGGGTAAAGAAACACATTTACATTGAAATCTGAAGCAAGTGAGAACATTTTCTTGGCGGTTAAAACGGAATTATGTTCAAGTGGGTTATATATAACTCCAATAGATTTAATTCCTTTCAGCTGGGTTATCGCTTTAAACTGGACTGTAAGTGGGACAATATGACTTACACCAGTAAAGTCTCTAGTATATCCTTCGTTTCTTGTCACAATTTTCGAGCCAATTGGATCTGTAACTACATTAAATACAACAGGTATGTGGTGACTTTGCTCAAACTCAGAAGGATTGTCGTAAGTACCCAAGGCTTCCCGTGTTACTGTCGTTCCAAAGGTGTAGATTAAATCCGGATGGTATTGATCAATATTCTGAATGTATTGTTTTAGCTTAGACTTATCTCTATTCGCATTTAGGATAATAAATTCTACGTTAACCCTTGGTGAGAGGTAATCCATAAACCCTTTTTCAGCATTGGTGACGCCTCGCCAAAGTAGCATTACAACATGCTTTTTCTCTGGTTGTGTGGGAACTATTTGCTGAGCATTCAATAGGGTAGAGCTAAGTATTACAGTTAAGCTTAATAGTATCAGTAGGCACTTTTTCATTCTCATCATGCCACCTCTAAACTGCGTTGTTTATCTTTCTTATAAAAAATAGAGTAGAAGGTCAACAAGATAAATGCACTAAATAATAAAGCGAACCCAAACAGGACAATAGTTGTGTTGTAGCCCAGTATACCGATGGCTAAACCTGCCAAAAGTGGCCCGGCGACATTACCTATTCTTTCTGTTAAACGAAATATCCCAATAACTTTTCCTTTATCAATCCCTTGATCGCATAAAAGCTCCATAACAAGGGGGATCTGCGGTGACACACTCACACCATGAGCGATACCAATCAAAATAACTATCAGCAGTATTCCAAAAGAGCCGGAGAAGAAAGCAAAGTTCAGCATAGCGAGGGCTGAAAGTAGTCCACCAAACACAATAAAGGCTATTTTGTTGCGAAACTTATCGATTAGCATGGCGCTTAGCGGTGAAATAACGATGATGGCTAAACCATAACCCATCATAATTCTTCCAGATGCCGCACTACTTTCTCCTAAATATTTTAGATATACGGGGACTATGTAATATAAAAAACCGGTCAGTACGATTTTCGCTGGGATAGCGCTAAAGAAGGTAATTAGCGCGAAATACTTGTTGCCCAATAACGATTTAAAATCTTGCAGCTTTACGGGCTTGCTGGAAGTGTTGATAGCACTTTTGTCAAAAAATAGTGCAACTAGCCCAGCGCTAATTAGAGCTAGTAAAGAAGCCATTAAAAAGGTCTCGGAGTAACCTAGTTTGTCAGCGACAATACCGCCTATCGCTGCACCACAAAGCGAGCCAGAGAAAAAGGCAGATAGGAATGTAGCCATTCCCTTAGTTCTATTTGCATTGTTGGTTGCATCGGTAACGTAGCCTTGTGCTGAGATAAATACGATACCATAGCCAACAGCGGTCAAAGCTCGAGTGAGTAATAAAAGCTCTAGCGTCGAAGTTAACGCGGTACAAAATAAGCCAAAACTCGTGATAAGCCCACCAGCGATTAGAGAAAATCGTCTGCCTACTTTATCAGACCAATAACCAGCAAAAGGTAGAGAGATAGCCCATACCAGCATAAACAAGGAGATGGGTAAACTAGTTACTAAGTGCTCTGGAATTAAGCTATTAGTGTTGTCTAGCGAGGCAACATAGTTTGGAAAAAATGCCAGTGAAGACGCCTCTGCAAATACCAATAGAAATAATGGTAGCCGAATAAACCGGCAATCACGACGATCAAGTTGCTGAGTAGGGTTGTTTGGGTTGAGAGCGACCACAGCATTGTTAATTTTGTCTAGCAAGCGTCCAATTTCATCTCTCGATGTGACTTTTACTAGGTAGTTAACTACATCTCGATTGACAGCGAGTAAAGACTGTTTGAGTTGTTGCCATGGAGACAAAATCATAAAGTGACATAAAAATAGAATTATTTCCGCCACAACTAAACTGGATGCAACGAGTACAGTAACCATGTCTAAAAAACTATCTTTTAATAGTTGGGCGATTATCGTGTTATCAGTGACTAAATTGAGAGAAATATCTTTGTGGTTTCCGACAGTTACTTGGTGCCCAGAGTCCGACGAAGCTTCAGAGTCTTGAGATTGATACTGATATAGTGTTTTACCGTTTTTATGTAGTGAGATTGAAACTAAGTCGTTGTGACCATTTACATAGTGCTTAAATTCATTGTCTAGGCCATTGAGCTCATCTACGGGCACTCCGTGAGCTAGCAGACGGCTTATCATTGTAGATAGAGAATCACCGATAAGATTTGATTTCTGCTGCAATTGCATTTGGTAAACATTTGAAAACGTAGATATTGATTGATAAGCAGATCCAAAGTTGGCGACGATAGTTAGAAATATTACAACGCCGATAATTAGTAGTGGGAATTGCTTAAATTTAAACAGTTGCCACTTACCTTCAATATTAGATACGCTTATTGCTTTATGAGCTTGATTTAATTGGTTTAAACACTGTTCATCGCTAACTTCTTTTGAAAGTATGTTGTCCGCTTTTCTTACCTTGTTCAGCAGTCCATCTAGTAAAAATCTAAGTGAAATGAATCCGATAATGACGCATATCAAAATCCATCCAGCGGCATACAGTAATTGAATTTTAAGTAGGCCATCAATGACTTTATCGAGTCTAGATGTAGAGTAATACAGGCGAACTTGGCCTACATCTACGCCAAAGGTATTCTTTATTTTTACGGAAAGCAGGCGCTCCTTTTCGCCATTTGAGACATGAGTACCAGAACCAAATAGCCGTTTGCCTTCGTTATCGACAACACTGAGTTCCGTTATGCCCTCAACCAATTTAGTTCGTCGTTGTAAAATTGATTGAATATTGCTAATTGAAGATAACGGTAGGCCCAGGCTAATGGCTTGTGATATATCGTTATGCGTTTCATCCAATACAGTTTTATATATTGAATCAGAGCTAGTCGTTAAACGCTTCTCAAAGTTTAAAAAATTTAACGTAGTGTTTAACCCAACTGAAAAGAGCAAAACAGACACAATTGCTAAAACGAGCTTAACTCTAAGCGATAAAGCAAATCTAGGAGTAATGTTGTTTGATACAGTGTCTGCCATGCTCTTTTGGGCCCTGATTATTTTATGCTTAAGTCAAAGTCTTCATTGTTTGCCGCAGTGACAACAACTTGGGTGATAGGCTCTTTTCTACTTAAACGGCCAATACACTCTTCCGCTAGCCTAGGCATGAGCGATCGATTAATGATTTGTTCAACAGCACGACCGCCAGTAGTAGGGTCAGTATTTTTACTTACTACGTAGTCGATGAATGATTCATCCCATGTGAAGCTAGCTTGATACTGCTCGGCGATCTTTTTCTTAATACGGTTGAGAGCTATCTCGGTGATCCTGCTAAGCTCCTCATCATTAAGAGGGTAGTAAGGAACAATTGTTGTTCGGCCAAGGAAAGCTGGCTTGAAGTAGTGTTGTAGGTCAGGCCTAATTGCCTCAAGTAACTCATCATTATCAATTTTCTCTGATGACTCAGCGCACACATCGCATATCGCTTGGTCAGCTGCGTTAGAAGTCATGATAATAATGGTGTTCTTGAAGTCGATATTTCTGCCTTCACTATCCTTAATGCTGCCTTTGTCGAAAATCTGATAAAAGAGATCATGTACACCGGGGTGAGCTTTTTCCATTTCGTCGAGCAATAGTACGGAATATGGGTTGCGACGAATCGCTTCCGTTAGAACACCGCCTTCACCAAATCCGACGTATCCAGCAGGAGAGCCAAGCAGCATTGATATTTTGTGCTCTTCTTTAAATTCAGTCATGTTGATAACTGTTAAATCGTTGTTTCCACCATATAGCTGCTCCGCAAGTGCCATTGCTGTTTCGGTTTTACCCACACCACTTGGTCCACACATTAGGAACACACCAATAGGTTTTCGTGCATCAGTTAGGCCTGCACGAGAAATACGGATCGCTTTGGCTAGCTCTTGTTTCGCTACATCTTGACCAATAACGCGTTTATTTAACTCATCTTCTAGGGTGAGAAGTCGTGCGATTTCATCGCTCATCATGTTACCGACAGGAATGCCTGTCCAACTTGAAATAATTTGAGCGATAGTCGTGTCGTCAACCATCGCGTTGACTAGTGGCTCTTCGCCTTGCAGCTCATCGAGCTGATCTAGAAGTTTGTTGAGTTGATCTTGTTTCGTCTTATCGACATTTCCTTCAAGTTGTTGCTCTGTAATGTCTTGCTGAACGGCTTTGACTTGATCAACGAGCTCAACTTCTTTGTCCCAACGCTCTTGCAGTTCAGATAGCTTGGTTGTGTTTGCTTCAAGTTCTTTAGTTATCTCTTTAATAAGTGCTGCACTGTTACCAAAAAGCGCTTCTTCTTTTTCTAACGCCGCTTTTTCGTTTTCTTGATAGCGTATTGTTTGTTCTAAACTTTCAATAATTTCTGGTTTTGCTCCTTGGGTAAGAGCAATACGAGCACTAGCAGTATCAAGCAAGCTGATCGCTTTATCTGGCAGTTGTCTACTTGGTAGGTAACGGATTGATAGATTAACTGCGGCTTCAATAGCCGACTCCGCAATAAACGCTCCGTGGTGATCTTGTAAAGAAGCTGCGATTCCTCTAAGCATTTGCATAGCATCTTCTGCGTTTGGCTCTTCACATGTGACCAATTGGAAACGACGGGTAAGTGCGGGATCTTTTTCGAAGTATTTTTTGTACTCAGCCCATGTAGTTGCAGCAATTGTTTTAAATTCGCCACGAGCAAGTGCTGGTTTTAGCAAGTTGGCAGCGTCATTTTGTCCTGCTGCACCGCCAGCTCCAATAAGCGTGTGCGCTTCATCAATAAATACAATGATTGGAACATCTGAGTTTTTGACTTCGTTGATGACATCTTTTAAACGGTTTTCAAATTCACCTTTGACGCTTGCGCCAGCCTGAAGCAGACCAAGGTCAAGCGAATGAATTTGTACACCTTGTACCGCTCCCGGAACATCACCTGCTGCGATCCTTAGAGCCAGACCTTCAACGATGGCCGTTTTACCAACGCCAGGTTCACCGACAATAATTGGGTTATTTTGTCTTTTTCTACATAAAATATCGATTGCTTTGCGCACTTCAGCATTACGTCCAGAAATAGGATCGATTTTGCCATCGATAGCTTGTTGCGTAAGATTGATGGTGTACTTGCTTAGAGCATCATTACCACTAGGAGTGGTGTCTGGGGAGCCACCAGAGCCACCACTGGTTGTTGCTCTGGCAATTGGTGTCTTGCTTATCAGGCCTTGTAGAGATTCAAGTGACACGTTTTCTAAGCTTTCTAACGTTAACGTATTAACACCTAGCACGTTTTGTTGGATTAGCGCTTGTATCAAGTGAAGGCTAACGATTTGGCCATGACCGTAGTTAACCGATGCAATCATCCACGCATCTTTGATAAGTTCTGTTAAAGCGTGGCTCAATGTAGGCTGGCCTTCATTTCCTTTAACAAGTCGAGCGATTTTCGTTGTTAGTTCATTTACGACTGAGTCTTGTGAGACTTTTTGAGAGTCAAATAAGGCGACAAGCTTTTCGTCATTTTGAGAAATTAGTTGCAATAACCAATGTTCCACTTCAATCGCAGCAACGCCTTGATTCATTGCAGCTCCTGCAGAAGACTCCAAAGCTTGTTTTAGCTCTGGAGACAGTTTTCCCACCAGATTTGTTAAGGTTACTTGCGTCATGTTAATGCTCCTTCTAGCTCGATAAGCTGTTTAGATTTTAGTATCTATTATTTAAGCAATATTCTTACGGTTTCATTTGGGTTACGCTCAGGAGCAAGGCAATCGACTTCTCCCAATCTTGCAGCTTTCGATGCGTCTGCTGAAAGCACTGGCCGCTCTAAATAAGAGCGTTTAACTATTAAATATATCGAGATTGGTGTGTTATCTCGTAGATAGTGTTGGGTCAACTCCAGCATGGAAGGTGCAAGAGCACTATCCGCTTGAATTTCTTCAAATTCCCTTCTGGACCTGGGGGTTATAAATAATTGAAGGTGATGGTACTGAGCTAGGCAAGTATTGCCGATCAAGAAGCCTTGGCCGATTTTACTGTTGTATTGTTCCGATGTACCCAGGCGTGTTAACGAACTCAGTTGCAATTGGCGACGCTCGTGAGGTTTACACTCGATCTTAGTCTCGTACGGAAAATAATCGTTTATAATTTGATTCAACACAGAAAGGCTTCGGCTTGGTTTACTAAGTAACAGGGCATACTGCAAAAAGTCATAACTAGTATCTAGGCTGGCGATATTGTCCAGTAAGCTAACAAGGTAAGGTGCTTGCTCTTGCTCTAACAGTAACCACCGCTTAATGTTTGCTCGATAAGTTATCTCAAAATGACGTTGATTGAAGACGTCTAAAAAGTCTTTTAGAGCATGATCTTCACGGTGAAGAGCCCCTAGAAGCTCTTCGTATATATAATTTGGAATCACCCCCTTTACGCCAGAAAGAGCGGTCATTGCCAACCTGAGTTTGGCAGTATTATTTTTTAGCGAAAAATACTGAATATCTTCAGGGTTGCCAGTAGGCATAGCTTCGGCTTTTAGCTTTAACTCAATATTGTTTGGGCTATGTTTTCTCAAACGATAAAGTAGCCTCATCGCTTGAGTGAAGTCATAGCGCTTAGGTTGTATTGCTAAGTCCTTAACGAAGCTCATATTATGCTATCCGTACTTTATATCTTTTTTATTACAGGCACTGCTGACTGCCATGAATTTTAGGGTACTCTCTTGCAATTCCATCGCGACCATAAATTCGAATTCTTAGCTGAACGTATCGATCAAAACTACAAAACTGTTGGAAAAACCTGTTTAACACGTCGCTAAACGCAAGGTAAGGGCCCGATGTGTCGAGAGTGATTTCAATTTCTGTCCCTGGAGAAAAAACGTTTTGGCCGAGAATGCGAATGGCTGCAACTTGTGACTTGAATTCTATTGAGCGAATCAGTTGAATTTCAGAAGCTGGGACTTGCTCTCGACTGCATAAGCTCAGCATTTGTTTGAGGGTATCTGCCGGGTTATTTGCTTGCAGTAATGAAGAAAAGTTACAATTCATCAGCCCGATAAACTGCCAATGCACATTTTGATCTCTTTCTCTATCAATAGGTGCCGATGGAGGATAGATAGTCGAGAAGTCGCCTGGTAGATCAATGTTTTCTTGACACTCTAAAACGTCATCAATGCCACAAGCTTGTTTGCCATTTGTACATAATAGGCGTGTGCCGTAAAGTTTATTGAATTCTGCGCCCGTTTGGTTATTTAGAGAAATCGAAAGTCTGAAATCCCCGTTAAAATCACGACTGGATTGCCATGAGTCACAGGTCTTGTCAGTGTGGTATTTTTCTTTAAATACTGGAGTGAGTGTTTTTTCACCTGTTGGGGTGATTTCATAGACTTCTTGTATCTCAACAATCTCAACGTGATTTTCACTGTGAGAGTCTGCATTGACGGGAATAGTCAGTTGTCTTTGGTCGTAGCTAACTGGTTCTCCAGTGTGTTTGAATAAGTTAATCGCAGGAATAACGTTTAACTTGAAAACGTTCTTGTTGAAAAGGCGCATAAACTCAGATGGCAGTCCGGACATAAACAAATTGATGACTATTTCACTGGCATCTAATCTCTGTGTATATTCATGAAAGCCTTTAAGCCGGAAAAATTGCCTCTTCTCTTTAAAGAAGAAAAATTCACTCACTAACTGGTAGCCAGAAAATTGGTTGCCGTGCTCTGGCAAGAACTTGAAGCTCATATCACTGATACGATTTTTAAGGCGCTGACTGTCGATGGTGATATGTTCGTTATATTCTTTGTCTGATATTGAAATACATGTGGTATTGCTTAGTAGAAGCTCAACTAAAGAGTCTGCATTATTTTCAAAGCCTTGGACAAAAATGTCTAAATCATCGAGGTCTAGGTGTCTAAAAAATAACTCGGGATCGCCCGTCGACAAAGAAATTTGTATGACTGCAGAACTTTGTTCGGCCTCCTTTGGTCGATTAAAGTTGAACGGGGCGCTTAGCGCCGAAACGTCGGTGATAAAATATGGAGCAATTTTGAGTTCGTCTACAGTACTAAAAGTACATTCGAAGTCGTTCACACTTCCAACGAACTGAGAACCGGATGGAAGAGTTGCCGTTTCAATTGGCTCATCTTCAGTGTTTAACTGTAAATAGGCGACGCTTGGAACAGTTTGAATGTAGGAAGGGTAGAGAACACCAAGCAACCCTTCGATCACTTCTGGAAGCTGATCCGACAGTTGTTTTACTACTGTCGCATTGAGGAGGGCTACACCGTCTAATAAGCGAGCAATGTTTGGGTCGTCAATTTTCCCTTGGTGAATATTTAAATTTTCTGCATGAGTAGGGTGGTCGTTGCCAAATTGGCCGAGCGAGCGTCGAACAAAAGCTAATTCTTGTTCGTAATATCTTAATAAGGGATCAGTCATAGCTGTCTTCCTCTATAGTCGTCGCCAAATTGTTGAGAGCTATTTTTGACTCGAAGACAAGTTCATTTTCGCCAAACTCAGTAATGACTGTTGCTAATATATTAAATGCAATCGCATTTTCCCCCGGTTTTCTATCTGTGAGTTCAACAGTGACATTATTTAACCGGGGCTCAAATGTAGATACTAGGTTTGAGATTCGTACCGCGAGTTGCGTTGGTTCTAGGCTTGAACTGAGAATCTGAGAGTCTTCTATGCCAAAGCGATAGTTGGAACGGCTAATTTCGATAAGCCGATTATCAAATTCGATAAGGGACGCTTCGCTTTCAAATAACTTGGTCAAGTTGTATCTAATATCGTCAATTATTCTAGAGTCCTGGCTAGACTTGGCTTCTGATAGAAATGTGTTGTAAAAGCTCATCTATGCCGTCTCATTTAGTTCTGTGGTTAATATCACTTCACCATTGAAGTAGTCATATTGGTATTGAGGTGCAATCTTTACAGTGCATGCGTAACTGCCTGGCTCTACCACTGATTCAGTAACCGAAACTGTGGCAAAGCTAAGTGGAAATCGGGATAGAGTTTCTTCATTAGCAAATGCTACGTTACTCGTAAATTTTTCAATCCATCGCGTGAGAAAACTTTCACATTCTGTAGCACTGTTAAAGCTACCAATCATTTCCCTAACTTGGGTTTTCAAATAGTGAGCTACACGGCAACACATCATCGTTGTTTGAATTTGACATAGCACTTTGTCATTGTCGCCACCGTTGTTATACCAGATGGAGTTGTTACCGTTGAAATAGAACTTGTTGGTTAATGGGCTTTTAGTCAGTGGCATAAAGCCTTGTTCAGAATAAAAATTTGACAAGTTACCAAACAAGCTAACGTCTGTTTGTGGTGACTCTAAGTATTCACAAGCAAGCTTTTTGCTTTGTAAATTGATAACGGCGCCTTGTCTTTTATCATTCCAGCGAGATTTGAGAAAACCAAACCAACTTACTCTATGGTGCTCTCGCATTACCGTCGATAGAAAAGGAAATACTGCTTTGCCATATAGGCCAGAGCCGGACTCATTGTAAATAAAGCCTACTTTGACGTTTTCATATTTGCTTCTTACTAATATTTCAGGCATCGCCATGCCTAGAAACCTTGAGTAAGGCTTAGCTCGTAAATCTTGCCAAATTTGATAGTCTGCGCTGTTTAGTATTTTCTCGATACGTTCTACATCTGAAAGCCAATCAGCGTCATTATTGACAAAAAAATCATGGCCGGGAGAAAAAATCATCGGGCAAAGTGTTGCTTCGCCGAGCCTACCTATAAGTTCTAAAGTAAACAGATCATCGAAATCAGCATCAAGATCCATTTCAAGTGATATGGAGTGAGTAAATGCGATACACCCAAAAGGTTGGCCGCCCAAAGTATTCAGTTCTTTGTTGCCAATTTTATTGTATAGCGAGCTGCTGCGAGTGTTATATGCTTGATTTACATCGGAAGATACTTCTTGCCAACTCATATTGAGCATTTTCAATTTTGTTTTTTGGTAGTTGACGGGTAGGGATGCTAAACCTTTTAAGCCTAACCAATTACGTTCTAATCTTCGAAAATCAGGGTGGTGCAGAATACTATCGAGCTGTATTGAAAGTATTCTATCAAGTCTAGCTATGAGCCGTGCGATAGCTGAACGCGCTTGGTACGGTCCATTGAGTATGTTTTTATCAAGCTCGCCGAGTAAAGAAAATGCCTCATGCATAAAAGCATCGTCTTCACTGTCAAGTTGAACAAAAGCTTGTAGCCATAGACTGTTTAGTTGCATAGAAAATACGGCCGGATTGCTCCGGCCGTGTCACTTTCATTGTTATTATTAACCTGGAATTTTGGCTACCATTCGAACAGATGTAGTCAGTTCTTCAAGTTGTAGCCAAGGTCTTAAGTGCGCTACAGCAGAATAAGCGCCCGGTTTGCCAGGTTGCTCTACTACTGAAATTGCAGATTCAGCAAGTGGTGTTTTCGACCTCTGTTCATTACCAATTGCGCCAGAGTTGGTATACTGGTCTATCCATAGTTGCAGACGATTTTGTACATCTCCCGCCTCTAAGTTAGAACCAAGCCAATCACGACCCATAACTTTCAAGTAGTGTGCAATACGTCCACTAGCCATTATGTATGGTAGGCGAGCAGAGATGGCAGCATTTGCTGTTGCATCTGGGTCAGTATAGGTTTTTGGTTTCTGTGTTGTTTGACCACCGATAAAGACACCATAGTTAGAGCTCTTATAGTGAACTAATGGCAGAAAGCCTAGGTCACTCAACTCTTTCTCACGCTCGTCTGTCAAATTGACTTCCGTTGGGCACTGCTGAACGAGATCGCCAGCTTCAGTCTTATAAGTTAGGTTTGGTAGATTCTCTACCTTACCACCGTTATCCAGACCACGAATTGCCGTACACCAACCGAAAGCAGTAAATGCTTGAGTCATTTTCAGACCAAGGTCGTAAGCTGCGTTTGACCAAACTAGCTCGCCATTATTTTTAGGTTTAGGACTGCCGTCCATGTCTACATCCAACTCTTCGTATTCAAAGAGGTCAGTACCTAAGCCTTTTGCACCATACGGTAAGCGTGCCATTGTTCTTGGCAAAGTCAAAGTCACATAACGTGCGTCATCACTTTCTCGGAATGAGTTCCAAGCGGCGTATGCAGCAGAATCGAAGCCAGCAGCGACAGGTTTATGCTCGTCAAACGTAGTGAAATCATCAAATTCAAACATTTGAGCATTTGCAGCTGCAATGAATGGAGAATGACAAGCTGCTGCTACTTCACCCATATAACGCAGTAGAGCGACGTCTTCATCTTTCGCACTGAACTCATAGTCACCGATAAAAGTGCCATATGGTTCACCACCAGCTGTACCAAATTCATCTTGGTACAATGCATTGAAGAGAGGGCTTCTATCTATTGCAGGGGCGTCTTCGAATTGCTCTAATAGTTCGTCTTGGGAGAAATCAACCATTTTGATCTTAAGGCTGGCACCCAAATCACTTTCTTTGACTAATTTCTGAAGCCCTAGCCAAGAACCTTCGAGCTTTTGGAAATCATCTTGTTGCATAACTGCCGAAAGCTGTTGTGATAGCTTTTTATCTATTTCAGATATGGCATTTTCAATTGTTTTAGTTACGTTATTGTCCCACGTGACAGTACCAGAGAGAGCCTGTTCTGCTAATACTGAGAAAAGCTCTTTTGTAGTGTCAGCAGGAGTTTGAGTAGTGGCGCTAATAGCGCGATCCAAAAAACTTAGTGAGCCTTCAGCAGCTTCTGCTTGGCCTTGGTTTTCGGTTTCTGCACTCATTACTCATCTCCTTCTTTCTTGATTCCAAGCTCTTCAGATAAAGTGTTAATGGTATCAGCACTCTGTAACACTTCTTTTAGAAGCTTTTCTAAATCTCTAGAACGGTCAGATTTCGAAAGCAATGTCTTGAGTTGGTTACGGGTCTCGACCAGTTTTTTTAGTGGCTCTACCTGTTCAACGATCGCTTCCGGCTTAAAGTCTTTCATTGAGCTAAACTTCAAAGCCGCTTCAAATTGACTATCGTCATCGGCCAAAACATTGTCAACTTTCAATGTTAATTCAGGACCAACACGCTTCATAACTGTATCGAAATTATCTTTATCGAGGTTATAGAAGGTGCGGTCCTCTAAGTCTTCTTTATCTTGTTTATGGCCGGAATAGTCACCAATTACCCCAACAACGAATGGGAGCTCTTTGGTTTCTAACGCGCCGTTAGTTTCAACGTCATAAGTAATACTTACACGGTTCTTACTTACACGTTTGTGTTGGGAGTTTAATGCCATGGTGACTCTCCTAATCCGTTAGCTTGCTACTGAGGTAACTTTTGCAGTAGTAGCGTCAAAACCAACTTCTGCTCCTTTAGTGATCTTACCGCCTTCTTCTTCATAGTAGTAAGCGTTAGATACTATAGTATATGTCATGCTGAAGCTTTCGCTTGGTAGTGAACCATCGCTTCCGCCCATGTTATAGCTAGATACACGAGCCGCAGTCAGAGTTACGATAAGGTATGGGTCAGCACCACCACCTTCTCGGTTAGGTTTTGTAAAGACGATTTCAACTGTCTTACCTTCACCACCAGGTGCGTATAAAAACGAAGTGATATAAGGTGAGGCACCGTCACAAGCGCGACTAACGTTGATTTCACCTAAAGCAACCATACCTTGGTCGGCATTATTTGCGTTACCTACGTCGATACCTACACCGCGTACAGCTGACCAAGAGGCGCTATCAATAGCGAAGAAACCTGATTTACCACCGATACTTTCGACTGTAGCAGCGCCTTTTGGTGTTACCCCGTCTATTCTCATGAAAATAGAAGCCATGTTAATCTCCTTAGTAGATTATTGATTACCACTCGAAATCTGAAGTGCTTCCAGATGACGTAGATGGTTCTTCTGTACTGCTTTTTGGTCCTGAAGAGCCAACTGACCCATCAGACTTGCTTTCTGCGTTTGAACCCGAAGAGTCAGACGCGGAATTTCGATGACGCATAGGACTGTCATGTATGGAGATATTTGCTAAATCCACAACATCCAAATTGTCCATGCCTGTTAATTGATTTATTTGGCCAAGCGCTGAACCTTCTCTACCAATCATTTCTTCAAACAGTTCAGGTAGGGATAAGTATCCCCAACGAATAGCTCGTTCTAAAAGAAACGAAATAGGGCTGTGAGGTTCGGTGTCTCTAAAATATTCAGAGATTTTTCTGAGCTCTTTAAAAGCGTGGTCTCTATTGACAATTTCACCGGCGGCAATTGCATTAACCGCAACAGTTTGTTGAGTTGTAGTTGTATTATTGGGCTGAACGCTATCAGGCGAGTTCGTTGGAGCTTTGTCATTCCCACTTTCCGTGCTCAAGCTTTCTTCTGCTGCTGGTTGTTGCGACGCAAGTTGATAATTTGAATCAAGCGGCCATGGTCGTATTTTCTCTCCTACAAGGTACTGGACAGACTTGATAATCTCCTCAATATTGCTTTTTATGAACCGGAAACTTACAGCTGTCGCTCCATCCTCATTGCATTTTTCGGAGATGATTTTTTCCGATTCTTGTAGGTTGAGATAAGCCTCAGAAAGGTAAAGTAGCGTCTGTTTGCAATCACTTGAATACGAAGCGCTAGCTTGCTCTTTTAAAGATGGTAAAGTGCCATTTTTTTCCGCCCTTAAGTAGTCGCCATAAGTAATGTCGCCTATCACTGGTAACATTTGTAAGGGGACGTAAATAGATGTCGACTCGTTCGACTCGCCAACGAGTTGAAGCAGTGGCTTAATTCGGAATTCAGCCCACTCTTTGTTTCTTCCGCTGTCGTCGGCTGCTTTAAGTTTTTCTACTGGAGGTTTTGGATTCAGGTCGCTCCAATAAGCGCTGGCAAAACCACCAATTAAACCTGCTGATTTAGCGAGGTTCTCGAATGGAGTGCTTGTAAAAAGTTGGCTTGTTATAAACCAACCCAAAATTTCTAGATCTTTGGTCTTATTAAGTAAAGCTTCTTCAGTGACTTCCCTTAACTGTCCCCAGCTGCTGGAATTATTGTCTAGCAAGGTCTCGTCATGTGCAGCATCAGGAGTTTCAACTAATTGTCGAAAAGATGATTGTGCTGCGTTGTATGCATTTCTAATTCCCCGATATGCACTTCTATCTAGCTTAAGATAGCTTCCACAAGGCTCATCGCCAGAAATTGGAGCCAAAAAGCTCTCCGTATCTATCATAGACATTCCATCTTAAATAGTTAAACTTTTGATGTATTTACTTAATGTTAGGTTTGTGTACCATTGAGCACCAAAGGCTCATAAATTAAAGCTACTGCTCTAACAAAGAGATAAGCTGGGTCTGTTAACTTGATTTTCCTTAACCACGTTTTTCTATAATAACCGCCAAATCTAATTTGTCATGCATACAAATTAGAAACATTTTGTTAATGCAAAAATCACATAACACAGTATAGCAACGTTTAGATAAATTGAATGTTGCCGGAAAGCTTTATGTGCGACTCGTCATTATTTGTGAAGGTGAAATTTACTGGTTTGAGATAAAAATCACCGACTTAGTCAACATGTACCACAAGCTCTGGTTTAATAATTTTTTTGCTTTTTTTACAATAACTTTTGTCAGGAATATCGTGGAATGCAGCTAGTTGCATTCTCATTGATATCGATAGCATGCCAAAAGTATTATTTATATTTATTGAGTGATTCGTTGTTGGTATATTTCTCAATCAACCACAGTTATAAATATATAAGTTAATAAGTTAAAGTAGGGTTAATAACTAATCTGGTTTGGTTTTTTACTTATAAACTAATGAATATGTTGGCTATTATATATGGCGGTTATTTATTAACCGCCAATGAGAACGGTAGGCATACCGAGTACGATCGAACCACCATGCGCGGTCGTATCTCCCATACGAGCTGCTGGGGTACTACAAAATAGAACGGTAGCACTACCTTTTACTATTGAATCCGGTGGTCCTACACAAGTACACATGCAACCCATGGTAGCCGCTGGTACATTGCCAACTAATACGGTCGGGGCCCCAGGGGCTGCGATTGGTCCTCCAACATGAGGGATAGGGGGAACCGCAGGAGTCTGCATGGGACAAACATGCATGTCCCCTAAACGAGCTGCTGGTAACGTCACTCTTCTACCTCCTTGCCGTTTCCTCCTGTCGCTATACTTAGCGCCATTGAGAAAGCTTGCTGATAGTATTTGTTTGTCCCTTCCCATTGAGGGAGAGCCGCTGCGTGATTGATGGCCCCCGACACGGCTTTAGCATATAAGTTTGGGTCAGGGAGAACAGCAGGAAGATCTGCTGACACAATACTACCTGAACCATTCCAAAAGACGGCTTGCGCCAGCCATGAAGGGCCGCAATTTTGTTCAAGTCGGTTGGCAAACAATTCAGCCTTTCTACGCAGTTCTTCACCAGGGCTTTTAACCCATTCTTTAGCAGTATTAATACATTGAACCTGAGAAGGTGACCATTCACTGATGCGGATATCGAGACACAACGATGCCCACCAAATTGACTCTCGAACGGGAAGGCCGTGAGCAAGTAGTTGTACTAGGTCAAAGTTCAACTCTTCTTGCTTAAGTACATCAATTGAATCGGGTACAGACATGTCCTCAGAAATGAGTTCTTTTGCCTCATCGCTTGCCTTAAATCTATTGAGGATTTGTAAGCCAGTTTTATATGGTATTTTTTTGTAAATCATTAATTAACCTTAACTATTGCACCTTTTAGCTCTCCAAGAACGCCACCATCAAATGTACCTTTTAGACCGGATTTAAATTCTGCACTTAGTGAGCCTTCTGCACTTAGGGTCGTGTCTGCTTTTATGGCTACACTCAGACCTTTTACTGAGTTTGATGTTTGAGCTTCAAGAGCGGTTGTTGCGCCTGAAATTTTGTTGGAAGATGTTGCCTTACTCTCTACAGTAGTTCCTTGCAAGCTTAGGGCGTTACTGGCTTTAACTGTGATGCTAGTAGCTTCAATTGAAACAGCAGAAGAAGACATGGAGATTTTGCTAGAGCCGACTTTGAGCTCAATGGAGCTATCTGCTTCTATGGTAATGTTTTTAGCTTTCTCGGTTATATCTTTGCTAGAGGTCAAGGAGTAATTGTCTTCAGTAGAAATCGCCATCTGTTTGGTAACAGTTTGGCTGTACTCACCTTTGATTGTATCAGTGTGGTTGTTCTCAATTTCTTGAGTTAAGTCTTTGGTGGCGTGTAAATAAATTAATTCGTTGTCTTTCTTATCGTCGAAGTAAAGCTCATTCGCTAAGCCGTCTAATTTAGTACTCAGTCCTGTCTTGGTTGCGTTTGCTTCGGCGTAAGGTGGCGCACTTTTACTGTTGTACACACTGCCAGTAATTATTGGCTGATCTGGATCGCCATCAATAAACGCCACCAATACTTCGTGACCAGCACGCGGAATAAATTGAGCTCCATATCCACTTCCAGCCATCATTTGTGCTACCCGTACGTAACAACTGGTTTTGTCTCCGCTAGCTTCGGTATCCCAATGAAACTGAATTCGCACTCGGCCTTGCTCATCTTGGTTGATGTCACCGGCTGTGGAGCCTGCCACTAGAGCACTTTGTAAACCATGAACTTTTTGCTTTGGCAGGACTTCGGGATAGTGCGGTGTCGATGTTGAGATAAGCTCGACTTCACTACTACATGTATTGTCAGCATTGTACTGTGTGTGCATCTTGACCACCAAAAAGTCTCCGAGCTGAGATTTGTCTAGGTGGCTATTTAAGGAAAAAGTCGTACCTACAAAAAAGTAGTCATTTTCTGAAGTTGCAGCGACTTGGCTATAGCATTGCTCTATCTGGGCAATTCTTCGCTTGACTAAGTTGCTGGCTAAATCAGAGGTATCACCGACTATACCTAAAGTGGGGTAATGAACAGAAGCGAGTTTTGAGTTATTGCCAACAGAGTTGCTAGATTTACTAGCCTTACTGGAAACTAGTTTTGTTTGCGAGTAATCATAAGCACTCAGCTCAATACTCACACCGTGAAAGTCAGAAGTTGGCATCCATTTTTCGATGATTGGGTTAGAGCCCGTACGTGTCTCTGTCATGTCAAATTTTGATATGTCAGATTTGCTAAAGGGGTTTTGTGCATCTTGCAAAACAAGCGTGTGGTCACCATCGCTGTGCTCGAAGTAGTAATGGATTCCTTCTTCTGAAAGAAGCCGAGATACAAAGTCATAGTCCGACTCGTTGTATTGAAGGCAGTATTCTCTTTTTGTAGAAGGGAGGCTATTTACTTTGAATGAACCGCTAAACCCTGTAGAGGAAAAGATATCAGACACAATATCCTTGGTTGACTGAGTTTGGTATACGCGGAAAGAATGAGTATGTTTAAGTAACCAAAACCAAGGTCTCATTGTCACTTCATAGCTAGTATACTGTAATGACTCATCCAGTCCGACTTGACGGATATTCGTAATTATACCGTTGTAGCTTCGTGTTAACTTGAGGCTACCAGATTCATTGTCATATCGATTAACAGTTAACTTTTGCCCGATTTGAGAGCTGATTTCGAAAGAGCTTGATACAAGAGTAAGAACTATTTTAAAAGGTTTAGACAGCTCTTCAGTGACAGAGAAATCAGTCACGCGGTGCTCTTTGCTTTTGTAGTCTTTGGCAGAAATAGAACTGGCTGAAGCGGAAAACTGATCAGACATACATATATCCTAGTTATTGTATTTATACCCGTTTTAGCATATCTAGGGTATGGCACTGAAAATACTTTCTTAACGAGTTTGGCTCATTGAATAAGTAAAAATGCTTGTGACTTTAACGCGTTAACTTGACTTAATTATAGTAACGTAAATCATTTTATTAACCGCAATGTAAGTTTGCGGTTTTTAAAGTCAATTTGTGTGATGTGGTATACAAATCTACCTGTAAACACTTTACCAATCGAATAGTGAGAATACATAGATTGCAATGCAGCCTATATCCATTCAATGTATCTTTGCTCGAAAGAGTCGCGGTTAGGAAGTTTATGTATAAGCTTATGTCATCATATGTTAATTGAAGGGGTTACGACATGGAACTCAGTCCCGGCAGAAAATTCACATTGGAAGTCGCGAAGAATGATTTACTTCAAATAGTTGGTACGGTTAACGCGTATTGCGCGATGATGGCCAAAAATGTGGGCCACAAAGCGATTTATCTTTCTGGTGGTGGAGTAGCCAACGCTTCGTTTGGATTACCTGACCTCGGAATCACAACTCTCAATGATGTTCTATCAGACGTAAACCGTATAACAAATGCCTGTGATTTACCCTTGCTTGTTGATATCGATACAGGGTTTGGCGGTGCATTTAGCATTGCTAGAACAATTAAAGAGATGGAAAAATCTGGTGTTGCTGCTGTTCATATTGAAGACCAAGTAAGCCAGAAGCGTTGTGGTCACAGGCCGAACAAAGAATTAGTCACAAAATTGGAAATGGTCGATCGAGTTAAGGCAGCAGTTGACGCTCGTGTTGACGAGGACTTTGTCATTATGGCGAGAACCGATGCCCTAGCCGTAGAAGGTTTCGATAAAGCTATCGAAAGAGCTGCGGCGTATGTGGCAGCTGGGGCGGATATGTTATTTCCTGAAGCGATGACCTCTCTGGAGCAATACCGAGCTTTTTCGCAACAAATCGATTCTGCTATTGGGCGTCATATTCCAATACTCGCAAACATAACAGAATTTGGTCAAACACCTTTATATGATCGTCAAGAGCTCATTTCTTGTGGCGTGAATATGGCACTGTATCCGCTTAGTGCTTTTCGAGCTATGAATAAAGCGGCGGAAAATGTCTACCAGAAGCTCTTGGAATCAGGCTCGCAGCAGCAAGTTTTATCGGAGATGCAAACTCGAGAAGAGTTATACACGCACCTCGATTACCATCAATATGAACTCAAGTTAGACAACTTGTTTTCTTCTAAGTAGTAGCGAAACACAACAATAACTCAAGACCAATTAACTTCTACACCGAGGAGTTTTACATGGAAAAAGAGCACCAAAGTACCGGACTTAGAGGTCAAACTGCAGGCACAACAGAACTTTGTACCGTTGGCAAAGCTGGAACAGGGTTGACCTATAGAGGATATGATATCCTTGATTTGGCAGAGAACGCAGAGTTCGAAGAGGTTGCATATCTTTTATTGCGTGGGTATTTGCCAAATGTTTCTGAACTAAAGCAATTCAAGCAAAATTTGAAATCACATAGAGGATTGCCCGATGTCCTCGTGACTGTACTGGAAAATATACCAGCCGACGCACACCCAATGGATGTGCTAAGAACATCCTGCTCTGTGTTAGGCAACTTGGAGCAAGAACACGAATTCTCAAAGCAAGTTGATCATGCGGAAAAAATGCTCTCTGTATTTCCAGCAGCTGTTTGTTATTGGTATCGCTTTAGCCACGACGGTGTGCGTATTAAGACTGATGATCAGTCTGAGGAAGGCATCGCTGGATACTTTTTGTCGATGTTAGGGGATAAGAAGCCTTCAGAAATGTTTAAGCAAGTAATGAATTGCTCATTAATCTTGTACGCCGAACATGAGTTTAATGCTTCTACGTTTGCAGCCAGAGTTTGTGCTTCGACACTTTCAGATATTCATTCGTGCGTTACCGCTGCAATTGGTACTTTGAGAGGGAATCTACATGGTGGCGCAAATGAAGCTGCGATGGAAATGATCCAAGATTGGCAGAGTCCTGATGAAGCAGAAAAAAATATCCTAGATATGTTGTCGAAAAAAGAAAAGATAATGGGTTTTGGTCACGCGATCTACAAGGAGTTTGACCCGAGGAATGATGTAATCAAGCAGTGGTCGGAGAAACTGGCGAATCATGTCGGTGACAAACGTCTATATGCGGTATCCGAACGAGTCGAAGCGGTGATGAAAAGGGAAAAAGGACTATTTTGTAATGCGGACTTTTTCCATGCTTCTGCTTATCATTTTATGGATATTCCCACTAAATTATTTACACCAATATTTGTCATGAGTCGAGTTACTGGCTGGACGGCGCACATTTTCGAGCAACGCGCAAACAACCGAATTATACGCCCAAGTGCGGAATATATCGGCCCTGAATTGCAATCTTGGGTTCCAATTGAAAAACGATAGCGGTTTAAAACTATAAGGATAAGTCAATGAGCCAAAATGTTGATATGAACGTTCGTCCATCTCCAGATCAAGTACTTGTCGATATTGCGGATTACGTAATGGATAGTGAGATCTGCTCGGCTGAAGCATTTGATACTGCGAGAAACTGCCTTATTGATGCGTTGGGTTGTGGAGTCTTGGCACTTAAGTTCCCAGAGTGTACGAAGCATTTGGGGCCTTTAGTTCCAGGGGTGATTACAGAGAATGGGTGCCGTGTGCCGGGAACTAGCTATAAATTAGACCCCGTGACAGGGGCTTTCAATATCGGTTGCTTAGTTCGTTGGCTTGACTTTAACGATACATGGCTCGCAGCTGAATGGGGGCACCCCTCTGACAACTTAGGTGCGATATTAGCTGTGGCAGACTATCTTAGCCAAATAGCGGTATCTAATAACAAAGAGCCATTGACGATGAGAGACGTTCTCATTGCGATGATAAAAGCTTATGAAATACAGGGTGTTTTAGCACTTGAAAATAGTTATAACCGGGTAGGGCTTGACCACGTATTGCTGGTGCGTGTTGCTTCAGTTGCCGTAGTGACAAAAATGTTAGGCGGTAGTCGCTCGCAAGTTGTTGATGCGCTATCTCAAGCATGGGTAGATGGATGCTCATTACGGACCTATAGACATGCCCCGAATGCGGGTTCACGCAAATCTTGGGCTGCAGGGGATGCAACCTCAAGAGCTGTACGGCTTGCGTTAATTACCCTAAAAGGAGAAATGGGTATTCCTTCCGTCCTTTCTGCTGAGAAGTGGGGCTTCTATGATGTTCAATTTAAGGGCAAGAGGTTTGAAATTAATCGCCCTTATTCAAGCTACGTTATGGAAAACATTTTGCTTAAGATCTCTTTCCCTGCTGAATTTCATGCCCAAACAGCAGTAGAGTGTGCTGTCAAGTTGCATAGCCAGGTTAAAGAAAGATTGCATGATATTCAGAAAATTGTAATCAAGACACATGAGTCCGCGATTCGTATTATTTCAAAAAAGGGAATGCTTGCGAACCCAGCAGATAGAGACCATTGCTTACAATACATGGTTGCCGTCCCTCTTATAACAGGTGGCCTAACTGCAGATCACTATGAAGACAGCTTTCATTTAAACCAGCCAATGATTGATGAGCTAAGAGATAAAATGGAAGTGCTTGAGGAGCCGCGGTTTACTCGTGAATATCTTGAGCAGGACAAAAGGTCGATTGCGAACTCGCTGCAGATCTTCTTTACTGACGGCACATCGACAGATGAAGTCTGTGTTGAATATCCTATTGGTCATAGGAGAAGAAGGGCCGAAGGCATTCCTGTGCTTGAAGCGAAGTTGGAGCACAACCTTGCTACTCTATTTTCTGATGAAAAAGTGGAACGCATTATGAGTGTATGTAAGAATCACCAAGAGTTTGAGCATATGCCCGTAAATGAGTTTATGGCTATGTTAGAAAATAAATAAAGAGCCTAATTCGAATGACATTGACTATTGCTCCTGCACAACCTTCAGACCTGACACAATTGAATACGTTAATGTATGAGTTGCATCAGGAGCATCATGAGCAATGCCCAGAGCACTTTAAACCTGCTGATGAAGTGGCGAAAAGTAAAGATATCGCTTCTTACTTAAATACACCTGAAAGGCTTGTATATGTTGCTAAAGAAGGTGAACTTATCATCGGGTTCATCACAGGCCACTTTTGTGAGTTGGTATCAGAAGTTAGCCAACCGGTGCAGATGGGCAGTATTGATGAGTTATACGTGAAGACGGAATATCGCCAGCTAGGGGCAGCTAAATCTTTAGTCGCTAAACTTGAACGTAGCTTCGAAGATTATGGTGTAAAGCAAGTTTTCGTAGAAGTGTGGGAGTTCAATAAGCCAGCTCAGAACTTTTACCAAAGTCAGCTATTTTCTAGTCATATACATTGGTTGAGAAAAGCGCTCTGACGTTATTTGATTGATCGTCGAAAGCGCCTTTTCTATTTTATTCACTTTACAAGATTACAGCACGTATTTTTCGATGATCTCTGCAACACCTTCTTGTTCATTGGATAGTGTAATTTTATCAGCTACAGCTTTGGTTGATTCCATAGCATTTCCCATAGCGACGCCCAAGCCAGCGAGTTCAATCATATGATTGTCATTTTCAGCATCTCCGATTGCTATCATTTCACTAAGTTTTATGCCTGAATGTTGTGAAATCGCTTCTAGCGCATGTCCTTTACTACTCTTGGGGTTTAAAAACTCTAGAAAGTGTGGGGAACTTCGGACTACATTAAATTGTTCTTTGAGGTGTTCTGGCACTAGAGGAATAGCTTTAGACAGCTTCGCTTCTTCTTCAACCACCATTGCTTTAATTACGGGATGGCCATCTGTTAGAGTGTCAAAGTTAAACTCAGTCACCGAAATGTCATTTACTGTAGCTTCTAGCTGGGTATAAGGGTTTGCTTTTGGTGTGATGACGCCATGAAGAGTACTGAATGCGTGGCAATGTAATGAAAGTTGTTTCGCGAGAGAATGAATAGCCTTCGCGCTTTTACCATCCAGTGTTTGTTGATAAATGTTGCTATTTGACCCTAACTCATTGACCATGCTTCCGTTGAAATACGCTACGTATTCATTGTCTCCTCCAATTCCTAACTCGTTTAAAAACGAGTCCATTCCTTCCAAAGGGCGACCTGAAGCAAGGACTATTTTTACGCCTTTTTCGCGTGCTTTGACAATGGCTTGTTTGGTTCTAGGGGTAATTTCTTTGCTTGAGTTGAGTAGTGTGCCATCCATGTCGAGGGCGACTAGCTTATACATAACTTCTCCAATAAAAATAAACGGGAAAACAGAGCCTACTAATTATCGAGTTTAATGATTTTAAAAACATTGAACAGATTAATTTGACCTGCAGTGCCGACTCATTTAATGTCACGGTTCTCAAAATAATATATGTGATTAGGATCGGCTCCAAATTGTATAAGATTAATGAAATGTTTCAGACTATTCAGGGAGAAGGCGTGTTTACAGGCGTTCCTTCGGTATTCGTGCGCTTGCAAGGTTGCCCGGTTGGGTGTGCTTGGTGTGATACGAAGCATACTTGGGATGCAGAGCCCAAAGACAATGTAGAGTTTGAAAAAGTCTTAAACAAAAATGAAGATTCCCCTTCATGGTCCAGTGTATCGGCTCAAGACATCGTCAACGCATACTCAGCGGCCGGTTATACAGCGAAACATATCGTAATTACAGGTGGTGAACCTTGTACATATGACCTTACTGCTTTGACGGAAGCATTTGAGGCAATTGACTGTCGCTGCCAGATCGAAACAAGTGGTACGTCTGAGGTTTTAGCTACCGCTAGTACATGGGTGACAGTGTCACCAAAAGTGGCAATGAAAGGTAAACTACCTGTATTGAATGCTGCACTAGAGCGAGCAAATGAAATCAAACATCCGGTTGCTACTGATAAAGATATTGAGCAACTTGACGAACTATTGTCTAGAGTCGAGTTAGAAGATAGCGTTGAAATCACTTTACAGCCTATCAGCCAAAAAGATCGAGCGACCAGTTTGTGCATTCAGACATGTATTGAAAGAAACTGGCGCTTATCTATACAAACACACAAATATTTAAATATTGCTTAGGAACAGTGTAATGAATAAAGCGGTTGTCGTGTTTAGTGGAGGACAAGACTCTACGACGTGCCTTGTTAAGGCTCTGGATGAATATGATGAAGTCCATGCAATCACGTTTGATTATGGCCAGCGCCATAAACTAGAGATAGAAGTTGCGAAAAGTATCGCGGTAGAACTTGGTGTGTCTGCGCATAAAATTATGGACGTCAATATGCTAGGTGAGCTTGCCGCAAGCTCATTGACAAGAGACAACATAGAAGTTTCTCACGAGCTACAAGAAAATGGATTTTTAAATACATTTGTGCCTGGGCGAAATATCATGTTTCTCACGTTGGCGGGAATCTACGCTTATCAAATTGGCGCAGATACTGTTATCACAGGTGTGTGCGAAACCGACTTTTCAGGTTATCCAGATTGCAGAGATGAGTTCGTTAAAGCAATGAATACTGCTCTTGTTCTTGGTATGGATAAGCAATTAAAGATTGAAACTCCACTTATGTGGCTAGATAAAGCCGAAACTTGGGCCTTAGCTGATCAGTATCAAGCTCTTTCTTATGTTCGTGAAAAAACGCTAACTTGTTACAACGGAGTGGTTGGTGATGGTTGCGGAGAGTGTCCGGCATGTTTGCTAAGAAAAGCAGGGTTGGACAACTTTGTAAACAATAGAGAATCTGTACTAGAACAGGTTAAGAAAAAGCAGCAAAGTGGTTCGGTTTAGGCTTAAACTATTCTGCTAAAAAGAAATATCGTGGCGCTGAAAAGCGCCACTTTTGATTGTAAACCTAATCTAACTAGTTAGCGTATAGCTTAGCTAGTTCTTCAGGTTCTACTTCTTTTCCATCAAGCTGTGCGTTCCAGTTTGTACCGATAAGAACGCCATCTTCGGCTAAAGTCAGTAGCCAATCCTCTACAAAAATATCTAATGGGATCTCTAGCACTTCAAACTCATCCCACTCTTCTACAGCGTGCATTGAAGCATCTTCTTTAGAAGACCAAAATGGCATGACTTCGCTGTTCTCAAACTCAGTGGATTCGCATGAAAGCCAACCATCTTCGTTTTTTAGTCCCCAAACTAATTGGCTAGACTTAGTATCGGCAACAAACAATTCTAAATTTGCTTGGATATCGTCAGTAAGTTTACTCATGAAGTGTCTCTTTATTCGCTGATATAATTTAAACAGTAGCAGTACTGGTATACAAAAACATTACAAAACTTTGCATGCAAAGCCTTTTAAATAAAAACCTTCGGGGTATGCACTATCCGTCAGGTGGTCAGCCGCTTGCTCGAAACGTTCGACAAATTTAACTGTGCGTTTCGCATCCAGTGCGGCATCGGCAATAATTTTTTGGAACAAGCTGGTGTCCATGAGGCCTGAGCAAGAATAGGTGAGTAGAGTGCCACCTGGTTTCAATATTTGCATGGCAAGCATATTGATGTCTTTGTAACCCTTAGCTCCGGAAGTTAAGTTTTGCTTACTGGAAACAAACTTCGGTGGATCCATAATCACGACGTCAAATGTGGTGCCTTGATCTCGATACTCACGCAAAACTTGGAAAACATCAGCATTTAGAAATACTGCTCTTTTTTTACTGATATCTAGGTCATTTTCTATTGCATTTTGCTTTGCTGTATCAAGAGCGGGTTGAGACACATCAACATTAATCACGCGCTTTGCGTTACCTTTTAAAGCGTATAGACCAAAAGCCCCAGTGTACGAGAAACAGTTGAGGACATCTTTGTTTTCAACGTACT
The DNA here is from genome assembly GCF_921294215.1 of Vibrio marisflavi CECT 7928. Classification (GTDB taxonomy): domain Bacteria; phylum Pseudomonadota; class Gammaproteobacteria; order Enterobacterales; family Vibrionaceae; genus Vibrio; species Vibrio marisflavi. Next base: position 1,098,104 of record NZ_CAKLDM010000002.1, read on the forward strand.
TCATTGACTCTATACGACTGTCTCTTTGGTCAAGATAAAAGCCTGTTTTATGTCCATTTTTTATATCAACCAGTATTTTTAGATCATTTTCATTGATAGTAGTGAAATTGGGTGGAGCATCACCGTGGAGAACACCGACTCTTTCTTCTAAGCCTTCTTTTTTGCGTACCGCCACATCTGAGCGCTCATACACATTGCAGTTTGGAAAAACTTCGGTGAGTGCTTGAACTAAGACATCCTTTTGAAACTCGGCTCCTGCACTAAGAAGTTGGCAAACCAGATAATTATCATATTTATCTATCGTTATACCAGGAAGCCCGTCAGACTCTGCTGCAATTAACCTAAATCCGGTAAGATTTGAGCGGGCAATTGCTTCTTGTCGAACTAAATGAGCATCTTTAATACGTTTTATGAAAAAACCGAGGTCGATATCTTGGTTAGGCTCAGTTGTCCAAACTCGAGCTCGGATTTGAGAATTAGGAGAATATGCAGCTTTAGCAAGCCACTCGCCATTGTGAGATAACACATCGACTGTCTCACCTAGTTGCGGGTTACCCTCTACTTTAGCGATACCACGAGAGAATATCCAAGGGTGTTTTCTACGGACTGACTTGTCACGGCCTTTAACTAGGTAAATAGCTGGCATTGATGATCTCTATACATTTCAATAGTGGGGCGCCATTGTCCTGTAACTGATCCCAAATTGCAATGTAATCAAGAAAAATCGATGGACCGGATATTATGGTGAAAGTTACCATTTAATTAGGCGTAGTTCTCAGTGGTTAAGGTGACACCATGACAAAAAAATGCGAAAAATTTACGGTATCCGGAATCGTACAAGGTGTGGGCTTTCGTTACCACACAGTACATCAGGGAATGCTACTTGGGCTAACTGGATACGCATTAAACTTAAATGACGGAGACGTAGAAGTTGTGGTCTGCGGTACAGAAGAGCAGATAAGCAAAATGGCTCAATGGTTAACGGTTGGTCCGAGAACGGCTACGGTTGATAATGTTGTACGTGGTGCTGCGGATTTGAAGGAATATAAAGGGTTTAAGATCCTGTAGCGTATGAGTTGCTACAGGATTACTACTAGAGGCATTTCACTGGTTTAGGTAAGCCTGCTAATTTGGTTGCTTGCTTTGCTGGCCCTTTCTTAAATAGTTTAAAAAGATACTTACTATTTCCTTTTTCTGGCCCGTGTGCATTTTCCATTGCTTTCACAAGCATTCGAACTGCAGGAGAAGTATTAAACTCCTCATAAAACTCTCTGACGAAATGAACGACTTCTAGGTGAGCATCAGTAAGTTCGATATTTTCTTCTAGCGCTAAGATCTCAATCATACCTTCTTCCCACTCTTTATAGTTGAGAAGGTAGCCTTGAGAGTCTGTTTCGATTTGTTTACCGTTGTATACAAACATGTGATTGATTGCTTTTGTGACTTTTAACTAATGTAGGGTACGGAGAGTTATCCCAGATCTCAATAGTATAAGAATAAAAAAGCCTGACAATATTAAACTGTCAGGCTTTAAATTCGTTATTACTAAGGAGAACGTTAGTCTCTAGTAATACCAAGAATGCTTAGCAAACTAATAAAGATGTTGTAGATTGACACAAACAAAGTGATAGTCGCTGAGATGTAGTTTGTCTCACCACCGCGAATAATGCCCTGAGTGGTATACAAAATTGCTAGTGTAGAGAAGATGATAAACAAGCTGCTCAACACAAGGTGCAGAACTGTTGAGTGCAAGAAGATGCTCGCAATCATACCAACAATCAGTACAACAAATAGAGACAACATCAGACCACCAAGCATAGATAAGTCACGCTTGGTTGTAAGAGCGTATGCTGATGCACCGATGAATGCTAAACCAGTACCACCTAGAGCTGTTAGCACGATGTCACCCATGCCAGCACCTACATACATGTTGATCAGTGGGCCAACGGTATACCCTAGGAAGCCAGTAAATAGGAAAGTAAATACTAATCCCATTCCGTTATTACGGTTTTTCTCTGTTAGGAAAAGTAAGCCGTAGAAGCCGACTAGCATAATGATTATGCCAGGGCTAGGGAGGTTTAGCGCCATAGTGACACCAGCAACCATTGCAGACCAAATTAGCGTAATTGCAAGCAATGCGTATGTGTTACGCAAAACTTTGTTGGTTTGCAGAGCACTTTGCTGTTGGGTCGAAGTGCGAGTATACATGTTATTCATAGTCTTCCTCGTGAAAGGTATTCATATATAATTATGTACATTTATGGGGCTGAAAGTTCAGAAAATCAAGTCTTTTGTTAAAACGAGATTCTCGCAATGTGTAACACGATATAACATCTGTGCTCTGTTAGCGCATCTATGCCAAATTTATGGTCTAATGATGTAGAATTTGAGCCAAGAAGTTTTGTGTTCTATCTGATTGAGGATTCTCAAAAAACTCAACCGGGTTGTTTTCCTCAATTATCTCACCAGCGTCCATAAATATCACTCTATCTGCAACTTCTTTTGCAAACCCCATCTCGTGTGTTACACAAAGCATTGTCATACCTTCTTCTGCTAGCTCGACCATAACATCTAGCACCTCGCGAACCATTTCAGGATCGAGTGCTGAAGTCGGCTCGTCAAACAGCATGACTTGTGGATTCATACACAGTGAGCGTGCAATTGCTACACGTTGTTGCTGACCACCAGAAAGCTGCCCCGGAAATTTTTCAGCTTGGTCTGGAATCTTTACCCTTTCTAGATATTTCATCGCTATCTTTTCAGCTTCCGACTTAGGCATTTTCTTTACCCAAATTGGAGCTAATGTGCAGTTTTCTAAAACGGTTAGGTGAGGGAATAGGTTAAAGTGCTGGAAACACATGCCGACTTCACGACGCACTGCTTCAATATTCTTTAAGTCCTCTGTTAGCTCATTGCCAGAAACAAAAATATGTCCTTTCTGATGCTCTTCAAGGCGATTGATGCAGCGAATCATCGTTGACTTTCCAGAGCCTGAGGGGCCGCAGATAACAATTTTTTCGCCTTTACGAACGTTCAAGTTAATGTTCTTAAGTACGTGAAACTCACCATACCATTTGTTCATGTCTTGAATTTGAATCATCGGCTCTGATGAATCTAGATTAGTTGTTTGTGTCATAATTTGTCCTCAAACTTAAATTCTATTGACTTCTTAATTGTTATCGTTTGTGTCCCGTATGCAGTTTATTCTCCAACCATATGGAGTATCTCGACATACCGAAGCAAAAGACCCAAAAAACTAATGCTACAAATATATAACTTTCGGTCGCAAAGCCTAACCACTCAGGGTCTGTATTGGCTGCCTGACCTATACCCAGTACGTCAAACATGCCGATGATTAGTACCAAACTGGTATCTTTGAATAGGCCGATAAAGGTGTTTACGATTGAAGGGATAGTAATCTTCAAGGCTTGCGGCAAAACTATAAGTGCCATTTTTTTCGAGTAGGTAAGTCCAAGCGCATCGGCAGCTTCATATTGTCCTTTTGGAATCGCTTGAAGCCCGCCACGTACTACTTCCGCCATGTATGCGGCACTAAACATTACAACACCTATTAGGGCGCGGACTAGCTTGTCGGTCTCGGAACCCTCTGACAAAAATAGTGGTAGCATTACGGAAGCCATAAAGAGCACAGTAATGAGTGGAACTCCACGCCAAATCTCGATGTATACAGTACACATACTACGAATTATTGGCATTTCAGACCGTCTTCCCAGAGCGAGTACTATACCAATGGGTAGCGAAACAATAATCCCCACTAAGGCGATGATTAACGTGACTAGTAATCCACCCCATTTGTGAGTATCGACAACTTCTAAGCCAAACACACCGCCGTAGAGCAGTCCAATCATTAGGAAAGGGTAGATATTTACAAAGAATAACCAAACCCAAAGTCTTTTTGGAGTTTTCTCATATGCTAACAGAACGGTAAAAATGGCTAGCGTAATGTAGAATAACCTTGGCCTCCAAAGCTCTTCATGTGGGTAAAACCCATACATGAATTGCTCCCAACGCACATTAATAAATACCCAACATGCCCCAGCCCTTGAACAGTCATCTCTGGTCGTTCCTACCCAGTCTGCATTGAGAAATGCCCAGTCAAAGATATTCCATATCGCGATAAGTGCTAAGTATCCAAGCAAAATTGTGATGATTGAGTTAAAAGGGCCACTAAATAGGTTTCTTCTCATCCACCCAATTACACCAACGGTATTTGCTGGTGGCGGCAGATCGGGCAAAAATTCATGCTTCTTCATATTACTACCTCTCTACCAATGCCACTTTTCGGTTGTACATATTCATGATTGCTGATGTTATTAAACTCAATGAAAGATAAACCGCCATGGTCATCGCGATAATCTCAATTGCCTGACCTGTCTGGTTTAAGGTCGTTCCCGCGAATACCGAAACGAGATCCGGATAACCAATAGCCATCGCAAGAGAAGAGTTTTTGGTCAAGTTTAAGTATTGGCTTGTCAGCGGGGGAATAATGATTCTCAGCGCTTGAGGGATCACAACCAATTTGAGGGTTTTTCCGCGAGGTAGGCCTAAGCTCATCGCTGCTTCCGTTTGTCCGTGGCTAACGGCATTAATACCTGAACGAACTATCTCTGCTATGAACGAAGCTGTATAAATAGAAAGAGCAAGCAAAAGGGCGGCTAACTCAGGAATGATACTAATACCGCCTTGAAAGTTAAACCCTTGTAATTTAGGGTATTGCGCACTGATAGGTGAGCCCATAATGAAATACACCACGACAGGAAGTACAACGCACAATAGGAGAATAATCCTACCCATTGGCGTTTGTCGGCCAGTAAGCTTTTGCTTATTGTTCGCCCAAACATTAATGACTACAGACGCACATATTCCGGCCAATAAGGTCAATACGACAAAGATACTACCTGATTCAAAAACTGGCTCGGGGAAATATAACCCGCGAACATTTAAAAATACCGCTTCACCTAAGCTCATACTTTGCCTCGGTGAGGGTAGTGCTTGCAGTACAGCAAAGTACCAAAAGAAAATTTGCAGCAATAGTGGAATGTTACGGAATGTTTCTATATATACAGCGGCAAATCGGCTGACTAGCCAATTTGATGACAATCTTGCTATACCAATAATGAAACCGAGGACTGTTGCGAGAATAATACCAAGTATTGAAACTAGCGCAGTATTTAGAAGGCCAACGACGAATGTACGACCATAAGAATAGGTTTCGTTATAGTCAATTAGACTCAACCCAATACCAAACCCTGCTTCTTGGTTTAAAAATCCAAAGCCGGTAGCAATACCGCGGGCTTCTAGGTTATTCAATGCATTATTTACGATAGTGTAAAAAAAGAAGGCTAAGAGACAAATAGCAATGACTTGGATTGCGGCTGCGCGGAACGTTGGGTTGTAAAGCAAGTTTTTACCTTTCGTCCCTCCGTGCTGTGTGTTAGATGTAGAATTTTCAGTAGGCTTCATACAACAGTCACCTCAAATATATGTAGCAAGGGCGGGGATTACCCGCCCAGGTTTATTACAAGGCTTATCGAATTGGTGGGGCATACATGATGCCACCAGCATTCCACAGTGCATTTACGCCTCGTGATATTTGGAGTGGCGAACCTTTACCAACGGTACGCTCAAAGCTTTCGCCGTAGTTACCAACTTGTTTAACGATTTGGTATCCCCAGTCATCTCTGATTCCTAAACCTTTACCTTTAGGCCCAGAAAGCCCCAAGATCCTTTGAATATTAGGATCTTTCGACTTCAGCATTGCATCTGCATTCTTAGATGTAATACCAAACTCTTCCGCATTGACCATTGAGAACAGAACCCACTTAGCAATGTTAAACCATTGGTCATCACCTTGGCGTACAACAGGCCCTAGAGGCTCTTTCGAGATGATTTCTGGTAGTACAATTGCTGTTTTCGGATCTTTAAGGTTTAGACGAAGAGCATATAAGCCTGATTGGTCAGTTGTAAGAACGTCACAACGCCCAGCATCGAAACCAGCAGATGTTTGTGGAGCAGTATCAAATACTACAGGCTTGTACTTCATGCCATTGGTTCGGAAGTAGTCAGCTAAGTTTAACTCGGTAGTGGTACCCGATTGCACACATATCGATGCACCATCAAGCTCTTTAGCACTGGTTACACCAAGAGACTTTTTAACCATAAAGCCTTGGCCATCGTAGTAGTTTACACCAGCAAAGTTTAGACCTAGAGCTGTATCACGGTGTAGTGTCCACGTTGTGTTACGGGATAGAACATCAATTTCACCAGATTGCAAAGCAGTGAAACGCTCTTTCGCTGTTAGTGGGACGTATTTGACTTTCTTTTTGTCTCCAAGTACCGCTGCAGCGATTGCTTGGCAATACTCTACGTCGATACCTTCCCATTCGCCTTTTGAGTTAGGGTTGGAGAAACCGGGTAGACCAGCACTGACCCCACAAGTTAAAAATCCCTGTTTAGTCACTTTTTCAAGTGTGCTATCTGCAGCAGAAGCACTGTTTGCGACCAACGCAGTAGAAGCAGCTACGACGGAGGCAAGAAGTGTTAGTTTGTTTGCCATTTGTTTCCTTCCTGTATTAACCTTGTTAAATCGTTAAATTCAGATACAACTCTAATGTATATGTTGCTATAACTGAGCTGGCCCCATATGAGATCAATGTCTCACATGTAAATCAACCAGTTATAAGCGTAGGTAAGGATTTCAATTTTCTCAAATGTTTAATTTGAAAAGATTTTTGACTCACGTCACACCTAAATTCCATTATTAGCATGTCTAAATGTTATCCAAATGTAAATAAAGTGTGTTGTTTCATACTTGCTACCTAAAGAATAAAACTCGGTAAAAGTGTTTCGTAAGTGGTCAATATATGACTCATATGCGAGTAAGTTGGGTATTTTCTCGGAATGAAGTAGTAAATAGAGATAAATATAAAGCGGCGAAGTTTGCTTCTTAATATTTGTTTGCGATGGCACCGGATTTGTTGACCTTGAATAAACTCTTCATCTCTGGCGTGTGCAGAGGACTAGTTTTTGTTAGGCTAGAGAGCTATACAATGTTTTCAACTTTTTCCTAAAAGGATTTAGATGCAATATTTTCCGTTGTTTTTGGACTTAAATCACAAACCTGTTTTAGTGATTGGGGGTGGAGAGGTCGCTACTCGAAAAGTCGAGATGCTGATGAGAGCAGGGGCGGTTGTAACGGTTGTATCTCCCAATATTGATCAACAGTTAAAAACATGGGTTGATGAGAATAGCTGCCATTGGATACAAAACTTTTACTCTTCTGATTTACTCTCCAATGAATATGTCCAGCTTTGGGCTACAACGAATAATCCCACGATTAATCATCAGATCTACAAAGACGCTAAAAAATTTGGCATCTTGGTAAATGTCGTTGACGATCAGCCGTATTGTGATTTCATTACGCCCTCTATAATTAATCGCGGAAAAATCCAGATTGCGATCTCCAGTGGTGGGGCTTCACCAGTTTTGGTAAGAAAAATTAGGCAGACCTTTGAGTCTTTGCTTGCCCAGAATACGTCATTGCTTGCCGACTTTGTGTGTTCAAAAAGAAACGCTATAAAAGAGCAATTCGCTACAGTGACGGAACGTAAACGCTTTTGGGAGTCGTTTTTCGACAATGAGTTCGTCAATGCTTCAAATAAGCGTGAAGACTTAGAAGCCCTTTATCAGTCGCTTATTGAGAAAAAGCAGCAGGAAAGTGGCTCACTAATATGGATTGAGTATGATCACGATGTCGAGCTTCTCACCATTAAGGCACTTCAACAAATGCAAAAAGTTGAACTGGTTTATCACACTGAAGACTGTCCATTGGAACTTATGGACTTAGTTAGAAGGGATGCAAACAGACAGGCGTTTAAAGATGCAGTTGAGCTTGCTTCTTTGCTAGACAGAGAGTCGAATGAGGTACAACGACGCTGTGTGTTGGTTCCGTCAGGTAGCAATGAGTTCAACCTGCTTATAGGAAAAAGCAAATTATACAAGTTGGGGCAAGTGTTATAAAAATGGCTCCATTAAGGAGCCATTTTCTGATTTAGCTTAACGCTCATATTGCTAAAAACTTTAATCTCTAAAGTTTTCATACTGGAATGGCTGACCAAGTTCTGCTTGTTTGATCAACGCGATAACAGACTGTAAATCGTCGCGCTTTTTGCCAGTTACGCGAACTTTTTCACCTTGGATAGCCGCTTGCACTTTTAATTTTGCATCTTTAATTGCTTTAACGATTTTTTTCGCCGTTGGAGTGTCGATACCTTGCTTAAACAAGATATTCTGACTCCACATTTTTCCTGATTGATCAGGAGTCTGAGAGTCCATTGAATTTACATCAACGCCACGCTTAGTAAGGTTGCCGCGCAAAATATCACGCATTTGCTTTAGCTGAAAATCAGCCTCAGCGCTAAGTTTCACGCTCTCTTCTTTTTGTATTTCAAAAGATGCTTCAACTCCTCGAAAGTCGAAACGAGTCGAAAGCTCTCTAGAGGCATTCTCAACAGCATTTCTGAGCTCTACAGTATTGATTTCAGAGACGATATCAAATGATGGCATAACGTATATATCCTTCCTAAAAACTTAAAAACGAGTCTTAACAGCGTCAGACAACATATCTAGCATTTCGACAGTATGCTCCCAACTTAAACATGGGTCAGTGATCGACTGGCCATATTTCAATGCAGTGATGTCGTGCATTGGTTGGTTGCCTTCTTCAATGAAACTTTCAGCCATAATGCCAGCGATATAGTTGCTACCAGACTTGATCTGGTCGCAGATATCTTTTGCCACATCAAGTTGCTTTCTGTGCTGCTTTTGACAATTCGCATGGCTAAAATCAACAATCAACTTCTGTGGAAGGTCGAATTCACCAAGTTGACTACAAGCTTGCTCTACAGACGCACTATCGAAGTTCGGTCCTTTATCACCGCCACGCAAAATTACATGGCCATGCGGGTTTCCGCTCGTGCGATATACTGTCATGCGACCATTTTTATCTGGGGTATAAAAGTAGTGAGAAGCTTTAGCCGCGCGAATTGCATCAATTGATATTTTAACGTTGCCATTCGTGCCGTTCTTAAAACCGACCGAACAAGATAATGCTGAAGCCATTTCTCTGTGGATTTGTGACTCGGTTGTACGAGCGCCAATTGCTCCCCAAGTAATCAAGTCAGTAATGTATTGGCCTGTGATCATATCGAGAAATTCAGTTGCCGTAGGAAGGCCTAGTTTGTTGATATCCAAAAGTAACTGACGAGCTTTGCTGAGGCCTGCTTCCAGTGCATATGATCCATCCAAGTTAGGATCGGTAATCAAGCCTTTCCAACCGACGACAGTTCTAGGCTTTTCAAAGTAGGTTCGCATGACGATAAATAGTTCTTTCTCGTATTGCTTTTGTATTCCAGCAAGTCGAGTCGCGTAGTCAATAGCAGCTTCCGTATCATGAACTGAACATGGCCCTACAATGACTAGTAGTCGTTGATCTTCTCCACGCAGGATTTTCTCTACTTGCTTACGTGATTGAGCAATACGTTCAGCCACCGAATCGGTAATGGGATGGGCGCTACCTAGTTCTGCTGGTGTGGGCATAGGTCCAAGTGCTTGGGTTCTTAGTTCGTCGGTTTTTAATGGCATGCTAAATTCTATGTTGTCTGTTACTAATTCGAAGACGTAAAGATAACGGAATTACATGCAGTAATAAACTTTTATGTTGTATAAAAGGGCATTGAAAAGAGATTTGTTTCAGCTTTCTCTATATAGGAACAAATACAACCTGTAGGCCATGTTGCAATTTGCTGAGTTGACAGCAGACTAGCCTTGATTTCTAATCAATTGAAAATAACTAAAGTTTGGAGTCAAATAACAGTGAGTACACAACATAAGTCGGCTTCCGGTTTCACCGTGACTAGAAATGGGGAACATCTTTTTGTCGATATATCTAGTTTAATAAATACTAAAATTGGCTTTCACCCACATTTGACTGATCCCAATGCTAGTATGGGGAGCTCAACACAAGACATGTTGGAAAAAAAATGTTCTGGGTTGAGTACAAAAGACTACTTTGTATCTACGCTAGTCGAATCGATTTTGTCAGCAATTCAGCCCAAGTATGAATCAATAAAAGTGTGCTTAACTGGCTCTGACAGTCATGAACTTAGTAACTTAGTTGGCGGAGATGTTGAATCATCTGAGTTGAACCCAACTATGGGACGAAGAGGTGTCTCCAAGCATGTATCTAAAGAATACCAAGTAGCATTTGCCTTAGAATGTGAAGTAATCAAGCAGTTACGCGAACAGCACTCTCATATAGAAATTGTTATTCCATTTGTAAGAACTTTATCTGATGCAGCTAGTATCATCGACAAGTTAGCCGAGCAGGGTTTACCGAGAGGGCTGAACGGTTTGAAAGTCCATTTCTCAGTTGATACTCCTTCTGCTGCTTTGCTTTCCGACAGGCTATTGCACTATTTTGATGGAGTTGTTGTTAACTTAAGCAATCTAGCGCAACTTACTCTTGGAATAGATAGTTCTAATGAAAATCTGTCTTACTTATTCGACTTAGACAACGAGTCTGTGTTGTTGCTACTTGATAAGGTTGTAGAGTCTTGCCAAGCTAGCAATAAGTCGTCCGTTGCGATAACAGGAGACTTAGACCAACTGCCTAAAACAAAAGATTATTTACTAAATAACCCAGTTGCACAAGCATATGTTACGGTGTAACTATATCGGATTGATATCAAACTGCTGATCAGTGCAATTGACAAATGCACACCTACAATATTAACTGGTCAGATGACATTGTTTCATTGTAGGTGTGTAATGCTCTCTAAGCTCGCTAAAGCAAATTTGTATCTCAATACTTTTGGCTTTTTCAAAGTACCTTTCATCTGGCTTTGTCGGCCGAAAATAGTTGGCTTAGACGCAAACTCGATTGCCATTAAAATTCCTTTAAAGAGGCGAACCAAAAACCACTTGAGCAGTATGTATTTCGGTGTCTTAGCGGTAGGGGCCGATGTTGCTGGTGGTTTTATGGCGATGAGCAAAGCAAAGGAAAAAGGAGTGAATATTTCTCTAGCTTTCAAAGAAGTAGAGGGGAAATTTATCAAAAGAGCTGAAAGTGATGTGCTTTTTACTTGCTCTGACGGTGATAAAATTGGTCAAATGTTAGAGCAAGCGATTTCGACAAAAGACAGGATCAATCAAAATGTTACGATTACCGCCACCTGTCCGAGTATTGATCCAAATACATCGGTAGCCGAATTTGAGTTGATGCTTTCCATCAAAGTAGCCAGCTAATCATCTATATCAATTTGCTCGATTGCTACGATTTTTGTGCGATTTAGAATAATTTTCCAGCGGTAGAACTTCGTACCGCCGTCCTCTCCATTCTCTTGGATAATTAAGTTAAACAAATGGCGTTTATCTACTGACTCTCGAACAACTTGACCTTTATTGAGTGAATAAACTTTATTTGACCCCTTATCCATCAGCCTTGTAAGAGCGCGCATGCTAATCAGCAACGCATCTTTTGTCTCTTCGTAACCACTCATAAAGCGTGACGTCGACATCTCAGTTTCGCTATGATAATGAAGTATTTTCTCTTCTCTTTGAACCACTCTTTTCTTACGAATGGTTTTTATTCTGTCGGGAAGTATTGCTCTTACCTTATAGTCAAGCCACTCTAGCTTTTGGCCTACGATTTTGTTTGTTGTTGGATCAAAATACCGCTTGCGCCATTTGGGTTTGTCTTTTCTTACCCAGCGCAACAATACATCCCTCAAATCGTCCTTAAAAATCTCTCGCAGCGCATACAGTATCGACATCAGAACAATAAATGAAACGGTGATCTCACCCCAGTACTCACGTGCAGTAATGGCCAATATCGTGACGAAAACCATGACAAACCCAGTCGCGATCCCTTTCGAGGCTCGCCTTAGATTCTTGCCCAATGAAGTTGTCTTTTCTTTAAGCACTATTGGGTGCTCTATCAGGCGTCTTAACAATCGCATTTTGTTGCTCATTCTTGTTAAGTCAGAGCGAACTTTTTCAGAGTTGTAGTTATTGAGGCGGCGGTGTGCCGTTTCTCTTTCTACTATATTAATAAGCCTAGATTTTAAGGTGGCGTAATCATCATTCCTTGGTAGGTGTGCCACGAGGGAAAGAAAGTTTTGCTCGGTATACCAAGACAGGTAATTATCTATGTTGGCGTAGTAACGTTTTAGATTCTCTTCATAAGGAATACTTCGTCTTAGTCGCTTTAAAATGTCTAAAGCAAGTTCAATTACTTCATCTATCTCTTGTTCAGTAATCGACTCTTTGTCTAGGCTATTGATATTGTTAACCGCTTTATCTAAAGCAATCACGTATTGATAAGCAAATAAGCTCAAACTGACACGATATTGTCTACTGGATAACCTTTTCCGCTTTGCCAATCGGCTGTGTACTAGGGGTAAGAGTGTTTTATCACTGTAATAAGTGCGCTTTTGGTTTATAGAGCTGTAGTAAAAATCAGATTCGCTGATTATTTCTTGGCTCAAGCCGAGTTCGCCTGGAACAAACAGGTAGATATCTAAATTGGAACGCTTAGAAGTGCCGATAGCGTGAGAGATTTTTAGTGTGATGCCGTCATGTTTATCAACAGTGACCAACCTAGTCTCCTCAATTACTTATAATTTTATTTCTATAAAGAAAGCATACTAGAAGTTTATAGATATGCGCAAACAGCCTCGCTTCTTGAGAGCGTTTGGGTATAATCACTGCAAATTTGTATTGAGATATTTGACATGATTAGAGTTGGACAAGTAAACGACCTAGAAGTTGTTAGGCTTGCAGACTTTGGCGTTTTTTTGGATGCTGAAGAGTTTGGAACCACATTACTACCAAATAAATATGTACCGGAAGGTACTGAAGTTGGCAGCCGCGTGGAAGTTTTCTTGTACTTTGACTCTGAAAACCAGTTGTCAGCAACGACTGATAGGCCAATCGCTCAAGTAGGCGAGTGGGGGCTAATGACAGTGGAAGGTGTCAATAGCACAGGTGCGTTTGTTAGCTGGGGAATTAAAGAGAAGGATCTGCTTATCCCATTTAGTGAGCAACGTGCACGCTTTAGACAAGGCCAGAAGTTATTAGTCTATGTGTACACAGACAAGGCTTCTGGACGTATCGTTGGCACAACGAAATTCAACAAACTGCTAGATAAGACACCTGCAAGCTATGCAAAGAACCAACAAGTTGAACTAATCATCGCTGAAAGAAGTGAACTCGGGTTTAAAGCTATTGTTAATGGCCAACATTGGGGAATGATTTTTTCATCTGATGTGTTTGGCAAACTGTTCGTTGGTAAGCGTTTAAAAGGCTATATCAAAACCATTCGTGAAGACGGAAAAATTGATTTATCGCTGCAAAAGGTTGGTGTTGGCCGGCTGGATGATTTAAGTAGTAAGATTCTGGAACAGCTTGAGCGAAATGATGGTTTCTTGCCGTTAAATGATAAATCATCACCAGATGCAATCTTTACGGTATTTAGAACGAGTAAAGGTACGTTCAAGAAGACTATTGGTGGGCTTTACAAACAAGGTAAGATTGTTATCGAGAAGGAAGGTATTCGTTTAGCTTAATGTCAATCTTGTTTGCTTCGTGCTTATTAGGTTCTGCCCAATTAGTTGGGCAGAACGACAAAAGATATGAAATTTGAGATTGGGTCACTTTAAAACAAGTTTTTGTCTCTAACGAGTTCACGTGGAAGACCGTTCTTAATTCGATTTCCTACCCATTTACCAAGTCCAATTATAAACCCGTCGTAACGCACGAGAACTGAGCCTTTACCCGACCCGTTAGGGCGAATATCTCGGCCCATAAACCACTCTCTCGCTTGTTCTACGTCGATATCCAAACACTTATCTTCTTTTCCGGTGGCGACAGAAGTTGCGACTTGGTGTTGCCATTTAAATCCATTTTTGTGCGTTTCTGCGATTTTTATTCCCATTCTAGAGAAGCGAAGTTCTCCTAACATCGGCTCTAAGTTTGTCGGGAAAAGCCAAACTTCTTTGTCTCTAGCCCAAATCATTGAATCGTCCTGTAGAACAATATTTAATTCTTGATCGAGTGATTGCGAGATTTGATTAACTAACTTGGTATTTGCTTTTTCAAAAGGAAACTTGCCGAGTCTCTTCTTTACAGCTGGTGGGGTAACAGACGAAAGCTTTCTAAATCTTGCGACGAAAAACCCCTCACAGTCATAGGTCTGAGGGAAAATATGTACATAGCCTTCAGGGGTAAGGGCCTTATGCGCATCTGGAAATAGATCTAACAGAGATATCGACTCAATTGCATCAGTGAAAGTTGTCAGCAGGTGAGTGCAGACTTGTTGGTTCTCTTCTTTACTTAGGGCGCATGTCGAGTAAACCATGCTACCGCCCGGCTTTAGCGCATGAAATGCGCTCTCAATGAGCTGCTTTTGTACATCAGCAATCGTGTTTGTACTTTCGATACTCCAATTTTTTAATGCGTCGGGATCTTTGCGAACTGTACCTTCACCTGAGCATGGGGCATCCAACAATACGGCATCAAACTGTTCAGGGAGCCATCCACCGAACACGTTGCCATCAAAATTGGTTAAAGCACAGTTGCTTACTCCACATCGCTGTATGTTTGCATGCAGCACTTTTACTCGACTAGCGGACAGCTCATTGGCAACGATCACTCCTTTGTTGTTCTGTTTTGCTGCTATTTGCGTGGTTTTTGAGCCTGGGGCAGAAGCCATATCAAGTACAGAACCAAAGTTTGAGTCTTGCTGATGGAAAAGAGCCGAAACCGGCATCATTGAGCTTGCTTCTTGAATGTAGAAAAGTCCGGCCATATGTTCAGCGGTATTGCCTAATGGTGTCACAGATTCATCTGCTTCAATCCAGAACCCGGTATCGCACCATGGGATAGGTTCAAGTTTCCAGCCTTTGTGTTTTGCACGTTGTTTAAAGTTTTCGACAGAAGTCTTCAAAGTATTTACGCGAATACTTTTTCTTAGTGGACGCTGACAGGCAGATACAAACTCTGAAAGAGATTCGCCTTCAGGCAATATAGCTTCAATATGGGACAAAAACTCTTCTGGAAGGTAAACGTTTGGGTGCAAGGTGATAATCCGCTGGGTAATGAATGGCGCCGATTATATACCTAACGCCATTTTACTTGAAGTAGGGTGGAGTTCTCTAGGCTTTAGGAATAGGCAATCGCCAATTTTTCCATGCATTTTCTGCAGAAGCATTTAGATAGAACGTCTGTCCTTGTTTAGCTTTTGGAGCTAACTCAACATCGTCTGGAGTTGAAAACGTAATACCGCCGCGAATTAAACTTTCAACCGTGCCGGTTTTTACGTTAGCTCCTGTCAAGCCGATAGAAACATCCACGCCGGATACATTCCAAAATACACTATTCTTGCGGACTAAGTACGCGTATGCCTTATCGATAGAGATTGTGGTAATAATCCTATCTGAAAGCTCGCCTAGTTTAACTTTTGTAACTTTACCGACTTCAATATCACGGTACAAAATTGGAGTACCAACTTTTATAGACCCTTTTCGGTCGCTTTGTAAGCTGAATTCGACACCTTGCGAGAGTTTAGGTTCACTGTTTAAGTTGAAGGTGTTAGCCCGACTCCCTGCACCAGGGGCAACAAATATTTCGTTGCCCAGAATATTCTCGATATTTTCAACTCCGGCAGCACTGATTTTAGGTTGAGCAACCCAAAAATAGCTGCCTTGTTTTGCTAGATGGTCATAGTAGCTTGAGAATATTGTGACAACAACGGTTGTAGTGTCACTGTTGAAGCTAGGAGAAATAGTATCGACTTTACCGACGTCAGTACCTCGATACTTAACGTTAGCGCCGGGCTTCAACTTGATTGCTTTTGAAGTGGTAAGAGTAATCTGATTACCGGATTGTTGTACTTGTTTGAAACCTTTGTACAGCTTCCAGTATTTACCAGACTTGCTATTAACCCCAGTCAGTTCATCGAACGCTATACCACCGATCAAAAGACTCTTCAATGGAGCAGATGAGATGTTTACTTGATTGAGTGAAGCTTCGATACTCACTCCAGATTGATTCCAGAAAACGCTATTCTTACTCACCAAGTATCCATATTTGTGATTAATTTTAGCGTGAACGACCACTCCTGACTTAGTCAGTTTAAAGCTGACTACCTTACCAACAGGCAAGTTGCGGTAGAGAATAGGGCTGCCTTCAGATATCGAAGGCAATTCATTCGTCAGTAGATAGATATCTTTCGAGCCTTTGCCCTCAACTTGGGCGATGTTTGCCAGTTGCTTGCTCGCATATAGCTGAAAACTTCTTTGCTTATCATTGTTGCCTTGACTGCTAAAGCTAATGCTTCGCCCTATTAGTCGTTTGGCGGGAGGCACCGCTATTGCGACTCCAGAATCGGTAAGGTCAACATTCATACCGTTGGAAATATAAAATCGATTGTTCGATTTAATTAGGTGTCGATATTGTTTGTTGACCAATACATCTAACTTAATCTTATCTTTAACGAGCCGAATGTTAGCCACAGATCCGACAATCAAACCTTTGTAGAGAAGTTTTGCACCTTTTTCTAACCCGTGAGTATCGTCAGATGTTAGGTGAATCATGGTAGCACCTTGTTGCTGAAGCTTTATGCTATCTTGCCGATAGGCTGTAAACACGCGGCTGGGTGCTCCTTTTCCAGGTACGATAGTGAGATAGTTTCCTTTTACAAGGTTGGTCAAGTTTTCGAATGAATAGAGGGATAAGCGCGGCTCTTCTAATATGAAGTTGCTGTTAGTGTTGAGCATGTCACTGAAAGCAGGTTGAATTGCGGCGTGAGCTACAATGTCTTGTCGCTCTGCATCTAGTTCTAGTGTGGTTATTTGGCCGACTTCTATACCACGATACATAATGGGTGCGCCATTACTGCTTATTTTGTTATTTTCAGGCAAATGAATTTTAACGGGAATTCCTCGCCCGGCAGTTTCAATATCCTGGTAGAGCTTGAACTCATGCCCATTTTTTACCGGAGAACCTTGATCCGGAGAGTCTACTGCAATGGCTCCTGATATGAGAGCGCTGATACTGGTCAATTGTATGTCAACGCCATCGAAGCCTACGTTTGCGCCGATGCCGCTGATGTTCCAAAAGCGACTGTCACTGGTAATAATGTGTTGATATTCAGGTTTGACTGAGGCTTGTATACGCACTTCATCGTTTTCTTCGTCCAGCTGATAGCCATACACTTTACCTACAGGAATTCTCCTGTATAAAATTTGTGAACCGATAGAAATTCCGCCTAGGTCTTTGGCTTTGAGTCGAATATTTAACCCTTCTCGAGAGCGTATATCTGAAGGGGCGATATCTAGAGCGCGGAATTTTGTTTCCGCTTTTGATTTAACAGGACTTGGTTGAATTGCTATATAGTTACCGGAGACCAGCGCATCTAGCCCCGTTACTCCGGATAAATTAGCGGTAGGTTTGACCAACCAAAAACGGGTGTTCTTTCTTAGTAAAGTCTCTGCCTCTGGATATACGTCAGCTTCAACAAAGATGCTTTCAAGGTCTTCAGATAACACTATATCTCGCACTATACCGACCTCTAATCCATGATACCTAATCGTGGTTCTGCCAGCGACAAGGCCTTGTGCATCAGCAAATTGGATTTGTATTTTCTTTCCGGCATCGTGAATAGATTTGGATAACAGCCAGCCGACTAAAATGATGGTTACGATTGGGAGCACCCATAAAGGCGATATACGGCTGCTTTTTTTAATTACTGGTTTAGACTCGTTACTCATTTACAATTCCATTCTCGCTGGTTGGGCGATTTTTCAAGTTCCATATTAATCGTGTGTCTAAGCTCTCTGCAGAGAGCATGGTGCAAACAATGACGACGCCAAATGCAACGGCACCGTATCCGGGAGTAAAGTTCAATATTTGCCCGCGATCAACGAGTGTTAGCATTATCGAGATAACAAACAAGTCGACCATGGACCATTTACCTATCCATTTCAAAATAGAGTAAATTTTCATACATTGGCGTTGATACAATGTTTTACGGCAGGATATGGAAATCAACACGTAGGCTATTCCGAGAATTTTAATTATCGGGACTAGTATACTAGCTATAAATATGATGATGGCGATGAGCAGTAGGTCGTGATTGACTAGCGATATAACTCCAGAAAATATTGTGTCTTTTATCTGCTTTCCATTGGTAAAAAGGATAGAGATAGGGATGAAGTTTGCTGGGATAAGCGCAATAGCAGCTGTCATCAGGTAAGCCCAAGAGCGTTGAAGTGAGTGTGGCCTGAACCGTGACAATTCGTTATGGCATCGTACACATTGATGATTCGTTTCTTGCGTTAGATAGCAATTCCCACATTGGATAAGGTTTTGCGATGTTTCTGTATATGAGTTCGTCGAATAGATCTCACTTTGTTGCCATTTATCCCAATACTGTTCGACATTTATCCGTGAGAGCAGCAAAACGGTCAGTATTTGTAACAGGATAAGTGAGAACAACCCGTTATCAACGGAGATATCCGCATAGTCTTGAAGTTTAAAGCATGATATCGCGATACTAACTAAAAATACGTCGATCATCACCCAATGCCTCATTTGGCGAACAAGCTTTAGACTGCGGTTAAGTAGCTTAAGTTGTCGGTATCTAATTGCTATGTGCGCTGTGATTGTCACAGTAAATAAAACTAGTGGGGCGATTGAGCTACAAAAAACAACGAGAAGAGCGAGTGACACATAGCCTTCACTCACTAACGCTTGTACACCGCTGATTAAGCTACCTGAAAAAGCGACACCAAACAAATTGATAGAGATGAAGTTATAAAAGTGTGCGGGTACGAGAAGAAGCAAACAAGTTACGGCTAACGCAAGGTTGCCTGACAAGTTTACTTGGCGCCATTCGTAGACAACACGATCACATCTAGGGCAGTGAGCATTTTCACTTTTAGCAAGAGGAACTTGCTCGATTGGCCATTGGCAGCTTTGGCAGCTTTGGCACTGAGTTATAGTGTGTAGGTTTTGCTGTTCAGCTAACATCTTTCGCCCAGTCCTTTGAGGCATTGTGGTTTCTACAAGATACATACTTCTATGTATCGCATTCTTATTGATCATGAAACTATTAGTGGGATTAATTTGAAGTATAACAGCGGAATAGTCATCTAATTGCAAAATTGGATAAAGTTATGAGCTCATCAACAAGAGAAAGAGATTGAGAGAGTCATGAAACCTTTGATTTGTGTTTTTTATCTGTGATATACATCCCTGACGCTTTGTAAAGCGCTGGGATTAATAGGGTATACCCAATTCCTCGAGTGGAGCCCTTCAACAACAATTGGAATTAAAAATGAACATAGAACACTATCATCGTCTTACCAAGCAGGCTGTCGCATTACTAGAAGGAGAGAGTGATCTTATCGCGAACTTATCGAACCTTAGCGCTTTACTAAATATGGAGCTGGATAGGCTAAATTGGGTCGGCTTTTATCTTATGAAAGATGAACAACTGGTATTGGGGCCGTTTCAAGGTAAACCAGCGTGTGTTCGTATACCTGTTGGTCGCGGTGTATGTGGAACAGCAGCGGAAACAAATACGGTACAGCGTGTTGATGATGTTCATCAGTTTGAAGGGCATATAGCATGTGATGCTGCGAGCAATTCTGAAATTGTCATCCCGGTTTCTGTTGACGGTCAGCTTGTCGGCGTGCTTGATATTGATAGTCCAGAGGTTGGTCGATTTAGTGAGATAGATGAGGAAGGCTTAACATTTTTAGTACGAGAAGTAGAAAAGGTGCTTAATTCACACTCTAATAAATGAGTTTTTAATCTTTGAGTGTGGTTTTTCATTTGCAGCTCACTATAATACTTGGAATCTTTATCTATATGCTCGCGGGGAAGCCCGCATTTAACCAGGAATCCTCATGGAAAACACCGAAAAGTTGAAGAACAGCAAAGAAGTCATTGCTTATATTGCTGAATGTTTCCCTAAGTGCTTTACTTTAGAAGGTGAAGCAAAACCTTTGAAAATTGGCATTTTTCAAGATCTTGCCGATCGATTAAGTGAAGACCCAAAGGTCAGCAAAACTCAACTTAGAGCGGCTTTAAGACAATACACGTCTTCTTGGCGTTATCTACATGGCGTGAAGCCAGGTGCTAGCCGTGTCGATTTAGACGGCGAAGTTTGTGGTGAATTGGAAGAAGAACACGTTGAGCACGCTAAGACAGCACTAGCAGAAAGCAAAGCTAGAGCACAAGCAAGACGTAAGGAGCAAGCCCAAAAGGCGAAAGAAGAAAAAGCGAAGAAGCCGAGAAAACCACAGCCTCGTCGCACTTCGCCTAAAGTGCAAAAAGACAGTAAAAAGCCCGTACAAACAAGAGCTTTGAATGCTGATGAAATGATTGTAGGCAAACAAGTGAATGTAAACATGGGTAAAGGAAATATGGCAGCGACCATAGTTGAAATCAATAAGGAAGATGTACGTGTTCAACTTGTAAACGGTCTACAAATGGTCGTTAAAGCGGAGCACTTGCGCGCCTAAAGGAGATACTCCTACGCATGAAAACCCGTTTAAAATTGACACTGATTGCTGCTAGCCTTTGGCTAGCAGTTCCATCAGTTCAGGCTCTTGAAGCCAATATCAGTAAGAAGGAACTTCCTGTTCTTGCACCTGAAACTCAACATGAAACTGCAAGTAAACGGGTCATGTGGAGATTTACTCAGAACCACTACAAGCACTTCGATCTCAATGATCAATTCTCAGAAGGCATCTTCGAACGTTATTTAGAGTTGCTTGACTTCAATCGAAATATATTCACCCAATCAGACATTGATTCTTTTAGTAAGTGGTCAGACAAACTTGATGACCAACTTAAAAATGGCAATAACCAAATAGCGTTTGATGTCTATAACCTGTCTATGCGTAAACGCTACGATCGCTTCAGGTATGCTCTTTCTTTATTAGATGAAGAAATGAAATTTGATACTGACGAGTCTTTGGAGCTTGATCGAACGAAAGCAGCATGGCCTAAAGGTGAAAAAGAGCTAAATGAGTTATGGCGTAAACGAGTCAAATACGATGCGCTTAATTTGAAAATGACAGGTAAAACTTGGCCAGAAATCAAAGAGATTTTGGGTAAGCGATACAACAACGCAATTCGAAGGCTTAGCCAAACTCATAACGAAGACGCTTTCCAGCTATACATGAATGCATTCGCACGTGAAGTTGACCCTCATACCAGTTATCTTTCCCCAAGAAACGCTGAACAATTCCAGTCTGAAATGAACCTCTCTCTTGAAGGTATTGGAGCTGTGTTGCAAATGACCGATGACTACACTGTCATTCGTTCATTAGTTGCTGGTGGGCCAGCATCAAAAAGTAAGCAACTAGGTGAAGGTGATAGAATTGTTGGCGTTGGGCAAGATGGTGAGGATATCGTAGATGTGATTGGCTGGCGCCTTGATGATGTTGTTCAGTTAATTAAAGGGCCTAAGGGTACCAAGGTTAAACTGGAAATATTGCCAGAGAAGAAAGACGCAAAAAGTCACGTTGTCACAATTACTCGTGACAAGATCCGATTAGAAGACCGTGCCGTAAAAGCTGAAGTAATTGAAAAAGATGGCAAGAAAGTAGGGGTTATTGAAGTACCGAGCTTTTATGTAGGCCTATCAAAAGATACAGATAAACTGTTAACGGATTTAAAAGCACAAGGTGTTGATGGGATCATTGTCGACCTTAGAAACAATGGTGGCGGAGCTCTAACAGAAGCTACTGCGCTTTCAGGCTTGTTCATTAAGAGTGGGCCGATTGTTCAGGTGCGTGATAGTTACGGTAGAGTGAATGTCAATAGCGATACGGGCGGAAAAATTAGTTATCAAGGCCCGCTAGTGGTTCTAATTAACCGCTACAGCGCTTCAGCTTCTGAGATTTTTGCCGCTGCGATGCAAGACTATGGACGAGCTATTGTTGTCGGTGAAAATTCATTTGGTAAAGGCACAGTTCAGCAACACAGAACTTTGAATCAAATATACGACATGTTCGATAAAGAACTTGGCTACGTGCAATATACGATTCAAAAGTTCTATAGAATCGATGGAGGCAGCACTCAAAATAAAGGTGTAGTGCCAGACATCGCGTATCCATCGCTTGTTGACCCGTCTGAAACAGGTGAGAGTGTTGAGGATAATGCACTGCCATGGGATCAAATTGCGCAAGCTAAATATCAGCGTTTAAATAATTTCCAGCCGGAGATAAAGAAGCTTACGAGTGAACATAACCTGCGTATCAAAGATGATATGGAGTTTAAGTTTATCGAACAAGATATCGCTGAGTATCAGGAAACCAAAGACAACAATACTGTTTCTCTTAATGAGAAGGTTCGTAAAGCTGAAGGTGAAAAGGCTGACGAACTAAGACTCTCTCGTATTAATCTACGTCAAAAAGCTCAAGGTTTAAAACCGTATGCTTCATTAGACGACGTACCAAAAGATTATGAGAAGCCCGATGCTTACTTAAACGAAACAGTATCTATTATGGTTGATATGATTAACTAGCTAAGATTATTAGCAAAAATAGAAATGCGAGCAATGACAGCTCGCCTTTTTCATGTCCGTAAGAATGCATATTAAAAAGCAATTTGTTTCGCGTTCTCCCTTTTATAGTCCTAAGCTTTAAGAAAAGAGGGGAATGCGTAATGAGATACTTGCTGATTCTTTGCGCTTGTCTAAGTTTTTCTTTGTCAGGCTCACAGACACCCAAATCAGTTGATTTAACACAATTCGACTTGCCATTTTTGCTTGGTGATTGGTATTTGGTAAATCCAAACCCCAATGAATCAGCGGAAAACTTTCGAACAATAAAACTCACTCTAAACTCAAACTATGATTTTCAAATCAATATCCAGAAAAAGGACTACAGTGTAGAGCATTGGGAGGGTGTCTATACTGCCGATGAAAACACCTTAGTGTTGGGTATGAATTCCGAACAACCTCAAGTATATGCGTATTCTGGAAATCACAACTTATTGAACCTAAACGGCGTAACGTTTGTAAAAGCGCTTTCAAATGCTCTTGCAGGTATATGGTCTAGTGAGCACCTGAGCGGTGAAGATTTGCTAGCTAGTGAAGTAGAGAAGATGGATCTAATCCTTCAGCCTGATTTTGTGTTTCTTTTCCGAGTAAGCAATCAAGAAGGTGAAGAAGAGGTTCATAAAGGCGTCTATTATACCGAAGATGATCACTTGGTTTTGATTTATGAAGATGGTGAACATAGCACAAAGTACTCTTTGTCTCGCGACCAATTAACCCTAGAAGGTGAAGGTGGTTCTATGTTTGCTGTTCTCAATAGAGTTCAATAGCTGCTAGCTTCTTTTTCGCACGTTTATGTAAATGTAAAATCAATATCTGAATTTTATCGTTTCCCCTTGTATCTTGCCTTAAGTCCGAGTAGAAATAGATTTGTATCGTTTTAATTGGTCATAAGGACTCAGACAATGGCGCAAACTCCTCAAGCCAAATATCGTAAAGATTATCAATCTCCTTCTCATACTATCACTGATATCGATTTAACATTTGAGCTTAATGAAACTCAAACAGTTGTTACTGCTAAATCTAAATTGACTCAACTTAAAGAAACCACCTCTCTCAAGTTGGATGGAGAGGCTCTGACGCTAAAGCAGGTATGTGTTGATGGTGAAAATTGGTCTAACTATGAGTTACTAGAAGATGGTTTACTCGTTCACTCTTTGCCCAAGCAATGTGATTTGACAATCGTAACTGAGATAAATCCGCAGGGTAATAGTGCTCTTGAGGGCTTGTACTTATCAGATGGAGCTTTTTGCACACAATGTGAAGCCGAAGGTTTTCGTCGTATTACATACTTCCTAGATAGACCAGATGTTTTAGCGAAATATACGACAACGATTGTTGCTGATAAAAAACAATTTCCTTCCCTACTAAGTAACGGAAATCGTATAGACGGAGGAGCTCTCGAAGACGGCAAGCATTGGGTAAAATGGCAAGACCCGCACCCGAAACCAAGTTATCTATTTGCGTTGGTTGCTGGTGATTTTGATATTCTCGAAGATAGCTATCAAACAAAATCAGGTAGAGATGTCCAACTAGAAATATATGTAGATAAGGGCAATTTGGATCGCGCAAATCATGCAATGTTATCGCTAATTAATGCGATGAAATGGGATGAAGAGCGGTTTGACCTTGAATACGATCTAGACATTTATATGATTGTTGCAGTTGATTTCTTCAACATGGGAGCAATGGAAAATAAAGGCCTAAACGTTTTCAATTCCAAATTTGTTCTAGCAAATGAAAAAACTGCCACAGATACAGATTACTTGGGTATAGAAGCAGTCATTGGCCATGAGTATTTTCACAACTGGACCGGAAACCGTGTGACATGTAGAGACTGGTTCCAGTTAAGTCTTAAAGAGGGGTTAACTGTATTTAGGGATCAAGAGTTTTCATCAGATCTTGGCTCGCGTGCTGTAAACCGAATTAATAACGTTAGAATAATTCGCGGTCCACAGTTTGCAGAAGACGCTAGCCCGATGTCTCACCCAATAAGGCCGGATAAAGTTATCGAGATGAATAACTTCTATACGTTGACTGTTTACGAAAAGGGCAGTGAAGTTATTCGCATGATTCACACTCTTTTAGGTGAAGCGAACTTCCAAAAAGGGATGTCGCTGTATTTTGAACGTCACGACGGAACAGCTGCGACATGTGAAGATTTTGTATCTGCAATGGAAGATGCATCTGGCATCTATCTAAAACACTTCCGTTTATGGTATAGCCAGTCCGGCACGCCAGTAGTTAAAGTTAAAAGTCACTTCGATGCGGAGAGTTCTACATTCTCATTAGAGGTAGAGCAATACACTCCAGCGACACAAGAGCAAAGTGAAAAGCAGCCACTGCATATTCCGCTTGCCATTGAACTTTACGACTCGGAAGGCTCGTTAGTTCCTCTTGTTCTAGGTGGTGAAAAAGTTTCGAATGTTCTCAATGTAACTGACAGTCATCAGGTCTTTACCTTTGAAAATATTGCCGAAGAGCCAACTCCATCGCTGTTACTCGACTTTTCTGCACCCGTAAGGTTGGAGTATGAATATACAGATGAAGAGCTTGGCTTTTTGATGGTGCATGCAAGAAATGAATTTGCTCGCTGGGATGCGGGGCAGATGCTATTGGCGAAATACATTAAGTCCAACGTTGAACGTGTACAGGCTAACCAAGAAGTCGAGCTGCCTCCAGCCGTAGTGGAAGCGTATCGAGGTGTTCTACTTAATGAAGATCTAGATCCTGCTTTTGTTGCGGAGGCTATGACACTACCAAGCTTTAATGAAGTATCCGGATGGTATGATTTGGTGGATGTTGATGCGATTGATTTCGTACTGACAACGTTTAAGAAACAATTAGCTATTCAGCTTCATGATGATTTAGAAAGAGTCTACAGCAGTAGCGCTCAGTCTGATTATTCTTTAGAACATAGTGCGATTGGAAAACGAGCGTTGCGAAACCGTTGTTTGTCCTACCTTGCTCATACCGACAAAGGATTCGAGCTGGTGGAGCAACAATATAAAAACGCGACTAATATGACGGACACCATGGCAGCAATGCAGGCAGCAAATAGTGCCCAGCTAAGTTGTCGTGAACACTTAATGTCTGACTATAGTCAAAAATGGAAGCACGATGGCTTAGTGATGGATAAGTGGTTCCAGCTACAAGGGACAAATCCAGATAAGGAAGCGCTATCAGTTATCAAAGAAACAATGGCTCATGAAGCATTTTCAATGAAAAACCCTAACAGAGTTAGGAGTTTAGTCGGGTCATTTATGAACATGAACCCTGTAGCATTCCATTCAAAGACTGGAGATGGTTATAAGTTCGCTGGTGGAATTTTGCGAGAGTTAAATGATAGCAATCCACAAGTCGCTTCTCGCTTATTGGATCCATTCCTTAAACTGAAAAAGTATGATCAACACAGACAGAAGTTAATAAAAGATGAATTAGTTTCTCTGAAAAATATGCATAATCTTGCAAAAGACTTATATGAAAAAGTAACTAAGGCATTAGAAGAGTAAATAAATATCATTGTGGTGGCAAAATATACGCTGCCACCACAATTAAAAATTTATTCAAAATTAGCCCATGAAGCATTATTTATTTTCTTTATCTATTTCCTACCAATCATTTATTGCTCACTATTCCGGTGCTGCAAGTCATGTTCAAGTGATTACTCAAGAAGGGTTAAGGATCCGATTGCCTGCCTCCCACTTTCGGCAGTTCCTTAACCAAAGTGGGGTCAAAGGTCAGTTTCGATTAACAACTGACCAGAAAAATAAGTTTGTAAAGTTAGAGCAATTGTGATGCCTCATCATCAAATAAAACCACTATCACATTCTTGATAAATTTGTTTCATTGTAGTGTTGAAACAATTAACCAATCTTCAATAAAGCTTTTACAATAAAGCCGTGCATTACCCATAGTAAGCACTATGCTTATTCCAACCCCTACAAAAAAAATAATCAGTATTGTGGAGTGTAAATATGACCGCGCGTGATACTTTAATGCCGGTGCTGCTTGAAAAAGTGTATAAACTTATTCAAGACAAACTAGAGCTAGCTCAACAGCCATTTGTTACACAACTTGCAAATCATCTTTTTGGAAATGTGTCTCACGATGATTTACACGAAAGAAACGAGTCCGACCTTTACGGAGCGGTAATCAGTCTTTGGCATCATATCAACGAGAAAAAAGCAGAAGAAGTTTCTGTTCGAGTCTTCAACCCAACAGTCAGCAGGCAAGGGTGGCAGTCGACTCATACAATTGTTGAAATTGTGGTTCCAGATAGTCCGTTTCTCGTAGACTCGATAAAAATGGCGTTAAGCCGATTAGACCTTGCTTCACACCTTATGCTCCATGGGCCAACACAGATTGATCGTACAAAGAAAGGTTCGGTTTGTGGTATTAATAGTGGTTCAGGAATTTTCCAATCCCTTTTTCATATCGAAGTCGATAGATTAAGTGACAAAGAAACCATGACAGCTTTGAAGACAGAGCTGTTAAAAGTATTGTCTGATACTGGTTTGGTTGTCAAAGATTGGTTATTAATGGTCGAAAAGCTGGAAGAAGTAACTAACCAGCTAGAAACTCAAAAGAAGTCTCTTCCGATTGAAAAAGATCACTACAACGAAACGATTAACTTTCTTCGCTGGTTAGGAGATCACAATTTCACCTTCATGGGTTACAAAGAATACGACTTAGTTGACATTGAAGGTGATACTGAGCTGAGGCCTTCAAAAGATAAAGGTTTAGGCTTGTTCGCGGATTCAAATCGCGTACGTACTGCGAAACTATCTGAGTTTTCGGACTCGGCAAGGCTTGAAGCGAAAAAACCATATTTACTGATTGTAACGAAAGGGAATGTTCAGTCTCATATTCACAGGCCAGCTTACACCGATTATGTCGGGATTAAAAAGTTTGATAAAAATGGAAAAGTGATTGGTGAACATAGATTTACTGGTCTTTACACCTCTGCAGTTTATAACCAAAGCGTTGCTGGCATTCCGTTAATTCGTGAGAAAGTTGGACGTATTCTGGATGCAAGCGGCTATCGCGATGGTTCATATTCTTATAAAGCACTGCACAATATTCTCGAAAACTATCCTAGAGATGAATTGCTTCAAGCGAATGAAGAAGAACTGCTAGAAGTTGGAACTGGCGTTGTTCAGATGCAAGATAGAGACTTGCTAAGATTGTTTGTTCGGAAAGACCCATTTGGACGATTCTTCAGCTGCATGGTTTACGTAACAAAAGATCGCTACAACACAGAATTGCGTAGGCAGACTCAAAGAATACTAAAAGCTTCATTTGGTTGTGAACAAGAAGTTGAATTTACAACTTATTTCTCGGAAAGTCCTTTAGCTAGAACACACTACATTGTCCGTGTTGACAATAATAATATGAACGTAAACGTAAAAAATATTGAGCAAAACTTGATGGAAGCATCTTCCAACTGGGATGACCGCTTATCTGAAGCTATTGTTGCCAACTTTGGAGAAAGTAAAGGTTTACCACTTTCCAAAGAGTACATGCGTGCATTTCCAAGATCTTATAAAGAAGATGTAATGCCTGGCTCAGCAGTTGCTGATATTGAAAGACTTGAAGCCTTGGATGATAGCCACAAACTTGGCATGCTTTTCTATCGACCTCAAGAAGAAGCCGCTGATTCAAAAGCAGTCCGCTTAAAACTCTATCACCGAGATGAGCCAATTCACCTATCTGATGTGATGCCAATGTTAGAGAACTTGGGATTACGAGTGATTGGTGAATCCCCATATGAAGTCCATAAAACAAATGGTCAGACATATTGGATCCTTGATTTCTCAATGCTTCACAAAAGTGAAAACAATGTTGATCTTCGCGAAGCTAGAGATCGATTCCAACAGGCTTTTGCGGCTATCTGGTCTGGTGACTTAGAAAGTGATGGATTTAACCGACTTGTTTTAGGTGCATCACTCACTGGTCGTGAAATCTCTATTCTTCGTGCTTACGCAAGATACATGCGCCAAGTGGGTTTCCCATTCAGTCAACACTATATAGAAGAAACGCTAAGCCATTATCCTCATTTGGCAAAAGGTTTAGT
This sequence comes from Vibrio marisflavi CECT 7928, assembly GCF_921294215.1. GTDB lineage: Bacteria > Pseudomonadota > Gammaproteobacteria > Enterobacterales > Vibrionaceae > Vibrio > Vibrio marisflavi. The sequence goes on from NZ_CAKLDM010000002.1 coordinate 1,126,834, forward strand.
CGAGCTATTTGGCAAAAGGTTTGATCCAAAATCTAGGGGTAGTAAGAAAGGTCAAGAAGATCTGATTAAGAAGATCACGCAACAATTAGATCATGTAGAAAGTTTGGATGATGACCGTATCATTCGCCGCTATATGGAAATGATTAATGCGACATTGAGAACTAACTATTACCAACTTGATGAAAATAATCAACCTAAACCTTGGTTGTCACTTAAGTTAAGCCCTAGTGATATCCCAGAAATTCCGAAACCCGTACCTGCATTTGAAATTTTTGTTTACGCACCGGATATAGAAGGTGTGCACCTACGTGGTGGAAAAGTTGCGCGTGGTGGTTTGCGTTGGTCGGACAGACAAGAAGATTTCCGTACTGAAATTTTGGGTTTGGTTAAAGCTCAACAAGTTAAAAATACGGTTATTGTACCGGTTGGTGCAAAAGGTGGCTTCGTATGTAAGCGTCAACATAACCTATCAAATAGAGATGATATTTTTGCCGAAGGTCAACGTTGCTACAAACGCTTTATTCGAGCGTTGTTAGATGTTTCTGACAATGTTATCGATGGCGAAATTATCCCACCAAAACAAGTCATTAGACATGATGAAGATGACCCGTATTTGGTAGTAGCGGCAGATAAAGGTACTGCAACTTTCTCTGATTTAGCCAACTATGTTTCAGAAGAATATAACTTCTGGCTAGGTGATGCATTTGCCTCTGGTGGTTCAAATGGTTATGACCACAAAGCAATGGGCATCACAGCTAAAGGTGGCTGGGAGTCGGTGAAACGCCACTTCAGAGAAATGGGAATTGATTGCCAGAAAACTGATTTTACCGCTATCGGTGTTGGCGATATGGCGGGTGATGTTTTTGGTAATGGTATGTTGTTGTCGAAACACATTCGATTGCAAGCAGCCTTTAACCACCTTCATATCTTTATCGACCCAGATCCAAAATCTGGTCCGAGTTGGAAAGAACGTGACCGCCTATTTAATTTACCTCGCTCTAGCTGGGAAGATTACGATTCAAAACTTATCTCTAAAGGTGGTGGCATTTTCTCTCGTCGAGCTAAATCAATTTCTCTTACTCCAGAAATCCAGAAAATGCTTGGCACGAAGAAGTCATCTGTTGCACCAAATGATTTAATCAAGATGATCTTGTCAATGGAAGTTGACCTTCTGTGGAACGGCGGTATCGGAACTTACGTCAAAGCGTCAACAGAGACTCATACTGATGTTGGCGATCGAGCAAACGATATATTACGTATTGATGGTCAAGACTTGAAAGCCAAAGTAGTCGGTGAAGGCGGTAACTTAGGTATGACTCAGCTTGGTCGTGTTGAATACGCGCTGAAAGGTGGCCGAGTAAATACCGATTTCGTCGACAACGTTGGTGGGGTAGATTGTTCAGATAACGAAGTTAACATAAAGATCTTTTTGAATGGTCTTGTGACTCAAGGTGATCTTACAGTTAAGCAGCGCAACAATATTCTTGAGTCGATGGAAGATGAAGTAGGTGAAATTGTACTTGATGACGCATACTGTCAATCTGAATCAATTTCCGTTACTGAACAGCAAGGCGTATCTATCGTTAAAGAGCAGATTCGCTTTATCCATGCTATGGAAAAAGCAGGTCATTTAGATCGTGCACTTGAATATATTCCAGATGACGAAACTTTGCTTGAGCGTGAAAAACTAGGTTTAGCGTTGACGAGGCCAGAGCTTTCTGTGTTAGTAGCATATGGAAAAATGGTACTAAAAGAAGAGTTAGTTCACGAAGATATTTCAAATGATGAGTTTCATGCGCAGCAGCTAACAAACTATTTCCCAACCAAGCTGCGTGAAAAATTTACCAAGCATATGGTAAATCACCCGTTGAGATCTGAAATAATTGCTACAGCGTTAGCCAACCAAATGGTGAACGAAGTAGGGTGCAACTTTATCACTAGGCTGCAGGAAGAAACTGGATCAACAGCGGTAGATATTGCTAATGCTTATAGTGCAGCTCGAGAAATTTTCTCACTCGGCGACGTATTAAAACAAGTTCGTGCACTGGATAACAAAGCTGACGCGAATGCTCAGTATGATGTTATATATTTTGTGCGACGTACTTTGCGACGCCTAACTCGTTGGTTATTACGTAATAGATCTACAAAGCTTTCAGTTAAAGAAGTTGTGGAGCTATACAGAAGTGACGTGGTAACCATTACAGAAAATCTCGATAAGATACTAGTTCCTGAAGAAGTTGATGAACATAATCAAGTTGCTAAAGCTTGGGTAGAGAAGGGGATTAGCTCCAAAGTTGCTAACTATGTAGCGCGGCTATCAAGCTTGTACTCTGTTCTTGATATTTCTTCGGCTGCTAGAGAAACTAATCACTCAGTCGAACAAACTGGTAAACTCTATTTCTATCTTGGCGATAGACTTTCACTTCATTGGTTCTTGAAACAAATCAATACTCAAGCAGTAGACAATCACTGGCAAGCTTTGGCTCGCGCCGCGTTTAGAGAAGACCTCGATTGGCAGCAGCGTCAGCTAACAGTCCAAGTTTTGAGTTGTACTTGCGACCCGAAAGAGTTTGATGTGTTAAAAGCATTGGATGAATGGATTGCGAGTAATGAAGTTGCACTACACCGTTGGGAAAATATTCTTAATGAGTTTAAAGTTGGTTCTGTACATGAGTTTGCGAAATTCTCAGTAGCGCTAAGAGAGCTTAATTTATTGAACTTGAACTGTTTAACTAGCGAGTAGTTTGATTTTTAAAGGTTACTTAAAGCCCGCATGTTGCGGGCTTTGTTAATCCCTAAATACATAATTAGTGAAAGAGTGACGTTGTCACAATGGGTAGATTTAACCGTCATCAAACTAGATTGATTGCTCTACTATTTGGTATTAAATCTTTGAGGTGAAGAGAAAGTAAGATACATGGATAATATTGAAATTAATAAATGGTTTCAGAAGTTAAACAAATAGGGTACTAGTTGTAACTAATTGAGTGTAAAAGCTCTAACTCGAGCTTCTAAAATAATTATTTTGGCCTTAAATTAAAATTTGAATTGAATTAAAACCAAAATACGTAAATAATATTGTCCCGTTTAGACGGGATTTTATCGGAGGCACAATGCTTTACCGTATAGCAAGAACAGGCTTTTTTCAACTCGATGCCGAGAAGGCACACGACCTTGCAATTCAAAACTTCAAACGCTTTACTGGCACACCACTTGACATCTTTTATCGTCAACAACTTCCAAATCGCCCAGTCGAATGCATGGGACTAACCTTTAGAAACCCAGTAGGGTTGGCTGCCGGCTTGGATAAAAACGGTGAGTGTATAGAAGCATTTGATGCTATGGGCTTTGGTTACGTCGAAGTTGGCACGGTTACGCCACGTCCACAACCTGGAAATGACAAACCAAGATTATTCCGTCTTATTGAGGCCGAAGGAATTATCAACCGTATGGGGTTCAATAACCTAGGTGTTGATAATCTAGTAGACAATATTAAGAAGTCGAAGTTTAACTGTTTACTCGGTATTAACATTGGCAAAAATAAAGACACGCCAATCGAGCAGGGAGTTGAAGATTACCTTATTTGTATGGATAAGGTTTATCAGTATGCTGATTATATCGCGGTCAACATTTCATCTCCAAACACTCCGGATTTAAGAAGTCTTCAATATGGTGAAGCTCTTGATGAGTTGTTATCAGCATTGAAGTCAAAGCAGAAAAAACTCGAAGATATCCACGGGAAATATGTACCTATCGCACTAAAGATCGCACCAGATCTAAGTGATAAAGAAATCAGCCAAATCTGCCAATCCCTCGTTAAGCATGAGATTGATGGTGTGATTGCAACCAACACAACATTAGATCGTTCGTTGGTTGAAGGTATGAAAAATGCTAATGAAACCGGTGGTTTAAGTGGGCGTCCTCTAACACTAAGAAGCACAGAAGTAGTAAGGCTTCTTCACAAAGAACTAGATGGTAAGCTGCCAATCGTCGGAGTAGGTGGTATCGATTCTTATGTTTCGGCAAAAGAAAAACTTATGGCTGGAGCTAGTTTAGTTCAAGTATATTCTGGGTTTATATTTAAAGGTCCATCATTGGTAAAAGATATAGTTAAAAACCTTTAGAATAAATCAGTAATTTTTAGGTGACGCTGTCACGCTAAGATGATATAAATAAGTCATTAATTTTCAAGAAATTGAAGAGGAACAGCTTGAAGCTTTTCCTCTTTTTTTTTATTCAATCCTTCATAGAATTACAAAGTGTTATATAGGTGCTCAATTGATGCCTCTATTTGATAACAGAAAAGAGTGATTAGGAACGATGTTGAAACCAAGTGATAAATGGACTTGGTACTATGACGAAGGAGAGGGCCATTTGATGCTCGATCTGGGGGATGACATAGTATTTAAGACCAATCTGCCTAAAAAGCTGTTAGTAGATTGTGCTTTCGGTATCAATGAATTTTCTGTTGACGATGCGTCTTCTTTCCAAACGTTCAGAGAACAAATCGCGACATTGGATATAACCGAACCAAGACAAGCCGAATTGACGCTTTACTGCGTAGCGGCAAAAAGATTTCATAAGACAGTCCAACCAAGAAGTTGGTTTTTTGACCGCTCTAATAATGGCGATGCTCCAGAAGAAGGGGATATCGTATATTTAGAGAACCAACATAATAGTGGGTATTTTATTGTGTTGGATGTGGGCGAGTCTGCAAGCTTGTGTTCGTATATTGATTTAGAAGAATACATATTGGCTCCAAGTAAGGAGCTTCAATTTGGCCAAGCAATAAAAGTGATGCATGACCGCCTGACTGTCACTGGCAAAGTTCATGCTCGTCAACAAGTGTTTATGGCTGGATAAAAATTCGTTCCTTTGCTTTATTTTATATCGGCCTTCGGGCCGTTTTTTTTATCCAGGAAACTATCCTATCAACCAATCTCCTTCAAAAGTGCTCCTCAATACTTTGTGTTGATTCATTCATTGAGTCAATTTTTGTTCATTTTTCGTAACGAAAGTTATCGATTCGACTAAAGTAGAACAGCATCTATCGAGCAGAATCGTTCGATTTATTCCTCATTTAATTCGATTTGTCATAAACTTACCAACATAAATTGTAATTGGTATATACCAAAGTTGGCGTGAATAAAGATGCATTATGAGATTTTGTTGGGGACAACGTTATTGCCAATATATTGAGCTAAAAGAATTTTGTGCGGTTGATGAATGTGGAATCTAATGTCGCCTTAAAAGGCATGTTTGATTTCATCATTAAACAATGTCGGGTATAATCCGTCGTCATTTAATTGTATTTTGTAGTGTCATGCATCAATATCTTGCAGTAACATCTAATGGGCTAGAGAACCTACTAGCCGAAGAGTTGACAGAACTCGGTATTTCCAACCCAAAACCAGTTCAGGCTGGAGTCAAATTTAAAGCAACCAACGAACAGGTATATCGCTGTTGTTTATGGAGTCGGTTAGCTTCGCGTTTCGTCCGTGTACTGTCAGAATTTACCTGCCAAGATGACATGGATCTATACCTCTCTGCCACCTCAATCAATTGGGTTAATTCGTTTCATAGTACCAAGAAGTTTATTGTTGATTTCAATGGTACCAACCGCGAGATTCGCAACAGTCAATATGGTGCGATGAAGGTTAAAGATGCAGTTGTAGACAGCTTCGAAAAGAAAAATTTACCTAGACCTTCTATAAGTAAAGAAAGGCCTGACTTACGTATTCATGTTCGTTTGCATCGTGATAAAGCTCTAATCGGTATCGATATGGTTGGTGGAGGTCTTCACCAGCGAGGTTATCGACCGGCATCTGGAAGAGCACCACTACGAGAAACTTTAGCAACGGCCATTATCTTAAGAAGTGGATGGGATAAAAGTAGATCGCTTTTAGACCCTATGTGTGGATCTGGAACCTTGTTGATTGAAGCTGCGATGATTGCGAGCAATATGGCTCCTGGATTGAAGCGTGAGAGATGGGGGTTTGAGGCGCTAGAAGACTTCCAACCTGAGTCTTGGGCGGAGATAAAATCCGAAGCAAATATTCAAGGCAGACGTGGTGTCAAGAAAGTTGACTGCAAGTTTTATGGCTTCGATAACGATGCGAAAGTATTAAAGATCGCACAAGATAATGCACGTCGCGCGGGTGTAGATTCGCTTATCGAATTTAAACAAGCAGATGCGTCGACGTTGACTCGACCAGCAGATTTCGAAACGGGTGTGATTGTCTCGAACCCACCTTATGGTGAAAGATTGGGTACACAGCCTGGTTTAATTGCTTTGTACACTACTTTCGGTGCTCAACTGAAATCTGAATTTGGCGGTTCAAGCGCTTCAATATTCTCAAGCTCTAATGAATTGTTGAGCTGTTTGCGTATGCGTGCTGACAAACAGTTTAAGTTGAACAATGGTGCGTTACAATGTCACCAGAAGAACTATCTAATTTCTACGCATACGAATTCTTCCGAGCAAAAGTCCAATGGGGGAGAGCCTCAGCAATCTTCAGTAGTTGCTCCTGATTTTTCCAATCGCCTCAAAAAGAACATCACGAAAATTGGTAAATGGGCGAGAAAAGAAGCGTTAGATTGCTATCGAATCTATGACGCCGACTTACCTGAATATAACGTTGCTATCGATCTTTACCAAGATCATCTAGTTATTCAAGAATACGCAGCGCCAAAAGATATTCCTGAAGAAAAAGCCAGCCGCAGACTTACCGATATCATACGAGCTGCAATTAATGTAACTGGTATTGATGCAAATAAAGTCGTACTAAAAGTACGCCAAAAACAAAAAGGCCGCTCGCAATATCAGAAACTGAGTAGTGAATCTGAACAAATAACGGCAAACGAGTACGGTGTAAAGCTGATCGTTAACCTTTATGACTACTTAGATACCGGATTGTTCCTAGATCATAAGCTCACTCGAAAAATGTTGGGTGAAATGGCGAGTGGAACGGATTTTCTGAATTTATTCGCATATACAGGCTCTGCTACTGTTCACGCAGCATGTGGTGGGGCGAAGTCTACAACAACAGTTGATATGTCGAAAACATACCTTGACTGGGCCAAGGAAAATATGAAGCTTAATGGACAAGTTGGGCGACAACATTCCTATGAGCAAGCGGATTGTTTACAGTGGCTTGAAAATACAAATAAGAAATTCGACCTTATCTTTATCGACCCGCCAACGTTCTCAAACTCAAAACGAATGGAGCAGACATTCGACGTTCAGCGTGACCATATCTTGTTGATGAAGAATTTAAAGCGAATTCTCAAAGATGGTGGTACAGTCGTATTTTCCAATAACAAACGTCACTTCAAAATGGATGTCGATGGTCTATCTGAGCTAGGGCTTGATGCGAAAAATATCTCGAACAAAACGCTTCCGCTCGATTTTTCTAGAAACAAGCACATCCACAATTGTTGGGTAATTACACATAAATCGTGTTAACTCTATGGATAAAATGCTTACTTTGTACAGCACAGAAGGGTGCCATTTATGTGAAATGGCACTTGAACTGATTGATCAGCTTAATCTGCTACGGGCAACGGATGTCGTCGATATAGCATTTAACGATGAGCTATTTCAACGTTACGGCGTCACTATTCCAGTCATTGCATTCCAAGATACTGAGCTAAATTGGCCTTTCGACTTAAAACAACTACAACAATGGTTAGATAAACATGGCATTACTTACAATTCATAATGGCCAACTTGCTTTTGGCGATCATCCACTTCTTGATCATGCGGATTTTACTTTGCAAGAATCTGAGCGAGTTTGTTTGGTTGGAAGAAATGGGGCTGGAAAGTCAACATTAATGAAAGTTCTAGCAGGAGATATCCTGCTAGACGATGGCAAGTATCAAATCACACAAGATGTAGTCGTCTCTAGGCTAGAGCAGGATCCTCCAAGAAACGAAACTGCTTCAGTATTTGACTATGTCGCTGATGGCTTAGCTGAAGTGGGTGAGCAGCTAAAGATCTATCAAGATCTATTGGATCTTGTTGCTGAGGATCCGACGGAGCAGAATATCCAAAAGCTAGCCAGAACTCAGGAGCAGCTAGAGCATGCAGGTGCTTGGCGATTTGAGGATAGAATCAAGAATATTCTGAGTGCACTCAAACTTGATGGGCACACAAAACTCAATGAACTCTCTGGAGGCTGGCAGCGAAAAGCAGCGTTAGCTAGAGCTCTCGTCTGTGATCCTGATGTTCTTCTACTTGATGAACCAACCAACCATTTAGATGTAAAGACAATTGAATGGCTAGAAGGCTTCCTTAAAGATTTTCGTGGTTCGATTATTTTTGTTTCCCACGATCGTACTTTTATCAAAGCAATGGCGACCAGAATTGTTGACTTAGACCGAGGCCAGTTGAACTCCTTCCCAGGAGACTACGCAAACTACCTGACAGAGAAAGAAGAACAACTTCGTGTTGAAGAGATGCAAAATGCAGAGTTTGATAAAAAGCTCGCGCAGGAAGAAGTTTGGATTCGCCAAGGTATTAAGGCGAGACGCACTCGTAACGAAGGTCGCGTACGAGCGTTGAAGAAACTCCGTGAAGAGCGCAGTGAGCGTCGTGAAGTTCAAGGTAAGGTTAACCTACAGATAGATGATGCGGTACGTTCAGGTAAAATTGTCTTCGAGGCAGAAAACCTCAACTATCAATACGAAAATCAGAATATCGTCTACAACTTTAGCTTCAACATTATGCGTGGCGATAGAATCGCTCTGATAGGTCCAAATGGATGCGGAAAAAGTACATTACTCAAAATATTACTTGGCGACTTAAAGCAAGATAGTGGCAAGTTGCATTGTGGCACCAAGCTTGAAATAGCGTATTTCGACCAATATCGAGAAGCCCTAGATCCTGAAAAGTCAGTTATCGATAACTTAGCAGATGGTAAACAGGAAGTGATGGTTGGCGGGCGGCAGCGTCATGCGCTGAGCTATTTGCAAGACTTCTTGTTCCCTCCTAAAAGAGCTCGTACACCAGTTAAAGCGTTATCCGGTGGCGAGAAAAATCGCTTATTGTTAGCGCGTATTTTTCTAAAGCAAAACAATTTATTGGTGCTAGATGAACCAACCAATGATTTAGATATCGAAACATTGGAACTTTTAGAGGATTTGCTTGCCAACTATCAGGGTACTTTGCTTTTGGTTAGTCACGATCGTGAGTTTGTGGACAATACGGTAACGACCAGTTGGATATTTGAAGGGAATGGCTTCATTGAAGAGTTTGTGGGTGGCTATCATGATGCCCAGCAACAACGCGAACAAGTTTTAAAGTCTCGTGACCAAGAAACGACAAAACCAGCAGCTGAAGTTAGCGTAGAAAAACCGAAACAAACGCTGTCGAACAAAAGCAGTAAACCGAAAAAGTTATCTTACAAATTACAGAGGGAACTCGAATCTCTACCTTCTCAATTAGAAGAGTTGGAAGAGCAGATAGATAATCTACAAATGCAAGTGAATGACGCTGATTTTTTCTCTCAGCCTGTCGATGTCACTCAACCAGTTTTAGATAAACTTTCTGCCACAGAGCAGGAATTAGAAATTGCCTTCGAGCGCTGGGAAGAGCTCGAAGCGATGCAACAGGAAAGTTAAAGATTAATGAGTAGTAAAATTTTTAAGCGTACCGCTATAGCAGCTTCACTGCTGGCCGTTTCACAAGCACATGCTGCGTTGTATCGTGTGGTGCAGGTTTCTCCAGAAGTGACTTCCGCAACTTCATATTCTTATGGGGATGCTATTCAGCCAGGGGACAATGGTTATGCACTAGGTTGTTTTGACTCTAGCGCTACTTGTGGTGATGGTTCGAGTTATGAGATGGCCTATGACACAAACTTATATACACCTGGAGGAGTAGGATATAGGGAAGAAGTGCCATTCGGAGTTGACAATCAGTTTCAATATATTGGCTCTGAATCAGATTTCGAAAGTTACTGCAATACGTATCTTGGTTATTCCTATTGTGATGGTTGGGCTAACTACCAATATAACCCTTGGGAAAATGAACAAAACAGCACTGTTAATGTGAGTGCTTATGTAGCCGTTGACAATATCAATACTCCTACCCCTACAAGTTATACTTCTTCAACCGGCAACACGGTGATAAATAGCTTATACGGAGCAGTACCAGCCACACCAACGGCTGTAGGAAATCAAAGTACATTTTCTGACGGGTTAAATTATAGAAATAAAGCTTTTAGCGAAAATTCGACTACAACAGATAACGCTATTAGTTCGTATGACCAAAGTAGAGCGTTCTTCAGTGATGGTACATATACAGTAGGCAGTGTTTCAACTGTAGATACTGCTAACAACAGCAATAATCATTTGCTTTCTTATTACTCTCAGCCGGCTATTTGGGACCCTAGTGCTAGTGGTACTGAAATAAAGGTATTCGACTTTCAAGATGGAGGTTCAAGTTATAAGGATAGCATGTTTGGGCAGGGTAGTATTCGTGGATTCGTGACAGATGGCTCTGCCTTGTACGCGGTCGGTTATGATACATATACATCAAGTCAATATATGCAAGCTACAATATTTAGTACGACAGATTATGTGACTAATGGAATAGATGGTGCGACTTGGACAGTCACCCCTGTTACTAACGCAACAGTATTAGACGACGGTAGCCGTGTTTATTGGCGTACTGTCGTAACTGCCATAAATAAGAACTTAGTCGCGATAGGCAATGCCAAACGCAGTGTTGCGCAAAATCAGGCTTATCCAAATCGAATGTTTGTCATTCCTGATGTATCTTCCTCGCCAACTGCAACATATCTCTCCACTGGGATATTCGCAAATAGTGTTGGAGGAAGTGCAAACGCAATCAATAGCTCCAATGAAATTGTTGGTCAAGTTGATGCAGAGAGTAACCAAGAAATTGATGGTAAAGCACGAAGACTAAGAGGCTTTATTGACCCATATAGTGGCACTGGTACCGACACTGACCGACGCAAGATTTTCAATAATCAAGCTTGGTTGCTTGATGATTTAACTAATGGTGATAATGGTAACGGTAACAACTATTCCACCGCAAATAATGCTTATCGAATCATCGATGCTACGGGTATCAATGATGATGGAGTGATTTCAGCGACAGCAATCAAATGTCTAGAGTCTGGTGGTTATGATGATGATGGTGAGTTTGCTACGTGCGGTGGTGGTAGTGGTGTAGAGGTTACGGTTGCCGTTAAGTTAGTACCAATCCCTGGCGCTAGCTATGCTAACAATAATATTGACCCAAGAGCAACGACCTATCCCAAAACTGAACGAAAAGGTGGCAGTGTAGGGTGGTTAGGTTTATCACTTCTGACTCTTCTAGGTTTGCAAAGAAGGCGCCGAACCTAATATCAATAGGTTAAATAACACACAATAGCACAGAATCACATTTTTGCTTCTGTGCTATTTTTATTGCTTGCTCCAGCGCATATTTTGATCAATTCTTAATGTTAGGGTCATAAAAGATCCGCATGGACGTAACACTTGTCAGTTGCGTTACAAAACATCAGGTATGAGGATGATACTATGAAGAGACAAAAGCGTGACCGTCTTGAAAGAGCACAATCCAAGGGTTATAAAGCTGGCTTGAACGGACGTTCTTCCGAGGCTTGCCCTTATCAGCAAATGGAGGCTCGCTCCTGTTGGTTAGGCGGTTGGCGTGATGCCAGAGTTGATTTACAAGCTGGTCTCTACAAATAAATTAAACACCTCTACAATTTGATTTAATATACTCAAGTCCTATAAGCCCCTATCCGGGGCTTTTCAACAAACCCATAACGCACTATAACTAAATTATTAGGTTAAAAATATAGCAGCGAATTTTCGCTGCTATATAAAACCAATATTAGAAATTAGACGTATCTTGGAAAAGGCCAACTTTTAGGTCTTTCGCTACGTAGATTTCTTTACCGTCAACAAGTACGCGGCCATCTGCTAGCCCCATAACTAGTTTACGGTTTACAACACGCTTCATGTTGATTTCGTAAGTTACTTTTTTTGCTGTAGGTAAGATTTGGCCAGTGAATTTAACTTCGCCAACACCTAGTGCACGGCCTTTACCTTTGCCGCCGACCCAACCTAGGAAGAAACCAACTAGCTGCCACATAGCGTCAAGGCCTAGGCAACCTGGCATTACTGGGTCACCAGGGAAGTGACAATCAAAAAACCATAGATCTGGAGTAATATCTAGCTCTGCAGTGATAAGACCTTTACCATATTCGCCTTCAGTCTCAGACATTTTAGTAACACGGTCCATCATCAACATATTTGGAGCTGGAAGTTGAGGGTAGCCCGGTCCAAATAATTCGCCCTGACTTGAAGCTAGAAGTTCTTCGCGGGTATAAGAATCTTTTTTGTTTTGCATTAGTAAATCACTCTAAATTTAAGTAGTGTGCATGTTAGTGAACAGGTGTAAGCTTAACAAGTCCGATGAGTGTTATACAAACCAATTTTTAACCCAGCTCAAGATTCCAGTGGAATGTTCATGCCTTTCAAAGCCTTCAATACGTTTTGCTATCTGGCGAACTACGCTGGTTTCATCATCTCCACGGAACGGATGACTCATCAAAATAGGTACCGCTTCATCTACAGTAGAAACAGACCAAATGTGGAACTCTTCGTTCTTGATACTTTCTACAACGTCTTTGTGTAGAGAAAGGTGTTTGAGGTTTGATTTGGGAAGAATTACCCCTTGTTTACCCGTTAAGCCTTGGTGTTTGCATACATGATAAAAGCCTTCGATTTTTTCGTTGAGGCCTCCAACAGCTTGAACTCTACCAAACTGGTCGACGGCACCAGTTACAGCAATTTGTTGGTTGATTGGATATTCAGAAAGCGCACTAACCAGGGAGCATAGCTCAGCGAGCGAAGCACTGTCACCGTCGACTTCACAGTATGACTGTTCGAACACAACAGAAGCAGAATAGGGTAGAGGTTCGTCGAGGTTAAGGGCCGAAGACACGAATGCTTGCATAATCATCATGCCTTTCGCGTGTAAATTGCCGCCCAGTTCCGCTTTACGTTCAACGTCTGAAATGTCACCGTCACCAAAATGAATTACGCAAGAAATTCTCGCAGGCTCACCATAAGAGAGAGGATGCCCAGGTACATCAATAACGGTCAAACCATTAACTTGGCCTACGCATTCACCTTGAGTTTCGATAATGACCTGTCCATCAAAAATATCTGATAGTGCACGCTCAGGTAGGTAGGCTTCTCTAAAGTATTTCGCTTCTATGGCATTATCTATATCTGTATCAGTGAAAGTAGAATCAGAAGTGCGCTCAATTGCTGCTTCTTCTAGCAAATTTCGGTACCACATGACATCCAAAGGCAGGTAGTTTTGGTCTTCAGTGTATCTCGCACCTTCGGCCATTAGTTTCACCAAGCTTCCGCTTGTTAACTCTGGAAGAGCGTATTTGTTACAAAGCCACTTTATAAAACCTAAGTAAACTGGGAATGATTGTTCTGTCAGCTCTATTTCTAGCTCATACTCGGTATACAAGTTGAAGCCATCATTGATGTCGCTATCGATGTATTGGAAGTCATCCAATGTTTCACGACTACCAACTACAATCAGTTTTAAATCGTAGTTTTTACTTAGCTTTTTAGTTGGGATGTTTTTCCCAGAGAGGTTGATTGGCTCAATGGACTCACCAAACAGCGCGGACTTTAATTTAAACCAACCTACTGGGTTAGCGGTGATTAGGTTTGCCGAGACTAATAGTATTCCGCCGTCAGCCTTATCTATTAGGCCGGGTTGTTGGTGAGAAACTTCGCCAGTTTTGTTTACTGAATAGCTACCGAAAATAGATTCAAAACTTAAACTTTCTGTTGAGATGATTGGCACATTTTCTGGAGTTATTTTATCTAGCGCTTCAGATAAAAGACTACGATACAAAGCATTGTCAGGCGCTTTTACGGTAAGCACTTTGGTTATGCCAGAAAGTTGAACGAACTTTTCCAACGATTTTTTGAGTCGCAATTGAGAATCTAGGTAGTAAATTTCTGAAATCGATTGGTATTGTTCTAAGGTAGAACTAAAATTATCAAATTGAGGTGTTACAGAACGCCAGCTTTCGTGGTTCATTGAGTTTCGTATCGTGTTTCTTCAAAGACTATAAAGTATATAGAATATCTGACTGTTGTGTTAGCAACAAATGATCCATTGCAACGTTTGTAGTGAGATTATTGTACAAACTATAAGTTATGAGTTACGCTGTAACTAAGATTGGAAGGGAGTTGTATTTAATGAAATATCAGCAGCTTGAAAACCTCGAATGTGGTTGGAAATGGCAGTATCTAATAAAAAAATGGAAAGAGGGCGAACATATTACTCGTCATCTAGACTCAAGTGAAGCTGAGTCTGCTGTTCAAGAGTTGTTGGTAATCGAACATGAACCTGTAAAAGTCTTATCGTGGATCGATGAAAATATGTCGTTAGAGCTCGACAATAAGCTCAAACAAGCAATCAGGGCGAAAAGAAAACGACATTTCAATGCAGAGCAGGTTCATACCAAGAAGAAATCCATCGACCTTGATTACAGAGTTTGGGAAAAACTCTCGAGTAGGGCGAATGAATTAGGTTGTACGTTGTCGGATGCAATCGAATACCTTTTAAGTGAAGCGTCAAGAAGTGAAAAAGCGAGTAAGACCGTAAACAACTTAAAACAAGATCTTACGAAGCTATTGTCTGATTAAGGAGTTTCAGATGCTGTACGCATTTTTAATTATTGTTCTTGTAGTAGCCTGCTGGATTGCTGCTCAAGAGAAGCCTTTGCTGCACGTAAAGTTCAAAGGAGGTGTCATTGTTTGGTCAAAAGGGCATTTCCCACAAATGTTCAAACATAATGTCATAGAAATTGGTGAAATAGTCCCATTTGATGGTGAGATAAAAGTGTTTCAGAGGCGATCTGGGCCTGAAATTAAGTTTTCACATATCATTCCTCAAAAAGTAAAACAAAGAATTAGTAATGTTTTCCCTCACCAAGGCTTTATATCTGACGGTGAAGATAGAAAGAAAGGCTAGTTAGAGTCGTATAGTTTAATTAATTATAATAACTCGTAACTTTATTCTCGTTGATACTATACGCTTATCTAGCGTTCTTTTGTCTACTTGATAATAGAAACAATATGTTCGGAATAAGTAATTGCCTCTAAGTTTCTGTTTTATTTACGTATAATCTCTTATGTTCTAGCTGATTACTTGCACAGGAAATATGTGCAATAGAATGAGCCACCTCATTAGAATATTTATTCTTTTTCTGAGTTTTACAAGCTTAAATATAATATTCCAAATTTGTTCATCGACGTTCAATTACAACAGGCATAACATTCAAACTAGAAAGCTTGTTTGAGGAGAGTATTAATGAAAGTTGTAGTTGAGTTTTTGGAGTCTGGTCGTTTTAGAGATAACTTTTGGGATGGTGAGTTCTACGTAAATCGTGGCGAACGTCGAGCGGTAACCCCTTCTTTTGCTGCACAACTAATTACCAACCAAATTGCATCTTTGCAACGTATTGAAGATAGTAAAAACTCGTAGTATTTAAACTGTAAGTTACCTGACGCTTTGAGCCGGTCAAGTTGTTGTTCGGCTTAAGCTTCTTTCAAAAACTGTCCATTCTCTATCTCATTTTCTTCCTCTTCCCACTGAAAGACTACATATTTAAATCGTTACATTTTTTCATAGTTACTTTGTGTTGTTGGTTACTACTATTCTGCGAGTTCTTTGGTAACCTTTTGTTCACAAACATTTGGCGCAATATAAATATAAGCATCGGTTCTTTCCAAGGTGCATCGCTGTAACTAAAGGAATAACGTCATGATTGAGTCGAAGGAAACGATAGTCCGTTGGCTAATGTCCGTTGGAATAGTCATCTTCGTTTTTATTATTGTTTACGCTAGTTTTACACGTGAAAGCTTTTCTGATAATCGATACAAAACACTCAAAGAATTTACACAACTAAGTCATGCACAAAGGCATAGTATTGTTGAAGATTATGTCTCCATACAGCACATCAATCAGAATAAAATGGATGCTTTCTATGCATGTGTTAGTGAACATGCCTTTACTAAAAACCCCAATACTGAGCTAGGCTACATTGCAAAGCTATGCAAGAAAGATTATGAAAATAACTTGTTGTCTCGGTATGTCAGTTTCGACAATTTTGAAAAGGGTTTTAACAAAGACAATGGTTCATATGAAGAGCTGAACAACATCCTCAAGAATAGAATAGGCAATACTCACTCTTATCAACCAATTACGACTTCATATAGATTTGTCACTTATGGAACTACGATGCCAAAAGCTATAGTCAAAACCCGTTTTAGCGAAAAAAATAGTTCGGGGAAAATAGTTAAGCGTGATGCAACAGCTTCTGTCGACGTGTCTACTGGAAAGGTTTTAAGGGTTATAAGTGTTTTGTAAAAATGCTCATCAATCCATTGTTATTGCTAGCTAGTTTTATGCTGAACCTGTAACCTTGCTTCTATCTTTTATGATTCCAATAACGGTTAAGTAGGCAGTTAAAATGAAGGTTTCATTTATCGGAGCTCAAGGAACAGGAAAGACTACAACATTGGAGCGAGTTGTAAGTAAACTATCGGGTACTTACCATATCGTACCTGATCAATATAGGCTTCTTAGTCGCGATCTCGGGTATGACAAACCGAGGTCAGTAGTGTTAGAAGCAGGGGAGTCTCAACGTAGCCAATCGATGAGTGCATTTGTCAGTAGCTCAATTGCCAGCTTTTCACAAATGAGCGTTAGTAACTGTCAGTTTACTTTTGCTGACTTGGACCCCATAAGCTATTACGCCTTCTATGAATATTGGATACATAGAGCAGCTCAAGAGCAAAATTGTAAGCCTGTCGTTTTGCCATCTATCAAGAAACTAGCCAAGCATTACAGCGATATGTTTGACATAAACTTTTACTTTCCAGTAAACGCCATACCCCTAAAAAGCGATGATATGCGAGCCTACGATCTAGCATTTCAATTCGAAGTTGACCGAATCATTCGCTCTTGTATCGAAGCTTTTAAACCAAAAAATTTAGTCAGAATCGAAAGTACAACAGTAGAAGAGCGGTGTGAGGAAGTCTTGAGTTATTTGAAGTGATAAAAGAAGGCCGTAGTTAACGGCCTTTACAATGATTAGCCTTTATAGGCTACACCTTCAAAACATAAGTTGAGTAGGTCAACAATTTCGTCTTCTGTTGGTTGTCTAGGGTTGCAACCCGTACAAGCATCAGCCATGGCGTTTTGAGCCATAGTTCTTACTTTTACTGACCAATCATCAGCATCAACGCCAAACTGTTTAAAGCCATCTTCAATTCCAACCGAAGAACGAAGCTGCTCAATTCTGCATGCTAGAGATTCAGAGTTATTTTCATCGACTAGTTTAGCTAGCTGAGCATATTTCGCTTCTGACTCCTTAGCATTGAAACGAATCACGTTTGGTAGCAAGATTGCATTCGCTCGACCGTGAGGAACGCCAAACATTCCTCCAACTTGGTGAGCCATTGAGTGCACAATACCAAGTAGTGCATTGGTAAAAGACATACCCGCTAAACATGAAGCATCATGCATTGTTTGTCTAGCATCTAAGTCATCACCATTTTTGCATGCAGTAGGTAAAGTCTTAAAGATATCAACGACTGCTCTTTCCGCTAAGCTGTCAGTGTAAGCATCAGCTAAAGGTGTGACATAGGCTTCCAGTGCATGTGTTAATGCGTCCATACCAGTATTTGCTGTTACGTGTTCTGGCATAGATTTACAAACTTCACCATCAACAATGGCTACATCTGGGCATAATTCATAAGAAACAAGAGGGTACTTCGTACCTTTTTCGCGATCAGTTATAACAGATACGCATGTTGCTTCCGTACCAGTCCCTGAAGTTGAAGGGATCGCTACGAACTTCGCTTTGTTTCTAAGAGGCTTGATTGTAAATGGTGGAATAATATCTTCAAATTTTGTATCAGGATATTCGTAGAACACCCACATTGCTTTTGCTGCGTCGATTGCAGAACAACCACCTAAGCCAATGATCCAATCCGGTTGGAAAGATTGCATTTCATCAAAGCCACACATGACCGTTTCTATAGAAGGGTCGGCTTCAACACCATCAAATACGTGTACTTCAAATCCTTTTGAGCGCAATAGTTGCTCAGCTTTATCGATATATCCAGTGCGTCGCATCGAACCTTTGCCGGTGACAATCATAGCTCGCTTACCTGATAGCTCAGTCAGCTTTTCAAATGTGCCAATTCCATGAAATGTTTTAGAAGGAACGATAAAATTTTCAGCCATAGTAGTTTCCTGAATAATATATGTAGTATCGATTTTTTTGAATTTTGACTTTACGTTATTATTACCAGTATTTTAAATATTCAATGGTTAACCTTGGGTTATCGCACAAACTATTAGTAAACAGCATTGTCAATAACTACTATATAGAAGTCATCAATAATAAAAGATAGCTAAAAGTAGTACTTTGATACTTCTTCTGGAATATCTTGTATCGTATCGCTATTTTTTAAAGATACGGGTAGTCGCTTAATTTTCAATTCACCATTATCTATTTGAAAATGTACAACTCTTTCACCTGACAACTCTAGTTCATATTCAATATCAAAGGCTTGGTAGGTTCCATTGACCTCAAAATCCTCCGTTCGAGCGGTGAAGCTCAATACTTGATGAGAGTTAATCCCGTCATTCAAGAAAATTAAATTATCATTGAAGTTTATTGTTTTTAATAGTTCGACACATGTTGGTAATGAGTCTAGTGTGATGGTAATCATGGTGAGCTCTCATTTATTAATTCTCGACCTGTGTATGATCCACTATAATAAGAAATTGTAAATGTAAAAAACAAACATATTGTCCATTAGTGAAAAATTGGACAATAGATATTGTTATAAACAGATGTACACTTTATAAAATTATATAAAAACATAGATCCGTACTGACTACTAATTGGCGTAGAAAAACTGGCAAACTCCTTGATAGAGTAGGGTAGTGAATAAATGTTAGACAGTAGTTTAAGGGAGCCTTAGATGATTGAGTCGTTTATAAGGGAAATATAGCCTAAGGTTGATTCTGCTCGGTTCTTTGTTTTAAACAGACTTGATACGCGTTAACCGTAAGATTCTTGAACGTTGTAGTACTAATTTTCGAGCCTCAAAATGAAATTTAAACATGGTTCACGTGCTTCAGTTAGATTGAAACTTGTTAAGTTTGTCTGCTTAAGAAACAAGAACCTTCATAAAGTATCAGGTTAATGTGACTGCCCATGACGTTTCGTCGAAACAGGAGCTGGCAACAGAGCAACAACGCGGTACTAGCTTTTTGAATAGTGATTCCAGTGATGATAAAGCTAAGTTAGTTAACAACTATAGACATTGAGTCGACGCACTTAGGCTAGCCAAGACAAGAAGCGACAGGCTCTCGAAATAAGAATGCTGCGACAATATTGTTGAATTCTACAAGTCAGACACGAGTACCAAAGGGAAAATACTTTATATCTAATAATCAGTAAAATAGCTGCAAAGCAGATAACTTACTGATTATTAATGTAAATTATATATTTTATGGTAAATGATAGTTATGTTTAATGATACGTTGCCGCTAAAGAGCATAGCACCGAGGTATTTACACTTCATATTTAACATAAGATACATAATGCGCACTGATAGGCGTGAGCAAAATCGGGCATCAGAACCAAGGCCAAACCCGCGCTAGCCATTGATATTGCTCGTAATCCTTGGCCGTTAAACTTTTTTGCAATACTTTCCCACATCGCTTTAACTCTAGGGTTTTCGTTGCGGTCTGCATGGCATCCTAACAAAGCGATTTCTGGATCGATTCCTGCGCCATCTGCTAGAAATACTGCTTCAGAATCAGATATATACCTTTTCCCATTTCTCATTTCACCGATTCGTTGCCTCGGTAAATTCAAATCGTGGGCAATCTGCTTATCTTGTACGTAACTTTTTGCCTTTTTGTAGGCATCTAATAATTGATTTTGATACACAGCAATTCCTCCGTTTGATCCAATTCTAGCTTATCAGGCATGATTTTCCGTGCTTAACAGGCACAAATATTCGTGCCTATAATCCTTTCCATAACAAATTAGCAGACTGTTCCGAACTGCTATTTAAGGCTAAGGAAATTATTTTATGCGTCGTTGGACTCTAGATTTGGCTACAGGCAAACGTGAGCTCGTTCGTTTTGAACCAGTCAGCGTGAATCGCCCGTTTACTTCAAGCTCGTATGATTACCAGTTGGATTTAACTAAGCCAATCAAAGACCACCGTCGTCCAGATTATCCTCGCGCATTTCTTCTTAACCAAAAACCTGACGACGTGATTTATTCTCACGACGTGTCTGACGTTTCGAAAAAAGTTTCTACGAGTCCGTGTTTGAATTTACCGCGTGGCTTCAAACGCAACGGCGACTTTTGCAAAGACATGCTGCGTGTGTATGCCGATGTGTGTCAGCAAAAAGATTCGGTTGAAGCTGTTCGACAATTACATTCTGCACACGAACGTTTAACTCGTCACGGTTACAGCTCGGCCATGGCTGACGATGACATTCGTCGATTAGCCGATACCAAGTCACGCCAGTTTTTAAAATCCGTTCGAACTCTGCCAACTGTTGATGAGCAATTTGAAAAAGTTGTCGAGCTTTTAGCTGACTTGGGTTTGGCATTTACCGAAGCTGCCATTAAAAAAGCCACGGACAATGACGAATTGTTCTCACTGGTCAATCGTGCGCTCGATGAAAACTGGCTCGTTCGTCAGCTTCGTCGCAAATGTGCTTATGAAGTTGAACAAGTGGCTCGTGATTTAGCGCTCGTTCAACGCTCAAAACAGATTTATTGCTCGGATTTCTCGTTAAATCGTCACCGTGATCGCCGTAATTCCAACGATATTGCCTTAGATAATACGGTCGCATTCGACGAAGAAAACCCCGATAACTGGTTTACTTTAAAGGAGTTATCAGAGAAATCGGTATCAAATCCAAGTATTCGACGCGGTGAAATGTTCGTCAGATTGCGTGGATTTGAAGAAATTGCCCAAGAATCCGGCCATGATGCGGTGTTCATTACTACAACTGCCCCATCCCGCTTTCACGCTGTGTCTAAAGGATCAATCAATAAAAACTGGATCGAAGCTGGCAAACCTGACGCTAAATCTGCTCATCGACACTTAATGTCTGTTTGGCAACAGCTCGGAAAAACGCTTTCTCAGCATGACATCAAGCTATATGGGATGCGAATCGTCGAACCCCATCAAGATGGCACGCCACATCACCACCTTTTACTGTTTTTGGATCGCAAACACACCAAGTTTGTTGTTTCTGAATTTCGCCGTTTATCGCTTAAAGATTCACCAAACGAAGCCGGAGCTAACCAATATCGGTTCAAATGTGAGCACATTGACTGGTCAAAAGGCTCTGCTGTTGGATATGTCGCCAAATACGTCAGCAAAAATATAGATGGCGCGCATATATCGACAGATAAAGATACAAATCTCAACGGTTTAGACGCTGCGGAACGTGTTGTGACGTGGTCACGTTTAAATAATATCAGACAGTTTCAGTTCATTGGTGGCCCGTCGGTTACCGTTTGGCGCGAGCTCCGTCGTTTGCGCGAAGAATTTCAAGAGGACGATGCCATGCTCACTGACCTAAGTGAACCTGAACATTTTTTATTAGAGAAAGTTCGCCGCTCTGCAGACGAAGGCGATTGGAAAGCGTTTTGTTATGCGATGGGTGGCGTTCAAGTGAAACGCAAAGATCAAACCGTGAAGGTTCAATACTCAGTGCCAGACACGATACAGAAATTGTTGGTGTCTGGTGAGTTCACCCCTACCCGTTTTGGCGACATGGCTCAGGCTCGTGTGAATGGTTTGCTGTTCCGCGACATTTTCTTAGCGACTCGTTTCCGCAATTGGAAAGTTGAGAACAAAGAACAGTTCTTACGTGCTCAACGCGGAATCATGACCAACGTCGTTGACTACTTCGACGCGCTAGAACGCGAACAAGAATATCAACGCATGGCCGACGAACGTTATCAAGAATACGAACACTACGTTGAGCAGTGCGAAGAACTTCAAGCGCTTATTTATTCTGGGCACTTAGAGATTGATGCGTCCAGTTCGGTGGGCGCAGCCCCGCCGGACTGGATGCATTAATCTCCTTGGACTTGTGTCAATAACTCCCTTTTTGTTTAACCAAACAGCAAGTAAAACAGGCAAAAAATAGGAAAAACGTTATGAAAATAGAAGGATTAATACTCGATGAATCAGACATTATTCAAGAATCGAAAGTCAATCGCTCTACGGGTGAAACTCAGCTTACGGGAAAACTTAACCTCATCACTACCAACCCCACTGACACCATCGAGGTCAAAATCAGCCCCGATTTATGGGCAAAAGGCGAAGCCGGATCGCTCTTAAAAGGTTTGGTCGGTAAACGTCACCAATTCGACGTCGAATATCGCCAGTTCAGCTTTGGTAATGACGAAGGTAAGCACGTTTCGCTTAATGGCTTTCATCTATTCAGTTTGCCGAGCGCTAAGTAGGAGTTTGCCATGACCGATGCCCAGTTCACGCAGCTCATTGAACACCTAGAGAACTTTCAATTGATGGTTTTCATTGGGTTGTGTTTCGTGATTTGGGGCATCGGCATGATTTGGGGAGGACAACGATAAATGCTGTCGATTGAGTTTTTGGTCGGGTCATTCTCGACAGTGTTTATCCTTGGCTTCGCAGTGTCTAAGCAACTGTTGGTGTTTAGGCGTGCAGTCGAGATTTCAACGTCAACTTAATAATGTGAGGAATACATTATGAACAAACTTAAGCAACATTATGGAAAGTGGTTAGCAGTGGTGACAACTCCTTTTCTTTTCGCACCGATGGCTCATGCAGCCTTGTCTACCGATGCTCAAGCGGCTGTCGATGCAGTCTCAACAACCGCGTCTGACTTTGTAACCGAAGCGTGGGCAATCGCGATTGTCTGCGTGGTCGGTTTCACCGGCATCAAGCTGTTCAAGAAAGCGATCAGCAAAGCGACATAATCGCTTAGCCTTTCCTATTTTGGGCGGTTCGCCGCCCTTTTCTTTTATCGACCAAGGATTGGTTATGCGAGTTCTTGTTCTTCTCTCCGCACTCTTATCATTTACTGCCAGCGCGACTGTGTATGAATTTGTTGGTTATGGCAATAACCCAAACATTGGACAAGCGTGTTGGGGACTCAGCGCCGGACAAATCTACGATCCTGTTGGGCTGCCTGATTGTACTGGCACCGTGTATGAAGCCTACGGTCGTCGGTTTGAAATTATCTTAGCCAGTGTTGATACCATATACTTTAGTGCGGTGGCGCGTCGTGATGATGGACGAACGTATACGGGTAAAGCGACGGGTAAAGCAACCAACTTAACTTGCCAAGCTCCAATGGAAATGCACAACGGAATTTGCCAACTTGTCCCCGATGAAGATAAACCGTTTTGCGATAGACGCTCAACACAAGAAGAACTGGCCGCGGCCAGTGAAGCGTGCGCCGTATCCGAAGGTATCTTTTCTTCGTCTTGCTCCAATGACAATGAATCGTTATCAATGAAATGTACTCAACCGGAATCGTGTGTGATTGGCGATCCATCATGGCCAGAGTGCATGTCCGATTTTGACCCCACTGCTCCATTCAACCCGCCGCCATCAGATTTTAATCCCAGTACAGGTACAACGGTTGAAAAAGGTGATTCTTACGACAAACAAGAACCCGATACTGTTACCCCAGATTCAACGACAGATACTGGCGTATTGGAAGCGATTCAGAACTTAAACCGAGATACCAACGCAGGCTTAAGCTCTCTTGACGGCAATCTTACGCAAGGCTTTGCTGACGTCAACACGGCGCTCAATAATATCGATGCAACAAACAATGGCATTGGCCAATCGATTGTTGATCAAATGAATCAAGACTACGCCATTTACCAAGGCCAAAAAGACTTGCAGCTTCAAACCACGGGAGCGATTCAAGCCTACGGAGCTGAAACGGCGGCCGCAGTAAAAGGTACAACTTATGCGGTAAACAATAATACTGACGCAGTGAAGGATAACACTGACGCGATTGGTGAACTTGGCGACCGCTTAGAATCCAAGCTTGATGAACTCAAACCGTGTGAACCCACTGAGGCCAACAACTATTGCGAAAGTCCGCATGGTTTGGACTCTGGTCTGGTGACTCAAATCATGCAGGAAATCGACGACCATTCAGAGGCCACACTCGATGGTGTCGAGACGTTATTGGTTGGTGAAGCAACAGACATTGCCACTACGCCATTAACGGGTGAAGTGGAATCGAACATTTCAGGTGTGGTTGATTCAGTCATGGCTCTCCTACCCGATTACGGAAGCTGCTCTCCACTCAATTTTAATTTAGGCAGTCGAGTCGTCTCGTTCTCTTGCGATATCTCGGCCACCATCAAAACAATTCTGTCGTTCCTATTTTATTTCTATACCGCGTTATATCTGCTCGATGTGCTTTTCAGTGAAGTGACACCAGTGCCAGGTACTCGCCGCGCATCATTAGGGAGTTAATTATGGCGATTGCAATTTTACCACTCGTTTCCAGTATTGCAGGTGCGTTAAGTATTCCCGCGTTAGCGATGTTTTTTGGTAACTTAGCTGCGCAAATGATTGCTTGGTTTGCCGCGAAAGTGACGAAACAAGCAGCGATAAACTTAACCGTAATTATCATGGTGATTGGATTAGCCGCAGGTCTGGCGGCGGGTATCTATGCGTTATTAACGGGTATTTCCTATCTGACACCACCATTTCTGAATGAAGCGTTTTCGTTCTTTGTGCCTAACAATGCGGTGCCGTGTTTTAGTGCCTGTATCTCTGCGCGCTTTATGCGTTGGGTTTGGGAATGGCAAGCGTACGCGATCATGAAAGTGGCAGGTGTGTAGCCATGGCCGTTTACTTTGTCACGGGTAAACTTGGCGCAGGCAAATCGCTGACTTCTGTAGGCCGAATACGCGACGCCTTTTATCGTGGTG
The DNA here is from genome assembly GCF_921294215.1 of Vibrio marisflavi CECT 7928. GTDB lineage: Bacteria > Pseudomonadota > Gammaproteobacteria > Enterobacterales > Vibrionaceae > Vibrio > Vibrio marisflavi. The sequence continues at coordinate 1,151,922 of NZ_CAKLDM010000002.1, forward strand.
TGCCCGTGGCAACGAACTTGGATATTCGTTTAGTGCCGATGCTTGGCAGAAAAACTAAGAAAACACGATTGTTCCGCGTGCCGGATAAACCTAGCCTTGCGGACTTGGAAGCGCTTGGAAATGGCAATCCCAGTTACGATGAATCGAAAAACGGTCTGCTTGTTCTTGATGAATGTGGTACGTGGTTTAACTCCAGAACGTGGAACGACAAATCTCGTCAAGATGTGATCAACTGGTTTCTGCATGCGCGTAAGCTTGGTTGGGATATTATCTTCATCGTTCAAGATATATCCATTGTTGATAAGCAAGCACGTTTGGCCTTGGCCGAACACACCGTGTTTTGTCGCCGTCTCGATAGAATGCAGATCCCTATTTTATCGGCACTGATTCGAACCATTAGCCTTGGCGTGATTAAACTCAAGCTGCCTAAATTGCATGTGGGCATTGTGAAATATGGTGATAGTTCGCAGTCGATAACCGTTGATAAATGGATGCTTTGGGGCAGTGATTTATACGCTAGTTACGACACAAAACAAGCCTTTTCCGACCACTACAACAAAGGCACATACAGCGTTTTACCCACTTGGTACACACATGGACGCTACAGTGTCACGTTAACCCTGAGAAATGTTATGCGCTTAACTAAAATCTACGCGCGGAAGTTCTCGCGCTTTACCATGTTTACCCTCGGTGCCCTTCTCTCGCTTGGCGTCTCGCTCTACTTTTCACCCAATACCGAAGTGAGCCAAACTACTGAACCCATCACCAAAACAGTCAAACGACTCGATTTATCGGGCTATACAATCGCTAGCTATATGAATGCGCCCAATCGCCCTTTGTCATTTGAGTTAGACAACAATGGCAAGCGTATTAGCAGTGTTCAGCTTCTAGAGCTTGGGTACACATTCAACAACAGCTCTCGATGCTCAATCACCATCAGCCAAGGTAGCCACCATGAAAAACTGCACTGCTAATGAGTCCACACTTAAGCTCGCTTGTCAGATTCAAATGGTTTCAAATTTGATTCTGATAATGAGCAGACAAGCAAAGCGCGTCAGTTTTCTATTGCTTCTTCTATTGTCTTTTTCAGTGGTGGCTAATGAACCGACGACCTTCGAAACGTCCAACACTCCGATATCTGAATTTGTGTCATGGTATGCGGCTGAATCTGGCCAAACCATTGTGCTTGGCCAAGGTGTGACTGGGACGGTGAGTTTTACGGCTAAAGGTTTAAAGCCAAGCGAGTACCCTGCTTTCTTCAATTCTGTGCTGCGCTCTCATGGCTACATGCTCAATATTGAAAATGGTATCTACGTTGTGCGGCCAAATGCGCACGCTATTACTGAAGTTGAGCCGTCGTTCGTTAAGCTCTATCGACTAGACCATGTTCGCAATACCAAAGTGACAGACTTAATTTCATCTATGCTTAGCGCCACGCAAACTCAAAGCGTGAACAATCAACCTATCAAGAATTACAACGTGGAAGTGCTACCAACAACCAATGCCGTGATCATCACGGGCACACGCAATCAACTAGAACAAATCGACGCTCTGATGAAAGGCATCGACCGACCACAACGCCAAGTCTTTATTGAAGCTGTCATTACTGAGACCTCTATCGATAAATCACATGAGGTCGGCGTGAATCTCGAAGCGGCTTTTGGTAAAGCTGGATTTATCACCAATACCGTTGTTGCAGACTTAACTTCGGATAATGTCGTCATGTATGACAGTGGCAACTTTGATGCACTAGTGAAAGCCATATCGAGCGACGAAAATGCCAAACTGCTTTCACGGCCAAACATGTTAATCATGGATAGAGAGCGCGGCTACATTACGGTGGGTCAAAATGTCCCATTCATTATTGCCAAAGAAGTGACCGACGGCGGCAATACTATTCAGCAAATTGAGCGCAAAGATGTTGGCGTATCGCTCGATGTAATTCCGCATATTATGGGTGACGATGTGATCCTGCAAATTGCTCAAGAATCTCAATCAGTCACTAACTCCACAGCAGCGGCTGATATCATTACCAACAAGCGGACTCTTCAAACGATGGTCAAAGTTAAAAGCCAGCAGACTATTGTGCTTGGTGGGCTAATCTCCGATGAGGAAAAAGTCAGTGAATCAGGGGTGCCGGTTCTTAAAGACATCCCTGTATTAGGTTGGTTTTTTAGTTCAGAAAAAACCGTGCATCAGCAAAAAGAACTGCGCGTGGTGATTAAAACGACGGTTCTTTAAGCTTGCGCACCTTTATATCGGCAATGGCTCTGGCGAGTTTTACCACATGAGTAGAGGTTTTTATTTCTAGCTCTGAGTTGATTTCGGCAAGCGCGATGCCTAGCAGTATTTGTTGTGGTGATACTAGCTGACCTGTTGGTAGCTCTAATCTGTCATAATGCATTCGAAATTGCTGCCAATCTTCTGACGGACTAAGCTCTCTGCCCCTGCTCATTCTCATTAACCGCTTACATTCTTCTGGTATTGGAGAGCCTGAATCCCAAAGACTAACGGTTCTTACTGACTTACAACACAGTGTAGCTGTTTGATTTTTATTGAGTCCACACTCCAGTTTTCTAAAAATGTAGTTCTTGGTCATTTGATGGTACTTCATAGTAATTCACCTCGTAAACACCGCGAGATGAAAGACTCGTACCTAAATTAGTGTTAGTTACTATTATCTCTTCTAGAACAAGCGCTTGGGTTGCTTCGAAGTGTTTTAGTGGGTAATGTAATCACTTGTTTAATAGGACTATCACATAGAATTTAATTCTACGTCGGAGCAATATGAGTATGGAATCTTTCAACCGTAAGTGGTTGTATATTGCGTTTGTTGTGTCGTTAATTGTGCTTATTTTATACTTTGTACAGTTTAATGTTATTCATTTACCACACTTGTCAACTAATCAAGAGGATTGGGGAAGTTTTGGAGCTTATGTGGGCGGAACAATTGGGCCTATATTTGCTTACCTAGCTTACTTAGGGGTTAGAGAGCAACTTTTAACACAAAAAAAATCGCACCAAGCACTGGTTTCTCAAAAGGCTTTAGAAGATCATATATATAGAACTAAGGAATCCTTTGAACATATAAATATATTGTCTCTATCTAGTATTGTACCTATAGAAAAACACCTAAATATTGAATTGGCCAATAGCTTAAAATCTGATTTACATACATCTGTTAATAACGCTCCAATTAATTTAATTATTGATGAGGTGATTGAAGCTGGCCATCTATTGCATGGTGCTTCAGTCATTTACCAAAGGTACATGTTTCTTATCGACCAAGCATCGAGGGAGTTAGATATAGGTACTCCTTTGAGTGAACATAAATGGGTAGCTAGGACAACTTGGGCATTGTATAAAAAAAGGGGGGTTTTCCTAAGCATACTAGCAAAGAAAGCTTTAAACGAAATAACTTCTGACAATCAAGAAGTATATCCATATGAGCACAAAGAGTTACTCACACTTATACATAACTATGAGCATATTTGGGACCCTTCTTGGAAGAAAATTGTTTTGTAGTTAGCTTAAATTGAGAGGAAGAAATGAAAGGTGAATGGATCGCTCTTTTAGGAGCAATTGTAGGGTCTTTGATTACTATATTGCCCAACTGGATAAAAGATAAAAGGAAATTAATTAAGTTAAAAAATGCATTCTGGGAGGAAGTAGAAAGCTACCAAAGTGAAATTTCTCAAGTAACTTGTGATTTAGTGGATGAGTACTTAAACCCAACAAGAACCCGTGTTACCTGTGGGCCAAATAGTAGTGGTCATTCGTACATAAACGCTCTAAAGGTGGAGCTTGGAGTTGAACTCCCGCAACCTATACGGCAGTTGACTCGACATATTGAAGATCGAACCAAAATAATTTGTACTGGAATAGCTAAAAGAAATGAGCAAGCTATAGATTCCAAGAATAAGGAATTGAAACAAAGGGTATCGTCCAAGCCGTTTACTAACCCTACCTACTCACAACAAAGGACGGCCACAGCAATTGTAGAGTGTTGCAAACTTCTGCATGAGCTAATGAAAGCTCTTGAAACAAAAGAGCGGTTTACGTTTAAATCTGAAGTCAACTTAAGCGAGAAGGTTACTTCTATCCTTGAGCACTTAAAACCCGATCTTAGTAAAAGTGAAATTAACTCAATACTAAATCGCCGCCCCCACTAATGATTGAATTTAGTAGGTTTAGGGTAAAGTTCTATCCTCCAGAGAAAGATGACACTGAAGGTTGCCAACTAGTAGAGTTAGTACATTGATACTGTACAGTTTTGATTCCATAAATGAATCAGTGATGGCACTATGAAGCTTGACAGCTGATAGGTGCTAATGCTTGCTAAGTAAGTTAAAATAAGAAGTATTAAATAGCCTTTGTGTTGTGTACACACACAAAAGTAACTAGGAGCCATACAACGTGATTGAGTCAATTTATCTTGACAATTATAAAAAGTTTGTTGATTTCGAACTTAACAATCTGAAAACAATAAATGTCATATCAGGTTCTAACAACACTGGTAAGACAAGTATATTAGAGGCATTATTTTTCTTATGTGATCGTCTTTCTCCAGATAATATGTTGAGGCAATATACTATACGAAATGTTAAGTCATACACAATTAACTCTCAAGGCCAAATGTGGCAAATGATTTTTAATGACTATGATTTGACAAAAAAAATCACGATTAAAATAACTGATAGCAATGGAAATGAAGAAGTTGCAACATACAACCATTTAGATAAAGCAAATAATGAAATTATTTCCATTCAGAATCAATCTGTAAACAGTAGTAATATTGTCTCTACAAGTTCTGCTGATATATCCTCACTTCACTCTGAATTTGAAATTAACAAAAAGAAATGTGGTGATACTTACTTTTACATAAGAGATAATAAGTTAGCTCTTTCACATAAGGACTTAAAGCTCTCAGATTTAACTAAGGTAGCCATTTTTGTAAATTCGACATCTAATGCTACGAATAAAGAGGATATGGATCGACTTGGTAAACTAATAGTTAATAGAAGAATTGAAGATATTATTGCTAGCTTGCAAATTATTGAACCTAAGCTCAAATCTATCAACATTATACCTGAAGCGAATATGCCAACTGTATATTGTGATACAGGCTTGTCTAGGCAGTATCCTTTGTATCATATGGGAGAAGGTATATCTAAGTTTCTTTCCATACTAATATCGATATGCTCTGTTCAAAATGGATTGGTCTGCATTGACGAACTAGAAAATGGTATACATTACTCTCTATTTCCTAAAGTATGGGGAATCATCGATAAATTAGCAAAAGACAATAACAATCAAATATTTGTTACCACTCATAATCACGATTTATTAAAAGGACTGAATACATTCTGCCAAGAGTCAAAAGATAGCTCAGTCGAGTTTATTCGAATTGATGAAACGAAATCTGGTCTTGTTGCAAAAAATTATGACTCTGAAATGTTGTCTGCTGCGATGGATAGACAGTGGGAAATTAGATAATGAATAAGTTAATGTTGGTTGAAGGTAAAGATGAAGTTGGTTTTTTTAAAGAATTTCTTAGGAAGAAAAATATAGAGGGCATTCGTATACGTGAAGTAGGTGGTAAAGACAAGATTAAGTCAGAGCTTAAAGTTGTTCTGCAAGAACGCGGTATTGAAGATTTGGAAACGTTAATTGTTGTCCAAGATGCAGACAACTCTAAGGCATCTGCTTTGCAAAGCTTAAAAGCGACATTTAGCAACCTTGGCCTCCCAGTGCCTGATAGTGATTTGGAGTTTAGAAAAAATGGTAAGCATCCTTTCAAGTGTGGCTTTTACATAATGCCGGGTGTGGATGAACAAGGTATGTTAGAAGATCTTCTTCTTAGCAGTTGTACTCAAGAAACAGTTAAGGAAGAAGCTATTAAATACATAGAACGAATAGAAGAGCTCTCCAACGAAAGAAATGATGTTAAAAAGCCTAGAAATATGGCAAAGGCGAAGCTTCATGCATACTTATCTGGCTTAGAAAAACACAAGCCAAATATTGGTTTGGCTGTTAAAGCTAGCTGCTTCAACTTAGATTCTAATAAGTTTGATGGGCTTACTACGTTTCTTAATGATGCGTAACCGAAATTTATTCAGCCCAGATGAAAATCACGAAGGTCTATTCTTTGCTTCGTATGATGCTAATACCCTAGCGTACCTTAGAATATTTTTCACGTACGAATAGTCATTTGGTGCTGATATCTCTAACACTCCTACTGCGATTAGAATTTGTTGTGGAGTGACAGCTTGGTTAGTTGGGAGAATTAGTTGCTCTCCTACCATTTTAAAATCTTTCCAGTTTTTTCCAACTCCAAGCTCTCTTCTCTCATACATACGAATAAGTCGAGCGCATTCCGGTGGTATGGGACGTTTACCTGAGTTCCACATGGAGACCGTCCTCACACTTTTAAAACAAAGTTCAGCGACTTGTTTTATCGTTAACGTGCAGTTTATTTTTGTGAAAATTCCGAATTCATCGAGTTGAGTGCAATGGCTGTGCTTACGTCTCATTTTAAGCCCTTTCATTTAAGAGCTTGATATGAAACAAATTTAACATAAGCAGACATAATGTGTAGTGAGCTTTCAGTACTAAAAAGCCATCTATAATATACAGACCACTCTAGGCTCAATGGACATTTAACTTGGATAAATATAGAAAGATATGGGTGTTTGTGCTGACGTTATTGTTTTCTAATCTAGCAAACGCAGAAACATTAGTAGCCCACTGTAGAGACAGGTCTCCAGAACTGATACCTACACACAATGGCTGCAGTGGTCCCGTAGCTGAAATTATTGATATAGCATCAAATCGAATCGGTCTAGAGGTTTCTTGGATTACAGTTCCTTGGGCTAGAACCATCAAAGTAGCTGAATATGGTGGCGTTGATATCATCCCGAGGCACTCTATGAATCAGATACGTGAAGCCTTTTTAAACGGCGTTGCATACGGCTATCAAAAACGTAACGTATATTACATGATATCCCCACAATCAGATGTTGAAGTTAATGATCTGAATGACCTCGAAGGGCTAAAAGTTGGCGCGTTGAGAGGAAGTTTTTACTCTGAAAACTTTGCTAACGCACAACACTTTAAAAAGTTCTTTTTCAACGACACGGAACAGATTATTAAAATGCTTATCAAAGGTCGGATAGATGTTGCGGTCATGTCCTCAAATCATCACGAAGAAAAATTTCGCGCCGAATCAGGCCTACGCCAAGCCCGCTATGTGGATGTATTTTACAACGGAAGATATATCAGTATGCCAATAGAATCACCTATGGTTAAGTATTGGCCTATGTTAAAAGAACAAATTGACGCAATGAGAACCGATGGAGAGATAGAAAAAATCTTCAAGAAATATCACCTCCCGCCTCCCGAACAGAAATAATCTTATAAAGCTTCTAGATAACTATTACCGGAACCCAGAATATTAATATCTGTGAAGCTCCGGCGTAGTCTTTTAGCCCTAATATGTTAGTAGTACTTTTTGTATATTTCGGATGTCACGCCCTCTTTTTTCATGTCCGCCAATGCATCGGAGAGTTTTTTTGCAATAGAATCTGGGCTGAACATTACGGGTGAATTTGTAGCACTGATTGGTTGATTGGCATCATAGTTTTTATTTGGGATCTTATTGTAATTTTTGGAATTGAGTGAGAAACCTAAATACATGGGTTCTACTTTGCTACAGCATTCTTGAACTCTTAGGTTAGGCATAGGGTTCTGTTTTAGGGCATAAAGCAAGCTATCCTTGCTGTAAAAATAGATATCCGCACTACCATTACTAATTAACTTCATAATATCTAGTGTTGTTGCTTCCTTAGGTGATTTTTTAGGGATCTCTAATTTCAGTAAATCTGGGCTTCCATAAGGTAAAATTTCAGTTGGTTTGGCCTTTAATATGTCTTCTCTACTTTTAAAGTCAGCAGAATCAGCTCTAGTGAGTAACGCGTATGAGCTGGTAAGCCCATTATTGATATAACCGAAATTTTCTGCTCTTTTCTTAGTAAATTTGAGTCCAGGATAAAAGTCTATTTTTCCACTTACTATCATATTCATGATTCGTTTTTTAGGTTTTCTTTCAACAGCTAAGCTACATCCAATACGATCTGCTGCAGTCTTAAACAACTCAAAGTAAAGTCCATTATTATCCGGTGCTTTCCCAATCAAGGGAGGCTTCTCATTTGTTCTGTACCCCATAATTAACTCACAGCTATAAGCTGGGGAGATCACTAAAGTGGCAAGTACAGAATAAAAAGCCGTGCGCATCAGATATTTCATAATGGTGTCCTAATAAATGTTTTCCTAGTATTAGCATAGGAGCTAATACTCAAATATCTACTTCGTGTATTGGCGAATAAGCGATAACCAATAACCAAAGCTCTCTATCGAGTGGCAGTGTATAGAACAAAAATTGTGGTGGACATGTACGATGGTTGATTACAACGAAATGAAACAGCGGCTGATGGGGCTTGTCTATAAACTTGATGAGATAGAGAACCTTGAGGTTGGTCATGACCGTGATAAAGCGGTGAAAGATTTCTGCGACATTTTAATGTCAGTCGATCATGATTTGACCTGTAATTTTATAGACGAGTTATTGCGAACTCGCGGTCTTGATGACAAATAATAACACTCAACGTAGATCTTGATAGCGTGTAGCTATCTTTTATATTTTGCTAATAGTCGCGAGTACTTAAGGAGTTGAGATGCTTTCGCTTGTTCTCTCGGTGCTGAAACTTCTAGGACACCTAAAGCGATGATTATTTGCTGCGGCTCTACTATTTGCCCCGTTGGCAGAGCCAAACGCTCTCCTATCATTTGAAACCCCTGCCAAGGTTTTCCGATTCCGAGCTCCCTACCCTCGTAAATACGAATAAGTCGAGCACACTCTGGTGGTATGGAGCGTTTTCCTGTGTTCCATAGAGTGACTGTTCTCACAGTTTTAAAACAAAGTTCAGCGACTTGTTTTATCGTTAACGTGCAGTTTATTTTTGTGAAAATTCCGAATTCATCGAGTTGAGTGCAATGGCTGTGCTTACGTTTCATTTTAAGCCCTTTCATTTAAAGGCTTGATATGAAACAAATTTAACATAAGCAGACATAATGTGTACTTAAGGTTATTGAACTAAATTGGGCATCATATCCAAGGAGATCAATCTAAAGTTCGACTATATTTTAAGTATGAATATAGAACGAATGCAATCTAATGTGGAAATTCGTATATCAAGCTATAAAAGTCACTTATTTCAGACTACTCATACTTACATCAGTTTTTTTTCTCTCACCAAGCCATTCGGCTACGATTGGGGTTGATATAGTCACAGACGACTTTCCGCCTCTTCAGATACAGGTCAACGATGAACCTGCGGGTTACGTTGTAGAGTTCGTTCAAGAGCTAGTAAAAGATGCATCCAAAGAGTACCCGATACAAATCAACACAATACGTTTTCTTCCATGGAAAAGGGCTATGTCTCTCACTAAAAAAACAGAGAACATACTTTTCTTTTCTGTGGCAAGAACACCTACTCGAGAAAATCAATTCCACTGGATAGGAAAAGTAGCAAAACATGAAGTGACACTATTTAGGTATATTGATGGGCCAAAAATCATCCCAAATAACCTAGAAGACTTAAAGCCATTCAGGTTAGGTAGTCAGTCTGGCGGTAACTTTGAAGAATATATAGAAGGCAAAGGCTTCAACCTAATTACGACTACTTATGGTCGAAAAATGCTTCAGATGTTGCGAAAAAACCGTATAGATTATACCCCGCTAGTCACTTCTAGCTATTTTTATCGTCTTGAACAGTATGGTTTAGATCCTAATGATTTTGTCCCTGTACTTAAAATCGATGACTTGTCAAAGGACCTTTGGCTAGTAGCAAGCCTCACAACTTCAGATGAGGTAGTTAGGGCGCTGAAAAACAGTTATCAGCGCTTGACACAGCAGGGTGTTCTAGAACGTATCAGCAACTCTTACCATCCCGAAAGTGAAATAATGCTGAAATATAGACAATCCTCCTATAAATAGAAATACTAATACTCCACTCAATTTCGGTAAACTTCGTAACAATTTCGACCTCCCTTTTTGGCCAGATACATTGCTTTATCTGCTCGCTCTAAAAGTGCTGAAAAATCCGAATTGCAGCAGGATATCCCCATGCTGACGGTCAATACTGCATGGTCAGATTGACTGTGTTCTATTTTCTTTCGGTCTAGGCTTTTTTGGATTCGTTGAGCTACGGTTATAGCTCCATCTATAGGTGTTGCAGGCAATAGTACAATGAACTCCTCACCGCCATAACGTGCTACTATGTCTGTTGGTCGGTTGAGAGAGCTTTGTATACTTTTCGTCACTTTCTTGAGGGCATTGTCACCTTCAATATGGCCGTAGCTATCGTTGTAAAGCTTGAAGTAATCAACATCAATCATGATTAGAGATATTGGCTGGCCTTCACGCTTTGCCCTAGATACCTCACGCTTAAATGACTTTTTGTAAGCACGTCGATTTGGAATGCTCAAAAGACTATCAAGATAACTGAGTTCTTTTAAGCGACTATTGGCAGCATTTAGTTGTTTCATCATCAAATGCTTGTCAGTGACGTCGAGATGTGTGCCAATCATACGTTTAGGTACACCTTTGCTCTCCCATTCTATAACTTGACCTGTGTCTAGAACCCAAACCAAATGTCCATCTTTGTGTTTCATCCTCGATTCGAATATGTAGTATTCGCTTTTACCAGACCAATGCTCTTTCAGTAAGCGCTCTGACTCAATGAGATCGTCGGAATGAGCATGGTCGAGCCACGTCTGGATGCTGACTGGTTCAAGCTCTTTCAAAGTATATCCAATGATGTTTGCCCAGCGTTCATTAAAACTGGTTTCACCTGTTGGGACATTCCAATCCCATATCCCAACCCCCGTAGACTTTATGACTAACTGTAATTGGGTCTGATGTGTAGTCAATCGTTCGATTTCTTCCTGAAGTTCAGCAATCTTTTGTTTCAGATTGTATATAGTGTCATCCATAGTTTATGTACTGGTTTATGTTTACTGATGTAAGCTACTTTTGAAAAATTTCTTTTAACTCTGGGGTCTCTTCTTGAATCTCAAGCGTTGTTTATAGTTACTCTAATTTGGAGCCATTCGTGCAAATGCACTACTGATACAATTAATTATAAACACTAAATTCTAGGTGTGTGACAGATTATGATCTACGGCTATTGTTTATATTTTGTATCGCTCTAGCGCATCGAACTATACGAGATGAACATACCCGATCACTCTCAGCCGAAATTTCAAGAACTCCAATAGCAATCAGAAGTTGTTGCGGTGTTATTGCTTGTCTTGTAGGTAAAACAAGCACATCTCCCATCATTTGAAATCCTGACCACTGATTATCTGTTCCAAGCTCTCTACGCTGATAAATACGAATTAGCCGAACGCATTCCGGCGGTATTGGTCGTTTCCCTTGGTTCCATAGAGTGACTGTTCTCACACTTTTAAAACAAAGTTCAGCGACTTGTTTTATCGTTAAAGTGCAGTTTATTTTTGTGAAAATTCCGAATTCATCGAGTTGAGTGCAATGGCTGTGCTTACGTTTCATTTTAAGCCCTTTCATTTAAAGGCTTGATATAAAATAAGTTTAACATAAGTACACATAATGCGCACTGATAGGCGTGAGCAAAATCGGGCATCAGAACCAAGGCCAAACCCGCGCTAGCCATTGATATTGCTCGTAATCCTTGGCCGTTAAACTTTTTTGCAATACTTTCCCAAGCCCTTTGTGCTCTATGGTCTTTACTGCGGTCTGCTGCCAAATAAACAAGAACTTCTTCTTCTGGCATTCCGATATGTTCAGCTAGAAAAAGCGCTTCGTTTTCAGTTAGATGACGCTCACCATTTCTCATTTCACCGATTCTTTGTCTCGGTAAATTCAAATCATGGGCAATCTGCTTATCTTGTACGTACCTTTTTGCCTCTTTGTAGGCATCTAACAATCGCCGCCCAGATTTTCCTCGCGCATTTCTTCTTAACCAAAATCATGACGACGTGATTTATTCTCACGACGTGTCGGACGTTACGAAAAAAGTTTCTACAAGTCTGCGTGGTTTCAAACGTAACGGCGACTTTTGCAAAGGCATGCAACGTGTGTATTCCGACGTGTGTCAGCAAAAAGGTTCGGTTGAAGCTGTTCGACAATTACATTTGGCGCTCAAAGTTCTAACTTGTCATGGTTACAGTGTAGAAATGGCTGATGATGACATTAGTCGATTAACCGATATCAAGTTAAGCCAGTTTTTAAAACCCGTTCGAATTTCACCGACCTTTGTTTGAGAAACAATTTGTGGGAATTTTAGATCTACTGGCTCATTTGGGTTGGTATTTTCCATATGAGGCATTGGTAAGACATTCCAGTTTTAGATAGTGCGACTTCAAGCAAACGTTATGGACGTCCTTACCTTTTTGTAAATGTGACAACGTGACTTTGGCTATTATTCCTTCTAATTATTTGGTTCTTTTTCAATTCCTAGAGACTTTGTAATGCTTTCATGGTCTTCCTAACCCGTAATGCTGATTATTTGAGCACTCATAAGCCAAACCTTAGGCACAGCAATAGGAATAAGGGTTATCCTTTGCACTAGCAATTGCCCTTTTTTGCTTGGCCCGGTGGACAAAACTTTCCTTTTGAATCTGCTTCGTTTGTACTTACTTTGACATCAACGTCATTTACTTTCCCTTCGACACGAGTTAGCTGGCACCCATTTAATGTTAGAAGCAAGATACTTATTAGCGATAGCGCTTTCATGTTTACTCCGATTTTTATCTGCTGTTAGCATTATTCTAGTTTAATTGGCCTAAATGCGGTCGCTAAAAAGTACCAAAGTACCGAATGCAGAAACTGCATGTGGTCTAAGTCATGTCCTTCGTTTTGTTATTAGCTATATTTGTATTAAGGAAGTGCAAAAGAATAAGGAACCTCTATGATATCGTCTTGTTTCCGGCCGCTGATTTCGCTATTTATCTTAACAGTAGCCTCCTTTCCTAGCATGTCAGAAACGATCAAAATAGTTACTGCTGATTGGGCGCCCTACTATGGTTCTGAACTCAAAGATGACGGTGTAATAACTGTAGTAACCAAAGCTGCGTTTTCTAAAGTTGGTATAAATGCAACATTTCGTTTTGTACCTTGGAAAAGAGCGATGCAAGAGGTAGAAGAAGGCAAATCGGATGTACTGATGGGAGCATATTACAGCAAAGATAGAGCTAGCCGATTTGCATATAGTCAACCCATCTACGAAATAAAAGTCAGCATTATTGCTTTGAGGTCTTTAGGAATTACATCGTTCGAAAATCTTGAAGATCTTAAAAAGTACAAGTTTGGTGTTGGTCGAGGTTGGGTAAACAGTGAGGCCTTTGATAAAGCGACTTTCCTCAACAAAGAAGAAGCCTCGAATCAAATTCTAAACGTAAGGAAGTTGTTCAAACGCAGAGTGGATATGATTGTAATGGCTCAAGGTGTTTTTCGAACCGAATACGCCAAGTTAAGCCAGTCGTATATAAATGGTGAAGATTATGTGTTTTTGACTCCAGCTCTTGACGAAAAATTTATCTACAACTTGTCTGGGTATAAGAACCCTAAGTCTAACGAAATAATATACAAATTTAACCAAGGGCTAGAGAAACTAAAGGAAAGTGGTGAATACGAAAAAATCCTGAGTAAATACGGGTTCAGCTCTCAAGGTAGTTGATCTAGCAATATGAGGTTAGTTTTATTCCGCAATAGGAAAAATGAATCGGTCAGAGTGACGATAAAATGGTCATTTATCATGCTGCTACTTGTATTTTGTAGCAATGCTTATTCGCAGATAAATGTTATTGTGTATGGCGATGATTCATATCCGCCCTACTCTTACACGGAAAATGGCAAGATTTCAGGGGTTTATACCGAAATTTTGAAAAGAGTATTTGCTAAGATGCCGGAATACAATGTTGAAATACACAGCATTCCATGGAAACGTGGGTTAGCCAAAATAGAAAATGGCGAAATATTTGCTCTCTACCCACCCTATAAGCGATCAAAGCAAAGGCCATTTATGGAATATGATGGCCCTATTCTCAATGAAAAACTCGTCGTTGTATGCCTGAAGCCGGTATTAGAAACACCAAGGCCAAACTGGCCATTAGATTATATTGGTTTGAAAATCGGTGGGAATTCAGGCTTCTCATCCGGAGGAGACCAGTTTTATGATCTTGTAGAAAAGAATCAAATTGAACTAGATGAAGTCAAAGGAACCGAGAGTAATATACTAAAGCTAATTTCTGGTCGTATAGACTGCTACATGAATGATGCAATATCCATCCAATGGGAGCTTAATAAATTACAACTATCTGGACAGTATGATGGTGAGAGTATTGTGCAAGGTGCGGTTATCAGTTCGGAGCACGGATACCTTGGTATTGCATCCGATGGGAGAGAATTTTCGTTTAAAGAAGATTTCAAGCAACAGTATTTAGGCGTGCTGAAGGCAATGAAAAAGAGTGGTGAAATCGAGAAAATAATTAGTAAATTTCTTAAATAGTGTGAGTTCAAGAGAACTTAATATTTTCTAATAAATAAAGTTTGATGCAATAGAACTGGAGACTTTGGTATAAGAGTATGAATGAAGGCATGTTATTTGATTTGAAAAATTTAATCTCTCCTTTTTTCATGCCATTACCTATGGGTCTGCTCATGTTTTTTATAGGCTTAGTTCTTTTGTTTTTAAATAGAAATAAACTAGCTAAGCTTTTGTTAATAGCCTCCTTTCTGTGGATATTTATGATCGGATATTCTCCTATATCCAATACACTTATTGAGCCTCTAGAATTGAAACACCAACCTATTAAGAACTATGAAAATATAAGAATTAACTATATTTTGCTATTAGGTGGCGATTTTGACGGTAAGGCTCACGAAGCAGTTAAGATTTATAGCCGATCATATGGTTCAAAAATAATCATTTCTGGTTACTTTGGAGAGCGATTAATAGCAGAGTATAGAGTTAAAACATTAAAAAACCTAGGTGTAAGTAATGAGGATATTTTGATAGTATCCAATTCTCGAAACACTCTAGAAGAAGCAAGGAATATTAAGATGTTAATAGGTGAAGAGTGGTTTATACTTGTTGCTTCCGCTTACCATATGCCAAGAGCGATGGAAATATTTAGAGGTGAAGGATTGAACCCCATACCAGCGCCTACGAATTACCTAACCAGAAGAAAGGTTTTTTTATCTGCTCCGAATGGCTACGAACTAATAAAAACCGAGCGTGCTTTCCATGAGTACTTAGGTCAACACTGGATAAAAATCAAAACATTTTTTTTGGACAATAAAACATAATTATTTAAAATAATTTAAATCAGTTATCGATAATGAAAGTCGGCAAATTACCCCACAAATGGAATAAGCGTTGATAAACGCCTATAATTATATGGGTTGACGTGGTTAAAGCTGGAAGAGTTAGGTTATGGACTTGTCATATGATGAAGCGGTAAATATGTGCATAAAGCAGATAAATAGCCCTTTACTTGCATGTGAGAGAAGAGCTAATGTGAATACACATAAGCCTATAAACTATATGTTTAAAATAAAACTCGCCCAAAGTGTAAATGCAGAAAACTTAATGAAGGAAGTATTGGAGTACGGGCAACATAAAAAATGTGAAGTTGAGTTTAGTAGAAGCTTAGTTCCTGGGCTTATTATTGTCAGATTGAGTTAACAACACATTTTAATGCTATAAAAACTATTTCAGTAGCCTACCCGTTTTTTTATCAATCATACCGTTTGAAAATAAGTTTGAGATTGCCTTATCAACCCTAGCTTTTATCTCCTTATAATTTTCCGAGTTTTTTGATAGTCCAAAGGTCTGATTCAACGACTTGAACTCTTTAAAGTATACTTTGTCTTCTGGTGTGATAAATACATCCATTTTTTGTTTGTTGGCATAAAGGAACTCAGCCCTGCCCTCAAGTAGCATCTTTGTTGCTGATTTAATTGTTGTAGGCTTGTATATCTTCAACTTACCTTCTTTCTCTGCCTCCCACACACCAGGTAAAATTGATAAACTCCAACCACGTACGCATATAATCTCTTTGCCAAAATAGCTTTTCAAGTCTGTTGGAATTTGGCCTTCTGGCAAGGATGAGTACATACCTAAATTTGCAGGCATATTGTACTCAGTAAAGTACACACTTCCCTTTAACAGCTTTTGCTGCGTTTTACTATTGATGACCGAACCAAAGTTTATTTTGCCCGACACTAAATCTGCTTCAATCCGCTTTTTCGGCACCGATTTAAACTTGCAGTTTAGGTTCGCTTCTTTACATATAGCTTTGAAAGAATCCACCATTGGACCTAGAAATTCTTTCGACGTTTTGTCGTAATAGTAAACAGGGAAGCCATCACTTAGATTGACTGTGACATCAATTGTTTTCTGAGATGCATATACTGTCGTAGAGTATGCTATTAACCAAAGAACAAAGTATTTCATAGTGATTTTCTCTTCCTGAGATAAGGAAATTGTAGTAGACAGGTACTATTTCTAGCTGAAAATACACTCATAGTTTTAAAACTGAGAATGTGGCTGATGTGTTACAACTGAAAACGATCTCCCGCGACTCCAATTGTACTGTGAGGTAGATACAGCATGTGCTCAAAACTGTTCCATTAATTAGGACAAATTGCCCTATAATTTTCTAACGATAGGGTTTATTGGAACTTTCATGCAACAGTGGAGATTTGGACATGATTAACTCGGAAGAAGCTACACATAAAGATATAGATTATCAAGTTGATGTTGAATACATTGAAGAAAAAGATGGATACATAGCTTCATTTTCGTTTGAAGGACCAGTCAATAATCGGGGCTACTATGTAAGTGTGAATGCAACTGTAATGAATGAACGAACAGAAGATGTGTCTATTTTTGATGAAGAGACCTATGCTTTTGATGTTGCACATAGGTTGGCGAAGAAAAATATTGAAAAAGTCCACACTTAATAACCAAATACCGCATCAAAAGAGTACTCATTAGTGACAGTGTCGCGTTATTGATTTGACATTAGAATGACTTTACTCTTGATCGTTTATAGACAAGAATGCGTCTTTAATCGACGAGGTAAAAGATGGGCTCTATACAATACTTATCACTGTTTATTTTTATGGTGGTATCAACTATAACTCCAGGGCCAAATGTTGTAATGGTTACAGCCTCCGGTGCAAATTTTGGCATCAAGCGCACTCTTCCACATTTAATTGGTATTTCTGTAGGGGTCTATATTGTTATGGGCCTCGAGTCTTTGGGCATAAACCAACTATTTAACGCCTATCCTAGTATCCCACTTTTTATAAAAATAGCAGGCAGTGTATATTTAACCTACCTCGGTATTCTGTTATTTAGCAAGGGGAAGCCTAATACTCAGTCGAAAAGCGAACGTCCTCTTTATTTGCGAGAATCAGTACTACTTCAATTTCTAAACCCTAAAGGCTGGATACTCACACTAACCGTGCTCTCTGGTTACACATTGCCCGGTGAACTTTACTGGCCATCAACCTTTGTAGTGATAAGTATTTATGCGTGGACTTGTTTATTTACCACTGGTTTTTGGATGGTGTTAGGGAGCCAAATTGGCAGAATACTCAGAGATGAAAAGCATTGGAAAGTATTTAATAGTACGATGGGAGCTCTGACAATTGGATGCGCTGTAATGCTTTGGACTGGTTTTTAAATCGCCCAAGAAAAAGCTACTTGGGCGTTTAATAGTGCTAGAAATACACTTCTACAGGCATCCCTTCTATCAGCATATTTTGATTTAGTTGCGCGTCAGTAAATGACAACGTCACTTTCATTAATGCTTTTTGTCCTTCAAATGGTTTAGCCAATTGAACTGGTAACTTCAGCGCTAGTTGTGTCGGTTCTGATACTTTTGCTACGTACTTTTTCCCGTTTGGAAGCTTGATGGTTGCAGTTTCTCCAAGTTTGGCTTTTTCGATATATTTTGCATCTAGGTAAGCATCTATTTCTGCACGATGAGATAAGCGAGAGAATGTCATTACTTCTGTTGAAGCTTCTACTCTTTCCCCTACTCGGCCCAATTCATTGATTACTCTTCCATCGAAAGGAGCTTTCACGAGAAGCAACCCTTCTTGTCCTTCCTTTTGTGTTAGCTCAACTTGAAGGGAACGGATGATATTTGATAAATCACCCACATAGTCTTCATCCGCACCTCTAATTTTTGCTAGTTGAAGTTGTAGGGTTGCATCAGACAGCTGGGATTGAGTTGTATAGTAGTTGTTTAAAACTGAAGCGTAATCGGCGGTGCTTACATGTCCTTTGCTAAAGTAGTCGTCATATTTTTTCTTTATAGCTACCATCTCAGTATAGTTTTTTTCTGCGTTTGCCTTGGCAGAAGCGTATAAAGATACTTCATCTTTTTCTCTCTGCGCGTTGTATTGCTGCAGTAATTTGATTTCAGATTCTAGGTATTTTATTTCCTGATCGAGAACCTCATTTTTCAATAAAAATAGTGGCTGACCTTTTAAAACCGTATCACCGACTTTCACATACATTTCGCGTATAGTACTCGTGTCTGGAGCGACTATATTTATAGGTTGGTAGGTGACAATTCCGGGTGCGATTGTAAAAATCTGAGGCCTCAGTATCCAGTAAATCGTAAATAGTGCCGGAGCAATTATCGCTGCTAGTAGCAAAAACCAGCGAAGACGGTAGCCTGTACGTTTTGCTTGACCATACGCTACTTTGACCCCTTTTTCAGAGGTCGGGCTTTTTTGCTTATCTAGCATAAATCTAACTTTCAAAACTTCTTCCCTCTTTTCAGCACCCACCAAGGTGCCATACTGGACTCTTCATGTGAGCGCCTGAATACTTCATTAAAAATCGAAAATGCGGTGATAAAGCGTGAGAACAAAGCGTAAATTGGATAAATGACTAACCACCCAGACATTTTTAAATCGGCGCTTTTTCGCTCGGAGATTAACACCCAATAAATAGCAAACTTTAACGTGACTACTGACATATAAACGGCATATATAATGATTGATGCTGTTAGAGTTAACACAGCTGGATACGTCATAAAGATATGTACGAAATACCAAACAACAATGATTGGCAGCAACACATTTTTAAGTACTCCATATACTAACGTGTAGAGAAATACTGGCCAGCCAAGCAATTTGGGTGATAGACCTTTGATATGCTTTCGGATGTAAAGAAACATTAAGTCCCCATCCCATCTCAAACGTTGCAGTATGAAATCTTTGACCGTTTCAGGTGCATCAGTATGACCAATTGCTAGTGGAGTAAAGGCAAGCTTAGTCTTCTTGTATCTGCCTTTATACTGTTTGAGTCGCATTGTTAAGTCTAAGTCTTCGGCAGTATGGGTATCCCAGCCGCCAGCTCTTTGCAATACGACTTTTCGAAACGCTCCAAAGGCTCCCGATATGTTGTTAAGCAAGCCAAACTGACTTGTTCCCGTTTTTCCTCCTTGCATGGACATCATATACTCCAGAGCTTGCATTCGAGTTAGTATATTGGCTTTGGAGTTTCGGACACGCAAGGCACCGCCTGCTGCAATAATGTTTCTATCTTTAAACTGCTGCGCCATCACAAGTGCCATGTTGTTATCGAAGGAAGTGTCTCCATCGACGTTTATAACTAGGTCATGCCTTGCTTTAAGCAAACCAGTATTCAACGTAGAAACTCGGCCTCCTCGTTGCCACTTTGGAATCACCTTAACTACTCTGTCATTGCGCCCTTTATAATGGTGAAACGCACGCATCGCAGCTTGATAGGTATGTTGATTTTGAGTCGCGCCATCGATGACAGCCAACACTTCAATATGTCCTGGGTAAACTTGTTCAACCAAGGTATCTATAGTGGCTCGAATTGCTTCTCCTTCCCCATAACAAGTGATAATGAAACTGATAGATGGTGTATGAGGCAAGTCCGTTGTTTTGTTTTTCCAGTGCCACCTGAATATTCCAATAACCATCAGCATGATTAATGGAGATTCCACGATAAGAATCATGGGAAAAAATGTTACCACGACATCGAAGTTCGCGGTTACTTGAGCAAAAAGATCTCTTACGCCGTATGAGATATATCCGAAAGAATCAATCATTCAATTCACTTGTTCGGTTTTTCATCCACTGTTTCACATCTATTAGTGAAGGTTCAGGGAGTTGCCAATGTTTGACTCTTAACTCAATGAGCTCGGACTCAATTAGCTCACCAAACTCTTCTAACCTTTTATAAACAACTTCCAGAAAATCATATTCAAAATGAGGCAGTAAGATAAAAATTAGATCGTCGCCATACTGACAGCTTAAATCGGTGTTCCTGAATAGCTTTTCTAAATGCTCTGAAAGTTTAACTATTAACTCAATGTATGCAACATCACCGTGAGTTTGGATATACCCGTCTGAATTGCCGATTTTTAGGCCAATCAATAGATCTTTTTGTGAGTGTCGAATTGAGAGCTGATTTTTCCACATTAGTGCTGCTTCAAAAGCGGCCACGTTGGTCGTGCCTTGAAGTTGTACGTTGAAGTTTGGGTTTAGCTGTTCTTCAAACAAAAAACGCTGGGCATTTTCACCGACTGTATATGAATAGAAAGTTTGGGCCTGCAGTTTATGAGTATCATTTACATGGTCACAGCTTAAACATTTCGCAATGACATTCGCTTCCGCAAACTCTTTTTTACAGCTATTGCAGTGGTGCATTTCTAATGGCCGATCGTAGTCGACCCCAATATGCTTTAAAAGCGTCTTACAAGTTGGACATTGCATTGACTGAGTTTTCATAAACTCGCTGGCATCATCGACATGACCACAAGTAAAGCAGTGCAATGCGTCGTACGAAACAATATCGATATCTGTGCATGCTGGGCAAGAATCCACATAGTTTAGGTGACCAGACGTACACTTCTCGCAATATCGCACGCGATCAATGCACTCACCCACACTCAAAATATCCAGCTGAATCATTCGGTGTAGATAACGAAATGGGGTTTTTTCTTGATTATGGTAGATATCTAATAACGGGTAGCGATATAACTCTTTATTGGACAGATCTTTTTTTGGTATGAGAGCTCGATTTGAGTCTAACCAAAGGTAAGCCAGTAGCCTATCCTTTGGCTCTGACTGCAAATATTTCAATTTATCTGAAATAGGTTGAATTTTGTTTTTGCTGAGTAGACCATCTGAAAGGTACTTGCTCAATGGGCTGGTTTTAAATGTGTAAACTCGCCACGTCCAGCCTTGCTCTGAATGATGAATCTTTTGCAGTAGATCGTCTTGTTGTTCAGGTGGTAGGTTTATGATGCATATTTGCGCCCGCGTTTGAAAAATATCTTCGCTAGGCTTACGAAATTCAATATCTATCTCTTGAGTAGCCAAATCATCGCAGTGAGAACCAAATAATGTCACGTAGTCGATACTTGTCTGCATAGTGTTCCCCCCATAAAAATACGAAACTACGTATTGTTCTTCTGTAACACTCTGAATATAAAGAGTGTCGATAAGGTGAATAACATATACTTCGTAAATTGTCTTTTCAATGAAAGTGGTAAAAAGTGTGTTTGAGGATAAATAAATTAACCGTAGATTTAGAGTTTTTAGTCTTTTGACTCATAATGAATCTGATGAGTATATTTTACATGGCTAGGTAGCTTTTCAATAAAATGATTGAGCAAAGTGGCATTAACTTGATTTTTCGTTTTATGATTCCAAACTATAATCGGTTTCCAGCTTTCCCCCAAACGCAATATCTTGATTGCTTCCTTTGCTGCAAATTCTCCTTGCTCTGAAGCGACATGACTCATAACCAAACCTACGTAGTCAACCATAAAGTCATTGGTAGAAGCTGTTAAAGTTCTTGTATTTTTATTTACAAAACTTATGGCCGAAGCTTTGTTCCACCCTTTTATTCCTGCATTGTTTGATACAATAACAAATGGAGCATCTTGCGCACTTAGAAATTCTTGTTTGAACTCATCAAACTGTTCAACAAATATTGGTTTCAACTGCATACCTAAAGATTGAGCTATTGTTATAAATACACCTATAGTCTTTCTTTCAGATAACGTGTTATCAGCAATAATTACTCCTTCTTTCTGGTTCGTCGTTTCTGAGAGAACCATAAGCAAATCACGAATTGGCTGCATTTCAATCATTCCAGAAGTATTTTGGAATGGATAACCGTATTGATCGATTGTCCAATTTACACCATTAAAAACCACAGGTATTTTATGGTTTCTCATGTATGGCACTACAAAATACTTGGATGCGTTGTCATCTGTTGCGATAACAACATTTGGTTTCCAGCTTTCCACGATTCTATACGCTTGAGCTGCTTTTTGGGTCAAGTTAGATTCGGACTTGTTCCTCTTTGAATCCATCTGAAAATATTTAATTTCACAGTGGCTTTGCAGGTGTTCAAATATCGCTTTTATATTGTCATCTTGCCATTGGTATCCGTCGTGATAAGAAGTAACGAGCAGACACTTAGCATTTGCTGAAAATGCGTTTGCGCTTAAGAAACTAGTAGACAACAACAGATAAATAATGGCTTGTTTGATCATATGCTCAGCCCCACCCTTCATGATGTTAAGGTTAGAACAATCGCTCAATGATTTAGTTAATTTTATCGAGTTGTTTTATATATGAGAAAGCAATTAAGTTTTTGTATTTATTTAAAGAGCCCAACAGCTAAGTTGGGCCCGAAAGGATACATTCTGGATTGTATTATTGTAGGTTTATCTGCAGGTTAGTGTTTTTTTCATCTTGAGATACAGAGACATTAACGTTTAGTGAGGTCAAGCCTTCGGGATATGAAATTGACCAAGTAGAACCTTCTTTAATAATGTTTACATTTTTTTGCTTCGTTGTAATTGTAAATGGAGCTGTCGAGTTGATTAAAATTGAACCAGGGCTGGTGCGAATTACTTTGCCGTAATAATTTTTTACACTAAATGTGCATACTGAGTTGCTCTTACATTGAAAGCTACTGGTCGGTTGAAAAGTGAACGTTCTCCAAAAAAAGACAACTAAAAGCACCACTAACATAACCGAAATCTGGGTTAGTCGCCCTTTAGTAAGTTTTTGCGCTGGCATACTAAAAAATCCCTCATGCTACAAACTTCAAATTTTTGAAATATAACAAGCATAACCCTAAGTTTCATATGGTTATGGCCCTGTCATTAAAATGTTAAATCGAGTATAGTTTTACATTGAATATATCGTGGTTTGTAAATCAATTTTATAAATAACTAAGGAAGCAAAGTTTATTTATATCGTTGTTTATCGCGATATTACGACATCAGTCGTGTCGGAAGTAAAGTGTAGTTAATTAGAAAATGGAAACATGCAACATGAGCCATGAAACGAAGCTCGAGCAAAACTACAACTATACGGTCGTCCGCCAATTTACCCTAGTGACTATTCTCTGGGGCATTGTTGGTATGGCCGTTGGTGTTTTAATTGCCGCTCAATTAGTTTGGCCTCAGCTAAACTTTGATACACCTTGGCTGACATACAGTCGGCTACGTCCCCTCCACACCAACGCAGTAATTTTTGCATTTGGTACCAGCGCCCTCTTTGCCACCTCCTACTATGTAGTGCAACGAACCTGTCAAACACGACTGTTTGGTGGTTTGCTTGTACCGCTAACTTTCTGGGGTTGGCAAGCAATCATTCTTTCTGCTGCGATTACTCTGCCACTAGGTTATACCTCTGGAAAAGAGTATGCAGAACTTGAATGGCCGATTGATATTGCTATTGCGGTCGTTTGGGTAGCTTATGCAGTGGTATTTTTTGGCACCTTGGTTAAACGTAAGACGTCCCACATATACGTAGCAAACTGGTTCTTCGGTGCTTTTATCATTACGGTTGCTGTCCTGCATATTGTAAACAGCCTCGCAATACCAGTGAGTATGGGTAAGTCATATTCAGTTTACGCTGGTGCAGTCGATGCGATGGTGCAATGGTGGTATGGCCACAACGCTGTTGGATTTTTATTGACGGCTGGCTTTTTAGGAATGATGTACTACTTCGTACCTAAGCAAGCTGAGCGACCAGTATATTCTTACCGCTTATCAATTGTTCACTTCTGGGCTCTAGTATCTCTTTATATTTGGGCAGGCCCACACCACTTACACTACACAGCATTGCCAGATTGGACCCAATCGTTAGGTATGATTATGTCGCTAGTTCTATTTGCGCCTTCTTGGGGTGGCATGATTAACGGCATCATGACGTTGTCGGGAGCATGGCATAAACTTCGTTATGACCCAATTTTACGCTTCTTAATTGTCTCGCTTTCTTTCTACGGCATGTCGACGTTTGAAGGACCAATGATGGCAATCAAGACTGTCAATGCTCTATCTCACTACACCGACTGGACGATTGGTCATGTTCACTCTGGTGCTTTAGGTTGGGTAGCGATGGTTTCAATTGGTTCTGTTTACCACCTAGTTCCAAAACTATTTGGTCAAGAGCGTATGTATTCTATTCGCCTTATCAATGTTCACTTCTGGTTAGCGACTATCGGAACTGTTCTTTACATTGTTGCAATGTGGATTTCTGGGGTTATGCAAGGATTAATGTGGAGAGCTGTAAACTCAGATGGAACTCTAACATACAGTTTTGTTGAGTCCGTACAAGCGTCTTATCCATTCTACACATTGAGATTTATAGGCGGGCTAATCTTCCTATCAGGTATGTTCTTAATGGCGTACAACACGTACAAAACAGTTTCAGCACCGAAAGATAGCTTAAAAGCTATCCCGCAACCGGCATAGGGGGGGATTGAGAATGAGTTCAAATTCAAATAATCGCCACGAGGCTATAGAAAAAAATGTCGGTTTGCTGGCCATTCTTATTGTCATAGCGATCAGTTTTGGTGCCTTGGTAGAAATAACGCCACTCATGTTTCAAAAGCAAACCACTGAACCAGTAGAAAACTTGCGCCCGTATACTGCTTTGGAAATGGAAGGTCGTGATATATACATCCGTGAAGGTTGTAACGTTTGTCACAGCCAAATGATTCGTCCATTCCGAGCAGAAACAGAGCGTTATGGTCACTACTCTGTAGCTGGTGAAAGTGTATGGGAGCACCCATTCTTATGGGGATCAAAGCGTACAGGCCCAGACTTAGGTCGAGTTGGCGGTCGCTACTCAGATGAATGGCATCGAGTACACTTAATCGATCCTCGTGAGCTAGTTCCTGAGTCAAACATGCCAGGTTTCCCTTGGTTAGAAGAGAATGTTCTCGATGGCGAACTGACACAGCAGAAGCTGATGATTTTCCGCGATAACTTTGGGGTTCCTTATACAGACGAACAGATCGCAAACGCTAAAAAAGAGGTGGAAGGCAAAACTGAGATGGACGCCATTATTGCTTACCTTCAATCTCTTGGCCACGCGATGAAGTAAGGGGATAACATGGATATTGGTACTATTCACAGTATTTGGACTGTCTTGTTATTCGTTTGTTTTGTCGGAGTTGTTTGGTGGGCCTTTGGTAGTAAAAGAAAAGCCCGCTTTGAACAAGATGCGAAAATGATCTTCGACGAAGATGACAAGGAAAAAAGCTCGACTAAGGAAGGAGAGAACAAACAATGAGTACTTTCTGGAGTATCTGGATTACCGTTATTACAATTGGTACGCTCGTCGGTTGTGCTTTGCTTCTACGCTGGTGCTCAAAAAACCATTCTGATGCTAAAGAAGGCGAAGATATGGGGCATGAGTATGACGGTATACGTGAGCTAAACAACCCTTTACCTAAATGGTGGTCATATTTATTTGTCTGTACGCTAATTTTTTCTGCTGTTTATTTAGCTCTTTACCCTGGTTTAGGGAGCTTTAAAGGCCTTTTAGACTGGACAAGCTCAGATCAAAATGTGCGTTCAATAGCTGAATCAAAAGCCTCTGTTGCTAATGCACAAAGCGAAAAGCGCTTGGATCAGTATGCGAAAGAGCTAGATGATGCCAACAAATACTTTGGTGAGGAGTTTCAGCAACTTGCTTATGCTAAAGATGGCACGACACTATTGCCTCTGCCAGAAATTGCAAAAAATCCGAACGCCGTTAAAGTTGGGCAGCGGATATTTTTACAAAACTGTTCTCAGTGCCATGGCGCTGATGCTCGCGGGCAAAAAGGCTTCCCTAACCTAACTGACGGTGCTTGGTTATACGGTGGTGAGCCAAAAGCGATCATTGAAACGATTAGAAATGGTCGAGTTGGTCAAATGCCTTCGTGGAAAGAAGCGATGGGTGAAGAAGGTGTTCAGGAAGTAGTTAGCTACACGCTCAGCTTATCTGGTCGTTCAGTAAACGCTAGAGAAGCTGCGGCAGGTAAAAAACGATTTGTGGTTTGCGCTGCATGTCATGGCACTGATGGTAAAGGTAACCCTGCTGTTGGAGCGCCTGACCTTACAGATCAGTACTGGCTATTTGGCGGCTCCCGAGCTGATGTTACTGCAACTGTTATGCACGGTCGATCTGGTGTAATGCCTGCTTGGAAAGACATCCTAGGTGACGATAAAGTACAACTCGTTGCCGCGTATGTCTGGAGCTTAAGCAATAGCGAAGAAAGTAAATAGAGCCTCTATTAAATTAGAGCATAAAAGTAGCCCCAGATGTTTTCTGGGGCTACATCACCTACCCATCCTAACGTTTCTTATTTGGTTGTTGAGAATATGCTTATGGAAAAGCCTTGGTACAAACAATTCTGGCCGTGGTTCTTGATCATCCTCCCCCTAATTGTCGTTATTTGGACAATTGCTACGGTAGTCGTTTTTTCTAACAATTCAGTATCTTTGGTCACCGAAGATTATTACAAAAAAGGTAAAGGCATTAATATTGATATTAGTAAAATCAATGTTGCTAAAACCCTCGGGCTGTCAGTAAGCCTGACTTCAAACGATGACTCTATTGATTTCAAGTTGATTAAAGGTCAACTCGAGCACTACCCCGCTATCAAAGTGTTATTTGCTCACCGAACTCTTCCGAATCGTGACTTTTCTAAAATCCTTACCTCGGATGCAAATGGCAACTATCGAGTGCCTCTAGATCGCGAACTTAAAGGCCCTTGGTTTATTGAAATATCGCCTCATGACGACGCTTGGCTAATTCAAGGCCGAGTTAACTTTCCTGTCGCTTCATCAATGAAGCTGATGAACTAGCTTATGTGTAATAATTGCTACCATTGCGGTGAAGAAGTTCCCTCTAATACGAATTTTCAAGTTGAGATATTAGGTAAACAACGCGATATGTGCTGCCCCGGCTGCCAAGCGGTAGCGCAAACTATCGTCGAAAGTGGCCTAGTTTCATACTATCAATATCGTACTGAAACAGCTGATAGAGCTGATCTTGTGCCTGAACAGCTTCAGTCACTTGCTAATTATGATAATAAGGACATTCAGTCTGAGTTTGTTAGAGACACAGAGCAAGGGCAGGAAGTGACATTGTCACTGTCAGGTGTGTCATGTGCTGCTTGTGCTTGGTTAATAGAAAAACACGTGAATTCTGTTGCTGGCGTGTCGAGTATTAGAGTCAATACCACAACAAACAGAGCTCTGGTGCGCTGGGATAACTCTCAAGTAAAGTTAAGTCAGATATTAAAGTCAATTATCAATTTGGGCTACAAAGCTTCTCCTTTTGAAGCTGATAGGCAAGAAGCAGAATATCACCAAGCAATGAAACGTTATTTGTACCGCTTGGGCATTGCTGGTTTGGCAACTATGCAAGTAATGATGTTGGCTGTCGCACTATATTTCGAAGTATTTAGCGATCTTGATACACAATTCAAAAGCTACTTTCGTTGGGTGAGTTTGATTTTCGCGACACCTGTTTTGCTGTACTCAGCGTACCCATTTTATATAAGCGCTTGGAGAAGTATAAAGAACAAAACTTTAGGAATGGATGTCCCCGTCTCTGTTGCACTTATTTTTGCTTATGTCGCGAGTACTTATGCAACCATTACGCAGAAAGGTGAAGTGTTTTTCGAATCAATCTCAATGTTCACCTTCTTTTTGTTGCTGGGTCGGTTTCTTGAAATGCGCGCTAGAAGAAAAGCCGCCGCCGCTAGTGGGAATTTACTGAAATTAGTACCAGCAATGGCGACAACCATAGATGGTGAAAAGGTTACCGTAAACAGTCTTAAAATTGGCGATCGCGTGCGTGTTTTGCCTGGGGAGCATATTCCTTCAGATGGTGTGCTCAATACTGTTCAGGCTTATGTTGACGAATCGATGCTTACTGGTGAATCTATTCCGGTTTTAAAGCAAGCAGGTGATAAAGTTTTTGCAGGTACTCTCAATGGCGAAGAATCTCTAGAGTTAGAGGTTAAGTCAACCAAAGCCAATTCAATGCTATCAGGCATTGTAAAACTTCAGGAGGAAGCGCAACTATCTAAGCCTAAGATTGCAGAGTTAGCCGATTTAACAGCAAGATACTTTGTTGCAGCGTTGCTCGCCATAGCCAGCCTAACATGGTTCTACTGGCATCAACATAAACCCGACGATGCATTTTGGATAATGTTATCTGTACTAGTAGCAACTTGCCCTTGTGCTTTGTCTTTGGCAACACCTACAGCAATTACCTGCGCTACATCTAAACTCAGTCAGCTAGGTATATTACTGCGTAAAGGGCATGTTTTCGAAACTCTGTGTGAAGTTAATCACTTAATCTTAGATAAAACAGGCACACTGACCGAGGGACAAATTACTCTCAAAAATACCCATTGCTTTTCGGGCTACTCAAAGCAGCAATGTTTAGAAATAGCTGCAGCGCTAGAATCTCATGCCAACCACCCTATTGCTCAAGCGTTCAAGAAATATAGAAGTACTACTATTCAGGTCAGCAACATAGAAAACCGCATTGGTGAAGGCGTATTGGGCGAGTACCAAGGAACAACGGTCAAAATAGGTAGTGCTGCATTTGTACTGAACGATGCTATTTTGGACCAACCTAACAGTGTTTATTTGAGCTTAGGCAACGAGCATATTGCTACATTCACTTTTCACGACCCATTGCGATCTGATGCTGCAGAGTTCGTAGAGCAATTTAAATTGGCTGGGATTAAGACAACACTTCTAACTGGTGATACAAATGCGAATGCGTTAACCGTAGCGAATGCTGTAGGTATTGAAAACATAATCTCCTCGGCAAAACCTCAAGGGAAACTCGCATACCTTAAACAGTTACCCCAACAAGACATCACCTTAATGATTGGCGACGGCATTAACGACGCCCCAACACTTTCCGGTGCTCACCTGTCTGTTGCGATGGGAAGTGGTACTGATGTTGCGAAGGCATCTGCAGATATGGTTTTGCTTAGCGACAAATTGGAGAAAGTGCTACAAGCAAGGCGCTTTGCAATTAAAGCTAGGAAAATCATACGAGAAAACCTAATGTGGGCGTTGGGTTATAACCTTTTGATTTTGCCCCTTGCAGTATGCGGTTTCATTGCGCCATATTTCGCAGTTATTGGTATGTCTGCAAGCTCAATTATTGTAGTATCAAACTCTCTTCGATTACTTAAGGATTGAGTGGAGCATGGCTAGTTTATTCATTCTCATCCCAATTGCCATCATTTTGGTTTGCGTTGCGGCAGGTATATTCATTTGGGCAGTTCGAAGTGACCAATTTGAAGATTTAGAGCGTCAGGGACATAACATTTTATTTGACGATGACGAGCCTGAAAACAAAAAGGAAGATAAGAAGTGAATGCCGACCCTTTGGCTGCTCTTACAATAGGCTTGCTTGGCTCTACTCATTGCATGGGAATGTGTGGCGGTATTGCATCCATCCTTACATTAAATAAGTCTAAGCACCCCGTCTTAATCCCTGTACTGTATAACCTAGGTCGAATTGTCAGCTATATGCTATTTGGCGCTTTGATTGGAGGCGCTGTTTCTAGTCTTTCGGATATTTCTTCAACCAACCAAGTACTTAGTTGGTTACGTCTTTTGGCCGCTACTTTTATGATCTTGCTTGCGCTGTATATAGGTAATTGGTGGAAAGGATTATTGTTTGTCGAAAAACTGGGCGGATATTTATGGGTATTGATTGCCCCTATTGCACGTTCTATGATGCCAATCGAGAAACCGATCTATGCTCTGCCTTGTGGCTTTGTATGGGGGTGGTTACCATGTGGCTTGGTTTATTCAATACTCACTTGGTCGGCGGTTTCTGGTAGTGCATTTAATGGTGCAATGCTAATGTTTTTCTTTGGTATCGGTACGCTACCTGCTATGATTGCCGTCGGTTATAGCTCTACATTTTTATCTAAAATCAAACAATCAATATTCATACGCCAAACGGCTGCAATCTTGATTCTATTTTACGGTATATATACTGGGTATACGGTACTGAAACTCCTCAATGTTTTGTAACACGCAGAATTAATGACTTTTTTATCTCTATCCATTGCGTCAAATGAGTGCTAAAATATTGATGTACATCAAATCATGAAAGGTTGCTATGATTTCCGAAAAGCCGAATGCTAAGCGCGTACAATCTGGTGGTTGTGCAATCCATTGTCAAGATTGCAGTATTAGCCAGCTATGTATTCCATTTACACTCAACGAAAACGAACTCGACCAACTAGACGAGATCATTGAACGTAAGAAGCCTATCCAAAAAGGCCAAGAGCTGTTTAAAGCTGGAGATAACCTCAAATCTCTATATGCAATTCGCTCAGGGACGATTAAAAGTTACACAATTACAGAACAAGGTGACGAGCAGATTACTGCGTTCCACCTAGCTGGTGATCTTGTTGGCTTTGATGCCATCACTGGCGATATTCACCCAAGTTTTGCTCAAGCTTTAGAAACCTCGATGGTTTGTGAAATTCCTTACGAAACGTTGGATGACCTATCTGGAAAAATGCCTAAACTGCGTCAGCAAATTATGCGTCTAATGAGTGATGAAATCAAAGGCGATCAAGAAATGATTTTGTTGCTTTCTAAAAAGAACGCAGAAGAGAGGCTAGCAGCATTCCTGTACAACCTATCTTCACGCTTTTCTCAACGTGGCTTCAGCCCACGAGAGTTTAGATTAACAATGACGCGTGGAGATATTGGTAATTATCTAGGTTTAACCGTTGAAACGATTAGCCGTTTACTTGGCCGATTCCAAAAATCTGAAATCCTAAGTGTAAAAGGCAAATACATAACTGTGCTTGATCACGATGCACTAAAAGAACTCGCTGGTGTAACTGAATAATCCAGTATTGAGGACGTAGCTCTAAACAGAGCTGCGTCATACTTCCTCTAGATAACTCCCTAATTTCCTAAAATATTTGTCTCAACTACGCTACATTTAATTAAGCTTATACCTTAAGCGAATTGAACTGGAATCGACTCTGTGTGAGTTTGAACCTAAGGAAAGCGTATGAGTATATACAATAATATCTTAGTCGTAGCTGATATTAATCACGATGAACAGCCTGCTTTAGCAAGAGCAATGCAGCTTGCCTCGAAAAGCCAATCTCGCAGCCACATCACTTTTTTTCTTTCCATCTATGATTTCTCTTATGACATGACTTCAATGCTCTCGATCGATGAGCGTGATGCGATGAGGCGTGGAGTGATACATCAACGTGAACAGTGGATGACAAAAATTTCTGAAGACTACACCAATGATTCTGTTGATTTCGAAGTGAAGGTGGTTTGGCATAACCGACCTTATGAAGCAATCATTGCGCAAGTTTTTTCTGGTAATCACGACATAATAATTAAAGGAACCAGAAAGCATGATGTGCTTGAATCGGTCATATTTACTCCTACAGACTGGCACTTATTACGCAAATCCCCTACTCCAGTACTGTTAGTAAAAAATCAACACTGGCCAGAGAATTCAAGTGTTTTAGCCGCAGTTCACGTAGCCTCTGAGAGTGAAGCTCACATTGGCTTAAACGATCGCATGGTAGAGTTATTACAAGATATTTCCACAAGGCTCGAAGCCAAACCGTATCTCGTGAATTCCTATCCAGTTACCCCTGCTAACATTACAATCGAATTACCTGAGTTTGATCCTACGACATACACTGATGCGGTGCGTGCACACCACTTGATGTCTATGAAAGCGCTAAGACAAAAACACAGTATGGATGAAGAGCAAACAGTAGTTGGTCAAGGTTTGCCAGAAGATGTTATACCTGAAGCTGTAAATGATTTAAACGCAGCGATGGTGATACTTGGTACGACAGGAAGAACCGGCTTGTCGGCTGTGTTTATTGGTAACACTGCAGAGCATGTCATTGATAAGATTGATTGCGATGTTTTAGCACTAAAACCTGAAGGGTTTGTTAGCCCATTGGATCCAAAAACTGCCGTATGAACACAAACCAGCGGAGAAGCACTGATGCTTCTCCGCTGGTTTATTATAGTGCAGTTATCTATTTAAACGTTCGTAACATCGATAAAGAGTGATTCATCAATGTTGGTTGAAGATACCGTCGCTTCGCTAAACTCATATTCCTCACGCTCTCCTTGCCTATCAAGTGGCAAGTTAACGAAATCAAAAATATTTTTGTCGGCTAGCTGGCTAGGACTAACATTTTGAATCGATTTAAAAATACTTTCTACTCTACCCGGTGTTTTCTTGTCCCAGTCGATGAGCATTGCTTTGATAGCTTGTCTTTGTAAGTTTTCTTGAGAGCCACATAAGTTACATGGAATAATTGGAAACTGCTTGTGCTCAGCATATTTAATCAGGTCTTTTTCACGACAATAAGTCAGTGGCCTAATGACGACATTACGACCGTCATCAGAGCGAAGTTTCGGCGGCATAGCCTTCATTCGAGAGCCATGAAACATGTTTAAGAATAGAGTCTCAACAATATCGTCAAGGTGATGGCCGAGAGCAATTTTGGTTGCTCCAATTTTCTCTGCAAATGAATACAAAGTCCCTCTACGTAATCGCGAGCACAAGCCACAAGTGGTTTTTCCTTCAGGGATTTTCTCTTTGACAACAGAGTAAGTGTCTTTGTCTACGATATAATACGGGATATTTAAGGTTTCAAAATACTCTGGCAATACATGCTCTGGGAACCCAGGTTGCTTTTGATCCAAATTGACAGCAACAACATCAAACTTAATTGGAGCAGCTTTTTGCAAATTAAGTAAAATATCTAGCATTGCAAAAGAGTCTTTACCTCCGCTGATACAGGCCATAACCACATCATTTTCTTCGATCATGTTGTATTCAGTAATCGCATTGCCCATGTTTCTTCTTAGGCGTTTTTGCAGCTTATTAAACTCTAATGTTTCTTTTCGTGTGTCTATCTGGTTCATTCTGGATTCTCATAATGTCAGTGCTAACTTGGCAATAGCACGACGCCCATAAAAAGTGGGTTTTCGTAAGGCGGGGATTATACGTTTTTTTCTGATTGGTTGGAATGATTGAATCAACCCGAGCGACCATCAGGTCGTTCGGGTATTGGGCAGCTCTACTTAGGGATATATGGAAGAATTCGGCTGGTTTGCTCAGGAATAATGATACTTCTGCCTGTACCAATATCACTTAACAAAATATGAACTTTTCCATCGGTGATAGGCTTTACTAAACCATTGGAAAACTCGATTTCTGCTGGAAGTTTATCTGAGAATTCTAGAGTGACACCTTCAATTTTAGGAGTAAACCAGCTTGAAAACATTCCTCCTAGTTCATTGAGCACTGACTGCATCTGTTCAACGATATTCTGAAGCTGAGAATACGTTACTGTGCCAGACAACTGCTCACGAGTCATTATGGTGGTTGAAAAGTCGCATTGTTTTCCTGTTGGTGTGTCAACGAAAACAAGAGGGTTTGCCTCTTTTAGGTTTGAGTCCAACGGCACTATGAGCTCTTTGTTAACGCCAATTTTTAGCTGTTCGGAGTGCTTTTGGTTCTCCATCCATGCTTTGACTGGTGTACAAAGTTTGCCTGTACCTTTGTTGGTAAAGAAAAATGCGACTTTAACGTCTGGATTAGCCTTCGAAACATTATGTTTAAGTTGAGAATACAGCTTTGAATAAGTAAATACGTATTGTTGGCCCCAAGAGCTGAAAGAGACAAGCAAAGATAAAGCTGTTAGCGAGACTAATTTTTTTGAGTGCTTCATTGTGTCCAATACTGCTCGTTACGTTTAATCATAGTTTGAAGATCATCAACATAAGCCTGCCCTCTTTGGGAATACTTAAGCAACCCGTTGGTAAGCGCAAGTGCAGAGCTATCGCTTAGCAAATCTGCTTTCTCTTCACGCAGCTTATATCGTATTTGACGCAAGGGCTGATAAGCTTTATTGCGATTTACATTCATAAAGTAAGCGTGTATGGACTGCTGAACCGAGTGATATTTAGCGACTTCATATGTGCTGCCTGCTGGCCTGCTTAACGGAACAAGTCCACAACCAGCGGTATAGCACCACTGACCAAAGTAGTTGTTGCCCTCTCTTGCGAATCTCGATGTGCCCCATGCCGATTCGTTAGCGGCCTGAATTAGCACTAACGCGTAAGGAAGAACATCAACATGATGCTCCATTGCATCAAACCATTTAGCATCTACACCATCTGCTGGCACTTCTACGTTGTAGAGTTTTCCTAGCCTAATAGCGTAACTTTGGTCTTCTGAAGAGAAATTACCCTGTTCGAAGTCGTGCCGCATTTTACCAATACGGGCTCTTTCCTTTATGATTCGCGAGTTTTCTAACTCAACACCCTTTTTTAAGAACTCAAAGAAACGGCGTTTCCTTTCAGCCACATCAGCTATTGCACCAAAGTCAGGTGAATTAGAAAGCGTGGTGGGTGAATCTGCTATTACGGCACCTAGTGAGTAATCAGCTTTATCCGTCTCATTGTCAGGTTCGTTCATATAACCATGAGTAAGATAAAGACTAAAACCTGCTATTACTCCAAAAAACAATACTGACGTTCCTTTGTTACGCATGAAATACCTGAGACTTATTATTGCCTTGATCGTCATCGTCTGATTTACGCTCCGTCACAATTCGAAGCTTAATACCAAACATATTTCGGTAAACGATCCCTTTTACGTGGAAGAAAAACGGTAGCACAAATATCAAGCCAATCCCATAGAAGATCGTGGCAAAAATGAACATCAACAATACAAGCAAATAAATACCTGCCAGTACGAAAAGCTTTCTATTTACGGCTTTGAATGAAAGTATTAGTGATTGGACTGGAGATATACGTTTTTCACAAATTAGCAGTGTAGAGTTGCTAAACGCCATGGATATATAAAGTGACAAAAACGGGAATAGTAACCCAGCGACACCTTGGAGTATTAAGCTAATTAATGTTGCAATAATTAATGGAACGGTAAACTGTAGTCCCTTCCCTATATGACCAAGCTTTGTAGACAAGCCGGCAGCGTGGCTCATTGCCATTAAAGAAACACCGGCATAAATAGGAACACTGATGACTTCATAGCTGAAGTTCGCAATAAATATCGACTGCATAAAGTTATGAGTCAAACCTTCTGGGTTCTCTACAGCCTTTAAAATAGCTGCTGGGTCACCCAATTGAAGTCTTATCGCTATATAAAAAATAGCCACTTGAACAATGAGTAAAATTAGAATTGCAGGTGTAAAGGAGAAAAAGTTTTTAATAGTATTGTTCCATGCTTCTTTTAGTATGGCACCGGCTTTTAACTCATAGTCTCCAGAAACAGCCGTTTCAATACTACCACCTAAATTAAAATCTTTTTCGACTTCGTCTTTCATTATCTATTCCGAGATAGCTGTTACTATCTAATTTTGTCAGGGAAATTTGCCTATTATACGTTAATGTTTTCAATACTAAAATCTTCTCACGATACAGGCACTTACTGGGGGGGTATGCGCACAACTAGTAACTATTTGAATTAAAAGAAATAAAACGTCATTTCTTTTAATTCAGGAGAGCAAAGCCAATTTGTATCAAGATAATAAAGTTCCCAATTGACCAGTAGATGAACAATTAGTTTTGTAACGCTAGAATCTCTTCGACCAGACTCTTTACTTCAATGCTAGCTTTTCCGTAGCGCTTCTCTTCAAATTCGCTTTCTATTGCACTTGGCTCTAGATTGATTTCAATAGTGTGCGCACCATGCATTCTAGCGTCATGAACAAACCCTGCAGCTGGATAGACTACGCCAGAGGTACCGATAGAAACGAAAAGGTCAGCTTGCTCTAACGCGGAATATATTTCACCCATTCTCAGCGGCATTTCACCAAACCAAACAACATGCGGTCGTAACTGAGCAGGAATCTGGCAACAGTGGCACAAGTCTCCTGTCATTAAATCTTTGGTATGTTCAAATGTCTGGTTAGACTCTGAACACCGTACCTTGAGTAACTCACCATGCATGTGTATCACGTTTTTGCTACCACCTCGTTCATGCAAGTTATCAATATTTTGGGTAATAATGGTGACCGTTCCGTCTATTTCTTCTTCCAACTTTCCTAAAGCAATATGGGCTGCGTTCGGCTGGATTTCTGGTAATTGCAGATTTGACCTACGTTGATTGTAAAACGACTGAACTAGATCAGGGTCTTTTGAGAAACCCTCTGGAGTAGCGACATCTTCAATATGATGGTCTTCCCACAAACCATCTTGAGCACGGAAAGTTTTGATTCCTGATTCTGCGGAAATTCCCGCTCCAGTTAGCACAACGACATTTTTATAAGGAAACTTCATTACAGGCCTATTTGTTATAGTTATTCGCAACAAAGTAAAAGCATTGCACACTTTTCTATGCTCATACAAGCCAAAGCGAGCGGTTCAATCAAAGTTTTGCAAAGGTTTGATACTTACTGCGGGTCGTATTCCACTAACATATAGAAAAGACACCGTTAAGGTGCCTTTGTTACTGATTTTATTGCCGATTATTTGACTTTATGGATAATTTATATTGTTAATCTTCATTTATAGCAGATATTTTGTGAATGGATAAATCTGCACCATTAAACTCATCTTCTTCAGACAACCTAAGGCCAGAGCATTTCTCTATAACACCATAAACAACAATTGAACCCAATACCGCTATAACAATACCTAAAACTGTTCCACCGACTTGCACGACTAGGCTAACACCACCTAACCCACCTAGAGATGTTTGCCCGAAAATACCGGCAGCTATACCACCCCATGCACCACAGACACCATGAAGGGGCCATACACCGAGTACATCGTCTATCTTTGTTTTGTTCTGAAGGTAGGTAAATAAATAGACAAAAATCGCGCCAGCAATACCACCGGTGATCAGTGCGCCAATGGGGTGCATAATATCTGAACCAGCACAAATCGCGACTAAGCCAGCCAAAGGCCCGTTGTGGATAAAGCCAGGGTCATTTTTCCCTGCAAACAGTGATACTAATATACCGCCGACCATTGCCATCAATGAATTAATAGCAACCAAGCCACTGATGCCATTGATAGCTTGAGCAGACATTACATTAAATCCGAACCACCCCACGCAAAGTATCCAAGCCCCAAGCGCTAAAAATGGGATATTTGAAGGCGCGAAGTTGGTATGCTTGCCAGCTCGTACTCGCCCTTTACGCATTCCCAAATATTTTACGGCTACTAGAGCTATCCACCCCCCCACACCATGCACAACGACAGAACCAGCAAAGTCGTGAAAACCATAGCCAAAGTGAGTTTCGAGCCAAGTTTGCACCCCATAATTGTTGTTCCATATCATTCCCTCGAAGAGGGGGTATACAAATCCCACTGTAAAAAATGTCGCAATAAGTATTGGATAGAATCGAGCTCTTTCAGCAATACCACCGGAAACAATGGCTGGAATTGCGGCTGCAAAGGTTAATAAAAAGAAAAATTTAACAAGCTCATAGCCATTACCCTGCGCTAAGGTTTCTGCACCAACGAAGAAGTTATTGCCGTAAGCGATTTGATAGCCAATGAAAAAATACGCAACCGCAGACACTCCAAAATCAGCCAAAATCTTTACCAAAGCATTGACCTGATTTTTCTTTCTAACTGTTCCCAACTCAAGAAAAGCGAAACCTGAGTGCATCAAAAACACCATAATTGCGCCCAACAATAAAAACAAAGTGTCCGAACTTTGTGTTAAAGCTTGCACAGCTCCATACACCTGACTAGCACTTTGGCTCATGTGAAAACTCCCACCCTTTTTGTTCCAGAGCACATGTTGTGTGCTATTTCACTTACATCCATCCCACCGAAGAGGTGAGATCAATAAAAGAACGCTATAAAGCAAGTATCGGACCAAGTTTTAATTTTCGGGACACTTTCCTTACGAAGCCTCACAAACCCTAGTAACTTTGATTCGATCCAGGTTACTTAATTTTTAAGTTATCGAACTCATGCACCATGATGAAGCACGAAGATTGCAACTTGCACCAGAGCTAACGGTAGCTAGAGTCATTTGTTAACGTATTTGAGGCACTGACACATACATATGAATACTTTTGTCTAGTTGTTACTTGTAAATCTATAAAGTAGAGCTTATGTTTTTACTGCGTGACATAAAAATTACATAAAACTGTAACATTACTCTAAAATCCTCTGAGAGGAACATATTCGGCTAGGAAGGTTTTTGATATGCAAGTCTTTAATTTTTCTTCAATAAGAGCGAAACTTCTACTCATCGTATCTCTATTTATCATTAGTATTTCGGGATACGCACTATTTCAGCACAACAGTCTAGTTACATTAAACACATTGGAAAACGCTGCGAAAAGTAATCTTGCTAGTGAAGTTGAATTGCTTACTTTGAGACGACATGAAAAAGACTTTCTATCAAGGAAAGATCCAAAGTATATAAAGCGTTTCGATTCTACTATTCAGTCACTTCGCGAGCGCGTAATTAAGCTTGGCCAAACATTAGCGCCATATGATACGGCTATAACCTCTCAAACAACGTCAATCATTGAGACTCTAAATAAATATAAAGCTCAGTTTCATCAACTGTCTGAGCTGGTGCTTTCGATTGGTGCAACAAAAGAAAATGGCCTGAGAGCAGCGCACGACAAATCGCAAGATGCTTTATTTCTATCATCCGGCTTATTTAGCCATGAAGATAAAAACAAAATCCTAGATCTTATCCAGTTAGAGTTAAGCTATTTGCTCTCTCCTAGCGAAGAGCTGTCTCTACAAGTTAACCACCAATTCAATTCATTACGACAGATATCGAACGAAAGTAATTATCAACGAGCTCTAAACGCACATGCACTGGTATTTAACAAATTGATGCAATCATATCGTGATTTAGGTTTAAGCGAGAAACTAGGAGCTAGAGGCGCTCTACGTAGCAATGTTCATCAAACGGAGAAAATGCTTGCGACACTTCACGGTACGATCGGCGAATTAGTTCAACAGAACAGCGCTAAAATAGAGAGGAATCTATATATTTTAGGAGCGATGATTGCGTTCTTATTGTCTATTACTTTGATTTCTATTTCGACATCTATTACGAAGCGAATTGAGGCCATCACTCATCTAATGGAAGATATTGCCAAAGGGACTGGCGATCTAACTGTCAGAATGAGAGCAAAGGGTACTGATGAGCTTGCTCGATTAGCTAACTCATTCGATTCTTTTGTGACTAATTTACAGGACAACATCAAATCAATAGCAAATGTCATGCACCTACTTCAAGACAGTGCGCATACGTCCAAACAAATAGCACAGGAAAGCAAAGAAAATGCTCAGCAACAGAAGGTGGAGTCTGAATCAATCGCAACGGCGATTAATGAGCTGGTAATGACTAGCCAAGAAATCACGCAAAATATTGAGTATGCGGCTAACAATGCGCGATCAGTAAAAAATGAGGCAGATAAGGGACTTAAATTTACTCAAGATGCTAGCCGAAGCTTAACGTTCCTATCTGAAGATGTTAAACAATCACAACACATGATTGCCGGATTAGAACAACAAAGTCGTGAAGTTCATAGTATTGTTTCTACAATACAAGGTATCGCAGAGCAAACTAACCTACTCGCTTTGAATGCAGCTATTGAGGCTGCAAGAGCTGGTGAAAGTGGCCGAGGTTTCTCTGTTGTAGCGGATGAAGTTCGACAATTGTCCTTAATGACCAATAGCTCGATTCAGCAAATTGAATCTACCATAAATGGTCTAACTGAAGGTGTTCAAAATACTGTCGCCCTAATGCAAGACAGTTTAGTTAAGGCCGATGACACAAGCACAAAAACTTCTCAAGCTTTGGATTCTATTAAGGAAATAGCAACCAAAGTATCGGAAATGTTCGATTTAAACTCACAAATCGCAACGGCTTCAGAAGAGCAATCAATGGTGTCCGCAGATATTGACCGAAACATAGTAAGAATTGCTGAACTCGCCAGTGGGACACATCAAGCTGCGACTCAATCAGCTCTGAGCATTGATCAAGTAAATCAAGTCGGGAACAAACTGGATGGAATCATTCAGCAATTTAAATACTAAGACAGAATAATAAGTTAACGGATCATTTTCTGAAGTCGTGGGTCGTAGTAATAACTTCTTTTATCCACGACTTTGATGCGATTGAATTCTGCGTGCATAGGGTTGATGAGGAAGTTGAATTCATCTTGAATGATGGCTGAGGGTACTTGTAACAGCAAGGATTGATTTTCGCTTAACCAGCTCTGCCCTATGCTTCGGGCTAGTCCCGAGTCCGGTAAAGAGTCCCATCCTTTAGGCAACGACTTGATGGTATACCTTGAAATTGCAACATCATCTGGTATCCATATCGTTAGTATAGTGAGTGGAGGCATATCCTCAATAGATTCGTGAACGAAGCGCTCAAGAGCGGCTAAAGAGCGAGAACTCGCAGTATATGTTATTAACGCGCCTTTTTGGTGCCAACGCCCAGAACCATATAAGCCCCCTTCGCCTGAAAGGCTCGAATAGTTTGCATGAGATAATCGATAAACTTCCATTAGGCAGTAAAACCATACTTGAGCTTGTTAATCTCCTCAATGACCAGTCCAATTCCAGTTACGGTGTCACATACAGACAATGGAGATTCTTTGCCAAAAGCGATACTCGGTCTATTTAACCAACGCAATGTGGCATCGCGCTCACCAAAGTATTCATCGGCTTGTTTGACTAAGTCAGTCAGCATTAAAGCATGCTCACTTGATGTTGGGCTTAAAGTGGCGTCTTTGTCTTTTTGCTTCCGTTGCAAGCTACGAAGATTAACTCCAATCATTCGAGCATATTCTGCTTTTGTGACACCTAAAATAGATGTCCCCTTTTCTAACACCTCGACAGGTAAGCCATTTCTAATAAGCATTAAGCTGTCACTCACTGAATGTACATCGTCTTTATTGCCACCTAACATTTCATAAGCTGAACGATACATAAAAACTCCTTTGTTTATGCATCCAGTATAGGCGACATATGACGCCAACTCAAGTGTCAAATGTCATGTCATTATATTTTATTTGTGCTTACTCTTTTAGCTGTCACTCATAAACATCTAGTTATAGTGCGTTAGAGTTGAAATGCTACATTAGATTACTTTTATATTGGTAAGCAGGGTTCTTACCGAAACAAAAAAGCACCCAAATGAGGGTGCCTTTAAGAAAACCGGTACTACAGACTACTCGTCTACGCCTTTTGATTTAAGAAATTCTGTATATGTGCCTTTAAAATCGGTGATCTTATTGCCCTTGATTTCGATAATACGAGTTGCCAATGAGTCTACAAACACCCTATCGTGTGATACGAAGAATAAAGTACCTTTGTAGTTCTCAAGAGCAGTGTTAAGAGATTCAATAGACTCCATGTCCATGTGGTTAGTAGGTTCATCCATTAGCAACATATTAGGCTTGTGCATCATTAATTTGCCAAGCAGCATACGTCCCTGCTCTCCTCCTGAAAGCACCTTAACTGACTTCTTAATATCGTCTTGAGAAAACAGCATTCTGCCCAAGAAACTGCGAACCACTTGCTCGTCATCACCTTCTTGTCGCCATTGCCCCATCCATTCCATTAAGTTCATATCTTTTTCGAATTCATCAGCATGATCTTGAGCGTAATAGCCGATATTTGAGTTCTCTGACCATTTAAACTCACCAGAGCGAGGTTCAAGC
The DNA here is from genome assembly GCF_921294215.1 of Vibrio marisflavi CECT 7928. Lineage (GTDB taxonomy): Bacteria > Pseudomonadota > Gammaproteobacteria > Enterobacterales > Vibrionaceae > Vibrio > Vibrio marisflavi. The sequence goes on from NZ_CAKLDM010000002.1 coordinate 1,194,071, forward strand.
GCACCAGCAAGTGTATTAAGCAAGGTCGTCTTACCCACGCCGTTTTCACCAATAATGGCTACTCGCTCTCCCACTTCGAAGATTGCATTGAAATTAGAAAAAAGATCTTCATCATAACCTTGAGTTAAACCTTCAACCACCAGCGCATTTCTAAAGAGCTCTTTAGATTGCTCAAAGCGAATAAATGGGTTTTGGCGGCTAGAAGCTTTTACATCTTCTAGCTGAATTTTATCGATAAGTTTTGCGCGAGATGTTGCCTGTTTTGCCTTAGAAGCATTCGCAGAAAATCGCGCGACGAAGGTTTGTAGCTCTGCAATTTGAGCTTTCTTCTTCGCATTGTCTGCAAGTAGACGATCTCTTGCTTGGCTCGCTGCAGTCATGTACTCATCGTAGTTACCCGGATAAAGGCGCAATTCACCGTAGTCCAAATCAGCCATATGCGTACATACGCTATTTAGGAAGTGGCGGTCGTGGGAAATAATGATCATTGTGCAGTTACGCTCATTAAGCGTTTGCTCAAGCCAGCGAATAGTGTCGATATCCAAGTTGTTGGTAGGCTCATCGAGTAACATGATATGCGGGTCGGCAAACAGTACCTGTGCTAACAACACACGAAGTTTCCAACCTGGTGCAACTTCACTCATCAGCCCGTAATGCTGCTCAACGGGAATACCAACGGCCAAAAGAAGCTCCCCGGCTTTGGCTTCTGCCATATAGCCATCCATTTCAGAAAATTGAACTTCCAGATCAGCTACCTTCATGCCGTCTTCTTCACTCATTTCTGGCAAAGCGTAGATTCGGTCTCTTTCCTGCTTACATTTCCACAGCTCTTTGTAGCCCATGATGACCGTATCTATAACGGTATACTCTTCATAAGCAAACTGATCCTGATTAAGCTTCGCAATCCTTTCATTGGGATCGTAACTTACATTTCCACCAGTTGGGTCTAGTTCACCACTTAAAATTTTCATGAAGGTAGACTTACCGCAGCCGTTCGCGCCAATTAAGCCATAGCGATGCCCTTCACCAAATTTGACTGAAATATTTTCAAACAGAGGCTTAGCGCCAAATTGTTGAGTGATGTTTGCTGTGGAAATCAAAACCGTTACCTTAAAACTAAAAATTTTGCGCCACGTTACTTGTTCAGTAACAGAACTTCAAGCACATATTGACTGGATCATAAAGTAAAATGCTAAAGAGCACTAATTTGAGTATACTAGTGCCCTTTAGCATAGTGCCTGAGATAACTTCATTATGATTCCAATAGAGACTACCAGCTGGGTAATCCTTGCTGGCGGGCAAGCTTCAAGGATGAATGGCAATGATAAAGGGCTAATTGAGCTTAACAAAAAGACTCTCGTTGAGCATGCAATAGAGATTTTAGCCGTGCAAACTGATCGCTACTCTATCAACGCTAATCGTAATCTTGATACTTACCAAAAGTTTGCGCCCGTTATCAAAGACGAAATCACTGGTTTTCAAGGCCCATTAGCTGGAATTCATGCTGGTTTAGCGAATAGTAAAACTGAATGGGTCGGCTTTGTTCCTTGTGATTGCCCATTTATTGTAGGCGACTTAGTTGAGCGTTTTTGTAATGACGTAAGTGAGAGCAATTTAATTTACGTTGCGCATGATGGAGAGCATGTTCAACCAATATTCAGCCTCTGGAACATTAAGGTACTTGATGCATTGGAAGATTACTTAAAGCGTGGAGAACGTAAAGTTGGCTTTTTCTATAAAGAAATGAATGCTAAGCCTGTCGACTTTAGCGATACACCTAAAAGCTTTGTAAATCTAAATACACCTGAAGATCTCAAACAATTTGAAAAGGCTGAGCTATAGCAACTCGGTCAGGATAGAAAAATGGCAAGAACAATTATTTATACCTTTAAAAATGAGCAAAAACACTAACTTTTTCATTTGAAAAGCATCGTAATATTCATGAAGCAGTAGCCGAAGCTGAAGGAATTGATCTTTCAGGATATCTCGCGATGGAGCAACAGGTAGAAGCTGTATCCGATACCAAAGCGGTTAGAAACTACAGAGATGCACATTTTAGAAAGCTAGGATTTGGAAAAATCACATTAGCTCAGAAAGAAAACAAAGGTGTGGGCGAAAAGTAAAGCCAACACGATATAAGCATAGCCACTTTAGTGATTTAATTACTGGGCTGCGAGAGATTGAAAAAGGCCTAGTACAAACGTATTAGGCCTTTCACTGTAGATTAGTTTGCCTTACTTAATATTAAGGAAAGCTGCGCCTCTTACACCACCAGAGTCTCCATGCAGTGCCTTAATGATTTTCGGGCACTTAGATACAGACATAAGATATTTTGGTACACGCTTAGGCATTTCTTCGTAAATCAGTTCGAAGTTAGACAAACCGCCACCTAGAGCAACAACATCAGGGTCGTTAGCTGTAAATATATTTGCAAAGCAAATAGCCAACAACTCCATAAACCTTTCTACATGCTCTGCAGCTTTCTCTTCACCATCGTTATAACTATGGATAATATCGATAGCTTTCTTCTTTTCACCATAATAGTGTTCGTATAAAAGCTCGAAGCCACGACCAGATAGGTAGCTATCTAGACAACCCTTTTGACCACATCCACAACTTAATAACGGCGCATTGTCTCCTAGGTGGAACCAAGCATCGATTGGCAAGCGCGTATGACCAAACTCACCGGCAACATGGTTACTGCCTGAGAATACCTTGCCTTCGTGGATAATTCCTCCACCGAAGCCAGTGCCTAGAATCAGTCCCATAACAGATGCTTCGTCTTGTAGGCCTTCATCCCAAGCTTCAGAGAGAGCAAAACAGTTCGCATCGTTTTCAATCTTAACGTCACGTTTTACTTTCGCTTCTAAATCTTGTCGTAGTTTTTTACCACGCGCAGACGGTACGTTAACAGTTAGCACTGTATCGTCATCTGCATTCACCATTCCTGGTATACCTAAACCAATTTTCCCCTCAACGCCAAACTCAGCATCATATTTTTCAACTAAACCGGCTAATGTGTCGATCAATAGCTCGTAGTCTTCAGTAGGTGTTGGTACACGTTCAACTGCTACTCGTTCTAGTTTTTCGTTGAATGCACCAAATTCGATCTTAGTACCACCGACGTCAAAGCCGTAAAACATACAAAACTCTCCCATAATAGTCATAAAACTCATCCTACTTAATAAAATACCCAAGCCATTATTTTTGCTCAGGAAAACTCAATTCGGTAACGCACAATTAATACAAAGATACGCTAAATATGCAAATTATCTTTGCTTTCGCTCAATAAACTTTTTTAAATGCGGGCGAGTCACATCAGGTTTAATACGAGTCTTAGTCAACATGTAACTTTCACGAAATACTTCAAACCAAACCTTCAACGTATTTGCCTCTTTGCTATAACCTAACTGCTCAAGTACCAAAGACGCAACCTCTCCTGTTGCCAAGTGATTGTCGTTATCTGTTTTACGCATTAGGTATTGAGAAAGTGCCTCTGGTTTAATCGACAAAACTGGAAACGTATTTAAGTAAGGTGACTTTCTAAACATTCGCCTTGCTTCTCTCCAACTTCCATCGAGAAAGATAAGCAGTGGCTTTTTGTCAGCGAAAGTTATCAGCCTTGAACTATCTAGTAGCCTTTCCCTATTTTCAACATACTCTTCCGGAAAAACAACGATCGGTTGATAACTGTCATCCTGCAGAATCTTAAGTAGCTGCGTATCAGGTTCTGTTCTACTCCATTGATATACATGACAGTCATCTATTACGTCAGCTATCAAGCGGCCAGTATTACTAGGCTTCAGCAGTTCATTGACATTAACCAGTATTAATGCAGAGACTTTTTCACTTGGCTTAGGCTGATATTCACATATACAAAACTTTTTCGCGATTTGACAATGCTGGCAACGCTCCACTTTTGCTCCTCGCGCATTAAAAGGCTTGGTTGATTGGCTCAGTCGTTGTTGATGAGCCTCGTGGAAGGCGTGTGTTCTCATATAATCTGTTTTGCGCGTATGCGCCACTTTGCAAACATTGGAAAATTCTCGAATTGTACTTACAGTAAAAGTAGATTGATAGTGGTTGTTGCTATGAGCGATGTAGAATTAGTCCGTATCACGTTATTTTTTGCTACATTGACAATTTGTGGCATTTGGGAAGCTGTGTTAACCCGAAACTCGTTACGTCGTAACATAAAGTTACGTTGGTTAAACAACTTTTCATTGGCCTCTTTAAATCTCGTGATCGTTAAAATTTTTATGCCGCTTGTTGTCTACAATGCTGCTAACTTGGCTATGCAATTGAATTTAGGCCTACTTAATCAATACAGAATCTCAGATGGGGTGGTTCTTTTACTATCCATCCTAGCGCTTGATTGTGTCATTTATTGGCAACACCGTCTGTTTCATAGGCTTTCGTTTTGTTGGCCGATGCATCGAGTCCATCATGCAGACCAAGATGTGGATATATCAACTGGCGTTAGGTTTCATCCAATCGAGATAGTACTTTCGTTAGGGATTAAGGCATCCACAGTGATTGTGCTTGGTATTAGCCCCGGTGCAGTAATCGTTTTTGAGGTTATTCTTAGCTCTAGTGCAATTTTCACCCACTGTAACGTAAGGCTAAGCCCGAATACTGACCGTTGGTTACGATACCTAATTGTGACTCCTAATATGCATAGAATCCATCACAGCACGGATGTAAAACATAGCAATCACAACTTCGGTTTCTTTTTGTCTATCTGGGATAGATTTTTTGGCAGCTACATAGAGCTGCCTATTCAAAGCTACAAGGTTGGTATCAAAGAATTTAACAACCAACGCGAGGTTTGGTTAGATAGGCTGCTTAGCCAGCCATTTAGAAAAAACACCTCGAATAAAAGTTAATCATATTTGGCGACAGCAGTATCGAAAAGGTTTTTTACCAAAGCAATATATTCGTCCAAGAAGTTTATTTGATCATTTGTTGCTGGCTTGGTCCATACTCCAGCCAATACTTCCCCTAGCTCCTCCACTACAACATCAGCTTCTTTTAAAAGCTGAAAACGAACACTAGAATGCAACTCTGGGTTCTGTTCAAAGATCGCCATAATATTACTAGCAACCATATCAGTCACAACATCTTCAACACTCTCTTCTCCTGTATCTCCATCCTCAGAAGCAAAGACGTCAAGATTGAATGCTAAATGTTCGATTAATGCTACATAACCATCGGTTTCGACAACCACAGTTTTCCTCCATTAAACAGTAGTGCAGGATTCGAAATTCCTTCACTAATACTAAGACAAAACTAACAAAATTAGCAATGTCACAATACAAGAGCAGGACAATTTTATGCACTGGGTGCATAAAAGCTATCGAGATTGTTCCAAATTGAGCCTAAATCACTAATAGTTATGAAGGTATATTCATTTATTTGAAAAAGACTTCAGAACGAACACAAAACATGATCTAAAATATGAACGAATCCTATTCGACCTTGGAGTAATTATGTGGCAAGCGATTTCTCAACAACTATCTGAGAAGTTAATGTTCTCATTCAGTATTTCAGAAAAAACGAAGCTGACAGGAGGAGAAATAAGCGAAGGCTATATGATTGGTGATGGGCGCGATAGGTACTTTGTGAAAGTCAACTCACGTGAGTTTCTACCAAACTTTGAAACTGAAGCCGAAAACATAAAGACTCTTAGAAATACAGATACAATTTATGTACCTGAGCTTGTCATGTCCGGCACCACAAAAAGCCACTCATTCCTAGTTCTTAACTACTTATCTGTTAAACCTTTAGAAGACAAACATAACAGCTTTTTGTTTGGTCAGCAGTTGGCCAAGCTTCACTCTTGGGGAGAACAAAAAGAGTATGGATTTGATCAGGACAACTATATAGGGACAACTATCCAACCCAACAAGTGGCATCGAAAGTGGCATCGTTTTTTTGCTGAGCAAAGAATAGGTTGGCAGCTTCAATTACTTGCTGAAAAAGGAATCGCCCTAGTGGACATCTCCGAATTCACCCAATTCGTCAGTGAGTCTCTAGCCCCTCATAACCCTCGCCCTGCTCTATTACACGGAGACTTATGGAATGGAAATACTGGCAACTCAGCTTTTGGTCCAATCTGCTACGATCCTGCTTGTTACTGGGGAGATAGAGAATGTGATATCGCCATGACAGAATTATTCGAAGGGTTTCAGCCAGAGTTTTATCAAGGCTATAAAAGTATTTACCCCCTTGATAATGGCTACAGTCAGCGCAAAGATATCTATAATCTATACCACATTCTAAACCACTGTAATCAATTTGGGGGTAACTACTTAGCTCAGGCAGAGAACCTAATTGAATCGATACTGAACCAATAAAACATTTTACTGATTAGCGTTTCTTTGCATCACTCGTTCAACTGTGTCTACGATAGCTTGAGTCTGTGGGTCAAACTCTACATTTACCTTATCTCCTACTTGACGCGAACCAAACAAGGTTCGCGTCAATGTCTCTGGAATTAAGTGGACGTTAAATGTATTTCCTTTTACTTCTCCGATGGTCAATGAGCAACCATCTAAGCCTATATAGCCTTTCTCCAATACGTATTTAATTTTGTCGCTAGGCACTGAGAACCAAATAGTCTTATTGTTTGGTGTATCTATGATATCAATAACCTCCGACATTATACTGATATGGCCAGACATGCTGTGCCCGCCGATTTCATCACCAAACTTAGCGGCTCGCTCTATATTCACGGAATCACCGACGTTAAGTTCACTCAAGTTTGTTGCACTTAGTGTTTCCTGCATCAAATCAAAAGAGACTTTTTCACCTTCTATGTGAGTTACCGTCAAGCAACAACCATTGTGTGCTACCGAGGCGCCGACAGTGAGGTTTTCACTTAGTTCTCCCGGCAGTTTTACGACGTGAGTTTGAAAGTCTTGTTTTTTATCTATGGCTTCAACAAACGCCATTCCTTGCACTATCCCAGTAAACATATACTTGCCCAAAAATTTTACGTGACACTAAGTGTGACATTTATTTATCATGCAAAAAACTATTTATTTAGATGATATAACCAAAGCCAATCATGATAATGGAGAGAGTTGTTTGTGCAACGATATAAAAAGGAAGCCCATACGCTTATAAAGCTTGCAACACCGGTGTTAATCGCTTCTGTCGCCCAGACTGGAATGGGATTTGTTGATACCATCATGGCCGGTGGTGTTAGTGCCACTGACATGGCCGCCGTCTCAATAGCTGCTAGTATATGGTTGCCGTCTATCTTGTTTGGCGTTGGCCTGTTAATGGCTTTGATTCCTATAGTCGCACAACTCAATGGTGCAGGACGTCAGAAAAAGATTGCCTACGAAATTCAGCAAGGCACAGCACTTGCGCTGTTTATTTCTTTACCTATCGTTTTAGTACTGTTTCAAACACATGAAATTCTCAATATCATGGATGTCCAACCATTGATGGCGGACAAAACCAATGGCTACATGCATGCAGTAATCTTTGCGGTACCTGCTTTTTTGCTATTCCAAACTTTGCGAAGCCTAACGGATGGGCTATCTCTAACAAAACCTGCCATGGTAATAGGTTTCATAGGATTAGCATGTAATATTCCTTTAAACTGGATCTTTGTATATGGCAAATTTGGTGCACCAGCTCTCGGCGGCGTTGGATGTGGAGTCGCGACAGCAATTGTCTATTGGCTGATGTTTTTTGCACTTCTCATCTATGTCATTACCTCGAAAAAAGTCGCAAAAGTAGGCCTTTTTGACCAGTTTTATACTCCTGAGTTAAAACCCATATTGCGCCTTTTCAAGCTAGGCTTGCCTGTTGCGCTGGCCGTATTCTTTGAAGTTACTCTGTTTGCAGTTGTGTCTTTGCTCGTAGCTCCTCTTGGACCGCTTGTTGTGGCCGCACACCAAGTCGCTATCAACTTTTCTTCGCTGATTTTTATGCTTCCTATGAGTATTGGCTCTGCGGTCAGTATCCGTGTCGGCCACACATTAGGTGAAGAGGACGTTAGCGGTGCTGCTATAGCCTCTAGAGTAGGTGTTTTACTGGGCCTTACTGTCACTATTGTGACGGCTACGCTAACGGTCTTATTACGTGAAAACATCGCAAATCTATACACGGGAAATAGAGCGGTAATTGAGTTAGCGGTGCAACTACTTGTCTTTGCTTCCGTCTATCAGTTTGCAGACACTGTCCAAGTTATCGCGGCTGGGGCACTACGTGGATACAAAGATATGGGCGCTATATTCAAGTGCACCTTTATCTCATATTGGATTTTCGGTTTACCTACTGGGTATATATTAGCTTTAACGAACTGGATTACGGAGCCAATGGGCGTGTATGGCTTTTGGATAGGCTTCATCGTCGGATTGTGTTTTGCAGCTAGTATGCTCGGATTTAGGTTACATTGGATGCACAAGCAGTCTGACGCAACACAATTAGAGTTTTCAACCAGATAATAACCATTCCGTACTAGGGCCGTTGGGTCCTAGTACTTGGTATTTCCATGCAATCAGTTCATCTAGGCTACCTTATACTATAAAGGATGACACCCAACTACTAGATAGCAGCAATGGCTACTTTGAGAATAGAGACCTACTTTATACAGCGTATAGGACTTCTTATTTCTACATTTTTGGTGTTTGGCTGCGATCAAAGATCAAATAACCCTGAAGCTCACTTTAAAGACTATATTGCACGAATCTCTGCCGTGCAGGAATCAGAAAAACTTACCATTCCTTCGACAATCTATCACCAAGTACCCGCTAAACGAGAACTTCAATTTGCATTACCAACAATTCAACTCGGCTTGCTAGAAGGTTACGAACTACGTAAGTGTGGACTGTTCCATTTAATAGCCGAGAGAAACTCAATTTTAGGCAAGGTACAAGACGATTTTCGACTTATGGAATTTCAAATTAAGCTGCTAAGTGGTTTAACCCATTGTATTCAATCAAATGCTATCAGCGAAGACTTGAAAGCCAAACTAATAAGGATTCAGCTAGACAAACAGCAACAGCTGCCATTTAGGCTATACAATCTAATATACGCTAGTCAATCTATGCAAAAGCAACTCAGCGCGACCCAATGGTTAGATAGCAGTTCTCTAACCGCGACAAACTCAATCAAACATGCAATGGAGACTATTAAAGGCTATCAATCATATTTGACAATTAACTCGACCAATCTTGCATCGTTAAGCAACCACCAAGAGCCGATTGAGAAGCAGTTAGTTTTAGGGCCTTTACTTTTTTCTTTACTGAATTCAGCACAACTTTTAGAAACCGCAACAGCGCAGCTTAAACGGTATGATCATAAAGTCATCTGTGGCAAAAACAGGAATCAAACACGTTTTAGGCACCTTATCAATGTGTTTCAAATTAGCTTTACTAAACGTATTCAACCTTATTTGGTTTCTCTAGACAGAATCTATCAAACGCTACAGCCAGAGCTAGTGATACTATCAACTCAATACCTTGATAGCCCTCATAGCAAAGAAAAATACACATTTCCGCTTAGTCCTGCTTATGAAAATTTCAAGACCACGGTTAAGGAACATGTACGTTACTGGCAGGCTCTTTTTAAAAGGTGCAGAGTGAACGTTAGCAACGTAATGAAATAGAGTTTATGGTCTCTCCCTAACGTATCGAGCAAATTTGGGTATTCCTTTATGTGTGTAACCATTAAACTTAAACATCACTCTTGAGCCAATAGGTGGCGGGCTTTCCCTTAATTTGTCGCTAAAACCACTGCCAATATAAAACTCTATGCCAGACTGCATTCTAACTAATAACGCCCCCATCATACCCTGATATTTTCCCGATCCAGCCTTATACCCTATCACTGTCGCTTCATCATCACTCGCCTGCTTTAACTTCAATAAACTGTCACTACGGCCTTGATGATACAAAGCAGTCACCTCACGCAGCATTAAACCTTCCCCGCCTCTCTCTATAACATTAGTTAGCTGGGCATACAGTTGCTGTTCAGTTTGCACTGAGTACTGAGGGACATAGGCAACGTGCTCTTCTTCTATCTCTTTAACGAGAGACTTTAACCTTGCATATCGCTGTTGGTAATTGCCTTTGTGATTTGGTAAATCAAACACCATATATCGAATCGAGCGCCACATTTCATCATTTGGTGTTTGGTCGAGAACTGTATTTTGTACAATGTAGTAATTCTGTCTGCCCGCCCATAGTTCCCCATCAAGAGCTATATTTGGTAAGCTTTTTGTAAACCAGCTAGGCGCATGAATGATATTGCCTTTTCTGGTTTTCAGCTCTGTACCCGTCCAAATAGCTCGTATGCCGTCCAGCTTTTCACTGTACCAATACTTCTGCATCTTTATGTTGCCGCTATAGCTGCGTGCTGTAGTGACAATCTCTGGAGCACGAGCAACGTCAGTCATACTCTGAGAGCTGGCTGAAAAAGACATGCTAATAGAAAGTGCCAATAAGCTAACTTTTATTGTCATAGAATTTAACTCATAACGAAGATCGTATGAGAAGTGTTCATTATCCAGAAGGTGATAGAAAGAACTCAGCTACGCAATCTTTCAACTAGGCACAAAATTTAGTCAAAGGCTTACTCTCTCTTTGCAGCGTTTCGCTAAGTGAATCTATTTTAGTAACTAGTTAAGAAACTCTAAAGTGTGGGGATCTAGATAAATTCGGTTGGAAATGTGTGTTTTACCACAGTAGGTAAAATAAACTTTCTTAGGTTTATGGGTAACGGAGAGATACCAACCACCATTGCGAATAAAGTCTTTAAGCGTGCATCGACCTGTGTTTATTAGCTCGTTTGCCATTTGTATGAAAGCGACCCTATGAGTAGAAAAATCATCTGAATACTCGATTGCTTTTTCTAATTGAGACATAGGAGACGGTGAGATGCTGCGAAGGTTTTGTGGCGAGATAAACTCATGAAACACCCATCGTGCAACCTCGCCTTCTAGGGCACTAGCACCATTTTCTCTCTCAAAACTTGCTGGATAATATTCCGAAATACGAGCCCAACCATTTTTAACTTCGAATACGCCCACAATTTCGCCTTGTTTCATAACATGGGAGATCTTGGCTTTCAAACTTGGCGCCAACCTGACATTCAGTTCGTCTACAGCTACAAGATAAACTTGTACTTTCGCGAGCACGATTCCGGAAAATAACAATAGCAAAATAGGCAAGATGGCTTTCATAGTCAGAATCACAAGAGGTCTATAAGCTACACAATGTTAAATGTAGCGCTCCTCACTCGATTTGTATCATTTATTAGCCAGATTGAATACTTAGATCATAAAAAATAACTGTTTATAGAAGAGAGTGAATCACTCATGCTTACTAGTACTAGAACGTGTTGATTGTTCGATTTTCTCTTCTAGCAGTTTTAGCCTTTTCAATATCTCTCTATTTTGCTTACGAAGCTCACGATTTTTTACGCCAGTATCTGAGAAGCCAAGCATCCGCTTGGCATACAAACTACCGACCACACCTAAGATACCCACACCAAATAAAAACATAGTGAACACTGCTAAGCGTCCAACAATAGTGACAGGGTAATGGTCACCAAAACCAATAGTTGAAGAAGACATGAACATCAACCAAATAGCATCACCCACACTGGTAATATTGGAGTGAGGGGCTTTAACTTCAGCGAAAAAAGCAATGAGACCTAAGAATATCGTGAGTAACAAATACAAAAGTAAGGCGAGAAAACCAATAACTCGATAGTTATAGTTTTTCACGCCAAATTCATCGATTTTGTAGCAACCTAACTTGTTGACTATTTTGTCTATGATTCCCATATGTAATCGCGCTTACAATCAGATCTGTTGATAGTCCGTTGTATCTTCTAAATACCATTTAGCTTCTTCTCTACCCATATATTTAGAAAGGGTTTTTAACGGTACAATCTTTAGGTCAACAACGATAAGACCATCTAAAGTATCGTTAAAGGCTGGGTCAACGTTAAAGCAGACTAACTTACCATTCATTCCCAAATACTGCCTGAGCAACACTGGAAGACCTTTCCCTTCTTCCATGCGAGACAGTACTTTGGAAAGCAGTGAAACGTTGGCTAAAGAGGAAAGTAAATTGGATTGCCAAAACGTATTGCCCGTTGTTCTAAGCGGTGTCGAAGGTGTAACTAAAGATGCTTTGTAGTCGTCATAGTGGTGGATAGAAAGCGTCGCCGCCATTAAATGTCTTGCAACATCGCTGTATTCGTTGCTAATACTTACCGGACCAAACAAGTGTGTATATTTAGGGTTGCGGTACATATAAGTAGCAATCCCTTTCCAAAGCAGTAACAGCGAATTAATATTCCGTTGATACTTCTTAGCCACGACCGAACGCCCTACTTCTATGCAGTTGCCAAGTGTATCGATGAACTCTTGCTCATATTGAAACAGGCTACGTGAGTATAAACCTTGTAAGCCATTATTCTCTATCAACTGGTCAACTACGCCCAATCGATACGATCCGACGAGCTCTTTGTTTTCTTTATGCCAGACAAAAAGTTGCTGATAGTGGAGATCGTATTCATCAACATCACAAGCAAGGCCTGAACCTTCTCCGACTTCTCTGAAGCTTTCTTCTCTTACTCGCCCAATTTCCTGCATCATGGAAGGAATCGTTTGTGTCCCAACACAATAAACAGCGAACTCTTTGTGTTCTAACAACAACGCCGACTCTGGTAACGTCGAAAGCTCTGCCTCGAGTAATTCTGGCTCGATAGGCTCAATAATTGGCGTTTGATAGTTGACTGTCGTGGGTGATAGGTCATTGGAGGAGGAAGACATCAGATATGTGTTTAAGCGAAAATAATTGACAAGATCTTTATCGGTCTCAAAGTCCTTTATTTCCGTATAAGGAATTGGACTCCCCAACGATATACGAATGGTTTTGTCCGCCTTATTCAATAACTCCCTTCCCAATAACGCGGTTCTAAGCAGTGGGTGAATACGTCCAGCTTGATAAAATAGACGACTGTTTTCACCATTAACAAATATCGGAAGCGTCACAGCTTTGCTTCTTTTTACGAACTTAGCAACTGAGTTACTCCATTCGATATCTGACAGCATGCTAGACGATTTGCTATAGGTGGAAACTTCACCAGCAGGGAAAACAACTAATACACCGCCATCGGCAAGATGTTGATGGGCTTCTCGTACGCCCTTAGAGTTTGTTTTTCTAGCATTTTTGCCATTGAATACATCAATACCTATAAACAGGTCTTCTATCTCTGGTAAGCGCTTGAGCAATTCATTCGCTAGAACTTTTACGTCTTTTCGAACTTTGCCAATAAAGTCAGCAAGAATAACACCTTCAATAGCACCTAAAGGGTGGTTGGCCACAATCACTAGTGGACCTTCTTTGGGAATATCCTCGATGTTTCCTCTTTCTAAACTGTAATCAATACCTAGTGTAGAAAGCGTGTAATTCATGAACTCAAAGCTCGTTGGATCTTTTGGCTTCCCTTGATAATGACCATCGAGTTTTGATAAACCTGTTAACCACTCAACAAAAGACTCTCCAATGCCAAATGGGGTACGTCGTGGCAAACGAAAAGGACTTCCAAGCATACTTACTCCGTTGTAGTTACAAACCGACTCAAGACTCCGCCTTGCTTAATATCTCTCACAGTTAAATAGACTCCACAAAGCCAAACAACACACGCCATCCCAAACAACAGCCCGTCATCGTTACCAATAATTTGGCCTTGAGCGTTAAATTCTGGCATCACTACACCTAATGGTGTAAATAAATGGAAATAGATTGCTCCAGTCATAATGCCAACACTTAATATTGCTCCATAACCATGAAAGCGAGTGAAAAGCAATATTGCGGCAATTAGCTCCATAATGCCTATAGCGTAGCCACCTACACTACCAAACCAATCAAAGCCTGACCACTCCCCAAGTGTGCCAAATATATAGTTGGTCTCAAAAGAGCCAGTAAATTTAAAAAAAAGTGACTGAACGAAAACAAATGCAATAAATGCAGAAGGAAGGTGTTTACTCGCGGTAAATTTCATAACATATCCCTAGTTAATTAACTTCGGCCAGTTCTCATCAGCCTGACGAATATGTAGAGCAGTATCTTGCTCCCATTTTTCCTTTATTTCTTTGTTGTAATTGATATACAACTTGCCATCAACAATCGACCATTGCAGAGGGTCCCCAGAAGCAAAGTCATTTTTAGCCGATACAGCCCAAGCACAATAACCACCATACTGTGGCGCATATTTTTCAGGATCCCGAAGAAACTTTTCTAAATTCTCTTTTGAAGAAAAGTACCAAGTCGCTTCTTTGTATTCAGTGACATAGTCTGAATCCCCTTTAACAGGCTTCCCTTCAACAAAATAAGCGACGGTGTCATAACCACTTAAAGCTTTGTCACTAAAAAAGCTCGTATATATTTCATCTTGTGCCCATGAGGAGAAACTCATCGTCAACAAAACAATAGCAAGTAATTTCTTCATATCTTGTATCCTCCAATTTACGATACAAATATCTCCGAAGGTGAAATCTGGTAGCTATTATTTGTTAACGACTCTTGTGTCAGGTTTTGACAAGGTGAACCTGGTACATAGGCCATGCTTTTTCTAGCAGACGTCACTGTTAAATAAGTAAAACTGACGGTTTTAGCATCTTCCCGACTCATACATGTCGACATATGAGGGAACTCCGGGTGATGGTGTGTATGAAATTGAATAAGAGTGGATATACTCTTTTCCTTCGCGGTTAATTCCTGATAGATTCGCTGCCGATAAACCTGAACATTGACTGGGTCTACTTTGGAAGAAAACAAAGGCGAATCCGTTGGGAAAATACTGCTAGTTTGGCCATCCCAAGCAAATGCAATGACATCCATGTTATTCCTTGTGAGCTTCGGATCGAACGCTAGTAATGTAAACGGAGTATAAGAGTTCAGGTCTACTTTTTTAAATGCCGTAGAAACATCAGATACTGAATTAAATACAGATAAGTCCTTTAGAAGCTGACCTCGACTTATCAACGTCCCGTTTGGTACGAGACCTTGGTAGTTATTCAAAATACACAGTGACAGCCCATGCTCATTCATACTGATCCAGCTACCCATACCAACAGGATCAATTGGCATCAGGACTGATGTGCCTTCAACGTCAAGTTGCTGGGGAGGTAGTGCAACTGCGCGTGAACGCTGCTCGTCTCGATTAAAAAGAACTTGATAGCCATCTTCCGTTGTAAGCCAAGATACTGAACACATAATCATTGTTCCCGAATAAAAGTTGCAGTTGCTGGCGCGACACCAAACTCTTCGCACGTTGCATTGCCCAGCATTTTCGAGAGCACCTTTGCCATCGCGTAATGGTGAGTGGCATGAAGCGCAGCAAAGGTAATTTCGCGAATCAATGTTGAAGACATCGCACTAGATTCTGTCTGCGAAACTGATACTTCAGTAAGAATGGTTACAGGCTCTAATAACTCTTCTTCATTTACTTCTTTCAACCATTGAATGATGGCTTGTACTTCTCCCATCGCTGCACTTTTACTTTGCTCTACATCATGACCTCGTCGACGCTGGTTGTAATCGATAATTTGACGAGATTTGGTTAGAGAATGAAAGATATCTAATACATGTCGGAAGTGCTGCCCAATTGAACTCGAAAAATATGGTTCAACAATAGCCACGTAGTCTTTTTCTGGTAACTTTTCTAAGAACAAAAAGCCCTGCTCTAACGTTTCAATACACCCTTTAACTGCAATTGAAGGCGAATGTTGCTCTCTTATATCTTCTAGTACTTTATTTGATGTAACAAACATAGGTATCCTTGCAAAATATTTAAGCCAAATTAGTCGGTGCTTGGGTATTGAGCCGTAAGAGATTTTTCTTCTTTCCAAGCCTTCAATAAACTAGTGATCGAAGGAACTCTGTGTCCCCTCTTTTTTTGTTTCGCTCCGATATCAAAGAGTATTCGGTACTGAGTAAGCAAAGTGGAAAATATATCTTTAAGAGGGGTACGACTATCCCATATATGGGCTGCTTCACTACTTGCACCATTTATCTCTAAGATGGTGAATGATTCTCCGTTCATAAACTGATTAATATCTGCAAATTTGATATCTAAACGCCCATAATGGAAACCGTCAATATCATCAAAGATTGCGTCTAACTTACGAGTTAGCTTATCGGTAATAAACTGGTTTCCATTTCGAAATATAGAGCCCCTACAATGGCTCCCTGAAAACGCCAATTGAAACTCTTCGTTTTGTTCAATTACCTGGTCTAGCTTCTCGGCGTGTCTGGGTTTGTACAAATGTTGCAGCTTTCCCGCTCTAGGGCAGGAATCAATTAGTTGCCCAAGCGTTTTCACTCCATCCCCAACTACAACTGGCGCATACTTCAAGGTTATCGAAATAATCTTACCTTTGTCTTCGCCAGGGTATCGCACATAAAATACGCCCGCTTCAGCTTGATATGGTGCTTTTTCTTGCAATAAGTAGCGCGCACCATTTGGGAATGTTTCTATGTAATCTTGTAACGCTTTCTGTTCTGTCAGTAACTTTACTCCTGCTCCTCTGCAACCCATATCTGGTTTGGCAACAATAGGAAATTGGATGTTTGCTTTATCTAGTTCAGCAACAGCGTGGGCATATTGATTAGAAACAGGTTCATCCGTTTTTGAAAGTGTAATAAACGGAGAAATCCACTGGTTCGCACTTTCACCAGCTAGGCTTAGGATGTCATGTTTTGACTCTCCGACCATGCCACTAAGATGAATACTTGGGTTTGCTATTAAAGGAAGCCTCCAATCAATGTGTCTCAGGCCCTGAACTAGGCTTTGCACAACAACTGGGGTGTAAAAAAACCAACTAGGCAAAAACTCATAAGGTGAAACAGTCCGTTCTGAGTCAAACTCAATCAAAGGCATTCCTGCATTTACTCTACCTTGTTCAATACATTGAACAGATTCTCTCGATTTCATGAATAGCCTCTTGTGAACGACTTATTGACGACACGGTTAACAACGAATAGTACGACCAATGCCAAAGGAATTATCATCCAGTGGTATTGTGATGATTGAGCCCAAGCCGTCATACCTAAATAATAAATAGTTGAGAATACTAGCAAAGTCCAAAGTGATGTTGCGAAAATGACCGCTAAACTAAATGTTGCTAGTGGAATGGAGAAAAAACCACTTAATGTAAAGCCAATACTTCTAAGGCCGGGAACAAAACGAATAATAAAGATATTCAAAAATGCATTCTGTCTGAACTTTCTTCTCAGCACCCTAAAGTATCTATTTGTCAGTGTCTTATATCGCAGCCCACGAAAATGACGACAGAGTTTCCCAAGATAATAAAGAGCTAGATCACCACTTGCGATGCCAATGAATATCGAAATGAGCGCTATGGGCATACTCATCACCCCTTGAGCCGCGAGCGTTGCTGCTGTAATGATGGCTAGGTCTTCTAACAAGTATGAAAGGAGAATGATCCCTACCGCCAATAGATACCAAGAATGTGGTGTTGCTGTTAAATATTCATGTACTTGGTTTACGAGTGACACAGAATCTCCTTCGTTTTCTCTACACGTGAATGCTTGCTAGACTGCTACTATATGATTGAGCAACATCTTATTTGACCGAGACCTGTTAAGAAAAATTGCATTGATCTGTTAATTAAGCATGAAATCTTTTCTTTCCGAGTGGATAGTGAAAGAAACATATCCTATTTATCAATTACATACTCTCACTGTAATCATTTGGGCAATTAACCCCAATGCAAATAATGTTATTAGCGAGTAGAATGCCTATATGGTTGTATCAATGCACCCAGATAAGCCACTTCAAGGTATGTGGCTATAGAATACTTGATTCTTTTTAAACTCAAATAGTTACGTTTTTAAAAGTTGAACAGTATCATTAAACAGAACTAAGATATTTCTAAAAAAGCAAAAGCCATGGTTAAGAAAAAAATAGAAAAGTATCAACATGCTGCAGGTGGTTGGGGAGCCCTTGCAAGTACAGCTCGTCATCTAATTAAGAGTGAAAATGTTGCAAAAAACATCCGTAACTTGCTAAAAACCAATCAAAATATCGGTTTCGATTGCCCTGGTTGTGCCTGGGGCGACGAGCTTCAGCATTCTCACTTTAAATTCTGCGAAAATGGTGCGAAAGCGGTGAACTGGGAAGCTACGAAGAAACGTGTCACCGCTGAGTTTTTTGCTAAGCACCCGGTCAGCTGGCTTAAAAAGCAAGACGGCTATTTTCTGGAATATCAAGGCCGCCTTTCACAACCCATGGTTTACAACGCTGATACCGACCATTATCAGCCTATCAGTTGGAAAGAAGCGTTTGAACTAGTCGCAGAAGAACTCAATGCACTCGAAAGTCCTGACCAAGCAGAATTCTATACTTCTGGCCGAGCAAGTAACGAAGCAGCATTCATGTATCAGCTTTTTGTCAGAAAATTCGGCACTAACAATTTCCCAGATTGCTCAAACATGTGCCACGAAGCGAGCGGCGTAGCTCTGAATCAATCAATAGGTATCGGCAAAGGTACTGTCACACTGGAAGACTTTGAAAACGCTGACGCGATCTTTATCTTTGGCCAAAATCCCGCAACGAACCACCCTCGTATGATGGATACTCTCTATAAGGCTTCTAAACGTGGTGCCAGTATCGTCAGCTTCAACACTCTAAAGGAAAGAGGACTTGAGCGTTTTTCTAATCCACAAAATAAATTAGAAATGATCAAGCGAGGATCAACTCCTATTAGTAGCCTATACCTCACACCTAAGCTTGGTGGCGACATGGCTGCCGTTCGCGGGATGGTCAAATATACTCTTGAACAACATAAAGAAAAAGTCGCTAACGGTGAACAAGGTATATTTGATGAACAGTTTCTCGCTGAGCATTGTGATGGTGTCCAACAATATTTAGAGGTTGTAGCACAAACCAGTTGGGATAAGATTGAAGCGCAATCTGGGCTATCAAGAACGCAGATAGAACAAGCAGCAAAATTACATTTGAAATCTCAAAAAGTAATCTGCACTTGGGCAATGGGTGTAACCCAACATAAACACTCAGTTCAAACGATACAGGAAATCGTGAACTTTCAGCTTTTACGTGGACAAATTGGCAAACTCGGAGCAGGACTCTGCCCAGTACGTGGTCATAGTAACGTGCAAGGTGATCGAACAATGGGAATTCACGAGAAGCCCAACCCAACGTTGCTCAAGAATATAGAAAATGCATTTGGTTTTACGCCACCAGCCCACGAAGGACACAACGTTGTACAAGCAATCCAAGCCATGAATGAAGGAAAAAGTAAGGTATTTATTGGTCTTGGTGGCAACTTTTCAGCAGCTACACCGGATACAGAGCTCACTGAAAAAGCGATGAGCAGCTGTAATTTAACGGTGCATATCGCGACTAAACTAAACCGCAGTCACCTCGTAACGGGCAAGAAAGCATTGATACTTCCTTGCTTGGGTAGAACTGATATCGATATCCAGAAATCAGGTCCTCAAAAAGTCACTGTAGAAGATTCTTTTAGTATGGTGCACTCTTCAGCCGGTGTGATAGACAGCGATACAGGAGACATGAAATCCGAAGTCGCGATTATTGCTGGTATCGCGCAAGCGACACTTGGCAATACACCCGTAAATTGGGATGAGTTAACCGACGACTACGATAATATTCGTGACTACATAGAAAAAGTCATACCAGGGTTTAATGATTTCAATAGAAAACTTCAGCAACCAGGTGGCTTTTATTTAGGAAACTCTGCAGCTGAACTGAAATGGAATACTAAGAATGGTAAAGCGACATTCTACTCACATTCATTGCCAGATTCAGTGATTCCCAAGATTGTTAGTGATCAACAAGAGAGCTCAGGTATTTATGTATTGCAAACAACAAGGACACACGATCAATACAATACTACTGTTTATGGGATGGATGACCGGTACCGCGGCATATACGGCATACGTAAAGTTCTTTTGATGAACAAAGACGATATTGAAGCGCTCGGATTAAAGCACGAGGATACCGTTGCGATGCGAACAGTATGGCATGATGATCAAGAAAGGAAGGTCACAGGCTTTACTGTTGTTGAATACGATATCCCTAGAGGAAATATAACCGCTTATTACCCAGAAACGAACCCTTTAGTTCCATTGGACAGCTATGGTGACATGAGTTGGACACCTACTTCAAAATCCATTGCTGTGGAAGTGCTAAAAGATAATGAGTCGAACCAATTAGACATTAAAACAAAGAGCTAGACTATTATCTATCAATTTAAAGGGAGCACTAGCTCCCTTTGTTGTCTTTAAAGCTTAACTTTCAATATGATTGAAAATGCATATAATTGCAATTGGCTTTTCGAGTTGCGTTTTAAAGATGAGCATTTTCTACAACTAAATGGACTTACACGGAAGTGGAAAGCCGACTATTTGTCACTGAGCTTAGTAAACACCCTACTTGCGACACTGAAAACGATATACTTTTAGCTCGCCATCTTGAATCGCTTTCGCTGTCAAAGAAAACGCTTCAACGTGACTCTCGTACTCTTTGCGATCAAACTTACTGATAAACTCTGATTGAGTTGGCTCCGTTTTCAACCTTTCTACAATATCGATATTGTATCGGGTATAGTCTTCGTCTTGAGACACACATTTCAATAAGTTAAACCCAGACCTTGCAAGTAACTCTGTGTAGCCTTCCACAGTCATAGGAAATACCGTTAAATCATCAACATCACAAAATTTCTGCATGATTGGGCCCCATTTAACATCGGCACTTAACCAATCATTAATTAGCAGCAGACCTCCCGGCTTTAACACACGAAAAGCCTCATCAAAGATCGGCTGCTTGTCCTCTACATGAGTCAAAACACCTTTGCTGTATACGATATCGAACGATTCAGACTTAAATGGTAAACAAGCCTCTCGACTAGTTACGAAGTCTAACTGAGATGAAAGCGCTGTGGGCGTATTGCGCTTCGCTTGCTCCGTCATTCTTTCATTGATCTCTAGGCCCGTAACATAAGCGTTATGCTCCCTAGCCAAGTAATAGGCTGTTCCACCCAGCCCTGAACCAATTTCTAAACAATGTTGGTGTGATATATCAAACCCTTCGAAAATTACATCAATGGCTTCTGAGCCGCCTTCTGACATCATCCCTTTGCCATAAGCGAGTTCTAAGCACTGACAGTAATCCTCTGTATATTCTTGTAGTAATTTTTCTATGCTCATTTAACTAACTCTACTTAAAACTCGTATTATATTGGAGGTTGAATATTGAGCGTATCAACTAACATTGTATTTTGCCGATATACAATTTGCAGTCATATTCGAATTGGACACGACCATTAACCGAATACTTTTCGAAAGCTGTCTTTAACTCTGCAACCGCGGCTTGATAATCTTGTGATGATTCTTTCGGACAATACGAACATGAACGGAGGCGTCCTAGCATGCCCTCAAAATCAAATTCTTGAGTATTGATAAACGAAAACGTATCCATTTCGTTATTACAGAAAAACGAAGCTAATTGTTGCTCAGACAAATTTTGGTGATTCACTTGGCTATAGTCAGTGGCGTACTTTTTAAGAACATCTTCATAGGCGGCTTGGCACCCTTCACCGTATTTCCTATCGTTCCAAATTAGTGCTAATCGACCATTTTCCCTAAGGATTCGTGCGAATTCAGCTTTTGTTTCTTGGTTATTAAACCAATGGAATGCCTGTGCTGCGGTGACTAAATCAACAGAATCATCTAGCAAGCCAGTGCATTCTGCGGAGCCATTTTTACTGACAAACTTACTGTTTCCAATAAGTTTTACTTCAGCAGCATGTCGCATTTCTTCGTTGGGTTCCACGGCAAACACCTCTGCGCCATACTCTAGCAGAAGTTCAGTAAAGATCCCTGTCCCCGAACCCACATCAGCAACCACAGGAATTGTTGCTGAGCCTGTGTGTTCAAGAATTTTTTTTAGAAGGGAATTTGGATAGCTTGGTCTATATTTTTCATAATCTTCAACGCGGGTAGAGAATCTTTGCTTAGAGTCGTTCATCTTTATCTCCCATACCAAATCTTATTAGTCAGCTTTCGCACAGCAGATATTATATGAGTTATCGGTAAATGAACACTTTTATATCAGCTGTATATGTCACGTACTCAAGGCATCTATAAGCTAAATAAATCATCGATGGAACTATTATTCCCTAACAGTAATTATAAGAGATTGTGCGACATTACGATGCCGGATTAAGTGTTTATTAATTAAACGAATAAAAATTAATTTATTTATAAACAAACTATTCATGTAGCGTTAATTTGAAGTTGTTTATAGTTTCTCACGTAGACAAGAACTGCACTAATAACAGAGGAACAAATGATGAAAAAGCTATTACTACTATCTGCAATCGCGATCGCTTCAACATCGGCAATGGCAGCACAAAACAATAATCAAGGAGGAGGTTTCACTGGTCCTTCAGCGGACACTGTTATTACAACAGCTAAAGCAGCACAAAGCGCAAGCGACGATGCTAATGTTCAGCTTACCGGTTATATCACTCAATCACTAGGTGATGAAAACTACATGTTTAAAGATTCATCTGGCACCATTCAGGTTGATATCGACCATGATAAGTGGAATGGTGTTCATGCTACTCCAGAGACAAAGGTTATCTTGAAAGGTGAAGTAGACAAAGATTGGACTTCAAGAACTATCGACGTAAAACAAGTTCAACTCGCAGACAAAACTGCAAATGCTAAAAAAACTGCGACAGTCTATTAATTCACTAGAAATAGAATTTAAAAAACCTCCTTTCCCTAGGAGGTTTTTCTCTTGGGGGCTACTACCTCCCCAAGCCTTGAGCCAACAACTATTATTAGGTAACTGGATTCCTAAACAAGCTCAGACCGCTTTATTCTCGCTCATATATTTATAGTGTGAAGGTTATAAACCTAAGATTTCACGAACGCTATACGTTCACAGCAATTTACTCTCAATATTTATATACACCTGTCTGGGAAATTGGCCGTGAAATATCCATCACCAGCTCACTCATCCAGAAAAAAGCTAACGATGGACTGAGTTATTTCTGGCTTATCTACTGATTTAGAAAGAGATTCAACTCCTTTTTCGTATGCTATTTCACCAATGCTATCTCGCCGATGTTGCATCAGCCCTCTAGAAAAAGATTTATTGAACTCTGGGTGTCCTTGTATACCTAGGAAGTAATTGCGAACGCAGAACATAGCATTGGGACAAAATTCACTTGAAGCTATTAAGTCTGAATGTTCTGGAAGAGATATGACCTGATCTTGGTGACTGACTAACAGAGAAATACTATTTGGATGTTTATGATTCGTATGAAGCCACTGAGGGCGACGAACAATATTATGAGCAGAGACCCCGACACCCCACCCTTTTTCAGATTTGATCACTTCTCCACCTAAAGTGGATGCTATCAGTTGGTGGCCAAAACAAATACCTAACGTTCTAATCTTTTTTTCGTATAACCGAGCGACAAATGCACTTAACGACTCTATCCACTTATCGGAGTCGTAAACACTGTATTTAGAACCGGAGATGATATAACCGTCGCAATCACTTTCGTTACTAGGGAACTCTTCATTCAAAGCATTATAGAACTTTAAACGTATATCGTCAGTATGGTCGGAAAATAGAGACTCGAACATCGCAGAATACTTACCATGTTGTTCGAACAACTCTGGTGCGACCTCTCCACACAGAAAGACTCCGATTCTCATAGTTCACCTTCCACGGCTTTAGTAAAGATTTCGCTATATTGAAGCGAGCTAAACGCAACCGGATTCCCAGAAGCACTCGGATCTCGCTCTGCCATTTCTCCAACTAGCGTAGCCTCTTTAATATCTATACCGATTTCAGCAAGAGTATTGGGGATCTCGAGCAAAGCTCTCAGCTCATATACCCAAGCTAAGAAGCTTTCAAAGTTTTGCTCAGGTAAATCTAAGTGTTTTGATGCTACTGTTAACTTATCTTCAATAGCACTTTGATTGGCTTTCAAAACATAGGGCATGAGTATCGCATTCAACAAGCCATGATGTTTGTCATAAAGAGCGCCTAATGAATGAGCAATGGCATGCATTGCCCCCAAACCCTTTTGGAAGGCTGTCGCGCCCATGCTAGAAGCAACAAGCATATGTGTTCTGGCATCTATATCATTTCCATCATTAAATGCTTTAGGCAAATAGTCCTTAACCAACTTCATAGCTTGCAACGCTATCCCATCCGCCATTGGGTGATACGAAGCGCTGCAATACGCTTCTAGGCTATGGGACAAGGCATCCATTCCGGTGGTAGCCGTTAGAGTCTGGGGAAGTCCAGCGGTTAATTCCGGATCCAAAAGGACTTTTTTAGGTAACATTTCTGGATGAAAAATTACCTTTTTTAGCCGTTGTTCAGGGCAAGTTATTACAGCTGCGCGCCCTACTTCAGAGCCTGTTCCAGCAGTTGTAGGTATAGCGATAACAGGAGAGATACCCGAAAGCTTTGCTTGCTTCCAATTGTCACCAATATCTTCAAAAGTCCAGATAGATTCGCTTTGACCGGACATAAAAGCTATCGCTTTTGCCATGTCGATACTTGAACCACCACCTAATGCAATGACTCCGTCAAACTTACCTAAATTAAACTCTTTTACGCCAAGAGCGACATCGTCATTGGTTGGATTCGATGCAAACTGACTGAACATTTGGCAATGTATATGATTTTGGTTACAAAGCCGAATTACCGCATCTACCATCGGTAAATTCATCATGCCGGGGTCTGTCACAACCAAAGCATCAGAGATCCCTACTGCTTTGCACTCATCACCTAGCGTACCCAAACACCCAGCGCCAATAGTCATTGAGGTGGGATAATTCCATTGAATAAATTTAGACATACTCTTTCTCCACCAGCTCGAGTCTCTCAATTCGGGTGCTTTATATGGAATGATTTCAAACGAGTGAATGCATCAAAGCCAAATTCAGATAACGTGTGACCACGGCCAGAATGCTTAATGCCTGTCCATGCTAGAGCCGGATCTAAATAGTCACAACGGTTGATAAAAAAAGTACCTGTTTGAACTTTTCGCCCCAACTCAGTGCCACATTCTATGTCCCTAGTAAAGATAGAAGACGTTAAGCCATATTCGCTATCATTCATCAGCATGACCGCTTCCTCGTCACTTGATACCGACATGACACCTACAACGGGCCCAAAGGACTCCTCTGTCATCACCCGCATTGAGTGACTAACATTGGTTAGTACCTGAGGTGCCAAGTAAGCACTGTTTCCATCGTCCAATTCGAAAAGGCGCTTGTCGATGTGGTACTGAGCTCCCTGTGCAACCGCTTCATTGACTTGTACTCTCACAAAATTTGCTGCTTCAGAACATACCAAAGGCCCCAAAGTTGTTTCTTCTTCCGTCGGTATCCCCAACTGATATTTCGTTACCAATTGGGTGGCTCGTTCTACAAACGACTCGTAAAGAGAGTGATGAACATAGACTCGTTCAATTGCGCAACACGACTGACCTGTATTAAAAAATGCGCCTTCAATAACTGTCTCGGCCGCAGAATCCAAATTTGCATCTTCACGTACGTAGGCAGGATCTTTGCCTCCTAACTCCAGCCCCAGCCCAATAAACTGTCCAGCGGCAAATTGTTCCATAGCCCGTCCAGCTTTTACTGATCCAGTAAAAGCGACATGATTCACTTCACCAGAGCGAACCACACTTTCTGCCATTGAGTGATTTAAGTGCAAATATTGAAATATACCTTTAGGTAATCCAGCATGTTCAAAGGCTTCGACTAGGCGCTCAGCGCAAAGTGGTGTTTGTGCTGAGTGCTTTAAAACAACGCTATTGCCTGCAAGTAAAGCGGGAATGATCGAATTAATAGCGGTCAAATAGGGGTAATTCCATGGCGCTACAACAAAAACAACACCAATCGGCTCTCTTTCCATATAGCGGGTGTAACCCGTTTTCTCTGCGACGGAAATCGTAGACAAAACTTTCTCACTAGCCGCGATCATAAACTCGCCTCGCTCTACAACCCCTGCTATCTCATTTTTGGCATATCGAATTGGCCGCCCAATCTGCCAACATAGTTCCAATCCAAGCTTTTCTTGATTGGATTGCAACCAATCAAGTGCTTTGACACAAATTCGCTTACGCTCTTCTAAACTTGTTTGTGCCCAAACTCGCTGAGTAGATTGTGACAATGCCAACACAGAGCGCACGTGTGACTCTGTCGCTAATTCTCGACAGACGTATTCCTTGCCATCAATAGGAGATATTGTTTTTTGGTATAAAGCCATTCCTTTTAGCCTCAGATGATTTCGAAGTACCTATCCATTTCCCAATCAGTAACATGCTTCCTAAACTCGCGCTCTTCCCATTCTCGACTCGCAGCAAAGTGATGAACGAAATCTTTTCCAAACAGTTCCAATGCGGGTTTTGAGCTTTTCAGGCTCTGTGCAGCCTCCCACAAGGTGCTTGGAAGTTTGTTTTTCTGATCGCTCGTTTGCTCATAAGCATTTCCGGTTGTGGGCGCCGTCGGCTCTAATTTATTCATCACTCCGTAAAGACCAGACGCTATTGCAGCGGATAGAGCTAGATACGGGTTAGCATCTGCAGCAGCCAAGCGATATTCGATTCTCTGAGCTTTGCTATTGCCGGGGATCACGCGCAACGCTGTGGTTCTATTCTCAACCCCCCATGTCGCCGCAGTTGGCGCCCAAAAGCCCGGAACCATGCGCGTGTAGCTGTTAACCGTCGGAGCAATTAAACACAGGAACTCCGGCATCAATTGTTGTTGTCCGGCCAAAAACTGGCGCTGGAGATGGCTCATATTGCTCTCTTTGCTTTCATCGAAAAACAGAGCATCCCCTTTATCATTTTGAATTGACAGATGTATATGTCCGCTTTGTCCCGGGTAATCTCCAGACCATTTCGCCATGAAGGTCGCCAGCAAATTGTTCTTCTGTGCCCAAACTTTAGTAAAGGTCTTAAACAGCGCTGCTTTATCGGCAGCATGAAGTGCACTGTCTACAGATATAGCCGCTTCTATAACTCCTGCACCGGTTTCTGTATGTAGACCTTCGATAGGAAAGTTCATCATCTCGCCCATCTGCAACATAGACTCGTAAAGGTTGGAGTGAACGCTATTTCTTATAACGGAATAGCCAAACCAATCAGGCGTAAAGGATTCTAAATTGCGAAACCCTTTTTCTCTGACAGAGTGTGGCGTTTCGTTGAAAAGGAAGAATTCATACTCCAAGGCAGCAGATACATGAAAGCCCATTTCTTTGGCCTTCCTCAGAACTCTGCGTAACAGTGCTCTAGGACAAACAGATTCAGCGTCTCCGTTAAACTCTGCTAAAAAAAGTAACATTCCCTCTTCTGCATACACTTCTCGGCAAGTGTCAGGGAGTATGCGAACTTGTGCATCTGGATAACCGGTATGCCAGCCGGTGTATTTTGCATTGTCATAAAGTTGATCCTTAACATCCCAACCCAATATGACATCACAAAAAGAAAATCCATTTTTCAATGATGATTCAAACTTTGCCTTGGACATGTATTTACCACGCAAGACTCCATCGTTATCAAAAAGACCAACTTTAACGTGTGTAAGCCCTCTTTCTTCGACTATAGCGATGGCATCTTCAATTGTCTGTACATCCGTTGCTTTCATTGCGCTTCATTACCTTTAACACTAAAGAATATTCTTCAAGTCACATAACAAAGGTAGGAGTAAACAATCGAATTCGCGCATTTCCTGCACGATTAAAAGTAGATTTTGGTAAGTAGGTTTTAAAACAGTGGAGAGGTGCAGTAGAGGAACAACAATCAGAAAGCAGAAGCTGAGCATTCACTCAGCCTCTTTATGCATCAATTAACCGATTTGAACTTGCTCTGATAACCAAGGAAGTTCTTTCTCAAGTTTAGGTAAGAACTTGTCACGAATAATTTGCTGACTATTTTGGCTCATACACAGCGGTAAGTTATCCAGTTCATTCTGACGGCTGTATAACGATAGCTCTCTATACAAGCCTTCTAGCTCAGGAAGAGCTAAGCACGTCAACTCCTCGCGAGGAATACCATTCTGAAGCAAACACAGCGGTGTCGTAATCGTCCAGCCTAAACCTGCACTAACACACGAAAGTACCGACTGTGTATTGTCAAGCTTAACCTTTTCAGGAGCGTTGAGAGCGCTACGAGAAATATACCCTTCTATAGTACGACCTAAAAATGAATCATCAGCATAGCGAATCAAATCCAGCTCTTTACTTATTTGTTCTAGCGTTAGGTTTTTACCTTCATATGATTTTGGCAATACAACCAAAAATGGCTCTTTGACAATCGGGAAGCGAGCCAAATACTCATTTTGCTCGGAAGGGTCATCAGAGATAACAATATCGACATCTCTTTGAATCAAAGACTCACGAGCGAGCTGAGACAGTTCAGTGCTAATTGTCCAGCTTTCAGAGTGATGTTTAATGAGTTTAACTAAAGGTGTCGACAAATGACTCGCCAATGAATCCACCATAGCAACTCTTAACGAGTGAATCTTCTCGAATTTGTCTTGGAGTACTACCTGCCGAACACTTTTCGCTTTCGCTATTAATTTATTTGCTTGTTCGTAAACATAACGCCCTGCAATAGTAAGCCCTGCAGGACGAACACTTCTATCTAACAACTGAGCATCGAGATTTCTCTCTAGGTTTGCAAGAGTTTGAGATACAGAAGACTGAGTAAGACCAAGCTGTTTGGCCGCCATTGTCATATTGCCTGTTTGGGCAGTAACAATGAATACCTCTAACGTTTTTAAATCAAATCCTAATTCTTTCACGAATCCTTACTCTCTCTTATAGATCTTATATACCCGCCAACTTGGGTACCGACTCTAAGTAACATGAAATGCAAAATACGAAGAGCCTTTTTGCGGTACAAGTAACATTTTTAATCTTATCACGTACTGATTTACGCATGCCATAAGACGCTAGTCAAGCAGTTACTCTAATAAATAATCCTAACTGTGGTTAATTACCAAATTGTAAATAAAAAAGTCACCATTTACTGGTGACTTTTTGCTCTAAACAGATACTAAGCTCTATCTCTTTATTCTTCTCAATTGCTTCAGCTGGTACATCACATCCTGTTCTCGAAGGTTCGCCATTGCAACATAGGCAAGAGGGACGAGGAATAACGAGAATAGCGTCCCTAATATTAAGCCACCAACCAACACCAACCCGATATTTATACGGCCAACTGATCCCGGCCCTTCAGCCAACGCTAGAGGCAAAGAGCCAATGATCATAGTGAGAGACGTCATCAAGATTGGACGGAGACGCGATTTCGCACTTTCAATAGCAGCTTCCATTGGTGTTGAACCATGATTCTGTTGTTGTTTGTTAGCAAACTCTACTAGCAATATTCCGTGTTTAGTGACTAGACCAACCAATGTCAGCAGTCCAATCTTTGAATATATGTTAAGACTTTGTCCAAACAGATTTAGTGTCAAAATAGCTCCAACTAAACACAATGGAACCGTCAAAAGAATGATTAAAGGATCAACAAAGCTTTCAAACTGTGCTGCTAGTATTAAGAAAATAAATACCAGTGCCATACCAAATAACAGCTGCATACCTTTCGACGAATCTTTCAGGTCTTTAACTACACCATTGAATTGGTACGATTGATCTTTCTGCAGTAACTCTGGGACATGGCTGTCGACATATTTTTCAACATCACTCGCCGTATAGCCTGGAAGTATATCTGCGGTAATTTGCGACGCGTCTAGTCCCATAAATGTCTTTATATGAGATTCAGAAGTCACTTGCTTAATCGTAACAAACTGAGACAACGGCAACTGCTGACCAGATTTAGACATCACATACAGTTTATTAAGTACGTTAAAGTCACCGAGGTCTTTTTCATTTACTTGTACCTTGATTGGGTACGTGTAACCGTCTTTCATCTTAATATAGGCAGCTTGGTTTGAGCCTAAGAAAGTGGAAAGCGCGCTTGTCACATCAGCATAATCTACGCCTGACATCACGACTGCATTTTGATCGATAGACAAGTTATATCGCAGCATATCTCTTAGCATAGAGTTCTTCACATTAGATACGCCCGGGTAGTCTTCTAAGGCTTTGACAACTTTCTGCGCAGTTTTCCCAAGAGAACCTAGATTATTATTGGTTGTCGTCAGCTCGAGCACTAAACCACTTGGCAAATCTAAGTTATCTGCCGAGCGCACGGACATGGAGACACCATATGCAGATACAGTCGACTTTGCCTTTGCCATCAATTGATTGATAACTTGTTCAATGCTCTGTTTTCTCTCGCCCCAGGGCTTTAAAATCACTTGGTTTAAAGGTGTTCCTTGTATATAAGCCATATTCGCTTCTATCGCTGGGTCGCCTTTAAATATGCTGTTTAATTGAGCGTCATTTTGCAGGTTGTATGCTCGACCAACACCGGTAGGAGGCGTTGCAGACACATCGATAAAGCCTGTATCTTCAGTTGGTAAGAGTACTTTTGGCATAAACCATACTGCTATAACTGAAACTAAAATTAGCAGAACAGCGAAGCCAAACAGGCTTAGTTTTTTCTCAAAGGCAATCTTCAAGAAATGAACATACTTGTCTGTAAGCTTCTCTATCTTCGCTTCAACCCACTCAAACCAACCCGGAGTTTTCGTAACCGGCTTGAGCATATGCGCACTCATCATCGGTGATAGAGTCAACGCTACAAAGCCAGATATAATCACCGCAGCGGCAAGTGTAAATGCAAACTGATGGAATAGATCTGCTGTTAAACCAGACATTAATCCAATTGGGAAAAATACCGCAGCTAGGGTCAAGGTCATCGCTATAACGGGGAATACAATCTCCTTACTACCTTGTATAGCAGCTTGAAGTGGCTTTTTGCCTTGCTCTATATGCCGGTAACAGTTTTCGACTACTACAATTGCGTCATCAACCACCAGCCCTATTGCTAAGATTATCGCCAATATAGTTAATACGTTAATACTAAAGCCAAGCATCTCCATGATAGCAAAAACACCTATCACACAAACCGGAATGGTAATAAGCGGAATCGCCGCAACACGGAAAGAACCCAAAAACAAAACGATCACTGCAGAAACCAATACAATAGCTTCCAGCAGGGTAACAAACCCTTCGTCTATTGACGCTTTGATAAAGTCAGCTTGGTCATACACCATTTTCATTTGAATGGTGTCTGGCACGTTCATTTTCGCCATCGCTGCTTTAACTCGCGCAGCCACAACTACAGGGTTAGCACTTTTTAGTGGTAACGTCTGAAGAGACATGGCTAGCTTGCCATTTACCCTCAATACTGAAGGCGTCAAGCTTGATTCACCCATCACTACATTAGCTACATCTCCAACACGTACGATCTTGCCGTTGTCATCGCGAATAACAAGCTCTCGAACGCCATCTACAGTGTCAACAGGGTTTACTGGGTTGATAGAAAAATCACGAGCTTGGCCCTTGATGGTTCCTGCAGTAAATGTTGCGTTGTATTTACTTAATGTACTCACAACATCGGTAGCACTGATACCAAGTGCCGCCATCTTGTCCGGCTCTAGCCAAACACGAATCGCTTTACTACTACCACCATATGGCCCCCAAACTGCTCCAACACCTTGGATATGCCTAAACTGTGGGATAAGCTGCTGACTTATGTAGTCATACATTTGCTGCTTGGTAATATCACCTTTGGCAACAAACGTAATAATGTTACTTGGCAGAGAATGTTGAGAAGAGTCGTCAGTTACAACTGGCTTATCAATCATACTGGCAGGAAAATCTGTAATTGAAGCAATCTTACTGCGCAGGTTATTCATTAAACTCGCATATTCTACTTCAGATACATTGTCATCGAAGTAAAGTTGCAGCGTACAAGTGCCTTCACTACAGTCAGTATTCATGCTCTTTATAGAGCTAAGGCCAGTTGCGGCTGAGATTAACTTGTCCGCAACATTATCGGACATAAACTCTGCGCTTGCCCCTTCTATATTCGCTGTAACCGTTGCATTTGGAGCTCTATGGTCTGGGAAATATTGAATCGGTAGGTTCTGGATTGCCATTGCACCTAAAAGCACAATAGCAATACTAATTACACTGGCGAAGACTGGATGCTTAATGCAAATCTCAGGCAGCTTCATTATTCACATCCTTTTTTGCCTTAGCAGGTTGTGCAGTTTTCTGGCTAATTTTTACCACTTTTGCGTCCGTTTTATTAACTGAGTTATTTTTGGTGGGTTGCGTTGATACTTCAGTTATAACTTTATTGCTTACCGCACTAACTTTAGGCGGCTGGGCTTTAGCGCTCTGCTTAGTTTGGGGAGTAGTCTCAGTGCCGGTTGGCTTTGTTTGCTCCACGCTATTTGATTTGTCGTTTGCCGGTGCTGTACTGCTTGTTGCTTTGGCATCACCCTTGGATTCAGGTGTCGAAGATGCTACTGGTGTTTGAGGTGCAGTATCAGCACTCTCCTTTGAAGTGCTTGATGCTGTTGAACCACTGTTGTTCTTGTCTGAATTTTGATATTTAACGAAACCTTGCACTTTTACTAGTGAACCTGGTTTCAAGTTTTGTTGCCCAGCGACAACCACTTTATCATTCGCTTGGATACCCTGTTTAATAACAACATAACCATCATTTGTATTCTCGCCTAGCGTTACAGTTTGTTGTTTTACACCATTGCCCGTATACAACCAGACATAACGCTGGTCACCATTAACTACAACCGCATTTTGCGAAACGATTGGATAAGTGACTTTTTCTGAGGAGTATTGTGTGACGTTAGCAAACATACCGGGTACTAGCAGCTTGTCTGTATTCTTTATGCTCGCATGAACTTCTATGCGACCGGATTGGTTATCTACTTGTGGAGCGATATAGTCTACATATCCAGTGAAAGTCTTGTCTTTGTATGCGTCTACTTGAACCGTTACTTTTTGGTTCATCTTCGCTTCACCTAACTCTTTCTGGCCAATTGAGTAATTTACTTCAATTGGGTCAGCCTTGATTATAGAGACAACTACATCGGAGCTATCCAACCGGCTGCCGATTGAGTAGTTGAAGCTGGTCAATCGCCCATCAAACGGAGCAATAAGCTGATAGTTTTGCATATCGGCTTTTTTTTGCTCCACGTCAACTCGAGCTAAATTGGTTTGCAGCTTCTGGTTTTCAATGTCTTGCTTAGAAATGGAGTCTGGCTGCTTTTTCACAAGAGCCAACATACGAGTCAACTTCGACTGATCAATGGCATATTGCGTTTCTGCTTTGTCTAGCTCGCCTTTTGCTTGAGTGTTGTCTAGCTCTGCAATTAAGTCGCCTTTCTTAACGTACGCGCCATCCTTGAAGTATTTACTCTTTAATTTGTCTGACGCACTAAACGTTAATGCTGTGGAATCGACTGGAATAATTTTTCCTACTTCTTGCAGCTGACCGGTAAATTCTCGATTCTGTACGACTTGAACCTTGATTGGTATCGCTGTTTGCTCTGGCTCTTTAGCCCATGAAACAGGCGCCATTAGGAACGGTATTCCCATCACAACCAAGAAAGCTTTTAGTTTAAAATTCATGACAACACTCTACTAGGGGCAATTCTAGACGCTATAGTAGTCATAAAGAGCTAGTAATCGTTAATATACTGTCAGTTCTATGTATATTTCGTCTCAATTAGACAGTTTTTATCCAAAATTTGATTAAAGCGCCCATATATTGCGTTTTAAATTAGTTTATTTACTCATATTAGAATTAATATTTTCTGTGATTCGCATTGTTATCAGCAGGTTACAACAACAGCCAAACACTGACTAAACTCAACCAACATGGTGAAAACTTCTACAGACAATACAAATAAGTCAATCGTTTAATATCAGCTTTTTATGGGTAAATTGAAACTAATAAACAATTTGGAATTTCATACCGTATTTGCTCTACAATCTACTGTGACACATTAACTTTAGCCTAAACTTCTGCATTTATTAAATTAAGCATCAAATGTTAATAGCAGCTAATATCTTGCTCAGTAACACTTGGCAAATATCGTAACGCACAGAGCATAAAGTAATAAATATGTTGCCCCATATCTTTCTGTATCAGAAGAAGCCATTTAGGTATAAGCTAACTATATCTATTAATCTACGTGCCTAGTGCTTACCTAAGGTGTGTGAATGTTTCGCGATACGATCTCAACCGCTTATAGAAGCTTTTCTCATATTTTTCACAGATTCACCCTATTAAACAAACCTAACTTAAATTACGGAATTAAATCAGGTTTATCACTTTTGATCCTGTTGTTTGGCAGCCTACTGATCCATCAAACCGTGCTAGGGCTTACCGCGACACTTGGTATGTTTGCAGCTCTAATAAGCGGCGCAGATGAACCTAAGCAAAACTTCTGGCGTGTAGGGATAATCCACACCCTACATTTTTTCATCACGACACTTTTGCTCTTACTTCTGTTTCACTTCAATACTCCATACCTGCTAGTCATTAGTTTGTTCACTTTTGTGTTCGCAATGTATTCTGCGTTTGGTATTAGCTCTGCTAGACTTGGAGTTGCAAGCTTGTTGCTCGTAATTCTTACTCACCCCAATGACTTGCAAAGTGGTTTTTGGCAGACACCACTGCTCTACTTACTTGGTTCTACTGTTCATTTAATCATCTGCCGAACTTGGATCAGTATTTGGCCATACCGCGGACTACGCGAAAATTTATCCAGCTTTTACTCTACTCTTTCCGAGTACGTTGATCTCAAGTGCAAATTGATGACAATACAGCCTTTTGACAACCGCTCTTTGCTTCCGCTGCAGCAAACGCTAACAACTCTTATTCTTGAAGGAGAAAAACTGGTTAAATCGATCAAAGAACCCGCTAAGCCAGAACTGAATCAGTTACGAGAGTTGTATTTTTTAGGCAAAGAGCTCCATGAGCTATTTAGCTCCACCACTCATGCGCCCCAGCAGCTCTACCCCATATTTTGTGACAAGCAGGTAAAGCCTGTGTTTGTCGCCCTAATGAAGTCTTATTCGGAACAAATCAGAGAGATCGCTAGCGCCACCTTAAACCACCGCCCTGTAAAACACGTCATAGATAGTAAATTGATATTGGAACTCAGGGTTAAGTTTTTCCTCACCCCCACTTCGCACGGTGAATTAATTCAGCTGGCCAACGAACATTTCACCAACATTTCCGCTAGATTATCCAGTTTGCGTCCTCAATTTCATCATGAACTGGCCAATGCTCCCCAACAACACTGGCTAGATAAACTGAAAGCCAGTCTATCATGGCAATCAACCGTACTTAGGCATGCAGTGCGTTACACCATTTGTATGGCTGTTGGGTACGGTGTTGGAAAGCTACTTAATTTGGATAACAGCTACTGGATTCTGATGACGATTTCCATTGTGATGCAAAGTGACTATGTATCTACACGAGCAAAAGCAATGAGCCGTGCTGTTGGTACAGTGATTGGCCTGACAGGTGCTTACATCATTCTATCTTTTTCACCACCAAACTGGTTCATGCTATTGATCCTTGCTTTCGTGGTACCTGCATTCTTTTCATTTATTAAAAGCAACTATTCCATCGCTGTGATAGGCATAACACTGTTTGTTATTTTTGAGTTTCAGGTGCTAGCGCACGCTGGGTTGGATGCCATTACTCCTAGATTCTGGGACACACTAATTGCATGTAGTATTGCGTTGATAGCCAATATAGTACTTTGGCCGCAATGGAGTACTAACCGGCTTAGGATGCAATTAAAAACCACGCTATCTAGCTTCGAAAGCTTATTAGGGACATTACTTGAAAGTTATTCTGGAAACAAAAGTATCAGCTTAGATATTGTAGACGCTCAGCGAGTGGCAGCTTATCAATGTCAGCATGAGCTCATAAACAGATATCAGCAAGCTTTGCGAGAACCTTTCCATCGTGAGGAATACCTTGAATTGGTCAAATCGGTTAGACAAAGCACCCATACTTTCTTAAATCACGCAACAAACCTAGCAGTACTAGCTAAGCAAAAAACTACTCTACCAACAGCACTTATAAAAGAATTTAAGCAAAATAAAGACATCGTTTTTGAGGCTTGCTATCAGCAAATTGAAGGAAAAGAGTTGTCTGGGCCACACGCTTTAGTTGACTCATCAACACTAGAGCAAATTAAACTGTGTGAGCCAAGCCAAAAGCAGGTCGCCCATCAGCTAATTGCAACTATTCAGATACTCGCCCAGATTTTTGACAGCCTAAATATTATTAATGAACACCACAACAGACGAAATATTACTCAATCATCCTAATGTTTTTACTCTAATTTCTTACAGCCAAGCCAACCACCAGCATAATAAGTAATATTTATTGTGCTGTTGATCTGAATTTTTCACATAGTTCCGTCATTTTCTCTAATAATCGGATTAAACCAAACACATCTTTAATAGTTATGGATACTATAAAAAGACGGTCATTGCATATCTAAAAAGGATGTTTAGTATGAAGAGGTACATAGCAATATTAGTTAGCTGCCTATTGGCATCAGGATGTACAGCGGTTGTTCACGACGATGCAGCTGTGGTTGTAATCGACGCAACAGACGACTCTGGTATTGTCATTGTGGACGATTATAGTGAACCGGATACCATAGTTATTGAAACATATACCAGTTCTCCAGATGTGATTGTTGTTGAAGAATATACTGGCCCAGACGAGTATATAGAAACGGTTGATAGCACAGAGTTTGGCTATTCGGATGAATCAGGAAGTTACGTCGAAACGTATGAAACCTCTGAAGTCAGCTACGGAGATGGCTCTGGAAGTGTCACCGAAAGCTACCAATCTTCAGAAACAACCTATTACGGTGGTGATGAGCCGGATATAGAAGTTGAAGCCTATGTAGAAATTGAATTTGAGTAACACTCATTCTATGTGACAGTTAATCATTTACATACTCCATAAGAGAAAGCCTTTCCTAAACAGGAAAGGCTTTTTTATTTGTTCTCAAAAACTAGCATGTCATGACAGCATCCAGAGTTGTTACTGCTGTTCCAATAAGCTTAACCCTGTTGTTGGGTAGCATTTCCAGTTTCAGATAACCCCCTCGCTCAGAAGCTTGATACGCATGTAGCTCAGACTTCCCAAGTATGTTTTGCCAATAAACGCCTAGACCACAATGCGCTGAACCAGTAACGGGATCTTCGTTTATTCCAACCCAAGGGCCAAAATATCGGGCTGAATAATCGATAGTTTGTGAACTGCTTGCACTAGTAACAGCAATACCTCTTCCTTCACAGTCTAGCAGGCCGCTATAGTTTGGCTGCAATCTCAGCAATTGCTCTTCACTATTCAATTCAATGATTAACTTAGATTCAAAGCTTACTACTGCCTTAATTTCACCGTCACGAATGCCTAAATACTCTATTAATTTCTGGTCAAGTGAACAGTTTTGCTCCAGTTTAGGGGCGGGAAAGGTCATGGCTATATCGTTTTCACGAATAAACACTTCCAGTTCGCCAGACAACGTATTGAATACAAATGATTGCCCTACTTTGAGTAGTTGGCGCTCTTTCATTATGTGTGCGACAGCCAGTGTGCCATGTCCACATAGCTCAACTTCCGTTGTGGGAGTAAACCACTTGAGTGTGTTATTGCTCAGCGAAAGAAAAGCGGTTTCAGAAACCGACATTTCAGCCGCAATAGACAACATCAACTTCTGATCTAGTGGTTCTTCAGTAATGCATACTCCAGCAGGATTTCCTTGAAACGCTTGTGATGCAAAGGAGTCAACTTGATATATTTTGAGTTTCACGTTATTTCTCTAGCCAATCGATAAAAATGTTCTTCTTCAGCAATTATCTTATATGCCAATTGCTTATAAAAATATACCGCCACATCATCTCGCTTAAAACAGCTTAATGTGACATTGTCACACCCACTATTTACCGCCATTGAGTGTACAAGAGACATAACCACTTTACCGTACCCTTTTTGTCGATACTCTGGAAGGATAACAATATAGTGAAGGTGAAAGCCACGATTTACATGCTTAAAGCAAACCAGGCCAATACGTGTTGAGCCTCTGTATACCCAATGAAACCAACTCAATTGGTAACTGGACTTAAACCTTTTTCGCTGGAATATTTCATCCCATCCAAATGTAGTATCTATTTGTTGGAACGTACCCTGCTTTATAACTCGAAATACTTCTTCGATATCAGTGTTGGCAACAGGAACAAATGACAGCTCACTCATATTTCGGTTAGGGTTGAATGGGGAAACGACCAAACCTTTTCGGACGTCTGGACTTTCTTGCCAAATATCTATTTAGGCCTTGCTTACGAAGAGACTCTGAGCGCTGGCTATCACCACAAAAAATTGCATAAGCTAGTTCTTTATATTTAAGGTCGATTTTCGTCCGCTCAAGAGCGTAGTCCACATCTTCTTTGGTATATACTGGCTTCTCACCATTAATCTTTAACCATGGTACTAATTTTGAAGCTATTTGCTTGGTTTTTCGCTCAAGGTACCACTCAGAAAACTTTTTCCTGATTTCCATACATCCCTCTATTTTGGCTTCCTATAACTCATATTAGAACAGGCAATAGCCAAAGTGTATACCCTGATAAGTCATGTCCTACCGCTACGCCACTAGGTAGTTAAAATCAAAAACATTATCACAGAAGTCCATCAAATTTGTTTTCATATACGTCATTAACACACCATTAGAAACAATGACTAACAAGTAACCTCTGTATACCTATCAAAACTCAAAGGCTCAAGTTTAACGGATAGTAACTAAGCAGCTATATTTACAAATTAGCAAGAGTAGGATAAATTCTTTCCTCAATCCCCCGTAAAATCATTTCATCTTTAGTTTGTAAGTTTAGCTAACATATATGTCATATAAGATAACTAGACACTGAAGATGGCACTAACTAGTCTAGTTAGAGGTAACGTCTCATGCTTAGTGCTGATCACAAACATATGTAACTTATAAAACATTGGGAATGGTATGGAACATCTTTTTTATCACCTAATAAACATTATTCTTCCTGTATTGCTTTGTATTTTTGTCGGTTTTCTGCTTGGAAAATTCAATAAGCCTTTCGACACAAAAGTAGTGACAAGCCTAATGGCAAATGTTGGCTACCCTTCTCTCATTCTCGCCCACCTTGTAGGACGTACAATAGATTTAGATATCTTCTTTAAAATGTTGTTGTCAGGTGTATGGATTATTTTGGCTTTTGTCGCTATAACTGCGATTTTTTTAAAGCTTGTTAAACTCCCCATCCGTACATACTTAAACCCTCTTAGCTTGAGTAATGTCGGCAACACTGGCCTACCAATCTGTGCTTTGGTGTATGGCCCTAAAGGGTTGATTTACGGACTTGCTTTTGTTGTTGCTGTCACTGTATTTAATTTTACTATTGGACGCTGGATAAGCTCGGGCAGCTTTACGTTAAAACAGCTACTCACTAGCCCAGTAATTTACTCAGTGGTCATCTCAGTCGTGATGCTACTAACAGGTACTCACTTTCCAAAACCCATTGCTTCAGGGCTAGATATATTAAGTGGCTTAGCAATACCATTAATGTTGCTAACACTTGGGCACAGCCTCTCAACAATGAAACTTGGTAATATGAAATTAGGGACTGGATTAGCTATCTATCACCTAGTTGTCGCCATAATTCTAACTTGGGTTTCATTGCCTATTTTCGGGTTTCAGGGTGTCGCTCGCGGTGTGTTTATTTTGGAGGGTTTAATGCCCGTAGCAGCAAGCACCTACTTATGGGTCTCTATTTATAGAAAAGAAGATGCGCCTAGCGTTGCCAGCGTAATTTTGGTTTCCACATTAATGACAATACTCGTTGTTCCAGTTGCTTTGACTTACTGGGTATAACCTCTTAGATAACATGTATTTAATACTGGCATACGACACTTATATTAAAGTAACATTCGTCAAAACCTTCGAAAAATCAGTGTGGACAAACAATGTTAAGTGATCAGCATAATCTTTATTTAATCACGCCCGACTTCGAGTCAGATCTAGATCTGTATTTATCAAAGCTAGAAAATAGTCTATCTAAAGGCATCAAATTGGTTCAGCTTCGCTCAAAGAACCTATCGCAAGACAATTACCTTACCCTTGCTAACCCGGCTATTCAGCTTATCCACCAATACAATGCGAAGGTGATACTTAATGGGCCGATAGAGCTTCTTGAGTCTACTGATGCTGATGGGATTCATCTACCAAGTTTTGAAGCTGCTAAATATGAATCTAGGCCATTTGCAACAAATAAACTGCTATCGACCGCATGCCACACAGAAGAACAACTGAAACAAGCAGAAAGATTAAAAGCTGATATCGCAATTGTATGCCCAATATTTAAAACGCCGAGCAGCCCTAAAGGCATACCGATGGGCTGGGAGAAGTTTTCAAAGTTTGCAAACAATACAGATTTACCCGTTTATGCACTTGGCGGTTTAGAACTTACCCACTACCAAGAGGCAATACAGCACGGCGCAACGGGTATTGCTGCTAAAAGAGCATTTTGGGATTTGAAATAGTTGGTTCGATTTCATAGATAAAGCGCGCTAGATCTTCAATATCAGCGCGCTTTGTATAAGAGTAGAGGTCTTATATTTCTGTGCAGCCCCACTCAGGAAAATGTTTGCGAATATAAGCATTGAGATCTTTTTCCACTTCCGTATAGGCTCGCAGTCGTGAGCTGTCAGCTTCTGAAATAGAACTCGTCATTCCCGCACCAACTGTTACATTCGACAACCTATCAATGACAACAAACGCTCCCGTTTGGGCCAAGTTTTGATAAACATCGACAGGTACTATATCTGTCAAAGATATAGAGGTTAGTGCTATCTCATTTAGTTGCAAAGATTTAGCGCTTTTACTGCTTTGCTTCAGTGTATTAACATCTACTTTATGTACGATATCGGAGAAGTTCCCGGTGCAAGATTTCGTCGCAAACTTAAAAATATATTCTTTGCCCGTTTCCATCTTCGTTTCGTCCATCCATACAACATGAGCTTCTAACTGATTCGTTAAACTGGGCTCGAATCCACTGTGGACCAACATGTCACCACGCGAAACGTCGACTTCATCTTCAAGTGTTATAGTGATGGCTTGATTTGGATGGGCACAGTCTAGATCGCCATCAAAAGTGTAGAGTGTTTTCACTTTAGACTTTTTGCCTGAAGGTAATACAGTAATGTCGTCTCCAGCTTTTACAATACCGGATGCAAGCGTCCCGCAAAAACCTCTAAAGTTAAGGTTTGGTCGATTCACGTACTGAACAGGAAATCGCATGTGCTCAAAGTCTTCATCTTGAGTCACACTTACCGTTTCGAGTAAGTGCATCAGCGTAGGACCTTTATACCATTCCATAGATTCGCTGGCAGACACTACGTTGTCACCTTTTAGCGCTGAGATCGGTACAAAGTGTAGATCTTTGATATCAAAACTTTGTGCCATTTCTCGATAATCGTTTTCTATCTTTTCGTAAATGGTTCTATCGTAGTTTTTAAGATCCATTTTGTTGATTGCTACTATTATGTGCTGAATCCCAAGCAGGCTACATATATAGCTATGGCGGCGAGTTT
Organism: Vibrio marisflavi CECT 7928; assembly: GCF_921294215.1. GTDB lineage: Bacteria > Pseudomonadota > Gammaproteobacteria > Enterobacterales > Vibrionaceae > Vibrio > Vibrio marisflavi. Next base: position 1,235,760 of record NZ_CAKLDM010000002.1, read on the forward strand.
GAGTCTGAATCCCGTATCTAGCATCCACCATTACAATCGCTAAATCACACGTTGAAGCCCCTGTTACCATGTTCCTCGTGTATTGTTCGTGCCCTGGGGTATCGGCGATTATGAACTTCCGCTTATCCGTTGAAAAATATCGGTAAGCAACATCAATAGTAATCCCTTGCTCCCTTTCGGATTGCAATCCATCGACTAACAAAGCTAAATCGAAGTCTTCATCTGTTGTGTTGAATTTCTGGGAGTCTTTCTCAATGGCAGCCATTTGATCCTCATAGATCAATTTACTGTCATAGAGCAATCGACCAATCAGCGTTGATTTCCCATCATCAACATTTCCGCAGGTTAAAAAGCGTAAAAGGTCTTTGTTCTCATGAACTTTCAAGTATGCTTCAATGTCTTTTGCTATAAGTTCCGATGAATGTGACATAGGGCAATCCTTAGCTAGTTAGTTACTGATTTACGTTTTCAAGGTTTTACAATTCAAAGAGTAGAGTTAAGAGCTCACGTCTAAATAACCAAATTCTTTTAGTTTCTCCACTACTTGCTTGGCACATTGTTCTACTGTCTTGCTACTAGTATGAATATGAATTTCAGGGTTGGTCGGAGATTCATATTGGGAGTCGATACCAGTAAAGTTGGAGATTTCGCCTGCCCGAGCTTTTTTATACAACCCTTTCGGATCGCGCTGCTCGCAAACTTCAATTGGGGTATCGATAAACACCTCTAAGAACTGACCTTTTTTCATTACCTTACGAGCTTGCTCTCTATCAGCTACAAATGGTGAGATAAACGCAGTTAAGACGATCGTTCCTGAATCTACGAATAAATTCGCGACTTCAGAAATACGGCGAATATTTTCTACTCTTGCTGCATTTGAGAAATCTAGATCTTTGTTCAGTCCGTGCCGAACGTTATCTCCATCTAACAAGTAGCTATGTTTACCTAGTTGAAATAATAAGCTCTCAACTGCGTTCGCTATAGTTGACTTACCGGAACCGCTCAAGCCGGTAAACCAGAGAACCACTGGAGTTTGATTCTTAAGTGAAGCCCTATCTTTGTTGCTAACAGCACTGTTGTGCCAGACAATGTCATCACTTACTGATTCATTTTCCTTTCGCTCATATACCGTCATTTTTAAAAATACCCTTCCCGCTTTTTCTTCTCCATTGAGCCTGCACTATCATGGTCTATTGCACGGCCTTGACGTTCGGAAGTGGTAGTTAGCAACATCTCTTGTATGACTTCAGGTAATGTCGTTGCTTGTGATTCCACCGCTCCCGTTAACGGGTAACATCCTAGAGTCCGAAAGCGAACCATTTTCTGTTCTATTTGCTCGTTTTCCTCTAGCTCCATGCGATTGTCATCAACCATAACTAAGATCCCGTCTCGCTCGACAACGGGCCTGACTTTGGAGAGGTATAAACTTGGGATTTCAATGTTTTCCAAATAGATATATTGCCAAATATCGAGCTCCGTCCAATTTGAGAGTGGGAAAACTCGAATGCTCTCGCCTTTGTTCACTTTACCGTTATAAATATTCCACAGCTCTGGACGCTGATTTTTAGGATCCCAACGGTGGTGTTCATCTCTGAATGAATAAACACGCTCTTTGGCACGCGACTTTTCTTCATCTCGTCTAGCTCCACCGAAAGCGGCATCAAAACCATACTTATCTAACGCCTGCTTAAGCCCCTGAGTTTTCATTATGTCCGTATGCTTCGAACTACCATGAACAAACGGATTAATCCCCATTGCTATGCCTTCAGGGTTTTGGTGAACAATTAGCTTCATCCCAAGCTTGTCAGCCATGTAATCGCGAAAAGCGATCATCTCCTTAAACTTCCATGTAGTATCAACATGCATAAGCGGAAATGGCGGTACACCAGGAGCAAAAGCTTTTTGAGCTAAGTGGAGCATGACCGAAGAGTCTTTCCCAACAGAGTAAAGCATGACTGGATTGTCAAATTCGGCGGCAACTTCTCGCATGATATGAATTGACTCTGCTTCCAGTTGCTTTAGGTGAGTCATTTTTTCAGGAGTAATTTCCATAGTTATTCCTATTTGATCGTAAGTATCAACATCCATCACAAACCAATAATTAGCGTTATCGCGCTAATTACCGTAATCCCATATGCAATGCTTATTGGCGCACCGATTTTGACAAAATCACCGAGGTGATATTTACCAGCACTGAACACCATTAAATTTGTTTGATATCCGTAAGGGTTAATGAAACTCGTACTTGCACCAAATGCCACCGCAAGTATGTACGCTTTCGGGTTAGCAGCTAAAACAAGTGAAAGACTATATGCAATCGGAAAAGTTAATGCAGCAGCAGCATTATTTGTTACCAACTCAGTCATCACCCACGTCATCGTATATACCAAAATCAATCCGATAAAAGGTGTAAAAATATGATGATTTGAGTGAACAAGTTCGCCAAGAAAATCTAATGCTCCACTGCTCATCATCGCGTGAGAGAGCAGCAGCGCAGAAGATATAATTAGCCATATTTGTTTAGGTAGTCGTTGCATAACCTCGTTTGAGCACAGGCAACCTGTGGTGAGAAGAACACCAATTAAAATAAGCATCGCCTTTAGTAGTGGGACGAAACCCACTGCAGCCAGCACTATCGCGGTAAAAAAACCACCGATTGCTATTTTTTCTTGGATTGGATTAAGCGTTTTCTCTGTTTCTAAGTCACTTAATACAAAGAAGTTTTTTCTTATGTTGTGCCGCTCTTTAAAATCTTCACCTACAGCGAGTACCAAGAAATCACCCGCTCTCAGCACAACCTCACGTAGCTTACCCGATATTTTGTCACCATCTCTTCTAACGGCCACTACAGCAGCATTATACTGAACACGAAAACCAGCATATTTTAGCCTCGTACCGACAAGTCCACTTTCTGGCTTAACAACGACTTCCACTAAGTTATCCATCGGCAAGCCATTCTTATTGGCAAATAGATCAAGCCCTTCAAACTGGCTAAGAAGAGTAACTTTTTTGATATCTCCACTGAAAATCAATCTATCTCTAGGTTCTATTTCTTCTTGAGGTGAAACAGGAGAAATTAGGCGCCCGCGGCGTAGGATTTCGACCAAAAACAACGACTCTAAATTGAGCAGCCCACTTTGCTCTGCACTTTTTCCAACTAAAGGAGAATCATCAGAAACTTTTGCGTCAATGAAATACTCTGAAGACTTTGCGGCTTCTTTCTCTGTTGCTGGTAACAACGGTGACAACATAAAAAGCAAACTACCACATACCAATATTACGCAGGCACCAATGGGAGTAAAATCGAAAAAACCAAGTAAAGGCGAGCCACTGTCAATCACCATACTGTTGACGATCAGGTTCGTTGAAGTGCCGACTAAAGTGAGTGTTCCACCAAATATTGCTGCATATGAAAGTGGAATGAGTAGTTTTCCAGACGCGTGATACGTATTATTGCGAATAGGAGAAAGCATTGTTGATACAACAGCGGTATTGTTCAAAAATGCAGATGAAATGACGGTTAAACCAAATAGGCGTAGCCAAGTCTTACGATAGCTTTCTTTGATAACAAAAACGGCAATAGCTCTAAGCAACTTAGTTCTTTCTAAACTGACGGAACACACCATCAATGCAATTAGCGTCAATAAACCTTTATTAGAAAAGCTAGCAATAACTTGCTGAGTTGAGACCAAACCAAGCACATATAGGCCAAACGCAGCTATACCAAACACTCTCTCGGGATAATTTTGATACTTTATGAGTGAAAAAATAGTCGCAGCAAATATAGTGGCAACTAAAATTGAAGGTTCAATATCAATCATCATGATCTTGCAACACCTCTCCTGAGAAAGCCTAAGTCACTATCGTTATAGATGCTCAAGCCGCTTGTTATTATAAGTTCGGAGTCTCGATCTGTTCTCTGCTCCTTTCTATAGAGTTTCTTGATACGCTAATCAATCACCCCAGCTGTCTTCGCTATACTCCTCGTCTTCATGTAAACCACATTCTCTTTTTAAACCGAAAAATCGCGTTTCCTCTTGCTTCAATGAAGGATCCCATTTGGTAGTGGTGTGTGTATCTCCAATTGACACATACCCTTCAGCTTTCAAAGGGTGATACTTCAAGTTATTTGCTTTTATGTATTTATCTATATCTTCACTTGTCCAATCAATAACTGGTAGGAATTTGAAAACGTTGTGCTGAATGGACAATATAGGTAAGTTGGCACGGCTCTCAGACTGACCTCGTCTCAATCCAGAGAACCATGTTCCAACAGCTAGTTCGCTTAGCGCTTTTTTCATTGGCATGACTTTGTTCAAATCATTGTACTTTTTAATTCCATCAAGCCCTTTTTGCCAAAGCTTTCCGTATCGAGCCTCTTGCCAAGAAGGACTAAACTCAGCTCTAAAGGTTTTTAAATTCAACTCTAAATTTTCAGTCAGCTGATCGATAAATCGATATGTTTCTGGAAATAAATAGCCAGTATCCGTCAATACAACAGGGATCTCCGGAAGATGATTTACCATCAAGTGAAGCATTACTGCTGATTGAACACCAAAACTTGAAGAAACAATATGAGTACTAGGTAGATTATTCAACGCCCAAGCAATTCTTTCCTCAGCATCTAGCCCTTCTAAATAAACATTTAATTCAGCTAAGAGTATTACTCGGTTAGTTTTTGTTTGTGATAATAGTTCTTTTAGCTTAGGTATTTTGAAATTCATATCATTCATCTAATGACCTTTATTTATAAAGTCTCAGTTTATATTTGAATAAATAGCTACTCGATACCAAAAAGACATACAGTCTCTAGTGCTAGCTTTATTTCACTAGTTTTAGTGTTACCTAATATTTTTTATTTAACTAAATACTAAATTTTTTAACTGATGAGTCTAGAACATTCGCTAAGTTGAGCATATCTTCTCCTCCTTTGAAGGTATGATCGGCGACTTTGGTATTGTCTTGCCCAACATCTCGTATGCTGATGATGTCTTTGTTTATCCTATTTGAAACTACAATTTGGTTCTCAGCTTCAGCGGCTACTCTAATATTTATATCACTCAGTGTTTCCATAAAATCTGCTAACTCGTTTATCGTCTCACCAGCCGATGCGACGTCGTCGACCGCCTGTTTAGCCGTAGTTTGACTGACAGCCATACTCTCGACGGCTTCCTCCGCATTCCCTTGCAAAATGGATATCATTTTTCGAATATTGTTAGCCGATTCTTGACTATGAGTTGCTAGAGAACGAACTTCATCCGCTACGACGGCAAAACCGCGACCTGCGTCACCAGCACGCGCCGCTTCTATCGCAGCATTCAACGCTAACAGGTTAGTTTGTTCAGATATCGACGTAATATCATCCAAAATAGAGTTGATAGAATTCGTTTGTTCGGACAGCTTGGTGATAACCTTTTCCGAACTCAGTATTTGTTCAGAAAGTTGCTCAATTGTATGTATCACACTGGTAACGCTTTGCTTACCTTCTGAAGTTTTTTGCTGGGATACTTTCGCTTCTTTAGCCGCTGCAGCTGAGCTTTGAGCGACTTCATTAATACTCGAATCCATTTGTCCCATTGCGCTAACCACAGACTCGGTTTTCTGCTGCTGTATCGTAATTGAGCGCTTGGTATTGTCTGCATCTTGGCACACTTTGTTGGCAGACTCGTATAGACCAACACTATTCTCTTTAATATTACTCACATTCTCTCGAAAGCTTGATATGAGCTTTATTAGCCCTTTATTTAGAGTACTAACTTCATATATTCCCTCTTCTTTCGCGCTCACTGTAAGATCACCATTCGAGACTTGCTTCATATGTTCAACAATTTCATGAATTGGCTTAAATAGAAGTTTGTTTAGAAAAGCAATCGAAAAAAACATGAAGAGGACTACAATACCTAAGAAGCCAGCAAATGTGACATTTCGTAAATACTCTGAACGTGAAATAAGATATTCATTATTAAAAGCTCCCTCTATCGTTATTAACGGCTTACCATCGGAAGTATCCAATGAGAACTTCGACATAACATAATTCGATAAATCCGTTGGAAAGCTCTCTGCTCGATAACGAACGTCCCCATTCCCATCTAAAATTTCAACAGGCGAATCTATCTTGCTTTCAATATTCTTAATATTGTGTATTGGATCAACCACTATTTCTACATATCCAATAACCCTTAAACCACCAACAGGAACCAGTATCGAATAACTCGGAATACCATTAGAAGACCAAACATATTTGGCGACTTTTAGCTTTTCATTTCCTTTTCTTCCTTCGACAACTTTTAAAAACTCAGGGTTTAGGCTTTTAGAAAACGACTGAACGCCCTGCGTACTTGATGCTAAGTAGTTAAACCTTGTATCAAATGCCCTAATTTTCTGTATATCAATCAGCCCAAAGGTTTGATATCGACGATTAAATGATTCATTTAGATAATCAGCGAGACCCGCTTTATTTTCTCCTGTCTTAATGTAACTTTTTACAATTTTTCTTAGGTCTCTATCCGATTGAATTTCAACACCCAAGCTATCAAGAATTTCACCAATCTCTACCATCTCCTCCGTCGAGGTTACTTCAATAAAGCGACTCATGATTCGTTCGCTAACTTCTTGAGATAAGTGCCTAAATTGCTGCGTTGTAATAATTTCGACAACAAATAATATGCCCGACAGAATAACAACCAATGCAGTGATAAGTACTTTTGTAGAGATTTTTGATAGCCACATGAATCTTTGCTTCCTTTGCAAATTTCCCGCTTACCATAAATTCACCCTATTGGTGATAGTATGATTGCCCACTACTTGCTTATTGGGTACCCCTTATCTGTCCACTCTTCCCAGCCACCACGGAACCAATATATTTTCGAGTACTGTTCTTTGTACGCGATTTTGGCGGCATTCATACTACGAGCGCATTTGGAGCCATTACAGTAAAAAATCACTGGTGTATTCTTGGTCGCCAAAACTTTTGCTAATGATTCAGGGGTAGTGTCAACATCCGTAAGAGAGATCGAACCTTCAATGAAGCCCCCCAACCTATCCTTAGCTACACGTGAGTCGATAATGACCAAGTTGTCATGCTCATCAACTAGATCAATTAATTCATCCGCTGTAACTTTAGTAACACCATCGATATCTAGTGGTACCTCTTTCTTACCTGCAAAACTGTAAAATGCCAAACAGCTCATCATCAATGTAACTACATATTTAGATACCAATTTCATAATCAAATAACATCCTCTAACGTGTACAAATATATAGAAGGCTCTCGTTCCACCCGTTATACAACTTAATTCGCATAATAACGATGCTGAAAATGAAGCAGAAACCCTCAGAAACTCTTATTGTTTCCTAAGCTCATGATAAATATTAAATATCGTTAAATTTAATTTAGTAACATTGAGTAAAGCACATGATTATAGAAACTTACAAATATATTTATCGTCTATTTTTTAGTGTATATACTTAATACAACAAGTTATAAGATAGATGTGAAGTTTTGCTCTAAAATTTAATCAACAGTATTAGCTAATTATAATTTTATAGATTATTTATTCGGTATTTCTCTAAGAAGGGAGTTATTTATTAGAGTAAGAATATAGATATGAAACACAGCACATTAAATTAGTGCTTGTATACCAAATTTAGATATAAAAAATCCCACCATGAAGGTGGGATTTTCTTGCAAATATTTTGACTAGATAGCCCAACCGCCAGCGTAAAATGCAACTAGGACAATAGCAATGATTACTGTACCAACATTAAGCTTCTTCCACTCACCAGAAATGACGCGACCAATTACTAGCGAGCCAAAGCCAAGCATAATTCCTGTTACTATGTTGCAAGTTAACACGATAAACACCGCACAGATTAATCCTGACAGAGCGTCCACTGAGTCAGACATATCCAACTTAGTTACATTTCCTAGCATCAACAAACCAACATACATTAGAGCAGGTGCAGTCGCATAGCTCGGAACTAAGTAGCTCACTGGAGATAAGAACAGCATGAGTAGGAACAGGACGCCAACAACCGTTGCTGTAAGGCCTGTTTTACCACCAGCGGCTGTACCCGCTGCAGATTCAATATATACCGCTGCTGGCGCACCGCCAACGAAACCAGCAAGAATACTTGTCATTGAGTCTGAAGTAAGCGCTTTACCACCATCAATAATTTGCCCGTCTTTGTCTAGCAAATTAGCTTGGCCAGCCACCGCGCGAATCGTGCCAGTCGCGTCAAAAATAGCCGTAGTCACCAACGCTAATACGCTAGGAATAACGATTGGAGACAAAGCTCCCATAATATCAAGCTTACCGAATAACGAGTCTTTGCCACCAAATTCTGGCATAGCAAATAAGCCTTTGTAGACCACGTTTGGATCAAAGATTAGCCCTAAGATTGAAATTGCAATAATGACAATTAAGATGCCACCTGGAACCTTACGCTTCTCTAGGCCGATTATGGCGGCTAGACCAACAACAGACATAATAACTGGAAACGAAGTAAAGTGACCTAATGCTACTGGTAGCCCAGCTTCTGGGTTCTTCACGACTAAGCCAACACCGTTTGCAGCAATAAGTAGTAAGAACAAGCCGATTCCGATACCAGTACCATGTGCAACACCAAAAGGTAGATTGGATAAAATCCACTGTCTAATACCGGTTACAGTTATGATAGTAAACACAACACCCATCAAGAACACTGCACCTAGCGCAACTGGAACACTCACGCCCTGCCCTAACACTAAGCTAAATGCGGTAAACGCAGTCAGTGAGATTGCACAGCCAATTGCCATTGGCAAACGAGCCCAAAGACCCATAACAAGAGAGCCAAATGCAGCAACTAAACACGTTGCAATAAATACTGCTCCTTGGTTAAAGCCAGCATCCCCTAACATGTTAGGTACGACAATGACGGAGTAAACCATTGCCAAGAATGTGGTAAGCCCTGCAACTAGCTCTTGCTTAACGCTACTACCGCGTTGAGTAATTTTAAAAAACTTATCAAAACCACTGTTGTGGTTTGCGCCGTCACTCTCTGAGTTTGAGTTTGGAGTGAATGAGGTCTTTTCAGACATGTTGAAAGTTCCTTGCGAATACTTGTTTATACTGCGTTTAGTGGTTGGTAAATAACCCAAAGAAGCGAACTATCACACTCGATTCATATACTATGAATGATTCACCGAACACATAGAATTTGAGGACGCAAAGGATACAGCAAACGTTTGCGTTTGTAACACTCTAGATCAAAAAAAATTTGGTTTTCTAAAATAATTGCAAGTACGCAACTCGCATATTGGCATTTATATTATTGTTTTATTTATCTATTAGTAAGTAATTCTGCGGTACATCGGTTAAGCGAATTACGACGCTTAAAGTGACTAATTTTGCAAGATTTCGAGTACTGTTTGGCCAAATACTCAAGACTCTCCACTTTTTAACCGAAACTAAAGTTCGTTTTACATCTCACATTTATGCAATTTGTTAATTAATAAGACATATGAGATCGTGATCTCACATCAGAGTATTCGTTGAAATTCCCACTTGCACCAACAAAGGGAGTTCATCGACAATGCCAAAACAATATTTCCTAACGAAATATTACATTTACGCATAGTTTTACAACAGATTGAGTTTCGTCTCATTTATGTAGTTTGTAGAACCAGAAAGCACCTGATAGCAATAGCAGTTCGAACACGTTGCTCGTGGGTGTGCACCTTTGATGTTTACAGGAGTGTAAAATGAAAAATAAAGCTTTGGCGGTTATTGCGACTGCAGTTATCACAGCCACCTCATGGCAAGTTGCAGCCAAAGAACAACCAGTCACTAGTGCTCAGTTACAGAATCAAGCTGTACTTGCCGTGGATTGGGTTCAGCAATCTGGAGAGTATCGAGCTCTAGCTTATCAAGCATTTAACGTAGCGAAAATGTCGTTTGATCACTTTAAATCTCAAGCCAAACAAGACAATAGTAAAGAGAAACTGGCGGTAGTTGTCGATCTTGATGAGACCATGATTAATAACAGCGCGTATGCAGCATGGCAAATTAAGCACGGCCAAGGCTATTCATCTAAAACTTGGGGTAAGTGGGAACAAGCTGCTAAAGCGAAGGCTATTCCTGGGGCTATCGAATTCTCAAAATACATCGATTCACATGGTGGAACTGTTTTCTACGTAAGTAACCGCTCTGAAACAAACCTGAAAGAAACCATCAAAAACCTGAAAAAGCTTGGCTTCTCAGGCGTGAATGACAAAACCGTCCTTCTAAAAACTACCACATCTGATAAAAAAGCACGTCGCTCTATCATCACTGATGAAGGCTACAAGATTGTTATGCTGGTTGGCGACAACTTAGATGACTTTGATTCTAAAGTAATCCACAAATCTAACGAAGTTCGTCGCGACCACGTTAATGCAGAACACTCGCTTTACGGTACGCGTTATATTGTCTTGCCAAACCCAACTTATGGTAGCTGGGAAGGTGGACTAGCAAAAGGCTACTTCAAACTTGATAACGCTGGAAAGAGCCAAGTACGCCATGACGCTCTTAATGCTTGGAACGGCAAGTAAGCGTCAATTTAACAGTCCAGAATGAAAACTAAATCAAGCAACCTGAACATAGAATATTCAGGTTGTTTGTTTTGTTACTCATATATCTTTAAAAACTCTTCCTGATACTTCTTACGATAGCTTTTTAGTAAGTTTGAAGACAACCAGTTTTCATACAATTCTCTATAGCTATCTTCTTGTCGCATTAACGTGAGAGCATTGGTTATTTGGCTTGCGATCTGACTCCCTTCTGCAGTTTTTGTACAAACTGGCCACGAATAGCCAAGTTGCTTAGCTTCAGCAATCGGTACTGTAGTAATTTTGTTTTCTAAGCCATGTTTACGTGAGAGGTAAATGGCTTCTTCTGGATAGACAAACGTATAATCAATTCTACCAAGCGACACCATGTTTAATAAGCTTTCACCGACATTCCCTTGAGAGCTCATTCTCACGTTTGATTGCCCTTTGTATTGATCGACGATTTCTCTAATGGCGGAAGAGTATGTTCGCCCATCGGAGAGCCCTAGTGTGTAATTTTTCTGATTCATCATATGGTGAAGTGAAAGTTGCTCCGGCTTACCCATTTCTTCAAACATACTAGTTCGCATAGCAATCTGCATATTAAAAAAGTAGAACACTGGCACGTGTGCGTAGTATAAGATTTTTAGTCGTTCATCAGTTTTGAATAAACCTAACGCGCAGCTTAGTGATTGTTTATCTTGCACCTCCTGCACTAGTCTTTTGTAATTTCCAGCCACAAAAATAGTATGCTCGTAACTTGGTAGGCTCGCCTGAATTCTTTTTAATATCTCAATGCCATAGCCTTTATAGTTGCCGCTTGCATCTAGATAAGTAATCGGTGGTTCAATAGTGACCATCCACCTCAACTCTTTTTTCGCTCCTTCTGCATTCGCTGCGAAGCTAACACTACAAAGCAATATTAAAGGCAATAACGCTTTAGAAACTTTCATACCGCACACTCTTCCATCCCATCCAATTAAAGTGTACACGCTGATTGCAGAATTACCTTTCAATACGCTATTGACCGTATTGTATATATGAATTGTTTGTTTTATGAGCACGCCGTCAGTTTGAAATCTGATTTTGTTAAACTCTTTGACTCCATCATTTATCAAAATAATATATAAACTCAAACCAATATTTACAGGATAGTAAATTGTGATTAAAACATTTATCAGGACATTATTCCTTTCCACGATCTGCTTTAATGTTTATGCTGATCCACCTCCTATCGAACCTATCACCACGTCTAACTCATTATTGGGCCAATCTAATGAGACATATACCTACGTTCGATGCTGGTATCGACCAGCGCAATCACACGATGACTCCACGACTTCTTGGGAGTGGGCAGTCAAACCAAATGGCAATTACTATTCAATAGATGGATATTGGAAATCCGACTTCAAATGGCGAAACATGTTTTACACCAACACATCACAGCAAGAGATTAAGCAGAGGTGCAGTGAAACACTTGGTGTAACCCACAACACAGCCGACATACTGTTCTTTGCTTCAGACAATCGCTTTTCTTATAACCACACTATTTGGACTAATGATTCTGAGAATACTTCGAAGATCAACAAAATGATTTCGTTTGGAGATAGCCTCTCTGATACCGGCAACATATTTAATGCTTCTCAGTGGCTTTTCCCTAACCCAAACACTTGGTTCTTAGAACATTTTAGCAATGGGTTCGTTTGGACAGAGTATTTGGCCGAAGATCTCAATATTCCAGTCTATAACTGGGCGGTAGGTGGCGCTGCTGGAGAGAACCAGTATGGAGTGCTCACTGGTGTCAATGAGCAAGTCAAATCGTATATCGAGTATATGAAAGCGGCTGAAAACTACGACCCAGCAAACACGCTATTTACTCTTGAGTTTGGTTTGAACGATTTCATGAACTACGATCGCTCACTCATCGATGTTGAGGCCGACTTTAGCAGTGCGATGACTCGCTTAACTGGCTCAGGTGCGCAAAATATCTTGCTTATGACACTACCGGACGCAACCTATGCGCCTCAGTCTAAATACTCAACTGAAGATAAAATCGCAGAAGTCAGAGCCAAGATAATAGCGTTTAATAAATTCATTGAAGAGCAAGCACAATATTATCAAAGCAAAGGCATTAATGTCCTACTCTTCGATACCTATAGCTTATTCGACAAAATTATCCACGACCCACAGGCTTATGGGTTCGAGAACTCAAGAGATGCGTGTTTAGATATAAACCGAAGTTCATCGAAGGATTATTTAACTAGCCATTCACTGACAAATGAATGTGCGAATTACGGCTCAGACAAATATGTATTTTGGGGTGTTACCCACCCGACTACTGCAATGCATAAGTATATCGCTGATAAGATGTACCCATATGCTGAACAGGTGTTTACTGTTCAATAGATATTTAATAGTTGTTGAACACTCTAGGTAAAGCAAGTTAAACAGCCAAAGGTATTAAAACCTTTGGCTGTTTTATCTTCGCTTTTTATAATCTTGTGATAGCGATACTTTCTAGGTCGGTATTAAAAATAAAAAGTAGAAGTACTATTTTCATAATATATTATGCCCAAATTAAGTCATAGCAATACATATTTTATAATCAACTCATCTTGTTTAAGAGTTAAATTTTCTCACCCCGTAAAGACTACCCGTAAATTTTTCGCTAACTTCACACTTTTAATTCTAGGGATTAGAAATCTAGTCAATATCCATATTTGACAAGAAGCGACGGTAATACCAAATGAGGAAACAATCACATACTTTAAAAGTATATTCATATTTGGTACAAGTTTATCTAAAACCTTAACCATTGGGATATGCCACAAATATATCCAAATAGTATTTCTAGCTATATGTAATACGAACTTTTCTAACAATTTTACTCTACTCAATAAATGTTGAATTCTATCAGAGATAAGCCATATAAAAATAGAAACAGAGATTGCATAAGATGTGTAATATATTGAGGGTGGATATTTATAATCGTTTGTTGAAACAAATTCACCAGTATGTATATATAGAGTCACTGCAATAGAAACGAAGATGGCAAGGAAGAAAAAACTTAGTGCATAGTTCACCTCCCTTCCTAATTTTGGTATTCTCAAGCCCAAAGCAAATAATAACGAATACGGAACCAAGTAAAATAAACTATATTCTGCAGATAGGTAAGTAAGTGAACTATCTTCTGAATGTAGAGAAAATATATACCTAAATAATTCAAATACGAACAGAGATAGGATAACAGTGAATAAAAACTTAAAGTCAGAAGTATTTTTTTTGTGGAGACCATAGATAAATGGCGCAACTAGAGCAACCAAAATAAAAACCCTAATAATCCAAACAAAACCAATACCATTGATCATAAAATAACTCCCTAATATCACATTAAGAGAGCCTACATCAGATGAAGAAGGTCGAAAAATAAAAACCAAAGGAAAATATATTGATAGAAATGCCCAAACTGGAAGAACTAGCCTTTTAACTCTTTTCCAAATATACTCTGAATATTTTTCAGATTCATTAAAGGACACTGCGAAAGCCATCCCTGAGACTATAACCATCAAAGGCACATCAAAATTTCTTAATTGAAAAACTATTGCTCCAGGGTGAACATGGGCCAAAATAATCATTGACAACCCTATAAAACGCAACAAATCTATTTTTACACTTCTCATTTACCACTCACTAAAAATCACAACTTACATGAATTAAACTTATTACTATTTATTAAAAAGTTTGTTAATCAAGTCAGTCCATACACTTACAGTATACGATAGAAATTAAGACGAAATTTAACATTGCAGACACTAAGCTATAAAGTATCACTGTAGACAAATGTGTTTTTAGTACAAACACGCCTACAAGTAGCGAAAGTACTTTCAACAAAACTGAAAACACAGAGTATAATAAAAAGAACCTCTGTTCACTTATTACCAAAATAGCTTTATTTGATGGTATAAAAAGTAGTTCTGAAAAACTCCACAACGATAGCCATCGAGCATATTCTCCTGCTACTACCCAATCATGGCCAAACACAACTCCAAATAAATATGGTCCGAAAGCAATTAGCAGCAAATATGGCCCAAGCCCTACACTAGCAAGAGTTATTGTTGCTTTTTTCAGGAGGTTATCCAACTTTTCCTTACTATTTAGTGCATTTGACATCTTTGGTAGGAAAACATCACCAACGGCTACTCCTAACAATCGCATAGGCACCGACAAAACAGAGCGTGTCAGCGTATAATAGCCCGCATACACTGGGCCAAAATAAGTCATGAGAATTAATACCGGTATACTCTGCGTCAATGTATTTAAAAATACTTGAGGAGTTACGTATAATGGAAAGTCTTTATATTTCTTAATTAATCTAAATGATATAAAACCAGAGCCTAAGCTAATCCACTGTCTTAGCCCTGCCTTTACTGCACAATAAAATATAAGTACACATTGAAGAAAATAACCAAATGACGCAACAAGTATCAAATAAATATATGTAGGATTAAGTAAGCCAACGGAGACCTTAAGAATACTTACAATTATAGCTTGTATAACAAGTATTAATGAGGGGTATTTATATTTCCCACACCTAATTAGCCACTGATTTGACAGTCGATAAAGTCCAGTAGTAAACACAATAACAGGAAGTAGATATAATAAATGGTAGCTAAACGCTAGTGTTGATACATTTAGTATTAGTTCTTTTCCAAAATAAATCACCGCCATACATAACATTGATAGGATTATGGAGTACTTAAATACTAAATCAGCAACTTGCTTAGCTTCCGAGTCCGACTTAGGTAGTATAATAGCTGGAGGCAAACAAAATGCACTAATAGGATCTAGTATGTACACTATTGATATAAAAGCCCCAAACACACCAAATGCCTCAGGTGTAAATAACCTCGTAATAAATGGTGTAGCCAGAAAATTAATAAACTGTGCTCCTGCTGAGCCAGAAGCGACAATTATTATATTCCTTACTAACTTATTCGCTGATAACCCTTTAGCCTTACTTAACACAGTTTTCACTCAAAATCATAATTGGCAAAATAGGTTTCCCATAACAATAAATATAAAGTCTCACAATAGCTGTCATTTTTGAACAATGACTGTGAGCACAAAATCCAGGGTAAAAATATCAATCACAAGCAAACAAATCACGCGTATAAACTTTATCTAAAACATCATAAAGCTCGTTGCTATGACGGTTTGTAATTATTATATCTGATAGTTGTTTAAACTCGCCTAACTCTTGAATAACTCTTGAATTAAAAAACTCAGGCTCATCAAGAGCTGGCTCATATACTACGACCTCTATCCCTTTTGCTTTAATTCGCTTCATTACTCCCTGCATCGCAGATGCTCGGAAGTTGTCAGAACCGGATTTCATGACCAATCGGTAAACACCAACAATCTTTGGCTTTTTACTAATAATCGAGTCAGCTATAAAGTCCTTACGAGTTCTATTAGCGTCAACAATTGCGCTAATTAGTTCATTTGGCACATCCTGATAATTAGCCCTGAGCTGTTTAGTATCTTTAGGCAAGCAATACCCACCATAGCCAAACGACGGGTTGTTATAGTGACCACCTATTCTTGGGTCTAAGCTTACTCCTTCGATTATTTGTCGTGCATCTAGACCATGAGTTTCTGCATATGTATCTAACTCATTAAAATAGGAAACTCGCATTGCTAAATAGGTGTTGGCAAAAAGCTTGATCGCTTCAGCTTCAGTTGAATCTGTAAGGATGATCTCAATATCTTGCTTGGTCGCACCCTGAGCTAATAGATCAGCAAACATTTTTGCTCGTTCAGATCGCTCACCCACAACAATACGGGATGGATTTAGGTTGTCATATAAAGCTTGGCCTTCACGCAGAAACTCTGGCGAGAAAATTAAATTTTCACAGCTGAGTTCTTGTTTAATTCTGCGAGTATAACCAACAGGTACAGTTGACTTAATGATCATCACTGCATCAGGGTTAATTGCAGTGACATCTTTAATTACTGACTCTACAGAAGCGGTGTTAAAGTAGTTCGTCTTTGGGTCGTAATCTGTTGGTGTAGCAATAATCACGAAATCTGCATTATGGTATGCGCTCGTTTTATCCAATGTCGCACTGAAGTTTAGCTCTTTGTTTTGCAGAAAGTCTTCGATCTCTCGATCAACAATAGGAGATTTTTTGTCATTAAGAAGGTCAATTTTCTTTTTAACAATATCAACTGCTACAACTTCATGGTGTTGCGCAAGCAGCATTGCATTTGACAAACCTACATAGCCAGTACCGGCAATTGCTATTTTCATGGTTAACCTATTTTATTTATAATTTTCAATGTATTGACATGCTATATTTGATAGAGAAAAACCTTCACTTAAAGAAGTGCTAATCTCGACCTGCTTTATTTCACTATTCCCATCTAACCCATCGATATATCGTTCAAACTCTGACATATTTCGAACGTTAGCAAATTGTGGAATCAGTTCCGTTATTCCACCTTTTGAAGATACAAAGACCAGCTTTCCAGCCAAAGCGCACTCAACAACAGTACGACCAAATGGTTCTTGCCATTTTACAGGCAAAACTACAATATCTACCGTTTCTAAGAAAGCCTCGAGAGAAACAAAACCAAGTAAATCAATGTTGGCTTTTTCTGCCCTATTTTTTAACTGTTCACCTAGTACGCCACTAGCAAACCTTCCGGCAGCGGCAAATCGGACACCTTTGTCGTTGTAACGTTCAGATATATGACAAAATTCATCAAACCCCTTTTCAGACGTCAAACGTCCGATAGTTCCGATGGTTAACGGCTTACCGGTATTGTTTTTCACTTTAGGTGTCGGTACTGGATTATAAACAACAGCACTCTTAGCGTTGCTGAACATACCGTTTTTCTGATGTAGTTCAGATATGGAATGGCTAATACCAACAGCCACATCGACTTTTTTACTCATGTGTCTTTTTAACCAAGACCAAGTTCTCACACTTTTAGCTTGAATAGGGATGTCTTTGCCATCCTTAAACAGCGTACAGTTAGGATGAAAGAGATAATAATCTCGCATCGTATGCACCAAACGCATCCTATGACGTTTTATCATTGACCATACTGCGACAGAAAACCCTGCGAGATTATTGGTATGCACAACGTCAGGTTTAAACTCTAAAAGATCCTGTTCAACTTGCTTAGCCATACGAAGGTTGTAAAGATCGATTAGGTGCCAGCATAAGCGTTTCCATGCGGGTTGATTGGTACTAGAAAAAGGCCAATAAAGGTTTTTCAGGGGCACGTAAACAACTTCAACGCCATTTATTTCTGACTGTGAACGTCTCGTTTCCTTAGTAAGAGTCACTACCCTAACTTGGTGCCCTTTGCTAACCAGTGTCTCAGCTAATAACTGTGTTGAAACTTCAGCTCCACCGACTTTGTATGGGCTATAAAGCGTATTTACTATCAAAACCTTCATTTCCAACTCTCTTTAACGATACTCAGTACGCGCCATCACTTCGTAGTACAACGCCAACGGTTTTAAACAACATTGCAATGTCGTACCACATCGACCAGTTTTTGACATACCACCCATCTAAGTAAATTCGGGTATCATAATCAACATCGTTTCTACCGCTTACCTGCCATAGCCCGGTCATGCCTGGTTTTGCCATTAGGTAATAATCTGAATTCTCGCCGTAGTATTGCTCTAATTCTTTCTGAACAATTGGGCGAGGTCCTACCAAGCTCATTTCTCCTTTTAGAACGCACCATAACTGAGGAAGTTCGTCTAAACTGGTTTTGCGAATAAAGTGACCTATAGGAGTGATCCTAGGATCATTTTTGAGTTTAAAGTCCCTATCCCATTCAGCTTTAGCTTGTGGGTCACTCTCTAATAGCTGCTCTAACACTTCTTGAGAATTACAGATCATCGAGCGAAACTTGAGACATTTGAACTTTTTACCATGCTGACCAATTCGTTCATGACCATAAGTCGGTGCTCCGCCATCACGTGAAACCTTCCAGCCAATAAAAAGCATCACAGGAGATAGTACGAGTAATAATAGGGACGATACAATCACATCAAAGCAACGTTTCATTACTCTTGCAGAGCGGCGAGCTAGGTTATTCCGCACTCTTAGCATCAATGCTTCGTGACTAAAAAAGTGAGAGATATCAGTACCATGAAGAGGTATGCCTCTTAGAGAAGGTATCACAGAAATATTTCGTAGCTTCTTTGCTGCTAGCTTGCGAAGCCAAAAATCACAAAGCTCAAATTGTGTATATTCCAACGCAATAAATACCTGAGCATTTTTAATGTTTCTTAAAGAGGCAATATCTACGCGCAATAGAGGTATACCCTCTATTGGGCTGTCACATTGGCAGTCATCCGGAGCAATAAAAGCTTTTACATTAAATCCCATTCTCTTCTCGCTTTTAAGAGCAAGATAAGCTTCACGTGCATTTTCACCGCAGCCAATAATGAATGTAGGCCACTGCCAAAACCCGAAATAGTTTAACGTATGCTTAAGTAATGAGCGAGATAATGGTATACAAACAATCATAAATGCCCAAAAAATAGCCCAACGGTTATGACTCAGATTTTTTTCGGCAAGAGCGACCAAAGAAAGGTTCATAATGGCCAAAAAGCATATGGTAATTACTGTCTCTTTCAACTCGTTCCAAAAGGGCTTTCTATACCTGTAATGTCGAAAATACAGCCAAAATATGCCAATACCAAACACCATTAATACAAAAGAACTACACACCCACTGGTAACCATGATACATGTTTAACCATTTTTCATAGCTCATCGCATGTTCAGCGTCGGTGATAAGCATAATTTCGTGCGTCAGAAAAAACGCCACCATAAACCCAAGTACATCAGCTGCAACTAGGCCTAAATGGTTGATATATTTATTATATTTAATTCGTTTACTTAACACTTGCAATACTACTCCAATTGAACAAGTTCAATGTTCAACCATAACTTCACCAAGTTTTAGCAAGAGCTATAACTTCAAAAAGCTCACTAAAACAATAAAACTGACAATATAATTGAGGGCTAAGTTGAACCATCGACACTATTTAACTTTATGCGTAGCAACGATAATATTTCTTCAGTTTTTTGTTTCATCAAAACAGTATCAGCTCGAGATTCTACATTTAACCTAACCACTGGTTCTGTATTGGATGAGCGAAGGTTAAAACGCCAATCGGCAAATTCAAGGCTAATTCCATCCGTCTCGTCTACTTTTAGGGCTTGCGACTCATAAACAGATCTCACTCTAGCTATTGCAGCCGCTGGATCTTCAAGTTGCGAGTTGATTTCTCCTGATGCTGGATATGCAGTCATTCGATCGCTAACTAGCTGCTGTAAAGTTTTGCCTTTTACACACAGTAACTCGGAAACCAATAGCCAAGGAATCATCCCAGAATCGCAATAAGCAAAGTCTCGGAAATAGTGATGCGCACTCATCTCACCACCATAAATAGCATCTTCTTTGCGCATTCGTTCCTTAATAAAGGCATGTCCAGTTTTAGACATCACTGTTTCACCACCAGCAACTTTAACCACATCGATAGTATTCCATGACAAACGCGGATCATGAATGATTTTGCTGCCTGGGTTGTTATTAAGAAATGCTTCAGCTAAAAGCCCGACGATATAGTAACCTTCAATAAAATCACCGTTTTCGTCAAACATAAAGCAACGATCAAAATCACCGTCAAAAGCAATTCCCATATCGGCTTTGTGGGCCTTTACTGCTTCTGCTGTATCTTGCCTGCACTCTGGAAGTAATGGGTTTGGAATGCCGTTGGGGAAGTTCCCATCTGCTTGATGATGGATCTTAATTAACTCAACAGGTATTGAGTAATGTTTAAAGCGTTCTTCAAGAGCATCAATTACATGCCCTGCCGCACCGTTACCACTATTGATCACCAATTTCATCGGCTTGAAATGTTCAGGTGTTATATAGCCTATTAGGTGATCAGTATAGGCATCAAGTGTCGAAATCTTCTTGTAGATACCACGTTTATTAATGTCTACTTGAGAGAACTGATTTTGCTCGGCGAGTCGCTGAATATCACGTAAGCCGGTATCTCCACTAATCGGTTTAGCACCTTCACGCACCAATTTCATACCGTTGTAATCCATTGGATTGTGACTTGCAGTGACCTCAATACCGCCATCTACACCTAGATGGAAAGTAGCAAAATAGATCTCCTCAGTACCTGACATTCCGATATCTAACACGTCAGTGCCAGCATCTTGTAAACCTTTAGCAAGAGCCAATTTAAGGCTCTCGCTAGTCAAGCGGACATCGCCACCTACAACCACAGTTTTTGGTTGAATAAATTCGCCATAAGCGCGTCCGATACGATAAGCGATATCCTCATTAAGTTCATCACCCAAACGACCACGGATATCGTAAGCTTTAAAACAGCTCAACGTCTCAGGGACTAAAGTATTTTTCATAATTACACTGCTTTAATTTTATTCTTGTTGAAAAAGAGCACTTAGGCTCAGGATTTCCTACAACATTAAATTCTTTTTAGTATGTTATTTTTATCGTTCTTCAAATCTAACGATATCATCCTCACCCAGATACGAGCCTGACTGTATCTCAATGAGCTCTAGCGGAATTTTCCCGACATTCTCTAATGCATGTCGTTGGCCAAGAGGAATGTAAACAGACTGATTCTCCGTTATCAGTTGAACTTCATCTCCATTAGTCACTTTCGCCGTACCTGACACAACTATCCAATGCTCAGAGCGGTGATGGTGCATTTGCATGGAAAGTTTTTCACCCGGCTTTACGGTTATGCTTTTAACCTGATAACGATCTCCATCTTCAATCGAATCATATTTTCCCCACGGTCGGTGAACTTCACGATGGATGCGATGTTCAGAGCGGCCATCAGCTTTGATCTGCTCCACTATTTTTTTCACATCTTGAACCTGGTTTTTGTCTGCAACCAAAATTGCATCTTTGCTTTGGATCACCACAAGATCTTTCACGCCGACGGTTGCAATTAGACCCGTTTCAGCAAACAGGTAGTTGTTATGACTGTCATAGCTCATAACGTCGCCATGCTTCACATTACCAACAGTGTCTTTATCAGAAATCTCCCATAAAGATGACCATGACCCGACATCACTCCATCCTGCATCCATTGGAACCACGACAGCTTCTGTTGTCTTTTCCATGACAGCATAATCAATAGATTCACTCGGACAAGCTAAGAAATCTTCCTTATTCACTCGTACAAAATCAAGATCAGGGTTTATAGTGCCAACTGCTGTCTGGCAGGCAGAATAGATATCTGAACGGAACTTCTTCAATTCAGCCAAGTAGCTACTGGCTCGGAAGAGAAACATCCCGCTGTTCCAATAGTATTCACCCGAACCCAAATACTCAGTCGCAGTTTCTAAATCCGGTTTCTCAACAAACTGAGCAACGGCAAACGCCACATCATCCAACCCCTGCTTGTAACTTTCTGGTGAACCACGACGTATGTAGCCATAACCGGTTTCAGGACCAGTTGGCACAATACCAAATGTCACCAACTTGCCTTCTTCGGCAAATGGAATCGCTGAATTTACTGCAGCAGTAAAAGCTGCTTCATCTTTGATGACATGATCCGCGGCTAAAACAAGTAATAGTGGATCATGCTGAGCTTCTTCTCCTGGCTGGTCTGTAGCTAACGCTGCTAATGTTATGGCAGGTGCTGTATTACGGCCAGCTGGCTCTAAAATGATGTTGTGTGCAAGCTTACCCACTTGGCGTAACTGCTCTGCAACCAAAAAACGATGCTCTTCGTTGCAAATTACGACTGGGTTAGCGCACTCTAAACCTTTTAAGCGATCTAAAGTGTTCTGCAACATCGTAAGTTCACCGTCGAGCTTCAAAAACTGCTTCGGGTAAAGTTCACGCGACGATGGCCACAGTCTGCTGCCACTACCGCCAGCCATAATTACAGGGAGAAGAGATGTTTTCATATGGATATACTCTCGTAATATTTACTTGTAAGTGATCTGTTTATCGGCTGAAAACTCAGCCCACTTTTCACTTACAAACTCTTTTAGTTCGTTTTCGAAACGCTCTGTCGAAAACATTTCGGCGTTACTGCGACACGCTTGTGGTGAAAACTCTTGCGACTCTTTTTCAAATCTTTCAATAGCTTCACAAACAGCTTCAACCGTCTGTTGCTTGAAAAATAGTCCTGTGGGTGAATCAATACCTAGCGGACGTATAGTCTCTAGAGCTCCACCTTTACCGAAAGCCACAACTGGTGTCCCGCAAGCTTGCGCTTCAACAGGTGTGATACCAAAATCTTCTTCAGCGGCGAATACAAATGCTTTGGCCTTTTGCATGTGCTCTTTCAGCACAGAAAACGGTTGATAGCCCATTAGTTCAACATTAGAGCCAGCTTTGCTCTTAATCTTTTCGAATTCACTACCATCACCAATTACAATCAAGCGCTTGTCTGGCATTTTTGAAAATGCTTCAACAATTAAATCCATGCGTTTGTAAGGCACCATTCGGGAGGCGGTGAAATAAAAATCTTCTTTTTCTTCCACCAAAGGGAAATCTTCAACTGCAACTGGAGGATAAATAACCGCAGCCTCACGCCCATACACTTTTTTGATTCTTCGAGCTATAAACTGAGAATTAGCGATAAAATGATCTACCCCATTTGCCGTACGGTAATCCCAAGTTCGGATTTTGTGTAGGAACCATTTCGCCAACCAACCCTTTAGCCCCTTATTTAGACCTGCCTCGCGCAAGTATTGATGCTGCAGATCCCATGCATAGCGAATCGGCGAGTGCACATAGCTAATATGCAGTTGATCAGGCCCTGTCAACACGCCCTTTGCCACAGCATGGCTGCTCGACAAAACAATATCGCTTTTCGAAACATCTAGCTGCTCAATGGCAAGTGGCATTAATGGCAAATATTTTTGATATTTTTTCTTGGCAAACGGTAGCTTTTGAATAAAGGTCGTATTGGCGCGTTTATTCTTTAAAAACGAGCGCTGCTTGTCTGGTACAAAGTCAACTAGTGAACTCAGCTCGCTTTCTGGATAGATATCAAGCAACGACTCCAGCACTTTTTCTGCGCCAGCATAGGTCACAAGCCAATCGCAAACTAATGCAACACTAATATCAGAATTCATACTTACACCTTGTTTTTTGCTGCATCTAGCAACACAGATTCAACACGCTGGGCAGTTAGATCCCAAGTAAACTTTTTCGCCTGATCTAATCCGCGCTGAGTTAAACTTTCTTGCAGGTCTATGTCAGAAACCAGTTTTTCAATAGCTGAAGAGATCGAAGCTGGACTGCTAGGGTCAACCAAAAGAGCTGCGTCTCCTGCTACCTCTGGTAGCGAAGTACAGTTGGAGGTTATGACAGGTGTACCACAAGCCATAGACTCGATAACTGGCAAACCAAACCCTTCATAGAGAGAAGGAAAGACTAGAGCCAACGCCCCTTTGTATAAAGAAGGAAGCTGCTCTTCTTCTACAAAACCATAGAAAGAAACTCTTGATTCCAAGCCTAGAGACGATATCAACTCATCTAACTCTTCTGTTGCTTTGCCAGTGAACAGTAACCTAATGTTGCTATCTATTTGAGCTTGAGCAAACGCTCGGATTAACATTGGTTCATTTTTATGTGCCTTACGGTTACTCACACATAAAAGATATGGGTAGCCAGGAGAGTAAGCTTCAGCGTTTGGCGAATAGGCATCGTCTACACCATTACCTACATTGATCACTTTTTCCGCAGGCACTCCACTCCATTCAATAATTCGCTGTCTAGAAAATTCAGACACGGTCAGTACCGCGGCAGCACGATGGCACCCGGGTTTAATAAAAAACCGATAAAAAAGAGACTTTAAAAAGCTAGCATTTTCAGGGCGATCAAGATGATTAAGATCGTGTACAGTGAAAACATAGGGGACACTAGACCAAATCGGCGGTATATACCCCGGTAGAAATACAGTTTTTCTATTTTTATGTTTTCCTATCGATTTGCTAATCATAATAGGGTTCAATAGAGAAGAAAAACTACACTTAATGTCAAGGCGCTCCTTTTCAAGCTGCAACCGATCAAGTACCTCATTTGCAAAACGACCAATGCCAGTGTCTCTAGGCCATCGCTCGTCAGTTAAAAATCTACACATAAAAATTCTACTCTATAATTAGGCTGTCAAAGTCACACTGAGACTTACTCTTAATGCGAGCATAATTTCTAGCTAGCATAGATGTGCCAACTAAAAACCAAAAATATGGCCTCATATAATTAGATTCGATATTTAGAGAAAGACAAAGAACTATAAATGACAAACCCAATATTTTAAATTCTTTCATATCAACTGATTTTAAAACAATAAATAGCCTTATATTCCAAATAACAAATATAAAGCATACAAGCCAACCACAAGTTGCTGCTATTTGGAGATACATATTTATTGCAGGGTAACCTTCTGGGTTCAGAAACCATGGCCATTTTTTTTTCAACACTGGATAGTTTCTATTATTTTCTATATGTGCAGTATAAGTCCCAATACCAACACCTAATGGGTTACTTTTAGCCACCTCATATGCCAGCTGTGCTCTCGGCCATCGGTTTCCAGTCCTTGCTAAAAAATAAATCAGTGCTCCACTATCAGTTTTAGAATCAACCATTTTACTATACGTTATTGAAACTAAACCTCCTGGGTTTACTGCCTTGTTTATTTGCAAAGCACCCAATATAACCATGGCAAGAACAAGTATCTTCAATAATGTTACTAGCTTTCTTTTTGATGCAAATGTCAAAATCACAGCTAGAGATATTCCAATAGATAGAAACATTGTTGCTGATTTAGATGAATGGACAAATAAACACAATACAAACAAATCGAAAAACATATACTTCTTATCAACAATAACAGAATATAAAACGAACATTAGATAAGGGATTAAATAAAGAGAAAAATACGATGGCTCATATAACAAACCAGAGGCTCTAGATTGAAAACCAAATAATACCACAAAAAAGGAAGCTATAATTTGAACTCGATACGATATTATAATTCCTTTGAAAAAAAATCTAAACTTACCATTATCCAAAGGAATAGTTGTAGCAACACCAGATATGCATAAAAACAAGAAAAACATCCAAAAGATATATATAATGCTTTTTATTAAATTTTCAGAATAAACCAAGGATGGCAAGGAAAACACTATGAAAGACAGAAAGAAAAATAAGTCTTCTCTTGAAATCCGTATCTTACTTTTTTGTACCAAAAATATTACGAAAAAGGCTAAAAAAGACAGTCGGAAAGCCATCCCAGATACGTGAACCTGAGGTTTATCCATCGATAGCAACAGCATAAAAATAAGGCCATAAGTTAATAATAAAAACTCCTTTTTATTAACAAGCATTGATTTATTTACGAACATGTCACTATCCAAAAAAAATAAATTGTCAAAAATAAATTAATTAATTAGTAAGAGAGCATTCAGTCTGGTTTTTACTTAAAAAAGCCAAAGTGTATATAATACTGATTATCATAGATAAACTCTTCACTAAATAATTATTATCAAAAAACTTAAAATACTATATAACTCTTCGAATCCAAACGAATGAACAGGAAAGAATCAAACCTAAAAACATGCTTGCGATAACTATAAGTAAACGATGTGGTTTTACCTTTTCCTGAGGAACATCAGCCCGGTCAATTGTCTGAAAAGCATATTCATTCTGGGCTTCTGCCAACATTAACTGTTTAGTTTGTTGCTCAATTAGCTTATTAAATGTCGTGACCATATCAGTTACTGAAGTTTTACTTAGTTGTTCTTCTAAATATTTAATGTTCCTTTTAGTTGAGTCTATTTTACGAACTTTCATCCAATGATTGATATCTTCTACCAACCATGTAGCCCACTTTTCCGCAAGATAAGGGGATTTTAAGTTAATAGATAGGCTTATAAACCCTGTTTCCTTATCTGTTTTAATCGAGAGTATCTTGCTGAAAGCTTTATACGCATCACTTGCTGTTGGTTTATTGGACTCATTATAGAATTGCTTACCATGCCAAGTATTTGTTTTTGAATCATAAATATCCGAATTAAATACAAGTTGATTATTCTTCTCATTCCATTTCTTTAATGCCATTAACTCGGGTAACAAATGATGCTGACTAATAAATTCATTTATAAATTCTCTAGATTTTAAACTAGCAATCGCAATATCGGTCGTGTTGTCACCTTGCTGCCCTAGTTTAATGCCTGCAAGTGAAGCTAACCCACCAAATTGATTTGCCATAGCGCTTATCTCTGTTCGATCTTGCGTTGGGGCCAATAAAACCGTTGATTGGTAAATATTAGGCAAAAATAAGCTAAAAATTATGCCAGCTAACGTAAATAAAAAAGTAACAGCAGTGATTAATTTTTTCTTTTCCCACAATGCAGAAAATAGTGAAAGTAAGTCAATCATGTCGTTACCTGAATTATCCTGCGTGTATGTATTAATATCATGAGATTGTTTCACTTTGTTATCTACCTGATTCATAAGCTTATCTATCTAAGTTATGTCAATTAACAATACGTAAATTATTAATATCTGATTTTTTAGTATATCGATTATCAAAAGAGGTTTTATTGGCATGATTTGTACCCAACAAACGCACAACTTCTAATTCAGTACTAATCTACACTCTTTTGACTCTAATCAGCTTGTTAGCAGCCTTACGACTGCTAACAAGCTTTCTACTATTACTGAACTGCCTTCCAAGCAACTCCCATCTGATACAGCATCTGAGTTGCTGTACTCCATACACTTAAGCTGTCTAGGTAGTTACTGTTGATTGGCACAACAATTGTGTCACCTGGGTGCAGTGAATCATCTTTACGACTAAACCAGTAAGAGTTATTTGGTAGCATCACTGAGCCATTTGCGCGGATTACATACATGCGATCTTTGTCTGCTTGCACCTTAGTGCCGCCTGCTTTACTGATATAGTCACTTAAGCTTTCACGTGGGTCATAAACAAAGCTTGCCGGGAACTGTACTTGCCCTACTACGCTAATTACGTTCTGCTTAACTGGAACATAAAGTGTGTCGCCGTTTTGCAGCATCACGTCATCTTGCTTGTTCCCTTTGAGAATTGCAGGCAAGTTAATAACAAGTCGCCCGATAGGCTTAGCCGTTTGCAACTTATCAACAACTTTCATCGCTTCGTTTGGCGAGGTCGGGTATGACGCAACAGACGTTTGACGGCGTAAAGTCAGTTCTGCAATTTCTTGCTGCATCTGTGATTTCAGCATCTGCAATTTCGCAGCTTCCGATTTTTTCAAGCTTACTCGGCTAAGCACTGCACCATCTGCATATGCAAAACGCGTTAAGCCACCAGCTCGCTTTATCACATCATCTAAAGTCTCACCCTGTTGAATGGTGTACGTTCCTGGGAATTTAACTGCGCCATCGAGCGTTACTGTGCTCTCTTCACGCCACTCTGGCTTCATAAAGACATTAATACGGTCTTTAGATTGCAGCTTAAAGTCATCAGCACTGTTTACATTCAGTGCTTTTCCAAGCTCAAAGTTTTTGTGTGTAATATGTTGCTGGCCGTTAACGATTGCCACACGGCTCACTTCACCAGTGCGTAAATCAGCAGATTCAACTAGGCCACCAGCTGCAGTGATCAAATCACTCAATTTGTAATTGACACTCAACGGGTATACACCGGGATATCGAACTGCGCCACTTACCTCAACGACCTGAACTGGCTGCGAAGGCGTCGCCTGTTGTCTTAGTTCGTCGATTACCGGAGCTAACAAAACCGTACGCGAATAATCAGAGGATTTTTCGCCGATTGTTTTTTTCTCAAGCGACTGCAAACTCAAACTTTTTAAAGAGTCTTTTGACAAACTCGTGTGCTGGTTCTTCTGATTACTTAGATCTGAGCTACTACTATTCGAAGTTACGCTATTTGCGTCTGCACTATTTGTATCGCTGCTGGTCGAGTTTGCGCTAGCGTTGTTTTGGTCTAAAGCACTCTGTGCTTCACTAAATACCAAAATCTCATCTCTATTTTGCAACGCTAGATTTGCAGCGCTTTTAGGGTTAGTGATCGCATCTTTCAGGTTAAACTGATACGTTACAATGTCACCTTGCATATCAATCTGACGAACCAGCAAAGCGTAATTTAAATCAACATGATCGCGTAATGAGGAGTTCACCGAATTAAGTACATCAGAGATATGCATCCCTTTATGGAACTGATAGTCTCCAGGACGAACTACCGCACCCTTAACTTGGATATAACTAGTTAACTGGGTGTTTTTGTCATTGATTTTTAAACTATCACCATTTTCAAGCTTGAAATCACGATCTGCATGTTCTGCAAGATTTAGCGTAAATACTTTAATGCCACTGTTTGTCTGGCGTTTCACCGTGATGTGATTTTGGCTTCCTGTCGCTGTAATTCCCCCAGCATCATGAATCGCTTGAGAAAGCGTCTCTCCACTTTTTAATTCATAGATTGCTGGACGTTGTACTGCTCCGTTGATATTAACAGTAGCGCCTTTCGCTGGAATGAAAACAACGTCTCCCGCGCGAAGACGGATATCTTGTTTTGAATTACCGTTGAGTAGCATTTGATAAAGGTCGAAACGTTCCACTAACTTTCCGTGACGCTTCACTTCGATGTTTCTCAGAGTTCCAACTGTGTCAATGCCGCCTGCAGCAATCAAAGCCTGTGATACAGTAGTTAGAGAGTTGACATTGTAAGCACCCGGTTGATACGCATCCCCCAACACGAATACCGGAATAGTGCGTAATGTACCCATGCTTACAGAGATCTTATTACCTATCATTTGCTCTGAAACTCTTACTGTTAGCGCCTGTTTCAGTTCATGAAAACTTTGCCCAGCGACAGAAATAGGTCCTAAGCCAGGAAAGTCAATCTCTCCATTGCGACCCACATCTAAACTGTAGCTATGGTTATCTTTACCATAAATTTGAATTTTGATCTCATCGCCGGGGCCAATCACGTAGTCATTCGGCACTGGAATATCGTTCAATGGCGTATTACTGGTCGGTTGGCCAGCAAAAACGTCATAACCAAATGGTTTCAGTTTTTGACTTTGATATGGTTGCGATGATAAATCTTGACTCCGCTGGCTCTTATCTTGGTAGTTAACAGTGCGTGGCAAAATAGTCGGCGCTGAATTTGCCTTCGCCGACTGTGCATCGCTGCCAGTGCTTGGGCTAAACTGGCTTAAATCAACACCATATTGTTTAGCTAATGCCATTTGCTCAGACTTTGGCAGAGACTTAAATTCAGAGATCTGCGAAGCAGTTGGCGTGAACGCCATGGCTGTTCCTGTGAACAAAATCAAACCACACAAAGCAAAAACTGCTTTTTTAAGCGTATGGTCTAACACTTTGATTGATATTTTTCTCATAACTTTACTCTACTCTGAAAAACGAAAGTCCCAGCCAATCCACATTGCCAAGCGATCACCATCGACTCGCTGTGTACGATAATCGCCTCCTAGGTGCAATCGTCCTTTCCATAGGGGGAGCTGATACTCCAAAGAAGTTTGATAGAACATCGAATCATTGATTGGACTAACTCGATGAACAAAAAGTTGTAATTGTTGATCATTGCTAAACAGAAGATAACCGCCTGCAGACCAAAGTGAATCTACGTTTTGGTCGTTGATAGATAAACTATCATTGACCATCAAATAAGGGTCATCAGAGCTCTCTGAGTAGTAAGAACCATGAAGCTTTTGTCGCTCTACAACAATGTGAGCCTGCTGCCCTAAAACAAACCAACTACTTTCCCAACCATATAGGTAACTGGAAAGTTCAGCTTGAGATTCAGTACTCGCTATCTGTCCATACAGCCCTTGGCTTACCTCTCCTACAGTAGGAAGTTGCAAACGCATATCTAGGCTAGTCTGACGTTTAGCACTTGCTTCATTGTCTGCGACAACATTTGGAAATTCTTCATAAGCTTTCTTATCAGAAGCCCCCCAATAACTTTGGAAAGAGCCACCGAGCTCTAGCCACTGCACGGGGCGGCTCATGACTCGTGTTCCCCATAAGTAATTGTTTGGCGAACCGGAATCTAACTTCCCTACCAGCGATATAATTGACCAATCACCCAAGGCCAGATTATTTAAACCAAAGCGAGAAATTGATACGGCAGGGATTGGATAACTATTTTGCGACCAAGTTAAACTAGACTGCCAACCTGGTCCCCACCATCGTTCTAGCTCACCGGCAGAAAAAGTGTATTGCCCTTGTGCCATCGCAATGTAACTTCCTTGGTAATTGAAATCCTTACTGCCATCAGCTTGCTTGGCATAGTTGGCATTTAAACGATATGAGTAGTTTGCGTCAGTCGACTCGTAGCTTGAATAGACACCCCACTCATCACGAGAAAAAGCGCCATATCCCAAATTGTATGGTCTTTGTGTACCACTCATCATTTTAAGATGTGAATTACCACGACCTAAACGTGCATCATTGTAAAAATGCTTAACGTAACGATAAGAAAGCTCTAGATAGGCTGGTAGCGTTGTTGGGTCGATCTGTTCTAGGTCGTCGCTAATCAATGCCCATTGTAGCGGAAACGTCGTGAGAGGGGCTTTAATATAACCAGCATCAGCTAGTTGCTGGAGATTCACCCTGAGCATGGAATTGTCTGGCTCAACCCAAGGTGTGGCTGTAGCGTACCATGATACGCTGATAAATAATCCAATCAGTATTGCTTTTGTAAAGCGCACCTGAAACCCTCAAAAATAGCAAAAACAACGCCTAAACAAACTAAGGCTAATCGTAAATCAAACAAAAACTGCTGTTTCAATGGGAGTCTCGGTGTATCACGAATGTCTATCATAATTTCACTTGATAAGCACACATTCGTGGAAACTTATAACATCAGACCTATACCTTTCACTTCACCAATTTAATTAACTAGTTGTTAATTAAATTAACAGTCGAAATAAGGTGTTGCCTAATTGTAAACTTACCTAACAAAAATTAAATCACACGATACTTATGTTTTTACTCAATTTTTCGCCGCGAATTATATATACCGCCTAGGCGATTACAACTAATGGAATCATTGTTTGCATAAATAACACCGCAAGATTAGTACTATTAAATAATTGATAGTTATATATTTAAAGACTTAAAAGAAGTAATACTGAAGCTAATCTAGGGCTAACTTTAGCACTATCTTGGTTGCTATTTACCCATCACGCTAAGTACTCTTCTTGCAAGTAAATATCGCCGTTATATTCACGTGATGAATCAGCTTAAATCAACATAGAGCCACAGCTAAACATGTGGTCTGTACATCGTGTCGATTCCAATTCCTAGTATCGCTGCCTGTTTTATTGGCCTGACGTTTCAGTACAGAATATAGGCAATATCTAATTCTATGATATAAATTTGTAGTAATACGTCACACTTCACACGCTCCTTATTAACCAATAATAGAGAGTGCAATTACAATACTTGTAGCCGTAATGGCTATAATATTATTTTTTAGAGCAACTAGATTTTCAATCTGATTGCCACAAAGGTTTTAGTTTTCAGGAAGCATACGTTTAAGCTGGACATTTATATTCAAATAGTTTACTTCTATTATTGAAAAAGGCTTATTTATTCGTTGTAAAATAAGCTCTTATCAAACCACACATTGTTCATTTAATGGAGTAAGACATGAGCAAATTAGTCACCTCAGTATTTTTATCTTTTCTTTTCACCTCTTCCGTATTTGCTGAAACGACAACTACAGCAACAACCGCTGCATCAACTGCATCTGGCGGAGCTGCAGGTAGTTCTGCTGCAACTGCAGCTGCAGTAGGCACAGTTTCACCAACAGCTATTACTGTTGTTGGCGCAGCCGTTGCCGGCGTTGCCGTTGCTGCAAGCAATGCTGGATCCGGTACATCAACGACCGTCACTGCGGCTAACTAACTAAGCACCTCTCAAAAGCAGCCGGCTAGCTCGGCTGTCATTTATCTCGCATCTTCATAGCTGTAACTATATGAATACATTCTTGCGCTCTACTTTGTTATCTATTTTATTGGCAGCTTCTGGCTGTACGCAAACTACTCAAGACTTATCCGACTCCTTTACATTGGCGATCGCTGGGCCGCAAAATAACCAAATATCGAAACAACAAATTGAAGAGATCCCTTATGCCAGTATTCTCGTCCAAAAAAAGGACACTCCACCAGCGTTACTGGTATTAGCTTGGGTTGAAGGTAACTCTGATTCTATAAGCAAACCGGCTTACATGAAATGGTTGTCAGCTAACAAGGAGCTATTCGTAACTCAATCTGGGCGCATTGTAAAAACTGTCAATTTACCTGAGAAGAACCTAGACCGTATCGAGTCCGAACTACCTGATCCTTTAACTTTAGGCCTAAATAAAAATACAACACCAAAAGACTGGTCATTCTTAATCAGTTGGTCACCTGACTACCACGAGCAATACCCAGCGACCTCTCATTTTGAGGTAAAACAAGTCGAGCCTAGAAAACTAATCAGTGGAACAAGAAACCTATTGCACGTTGTTGAATACGTTTCAATTCCTCTAATTAACCAAGAATTAGTCAATAATTACTGGCTCGACCCGAAATCAGGGGAAGTGGTTACAAGTATACAAACTCCAGCTCCCAATATGCCTTCATTCACTCTTACGACAGCAAAACCCTATATCAATAAAGAAGGTGACTCTCTATGAAAGTAACCTTGCGTTATTTATTACTACTTTGTATGTCTATTGTTTCTTTTTCGACTTTTTCTAAACAACTAACTACTAGTATCGACATCGTCATTAATGGTACGAGAGCTTTCACAGTCAAATACCCAAGCCACCCTAGACTAGACAAAGTCGTCATCGATGCTTTAGAGAAAAGCCATTTTGGTATTGAAGACATTAACTGGCTTTCTTCTGGGCTTTATGAGCAAAGTATTCCTGTTAAAAACGCTTCACAAGCAATACACAAACTTCTCCGATCAGCTGAAGGGAAAATGAATACCCAATGGAAAACATTAGATGAAAAGCTCCAGTCTATGCAGTTTTCTGATAGATACTCTGCTTCAATAGACCCTGACTTTACACGACTATCGATTGAGAACAATCCTCGCTTATTTGGTCATTACTCGCTCACATTAAATACAGTTCCCAGTCAAGTCACCATTTTGGGCAACGTGATTAAGCCAGGAGCATTGCCATGGGCCCCTAGAAAACCCATTCAACAATACCTAGAACAAGCTCAGCTTATAAATCCTGCTATTGGGAACATATGGGTAATTCAACCTGATGGAAAGATCTACCACCCTCCAGTCGGATATTGGAATTCAAAACCTTTTAATATTGCTCCCGGTGCCATTCTTTATATCCCGTTAGAAAATGCTGACTCAACAACAGCACAAAATCCTGAAGGCAAGAGCCTGAATAACATGATAGTAGAACTTTTAAGTAGTAATGTTTTCTCATGATGATAAAAACAGATTTCAAAACAAAGCTGACAAGAATAGTATTTTATTCCACCACATGCCTTCTTTCTGCCAATATCGCAGCCGATGAGTTCAGTCATCCAGTGATGACCTATTCGCAATCAGATTTTGGTGGCGTGGGCCTATTGCAAATGCCGACTGCCCGAATGAAACCAGAAGGAGAGTTTACTTTTGGTACAACATATAACAGCGAATATACACATTACACAGGGTCCCTTCAGCTATTTTCATGGCTAGAGTCCACTATCCGATATACCCAAGTTCACGATGTTCTTTATAGTAGTGACTCAAACTTTAGCGGTGATACAGACTATACCGACAAGTCAATTGACGTCAAATTAGGCCTGTTGAGCGAGAGTTATTGGCTACCCGAGTTATCTGTTGGAGCGCAAGACATCGGAGGCACTGGTTTATTTGATGGAGAATATGTTGTAGCCAATAAACGCTATAAAAATCTCGACTTTACCCTAGGGGTCGGTTGGGGCTACATCGGTAACAGCGCAAATCTTTCCGGCTCGAAATCCAACTCCAGTGATTGTGGCCGTAACACTAGTTATTCTGGAGACACTGGGACTGTAGATCTAAACCGTATGTTCACTGGATGTAGTGCTTTGTTTGGCGGAGTACAATACCAAACAGCCTACCAACCTCTTCAATTGAAACTAGAGTACGATGGCAACGACTATCAAAGTGACTTTCCGGTTACTAGTGGTAGTACCGATATGCCTTCATCTACACCGTGGAATTTTGGGCTAGTTTATTCACCAACAGATTGGGCAGTCTTGAGGGTTAGCTACGAGCGAGGCAATACACTTACCGCAGGTATTTCTCTTAAAACAAATCTTTCGACGCTTAAGCCAACTTGGGTTGATACACCTTCTCCAAATTACAAACCACAGCCAGCCAAAACGGAGCTTACAACCAGTGAATGGAAAAAGCTGAATAAAGACATTCAAGCAATTGCAGGCTACGAACAAACGACCTTGTATCAATCTGAGGCAGCAATAACACTAAAAGGCAAACCAACTAAGTATAGAAACTTAGATGAAGCCCACCAACGCGCATCTTACCTTATCGCAGACACAGGCCTAGAATCCGATAAGATAAACATCATAGACTCAAATGAACACTTGCCTTTGACCGAAACGACCATCCACACCGCTGCATTAAAGCGTGTCGCAGAGAACGACTACCCTGATTCAAAGTTTCAAGATTCAAGTGCAACTGCTAATCCTCAGCCGATTTTAGGAGAAGTCAAAACCCATTCTAACGATGACTGGAGTTTTGGCGTTGCTCCTGTATTGCAGCAGTCATTTGGTGGTTCAGAAGATTTCTACCTCTACGCAATTGGCGTTAACGCCAACTCAACCTATAACCTGACCAACAATTGGAAAATATCGAACACAATCTACGGTAACATATTGGATAATTACGATAAGTTTAACTACACAGTTCCACCTGATGGTACTGACCTCAAGCGCGTTCGTACTTTATCTCGCCAATATTATGACAAAACGATAAGGATCGATAACTTACAGCTGACCTACTTTAGCCACTACGGAAACTCTATCTATAGTCAAATATATACTGGTTATTTAGAGACCATGTTTGCCGGAACGGGCACAGAATGGCTCTATAGGCCAATAGACAGCAATTGGGCACTAGGTAGTGATATCAATTATGTTATCCAACGTGATCCTGACACAGTGCTAGGGCTTTTCTCACAAGAGAGGCACTATGATGCGCAGACAGGGCGATACTACAATGTACAGACTGGTGTTGCTACAGGGCATGCTACCATGTATTGGGAGCCAAAGTTCTGGCAAGCTATCGACAATACTTTGGTGAAATTTAGTGCTGGTCGTTACCTTTCTGGGGATGTCGGCGTAACGTTAGATTTTTCAAAACAGTTTGATAGTGGAATCATTGCGGGAGCCTTTGTTACCAAAACAAACCTGTCTGCCGATGAATACGGTGAAGGTAGTTATACAAAAGGTTTCTATATTTCAATACCGCTAGATTTACTCACTGTGCGGCCTAGTCGTGAGCGTGCAAATATATCTTGGTTACCATTACAAAGAGATGGTGGCCAGATGTTAAACAAGAAATATGACCTCTATTCCATCACAGACATGCGCTCCCCTTGGTATACTCGAACTATCAAAGAGTAAGTGAATTATAAGCACTCACTTTCTGAAGCTAGGGCACAGTTGATACTGCTGCCCTATTTTTTTTGCATATAACTCAACACACATGCTCACACATCTGAGCTTTTGCAATAAAAATATGATCATCTAATCTCACCCAGCAGTGCAGGTCGCTCATTGTCGTCTAATATAAAATAAGAATTTACGTAAACTCTCTTCGCTGCTAACCAGTTAACAAGGCCCTTTGATGCGGCTGAGGGCTTTCTATGTACTCGTTCAAAATAATACTAACACTGTCAGCAATATTTCTTCTAAATGGCTGTGCCAGCAGCAATGGCAAAACGTTGCAAGCTGACAACCACCCAACCGTAGACTATGAATTCATTGGTGTACCAGTACTTTTCTTCGGCAATGGTACGAGCGTCCCCCTATCAAAAGATCTGAGTATCACCGCAGCCCATGTAGCAAAATTAGGTTACGACAAAGTTGTTGCCTACCACCCCGCTTGCGACATCGCAATAATTACTACTGATAACACTCCTTTAGAGATTCCTTTTGCTGGTGAAGTGTTTTCTGGAGAGAAGGTGACGACATTTGGCATGGACATATTTGGAGATGTGCTTACCAGCCAAGGAATATATCATCGAGATTTAAATTTTATTAACGACAGGGACTACACTAGCTGCCCTGCGAGTATTATGGATGCGCCGATTCAGGCTGGGATGAGCGGCGGTGGTGTATACAACACTAAAAACCAGCTTGTGGGAATAATTACAGCCATCGCAAGCAAAAAAGACACGCATTTACTAAATGGCGAACCGCTGAATATAGAGCGACTCAGCATTTTTGTTTCTATGCTCTACTTAAAACCTTGGATTGACACCACAATACAAAGTTACTACAAATGATTTGGAACTACACAAACAAAGAAAGTCGCACCTTTGGTTGCTTAAGCGTCACCTTCAGAAACAATGCACGTATCTTCAGTTTGTGCTTGCTCTAATGCCATTTTCTCTCGCTCGGCTTTGGAGATATATTTGGGCTTATTGCTTTTATGTAACTTAGCATTCTTCTTTTTTTGTTTGCTCTTAAGGATCTGGTTGATCTTCTTTTTTCTATTCATATTGATTGCTCCACACATCATCAATAAACAATGGCCACGGAGCATATAGCGTTTTATTAGAAAGCGCAAATCAAGCCGCTTAGCTAATTTTAAGTCTACTTGGTTACAACTTGCTCATGCTGAGCTTTGGACTTGTTTTGAAAAGTGCAACGCCAAGATAAGCAAACACTATCGCCAGAAGTGGGTTAATCCAGTTTAACAGTGCCCAAGGTGCATAATCGAAGACATTAACTCCTAAAGCAGAAGCAAAGAAAGCGCCTCCAGTTGTCCACGGAATCAATGCCGTCGTCAACGTTGCCCCTTCTTCTAAAGAACGCGACATTACAGAGCGATCGATATTATGCTCATCATAAGTATCACCAAACAACTGACCTCCTAAGACTATTGACATGTATGCTTCGCCCATACTCATATTACCGACGAAGCACGAAATGATAGTAGCAACTACAAGGCTAGCACCGCGTTTTACACTACGAAGAATCCGCGTAATTATTACGTGTAAGAAACCGAAATTACTCAGTATTCCACCAAGCGCTAGAGCCATTAAAGCCAATGAAAGCGTCCACATCATTGAAGATATGCCACCGCGACTAAATAGAGAATTTAAAGATTCCACACCCGTTTTGAATGTTCCACCATCGTATAAAGCACTCAAAACAGCCGTAACATGAGCTCCTTGCAAAGTGAT
This sequence comes from Vibrio marisflavi CECT 7928, assembly GCF_921294215.1. Classification (GTDB taxonomy): domain Bacteria; phylum Pseudomonadota; class Gammaproteobacteria; order Enterobacterales; family Vibrionaceae; genus Vibrio; species Vibrio marisflavi. The sequence goes on from NZ_CAKLDM010000002.1 coordinate 1,273,825, forward strand.
CGCTACAATCACCGCCACTATTGCTGTACAAAACATCGAAACTTCAGCACTCACTTTCTTAAAGCTCAATACCAGCATCACAACAAGAGGTAGCAAACAAAGAGGGTTAATAGTAAAGGTGCGGCTAATTCCCAACAGCATGGTCTGTAGCTCTTGAGCAGGTAATACTACTTGGGCGTATTTTTGTCCAACAATTGCAAATATAGTGAAGGAAATAATGTAACTAGGACCAGACGTATAAAGCATGCTCTTAATATGCTTATATAAATCCGTATTTGACGCCATTGCAGCCAAGTTCGTTGTATCAGAGACCGGAGACATTTTGTCACCAAAACATGCTCCAGACACTACCGCACCAGCAACCATTGGCGATGGAATACCAATCAGATTGCCAATTCCCATAAGCACCACACCTGCTGTCCCCACTGTGCCCCAACTAGTACCTGTAGCAAGTGACATAAAGGTGCAAAGCAGCATACTGGCAGGAAGGAAAATACTAGGAGAAATAATCTCGATACCATAATAAATAAGAGCGCCAACCGTGCCACTTTGTATCAACGAAGCAATGAGAACACCAATCAATATAAAGATGTAAATAGCTGGCAATGCTCCGCTAATACCGCTGTTCATTGCTTCACGAATTGACTTGAATCCATTTTCACTTAACTTCCAAGCGCTGAGGCCTGCAATCAGTAGGCAAATTAACAATAAACTATGCAGGCTTGTGTGGAGATAAAACACCCCGATACCAATAACAGCAACAATGGAAACAAAGGTGAAGAGAGACTGCTGAAAGCTCGGGTTTGGTCTAGAATTACTTTTCACAACTTGCCTATATTCTTTTTAAATCATTACTTTATCTGGTTACTGAACGTAACTTATCAGCTATAACACCTTCTATCCATACTAACTTCATAATGAGGCTGATGGATCACGGAGTTTCAAGATAAAGCTTAAATTATCGTCGGTACTTCTCAGTAAAATACCGAGATACGAATTGAATTGAGTACATTGAGCTTCCCAAAAAGATTTAATTAGGGGAAACAAAGAATATTTAAAAGGACTCCAGATACAACAAAGCCAAGCTAAATGCTTGGCTTTGTTGTCAAATTTGGTGGGTCCGGGCGAACTCGAATCGCCGACCCCCGCCATGTCAAGGCGATACTCTAACCAACTGAGCTACGGACCCAAATTTTTGTTCTTTTGCATAAGTATGCACTTACAATAGTGCTTTACGTTTCAAGACTGCCACATCAGTTACTGGCTGGTTTTCAGAGGCGTACTGTTCCGCTTTTTTGAAAGACTTAGGCTGCTGAGAGACCAGATTTGGCGCACTAAACATGCTCATCATTGTCTGACTGGCAGATTTGGTTAGTACTAAAATATCAACTCTACGATTAGTACCGCTACTCGGATCGTTCGGGTCAGCTAAATCTTTGTCCGACATCCCCACAACTTGCAAAACTTGCTTGTTAGGTAAACCGTTAAACTCCAACGTACGAAGTGCAGACAATGCCCGCTCAGTGGAGAGGTGCCAATTGTTCCCCTTTTCTGGTAAAAAGTGCATCGAATCTGTATGACCAGAAATTACCAATTTATTCGGCACTGATGCCAAAATTGGAGCCAGTTTTAAAAGAAGGTCTACGAAATAAGGCGTAAGTTGAGCACTCCCCTTTTTGAACATCACGTGATTCTGGCTATTTGTAAGCTCGATCTTTAACCCTTCAGGTACAACTTGCAAAAACATGTTCTTACCAAAGTTATGTTTATGCATAATTTTTTGCAGCTGGGAAGAAAGAATTTGTACCGACCCTCCATGTGTGGGCCCATACAAGATGGGTTGCATACCTTGTACCCTATTAACCTTGGTCTCTCTTTCTCCACCATTTTGTGCTGCTGGTTCAGGGGCACCATGTAAATCTATCGGGTAGGGGCTATTAGGGTGTTTGAAAACAGCAACCTGGTGAAAATAGTTGGCTATACTCACTAACTGCTGGGGAGTCGAAAAGCTCATGATCCATAACACCAAAAACAGACATAACAGAGACATAGCAAAGTCAGCAAATGCAATTTTCCAAGCACCTCCATGATGACTATTGCGATTGTTGCGGCTAGCTCGCCGTACAACAATTACGCTATCATTTTTGAAGTTACTGTCCATTCAACTCGTTCTCCATATCAATGAAGCTGGGTTTGAGTTCGCTATATAAGGAGCGCCGGCCAGCATCAACCGCCAACATAGGTGGCTTACCAGAGTTGAAGGCAACGAGCGCACTTTTAATCACATCTAGTGCCATCACCTCTTTGCAAATCTCATTCTCTATCGCTCTCGCTAGTGGCGATGCAAAACCATAGCTAAGGAAGATACCAAGAAAGGTGCCCGTTAGTGCCGACGCTACATGAATACCGATTTGCACCAAGCTCCCATCGATACTACCCATAGTGACAATAATCCCCATCACTGCAGCCAATATACCAAAGCCAGGAAGCGCATCAGCCAGGTTTAACAGTGCATCAGGTGTGCGATTTAAGTCTTGATGAATGCCTTCAATCTCTTCTTCCAACATCGTGGCCATCTCATGAGGCGGGATTTTTTGAATCATCATCAATCGCAATGTATCACTGATCAAGTGGATTAAGCGTGGTTGACTGATAACCAGAGGATAGTCGCGAAATAGTATACTACCTTCTGGCTTATCAATATCATCCTCCATTCCCTTTAACCCTTTTGAACTCGCTGCGTTAAAAAGATGAAAAAGAAGTTGCAGTAACTGCTGATAAAACTCCGGGCTATATTGGCTACCATGAAACAGTCTTTGTATAAATTGCCCAATACCTTTGAATACAGCGAAAGGTTGTGAAATTGCTAAAAAACCAATTGCTGCGCCACCGATAATGATAAATTCTGACGGTTGATACAGAGCATGTAGCGGGCCATCTTCCATATAGAATCCACCTAGTACACTTAGGAAGATGAGTAAGAAGCCAAGTAATTTAAACATAGAATCCTCTAATTATACTCTTGCCACACTGATCGAAGCCGCAATAGCGCTTGTTTATGAAGTTGACATGCTCTTGCACGGCCTACTTCGAATATTTGCGCAATTTCACTTAAATTTAGGTCAAGGTTGTAATGGAAATGGAGCAACATCTGTTCTCTTTCCGGCAACAACTGCAACGCTTTTACTAAATTCTGTTTTTCCTGCTGGCTGCTAAGCTGCTCTATCAACGGGTCTAAACTTTCTGGCTGTTCTTGCTCGAACATTTCAGGCACAAAGCTCATCAATTGGCTGGCCTGAATATCATTCAGAATACGATGGTATTCATCGAGTGAAATCAAAAGTTCATTCGCAACTTGTTGCTCACTAGGCGGCTGACCATCTCGGCTACTCAATTGCGCTATCGTGTCACGAATTTGCTGTACACGTTTTTGTAATGGACGTGGTCGCCAATCATTGCGCCTGAGTTCATCGATAATTGCGCCACGTATGCGTAAGCTAGCAAAACGTTCAAATTGTTCACTTTGCAAAGTATCTATACGTGTAACAGCTTCCCACAGGCCCATTAGACCAGCTTGCTCCATATCCTCCCTTGGAATCGGTTGGCCTACTTGATTGACTACTCGGGATGTGATCCGTTTTACCAATGGCAAGTATTGATGTACTAGTTGTTCGGGTGACTTACAGCTCAGTTCACTATACGCGCTGAGCGCTTCCTGATGGACAGTGGAATACATGAATTACTCGAGTACGTATTTGGTGATTAACAGATCACTAATCGATTCTTGTCCAGTTTTTTGCTGCATAATGGTCCTAATTTCTTTTAGTGCGGCCAAACGAAACTTCGCCTCATTGGCACTGTTCGCAAGATATTTAAATGGGTAGTGACTAATAAAACTAATTAAGTTACTTCGTAAAAAAGGTTGATATGCTTGAAGCTGCTTTTCTTCTCTGACGTTATGAGTGACCACGGTTAGGTCCACTTCAAAGTAGTGAATTTCACCTTGTTGCATTAAGCTAACCACTAAAGGCTTTACCTCTTGATATAGGGGTTTCGGATGCTTGTTCGCGATAACATTAGTTTGCGTTGCTGCCTGATAAAGATATAGACCCGCAGTGCCGATAACGACTCCAACCGCTAAGGAGGCAATTAAGCCAATGAAATTTTTCTTCTGCATAAAGTCACTCATAGTTAACACTGTGTATCGAGCAGTCGATCATGAGCCAGCTTATTAGCTTTCACGACAGTCTTCTCTTCAATGGTTCGATGCAAGTATGATGGCTGATTTCCATTCTGCTGCTGTTGGTTCTGTTGTGATTGACCAGAGTTATTTTGGGCGGAAACATCAACATGGACACTTCCTTGGGTGTTTTGGGCCAATTCATACTGCAACTGATGCAAATGCTGATGTAATGTGTTTTGTACTTGATGATTCGGTGCAATCACTTGCACTTGGGTATGCTGACTTGCAACCTGAATTTGTATCTGCAACTGCCCAAGCTCTGATGGGTGCAGACGCAATGTTGCTTTCTGCTGTTTATTCTGCAATTGCCAATTAAATTGTTGCTGAATGACCCGCTCCCAGCCACTTTGATTCAGGCTGAGTTTTTCCGGTTGAAGGATTGGTTTAGCAAGTTGCGCAGCTAAAGTTGGTGTATTCAACTGCTGACTAAGCTGGTGTGGTGACACTTGATTTGCCGATAGATTTACCAAACTATGCGAACCGTTATCACTCATCAACTTCGCTGGCTTTTTTTGTTCAGTTTGTGAATGAGTCACTTGGGCAACAGCAGATGTCTCAAATAGTGGAGTCGTATGAGTTGCAAGCTTGCGACTGGCACTTTTGCTACCTTCGACAGCTGTACTTGTATGCAGCTCCTTGGCTTCGGCTGCCAAAGGTTCAAATAGCTTGGACTCGTGAATTGCTTTGGAGCTCGTGCTAGTCCCATCCACCGTTGTATTGGTCACTTTCTTTTTCGCGTCACCGAGATTCAAATCAGCATTGATAAAGCTCGCAACTTTTTTGCTTGGCGCTGCAATATCGACACTTTTCACCAGCTTCAATGATGTTTTAGCGGGCTGTTTCTTAACCTCAGTGGAGCTAAATAAGTTCAGCGCTTGAAAGTTAACCTGACTTTCGACGCTCTCTTTTGAATTAGCTTTTTTATGATGCCCCTTTTTCTTCTCGGAGTCCGATTTACTCCGTGAAAGCTTAGAACTATTTTGGTTAGGACTTGCCTCATGTTTAGACAATGAGTTTGCTTCTGGCCTATCCGTGACTTCTTTATGCATAGAACAGAAGCTGAAGCTTCCCTCTCGATTTGAGTTTTTATTCGAGATTTCTTGTGGTGTTTTCTCCGACTGCGATTGCACCAGTGAAATTGAACTTGTACCCAATTGTGGCATCGTTTCTACCCTGTCACATCATGATAGGCAGAAACAACACTATGGGAAGAGCGCTGCTGCTTCATTTGAGCCAATAGTTGCTTTCGGTACTCTTTCATATCTTGTTCTCGCAAATGCAAGAATTGGGCAACTTGAGCTGCCACCTTCTCCGTTGCTTCATCTCTTTCAATCGAAGAAATATCAAGCTGAGACAAGCGTTGGCAAAGCAGCTCAAATCGGTCTAAATTTTCATATTTCCAAGCTGCTTCAAGTGCTAACAACAACTTAGTAAGTTGACGGCTAGAGGTGTTCATGAGGCTAGCGCTTGCTCCCAAGTTTGCTTCAGTGGACCTATCAAAGAGATAACCTCTTCAAGTGGCGCTAAATCATTTTGGACACTCGCCCTCAATATATTGCCCATTGAAAACCGGTAAACTTGCTTACAATTCTCGAATAGCTCAAGATCTACTTCTGGATCCAGTGCATGTTCTAAAACCACAAGCATCTCCATACAGCGATCACTCTCTTTCACTTTCCCCTCGACACGTTCATATTCGATATGGGCTTTCAAGCGAATTAAACTATGGATCAACTCCCGAGTTAACATCAGCATCAACTGTTGAGGTGATGCCACATTCACTTTGGCATCAATGGATGCTTCCTGATAAGCATGAAATGGATGATTATTTGACATAAATTTTTAACTACTGCTGTCTGAGGATGAGCTCAAAAATAGAGCTTTCATTAAAGTTTGAGCACTTTGCATTGATGCAATAACATTGTTCGCTTGTTGGAACCCGTTATACAAGGTCTGCGCGGTGGTCACCATGTCAGACTTTACTTTATATATCTGAGTCTGATACGAAGAGTCCTGTTGATTTAGTACTGTTACTTGCGCCTGAATTCCAGTTTTTGAGGTTGTATCAGTGCTCTCCTTTAAAATCGTACTCAAATTGCCAACTAGAGTAGAAAGTGTCTTGCTGTAATCAGCAACAGTCGGGCCACTATAGTTTGCGCTTTGGGTACTATTCATCGTTTTTGTAAACTGAGAGCTATCAAATGACATCTGATCGCCCGATAAACTAAGCCCCAAGTTTGATAGTTCAAAATCTCGATCAGAAGTAACCTGGTCAAGTAATCCTGTCAGCTGTTTGTGGGCTGATAAAGCCGTTTGATCATCCGATAATGGACCAGCAGACGTACTGGATGAACTATCACTGCTACTGGTGGCTGTACCAGACTTTACGTAAGGTGCATAGGTGGTCATTAGCGTGTTATAGGCGGATACAAAGCTTTGGATATTCGCTTCTAAAGTACTCGTGCTCACAGTGCCGCTAATCGTCGCTGGTGCATTTGAGGCTGTGGTCGAATTCAGAGTCAGAGTAACACCGGAAACGGTAATTTTGTTGCTTGAAAAGCTTTGCGGCTTTGCATTAGAACCACTACCTATCGTCACAATGGCATCCTGAGCTGTTTGAGCTGTGGTTAGGTTACTCATCAAACTAGTTACGCTGCTGTCACCAGTTGCAGACACCGTGAAACTAGCGCTTTTACCTATGTTGTCACCTTGGATAATCAACTTCTGCTGTCCACCACTTACGGTCATGACCGAAGCTTTGACCCCAGCACCAGCAGCGTTGATATCTTTCGCAATATCTTGCATGGAACTTTTAGCCGCGACTTTGATTGAGGTTTTCGTACCATTAACGTCCACAGTAATCGTTGAGGAAGATGAAGTTTGCGTAGTACTACTCCAGCCGGAAGAAATATCCTCCTGAGACGATGCTAGCTGGCTCACTCCAATTGTCATACTGCTAGTAAAAGCTGACGTGGCGCCCGAGCTAATATCAGCGGTAATTGCTGACGATGAGCTGGTCACTTTGTTGGTGTCGTTCGAAGTAATCTTGGCCAATGCAGCTTCAGCCGCTTTCATCGCAGCAACTATTTTGCTGTAAGCAGAAATATCGGTTTGAGTATTGTAATCTTCCGTCTGTAGATTCTTTAGCTGAGATTGATATTCTGCTGTTGCTATGCTTTGTGCAAAAGATTGATTTAAGGTAATCCCGTTAATGCTCACCGCGCTACCGACACCGCTCATCACTTCCTCCAGACCCAATAGGCTTTAAATAATTAGCATAATTCATGCCATTTAAATTCATATATTTTACAAAGACTTAGATTACACCCAAGCAGAACTTACCTGTATACGGAAGTTCAGGCGGAAATCAAGATTGTCTTAATGGAAATCCCCTTATGTAAATTCGACCCAGAGCTAACATTGTTTAGGGAGAATTCAATATCAAACATAAAAACGTTTACCTATTACATCTGGCTACCGTCCAAGCAGTACTGAAAGCTGGCTGCGAGAGAAGTTACATTGAGCCAGCACAGATTTGGTCGAACTGGACCCAGTTACGGGAAACAATGTTAGCTCTGAAAGCGATAAGGGCTTTTGTTTACTTAGCTGAGAGGACATGACCTGCTTGAGTTGTTGAACCTGTTTATGGGCGATAGTTAACCTTTTCCCCGCCATAGCCAGTGAAAGCTGGACATGCTTGGTATTTTGTAACTGCTCCAAGGGCATATTTTCTAAAGAATCTGGTTCTGCGCTGTTAATTTGCACCGAGTTTTGAGAAAAGAGTTCACTTTTACCGACTATAGACAAATTGTGTTTCAGATTGTCCAGTTGATGACCACTCGTTTTAAAGATCAACTCTCCTCGACTGTGACGAACTTGGATTCCCATAGCTGCCAACTGTAAATTTAGCTGAGTAGCAACCCTCTTGGGTGAGCTGTGAGCTTCAATTGTTATCAGCTGAGATTGAGACTTCTGTTTGCCTAGTTGAAAGAGATGTCGACTTTTTTGGCTCACTCCACTCGCGTTCATTCCGGATATCTGAAACTGGTAATGCTGCACAACCCCTGCGCTGGGCAGGTTAAGCGACAGCTTACTGTCCAATAGCGGTTGCCCAGAATAGGATTGAAGGCTTCGAACTTGGGCGAGCTTGCTTTGTAGTCGCTGAAGTGAATCGGTATCCGTTGCTCGACTTCTCAGTTGCAAAGCCAGTTGTTTCAGTACTTTTTGACTGTTTGAAATGGCGTACTCGGCCAACTGTTGGTCGCCAAACTTCCGGCTCGTCGATAGCAGCTGATAGCTTTGCTGGCGCTCTCGGGTAAGTATTCCATTTCTGGTATGTTGCGTGAGGTTGATGAATGCAGAAGTTGCATTCGATTTTGGCAGCGAGGTTGACGCATCAACAGCATTGTTGGTCCGGCCCAATAACGAAGAACGTTGTTTTGGCAGGACCGTCGTAGTATTTGAAGCTGGTGTAACGCTACTGTTCATAACTAGGTGTTAATGTACTTCATTAAGCCCATTCCAGTGGTTTGCGCTATTTTGACAAAGGCTTGGCTCGACATCTGAATTGCAGATTGGTACTTCTGGATAGAGACGGCAGCTGATGCCATATCGACGTTGGTAAACTGTGCCGCCATCTTTTTATTAGATGTTTGAATTTGGCTGTTGGTCTTACTTACCGCCTTAATATTCTCAACGGTATCACCAATTTTACTGCTGGCTAAGCCGATATTCTCAATTGCCGTCGAGCTTGTTTTTATGGCGGAAGAGATTTGATTAGATGTAACCGATTTACCAGCTGCTACAGAATTCGCTAAACGAGCCAACTCGTTCAATGCTGTGAGTTGGCCTGTACTCGATACCGAAAATACGTGGCTCAACGGCACATTTCCACCAACCAACAAACAGCTCCCAATACTTACCTGACGAACTTTGCCATCACCTTGATAATTATATGTGCCGTCGGAATTTTCGACGATTGCTGCTTTGCTTGTTTGAGAACCACTAAAGGTATAAGAACCTTCCGGGCTTTTCCCATTCAGGCCCGCTACTACCTGCTTAAGCTCACTTTTAATAGACTGAGCAATGGCTTTTTTGTCACTTGCAGAAAGCGTGTTATTTTGCAATTTAATCAAGTTTTGCTTAATTGACTGCAAAGTCGTTGAACTACTGTTTAACGTCTGCATCTGAGAATTTAAATTATTTGTAAGTGCCGTAACGTTGCTCGAATAAGTATCTTGTTGGCTGATTTGATTGTTGATCAACATCAGCTGACTGTATTGAGAAGGTGCGCTAGCAGGAGTGATTATCGCATTGTTGCTAACCATCTCCTCGTTTACTTCATTTAATTTAACGGACATAGTATTTATGCCCTGTAAAAACTCACTATAGGTAATAAAGTTTGTAATCGAATTAGTCATATTCGCCTCTTAGCTCGTCATATTCAGTAGAGCATTGAAGATAGTGCTAGCGGTAGACAGCACCTTCGCATTCGCCTGATAGGCTTGGGTATAGCGCAATAAATTCGCTGATTGGGTGCCCATATTTACACCACTAACAGATTGCTGATGAGCATTTGCCGAAGCTAATAAGCTACTTGCCGTTGACACCTGAGACTTCACCGTTGCAGTAGCATTCGCATTCTGGTTGACCACACTGGAATAAAACCCGCTAAAGCTACTCCCTGAAAGTGCTGAAAAGGATTGAGAGTTCAGCGCAATCATCTTATTTAGATTGCTCCCATCACCAGGTCCAGATCCAGAAGCGGCAAATGCCAGTATAGCTGGGTCAGTTATCGCAACTTTTAGGCTCCCTGCTGGATCGTTTGCGTTATAACTAAACAGGGCTGTTCCAGGATTACCATTTTTATCTGAACCTTGAGACTGGAGCTTGTTGAAGCTATCAGCAAACTGCTTCGCAAGTGAATTTATTTTGCCTTTCAGGTTCTGTAAGGTTTTTAGGTTGACATTGATTAAGGCACCCAGAGTGCTATCTTTGGTCAAGTTCAAGCTGGATTCATGACCACCCGCAACTAGATCGACTCCGGGAATCCCACTCGCTCCAGTGGTTAACTTTAGCTGACTTGCCATTGAGCCAGTAATCAAAGCGTTACCATTGCTCAGCATGACATTGACACTTCCATTTGGCTGCTGAAGCGTTTTAACACTTAAGCTTTTTGACAAGGTTTTCAAATCGCCCTCACGTTGATCTATGAGTGAGTTAACGTTCTGGCCTGTCGCTTTCCCGGCGACTATTTGCTTATTCAGCTTAGCGATTTGAGTCAATAACTGGTTTGTTTGTGGAATGGTACTTTGTAGCTGCTGCTTAACGTTATCAGTCCATTTATTAATTTGGGAGCTGGCTGTATTGAACAGGTTCGCTAGCTGTGTGGCTTGGCTCAAAACCGACTGGCGATAACTGCTGCTAGATGGATCTGCCTGAGCTTTTGTCAGAGACGAGAAAAAACTCTGAATTCCAGTATTGATAGACGTGCCGTTACTACCTAAATAGGTATCAATATTACTTAGGCAAGTGTACTGAGTATTGTACCCAGCTAATTCACCTGTTTGACTCCGTACTTGTTGATTCGCCCAAGAATCACTATAGCGGACAAACCCATTAACCTTAACGCCACCACCAGAATCGACTCCTACAGAAGAGACGCTTACCCCTTCTCGAAAGTAATTTTCGTTCGGTTCATTGGATATGTTTTGCGACGTTATATCGAGCCAAGCTTTTGCTGCGTCAGCACCGCTTTCGGCAATGTTGATAATGTTCATACTTACCTAATCCACCCAGACCTCAGTTTCAAATACATTCGGCCCAATCAAGAGATTGTTTATACTTTATTTTTGCTATTTCCATTTACGAAATCGCCAGTTCGGACAACCTTGGACACGTCACCACCTAACTGCTTAACGAGCATTTCTGATAGGCCTAAACCATGTTGTTGGCTCATTTCAAAAGCCAACTGATTGTCATACATACCTTGATAGAGCTGCTGATTCTGGCTGGAGAACATGCTTCCTTTCTCCAGAGTCTCATTGGTTTTCTGCATACTCTTTAGCATCATTTGCAAAAACAAGGCTTCAAACTGATCGGAAGCTCCATCCAGAGCCTGACTATTTTTTCCTTGTCCCTCCATGTTTTGTAACTCGGAGGTATCAAAGTAGGCCTGATTGTTAAAGTTAATCGTCATAGTATTAAATCACTTTCAGCTGAGCTTCTAAGGCACCCGCTTTTTTCAGAGCCTCAAGAATGGCCATTAAATCTGTCGTAGAAGCCCCAACGCTATTAAGGGCCGCTACTACTTTCGCTAATGTGGCTCCAGCAGGAAGTAGGAATACATGCGTTGGATTATTTCCTTTAATTTTGACCTTAGATTCTGGTGTAACCACAGTTCTACCACCTTTGTTAAAAGGTGGCGGTTGGCTAACGTTATATTTCTCGCTGATCTGAACAACCAAGTTACCGTGGGCGACGGCGGCTTGACGTAGTTTCACGTCTCCCCCCATAACCACAGTACCAGTACGAGCATCGATAACAACGATTGCTGGTGGATCTCCTGCCTGCACATTTAGTTGCTCTAACATAGCCATAAACGTCACCCTTTGATCAGAATTTAGAGGGACTTTTACTTTGACTGAACGTTCATTAAGCGCTTCCGCTTCACTCGAACCAAATACACCATTGATGGCCCGTTCGATATTTCTAGCGGTGACGAAACTTGGATCACGTAAACTTAATAGCAACGTGCGAGATTTAGATAATCCAGAAGGTACGGTGCGTTCAACTGTCGCTCCACCAGGTATTCGGCCTACAGTTGGTAAATTGATTGTTATGCCCGTTCCAGTCCTACCCTGTGCTTTAACGCCACCAACAATCAGATTGCCTTGCGCTACCGCATAAATATTTCCGTCCATGCCTTTCATTGGTGTCATTAACAGCGTGCCACCTTTTAAGCTTGATGCGTCACCAATGGAGGAAACCGTTACATCAATAGTTTGACCCGGCTGCATATTAGCAGGCAAACTGGCAGTAACTGACACTGCCGCGACGTTACGTAGATCAACTCGACCGTCAGACTGAACTCCAAATTGGTCGAGCATATTTTTAATCGACTGTGAAGTGAAAGGAGTTTGACTGGTACGGTCACCTGAGCCATCCAGGCCGACAACGAGTCCATATCCAACTAGTTTATTGCTACGGATCCCCTGAATATTCACAAGATTCAGCAGCCTTTCAGCATGTGCTGTTTGCCCAAGCAGCAAACAGAACAATATCAAAAATGAACGTAATTTCATTACTACCTCAGAACGGGAACCACTTACTACTAAAGAATCGACTTAACCAACCCTGACGATTCGCGTCCGCCAATGCGCCCGTTCCGGAGTAAGCGATATTTGCATCTGCGACACGTTGTGATGAGACTTCATTGAGGTCATTAATATCTTCTGGCCTGATGTAGCCCGTCACGCGAACATACTCGGTCCCTTGATTTAACTTGATCCACTTTTCCCCTTTAATAAACAGCACGCCATTTGGCATCACTTTCTGTACAACAACGGTCAACTGCCCCTGTAACAGGTTTTGCTGCATCGAATTCGTGCTGCCATCAAATTTGTGGTTCGAAGCTAAGCCAGTCTGTAAATTCCCCCCTCCAGTGTTGCCGAAGATCACTGGAGAGCTGATATTATCCGCATTGCTTTTATCAATACTAGTGCCTGATTTATGGGCAGAAACTGTATGCTCATCTAATACTACGGTAATAATGTCTCCGACTTTATGTGCTCGGTGATCACTAAATAACATTAAAGAAGAACGTCCACCAAAAAGGCTGCCATTTTGATGCTCCACCTTTGCGGAAGGAAAATTATGGGCGGAATAGCCATCCTCCCCTTGAGTCGGATCTTTAAGAGGGGAAACACAACCGCTTAACAGTGCAATCACCACGCTACACAATGTAAAACGTCTGTACACGGATTAGCTCACCTGACTGATTTTCTGTAACATCTGGTCAGTCGCCGTGACCATTTTAGAGTCCATATCGTAAGCGCGCTGAGTCGAAATCATCGCTACCATTTCCTGTACCACGCTTACGTTCGAGCCTTCTAAAGCCCCTTGCTTTAACTGACCAGTACCCGATTGCCCTGGGGTATATTCATTCGCAGGACCACTTGCACTTGTTTGTTGGTATAAACTGCCACCTAACGCTTTTAGGCCTGTAGGGTTAATAAATCTAACCAAGCTGATTTGGCCAAGTGTTTGTGAATTACTGTTACCTGCTTCAGTAATCGATACCGTACCGTCCGTGCCAATAGTGACACTGGTAGCGTCCTGTGGGATGGTTATATTCGGATTTAGAGGTAGCCCATCACTAGTGACCAATGTGCCATCTGGACTTTTTTGAAATTGCCCGTCACGAGTATATTCAATAGTTCCATCCGCTTTTTGTACTTGAAAGAACCCCGGACCTGAGATTGCTAGATCTAAAGGTTGACCCGTTGTTTTTATGTCTCCAGTAGTAAAGATTTTCTCAGTACCTGTCATTTTTACCCCGGTACCAAACTGAATACTTACTGGCTTCACATTCTGTTGGTTAACCATTCCACCAGCAGTCTGCTCCGTCTGATAAAACAGATCTTCAAAGGAAGCTCTGCCGCTTTTAAACGCAGTGGTATTCACGTTCGCTAGATTGTTTGAGATGATGTTCATCTCGTCCTGCATCGCTGTTAAACCTGTTTTAGCGATATCAAGTGATTGATTCATGATTTCCTCTGTATCTTAGCTTGCCGGTTGCAACAAGGTGTCACCGGATTTTTCAAGTTGACTGGCGGTTTGCATCACTCTGACTTGTAAATCATATTGGCGGCTAGCATTGAGCATAGATACCATCTGCTTAACGGAATTAACATTACTTCCTTCCAACATTCCAGACTGTACTGAAGTGGCACTAGACTCCGGTAACGTTCGGGCACTCCGTGTGTATATCAGCCCATTGCTCCCGCGTTTCAAAGTAGAAGCCTTAGCATGTACTAACTTAAGTTTCGCAAGTTCAACGACTCCAGCACCACCGGGTTGTTGAGTTTCGATGGAACCATCAGTGCCAATCTGTAAACTTGAGTCTGGTGGCAGTATGATAGGGCCAGATGTACCCAAAACCGCATGGCCCCGTATCATTAATTCGCCACTAGCGGTAATTTGAATGTTGCCGTCTCGGGTATAAGCCTCTTTCCCTGAAGAGTCCAATACCGTCAAATAGCCATTGGCCGAAGGCATTACATCCAGCATACGTCCGGTTTCGATTGCGCTACCTATCGATCCAGATATACCGGTGTCTCCTTCTACTGCCATAGTACGTGTTTGCCAACCATTACCAGCTACGTTCTTACTTTCAGCATTAGCGATTTGTGCTTGAAAACCTGTCGTATTAACGTTAGCCAAATTGTTCGCAGTCAGGTTTTGCTGTTCCATCGCTTCGTTGGCTCCCGTCATGGCAATATAAATAGAGCGATCCACTTAACACTCACCTACATACTTTGCATCAATACAGTATCCATCTTATTTACCGCAGAGATAGATTTAGCATTGGCTTGATAATTACGTTGCTCAGTAATCAAGTTGACGAGCTGTGAAGACAGGTCAACATTCGACTGTTCAATCGCTCCACCCTCTAACGCTCCCAATTGACCACTTCCTGGAGTGCCGATGACAGGTTTCCCTGAACTTGTTGTCGCTATCCACGAAGTGCTTCCAACGGGTTTAAGCTCTGTTTCATCAGGAATAGATGCAACAACGACTTGGCCTTCAAGCTTCTTCTGGCCGTTACTGTAATTGGCGTAAATGTTACCGGATGAATCGACCGAAACATTAGTGAATTGACCTGATGCATAACCATCAGTAGTGGCTTTAGCAATACTGAAGTCTGAGGCAAACTGAGTCATATTGCTCAAGTCAATTTTGGTTGTCATGGTATTCGCACCGCTACCAGGATTAAATGCGATTGATTGAGGAGTGTACCCCGTTAAGTTCCCGTTGGAGTCAAACTTCAATGTTTCTGGTTTACCACTATTTACAGCTTTCCCGTCCATTGTATAGTGAACATTCCAACTGTTTTCTCCTGTTTTTACATAGTATTCTTTTAGGGTGTGTTGCTTACCCAAACTGTCATAAACATTCACAGAGGAAGATGAGTTATATGAGTTGGCGTCAGTAGGATCAAAAGTCGTAACTGTCGGAGCAGTATCGGAAGCATTTAGGTTCGCGTTAATAGTCACGTTCTTGCTCTGCTGAGCAGCGAGATTACCTTTATTGATTGAAAGGTTGCTGACCACACCGTTTTCAATTGCACCGGTGCTATCAACTGGATGTCCTTGCAAATCCATGCCTTGGTCATCAGTGATAAAGCCTTGTGCATTGAGCTGAAAGTATCCACGGCGTGTATAAACCTGCTGCCCATTCTTCATACCAACAAAAAAACCACCGCCTTCTATAGCCATGTCTAGCGCACTGCCCGTCTGTTCGATACTACCCTGAGAATAACTTTGTGTTTGTGAGGATAAAGTGACACCGCCAGGAGCATACTGATTGTATACCGAAGAAAATTGATCTCGGTAAGACTTAAAACCCGCCGTATTGACGTTAGCGATATTATTGCTGGTCACCTCCAGTTCTTCACTGGCAGCATTTAGACCACTTAAACCGATAAAAAATGACATATTAACTCCAGTTCATTTTAGACTAAGGCTTTTAGAGCTTGCAGAGTGCTCTGCTCTTTTTTCATACTGGAAAAGGAGTCATCTCCATCTCCAGTGATTTGAGTAACTTCTGTAATTGGAATAGTGCCAGCACCATCTAAGACTAATTCCACGCCTCTTGCTGTCAGTTCAACACTATCTACTTTGGCTGCCATATTTGGCATGATTGAGGCTGAAGCTCCGCTAACCATTCCAGATGCTGATATGGTATAAGTTCCCGGAGCTAGTTTGAGTTTGCTCTGATCCAACGTAAAGGGAACTGCACCAGCATCCTTATTACCTAGGTCAATCGTATCGACTAACTGTTGCTTAGAATTATAGATATGCAGTGTTACGTCATTTGCGGCTTTGCTAAGGTTTAGCTGCCCGCTAACCTTGCCCCCTCGAGTTAGCTTGGCAGTATTAGATTGGAATAAGATCTCTTTCCCTACCATACTGGTAGCTTGCAGATCAATCGCGGTGTTCATTCCATAGGCCAAACCTTCAACCTGAGATTGAAGAGATTGAAGAGATTGAGAGTTACTCATCTCGGAAAGCTGTTGCAGCAACTGAGCGTTTGATGTCGGATTGGTTGGATCCTGATTTTTTAGCTGTGCTAAAAACAGCTTCATAAACATATCTGAGTCCAATGTCGCAGCACTAGATAGCATGCTATTGGTCGAAGTACTGCTGCTGGCAGTAGTATTGGTAACCGTAGTCATTGGTTAATCACCTAAGGTCAAGAGTTTGGATTGCATGGAACGCACACTGTTGAGAACGCTGATATCAGTAGAGTAGCTTCGCGATGCGGATATCATATTGGCCATAGATTCAGCGGTATTCACATTGGGTGAATAAACGTAACCCGCTTTATCCGCTTTTGGGTTATTCGGCTCATAAAGCTTTTCAAGTGGTTTCTGGGAATCGTTAATGACTCCAGCAACCTTGACCGTTGCTGCAAAATCGTTTGGCGAAAAACTGTTATTGTATACAGTGGAAAATACCGCTTGCTTGGCGTGATATGTTGTAGCTTGAGTTGTTCCAACACTATTAGCATTAGCTAAGTTGGAAGCAACGGTATTTAAACGAATGTTTTCTGCGTTCATAGCAGAACCCATAATGTTGTAAATCACATCTAATGACATGGAGTTTCTCTATCAGCCCGCTTGACCATCAATAGCTTCCTTTATCCCCTTTAACTGCAGGTTCAAGAAACTATAACTAGTGCGATAATCCATCGCATTTTCAGAAAAACGGGCCTGCGCCTGACCGATATCTACGGTGTTGCCATCTTGGCTAGGTTGTTCTGCTATTCGATATTTGAGGTCTGAACTTGGTTCAGGGGTGATACCACTTCCTGATATTTGATCTTCGACTTGTTTAACATAGTCAGCAAAGCTCAGCCCCCTAGCTTGATAGTTTGGCGTATCCACATTCGCAATATTACTCGCCAATACTTCGGCGTTACTAATATGGTACTTCAGCATATCTTCATGAACAGCAAGTAGTTGATTCAAGTTGAGGCTCATCATTTTTCCGGAAAGTTACAAACCCCCAGCAATTAGCAATTTTCATGCCAACTATTTATTTATTAATTATCATTAAGTTAGATTAAGATTCAAAAAAACCTTCCGCTTTAATTCATCTTGTAGGAAGGAAGCGGAAATATGTAGCGGAGAAATTGAACTGCAATAGAGAAATACGCTTTAGTAGTTTAGCTAATAGCAATATTCGGGATATAATTCCTATCATTAGCTTTATTCAATGAATTTGTGTTATGCGTTGGTCTTTTTGGCTTTTTACTCTGTTTATAGGACTTCCCTTTTATAGTCTTGCTTATCCCTCTTCTATTCAGCATCAAATTGATCAAGCGATTCATCATAAGCTAAATAATCAACTAGAAAAGCTATCTCACCAATTAGGCGGGACAAACTCTACTCTGTCGGTCATTCCACTAATTCTAAATAATATCTCCGTATGCCCCTCTACACCTGTAGTCAAACCTTTGCTGCACAATAAACCTTTACTGGGTGTGTTTTCCGTCATGCTGATTTGCCATAGTAAAAAAGTGAACTGGACCTTATATGATAGAGTTCACACTCATGTATTTGCGAACGTAGTTGTCAGCCGAAAAGCGATACAACCCAGACACCAAATTACCCAAGCTGATTTGGCTTATCGCCATATGGATATCAGCGACCTGCGTGGGGGGTACTTTTTACATGAACGTGTACTCAATAAAAAAATTGCTACCAGTCACTTATCTCCTGGAGAAATCATTGCGCCTTATAACATTCGACAACCATATTTGATAGGAATTGGCGATCACTTGACTATCACTGCACAAGGCTATGGTATTCATATTAGTGTTTCAGGGATTGCTCTTCGTAGTGGACAATTAAATCAACAGATTCCAGTACGAAACCTGAACTCACATAGAAAAGTCTATGCCACTGTCATAGGACAAGATATGGTAGCAACGCATTTCTAAAAAGATTAAATGTGGCTATAAACAATCCAGAATATGAGTCGAAGCTATTGTTATCAACAACGAATTTAAGGTTGTCATGAATATTAAACTTAACCAGCCAACTGCCTTATCAGAAATCAGGCAAGCGGAAAAAATTACCACATTGGAAAAAGATAAGAGTTCAGAGCAATCACAATCCCCATTACTAACCCAAGCAGCAAAAGCTCGCTTAGCGTCAATGTCAGACGTAGATCAAAGTAAGGTTGACTTTTATAAGGCTCAGTTAAAGCAAGGTTTAATAACACCAGACCTGAATCAACTGGCAGATAACCTTGTCAGCTCTGCGCAAGAACTAAGTGGTAAATAAAAATAATGAGCGACACAAAAGGTCAGCAGTTAAGACTCCTCTATTTAGTGATCCAGCAAGATACCAAAATTCAACAGAAGTTGATCAGTGTAATGGAGAGACTGCACGAAGCTTTACTTGAGTTAGATACTGAACAGGTTAATGTACTGGTACAAACACAGCATCAGCTTTTGACCAGTATAGAAAAGAATGGTCATCAGCGGGAACAACTACTTGCTGTGCTCGGGATATCAGCGGACCGACAAGGAATGCAACGTATGCTTGCTCAACTACCTGAGCTACTACGTGAACAATTTACTCGCTTATGGGACGTGTACACTCGTACGATTAAAACTAGCCATCAGCTCAATTTGCGCAATGGTCAGTTAATGTCACAACAAAACCAACTGATTACACGAATGTTGACCGGCTCTCCAACAACTTATGGGGATTCTGAGCCCACTGCAAATTATAGTTCTCGATTTATTGCAGAAGGTTGACCTCTCCTCTCCCACAAAGGAAGAGGTTTACGGCTTTTTACTGATAAGTTTTTCACTTGGTGAAAATGAGATTTTGGTACTAGCGCTTTTTCGCAGCAATAGCAGAATGCGACATTTCATCTAACTGCTTTTGCTCGCGTTTAGCTTGCACTAATTGCCATTTTTCTTTGGTTTTATTGTGCAGTTTTTCCGCGACCTGATGACTAACGTACTGCTCTTTGTATTTCTGCTGAACCCGAAGTTGTTCAGCTTTATATTTATTGACCTCCTGTCGCTGGATTTCAATGGTCTTATGCAATTTATCAGTGAATAACTGAGTATTGCTAATAGTCAGTATATTACAGCGCCCCGGCTTCAAGCCGTATTGTCCAGCAAAGTCTTCAAGCTGCTCAAGCAGAGCTTTTGATTCGGTAACGTTTTGTATTGATCTATTCAGTTCCGACTCTATTTTCTCAAGACGATTTTCTTGTAGCTTCTGCCAAGTATTTAATGTTTGAATTTTTCGTTTCATGCGTTGAAATCTCCACACTTGGTGTGGAGTTCATTCATCCTTAGCTTTGTCTGCTCAAGACTACTGATTTCAAACATCCCTTGACACAAGAACTGTCGAATTTCGTCATACATTTTAATCGCTAAGTCTAACTTCGGATCTGCTCCTTCCTGATAGCCACCCATAGCAACTAGATCAGCAGACTGCTGATAACGAGCATACAAAGACTTGTAGAAGTAGACCTGTCGCAAATTCTCTTCACTGACAATCTGTGGCATCACACGACTGATAGATTGCCCCAATTGAATCGCGGGATAGTGACCAGCCTCAGCCAGTTCTCTATCTAGAACAATATGACCATCTAGGATGGCACGTGTCGCATCCGCTATTGGGTCTTGCTGGTCATCTCCCTCGGCCAAAACTGTATAAAAAGCGGTAATCGAGCCTTGATTTTCCAACCCATTGCCAGCCCGCTCTACTAACTTAGGCAATAAACTAAACACGGAAGGTGGATAGCCTTTGGTCGCGGGAGGCTCACCCACTGCAAGCGCAATTTCACGTTGTGCCATTGCATAACGAGTAAGAGAGTCCATTAACAGAAGTACATCTTTACCTTGATCTCGGTAGTACTCCGCCATTCGATGGGTCAATTCTGCTGCTCTTAAACGCATGACTGGGGAGTCATCTGCAGGTGCGGCAATAACGGTTGCTTTCTTTAAGCCAATTTCACCCAGAGAGTGCTCGATGAACTCTCTCACTTCTCTGCCACGCTCACCAATCAATCCAACAATAACTACGTCTGCTCGGGTATTTCTTGCAAGCATCCCCAATAGGACACTCTTACCAACGCCAGATCCCGCGAACATACCTATCCTTTGACCACAACCTACACTTAACATACCATCTATAGCTCTGACTCCAACTTCCAACTGCTGATCGATAGGTTTACGCGATAAAGGGTTAATTGTTGGTGCATGCCAAGTAATGCTATCGCAGCTTGCCGGTATTGGCTTGCCATCAATAGGAACACCAAGGCCATTTATCACACGACCGAGTAAAGCATCACCAACAGAAATTACACCCTCGCCAACCATTGGAATAACTTTATCACCGGGACGAAACCCTTGAGCATGTATAAGCGGCATCAAATAGAAAGTTTCTTTGTGAAAACCTACCACTTCTGCTTCAATACGAAACCCATCTTGTCGTTCAATACAACATCGATCACCAGTGGCGAGATCGCAACCAGTTGCTTCAAAGGTGAGACCAACTATCCGGCTTAACCTACCATATACCCTAACTAAAGGAATCTTTGACAAGCTCTGATAGACTTTAGCCAGCCGTTGAGTCAGCTCTTTATCACGCATTTCCCTGTTCCAGCATCGCCTCTCGGAACGTTTGTAAGCACTCTTCCGTCCGTCTTTCTATGCGCGCATCGGCCTCTGCGTGTTCAGTCTTTACTATACAGCCACCAACAGCTAGGTTAGGATCGTTGTGCAGCTGCCAATTCTCTACCTGGTCAGGATATTCTCTTTTCAGTAACTCTATATCTTGGGGGTTAAGGTAAATATGCACTTCTTCAATTGAATCAGGTAAATGTGTCGTGGCCTGCTCGACTACATAAAGAATCTGTTCCGGCTGTTGGTTTAACTCTTTTAGCAAAACCTGGCGAACAATATTTTCCACCAAATCACACACCAGTAGCTGATTGCTTTGATGCTGACTTAACAATTGTGACCTCAGTTGACTTTGCAACTGGCCGGCCACTGCAACTAGGTTATCAAGGTTCTGTTTACCCATCATAAGTCCTTGCTCAAAACCTTGCTGGTACCCTTCTTCTTCTCCTTGTAACCGACCTTGCTCACGACCTTCCTCAACACCTTGTTGAAACCCTTGTCGGTATCCTTCTTCCAACTGATCCTGTAACTCAAAATCGACAGTTTCCTTGGGCCCAAGTTCCTCGAATATCTCTGATTCCGGTAGACTGGGCTGTGGGAAAGCAAAGGGGGTACAGCTCGGCTGTTTTTCAGACGGAACCATTGCATCACTTTTCATTTTCTTTGCTACACCATTGGCTCGTTAAATAAACGAAGCTCCACCTCGCCCTGCTCTGCCAAGTCCCTCAGAGTTTGAAGAACCTCTTTCTGAGCCTCTTCAACAACACTCTTCGGCTGAGGTTCTTGACTCTCCATCGCGTCCTGAAGATAGCGGGTCGAGCGGCCAGGCAAGCTATTTAACAGCTTGTCTGTCACATCTGGCTCTGCAAGTTTGAGTGCATTCACCATGACCGTTTTCGGCACTTCCTCCATAAGCCTCACAAGCGTTTCATCACTTTGATGCGCCAAGGAATCGAAACTCAACATAGCATCAACCAAACTCTCCGCGAGCTGATTGTCATTGTCCCTAAACACTTGCAATATGGACTGACTACGTTGCTTATTCATTCTTCCAAGCAAAGAAGCAGCTTGATTAAGGCCACTAACCGAACAGCTTTGGTTGCGTGATAAACCATCAACAAAAAGGTCTAGCACCTGCTCCAACTCCAGCAATGTTTCGGGCTGCAACTCTTTTAAGTTCGCTAAACGATATAACAGATCATTATGTGCTGACTCAGGCAGTAGTAACAGAACTTCATGGGCTTTCTCTGGGGTTAAGCTTGCCAACACCACAGCTTGCAATTGTGGGTGTTCATTGCCGAGCAGCTGAACCAAAGTCGCAGACTCAATCCAATTAAGTTGCATCAAGGTATGACGAATATCATCGCCATACAGACTCTTCATAACATGGCCAGCTAAAGGCTCACCAAGAGCCATATTAAGCGACTTCTCTAAATATTCGCGAGTATGAATACCGGATTGTTCTTGGTAGTCATGGTAAAAATGCTCTACCGCCTGATTGACTTTTTCCTGTGAAAATTCTTCTATCTTTACCATAGCTTCACTCAGGCTTTTCAACTCATCTTGTTCAAGATGTTGAAATACTTTAGCTGTACAGGGTTCTCCCAGACTAAGCAAAATCAACGCTGCTTCTGAAGTACCTGCACTATGATTGTCGTCGTTAGAATGAAGTTTAGATGCCACCTGAGTCATGTTAGTGTCCATTATTTTTTATCCAGAGTTTGATTACCTGTGCCGCTCGTGCCGGATCATTTTCCGCCAACTGTCGCAACTGTTTTAACCTACCGTCCAGGCTTTTATCCAAAGGAGCAAACTTCTGAAATCGCTCATGACGAGGCATTTCGCTTTGTTGATCCTGTAGGAGATTTTCGACAATTTTCTCTGATAAAGCGTCAGCGTCATCGCTGCTAGGTAATGCTAAGTTCGACATTGACTTTTCACCAATAAGCAACCTTGCTAATGGTCGGCCAAGAATCCAAATCAAAGCCAAAGCCAAAATTAACGCTATGCCATATTTCATGTAACCCATGATTAATGGTGATTTCCACCAAGGTAGCTGTGGGGGGGCTATAAACGGTTTACTTGGTAAGAAAGGCATCGGTTCTACGGTTAAGGTATCACCGCGTTTTGCGTTGTACCCTACCGTACTTGCAACTAGCTGTTTAATTTGCGCTAACGCTTGTTCTTTCTGACTTGCTTTAGCACCTTTCTTGGTACCAAGAGCAGCACTGTTGAGAATAACTGCCACAGACAATTTACTGATTGAACCCGGTGTCTGGCTTAGCTTGCTGACCGTTTTGTTCAAAGCAAATTGGCGATGTGTTTCATCATTGTGATTCTCTAATTGTGGTTTTGCGTTTGCTTTTGTCCCTCGAACCTGAGGAGTATTACTTAAAGCTCCTGGAATACCAATAGCTGCCTGCATACCTGTAGTTTGATTATTCTTTATATCTTCACTAACAATATTTCGATCATTTGGAGAGTAGCGCTCCGACATTTGGTCTAAAGTATCAAAGTCCACTTTTGCATTAACTTCCACCTGAAAGTTATTAGCACCAAGAACAGGCGTTAGGATTTCTTTCACCTGCTGAATATATTTATCTTGAACTTGCGTGACATACTTCAATCGCCAGTTCGCTTGCCCGATAGGCTGTTTAAGTTGATTCAGCTCAGCAGTAAGTACATGGCCACTCTGATCTTCAACTGTTACCTTCGAAGGCTTCAGTGCAGGCACTGAACCCGAGACAAGGTTTACAATTGCTTGAACTTGCTCGATATCTAAAGTGCGACCATTTTTTAACTCGACTAAGACTGACGCTTTCGGCTCACCTTCGGCGCGGCCAACAAATTGGTTCTGCTGCGGAATACCAAGATGGACAATGGCATAACCAATAGGGTCAAGAGCCATTATAGAGCGAGCTAACTGGCCTTCTAATCCTTGACGATAGCGAATAGTCTCGACGAATTGAGTCGCACCTATCTCTTGCGGCTTTTCCAACGCTTCCATACCCTCAGGTAAACGGGCCTTGACTCCAGAGGCTGCGAGCTTAATCCTTGCTTGATCCAGCTTTGACGCATCGACTAATACCTGTCCCGTTGACGGGTTAATGCGTGCATCAATATCCGATTTAGATAAAACTGACAGCACCTTAGACTGATCAACAGATTGATAGCGACCATATAGAGGAACGTAACTGATACTTGAACTCCACAACCATAGCACCAACAAAATTGCCACAAGTGCCGCAGAAATGATCATGACACCAAACTGCACTCTACTATTTTTTAACCACTCCATGGATATGCCATTGAGTTTCCCTTTTGATGCGAAGCGCTGCATTAACGTCTTTTCCACTTTGACCTCTAAACTGGCATCTGCATGACATCTTTATAAGCACTAACTGCTTTATTTCGTACTTGAATCAGTGCTGCAAAAGATAAGCTTGCCTTCTCAGCCGACAGCATAGCTCCAGCTAAATCATGGCTCTTTCCCATATCAACATTGTTCATATTCAACGACGCTGTTTGTTGCTGAGCATTCACTGTTTGCAGAGCATTATTCAGAATACTGGAAAAATCTGTGGTTAAAGTAGTCTCACTCCGTATTGGTTGGTCTAACTCCAGCTGCATGCTTTGCATCTGCGCTTGCAGTTGGATAAAAGGATTAACATTACTGTTCATGACTATCTCAAGTTTAATTGGAATAACGATAAATCGGTCTGATCGTCTAAGAAACGATAGAAGCCGACAATACACTATTAATATCTATACCTTGCTCTTTCATCTTCGCTAATCGGTAGCGTAAAGCGCGTGTGGTCACACCAAGATCCGCGGCCGCTTTGGTTCTATGGCCGTTAAACCTCTGGAGTGCATCAATTACTGGCTGAAACTCGTTTGAAATTCCAGCAGTGGGAGGAGTTTCTTTACACTCTTTAGTAGGAATATCCGGGTTAAATGGATCAGTAGTGCCAATCATGGGTTCATAACAATCTTCATCTGCAAGGAGCAAGTCTTTTGCATTTATCACCTCGCCATTACATAAAATAAGAGTACGATGAATAACGTTTTCAAGCTCACGTACATTACCTGGCCACGAGTAATTCTTGAGACGGCTTCTCGCTTGTTCTGTAATCTGGACTTTGCACTGAAAACCCAACTCTTCGCGATAGCGGTCTATAAAGAACTTCGCTAGAGGCAAAATATCATCTCGACGAACTCGCAGTGGTACCCAGCTAAGAGGAAAGACATCAAGGCGATAGAATAAATCTTCTCTAAACTCACCGAGCGAAACTTTCTGTTTTAAATCCTGATTGGTTGCCGCGATAACTCGAAGATCCAGCGACTTCACATGCCTAGAGCCCAAGCGCTCCACTTCCCTCTCTTGTAGAACACGCAACAACTTCGCTTGTAGCTCTACAGGTAACTCACCGATTTCATCAAGAAACAACGTACCCCCGTCAGCCTGCTCAAATTTACCAACGCGGCTATTAACCGCCCCTGTATACGCACCCTTCTCATGTCCAAACAGAATTGATTCCAGCATGCTGGTTGGAATAGCAGCACAATTGACTGCAACAAAAGGAGCTTCACGTCTAGGAGAGTGACGATGAATAAATTGTGCTAAGACTTCTTTACCAGTACCACTCTCTCCGGAGATCAAAACGGTCGCCTGTGTGCGGGCAACTCTTTTAGCTAATTGAAGTGTTCGACGACTTTGCCAATCCTCTGCAATTACGTCGTTTAAGACTGAAAGCCCCGTCAACCCATGAACATGTTGTAATAAAAGTTCTGGATCCATAGGAGATAGGAAAAAATCCTCGGCACCTAAACACATAGCTTTAGCCGCAAGTTCGGAATTGGAGAAATGAATCAAAATTACTAGGCGTGCATCAGGATATTGTACGCGTAGTTGAGCAAAGTGCTCAACGAGTGATTCATTCCAATCCGTTATGGCACAAAGAAGTAAACTTGGCCAGGTATCCTCACTGGCGATGGCTTGCGAATATGAGCTAAACCATTGGCAATGATACCCAGCTTGACGCAAGGTTTTTTGATACAGTTTCCCCTGATTTTTCTGTGGCTCAATTAACAAGATTTCCTGAGTGTTTTCAGACATCATCTTTTCCCCCTGCAGGTTTTTTCACTAGGCGTACAACAACCCGACGATTAAGAGATGATTCCGGATTTCCGATTAAGGCTCGCACACCGTGAGCTCTAACTTGGAGTAAAGAAGGTCGAATGCCCGCTAGCAACAACGACTCTTCCACGTGCTCAGCGCGAATACGTGATAGGCGTAAATTTTCTAATCGATTCCCTTTAGCGTCGCTATAACCATCCACAAGGACAGCAATAACACTAGGATCAGCATTCACATAGAGGCCAATATCACCAATCAGTGACTTTTTAGCATCGCTCAAAGTACTGGAGCCGGAAGAAAAGTAATAGGTCGTTTTCTTAAGCTCTTGAAATCCTTTCGGCAACAAGCCTGCGACACATCTAGCGAATTGATTTTCTGCAGATTGAAAATTAACCGGAGCCAAATCGAAGACAAGGTTGCCGGAGTTTTGCTTGAAATTAATCTGGTACCACTTGCTACTCACCATCCCATTTAAAATATTTACTGGGGCTTGACGCTGCAGCTGTATGTCACCCATTTTATGAGCACTATATCCCTCAACACTCTGCGATGGGTATGTCTTAAGCTCTTGCCACGGAGATGCAGTTTGAGAATAGGAAACCAAGCTTGGAAAATGTACAAAAACTGAGTGAACGTTAAGCGTTAGCCTATTCCCCGCTTCACGTTGAAAATAAATAGTGCCCAGATTGGGGTAGTTCATCGACAATTGACAGCGAAAAACAGAGCCTCTAAATTGCCAGTGAATCGAATCTAGTGAAGGCACTATCACCCTAGCATAAGTACTACTTACAAATAGCGTAAAACATAATGTCAGAAAAGATTTAAACATGTAACTTCATTACTACCGTAGCTATGGAGCTTAACAATTCACTTTAGTTCAAGTATCGAACATAATTTTCATAGTGATTATTTACACATTCTCGGCAATAAAATAATGGTCAAAACAATAGGCATATAAAACCGATTTTAATAACCAAAGAGTGCCTATTTTGGGCAATACACCATGTACTCACAATTAGCAATTACTTAACATAATACTAAGAATTATGAAAAGCCTAACTATAAATTTATCAAGTAAATTTATAGTTAGGAAGGTAACAGGCGCAGAGATAAAATTCAATGGATATTCATAAATTTAAACAATGAAATTATGTTGATTTATTCTATCTATTAGCCAATTGCCCAACAAGCCAAAGGTGAGCCAAACTATCAAAATTAAAAATTTGATAAATATATAAACACAACCTTTTGACATTTAACTTTGTTTGATTCGCTCGTTCATATAATGCACACGCAATATACCGAATGGATAACCAAATAAAATGCAAACAATATACAGAATGAAACACCTAATAAACTGGGAACTTTGTTAGGTTCAATACTTCTATTTAATGTACATTCTGTTCGTATTATTCATTATTACTGTTACAGCTAACTTTCACAAAGAAAACAGTATTGAAAATCAAACATGAATAGTCGATTTATTAGCCCACATTGACCACGATATTTACCCTCTTATCTTCAGGGACCTCACTAAAAGCTATCACTTTGAGCTCTTTGGAGACAATACGGCAAATTCGAGACATCAGTGGCCTCAGTTGTGGTGCAACAAGAAGAATAGGCGTATGCGGTGATTGTTGTAATTGATCAACAGCTAGAGGCAAATGTTGCTGCAGTTGCTCGGAAACGCTGGGTTCAAGAACAATATTTTCTGGCGAAATATTCCCAGCTTGAAATGCTTGATTATAAGCTTGCATCAATAACTTTTCTAAGTCAGCCGACAAAGTTGCAACTGTCAGTTCTGGCTCACTTCCCACCAGATGATATACCAAAAACCGTCCGAGTGTTTTTCGCACCTCACTGCTTAGAAGTACCGGATCTTTGGTCATATCAGCGGAGTCGTTCAACGTAGTCGCAATACTCAGTAAATCAGTAAGTGGGATATCTTCTCGTAGAAGCAAACGAAATACCTTCTGTACCTGCCCGATGCTGAGTTTTTCTGGTACCAGCTCTTTTTGCAAACTGTCGGAGATCTTGCTCAGCTGATTGACCATCTGCTGAACCTCATCATAGTGAAGAAGTTCGGCAAGGTTTTCGATCATCACTTTTCGCATATGGGTGGTAATAACAGAAGCAGGGTCAATTAGGCTATAGCCGAAAGCGGTCGCAACTTCCTGTTTTACCGGGTCGATCCAATAAGCATTAAGACCATAAGCTGGATCTTTTACCACTTTGCCTTCTAGCTCACCAAATACCTCTCCAGGGTTAAGCGCCATCATTTTGTCAGGTTCGACAACACCTCCAGCCATATCGACACCACGAAGTTTAATCCTATATTGTTCTGGTGAGAGGTTCAGGTTATCTCGCACCCTAACTGTAGGTAATAAAAAACCATATCGCTGAGAAAGCGTCTTACGAATACCTTTAATGCGGGACATTAATTCCCCCCCCTGATTCGCATCCACTAAAGGCACCAATCTATAGCCTAGCTCTAAAGAGAGACTTTCCATAATTGGAATATCATGCCAATTGAGTTCTCGATGTGACTCAACTTCCATTTCCTGGACAGTTTTCTCTTGCTGTTCATCCAATTCCAGCTGGGCTAAATCGGGCAAACTGCGCTTGATTAAATAAGCGATACTTGCAATCAACAATCCAAACCCCACAAAAGCAAGATGTGGCATTGAAGGCACAAGGCCGATAACGATAAGTAAGATAGCAACCATCATAGGAACACGAGGGTTTCCAAATAGCTGCAGACTAATCTGTCCTCCGATATCATTCGCATCAGAGATGCGTGTTACCATAATGGCAGCAGAGACTGAGAGGAGCAGTGCTGGAATTTGAGCAACTAAGCCGTCACCGATAGAAAGTAGTGAAAAGGTTTCAAACGCATTGGCGAACCCCATATCGTACTGCATCATGCCGATCACAGTACCACCAATCAGGTTAATAAGTAGAATCAACAAAGCTGCAATGGCGTCGCCTTTTACAAACTTAGACGAACCATCCATTGAGCCGTAAAAATCTGCCTCTTTTGCCACCTCGGCACGACGCCTCTTTGCTTCAATTTGATCTATAACACCTGAGTTTAGATCTGCATCGATAGCCATCTGCTTACCTGGCATTGCATCCAAAGTAAAGCGAGCCGTTACCTCCGATATCCGACCACTACCATTAGTGACAACAATAAAGTTGATTATCATTAAAATTGCGAAAACCACAATGCCGACAACATAGTTACCACCAATCACAACCTGACCAAAGGCATGAATCACCTGCCCTGCCGCTTCACTACCCGTATGACCGTGAAGCAGAACAACACGAGTCGATGCAATGTTTAGGCTAAGGCGCAGTAAAGTCGTGATCAGTAGGACTGTTGGAAATATCGAAAAATCCAATGGCTTTAACGCATACGCAGCAACCAACAACACAATTAACGATAGAGTGATATTAAAGGTGAAAAGAACATCAAGCATCCATGTAGGGATCGGGAGTATCACCATGGCTAAGACCATCAAAACAAAAATAGGAATGCCTAATTTCCGTTGCTGTATGGATGAGAAGGTTGTGATCAGTTTTTCTTTCATAAAGCTTCAATCAATATTGTAGATAGTCGGGAATCACATAATGTGGCAAGCTAGGTTTGACCCCTCTACCACCTTGGTATTCATTTATTCGTTTGACATAAACTAAAATTAGAGCCACCGCATGATAGAGCTCTACTGGAATCGACTGATCCAGCTTAGTCGTGTAGTAAATCGAACGAGTCAAATCCGGTATAGTTAATACCATTGTCTTATGCCTTTGCGCTTCTTGGCGAATCTGCTCTGCCATAAAATCTACACCTTTCGCAACAAGTACAGGTGCAGCGTCTTTCTCAGGTTTATAGCGAATCGCGACCGCGTAGTGTGTTGGGTTAACAAACACAGCATTGGAATCTTGCACTGCTTGAGAAATGCGTCGACGGCTCATCTCTTTCTGACGTCGACGCAATTGAGCCTTCACTTCAGGCTTACCTTCGATCTCTTTATATTCGTCTTTGGCCTCTTGAACCGTCATACGTAGTTTTTTGTAATATTCCCAGCGCTGATAAGGAATCTCCAATACTGCAATCAGAACCAAGCTTAGCGACATAATGAAAAAACCATGCCAAAGCAATTGGTTAAACTGTAGTAAAGCAAGGTCTAGTGGGTAGCGATTTAAACTGAGAATTGTGGGCATATCACTTCGCATAACGAAATAAAGCGTGAAGCAAACGAGTAGGACTTTAAAAAAAGATTTAACGAGTTCAACTAGAGATTTCATACCAAACATGCGCTTAAAACCACTCAGTGGATTAATCTTTTTGGCACTTGGTTTTAAGCTTTCAGCGGAAAAGTTCAAGCCACCTATCAATAAGCCGCCAGCAATCGATAAAATTTTCAATAGCAGCAGCATTGGTAACACCAAGCCGATAAAATCACAAAAAGCCTGACCTATATGAGCCAGTAACCGTTGATTATCGAATAGAGCTTTATGGCTATAGCGCAAGTTAAACGACAACAAACCTTCAAGGTGAGTTGCCATCATCGGAATAAAGAGTTTCAGCCCTAATGCCGTACCCAACATAGCTAATGCACTGCCCAGCTCTTTAGAACGAAAGATATCACCCTTCTTTCGGGCCTTACGGATCTTTTCCGGCGTAGCATCAAGAGATTTCTCTTGGGAGCTGTCATTTTCAGCCATTTAACGCCCTCCCATTAGCTGATTAAGCAAGCCTAAAAGATGCTCGAAAAGTTGATTAAACTGAGATGGTAAACTGTTGAACGTTAAGGCGATAATAACGACACCTAAAAGGATATTCATCGGGAATCCTAACGAATAAATATTGAGCTGTGGAGCTGCTCGGTACATCAAGCCAAAAGCAATATTCACCAGCAACATAGCAGTGACAGCTGGCAAAATGAGCAACAAAGCCGAACCGAAAATCCATGCCGCCATATGAGGAATCAGCATCAGCTGCTGACTATTGAAAAACGTTAACCCTATAGGTAATTGCTGAAAACTATTGATCAAGATTTGTAGTGCAAGTAGATGGCCATTAAGCTTGAAAAATAGCAGAATCACAGCAGCCTGATAAATATTACCCAATACTGTTACTGAAACCCCATTTACTGGATCGTTCATGGAGCCAAGGCTTAATCCCATCTGAGTGGAAACAATCTGACCGGCCATAGTGAATATGGTAAAAAACAGTACAAGACCAAAACCAAACACAACACCAATCAACAACTGCTGTAACGTTAGGCCAATTGCCGACAATGAAAATGGGTCTATTGCAGGGACGTTATGGATAAACGGGCCGACCAACAGAGTCAGGAACATTGCTAATAGCAGTTTTAGCCTATTGCTTATTAGGACTGAGCTGAATATAGGCATGGTGATTAATGCTGCTAGAATCCGCAAGAATGGCCACCAAAATTGGCCAATAAGTGTGCTTAGCTGAGCAAAGGTTAGAGCAAACATTATCAGTTAATTAACTGCGGAATACTTATAAACAGGTGCTGACAAAAGTTCACCAATTGATAAAGCATCCAATGACCGCCGAATCCTATTGCGGCGAAAGTAATTAATAGCTTGGGCAAAAACGATAGGGTTTGCTCATTCACCTGTGTTGCCGCTTGGAACAGGCTGATCACTAAGCCAATCAATAGTCCCGGTAGAACTACAAAGGTGACCAGAGTGCTAGCCAGCCAGAGCGCCTGACGAAATACTATTGAACCTGACTGAATATCCATAAAGTCGCTCAATGCCCAAAGCTATGCGCTAAAGAAGAGAATGTTAAGTCCCAGCCATTTACAACAACGAAAAGCAGTAGCTTAAAAGGCAAGGAAATAACCAGAGGTGAAAGCATCATCATCCCCATTGACATCAAAACACTTGATACAACCAAGTCAATGATCATAAAAGGAATATATATATAAAAACCGATTTCAAATGCTGTTTTCAGTTCACTCAATACGTAGGCCGGAATCACCAAAGTAAAAGGAATTTTAGCGAGTGGAGTATGTTCGTTCATCTTGGCTAGGTTTAACATCAGTGCCAAATCGGTTTTCCGAGTCTGTGCCAACATAAAATGCCTTAACGGAAGTTCAGCATTCTGTGCAGCTTGAACCAAACTAATTTTATTCTCCTGATAGGGTTGATAGGCATTTTTGATGATCTTGTTCAGTACAGGGTGCATCACAACCAAAGTCAAGCTTAACGCTATTCCTATCAGCACTTTGTTTGGAGGACTCTGCTGCAAGCCTAGAGCCTGACGCAATATGCCTAATACAATGACTATTCTGGTAAAACTGGTGAGCAATAGTAGAGCAGCAGGAAGAAAGCTCAATGCTGTCATCAGCAACAAAATTTGCATTTTTACAGAGTACTGATCACCTGTCGGAGTATGGGTAACAGAAAGTAAAGGTAAACCAGCTGGTACAATGTTACTTACAGAATCAGCAAAAGCGGGCAGACTAAGCAATACTAGCGTTAGTAGGAAATAGCGCTTCATTTAGATTGCATTCTGTCTATTTGATTGTTCAACCAACTGAGTGATCTTTAAGCCAAATTTATTGTCAATCGCTACCGCTTCAGCGTAAGCAATCAACTTACCATTCACTTTTACCTGTAACTGGCAATTTGTATCTTGGTCTAGAGCGATCAACGAGCCTGGACCCACTTTCATTAGCTCACCCATACTAATTTCTGTAGAAGCGACTTCTAACGTAAGTGTCACTGGAATATCAACAAAACGGCTCAGCCCAGAAGAAGCTGGATCTTCCATTCCATCTAAAATAGCATCATTGAGATCATCAAATAGTTTGTCATCATCATTTAGCAGAGAATCAATATTATCAAGAGAAGCGTTGTCAGTCATGAGAGAACCCAATAGTTAGATTTTGTTTTATTTGTAGTGATTTTTCGCCAGAATGATCGACAATTTGCCCTTTATACAATGACTTGTGGCCACAAAGCACGTCCACCACTCCGGGAGAACGAATTAGTAGAACATCGCCAACTTTCAAGTTAGTCAATTGTGATAAAGAGATTTGTTTTTCGGAAAGCACAGAGTTGAGTTTAACGGTCACTTCTTCAAGCAAAGGCTCGACTTGAGCGATCGATTGCGACGCAGTATCCTGTTTCTCATCTAACACCGAAAACAATTCAGCAGGCCAATAAAGGTTGATATTAAAGTTAAGTGAACCTAACTGAATTAAAAACTTTTGCTGGTAATAATATCCGAGAGCGATTCCCCGCTCAGCACTCTCAGCTAAACTGAAATCAAGTTTAATCCACTCACCCAAGCTTATCTCTTCCAGCAAGTTATTAGCGATACGCCTTGCCAAACGGATTTCTGTCTGACTAATTTGTCGCTCAGAATTGCTAGATAAACTATTTCCTCCGAAAAATATCTCAGCTAGCTCCTGCAATGCTGCAGTGGATATAGAAATAGCAGCCGATAACGAGTGTTTCTTGTCAACTATCTGACAGCAATAGTCTTCATCTTGAATACCAGACAAATATTGGCAGCGACTAACTTGATACTGAATGCTTGGCTCTATTTTGAAGCTTTTGATAAGCGATTCTTTAATACGAGGAACTAATTGAGAAGCAAATCGTTTAACCATCGCAAATTGGTTAGGCTCACGTTCTCCGGGATTGCAAAGATCCAAAGGGCGAATAGAAAGTTGCTCTGACTTAGATTGCAACCTTGCGTATTTTTGAGGGAATAGCACGCAGATAGTTTCCTATAAGCACATACTCTTTACTACATATACAACCCGCATCTCTAAGTTGATTCCCATATACATGAAATCAACTCAGAGATAAAGTCAAGTATTTATATGAAATATAAGTAATGTAATTAATGTTACTGGAACTAATTGTAATAGAAGTAATATGATAGGTGAAGAGAAAAGTTCACTATAAATTAACGACAATTGCTCAAAAAATAACACTATAAAGATTTAGAAGTGATATAGGCCCTAATTCGGTATTATGATAAAAACGAACTTGAGCCTTTTCTATACAGGCATTATACAACTCTCCAAGTTAATTAATTACACGAAAAAAATCAGTAAACGGTATGGAGCACTCATTAACTTGTTATATTTATCAATATGTGTAACTTATTTCTCAATCAGATTGGGTTATATTAACTTGACACAGAAAAAACACTAAATATCTAATCCCTAAAACGTATTTTAATAATCTCGCTGCTCAGCTAGAATTAACCTCTTCAAAAACTATCGAGAAGCGAGACTATATTTTGAGCTAAATTAAAGCATTTGACTTAGCTGCTGAGAAAGCTGCTTAACATTGGTTACGTTAGTTTTCACCATACCAATTAGAGTCGTTTGACGTGATTGAACAAGCGCTAGGCTTTGCGCGGCCGATGAATAATCTGTTTGAGTTGAGTTAGTCGCTGCTTTTTGAGTAGTAGAGATTTGCGCACCAAGATTTTCAGAAGTAGATTGCATCTTATTCAAACCAGTAGTGACTTCATCTAAATCAGACTGAATGTTCGAGATCGCTGTATTTACAAGCTTTAGAGCAGCTTTTGCATCAGTGGAATTATCTAATTTAGCGTTAGCTAAATTGCTAAAATTCAGATCTTTAGTCAAATCGTTCGTAACTGAAAAACCACCTTGCCCCCCTGCACCATCTGTCGCGTATATTAATCCCGTACCGCTATTCGCTACACTTTGTAGGAGGCCACCTGTATATGTGGTTGTCGAGCCAGATGTTGAATTGGTCGTAGTCTTAATTGTTAATAGTAGGGATTGACCGTTGTATTTTGATCCAGTTGCCGCGCTGGTCGATTGACTCAGAAGCGAGTCCCATTGACCCGAAAGGTCAGTGTAATCTCCTGATCCATTCGCGTTATTTTCAGCTTTGATCGCAACCTGCTTGGCTTGATTTAACAAACTCAATATTTTGGTGAAACTCGTTTGAGCCAAGCCCAATGCACTTGAAGCATTCACCAGTGAGTTTTTCACTGTGGTTAAACTTGTCGCAGTGTTTTCTTGATTCATGTAAATCTCATACGCATCCGCATCCGCATTTTGGGTAATGCGCATACCTGAAGTCAATTGATTTGACCACTTATTCATTTCGTTCGAAATATTTGTACTTTGGTCGGCTAAATTAAATGCCCACGACTGTTGAAGATATAGTGCCATTAGTGACTCCTATTAAAGCATTTGGCTAAGTTGCTGAGAAAGTTGCTTAACATTGTTAACATTGGTTTTTACCATACCAATCAGGGTCGTTTGACGAGATTGAACAAGCGCTAGACTTTGGGCAGCAGATGAATAATCTGTTTGGGTTGAGTTAGTCGCCGCTTTTTGAGTAGTAGAGATTTGCGCACCAATGTTTTCAGAAGTAGACTGCATCTTATTTAAGCCTATAGTGACTTCATCTAAATCAGATTGTACGGCAGCAATCTTGCTATTTATGTCCTCTAGTGCAGTCTTGGCATTTCCTGAGCTCGCCATATCAAGGCCATATAACGCAGTAAAATCCAAATCCCCAGTTCCGCTGCCTGTACCAGCAAGTGAACTACTAAGCTTGGTAGTATCTTGCCCCCCTTCACCATCGGTTGCATATATTAAACCTGTACCACCACTTCCCAATAATCCGGCCTTGAATGTGTAGTTCATAGTGCCAGTGCCAGGAGTTGCGTTTAGAAGCAAATTCTGGCCATTGTACTTAGTATTGTTGGCAGTCGTTTGCGCTTCCTGCAACAGTGATTGCCAATTCCCCTTAAGGTCAGTGTAAGCAGCTGTTCCATTGGTGTTGTCTTCTGCCTTGATCGCAACCTGCTTTGCTTGGTTTAAATATTTCAATATGGAGGTAAGGCTATTTTGCGCGAGACTTAATGCGCTTGAGCTATTGACTAGTGAGTTTTTCACTGTGGTCAAGCTAGTAGCCGTATTCTCTTGATTCATGTAAATTTCATACGCATCTGCATCACCATTTTGGGTAATGCGCATACCTGAGGTCAACTCATTTGACCACTTGTTCATTTCGTTAGAAATATCTGTACCTTGGTCCGCCAGATTAAACGCCCATGATTGCTGAAGGTAAAGAGCCATAAGAAAGTCCTAGTAATCGTTGATATTAACGGTTCTATGTTACATTCGACCATAATGTGGCTATGTATAGGGTAGGAATAAAAATTTTCGTTGATCAGCTTCAACTAGACTGTACGCTTCATTAAGCGACATTTTACTGATACAGATTAACTGGGCTTAGGTACCCAAAGACATCGTACCTTCTCTTCTAATTATAACTCTAACTCGATGGACTCGAAGAAGTTTGA
Organism: Vibrio marisflavi CECT 7928; assembly: GCF_921294215.1. Lineage (GTDB taxonomy): Bacteria > Pseudomonadota > Gammaproteobacteria > Enterobacterales > Vibrionaceae > Vibrio > Vibrio marisflavi. The sequence continues at coordinate 1,310,497 of NZ_CAKLDM010000002.1, forward strand.
ATGACACGTGTCTCTAATTAGTATTAGCTAATATGTATTGATAAAGCCTGATTTCAGCGACATCTTAATACTGCAAATTGTGCTGCTTGTACTGTAGATATACATATTGAGCTACTAATAGTAGTGTAGCAATGAGCTGGGCACAAATGGGCACCAGCGTGCCCATTTGTGCCTAACAAGATGTAGGTCAACGTAGACTATCTGCATAAGTCAGAATATTTATGCAGTGCGAATTTTAGGATTTAAAGAAGAAAAACGAAGACAATTTGAAAAGATTCCAGATACAACAAAGCCAAGCTAAGCGCTTGGCTTTGTTGTCAAACTTGGTGGGTCCGGGCGAACTCGAATCGCCGACCCCCGCCATGTCAAGGCGATACTCTAACCAACTGAGCTACGGACCCAAATTTTTGTTCTTTTGCATAAGTATGCGTTAAGGAGTGGTGGGTCCGGGCGAACTCGAATCGCCGACCCCTACCATGTCAAGGTAGTACTCTAACCAACTGAGCTACGGACCCATTCCTTAAGAACGAGAAGGATATTAGCGAGAGTTTGATTGCTGTGCAAGTACAAATTGTTGATTTATGAGTTAACTGGCGAACATATCACCGGGATGGGTAATTTTCAGTCTTTACGCTTAGTTAAGGCGTATAAGGTATAACAATATGGAAACGGACACCCTCGTTTACCGCTGCATCGCAGTCAATTTTACCTCTTAGTAATTGCACAACTAAATTGTAAACAACATGCGTCCCTAACCCACTACCACCAAGCCCTCTTTTAGAGGTTACAAATGGATCGAAGATACGGTCTGCTATTTCCGCATCCAAGCCACGGCCCGTATCTCGATAATCAATATACACATGATCGCCGTTGCGTTTTATCTCGATGTAGATTTTTTTCTCACCTTCCCAATCTTCAAACCCATGAATAATCGAGTTAATAATCAAGTTTGAGTATATTTGTACGAAACTACCTGGGAAGCTGGTCAAATTAAGGTCTTTCTCACATTCAACTACAACTTCACAATGCGCTTTCTTAAGCTTGTGATGTAATGAAGCAATAACCTGGCCTAAGTTCTCCGCCATATTGAAGTTATAGCTTGCCTCGCTTGATTGATCGACGGCAACTTGTTTAAAGCTCTTAATCAGCTCTGACGCTCTAGTTAAACTATTGGCTAGAATATCCGATGAATCATTTAGGCATTCAATAAATGCATTCACATCTTCTTCGGTCAATTTTTTATCTTTAAATTGTTGCTCAAAAATATCTGTCTGCTCTTGTAAAAACGAAGCTGCAGTAACACACACTCCAATTGGAGTATTGACCTCATGAGCAACACCTGCGACTAGCTCTCCTAAACTCGCCATCTTCTCAGACTCGACAAGAATGTCTTGCGTTTGCTTTAGCTCCGTCACTGCTTTGGTAAGTTGCAAATTGCTTTCTTCGAGGCTAGAAGTGCGCTCACGAACTTTTTGCTCTAGTTGCTCGTTGAGCAACTTAAATTCCAATTGCACTTCTTTTAAGTCGGTAACATCGTAGCCAAATCCGATGTAATACTCTAACTCTTCGTTTTGGTAAAAAGGAACAAAATTCCAAACAACAGTGCTGAGCTGTCCAGCGTGATCAAGCATGACGATTTCAAGGTCATTGATTTCACCGCTGTAGCGAATCTTGTCGACTATACCTTGCTTGTTATCATCTTGCGCAAACAAATTTAGCCAATTTCGACCATTCAACTGCACAGCGGTTAAACCAGTTATTTTCTCACCACTTGGGTTTATCGTCTCGATGGTCATGTCTTCATTTAGACAGCAGATGATTGTGCTCGACGTCTTTATTATCGTGTCTGAGAAGTCTCTTTCTTGTTGGAGCTGTATATTTGAGTGCTTTTTCGCTTCGAGTTCATCGATAATTTTCTTTCGCATATCGTTGATAGTTTCTGCGAGCATATCCAACTCGTCAGGAGTGCTTCTAGTGTGTCTTCCCTCAAGCACTAAAGGGCTCCCACTAGGGCTTAAATCGAGATGCTTGGTGTATTGAACAAACTTGTTGATATGGCGAATAACGAGAAGATATATAAGCCACAATATGACGATGGAAACAACAAACGTTTTCACGCCTTGGCTAACTAAAATGATTACCGACTTGTTTAAAATTCGATCATAGACCTCATCTAAAGTCGCAGCAACAAATAGCTTACCAACCAGCTGCCCTTGATAGACTAGATCAAACTCCCTGCTAATATCGTATTTCTTTTTTATCGCACCTCGCTCGATGAGCGGTACTAACGCATCACCTAATATCTCTTTTACTACTACATACTGCATATTCGGGAGTCTCATTATCCCATCAAGTTGAACTTCGACCTGCGCTTGATCCAAGTTCCAGTAACTAGTTGCAATCGACTCTAAGAAACTCACTTCGATTTGATCGATACTATTTTCTATTTGACCAACATCTTGCCTATAGTCCCAAAACAGCTGAACCGCAGTAATAACAACAGCCAGAACACTACTACAAAGAAGAATGTATGAGAGTAAGCGAAATGAAAGGCTTTGTTGACTAGCGATGTTTTTGAAACTTGGCTTCAATTTAGGCATCCACATTATCCTTGCTCAGGAACATTATCTTCTTCCCTTTATGTGTTTTGGCCATGAGTAAAATCATTTACTAACAAAGTATGGACGGAGCTAGAAAAATTGCCAATTTTGTCCATGCATATTCCCGCAATAAACTTTAAAATTTTCAATCTAATACCCAATTTGCTCCGTGCTGAGTCTGATCGACTCTTAACTCTTAACTCTTATACGGTAGATCAATTAAAAACCGGACACCTTCGGTAACTTTACTATCACAGGTAATGTTCCCTTTTAGAAGTTGAACAACAAGGTTGTAAATTACATGCGTCCCTAAGCCACTTCCTCCGGCACCTCTTTTGGTCGTAACAAATGGGTCAAAGATTCTATCTACCATATTTTTCTCGATGCCTTTGCCAGTGTCGCAGTAATCTATAAATAAGCGCCCTTGTTTTTGTTCAATAGAAATATGAATTTTCCTGTCGCCTTCCCAGTTTTCAAAACCATGGATAATAGAGTTAATCACTAAATTGGAGTAAATTTGAGCGAAGCTTCCCGGAAAGCTAGTAATGGTTAAATCAGGATCACATTCAGTCGTAACTACGCTATTGGATTTTTTCAGTTTGTGGTTTAAAGACGTTAGTACTTGTTGTAGGTTCTCATCAACATTAAATCGGTAACACGCCTCACTCGACTGATCGACCGCGACTTGCTTAAAGCTACGAACTAGCTGCGAAGCTCGGTTTAAACTACCTATTAATAGATCGGTTGATTCATTTATACCAGCGGTAAAATCTTCTATATCTGACTCTGTCAATTCCCTGCTTTCAGTCACTCTTGATAAATCACGTGATTGGTCACGCAGAAAAGAAGCCGCAGTCAAACTGATACCAAGAGGAGTATTTATTTCATGAGCTATCCCTGCAACCAAGCTCCCTAAACTCGCCATTTTTTCTGACTCAACCAGAATGGTCTGCGTTTGCTGCAGCTGATCGAAGGCTTCCGCAAGCTGTTTGTTACTATTTTCTAAACTTAACGTTCTTTCCGCCACCTTAGATTCTAGGCTTTCATTGAGGCTATTTAATTCAATTTGAATATTCTTCAAGGACGTTACATTGTAACCAAATGCGATATATTGCTGTAATTCGCCTTGCTGATAAAAAGGTACAAAACTCCAAATTAGAACGCACTTACCATGCTCCGGTGTGATCATCTCCAATTCTTGTTCATGCAGACTGGATGAATTTTGTATTTGTGATGTGAGGAGCTGAACATCAATATCATGTGAAAAGATAGACAACCAGTTTTTCCCCAACATATCGTCTCGAGTGATACCGGTAAGTTTTTCACCAGCACTGTTCATTGTTTTAACCGATAAGTCTTTATCGATACAGCAAATCACGGTGCTTGAAGACTCAATAATTGTCTCAGAGAATTCTTTTTCTACAACCAGCTGTTGGTTTGCCAACTTACGTTCATCCAATTCTAAATGTATTTTCTCTCTCATTTCATTTATCGTGCGAGTTAAGATATCCAATTCATCTGGGTGCTTTGGCTCAACCTCTCGGCCAACAAGCTTTAATGACTGACCGAACTCCTCAAAATTAAGTGAATACGTATACTTAGCCATACGGTTCAGATGACGTATTAAAAGAAGGTGAATTATCCAAAGAATGGCTATAGAAACGATAAAGGTTTTAATCATTTGGCTGACTAACAATAACGCTGACTTCTCTATCAACCTCTGATAAACCTCATCAAGAGAAGCGGCAACCAGCAACTTTCCTACCACCTCCTCTTCAAATACCAACTCGAACTCGCGTTGAATATCAAAACTATCTTTAAGTGTTCCTCTTTCTATTAAAGGAGCATCACTTTCTTCTGTTCCCTCAGACACCATAACGTACGTCATATTAGGAAAGTTCATAATACCTTCAACTTGAACGCGTATCTGATCCTCATCGAGGCTCCAGTAACTCGCAGCTATAGGTTCAATGAAGCTTGCTTCAATCTGATCGATATTATTCCGAATTCTTTTTACATCGTGCTGATAGTCCCACAGAAGCTGGGTTGCAGTAATGATAAGAGCGAGAAATGTGCTGCAAAGTAGAATATAAAACAATATCCGATTGGACAGGCTTCGCCGATTAAATAATTTGTTAGACTTGGCCAATATTCCCTGCATCAATTACCATCCTTGGGCAGTATAGAGCTTTACCTTTCGTTTTATTCAGTATGGTCGCAAGGTGCAGAATGTCCAACTTGGTTGCGCTGAAACTGAGGAAGTTTGGGCTATGTTCAATAGCCCCAATCCTTGCGGCTATTTCCATTTAAGATGTTCTACTCTTCATGCGCCCCATCTTCAGTTTCAAAAACAACATTGTAATTTTCTGTGTACGTACATTGAGGCTGGCGGCTACAAGTAAAGAAACGCCGCCCTTTGTGTTCGCCCACACTTGCTATACGAATAACCATTGGGCTTCCACATTTTTTACAAAACCGAATGTCCCCATCCTCTTCAATTAAGTCGATATGAGCAGCAAGTAACCTTCTAAGTCGACTGACTTGGTAACTATGCCTAACCGAAGTTCCTATAAGAGGAATCCCAGCAGACTTACAAACGTGAATAAGCAGCTTTTCTCTTTCTACTTTTCCTTTGTTAAGTTCTAACCCATTATCTAGCTCTATAACGACCCGTACTTCCATAGTTCGAGGATCACAAACAACATAGTCGAAGTAGCTCTTTGCAATACGTTGATTCGCGACAAACCACTGCTTTTTGTTTCTCGCTTCCGGACCAACAACGCTAGTCATGCTAACTTTTGTCATAACAACACCGTTGTCTCCAACAGCTGTTTTTAAGGCATTAAAAAAGGCCCCTTCTTTTAAATTAAGTAAAGGCCCTTTCTTCTTGTAGTTACTCTCTTTTAACAAATCTTGTTTGACTAGTTTCTTTTGTGCCAGAATAAAAAAAATGACCAACAGGACAAAAATTATAATTATGTTTTCCATCTATTCGCCTGATATTTAATGAATTTATAGAACCTCAACTAATATAATACTTATTCCTCACCAAATATATACTTATCCATCATAGATACGATTTTACCTATTTCCGGTTTTGTAATAGTGTCGTTTGCACCCAATGATAAAGCTTTGATCCGATTGTCTTCGCTCATCAATGAGGAAAACATCACAATGGGTAGCTTCATATATACTTCGTTGTCACGTAGCCTTTTAACTAAGTGCATACCGTCCATCTTGGGCATTTCTACATCAGTGACCACAGCGTTGATAACTTCGGAGATCGGCACAGTTTCCTCTTCAGAAACTTTTTGCAGCTCCATCAACTTTTCATGAGCTTCACCACCGTCTTTACAAGCAATGATGTTGTAGCCAGAGGAAGATAACGTGTCTTGTATTAAGCTACGAATGAAAGCAGAGTCATCCACAACCATGATTGTTTTTCCGTTGCGTTTCGTTACCATTTTTTGGTTTAGATCTACAGAGCGGTCAACCGTGATGTCGTACTTTTCCATACTCAATTCTGGATTGATATCGGCGATAATTTTTTCAAAATCCAGAATCATTATTAGGTTTTCGTCTTTGCGTACAACAGCGACTACGCAATCCTGCTCACCTGCTTCCAAGAATTGACTTGGCGATTCAACATCATTCCAAGATATCCGATGAATGCGGCTGATACTATCGATTAAAAAACCATTGGTCATTTTGTTAAAGTCCGTCACGATAACAAACTTTTTGTCGATATCCTTTGGTGTCGGGACACCTAACCACCCTCCAAGATCCACCAGCGGTGTCAATATGTCACGAGAAGAAAAGACGCCTATCATATGTGGTTGAGCGTTTGGGTAGTCGGTTGTTTCAGGAACTTGGATTACTTCTCGAACTTTGGCGACATTGATACCGTAGTAACAAATTTTCGTACCACCATCAGGAAGCTGCTTTTTCAAATGAAATTCAATAATTTCAAGCTCATTGGTACCACTTTCAGTTAGTATTGTACTGCTTGATGTAGTCATAAAATTTCTTCACCGATACTTATCTACTATCTTTTGATATTCAGTCGTACCGTTTTCCGTAACATTGTTCTTTAAAATATTCAGTGCACGCTGTAGCTTATTAATCAAAACGATATCGACATTTCTATTAAAAGCGTAGTACAACTCACCTTCTTGTAACACGTATACAACTTCAAACTCTTTCTGATCATAGCCAAATTTATCTAACCACCAGCGTGCGACATTTTCTTCATACGCCCATAGGTCAATTCGGCCCTTTTTAAGCGATTTTGCTAAAACTTCGGCATCACTTCTTTCTTGCATCGACTCGCGCGGTACACCTAACTCAAGTAAGAGTTGTTCACCAACGTCATCACGAATCACCCCTATCGAATACTCAATTAACTGCTCGGGAGAAGTGATCTCTATTGCCCTCTTTTTGGCCGCCATAACAACAATTCGGGTTTTACTGATGGGCCCAACCCACTGAAACAAGTTCTCCCTTAATTTAGTTCGGGTTGTAGAGAAAACGACTTTGTCTTTTTCAATCAGAGCAGAACGGTAACCACTCGACCACGGCAAAACTAAGATGCTCGACTTAGAAATCGAATCACCAGAGATTTCAGAAGATTTCAACAGAACGTCAACAGCAATACCGTAAAGCTCGCCATTCTCGGTATAATTGTATGGAGGATATTCTTCTGTAACGTAACTCAATCGGTCTAAAGAAGCTTTATTACTAGCAGAAACCAAGGCAGCGCAGCAAATTAAGCTAACAGCCAGTACTGACCGAAATTTCCAATCCATTGCTACCTCAAATATTTTACTGTTCCATTTATCATTAAAATGTAGGAGTCGAATGAGCAATAGTCTAGTCTCACGCTAGGTGAAGCCCACATTCATTGAAAGATGAAGACTAGGTATGCAAGGAATTCATAATAATTAGCTAGAATTTGCGACTAGAAGTGCGTAACACATAAAAGAATACATCACAGAATATGCATAAGATCACACAATAATCTGTTTATTATTTAAGCAGTGTGTGTTTTGGAGAGGTATAATTGAAGACGAATCTAGTGAAAGAATAAGACTCCGTGTGGTGATTGCAAATAACCAAACATAACGCAGCGTTCCACATGAAAAACAGTCAAAGGAACATAGTATGGCAAGGTTAACGGAAAAATTGATGAAGCGTGACGTTTTTGGTATTTGCTTGTCGAAAGGAATGTTGTGCGAACGTCTAAGTGATACTTTCACTCACATACGAGTCTATCGAGGCAACGCAAACAATAAAGAGATGCAACTTATCGACTCCTATCCTCAAATGTCCGGCAAAGAAGTGCTAAATACAATGAAATGCTGCGGCGCCAGAAAAGTACTTTGGCGCGCAGAGTTTTGTTGCCCTTCAATGAAATAATTTTGTTAGGGGGTGCCTTAGGTCTTTCGCCCTCTAACAACTACCTTTGCCCCCGTTAGGCTCACTTCGCAAGCAGAAATGTTACTTATCTCCTTTAACTACATTTCTCAGACTTCACAATACCAACGCTACTCTCATTTTCCGCGAGTCTTTTGTTTGAGACTACAGGAAACAAACTCATGTTGCTTTCACAAGTACCCCAATAAAAAATGGAATTAATGCCAGATAACACTATCTTTTATAAAGGCTTTAAGACCAATTAGACTCGCTTAAATTACGGTGTCACTAAAGTGGAAGTATTATGATGCAAGATGATCAAAAGGAAAGACTAGTCATACTAATAGTTGACGACATCCCAGACAACATTCATACGCTTTCTGGAATTCTTTCTGATGACTTCAGGATCAAAGCTGCGACCAATGGACCTAAAGCAATAAAAATTGCCAACACAATCCCGAAACCGCATCTGATATTGCTCGATATAATGATGCCTGATATGGATGGATATGAAGTCTGTAATAGACTGAAATCAAACCCCTTCACTACGAATATACCCATTATATTTGTTACAGCAAAAACCGATACCGTAGATGAGCAGAAAGGATTCGAGCTTGGCGCTGTTGACTACATAAGCAAGCCTGTAAGCCCTCCTATAGTACTCGCGAGAGTCAAAACACACATCTCTTTATATGACCAAAACCTCGCGCTTTCTGGCCAAGTACGTCAAAGGACTGAACAGCTTGAAAAAAGCCGCTTAGAAATCATTCAACGGTTAGGACGAGCAGCAGAATATAAAGACAATGAGACAGGCATGCACGTCGTGCGAATGAGTCATTATTCCGCATTGCTAGCACAACAACTAGACGTTAGCGCCGACTGGGTGGAGCTTTTATTCCACGCCTCTCCCATGCATGATATCGGCAAAATTGGCATACCTGACCACATCCTCAGAAAGCCGGGAAAACTTGACCCAGACGAATGGGAAATAATGCAGAAACATGTGAGTATCGGGGGTGATATTATCGGTGGAAGTGACTCCGAGTTATTGCAGATGGCACAAGATATCGCGCTTTATCATCATGAAAAGTGGGATGGTAGTGGATACCCTCATGGCCTCGAAGGCGAACAGATCCCTCTCAGCGCCAGAATCGTCGCAATCGCAGATGTGTTTGACGCGTTGACTAGTGAACGGCCATACAAACATGCATGGTCAGTGGACGACGCCAAGTCCTTTTTGCAACAACAGTCCGGGAAACACTTTGATCCTAACCTAGTCTCAATCTTTTTAGAGAAAACTTCAGATATAGTAAAAATAAAAGAATCATTCAAAGACGAAGAATAAAAGGCGCGACTGTTAAATGAAGCAACCGACGAACTATTCGATTGACTCAAAAAGAATTCTGTCTGGCTTTGTTATAACTGCAATATTGTTAGTTATTGTCGGAACCATTGCTTGGAATAGCTTGAGCCAAAGATTTGAAACAGTCGATCAATATGCTCACAACGCACAGATTTTATCCTCTATCAGCAAAATTAAACTGCTTGAGCAAAGCTACATTGACCAACCGAACTCAGACACGACAGACACACTACTAAATGAGATTTCCAAAGCTAAAAGTCTCGCTGAATTAACACCGACAATAGAAAGGGATGAAGTTGAGAAACTTTTGGATCAATACGCAAGTAAATACAAAGAGTTTGTTGCAACAGATATGCTTGCCACTTCAATACGAACTCAAATGTTCCAAACTTCGGTACGAACCTCAGATGCGATTCACTCTTTACAAGATCAACACACAAAACTCGTTGAAGATGGGATTGCAGAAGTAAACTTCAGCCGAGCACTCCTTGATTCAATAACTAAAGACACGATTGAGTCGCAAAAAATCGTCGAGCATATATACAACGCAACGCAGTATTTGAAATCTTACATGAGTAATGGGCAACTCAAGCTGTTTTCTCAATACCAAATCGAATTGTCCTATATCAACAACATCCTTGGTCAGCTGCTAAGCCGGACTGACGAGGCTGATGCAAAGAGCAAGATATTGCTAGTTAGGAATGCTTTAAAAAGGTACTTAACAACTAGTGTTCAGCTAAAACATCAAGCAAAATATTCTGGCTCTCATAAAACCCATGTCATTAAAATCGTTGAAAGTGCTGGAAATGAACTTACCCGCTCCACGCTCAGTTTGAAAGACTTTTACCAACAAAAGATTAGAGATTTACAGTCCAAACTTACTAGGCAACAACAAAGCGTGAGTAATAGGCTCACATTTGGAACGACGTTATTGAAGCTACATAGTTTTATCAGTTCCGCTCAACAAGTGGATCGGGATTACTTCATATCAACTTCCGCCGAAAAACAGAAATATCTAGCCGAAGAAGTGTTAGCCATTTTGTCTGAAGCACTGAATACCATTCGGGTGTTAGAGCAGCATACAAGTGATGATCAGCGCCCTCTTGCAGAGATTGCGTCCAACACTGACCAGTATCTTTCGCTATTTGGAGAGCTAGTCCACAAGAAGACAACCCTTAACTCGCAACGTATATTGTTGAACAGCTCATATCAGGCAATGGTTACATACATAAAACCAACATATGATAGGCAGCTTAATATCGTCGAGCACTCTGATGGGTTCGTTAAACACCTCGCTATTGGTGGCGCTATATTTATCGTCACTTTGATGCTACTTGGTATATTAGCCAACAAGTCCCACAGCGCACTTCAACGGTTTGCGAAACAACTCGCTAACGCACGTGATGAGGCAAATTCAGCCAACCAAGCTAAATCTGATTTCCTCGCTAACATGAGCCATGAAATTCGAACCCCAATGAATGCCATCATCGGAATGAGCTACCTAGCGTTGAAAACTGACCTTTCTAAAGTACAGCGAAACTATATCAACAAAGTAAAACTATCTGCTGACAGTCTACTAGGTTTAATTAATGACATATTGGATTTCTCCAAAATCGAAGCAGGTAAGTTAGATATCGAAAATGTCGACTTCTTGCTTGAAAACGTATTGAATAACGTCTCCAACTTGGTTGGGCTCCGAGCATCAGAGAGAAGCCTAGAACTTCTAATTCACGTCGAAAACAATGTACCTAAAGCTTTGGTGGGCGATCCTTTACGGCTGGGGCAAATACTGATAAACCTGGCAAACAACGCGGTGAAATTTACCGAAAAAGGTGAAGTCAAAATCCATATCGCGGTTCAAGCGCAATCTAGTGAACACGTAACGCTCAAATACAGTGTTTCGGATAGTGGTATTGGTATGTCTCCAGAGCAATGTGCAAAGCTGTTCAATAAATTTACCCAAGCTGATACATCAACAACCCGCAAGTATGGTGGAACAGGACTAGGCTTGGCGATCAGCAAGGAGCTCAGTCAATTGATGGGGGGAGATATATCCGTACAAAGCCAGCTTGGCGTGGGCTCAACTTTTACATTCACAACAAAAATGAAAATTAGCCAAGCGCTAAGTAAATCCAATTCGACGTCCCCTAAAGCCTTAAGTAAACTTAACGTCTTAGTAGTTGATGACAATGCTAGTGCGCGATTAATTGTCTCCGACATACTTGATTCATGCAATGTCAAAAACGAATGCTCTGACAGCGTTGAAGACGCATTAACAAGATTCGAAAATCGACTAAGTAATACACCCCCCTACGACCTTCTAATTGTTGACTGGAAAATGCCAAACAAAGGTGGTGTCGATTTAATTGAGCATTTACACGAGAGGTATAGGCTCTCTGGATATGGTAAAGTCATTATGATGACCGCTCACGGACGTGAAGAACTATCTAATGCATTCCAAAGCCGAAACTTGCCTGTTCCGTATATTGTTGACAAGCCCATTATTCATTCCAGCTTATATACCGCAATAGCTAATCTTTTTGATATAGATAGCGCCCAGTTAACTTCTAACGAAAAAGAAGAGCAGGATTTACAGGAGAACACGAGTACGTTAGCTGGCGCAAAACTGCTGCTTGTAGAAGACAATGAAATTAACCAAGAGCTCGCGGTTGAACTTCTCAAAAGCCAACAAATAAATGTCAAAGTGGCAGAAAACGGCCAAGTTGCGATTGATATGCTTAGAGAGGAAACATTTGATGGAATCCTCATGGATTGCCAAATGCCCATCATGGATGGGTATGAAGCCACCGAATATATTCGGACTGAGTTGTCAGACAATCAAATCCCCATCATCGCCATGACAGCCAACGTTATGGAAAAGGATATCGAGAAAATCATGCAAGTCGGAATGAATGATATGGTTGCCAAACCGATCGATGTGGCCGACATGTTCAGGACATTGGCTAACTGGATCTCGCCCCAAAACAGATTAGAACCAGATGAAAGGAAATCCACCACCGTTGACCAGCTTGCCATTGAAATAGAAGGAATTGACACTCAGCAGGGTTTAACAAGAACCAATGGCAATGTCGACTTATATATAAAGTTGGTGAAACGTTTCTTAGCTAGCTATAACGACCTTGAAACAGTTAGAGAACAAATCAACAATACCAATCTAGAAACTCGGAAAATCTATATTCACACTCTAAAAGGTGTTGCTGGCAACCTTGGGGCAATTGAACTACATAAAGCTAGTCAAGATTTAGAGTCAAACCTTAGCGATGAAACATTGAAATCAGAGCTACTTCATGTACTGAATCAAGTCATTAATAACATAAGCTCCCACCCTCAAATCAATGCTAGAGAAGACAAAACGACAACCACAAAGAATAGTGATGAGCTATACGACCAACATGCTTATACCACATTAATCGATTTGTTAAATCAAAGTGATACTAGCGCTGTCAGCTATATTGAGAATATTGAATCTGCTTCGGTGCTTGGTATCAGTGACTCTAAATTCCGTCAATTAACCAGTGCACTAGAAGAGTTCGACTTCGACCTAGCTCTTGAAATACTCAGTCAATAACTTGGGTTGTAAACATCACACTTACCTTGCTGTAACATTTCAAGAAATAAACGCTACGTGGCGTAGAAAATTCAATTGAAGACAAAAAAGCAAACGTTTGCTTTTTTGTCTTGTTCAAGTATTATTTGGCCACTAACGACTTATCCATATTTATTACAAGGTTTTTTATGTTTGGTTCAGCTACGACTTCAAACGCTACTCGTGTTTTATTATTAGGCTCAGGAGAGCTAGGCAAAGAAGTCGCCATCGAGTGTCAAAGACTTGGGCTTGAAGTGATCGCATGTGATAGATATCCCAACGCGCCCGCAATGCAAGTCGCTCACCGTTCTCATGTATTAAACATGTTAGACGAAATGCAGCTGCGTAAAGTTGTTGAACTTGAAAACCCGCACTATATCGTTCCTGAAATTGAGGCTATCGCTACTGATGTGCTAGTTGAACTAGAACAACAGGGTTTAAATGTCGTACCTTCAGCAAAAGCGGTCAAACTTACCATGGATCGAGAAGGTATTCGAAAACTTGCGGCGGAACAGCTTGGCCTTCAAACTTCGCCATATCAATTTGCTGACAATTATCAAGACTTTCTGTTAGCGATTGAGCACGTTGGTCTACCTTGCGTTTGTAAACCAGTCATGAGTTCATCTGGCAAAGGACAAAGCGTGATTCGCAAAGCCGAGCAAGTCAAAAGAGCTTGGGACTACTCACAACAAGGTGGTCGTGGTGAAGCTGGGAGAGTAATTGTCGAAGGGTTCATTGATTTTGATTACGAAATCACTTTACTCACCGCTCGTTCAATAAATGGTGTTCATTTCTGCGACCCAATTGGCCACAGGCAAGAAGACGGTGACTATCGCGAATCTTGGCAACCACAGAGTATGTCACAGACCGCTCTAATTAAAGCACAGCACGCTGCTAAAGAAGTCGTCAATGCGTTAGGAGGATATGGAATATTTGGCGTCGAACTGTTTATCAAAGGTGATGAGGTTATTTTTAACGAAGTGTCGCCTCGTCCACATGATACTGGCTTAGTCACTCTGATTTCACAAGACATGTCAGAATTTGCCCTTCATGTCCGAGCTTTCACAGGCTTACCAGTTGGTACAATCAACCAACTAGGCAATTCTGCTTCAGCGGTAATATTGGGCCAAGGGAAATCTAACAACATTCGATATCATGCACTAGACAAAGTGCTAGAAAACCCAACCTGCCAGCTTCGTCTGTTCGGTAAGCCCGATATCGATGGACAGCGCAGGCTTGGCGTTGTACTGGCGAAAGAAAGCTCTATTGAGCTAGCCATTGAATCGGCAGTTAAAGCTGCGAGCCACATTGAAATAGAGTATTAAATTGCTTTACCCAAGTGCCCACAAGCACTTGGGTACCTACCTTCTAGGTTTCAATTAACCAAGCTTCTTCAGCAAATCGGCTCAACCCTTTTTGTTGTACCTTTGGATGATTTTCATCGGCATCGTCACGGTATAAATGCGTCACCTTACAGCCTTTAAACAGCTGCTCTACTTCGTATTCAGGCACGCTAAATGGAGGGCCCGACATCTCTGACTGTTGGTAGTCCAAGGTCACTAACAAGATTCGCCCACCCGGTTTTAGAAGTGACAGTAGCCTCTCGACGTAACTTTCACGCATGTCCTCAGGCAATGCGATCAAAGCAGCTCTATCGTAAATAATATCTACGGGCTCTACCGGAGCAGTAAAGTAATCCCCTGTATAGATAGAAAGTTCATCAAATTGGTAAAGTTCATGCTGGCCATTTACTGGTATCACTGTTGGCGTGTAGAAATGTTCAGAAAAGAAAGAGCGAACCGCGATTTTACTGAGCTCAACACCTTGCACGCTATCATGCTTAGAGGCTAACCAAATTAAATCTTCACTTTTTCCACACAGTGGAACGAACACTTTGTCATCTCGATTCGGGGACGTTCTCTCCCAAAAATTAACTAAAATAGGGTTCACTTCACTTAGGTGAAAACCAATCTGGTTCGACGCCCACTTATTGTGCCAAAACTCTGGATCTTTCATTACTCTAGGCCTTCTACACTTCTAGATACTAATTGTTATTTATCATGCATAGATTACACGAACTCACCTCTGGGTAACAGATTGTTACATACCTTTTAAATGCCAACAGTCTTCCGTTCATTTTCCATTAATCTCGCTCGAATATACTTTCATTCGTGGGTGAGAAAGCCAAGTAAGCAAGCATGTAAACTGTGACAGTTTTCAAGGTCTGTAATTACTTGCATCATGAGAGGTTGAAACCCTCATATTCTCACCCAATTACATAGTTGTTAACTCTTTATCTGTTCGTGCTGAAAACTTATACCTTTTGTTGTCACATTTTATTCAACACGACGAATTAGGGAGAGTGAATGAATTTTATTTTCCGTACCACAGCAATTATGCTGTTGTTGCTAAGTCGCACATCTGCATTCGCGGCAACTCCTACTGCATCAAATGGCGATCAAACTCGCCTACTTGCGCAACAACAGAACGCTGTCTGCTCTGAAAGATTTAAGCATTGTTTAAGTGGCCTATACGGCATCCCAAATACTGAAGATGTTTCAGTATTTCAACCTTATAGCGATTTTGATACGTTGTACGACCATGCTTTCGGAGCCCAAAAAGAACTAGAAATTATTTGTGCAAGTGCTGCCCTACTCACTGGTACTGACACGGTTTTTTCCGGAACCAAATCTAAACAACGTGCATTGCACAAAGTAAATTATGAGCTTGGAGGCAAAGCAGAAAATATTACTGATCTAGCAAGAGCCACAATTGTAGCCAATGATGTATCAAGCTTAATGGAAGTTTATGAAGTACTGAATAGAGAGACGAATGTTGTAAAAGTGAAGAACCGTTTTAAGAACCCGCAGGCGTCGGGCTACCGAGACTTAAACTTGCTTGTTCAACTCCCGCAATCTGGCTTAATTGCCGAGGTTCAGCTTCACCTTCAGGCTATTGCTGATGTAAAAAGTGGCCCAGAGCACGATTTGTACGAAGAAATACAGCTCATCGAGCGTAAAGCTTCTGAACAAAACAGACAACTTAGTGAATTAGAAGTAACAAAGATCGCTAATATTAGACAGATCTCGAAAGAGCTTTATCAAAAGGCTTGGCAGCCGTATATCACAACACACATTCAAGCGGCATAGCGTATAACGCTACCGTTATAGGTAGCGCACACATAAAATACGGTGGTGATTGGTATCACCGCCGAATCTTATCCTTACAGAGCTCTAACTTGCTTTAATATTTTCAACTCGAGCTTTTAACTTCTGCCCCGGACGGAACGTCACCACCCGACGAGCGGTAATTGGAATGTCTTCACCGGTTTTCGGGTTTCGACCAGGTCGTTCATTTTTGTCGCGAAGATCAAAGTTGCCAAAACCTGACAGTTTTACCTGTTCGCCACTTTCGAGTGCTTTGCGAATTTCTTCAAAGAACACTTCAACCGTTTCCTTGGCATCCCGTTTACTGTAACCAAGCTTTTCAAACAGGTTCTCAGCCAAATCGGCCTTTGTGAGCGCCATAAAACTTTCCTCAAAACTGTGTTAAACATTGCTGCCTAAAAGGCTGCGCCTTAGCATTTCGCCTAGCCAATCAACAACATATAGGCTTTACCTTGAAAAGTGTAAGTCAAGCTTATGATTTTCGCCAACTTTTTTCTTTATCAATTACAGATTTGCACGATAAATCAATTAGATAGAATTTAATCAAAAATAGATATTATTCTGATAATCCACTAGACCACTAAATGTTTGCAGTATATTGAACTATTAACAAAATAAACAATAGAATGATAAACTGCGATTACTTGTTTGATAAGATTTTGTCAATTTTTATACTCATAAAAATCATACACTTAAATTAAACAATTAATTCACATATTTTATATGCAAACTTTAGCATTACACACTACACTTCTCGATTTGTGCAAATAAGAAATTTAACACAAAAAAAAGCCCCACCACTTTCATGGTAGAGCTTTAATAGTAAAATCAATTAGTCGCGAAGGGTTGCGCCGAACTTGTCTGCGGCTGCAGCAACGATTGAATCAACTGAGCTGCTGATGTCGCTGTCTTCCAACGTGCGCTCAACAGATTGTAATGTCAAAGCGATAGCTAGGCTTTTCTTACCTTCCTCGACACCTTTGCCGACATAAACGTCGAACAATTTAGCGTCTACTAACAATTCACCACCACTTTCAAGGCACGCATCAACAATATCCGCTGAGTTAACAACATCATCGACAACTAGTGCAATATCACGCCTATTCGCTGGGAACTTAGATACTTTCACTGCCTCTGGGATAACACGCGTATTAATTGAGTTCCACTCGATCTCAAATACAATTGTACGTCCATTTAGACCAAGCTTGCGCTCTAGCTCTGGATGCACTGTACCGATGACACCAATATCTTTGCCATCAGCTGTAATGATTGCCGATTGACCCGGGTGAAGAGCTGGATTTTTCACAGCTTGTTCACCTAATGGCTTAAAGCCAAATGCCAATGCGTTTGACGTGAGCTCAAGTGCCGCTTCTAAGTCACCTTTAAGGTCAAAGAAATCTACTGTGTTTGTCGCAATATCCCAATGCTCTTCGTTTCTAGCGCCAGCAATTACACCAGCAAGCATTGGTTCTTGGCGCATGCCGTTTTCAGCAGACTCAGAAGGAATAAAACGAAGGCCAAACTCAAACAACCTAACTCGTGGCTGCTGACGCTTCTGGTTGTGGACAACAGTGTTCAATAGACCTTGAATCAAACCTAAACGCATTGCAGACATATCAGCTGAAATAGGGTTAGGTAGAATAAGTGGCTCAACATCAGGAACAATCAGTTTTTGCTGCTCTGGTTCTACAAAGCTGTACGTAATCGCTTCATGATAACCACGATCAACGAATAGGTTACGCACACGTTTAAGTGGCAAATTCGCTTCTTTGTGGTCATTCATTTTAAGTGCAGCAAGTGGCGACTGATTTGGAATATTGTTGTAGCCATAAATACGGCCAACTTCTTCAATCAAATCTTCTTCGATTGCAATATCGAAACGCCAAGTTGGAGCAACTGCATTCCAACCCGCTTCCGCTACTTCAACAGAAAGTCCTAGGCGCTCAAGAATTTCTACAACGTCGCTATCAGCAATGTGATGGCCTAACAATTTATCTAGAGCTGAACGACGTAGCGAAACGCTGTTTGGCTTTGGCAGGTCAGCTTCAGACTCTGCAACAATAACTGGTGCAACTTCACCACCACAGATTTCAACTAGTAGCTGAGTCGCACGCTCCATTGCGCTAGTTTGCAACGAGTAGTCAACACCACGCTCAAAACGCATGGAAGACTCAGTGTGTAAACCGTAACTACGAGCTCTTCCACGGATATGATCAGGAGAGAAGAACGCACATTCTAGCAATACGTCTTTTGTTTCAGTGTTTACGCCAGAGCCTTCACCACCAAAGATTCCAGCAATAGCTAGCGCTTGGTTATGATCAGCAACTACTAAAGTGTCGCTGTTTAGCTCAGCTTCATTGCCGTCAAGAAGAGTTAGCTTTTCGCCCTGCTCTGCCATACGTACAACAATACCACCTTCCACTTTGCTTAGGTCAAATGCATGCATTGGTTGACCTTGTTCTAGCAGAACATAGTTGGTGATATCAACAACAGGATCGATAGAACGAATACCACAGCGACGCAGTTTCTCTTGCATCCAAAGCGGTGTTTCAGCTTGGACATTTACGTTCTTAACAATACGGCCTAGATATCTTGGGCACGCATCAGTTGCTTTGATTTCTATTGAAACTGTATCGTCGATTGCAGGTGCAACAGGTGTTACCTCAGGCTCTGTAACGTCAGCACGGTTTAACACACCAACTTCTCTTGCTAAACCACGAATGCTAAAACAATCAGCACGGTTTGCTGTTAAGTCTACATCAACCGTTACATCATCAAGCTCAAGAAGTTTACGAAAATCTGTACCAACTACTGCATCAGCAGACAGTTCTAAAATACCATCAGACTCAACATCGATACCTAGCTCTGTGAATGAGCAAAGCATGCCATGAGATGGCTGACCACGTAATTTGGCTTTCTTGATTTTGAAGTCGCCAGGAAGAACAGCACCAACAGTTGCAACCGCAACTTTTAGGCCTTGACGACAGTTTGGTGCGCCACAAACGATATCAAGAAGTTCGTCTTCGCCAACATCAACTTTAGTGACACGCAGTTTGTCTGCATCTGGGTGTTGAGCACACTCAACAACCTGGCCTACTTTAACGCCAGTAAAAGAGCCAGCAACAGGTAAAACATCATCTACCTCAAGGCCAGCCATTGTAATTTGATGAGTAAGTTCGTCAGTTGTAACCGATGGGTTAACCCACTCACGAAGCCATGATTCGCTGAATTTCATAGTGATTAAACCTCTGGATTACTTGAACTGTTTTAGGAAACGTAAGTCATTCTCAAAGAATGCACGTAAATCGTTAACGCCGTAACGCAACATGGTCAAGCGCTCCACACCCATACCAAATGCAAATCCAGAGTATTTTTCTGAATCAATACCAACCGCTTTCAGTACATTAGGGTGAACCATTCCACAACCTAGGACTTCTAGCCATTTGCCATTTTTGCCTTTAACGTCAACTTCAGCAGAAGGTTCTGTAAATGGGAAGTAAGATGGACGGAAACGTACTTCTACTTCTTCTTCAAAGAAGTTACATAGGAAGTCATGCAGAATACCCTTTAGCTGAGCAAAGTTTACATTTTCGTCAACCAACATACCTTCCACTTGGTGGAACATTGGAGTATGAGTTTGATCGTAATCGTTTCGATATACGCGGCCAGGAGCGATGAAACGGAAAGGTGGTTTACCGTTTTCCATTGTACGAATCTGAACACCAGAAGTATGAGTACGCAGCATCAAATCAGGATTGAAGAAGAAAGTATCGTGATCAGTACGAGCTGGGTGATCTTCGGCAATGTTTAGCGCATCAAAGTTATGGAAAGCATCTTCAATTTCAGGGCCAGACTCAACATTAAAGCCAAGCTCACCAAAAAACTGCTCAATGCGCTCGACAGTGCGAGTCACTGGGTGCAAACCACCATTTTCCATGCGACGACCAGGAAGTGTTACGTCGATGGTTTCTTCAGCAAGTTTTGCTTCAAGCTCTGCACGCTGTAGTGCATCTTTACGAGCAGCAATTGCTTGTTGTACTGCGCCTTTCGCTTTGTTGATCTCTTGACCAGCACTACGGCGTTCTTCTGGTGGTAACTTTCCAAGGCTTTGAAGCTGAG
The DNA here is from genome assembly GCF_921294215.1 of Vibrio marisflavi CECT 7928. Lineage (GTDB taxonomy): Bacteria > Pseudomonadota > Gammaproteobacteria > Enterobacterales > Vibrionaceae > Vibrio > Vibrio marisflavi. The sequence goes on from NZ_CAKLDM010000002.1 coordinate 1,330,765, forward strand.
CTGTTAGCTCACCTTTTTTACCTAGATACTGAACACGCACTTCATCAAGTGCGACAAGCGAGTCAGCAGCGTCTATAGCAGTACTCGCATTAGCAATAATCTCTTCTAGATGTTGCATTATTTCCTCATCTACCTGTCGGCAGTATTCGCAGGGTTGACCCTGCGTATTTTTGGCTACATTAAATAGCTGTACATAGTAGCGAAACAGCGCTGCAAAGCCAAATAGAAATCCAGCCTAACTCACGTTTCTATGCGACATTGCAACGCTGATAGCGCCGCTGTGATACAAGAACCTTCGCTAGCCAAGTAATTTTCCACAAAATATGTATTTTTTACACACACCAATAAGGCCCACATGACTGTTATATACCAAGAAATCACCCCAAAATATGACCAAGAGATCTGCAATATTATTCGAGAAGTCGGGAAAGAATTCGGAGCAGTCGGTGAAGGTTTTGGCCCCGGCGATGAAGAAGTTCTCAATATGAGCCACTACTATTGCGACGAGAAGATCAGCCTATATCTGATAGCTATCAATAATGGAGAGGTTGTTGGTGGATGTGGAATCGCTCCATTTAACTCAGAGCAAATGGTGTGTGAGCTAAAAAAGCTTTTCATTTTACCGCAAGCACGTGGACTGGGTATTGGGAAAGCACTCACGATCAAGTGCTTAGAATATGCAAAGTCTAAAGGATTCAAGAAGTGCTATCTAGATACTCTATCCAACATGCAAAGTGCTATTTCTCTGTACGAAAATTTGGGCTTTACACATTTAGCCCAACCCATTGATGGGACTATTCACAACAAGTGCGATGTTTGGATGTTAAAAGAGCTTTGAAAACCTATTGGGCCTCTAAACTGGGCCCATGAACATAGAACTCAATCTATTTAGGTTCGACCACTAAACCAACGTAAAGAGAAGGCCCGGATTTCGATAACAACAATGACTACAGCCCATATAGCGCTCCAATGATAGTTCCATGTTTTTTCGGGATAAAATATATAGTTCATTAAAAATACCCCGGAGAATGCGAGTGCTAGTGTAAACGCGTTTTTTGAGAAAGCCCTAACTCGACTTTTCCAATATGGCTCATTAATTTGGTTTGTAGTTTGGCTTTTAGGCTGTTCAAAGCTTTCAGCAGTTGTTAATTTCTCTACCGTCAGATTGAATGCACCAGCAAGCGCCTTTTTTGTTTCTAAACTTGCTTGGCCTTGTTTCTCTACACGTTGAACTGTTCTAACATTTACCGAGCAAATTTCTGCAAGTTGTTCTTGGGTCCAAGCATGCTTTAGTCGATGACGTTTTACATTTTCAGCTAAAAATTGCGACTCTTTTCTTTCTATACTCATTTCAATATCAGTCGTAAAGATAAAAATAACTAAATTCGGATACAGTATTTCGCACTTCCACTTCTGCCAAGTCTATTCTATCTCATTGATAAATAATAACTGTCATGTCACTGTCGGCTAAATGGCATCTAAGTGGCATGGCACCAATAACCTGCCTACTGTAAGTTTCGTCGTATTACAACGCACTTATGAGGCCATTTATGATTCACGTTCCTACGCAGCTAGTTATTGCAATTCCAGTAGTAGTTTATTTCGTACTCAAGTACCTGAAACCTAGAGAGGTTAACATAAGGCGCCTGATTCTTATACCTGCGGTTGTATTATACTTCGCTTTGACAACAGTCCAGCTCACAACGACTATTTCTATAATTTTTTTTAGCACTCTACTTTTTCTGGGCATTGGTGCGGGATATTTTCACGCGCGAAGCAAAGATGTGAAAATTAACAGGGTAAAGATGTCTATGATAGTACCTCGCGAACCTGAAATGGCAATCTATCTCATTTTAATCCTTGTATTTAAAACTTTTATTGGTTATTCAATTGGGCTTCACCTTCCATTGTCTCACACTCAGTTCTTCCATGAGTCAACAATATGTATTACCGCTCTGCTCGCTGGATACTGTTGTGGGCGCCACGGTTATTATGCATACATCTTAGCTTGGGCAACTGCTGGCTTTCAAAAGCAAAATGGAGCCATAAATAAGCCAACAGGAAAACGGCCACTAAAATATTGAGTACCTAACAACAAATTACACTTTTCATTAGGCGAAAATAGTGACTAGAAACCATACTGTAGAAGGATCATTTACAAAGCAAGGACCTGCTGATGTATAAATGTTTACTGGCCCTACTGGCCAGTTTGCTGCCTTTTACAGCAAGTGCAGATCATTATTTCGTCAAGAAGATAGCCTCTGGATTTGCAGTACCTTGGGGAATTACTTTCGTGTCACCCAATAAAATGCTTGTCACTGAAAGAAATGGCGACATTCGATTACTCGATATCAAAACCGGAAAGCATAAACTTGCAGCAGAGGCACCAGACGACACTTTCGCTGGCGGGCAAGGCGGCCTTATGGATATTGCCCTGTCGCCATTCGATACAGGTCAGGTTTATATCACGTATAGTAAAACAACGAAGCAAGGTGCAGCTACAACACTCGCTATCGCTTCACTTGATAAAGATAAACTACGTAACTGGCAAGATTTATTAATTACTGAATCGCATTCTGATTCAGGAAGACATTTCGGTAGCCGTATTGCCTTTTCAAGCCAGCACATTTTTATGACGGTTGGTGATCGCGGAGAACGAAGTAATGGGCAGAACACTCAAAATCACTCTGGAGCCATTCTTCGCCTAACACCGGCAGGTGTAGCCGCCAAAAACAATCCTTCTAGCTCCAGACCTGAGTTATCCGATGAAATCTGGAGCTTTGGTCACCGCAACCCACAAGGTATATTTTTCGACTTACCTAGCAATAACCTATGGGCTATTGAGCATGGTCCGCGCGGTGGGGACGAGATAAACCTAATTAAAGCTGGAGCCAACTATGGCTGGCCAATTGTTTCCTATGGGCAAGAATACTGGGGACCAATCAATGTTGGAACATCTAAGGAAATGGAGGGAGTAGAGTCGCCCGTTAAGATTTACGTTCCCTCTATCGCTCCTAGCAGTATTGTGTTGTACCGAGGCAATAAGTACCCTGAGCTCAAAAATAAGTTGCTTGCGGGTTCATTGAAGCTACAACATATCAATGTCGTAAGTCTTAACAGCGCCAACAAGGCCAACCATGAAAATAGATTGCTTGAAAACTTTGGGGAAAGAATCAGAGATATAGAAATCGCCGCTGATGAAAGCATTTATTTCAGCACAGACAACGGCAACATCTATCAACTACAACGAGATTAAAATGCGCTTGAATGAACAGTCGCCATGTTCATAGAAGGTAGTTTAGGGATAGAAGCAAAAACCCCCGACCATTTCTGATCGGGGGTTTTCTTATTTGGAGCGACACACGAGGTTCGAACTCGTGACCTCAACCTTGGCAAGGTTGCGCTCTACCAACTGAGCTAGTGTCGCATGTGTTTGCTTCGTTTAAGCAAACTTGTTTTAGATGGTGCCCCGGGCCGGACTTGAACCGGCACAGCGCGAACGCCGAGGGATTTTAAATCCCTTGTGTCTACCAATTCCACCACCAGGGCACGCAATTCTTTGCGATGCTTCTAACGACTTTGTTAGACACCATCTTTATAATGCAGCTTTCGCTACATTAGTAAATCTGGAGCGACACACGAGGTTCGAACTCGTGACCTCAACCTTGGCAAGGTTGCGCTCTACCAACTGAGCTAGTGTCGCAATATTCTCTGTGAGAATGGAGGCGCGTCCCGGAGTCGAACCGAGGTCCACGGATTTGCAATCCGCTGCATAGCCACTCTGCCAACGCGCCAATACTTTTGAGCTTTCTGACTGACCTTTTCCGGTGAGTCCCTCTTGAGTACGGAAATGCATTCTACGGGTTCTTACCTTCGAGTCAACAGTAATTTTTATTTTTTGAATCGTTTGACTACTTTACGCTCAATAACATTTAAATTGTGCATTTTTCTAGCAAATTTCGTTGCTAAATAGGATAAATAACTTGCTATTAGTTGAAATTAAAATCCAAGCTACTGATGCTCTTCACTGAGCAAATCAGATTTTGCAGCAAGAAGGTATTGGGCCATCGACCAGTAGGTCAACACTGTTGCCAAATATAGTGCCGCATAGCCAAGCCATACCATCCAATCATCATAGCGCCAAACTAATACCCAAATCGCAAACATCTGGCTTAGCGTTTTCCACTTACCGATCCAAGATACCGCTACGCTTGCTCGTTTACCGATCTCAGCCATCCACTCTCTTAAAGCAGAAATGATAATTTCTCTCGCGATCATCGTCACCGCGGGGATCGTAACCCATATAGTGTGGTAATGCTCAGTGATTAGAATTAATGCTGATGCAACCAGCACTTTATCCGCTACTGGATCGATAAACGCGCCAAATCGGGACATTTGACCAAGTTTTCGAGCCAACATTCCATCTAGCCAATCGGTGAAGCCTGCTACCCAGAAGATCATTGCGGCTAAAAATGGTCCCCAACTGTAGGGCAAGTAAAAAGCGACAACAAAAACTGGGATCAAAAAAAGACGGAGTAAAGATAGAATGTTAGGGATATTGAGACGCATATTTTTTAAGCTCTTATAGATTGCGCGTTAATGTTGAGGCATTTTGCTTATTGTTTCAATGCTTGATATATATTTTCCGCTAAAGAACGACTTATTCCCGGCACTTTGGTTATTTCGTCAACAGACGCCCTTTTAAGCTCTTGTAGTCCACCCATGTATTTTAAGAGCGCCTGACGTCTTTTCGGTCCGACACCTTCAATACCTTCCAAAGAACTAGTTTTTCTGATCTTGGCACGCTTGGCACGATGTCCTGATATCGCATGGTTATGGCTTTCATCTCGAATGTGTTGAATTAAGTGTAAAGCAGGCGCATCACTTGGCAGATTAAACTCTTCACCAGACTGGGTAATGAGGGTTTCTAAACCCGGTTTTCGGGTTACACCTTTTGCAATACCAATTAGGCGTGGATGCTTTGGCCAGTCAGCCCAGTGCTTAGAAATTACATCAATTGCTCGATTGAGTTGCCCTTTTCCCCCATCGATAAAGATGATGTCAGGAATCTTGTCCACTTCCAGCTGTTTAGAATAACGTCTGTCTAGCACCTGAGCCATCGCCGCATAGTCATCACCCTTTGTGATTCCGGAAATGTTGTAACGACGATACTCTTGCTTCACCGGGCCTTCATGATTGAATACAACGCATGAAGCGATTGTGCTTTCTCCCATTGTATGGGAAATATCGAAACACTCCATTCGCTCAATAGTTTCAATGTTTAACGTACTACGAAGCTCTTTCACCCGCTGAGAGATAGTCATTCGATGGTTAATTTTGCTAGTTACTGCCGTTAGAGCATTAGTGTTTGAAAGCTTCAGGTAACGGCCTCGATTTCCTTTAGGATCAAGGTGGAAGCGCACATTTCGGCCAGCAAGCTGCGAAAGCGCTTCCTGGATAGGCAGTACATCTTCTACAAGCCATTTGTTCAAAATCACTCTGGTTGGAATTGTTCTGCCTTCTTGATGACTCAAGTAGTACTGACTCAAAAAGCTGTAAAAAACCTCTTCACGGCTGGTGTTACGAGGGACTTTAGGAAAATGGCTGCGACTACCCAACACCTTACCTTGACGAATCATCAAGATATGGATGCAAGCAACGCCATTTTCTTGTGCAAAGCCAAGTGCATCCATGTCTTCAGAGCTATCATCAGAAACAAACTGTTGCTCCTGAACGCGCCTAATCGCTTGAATTTGGTCACGGAACTTCGCAGCATTTTCAAACTTTAGCTCTGTACTAGCTAGCTCCATTTTCTCAACCAATGACTCCAACACCTTACTATCTTTACCTTGAAGAAAGAGTCGTACTAACTCAACCAGATCCTGATATTCATCAGCAGCAACTATGTTGGGAGCACAAGGTCCAGCACATCGACCAATTTGATACATTAAACAGGGGCGAGTTCGATTGCTATAAACTGTATCTTCACATTGACGAACTGGAAAGATTTTTTGCAATAAATGCAAAGTTTCACGCACAGCACCTGAATCTGGGTATGGGCCATAATATTGACCTTTACGGCGCTTAGCCCCGCGATGCAAAGACAGACGAGGGTGTTTGTGATTGCTAAGAAAAATATAGGGATAGGACTTATCATCTCTTAGTAGCACATTATACTTCGGTTGATACTGCTTAATATAATTGTGCTCGAGAATCAGAGCTTCAGTTTCAGTATGGGTAACTGTCACATCGATTTTGTTGATGTTACTAACTAAGGCGCGAGTCTTGTCACTATCTAGTTTGCTGCGAAAGTAGCTAGAAAGTCTCTTTTTGAGATCTTTTGCTTTACCAACATAAATAACGTCAGCCTCAGCGTTATACATACGATACACGCCTGGCTGACTGGTAACAGATTTTAAAAAAGAAACTGAATCGAAAGGTTTATTCACTAACGTTTTTTCGTTTCACTACAGTGATTCTGTATCAAGCATTCCATGACGTATGGCCAAGTGAGTCAGCTCTACGTCACCACTGATGTCTAGTTTATTAAACAACCGATAGCGATAACTGTTTACTGTTTTAGGGCTCAAGTTAAGCTGTTCGGAAATATCCGTCACTTTCTGCCCTTTGGTTATCATCATCATTATCTGTAGCTCACGCTCAGACAAATCTGCGAACGGATTTTCACCAGATGCACTAAACTGGCTCAACGCCATTTGCTGTGCGATTTCCGGTGATATATATCTTTGGCCACTGTGTACCACACGTATAGCGTTGACCATTTCATCTGGTCCTGCACCTTTCGTTAGGTAGCCAGCCGCGCCAGCTTGCATCACTTTAGTTGGAAACGGATTTTCCGTATGAACAGTTAAAACGATGATTTTTACATCTGGATTAAATCGCAAGATCTTCTTAGTGGCTTCCAATCCACCGATTCCCGGCATATTCATATCCATTAAAATGACGTCTACATGATTGTTACGACACCATTTTACAGCTTCTTCACCGCTTTCAGCTTCCTCTGCTACGTTCATTCCACGGACGTCTTCAATAATACGTCGTATCCCTGTGCGAACCAGCTCGTGATCATCTACAAGGAAAACACTAATCAAACTTGTATCTCCACGTTTTCGTTTGGCTCCACACCCACTTTCTAGAAGTGGTTGGCAACATTTCTGTCGCTAGTTTAACTCATTTAAATTTAATTTACTTACACTGAATATGTGCCGAAACGCAAAGTTTAGCAAGTACTTATTTGCGACTTCTGTAACTTAGTCGAATATATCCGCAATTTTTTAAATGTCAGTTATCTCTTCATACTTTTTGCAGCAGCTCACTTTTAGTTAAATAAATACTCTACTTAATTGAATATTGGTCAGAATCGGACTAGTAGTTACTTGGTGGGAATTCGTAGTTTGGTTGTAGATTCTTACGGCTTATTAGTAACTAAACTATCAATATAAGGAAATATTATGAAAAAAGTCTTGGCGACTGTCATCCTATCTGCCGCCCTACCCGTTTCCAATGTTGCATTTGCTGACCCTGATATTGGTTGTGGACTAGGTACAATGGTGTTCGATGGCCAAAAAGGTAAAGTATCCAAAATTCTCGGTGCGACCACCAACGGTACTTCAGGCAACCAAACATTTGGTATTACATTCGGTACGTTAGGATGTGACGGCAGTGGTACGGTGACCTCATCACAAAAAGTAGCAATGTTTATTGATGGTAATTTAGACAACCTAGCCCGTGACATCGCAAAGGGTGACGGTGAAACCTTAGCGACTTTATCTGAAGTTTGGGGTGTACAAGCTGAAGATAAACAGACATTTAACCAATTTGCTCAGCAAAATTTTGCTGAAGTATTTAAATCGGAAAATGTTACTTCTAGTGAAGTTTTCACCAACCTAAATACTTTGCTCGCTGAACACGATACTTTGTCTCAATACACAATCTAATAGCACCAGAAATCTAGCCGAACAAATAATCCTCATCCGGTTAGAAATCGACAGAGAGCAAGGAAAGCCTTGCTCTCTAGTTTACAAACGTCGCCCAACTTTCACTGTCGTACTCTTTTTGATAATTATGAAGTTTAAAAAAGTAAGTGTTACGCTATTGCTCTGCCAGCTGTTAGTACCTTTTGCCTATTCATCAACAAGCACACCGGTGAGTATTGAACGGCTATATGATGACCCGTACTGGCTAAAACTAGGCCATTATCAAAATAAGCTTCTGTCAGGCCACGAAAGTAATGTGGTATCAAAACAATTCTTTCTAGCAGAGCAAGGCAAAGTTAACCCGAACGCTGAGCTAGCAGCGACAATATCAGCGCTCTACAATCAAGATGAACAAATGGCTTCTGAGATGAAATGCCGATACCCTGCGCGCTATACATGGTTAGAGCAAAAACAAGGTCGAGTGGCTGAGCTGAATTGCCCTGAACTAGAAAGATGGCGACAAGTGATCGACCCAATGGGGATGACATTGGTATTTCCCACCGCGTACATGAATAATCCATCTTCAATGTTTGGGCACACTCTACTTCGAGTTGATGCTAAAGATCAAACCCGCCACAAAGAACTTGTAGCATTTGCTATTAATTTTGCAGCTGAACCTGAAACCGATGACAACGCAGCTTTGTACGCATTAAAAGGGCTTATTGGCAGCTACCCGGGTCGTTTTACCCTAATGCCGTATTACAGAAAGGTACGAGAGTACAACGACCTTGAATCTAGGGATATTTGGGAATATAAGCTAAAGCTCAATCCCCAAGAAGTGAACCGCATATTACTGCACCTATGGGAACTTCAGCACGCTGAATTTGACTACTACTTTCTCGACGAAAACTGCTCCTATCAGCTACTTGCTCTGATTGAGCTCGCGAACGACGATCTATCCCTAATCGATGACTTTCCTTTGCATGCAATTCCTTCTGATACTGTGGCTACTTTGGAAAAAAATAACTTGTTAGCAAAACCGAAGTATCGTCCCGCTTTTGGCACACGTTTACTTCACCAATCCAACGAAATAAACGAACAGTTATACTCGGCCGCTGCGCTAGCAAAAGAACAAAAGTATATGGTGGATAACCAACTTAGCCAATCAGACAATGCGGCTGTATTAGAGTTTGCCTATGAATGGTTGAACTTTGAATTATATGAGGGCGGCAGGGAAAGAGATCCTACTGCGAAAAGACTCACGAGCTTGCTGTATCAACGAAGCCAACTGAAAGTAGAGTCTCCTTTTACTCCTGTTCCTGAACCAGGCATTTCGCCAGAAAAAGGACATGGCTCTGCTCGGCTAGGGTTAAATTACACGGACTCCAAAAACTACTCCTCTCGAGTCGGACTCGAAAGTAGAATTGCCTATCACGATTTATTGGACTCACAATCCGGTTTTATACCCGGTGCAAAAATTAGTTTCCTCGATACCAGTATTACCGCTAACAGTAACGGAAATACGCGACTCGAGCGATTCTATTTTATCGATGCTATGGCACTCGCTCCGAGTAACCGTACCTTTGATAGTTTTGCTTGGAACATTCGAACTGGCTTTGATAGAAAACCAGCGTATGGAAAAGAGGAAGGTCGATGGTTCGGTCAAGGCGGCTTTGGAAAGGCATGGGGACAATCGGACGGCTTGCACATTTATGCTCTTTTATCAGGCGCGGCTAGTGGTGGTGAGCTAACCAACTACGATCTAACACCTGGAGCGGGCATAGAAACTGGGTTGCTATATCAATTGGCAGATCAGCATAGACTTGGCTTACAAGGACAATATCTCGCTTTGATTGATAACGATGCCGACCAAGACGCTGCTATTACTGCTAGCTGGAACTGGTCGCTTAATCGAAACTGGGCATTGAGAAGCCAAATCAAATATCGACATTGGTATACTGAAGATACAAGCGCAACGTTGACCGCTTATTTTTACTATTAGCGCTAACAGACCTTTGCTAAAATTTTGGAAAAGGCTAAATTACTCGCTTTAAGTAAATAGGTATTCTCGTTGTCAGTCACCCAAGGTTTTATCTTATCTTCCTCCAGTAAAGATTCCGCTGGAGCCACTCAAATAGAATTTTGGTTGTCGACTGAAAGCGGCCCAGTGTTGCTTACTATTGATGCAGAAAAACCTGTATTTTTTATTCTGCAAGATGACGTCGAACAAGCGAAAGCTGCTTTTTCAAAAGCTAACCTCCCTACTTCAGTCACTCCCTTAAAGCTCAGTACTTTTGCTTCACAGCATATTGCTGCGTGTTACAGCAATACAGTAAGAAATGCTCTACGCGCAGCGGACTTATTAGCAGAGGCGGGAATTGTCACCTATGAATCAGACATCAAACTGGCTGATCGCTTCCTTATGGAGCGCTATATTCGTGGAAGCATAGAGTTTCAAGGCAAAGAATCAAACAAGGCAGACTATCTGCTTTATTCTCAAGCAAAGTGTCGTAAAGGAGACTTCATACCAAACTTAAAAGTCGTATCTCTTGATATTGAATGCTCGGAAAAAGGAGTGTTGTACTCTATTGGCTTAGATAGCGAGGTGGATAGCCGCGTTATCATGATTGGAAACGATCAGCCCGCACAGACCAATATTGAATGGGTCAACAATGAGTATGAACTGCTAACTTCTCTCTGCCAGTGGTTCAAAGCATTTGATCCCGACGTTGTCGTTGGCTGGAGCGTCATCGACTTCGACTTCAAGCTTCTACATAAAAGAGCTGAATATCACAACCTGCCACTAAAAATTGGCCGTGCCGGCAGAAACAGCTCTTATAGAACTTCTAAGCAGTCACAACAAAACTTTGTCAATATACCTGGACGAGTCGTCATTGACGGTATCGACGCACTGAAAACCGCAACATTCAACTTCCGATCTTGGTCACTTGAATCTGTCTCCCGCGAGCTGCTCGGTGAAGGGAAAGCGATTCACAATGTCCATAACCGCATGGATGAAATCAACTTCATGTTTAAAAAGGATAAGCCTGCACTTGCCAAATATAATCTGCAAGATTGCGTGCTGGTCAATCGAATATTTAAACATACTCACCTATTGGATTTTCTTGTTGAGCGCTCCCGTTTAACTGGGCTTGCCTTAGATCGAACTGGTGGCTCCGTCGCGGCATTTACCAACCTTTATCTGCCACAAATTCACCGTGCAGGGTATATCGCACCCAATCTGCATTCAGAGAACTGGATTGCCAGTCCCGGTGGCTATGTTATGGACTCAATACCAGATCTCTACAGCTCGGTACTCGTTCTCGACTTTAAGAGTCTATATCCATCTATTATTCGAACTTTTTTGATTGACCCAATGGGTATGATTGAAGGACTAAAACTCGAAGTTGGCAAAGAAGAAAATCAAGCCATTACGGGGTTTCGTGGAGGACAATTCCACCGTAAAAAACACTTCCTACCTGAAATGATTAAAAACTTGTGGTCAGCACGAGATATTGCGAAGCAAAACAATGAGAAAGCTTTCTCTCAGGCAATAAAAATTATCATGAACTCTTTTTACGGTGTGTTAGGTTCATCTGGGTGTCGTTTCTTTGATACTCGCTTAGCATCAAGCATCACGATGCGTGGTCATGAGATCATGAAGCAAACCAAAACGCTGATCGAGGACAAAGGATATCAGGTCATTTATGGAGACACCGATTCGACATTTGTCTCTCTAAATGGCGCTTATTCAAAAACCAATGCCGATAAAATTGGTTCCGGGTTAGTCGAATATATTAACCAATGGTGGAGCGAGCATTTAAGAACGGAGTACGGGTTAAGCTCTTTTTTAGAGCTTGAGTACGAAACACATTACAAAAAGTTTTTGATGCCGACAATTCGAGGCTCAGTTACTGGTTCAAAAAAACGCTATGCTGGGCTTATAGGAGAAGGGAAAGAGGAAAGCATAATCTTCAAAGGACTAGAAAGTGCTCGCACAGATTGGACCCCGTTGTCTCAAGAGTTTCAACAGCACCTGTACGACTTAGTGTTTCACGATAAATCGCCCTCAGACTACGTATTAAGTTTTGTAGAGAAAACCAAAGCGGGCGAATTCGACGACAAGCTAACCTACCGAAAAAGGCTTCGCAGAAAACTACACGAATATCAGAAAAATGTGCCACCACAAGTGAGAGCTGCAAGAATGGCAGACGAAATCAATGCCCAACTTGGTCGGCCTTTACAATTTCAAAACAAGGGCTTGATTGAATACGTGATAACAATAAATGGTCCTGAGCCAAAAGAATACTTAAAAAGTCCTATTGATTATCAGCATTATATAGACAAACAGCTCAAGCCTGTTGGAGATGCAATTCTACCATTTATTGGGCTGGATTTTGATAGCTTATGTGCTCCACAAATGGGACTTTTCTAGCACCAACTAGCTATGCTTAACCTATCTTAAACTCGGTTTTTTTGTATTGTTTTACTAACCACGTCCCGTAGCTATCCAAAATGCCAACAACTGAACGCTTGGCTATCAACCGACCGGAGAGCAAAATGCCTAGACGCTCTATATCAACATTTTTGTCTGGGTAGTAGCGAAGGAAATTTTCACCACACTGAATAGGGTCATCAAACCATTGCTTATCCTTGTGCATGACCAAGGTATAGCTAGCCCTTAGCAGTTTTTTGGCAATGGTTGTCTGGGCTCTAACTAGTTCTTCTTTGTTTTCAGCCTTTGCAATTCGATTTCGATACAAAGAGAGCCATTCCTCAACATCCATATTCCAAAACTTAGCAATCTCCCAGCTTGGCACGTATTCCCCAAAGCACTCGGACAAATCTTCTCCGTGTATACAAACACCTAAATGCTTAAGCATGAAGCCCCAAGAAAATAAGCTATCTAGGCTTGCTACTTCGTTAACCAACGCCTTTTTTAGGTTCACTTCTGTTATAAATGGAAACTCTTTCTGAAAACGCCACTTAATCGTATTGAAAACTGTTGACCAATTATCCCCGACTCCATCTTGAGTCACGATAATTAAGTTGAGATCAGAGTGATGAGGCCGTGCAGTTCTCCTTGCCACGCTTCCATAGAGATACAGACTATGGAGGTTATTGCCCACTCCACTGACTAAGCATTTTTTTATATCCTCGACCGCGGATTGATATTCTTGTTGATACGATTCATATGGCTCTAATGTGGAAAGTGACATCGATAGTAGCTAGTTAATTGATATTCAAGACACTTTACAAATATTCGCCCAGAGTGTCCGATGATTCAAGGAAATCCTTCATTACTGAAAAATCGCTCTGTTAAATGTGTGTCAATTTACATTCTCAAAATCAAATGTAACATATTGTTATTTATTGATTTAATACCAACAGGCACTAATGCTCGTACCAGTTAACATAAGATTGAAAATAGTGTTCTTAGTCAGAATAGAGTAGCATTCCCGGCGGACAGATTGCGAAAACGCGGATCACACCGCTATTAAGTGGTGTGAATGACTCTAGATCGTAAAAACTTAAGGTCTGTTGACCTAGCCAACAACTGTAAATTTGAAACTCGTATGATTAAGATAAAACAGCTCTCTCTAGCTGCAGCACTAGCAGCTCTATTTTCGACTAACGCTGTCATGGCGGCTCCAGCGAATACAGCAGACCAAACTCAACCAGACAGCAATTACTTTGCTGCAACACAGTATAAAGATGCAAAAGCGCCACTAAACAGCTACGGTGCTATCGACGTTCAAAAAAATATTCCTGAGCGCATCCAAGTGCCGACTGCTCCAGCTGAAGCTGGTGGCAACAATGGCGTACCTGAAGCGTTAGCAAAAAAGTGGACTCAAGAAGGTACCTTCTTACCAAATATTAAAGCTGAATCATACATACTAATTGACTCTAGCACAGGGCAAGTACTAGCTTCACATGACGCTAATAAGCGTATGGCACCTGCAAGTACCACCAAGTTAATGCTGCTTTACATTGTTGAGCAAAAACTAGCCGACGGTTCTATCTCGTTAGATTCAAAAGTCGAAGTACCAGAAGTGGCGTGGCACACTGGTGGCTCAAGAATGTTCTTAAAGCCGGGCTCTTACGTCTCTGTTAAGGACCTAATCCAAGGTGTTATTGTAGAATCTGGTAATGATGCAGCTGTGACTCTAGCAAACTACGTAGCTGGCTCTCAGTCTTCTTTCGTTTCAATGATGAATGCAACAGCTGTCCAACTTAAAATGCACAACACGCATTTTACTACTGTAATGGGGCTACCTGCACCTGCTCACTTCTCAACGGCATACGACCTAGGCATTCTTGGTCAACACGTTATGAATGACTTCCCGCAGTATTTCCACTGGTACAGCCAAAAAGAATTCGAATACAACCATATTCGTCAACCAAACTTCAACCGTTTGCTATTCACATACAAATACGCGACAGGTATGAAAACTGGTAGCACTAAAGCGGCTGGATACTCACTAGTAAGCTCTGCTGCTATGCCTGGCAACCCAATGAAATTAGTAGCGGTAGTTCTTGGTACTAAATCTCTCAACGATGTAGCAGCAGAAAGTAAAGCGCTGCTGACTTACGGTTTTAGGTTCTTTAAACAAGACACAATGTACCAAGCGAACCAGAAAATTTCTGATCAGAAAGTATGGGGTGGCCAGCAAGACAACGTGTCTGTAGGTTTAGATAAACCACTAACGCTTGTTCTACCAACCAGTGTAAATGAGAAACAGCTAGAAAGTGCAATCAAGTACGATAGCGATATTAAAGCTCCTGTACAGAAAGGCGAAAAGCTGGGTGAAATGACTGTAACTTACCAAGGGAAGGTTATTAAAACTGAGCCACTCGTTGCTTTGAACAAAGTTGAGGAAGGTAGCTGGTTTACTCGCATCATCGCTAGCATTACGTTATATTTCCATAAGTTATTTGCTTCTTACCACCTGTAAACAAACACTTAGGATCTAATTAATGCCCAAGGCTAGTGAAATTAAGAAAGGATTTGCCGTTGAGCTCAACGGTAAAATCCTAATGGTCAAAGACGTTGAAGTTACCAAGCCGAGTGCGCGCGGCGCTTCAACTATCTATCGTTTTCGTTTTACCGATCTTGCCACTGGTGGGAAAGTCGACGAACGCTTCAAGGCAGACGAAATGCTAGAAACGGTAGAGATGTACAAACGCAAAGTAGCATTTTCATATATTGATGGTGACGAGTATATTTTCATGGACAATGAAGATTACTCACAGTACACCTTTAAAGAAGGCGATATAACCGACGAACTACTGTTTATCAGTGAGGAAACTCAAGGGTTACAAGTTGTATTAGTTAATGATAAAGCTGCTGCGTTGGAGCTTCCCGCTTCTGTTGAACTCGTGATTGAAGAGACAGACCCTTCGATTAAAGGGGCTTCCGCTTCTGCTAGAACGAAACCAGCACGCTTCTCTACTGGACTGACAGTTCAGGTACCTGAGTATATCGCTACTGGTGATCGTGTTGTTATCAACACGGCTGAACGAAAATATATGAACCGAGCGTAATATCATGACAAAACTTATGTCTTACGATGATGCCATCGAAACTGCTTACGACATTTTCTTAGAAATGGCTCCTGATAACCTCGAAGCCGCTGACGTGATTATCTTCACTGCTCAGTTCGAAGATCGTGGAGCTGCCGAACTAGTTGAAACAGGTAACGATTGGTCTGGCCATGTCGGATTCGATGTCGACAAAGAAACATATGCGGAAGTCAGAGTAGGCTTAGTCAACGAAGATGACGATGTCCTTGATGATGTTTTTGCTCGCCTTCTAGTGAGCCGAGATCCAGAACATAAGTTTTGCCATATTCTCTGGAAAAGAGACTAACCTATACTCTCCTCTCATAATGCCAGTCAGTCGACTGGCATTTTTTCTCCTATACTAAATAGTTTTCGTCTTTTTTTGTTTTCATTCGTCTTAATAGTTGAGTTTAAACCCTTACAGGAGACGAAACATGTTAACAGTTGTCAGCTTTTCTTTATGTCCTTTCGTTCAGCGTGTCACCGCTGCACTGGAAGCTAGAAATATTCCTTATAAAGTGGATTTTATCAGTCTAAAAAATAAACCCGATTGGTTTCTAGAAATGTCCCCGAATGCTCAAGTACCTGTTGTAATAACCAATGAAGGCACAGCTCTCTTTGAGTCCGAAGCAATTGTAGAATTTATCAATGAGGAATATGGCCCACTACAATCTCGTATATCGAATGAACAGAAAGCGATTGAAAGAGCTTGGAGTTACCAAGGAACAAAACTCTATCTAGCTCAGTGTAGAACCATGAGCGCCAAAGACAGAGAAAGCTTTGAGCAACGTGGTAAGCCTTTAATGACTGCCTTATCTAAGGTGGAAGAACAGCTATCTGGAGATACGAAATACTTTTCATCCGATCAGATAAGCAATGTAGATATCGCTTGGATGCCTCTCCTATATCGCGCAGACCTAGTGGCACAGCATACCAAGCATGACTTTTTGCAACAGTTTCCAAAAGTCAAAAAATGGAAAGACTCACTAGTAAAGACATCGATTGCAGAGAAGTCCGTATCTAGCGACTTTTTTCAAAAGTTTAAAGATTTTTACTTAACCAATACCTATATTTCTGGATATGAAGCTCAGCAAAGCGCACACTGCTGTGCGGAAAGTTGCTAGTTGTAATGTTTACCTTTACTGGGGCTGTAAAGCCTCAGTCTTAACAAATTGTGGACGAATGAATATAGAATCAATTTGGTCAAAATATCAGAGTAACCTTAGGCACTTCCTTCACCGTCACATTGCTACCCCAAGCGATGTGGATGACTTGCTGCAAGAGGTGTTGATAAAGTCTCACAAGAGTATTCACACTCTTAAAGATCACTCAAAGATAAAACCTTGGCTATTTCAAATAGCCAGAAACACAATCATAGATTTCTATCGAAAACGAACTTCGCTAGAGGCAAACATATCTGCTGAAGACTGGCTCTCAATGACGCCTTCGGTGGAGAGCGAACTTCGCAAAGAACTAGCTGAATGCATTCGTCCTTTTATTAATCGCTTACCAGACGAGAATGCCGCGCTGCTTCTCGCTATAGAGCTCGATGGTGTTTCACAAAAAGATTATGCAGATAAAATGGGAGTCAACTATTCAACCATAAAGTCCCGAATGCAAAAAAGTCGAAAGTTGCTGTATGAGGTGTTTCAAAGCTGTTGTGACTTCGAAGTAAACAAACAAGGTAATATTGTCGACTATAAAAATAAGAAAAAAGGCTGTTCAGAATGTTAGTAGTTGTAGGCCCTATTTAAGGCAAACTAAATCAATCTGCGTAAACAACACCTAATTCTCAAAAATGAGAATTAGGTATATCTCTTTGTATATTATATGGTTTACGTTTCTACCTACGTCTAGTTCATTTAACCGCTCTTTCGAAGTCATTGACTTATTTCAACTAATCCGTAGTTTTACCAATACTCACTAAGTTGTGCTCTTGCGGAGGAACATCATGAAAAGTGCGGATCGTATTACCATCACGCTACTATCTGAAATAAGCATGCAATCCAACTTACTGAAAGAGTCTTTGGAATCAAACCTGGACGTTACTCTCGATATCCTACCTTTTAGTAAATTTATTCCAATTAACAATCAGAGCAAAAAGTTTTGCGATGTTGTGATTATTGATTATCCAAAAATGGATGAAGATACGTTTTTAGACTATTACGAGCTTCAGTCTAACTACAAATCCCCATGGAAAGAGATACTAATAAACTGCCCTACTGATATCCATTCTTCAGATTTATTTAAGTGGCACAACCTAGTTGCTGTATTTTATGTTGACAGCAATGTACAGTCGCTAGTTAAGGGGGTTAGCAAGGTTTTAGATGGCGAAATGTGGCTTTCTAGAAGAATCGCTCAAGAATACATTCAACACTTTCGAAGCTGCAATTCGATAAACACTTCTAGGGCATATACCAAATTAACAAAACGAGAGAAACAAATTATCCACCTGCTAACGAATGGGGCATCGAATGTTCAGATAGCAGATGAGCTATTCGTGAGTGAGAATACCGTAAAAACCCACTTACATAATATATTCAAGAAAATTAATGCCAAGAACCGCGTTCAAGCTTTACTTTGGGCCAATAACAATATTGGCATTGAGGAAAAAGTCAGTTAAAAATATGGCGCTGTATTGTCTTACCAGCGCCATTATACTCCCCATTGCTTTACCACTAGCTATAGCGTTAATACCTTTATCCTACGAGCACACATCCATTAAGACTCCTGAATGATGTTACAACTATCTGTTACTGATATTTTGTGTACTGATGAGCCTTGAATTGAAATTAGCTCTATCGGCAGTTGGCTTTGCGAATAAGACATTGCAAGTTTGGAATTTCTAGATACTAAATAGCTAACACTACTTCTGCTATTTGTATAGACACTGATAGATGTATCTTCATCTACATTCTCTTTCCCTGATACTGCAATACGTAATTTCACGTTGTTATTCATTGTCACCTTACAAGTTACCTTTAAGCCCTGATCACGAAGCAGAACGTTTTGTGAATAAGCGGTATTCAAGAACAAAAATAAAGCGACTACTAGAGTCGCTTTTTTAATCACTGATCTAAACATAAGCAATTAATATTGGTAGATTGAAACTGTTGAACCATTCGCATGATGACCAGTAACTGTTGCTACATCATTGGCCGTTTGCATAATACTAATCGTATTGTAGCTCGAGTTGCCTAAATGCACAGATGCGTATGAGTTAAACGAAGTTTGGTCGATTGAAATATCATTATTATCTGAGTGGTCATGAAGGTGAACGTCTGCTGAATTGTAGTCTACTTGAGAAATATCAAGCGTGTTTCCATCACTATTACCTTCTAGTAGCACCGTTGCTGTATTACCTAGAGACTGAGACATAGTGATCGTATTGCCATCACTGTGGTCAAGCACATCAACATTAGCATCGTTAAATGACCCTTGAGAAAGGTAAATGTTGTTATCATTACTTCTATTGCGTACATCAATCTCAGCAGTATTATCAAAGTATTGACTTACAGAAACTGTATTTCCATCGCTATTACCAATTACTTCTACATCAGCATCATTGTACCAACGTTGGCTAACCGAAACATCGTTTCTATCACTGTTATATTCCACTTCAATATCTGCGACGTTATCCATTTTATACTGATTGACCGTTACGGAGTTATTATCACTGCCAAACTTAACATCGATATAAGCATCATTGTTCAAGCTATTTTGGTTAACAGTCACATCGTTATCGTCACCATAGAAGATTTCAACATCTGCATTATTTAGGCTACCAACCTGCTCAATTGTTACAGTATTGTCCTCTGAATACCTTAGATCTACATCAGCATCATGTCCCCACGCGGGATTTGCATGCCCTGTAGTTTGTGTAATAGTTACGGTATCACTGTCAGAATGCAGTAGAGAAGTGTCAGCTTCATTACCTGCATAAGCTGAACCAGCAGCAAGAATTGTTGAAATAGCAATCACTAACTTTTTCATAGAATTATCCTCGAGTTTTCGAACTTTATAAGAATTTCTTTTTAGGCATCATTGCTTTATATAAATGCCACGATTCATGTCACTAACAACTAATATCTTGTCACCTCCAGACTGCGTTACGCTGTAGCTAGATCGGCCAGAGTCATAAATAGCAGCGAGATTGTTATCACCATACTGGTTAATTCCTAACTCACTACTATTGCTTGTATAACTGCAACCAAGCGGGTTAAATGCACACTGACCAATCACAGCAACATTGTTACTACCGACTTGATTGATATAACCTTTGTGGCCAATACCTGCTTGACTGACTTTGGCAAAGTTGTTATTTCCATCTGCTTGCTCAATTAAAGCTGTATTACTCGATCCTTTTTGAGCAATAGTTGCAGTAGAATCTGTAGTATTGTTTTGGACAATTTTTGCTTTGTTTGCCCCAGCACCAGTATTCTTCTGCATTATTACAACTTCAGAGCCAGTTGAGTGGCGTATAACAACTTCTGCATAATTTGCAGAAGTTACTTGGTGATCCTCCAACTCATCAAAGAGTACACTCCCTTCAAATTCACCAAGTTGTTGTGGTAGATCTTCAGAATATCCGAAATACCCATATGAAAAGCTCGACATAACTAAAGATGAAAACAGTCCAAGTCTAATTATGTAGTTATTAAGCTTTTTCACTATAGCCTCCTATTAACCCGACTGGTAAATCAAGACTCGTGATAATTATGCAAGGTTACGATTTATTAACAATAAACTTTATTTAGAAAATATTTAGTTTATATATGAATTAAAAGTTAATAATTAAAATAATTTCCTAAACCATTAGTTTATATTTTCTAATCCTATACCGTTAACAATCATTAGTGCGTTGCGAAGTTGTTAATCTACTAATGATCCAAGTCGTTCAAGCCATTACTAGTCTTTTAACTAGTTCTATCGTTTAGTCTAGATGATTCGTCTACTGTTAATCACAGTCAATAAACACAGAGTAGAAAAATACATAACATGTTGCTTTTATTGGTAATAATAACAACACCATTTTTAAGAACTAACACGATTTTCAGTACTAATATACAACCATGGAAATATATCAATTCTCATATTTGAGAATTTCAATAATATACAAGAATATCCATTTTTAAATTTAGCTGAGCAAATGTTATAGTCTCGCAACATTAATGCAACATAGCTTGTAAGTTGACCATTAATTATAAGGGTAGAAATGCATAATGAGTGCGATAGATAATATATCGAATCAGTTGAATATCAGCGGCTCAGTAATAATGGCTGTCCTAACTGTTTTTCTATTTTCTTTTAGTGTTGTAGCTAGTCAAAAGTTTGATAACGGGCCTGCACTAGAAGATAACTCCAAGCTAGAAGATAAGAATCAGCTCAACACTGACTTAAATGAAGTTAGTGGCCTTATTATCGATAGAACAATGACAAGGCTAGGAGCTAATTTTTATGCTGCTTTTTCTCAAATGGTGAACGATAGACATGATGAGTTGAAAGAAAATATTACCGTAAAAGAGCGCCCTACAGCACTATCTGGGAGCATTATAACCATATTCCACTTAGGAAAACCGATATATAAAACGGCCTTGTCGCCCGCCCGTAAACAAGCTTCAGAAAGAGCGGAACAAGCGATGCGCGTAGTTAGCTCCTATATCTCTAGCTGGGAAGTTCAACGACTATTTCAAGATAGATTCGACTTGGATGGTGACGAGCTTTAGCACCACCAAAAAGCAAGATTACGACATAGAATCGCAAAATTAATTTAGGAATGAGTTTAAAGGACTAGTTATGAAGCCTTCAGAGGACTCGTTATGAAAATTTCAGCAGTAAAAGTTTCGGCATTACTTCCTATAGCACTCTCGTGCTCCATAGCGGCAAGTGAATTGGTATATACACCAGTAAACCCTGGCTTCGGGGGGGATCCACTCAATAGTGGTTATCTACTTGGCGTTGCAAACGCAATCAATGACTACACTCCGGATGGAGAGGATCTTGGATTCGAAGAGCAGTCGGCTTTAGATAGATTAGCCTCTAGTTTGGAGTCTCGCTTGATCAGTCAATTGCTAGCCGACGTTGGTAGTGGCAATACTGGCCAATTGGAAACTGACGATTTCTTTCTCAATATTGTCGATGACAATGGCAGTCTATTAATTCAAATCGTCGATAAAGCCACTGGTGAATCAACAGAAATCAGCGTTTCTGGTTTAAATCCAAATAATTAGTATCGGATGAGGCTAGAGAGTCTCAATTACAAATTTATTACTGATCTAGGGAGTAAAAGGACTCACCCCAAAGCACTAACGAATACTAGGGTGTATAGCATGAAAAGTATAGTCATTGGTTTGCTAGTCACAGTTTTAGCAGGTTGTTCTAACTCTCTTTCGATTCCTGATGCCGATGAAAGCCCTAAGCTGATGCCGCGCGGTGCCACTTATAGCGATCTCATTCGTTTACCACTCCCAAAAGGAAAGATATTGGTTTCGGTTTACGACTTTCGTGACCAGACTGGGCAGTACAAAGCGCAGCCGAACAGTAACTTTTCCACAGCCGTATCTCAAGGAGCGACATCTCTATTGACTATGTCGTTACTTGATTCAAGATGGTTTATACCTCTTGAACGTGAAGGCCTACAGAACCTTTTAACCGAGCGAAAAATTATACGAGCGGCTCAAAAAAAAGCTAATGGCAACGGGAAAAATAATGGAGCGGATCTAAGCTCTCTAAATTCTGCAAACGTCATGATTGAAGGTGGTATCATCGCATACGACTCCAATATTAAAACGGGTGGTGCCGGAGTTCGTTACCTTGGTATCGGCGCATCAGGGCAATATCGCTCAGACCAAGTGACTGTAAATATCCGTGCTGTAGACGTTCGTTCAGGTAGGATTTTACTAAGCGTAACCACCAGTAAAACCATATTCTCTCATGAGTTAACCTCGGGAGCGTTTAGATATATCGATTACAAAGATCTATTAGAAGTTGAAATGGGCTACACCAACAATGAACCTGTCAACGTCGCAGTAGCCTCTGCTATCGATTCAGCAGTCATCCACCTCATCGTAAAAGGTATGCGTTTAGGTTTATGGGAGCCGTTAGATCCTAAACAGGCCAATAGCGCACTAATTCAACGTTATACCAATGAAAAAGTAGAAGTCCTTTAGCTTTTATAAGATAGCCTCATACAGAGGCTATCTTATTTTCTATTTGTACCGTAATCGATACCTAAGTTATCAATTGCTACGTAGTCATCTTCACATAGAGTCAAATTCATAAAATAGTACTTGCCAATTTACCAGTAGATATACTTTAATTTGTATATTCAATTAAACTTTATGGAAAGCTATGTCCAACGCTCCCCTTTATATTCAAATCAAAGATTACATATCAACGAAAATCGACTCTGGTGCATGGGGCGTTGGTGAGAAAATCACAACTGAAATGGATTTATCTTCTCAATTTAATGTAAGTAGGATGACGGTCAACAAAGCTATTCGAGACCTTGTCAATGAAGGCAAACTAGTCCGAAAACCAAGAGCAGGAACCTTTGTTTGCGCTCCATCAGATAAACTTGAGTCGCCGCTTTTAGATACAGCAAACATAGCAAACGAAGTGGAACAGCGAGGAAATCAATACCATAGTGAAGTGTTAAAGCTAAGCTCATTGGTAGCGGACAATGACGTTGCAACTAGACTTGGAGTGATGATAGGCAGCTCCGTATTCTATTGTGAAATCATACACTTTGAACAAGGCTCTCCGATTCAAATCGAATTAAGATGGGTTAATCCTACTCATGTGCCCAATTACCTTGATCAAGATTTTTCTAAAATCACACCGCACCAATATCTTTCTGAAAATTGCCCCTTGAGTGCAATAGAGCACACTGTAGAAGCTATCGTACCAGACAAGCAAATTCAGCAATTGCTGTCACTGTCTAGCAATGAACCATGCCTTTTGCTTGATAGACGAACTTGGAGCCAAGACAAATTGATTAGCTCTGCTCTATTGTATCATCCCGGTTCGAGATACAAGCTAAGCTCAAAAGTGACGTTTAACTAACCTCAGTTTACACATTCACAATTTAGCAACAAACCAGTTGAACTGTTATACGATTTGCGATATCTATTGTATATACATTTAACGCAAACTGGATAATTGGAATGTGTAACCAACAAAATCTTGTCCTAGCTAATGCTAGGTTAGTGTCAATGGAAAACGGTGAAAACGGCTATACCGTCACCCAACCACTAACGATTACTCTTCAAGATGGCAAAATACACTCTGTTTCCAATTCAGTACCCTCAGCTGATGCTCAGAACACCAATGTATTCGATTGCAAAAACAAGCTGGTTACCCCCGGTTTTATAGATAGCCATACTCACTTGGTGTTTGCTGGTAACCGCGCACAGGAATTCGAGCAACGTATTAAAGGGGTTAGCTACGAACAAATCGCTAAACAAGGCGGTGGAATAGTCTCTACCGTTAAGGCAACAAGGGATGCATCGGAGGACCAGTTGGTTGAGAATACGTTACCAATTTTGGACGGTCTTTTGCGTACAGGGGTAACCAGCGTTGAAATTAAATCTGGTTACGGTTTAACGTTAGATGATGAACTCAAAATGCTGCGCGCTGCAAAAGCTCTTGAAAATCATCGCCGCGTCAAAGTTTCCACCACTCTTTTGGCAGCACACACTACCCCACCAGAATACAAAAACGACCCTGACTCTTATATTGATTTAGTATGCAAAGAGATAATTCCGACAGTCGCAGAATTATCTCTTGCTGATGCAGTCGATGTCTTTTGCGAGTCCATTGGTTTTAGCATAGAGCAAACTGAACGTGTTTTTGAAACAGCAAAACAGTTTGGCTTAAACGTTAAAGGCCACGTCGAGCAGCTATCGAACCTTGGCGGCGCTGAGCTTGTTGCCAAATATCACGGCCTGTCTGCCGATCACATTGAATACCTTAGCCATCAAGGCGTCCAAGCACTGGCAAAATCGAATAGTGTTGCAACTCTGCTGCCGGGTGCGTTTTATTTTCTGAAAGAGACGCAGTTACCCCCAATTGAGCAGCTGCGTTCACAAAACGTTCCAATGGCTCTCGCCACTGATTTTAACCCAGGCACCTCACCCTTCGCAGATTTGACTATGATGATGAATATGGGGTGCACTCTATTTGGCTTAACACCAGAGGAAGCACTACGTGGGGTTACGTGTCACGCAGCTAAAGCTCTTGGGTTAGGTTCTTCTAGAGGACAGATAAAACAGGGCTACGAAGCAGACTTGGCAATATGGAACATTGACCATCCAGCGGAACTTAGTTATCAGATTGGAGTTCCTCGCCTAACCGCTCGTATTGTCGATGGAGAGCTGTGCCATGACTGATACAAATCAAACAGTGACTAGCCAACAGTTTCACTGGCAAGGTCGCCATGACGCTGAAGATGGCGATTTGGGTAAAAGAATACACCACGTTGTAAAACAGAAGCAGTCGTCTGAATTAAACGAATCTACACAAGCCGTTAGCCTTCTTGGATTTGCGAGCGACGCTGGTGTTGCGAGAAATAAAGGCCGAATTGGCGCGAAAAAGGCACCGGACTTAATCCGTCGCGCTCTTGCAAATATGGCTTGGCATAAAGACGTATCTATTGTAGACCTTGGTAACGTATCGTGTGATGACGACCAACTAGAAGCCAGTCAAAGTCATTGTGGTGAAGTTATCGCTAACGCTCTTCCCTTTACCCCAGTAGTCACTTTAGGTGGTGGTCATGAGGTTGCTTGGGCTTCATTCCAAGGTTTAGCAAATTACTTCAAACAACAGCATCCAACTCAACAACCAAAAATTGGTATTGTTAACTTTGATGCACATTTTGATTTGAGAGCTTTTAGTAGCCCACAAGCAGATGTTAAACCTAGCTCAGGGACACCGTTTAGCCAAATTCATCATTTTTGCCAGGAACATGATTGGGACTTCCACTACGCCTGCTTAGGCATTAATCGTGCAAGCAACACGAAAGCATTATTCAACAAAGCAAAAGAACTCAACGTGTGGTTCGTAGAAGACTTCAAACTCTGCTTTATGAACCACATCTACCACCTAACCCAGCTACAACACTTTATCGACAACTGTGATTACATCTACCTGACGATTGACTTAGATGTATTCCCAGCAGCAGTTGCTCCAGGAGTGAGTGCACCTGCTGCACCAGGTGTCAGCTACGAATGTCTTTCTCCTTATTTGAGGAGAATTCTAGACTACCCGAAAAAACTGATATTAGCCGATATTGCTGAATATAACCCGACTTATGACGTTGATGGCCAAACTGCTAGATTGGCGGCACGATTATGTTGGGAAATTGCCAATGCCATGGCAGATAAAATTCAGCAAGAAGACGAACAATCAGATTAAACAACAGTAAGTTAATTTTTATATTCCAATAACAAAGACAGAACATCCATTGAGATAAAGGATTCAGCCATGACTTCAAATCATACAGAAGATCAACGTTTAGATACTAGTCGTACAATTCGCGCTCCGCACGGAACAAAACTGCGTGCCAAATCGTGGTTAACAGAAGCGCCATTGAGAATGTTGATGAACAACTTAGATCCTGATGTGGCAGAGCATCCTCATGCCTTAGTGGTATATGGTGGAATTGGCCGCGCTGCGAGAAACTGGCAGTGCTACGATACAATTGTTGAAACTTTAGAAAGATTAGAAGATGACCAAACTCTATTGGTTCAATCAGGTAAGCCAGTTGGTGTTTTCCCTACTCATAAAAACGCGCCTCGTGTACTAATCGCCAACTCTAACTTGGTACCACATTGGGGCAATTGGGAACACTTCAACGAGCTGGATAAGAAAGGCTTAATGATGTACGGCCAAATGACAGCTGGAAGCTGGATTTACATTGGCTCACAAGGCATCGTTCAAGGCACTTATGAAACATTCGTTTCCGTAGCTAAGAAGCACTTCAACGGAGACGCTAGCAAACGCTGGATCTTGACTGGAGGTCTTGGCGGAATGGGTGGAGCGCAACCACTTGCTGCAACCATGGCTGGATACTCAATGATTGCCGTTGAGTGTGATGAATCACGTATCGATTATCGCCTGAGGACGGGCTACGTTGACAAAAAAGCCACCTCTTTAGACGAAGCACTCGCGATCATCTATGAATCAGAACAGCCTGTTTCAGTTGGTCTACTGGGCAATGCTGCCGATGTTTTCCCAGAGTTAGTAGAACGCAATATCACACCAGACGTGGTAACGGACCAAACTTCTGCTCACGATCCTCTAAATGGCTACCTTCCACAAGGTTGGAGCATGGAACACGCTGCTGAAATGCGCCTAGCGGACGAAGCTAAAGTAGTTAAAGAAGCAAAGGCATCGATGGCAATTCAAGTGAAGGCCATGCTAGAGCTCCAAGATCGTGGTGCGGCTACACTTGACTACGGCAACAACATTCGTCAAATGGCATTAGAAGAAGGTGTTGAAAATGCCTTTGACTTCCCCGGTTTTGTTCCAGCTTACATTCGCCCACTTTTCTGTGAAGGCATTGGCCCATTCCGTTGGGCTGCACTATCTGGTGATCCTGAAGACATTTATAAAACTGACCAAAAAGTAAAAGAGCTCATTCCAGATAACCCACACCTGCATAACTGGTTAGACATGGCCCGCGAGCGTATTCAATTCCAAGGTTTACCGTCGCGTATTTGCTGGGTTGGCCTAAAAGACCGCGAGCGTCTTGGACAAGCGTTCAATGAGATGGTGAAAAATGGTGAGCTTAAAGCACCTGTTGTTATCGGACGAGATCATTTAGATTCAGGCTCAGTGGCTAGCCCTAACCGTGAAACAGAAGGCATGATGGACGGTTCAGATGCTGTATCTGACTGGCCACTACTTAACGCACTTCTCAATACTGCAGGCGGCGCGACTTGGGTTTCTTTACACCATGGTGGCGGCGTAGGCATGGGCTTCTCGCAACATTCAGGCATGGTTATCTGCTGTGACGGTAGCGACGATGCTTCCGAAAGAATTGCACGAGTGCTGCACAATGACCCAGCGACAGGCGTAATGCGTCACGCTGATGCCGGCTATGACATCGCTAAACAATGTGCGTCTGAGCAAGGCCTAGACCTACCGATGCTAAACGAAGAACTTGGTAAGCTAAGATAAGGAAATGAAGATGTTAGATTTTACGCTAAAACCAGGTTGTATCAGCTTAAAAGAGCTTCGCCAAGTGAGCCGCCATCCGGTCAGATTAAAACTAGACTCTGACGCGATCCCTGATATCGAAGCCAGCACTCGAATCGTAGACCAAGTTATTGAAGAAAATCGCACGGTTTACGGTATTAACACAGGTTTTGGTCTTCTGGCCAACACTCGTATTGCACCCGAAGATTTGGAAACTCTACAAAAGAGTATCGTGCTGTCTCATGCAGCCGGTATCGGTGAGTTCATGGCGGATGAAACAGTCCGCCTGATGATGGTACTAAAAATCAATAGCCTTGCGCGCGGCTTTTCTGGTATTCGCCTCTCTGTTATCAACGCCTTGATAAAGCTAGTCAATGCAAATGTTTACCCTTGTGTTCCTCAGAAAGGGTCAGTTGGTGCTTCTGGTGATTTAGCGCCTCTTGCTCATATGAGTACAGTCCTACTAGGTGAAGGACAAGCTAGACACAACGGTAAAATCATGTCTGGCTTAGAAGGACTGAAAATTGCTGGTTTAGAGCCGATTACATTAGCACCTAAGGAAGGCTTAGCACTTCTAAACGGTACTCAGGCTTCCACTGCGTTCGCGTTAGAGGGTTTGTTTGTAGCGGAAGACCTCTACTCTTCTGCAACAGTATGTGGCGCAATGTCAGTAGAAGCGGCACTAGGCAGCAGACGACCATTTGACCCTCGCATTCACAGAGTAAGAGGTCACCGCAGCCAAATGGATGCGGCAGAAGCTTATCGCCATATGCTAGATACTAGAAGTGATATCGGTGACTCTCATACCAACTGTGAAAAAGTTCAAGACCCATATTCACTGCGCTGCCAACCGCAAGTCATGGGAGCGTGTTTGCAACAAATACGAAATGCAGCAAGTGCTCTTGAAGTAGAAGCCAACTCTGTCTCCGATAACCCATTAGTCTTTGCCGATGATGGTGATATCATTTCTGGAGGAAACTTCCATGCAGAGCCAGTTGCAATGGCCGCAGACAACCTTGCACTTGCTATCGCTGAAATTGGCAGCCTATCAGAACGTCGAATGGCTCTACTGATTGATAGTGCTCTAAGTAAACTACCACCATTCTTAGTCGATAACGGCGGTGTAAACTCAGGCTTTATGATTGCGCAAGTAACTTCAGCCGCGCTAGCCAGTGAAAACAAAACACTTGCTCATCCAGCTTCTATTGATAGCTTGCCAACTTCTGCAAACCAAGAAGACCATGTGTCCATGGCAACATTTGCTGGTAGAAGACTAAAAGAAATGGGCGACAATACTCGCGGTATTTTAGCCGTAGAATATTTGTCAGCTGCACAAGGGCTAGATTTCAGAGCACCGAATCAGTCCTCATCTCGTATCGAGCAAGCTAAACACATGCTGCGCGAAACCGTCTCTTTCTATGACAAAGACCGTTATTTCGCACCTGATATTGAAAAAGCATGTAGTTTGTTGAAACTAGCCGTACACAATGAGTTGATGCCTTCTTCTTTAGCGTTAAGTTTCTAGCCGTCACTAGAAATGCCTATCCAAAGCCTAGCGAAAAGCTAGGCTTTTCTGCTAAGTCGATTTTATTCTTTAAGTAGTATTAGAGACTTAACAAAAAAAATTTACACTGGATGGACCATTAAAGGTCAAATCTAATATATAATCCCCTACAATTTTTGCTATGTATCACGAGTTATGTTCCTAACACCCTATTTTTCAACAAAAGAAGACCAGTTCCAATTCACACGCCAGCAAGCGAGCCACTTCGCCAAAAAGGTCGCGGGCGACTACAACCCGATCCATGACGAAGACAACAAACGCTTTTGTGTACCTGGAGATCTTTTGTTTGCGGTGTTACTGCAAAAACAAGGCATCAGCCAAAAGATGCGCTTTGACTTCTCTGGTATGGTCACAGATGGTATTGAACTAAGTATCAAGAACAGCGCAAACGAAAGTGTCGTTGTCGACCAGAACGGCAAGCAATACCTAACGGTTCAACGTGAAGGTGAAGTCAGTAACGATGCTGCATTTATTGAGCATGTCGTAACCACTTACGTACAATTTTCCGGTATGAATTTCCCACACATCATGGTTCCTCTTATGGAACAGGCGAAAATGATGATTAATTGCCAGCGCCCTCTTGTCATTTACGAGAGCATGGAAGTGGAGTTTGAACGCCTCGATTTGGTTAAGCCTGAAGTTGAGTTTACTGGTGCTACTTTCGATGTTGAAGGCAAACGTGGTGTTGTAACACTAAACTTTGCCTTTATGGAAAATGGCGAAGTAGTTGGCAATGGCGTAAAAAGAATGGTTGCAAGTGGTCTTAAGCCTTATGAGCACGAATCCGTCGCTGATCTAGTCAAACGCTTCAATGCACGTAAAGAAAGCTTCCTTGCAGATATCACTGAAGCTGCTTAATAGCGACACGGCTAAGACTTTAAAAAAAACCTCCTATACGGAGGTTTTTTTGTACCTTATTTATCTAGTTACAACCTGTAGTTTGGGCCATGTTGTCAACCATTTTTTTGATGACACTCTATGGTTAAATGTGTCTATGGTCCGGCGATGGTTGTAAGTGATCGTTCCACGGAAGTTGTGCTCATAACCGAATGCACTAATGAAATCTAATTTGTTATCACTTAACAACCTGACCGCAACAGCCGTCTCTTTTTCTACCCAATAACTCATTGCATCAATAGAGTTTTTGTAAGGCTTATCATTGTTACGAGTGTGCATAGTTGCTTGATTTCGCACCTGCCAGTTTATCTCTGGCATCAACGCTGAGAGGGATTGTTCATAATGAATGTCTTGTTCGCTTTGCAGGTTATCAGGGGCAAAGTAGATGACATCGACATCATTCAAAGGTGTTGCCAAAGAAAAGCCATGCAGATGGTCCCAAATCATGTTCCTAACAAATCCTGCCGCAATATAGCAATCGGGCAAATTTAGTGCTCGAACATGCTTGAGTGCTCGTATTCTCATAGCATCTTCTAACATCAACAACTCAACTTTATTGATTAGGTTCATCTGGATAAATTTCCGAACCTTTATGATCGCTATTCCAAATTTGATCTTCAGTTAGCGTCGTCTCTATTAGCTCTACAGGAGCGCCTTCGACTTCCACCATTGCGACTTTAAAGCCTGCAATCGGTTCGTAGGGACCTAATAGCAATACCTGCCCTTCTATTGCTTTCTCCAAGCTATCGACTTTAAAAGCCACGTGAGGTTGAGACTTAATTAGTGGATGCAACGGGCAGTCGGGCTCGAATCGGTGCCATTGTATACGAAACGGGTTGTCACCTTTTGTTGTATACATTTTATATGTTGGACTATACCGTTCATCTGGCTTTGGCTCAGTGGTTGGTATACCCATATGGTGATATTGAAAATCTGATAAATTCATAATCTTTACTTTCATTTGGAATACTCACCAGCTAGTGAGTATTCCTTCTTACCTTGTCTATTGCGAAACCACTGCCAACAGTGCTTGCAATGGGTGGCTTAGCGTTTCTTTTTCGAACCTTTTGACTTGGCTGCGGCAAGAGTACCCAGTCGCCATACACCTATCTTTTGGCAACTTGCCTAAACTCGGCTTCCAACTCAGTTCAAATATATTTTTCGACATTTCAAGCTTATCAACCTCATGCCCGAATGTACCAGCCATACCACAGCAGCCTACTGGAACAGATTGCAACTTAGCACCGAAGTGATTAAATATTGTGCCCCACTCCTTCTCGCTGTTCGGCATTTTGGTCTTTTCAGTACAGTGCGCAAGTAAATACCAAGGCTCCTCTTGCTCTGATTTTGTTGCATTAAACTCTTCAAGACGAGGGAGCATCCATTCGTGTACATTCAACACCTGAAACTTACCACGACTTTCGCCAAGTATTTCTTGGTATTCATCTCGATAGCAAAGCACCATAGCCGGATCAACACCCACCATAGGGATATTCAGCGCTGCCACTTGAGATAAGAATTCTGCAGTACTTTTCGCAGTAGCAGCAAATTTAGCTAGAAACCCTTTGATATGTTGCGCTTTCCCATTTGGCTTAAATGGCAACAAAACAGGCTTTTTACCAAGCTTTAATGCTAAATGAGTAAAATCTTCCACCACCTGTGCATCGTAGTAGCTTGTAAATGGATCTTGAACAATCAAAACATATTCTTGGCGTTCAGCTTCAGGCAACGTGACAAGCATATCCATATTGAAGTCAGTAGAAACTACCTGACGTTTACTTAGAGTCGGTGTGGATAATAACGGCGCATCAACATAGCCAACTGTTTTCGCGGTTAAGCTTTTTACCAATGAGTTGTTTACTGCCGCATTTACAACATTAGGCACTTTTGCCATCCAAGGCAGCATAGTTTCGATATTTGAAACCAAATAGTCTTTCGCAGGCCTTTGGTAACGTGTGTGATACAAGTTTAGGAATCTCGCTCTAAAACTTGGCACATCGACTTTAATAGGACATTGTGTCGCGCACGCTTTGCACGCTAAACAACCATTCATTGCCTCATACACTTCATGAGAAAAGTCGTACTCGTGGCGCTTGTTTGCCGTATGTCGCAACTTATCAACCAGAGCCTTGAGCGATGAAGAAGGGTTCAAACTTTGATGTTCGAAGTCCAGAATATCTACACCCTTTTCACTTAACTGCCGCAGCCACTCCCTGACTAAACCTGCTCTACCTTTTGGTGAGTGCCTGCGATCATATGTTACTTTCATTGATGGGCACATTGGAGACGATGTATCGTAGTTAAAGCACAAGCCATTACCATTGCATTCCATGGCTTGCTTGAAGCTATCTCTCACAGCAACATCTATTTGCCTATCATAAAACCCTCTTTTTGTATCCGTCACTCTAACTAGCTCAGCTTCGCTATCGAGTGGAGTACAAATCTTTCCGGGGTTCATCTTATTAAGAGGATCAAATGCTGTTTTTACTCGGCGAAGCTCGGTAAATAATTTAGGACCGAAAAACTCAGGGCCATATTCTGATCGGAATCCTTTGCCGTGCTCTCCCCACATCAGGCCGCCATATTTCGAAACCAATTTAACTACTTGGTCTGAAATTTCGTGCATCAGGCTTTCTTGTTTTGGATCGCAAATATCTAGTGCAGGCCTAACATGTAGCACTCCAGCATCCACGTGACCAAACATTCCATACTTCAGATTTTTGCTATCTAGTAACTCACGAAATTCCGCAATGAAGTCAGCAAGATTCTCAGGTGGAACGCAGGTGTCTTCAGCAAATGCTACAGGCTTTGCTCGCCCTTTCGCAGCGCCAAGCAGCCCCACTGCTTTTTTGCGCATATTGTAGATGCGATTAATACTTTCTAAATCATTGCATACTTGAAAGCCAATGACGCCTGCTTGCTTAGCTTCGAGCATTGATTCAAGCTTGTCCACTAGCTCACTGACTTGAGCCTCAACCTCACTCTCATTCTGGCCTGCAAACTCAACCATATTGATGCCGAGCATTTCTTGATTGGGTACTTCAGTCAGCAGGTCACTTACTGTATGCCAGACGATGTCTTGTTTTGCTAAGTTCAGTACGTTGGAGTCCACAGTCTCGACAGACAAAGCTTTCGCTTCGACCATAAATGGAGCATTGCGCAGTGCTGCGTCAAAGCTGTTGTACTTTACGTTAACTAACATACGAACTTTAGGAATGGGTGTAAGGTTTAGTTTCGCTTCTGTAATAAATGCTAGTGAGCCTTCGGAGCCACATAATATGCGCGCTAAATCTAAACTCTGGCTCTTGTCATCCAAAGCATTTTTGAGATCGTACCCAGTGAGGAAACGGTTTAGTGGTGGAAATTTATCTAGAATATCTTGTCGATTTTCGCGACATACCTTTTCAGCTGTTTCAACCGCCTTACATGCAAAAGTATTTTGCTGTGGTTCCCCTCTTGAACCATCGGTTTCAAATATTGAACCATCAGCAAATACGGCTTGTAGCGATAAAACATGGTCTGACGTTTTACCGTATTTCAGTGAGCCTTGACCTGACGCATCAGTATTTATCATACCACCCAATGTCGCTCGGTTACTGGTAGATAAGTCGGGCGAAAAGAAATAACCGTAAGGCTTAACCGCTTGGTTTAACTGATCTTTGATTACACCAGACTGAACTCTCACCCAGCCTTCCTGTTCGTTAATTTCAAGCACTTGGTTCATATATCTTGATAGATCAACCACAATACCCTTAGTCAGCGACTGCCCATTTGTCCCTGTCCCTCCGCCTCTGGGAGAAAAAGTCACATCCAAATAGCTCGGTTTTGAACTAACCTTAGTTATTAGGGAAACATCTTGTGTTGTCTTGGGATGGACCACAGCCTGTGGCAGCTGCTGGTAAACGCTGTTATCTGTTGCAACTGCGAGTCGACTTGAGTATTGAGTTTCGATGTCGCCGCTAAAACCTACTTTCTTCAGGTCGTTTAGAAAATCCTGAACGGTAGGATCGACATCAGATTGTGTTTGTAATCTAGGTAACATTTGCTTCCTGCCCAACAATGCTGATCCGATCAGCATCGGGTATTGAGTTATTTTAATATTAATCTTTTGATTTTGGTCACTTTACAACATTTGAAAAGGTGATCAAAACAGAATCTCAGTGCCACAATTAAGCATATGCTTGCTGAGCCGTTCATGCAGGTGTAAGTAGCGGATTTATTTGGATTGTAAATGCAGTGATTTTGAAATAGGCCAACAATGAAAAAAAATAAGATTGTCACTACCGAAGATATTTTGTTAAAGCTATGCCAATCTGTATCTGGTGTCTTAACTTCTGCCACAGGTTCAAACATAACCTATTCAGCCATGGTACAGAAAATAACTAAGACAAGCTTAAAGCCGGACTATGGTTGCTTTGTATTGTTTGATGGCGGATTTTCTGGCTTAGTTGTTATTAATTTTACCGCAAAGTCTGCACTTGAAATCTACACCAATTACATGAGAAATATGGGAATCCCCGAAGAAGAGCTTGCGATTGTTCATACCTCTGACGAAGTGGGTGATGTATTGGGCGAGCTGATGAACCAGTTGGTCGGCGACTTTACCAATCGAATACGCAAAGAGCTAAGGACTGACATCACTCAAAACCAACCTAAAATGCTTTCGCTAAATAAACAGGTGGTACTGTCTGTCGATACCAACCTAGATAGACCTCAAGTGAGAAGAGTTACCTTTTCAACAGAGGGTAATAACATTTTCTATCTTGAGTTAGCCATGGATAAAACTGAGTTCATTCAATTGGAAGAGTTTGAAGTTTCTGACGACGACAGCCCTGATGCTATTCTTGAACAAGCCCAGCAACGCAAGCGTAACCAAGCAGAAGAACAGTCCTCAGCGAGCCAGCCTGACATTTCTGATGATCTACTCGACGAATTAGGCATCTAACAGCTTAGGCAACCGTGAGGTAGCATTTTTTAGTAATCCATACACGTAAACCATTAAGAATTAAAGACTAATTAAGAGCCTCGGACACCTTTTAACTCCGAGGCTCTTTTACTTAGTTAGCAAAAACGTTAAAATGGTCGACTTTATTATTGTCAGGCCATTTCTCATCGATGGATAAACAGAAAGCTCTAAAGAAGATCGCCAAGTGCCTAGAGTTGGGTAACTCAGCAAACGTAAATGAAGCTGCAAATGCCATAAAAATGGCACACCGCTTAATGCTGAAGTATGGTCTTGATAAAGACGATATAGAATTTATCAAGATGGGTAAAACCCAGTCCACACACTTACTGCCAGCTAACATTAGTTCAACTTTATTGCGAGTTATACGTGGAATAAACACAAAGTTTGGTGTTGAAGCTGTGCTGCTGAATCACAAAGGTCTTAAGAGAGTTGAGTTTATTGGGGAAGCCGATAGAGCCATTTTTGCTGCATTCGCTTTTGACATCATTTACCGAGAACTTAATGAGCATACTGGCAAATTTCGAAATAGCTTTGCTGGTACTGGTACATCAACGCTAGAAGTCACTCGTCGAGTTAACTCGTTTGTTTCTGGCTGGGTCGAAGGTGCTTTGGAAAAGCTACCAATTATTGCTCCAGACGATGAATCGACAAATAAGATTAATAACTACATCGACAAAGAGTTTAAAAACATCGACCGAGAAACGTTTAAGCAACAGCTTAAAGAAGCAATGAAAAACATAACAGAAGATTACGAAGTCGGATTAAAGAAAGGCAGAAAAGTTTCAGTAAGCCGTCCAATTGATGGAGCCCAGGCTCCTAAGATGTTGAGATAATAGCTAATCATCAGCTTTGTTTAATTCATTACACCAATTTTCACATTCCGTTCGGCTCTCTATAACCTGACATGCTAAACTTAATTTGCTTTAGCGCTACCGTAGCAGCTTTATAACCCCGGCTGCTATTCAGGTAATAGTACATGGATGTAATGATTGGGTGGTGACATCTTGCGACAAATTCTCCCTCAGATTCTTCTACTCGTTTTTTTCGCGAACGTTCCACTTGCATTCGCTGAATCTATTCAATCTCTCACCACATTAGCCGAGAAAAATGACGCAAAGTCACAATACGCATTAGCTAAGCTGTACGAACTTGGCAACAAAGAACTTTCACCTGATAAACAAGCTGCTTTCTACTGGTATCAACAGTCAGCGCAAAATGGCTATGACCCAGCGAAGTTTAAACTTTCTAAAGCCTATATAAACGGAATTGGAACAAAGAAAAATGTTCCACAAGGGCTATTTTGGCTCATCGATTTAGCTATCAACGGTAATGTTGATGCACAGCTTACTCTTGGCAAAGTTTACCAAAATTTAAAGCAGCCTCCCGACCCCATCGATATGGCCGAAGTTTGGTATCAGGTTGCTTCTGGAAAAAGTTCCGTTGCAGAAGAGGCCTATTCCAAAATCCTGGAAAGCAAATACAATGCTCGACGAGCCAAACAGATATCATACATAGACCAATTGAACTCGGTATTTCCGGAAGATTCAGAGTCCCTCACTTCACCGACGTCTCCACCTGAAGGTTTGGAAACCTTGTCTATTGTTGAGTACGTAATCACTATGATAGCAGTTGCGACTCTATCTACTTCAATTGTAGTGTTCAGGAGAAGGCAGCAAAGAAAGCAAACGGTGAGCAATTCAGAAAACCAAGATAAAGACAAAAATATTGCCAATCAAGTCCAACTTATAAACCAGCAGAAAAAGCAGATCAGCCTGCTGTATCGTGAGTTAAAGAAACAACAGAACCAATCTAGGAACTCAACGAACCAAAATAACGATAAATCAAAAGAGAAAGCTGCAAGTCAAACACCGACTCAGTTACAGCTCGCTTGTACACTCTTTGGCTTCCGAGTAAACAGTATCCCCGAAGAAAAAAAAGTAAAACTTCGATTTAAGCAGCTCTCTAAAATTTACCATCCAGACATAAATGGAAGCGAGGATGAAATGAAGAGACTGAATGCAGCACTAAAGATAATATTGTCTCAAGCTAATAAATAGTTACACCGGATAACTCTATGTTTCAGCTAGCATGTAAGCAATCGATCTCCTTCTCAATTGGCATCTTATAAAGTTAACTCGACCTACTTTTATATGTCATAATCACAAGCGAAAATAAAATCCCCAATACAAGCTCTACATATAAATCACTAAATTGGAGCAGTGGGAAATAGTGAAGTAAGGGGAAGATATGTTCACAATAGAAGGCGTTTGTGATTGGTGTAAAAAGCCTAGCTTACTGGTTAGACATGACTACCTTGATGGTAAATCGAATCTGTCATGTAAAGAGTGTTATTCACTTGCAACTCTTGATGTCAGGCAGTTTAACCTAGGTGAGCTAGAACAAAGAAGACGTGAAGAAAGCCAATCTCTAAATATATAATCTTCATGATGTTTTAAGCATTTCATGCCAAACTAAGCGTCGCATCTGTCGGCGCTTTTTAGTTTGCCTTTTAAACTGTGTTTTTAAACATTGTTTAATAGTGCATTTAGTACTACTTCCTCCCTCACCTCTCTCTTGTAAATCAACCTTCGCTCGCTCACCAGACAAGTCTTATTTAGTTTGTGCTTGGTCCAATTATTTACCTGTACGACCATTCCAATACCCACAATATTCGTAGCAAAAACCTGAATGTAACCAGTAATACATTTGTGACACCCTTAACATTTACTCAGATCACTAAAGCTTCTCAAAATAGATACAATTCCCTTATATACAATTACTTAAAAAGAATCGATGTCAGTCTAATTAATATTGGGGCAAAAATTCACCTTGATTGGTATACAAAAAAGAACTACTGTTTATCTATACAGTATGTATATAAGGACAGTAACCATGTATCAAGCAAGCGCACATAACCACTTTTCAAACCAAGTACATCCTGCTATTCAGCAAACCTGTGACATCGACTTTTTCGACAAACTGGAAGTGCTGTCTCAGCAAGATCAGTGGATACTGTTTACATCTGAATGCCCCAAAATTAGCTCCTTGGACTTAACCTCTTCTCAAGTTAATCCCAAAAAGATCATACAAATGAAACCATCTCATACTCAGTCTGAACTTCAAATCGTAGTGCGCGCTATCAAGGCAGGGAATGCAAGTGCAATTGTAGCGTCAGGTAAAATTAATATTGTTAACCAAAACTTGCTTAAGCAACTCGCGCATGAGCACCATTGTGAAGTATTTTTCCTATGACATACTTAGGCTGCTTGCCTATTTTCAACTAGTTCACTGCTTTTGATTCTAAGCTTTTTATTGGCTACAACAGGTTCTCACACTCCCCCTAGGTCGGGACCTTGCCGATGCATTAATATAAGGCTTGGAGTCAATTTTTTATTCCTCCTTTGTTAGCCAATCAGTTTTTAAGCAAACGTTTGCTTTTTTACTAGCGACATAAATTAGTTCTGGTATCATGCGTCGCATATGTAAGGCTGAAGTACTCAGTTCTTTGGCTATTAAATGTAACATTGATATTACGATAGGATTATGTCGATGAACCTTGCTGATCAAGTTCTTGCTGTTAATAATGACCTCCCAATTCGTACAAATAAACCTGTACACAGTGGAAAAGTACGCTCTGTTTACTGGCTCACTGATGAAGACAGCCAACGCCTAATTCAAGAAAAAGGCTATGACGTTGCCTCTGACGCGCCTTTAGCAATTATGGTTATTAGCGATAGAATTTCAGCATTTGATTGCATTTGGCATGCTCAAGGTGGCTTAAAAGGTGTACCAGGTAAAGGAGCAGCGCTCAATGCTATCTCAAATCATTGGTTCAAGCTCTTTAAAGAAAATGGTTTAGCGGATAGCCATATTTTGGATATCCCACACCCATTTGTTTGGATTGTTCAAAAAGCTAAACCAGTCAAAATTGAAGCTATTTGTCGCCAGTACCTTACTGGTTCAATGTGGCGCTCATACGAGAAAGGCGAGCGAGAGTTCTGTGGTATCAAACTTCCTGAAGGGCTTGGTAAAGATAAAGCATTACCAGAGATACTTATTACTCCATCAACGAAAGGAATCCTGAAAGGCATTCCTGGAGTACCTGAAGCCGATGATGTGAATATCAGCCGCAAAAACATCGAAGATAACTTTGCTGAGTTTAACTTCTCATCTGCTGAAGATATCAATCTTTATGAGAAATACCTAAAGCAAGGCTTTGAGCTAATCGGTAAGTCTCTAGCCGAAATCGATCAGATATTCGTTGATACTAAATTTGAGTTTGGCTACGTTGAAGACGCAGAAGGTAACGAAAAGCTTATCTATATGGATGAAGTTGGCACACCTGACTCTTCAAGAATTTGGGATAAAAACGAATATCTACAGAACAATATCGTAGAGAACTCAAAAGAAGGTTTCCGACAGTTCTTGCTCAATCACTTCCCAGATCCAGATATTTTACTTAATAAAAATCGCATGGATGAGCGAGAAGCATTAGCACGTAACAATGAGCTACCTACTGACTCTTTAATGGATCTTTCTCGCACTTACATTAATATTGCCGAGAAAATTACTGGCCAGAAAATTGTTTTAAGCAAAAACCCAAAACAAGAGATTATTGATGTTCTTAGCCGTGACTATGGATTAATTGATTAATATTCATAGCACCAGTTCTATAGTAGAAACCAAAAAGAAAGCCGAGCATTATGCTCGGCTTTCTGCTGTTAGTGTTAACGAATTACTCAGTATCGCCTGACGACGTTTCAGAGTTTTCTTCGTTAGAAGCTGTTACAGCCCCTTCCTCTAACTCTTCTTCAGATAGTTCAGCTTCTTCAACTTCATCGATGCGCTGTAGGCCTACAACATGCTCGTCTTCAGCAGTTCGAATTAAGGTTACACCTTGAGTATTTCGGCCAACCTGACTCACTTCAGCCACTCTAGTGCGAACCAGTGTTCCAGCATCAGTAATCATCATCATCTCGTCGCCTTCCTCAGTTTGGATTGCGCCGACTACTGGACCATTACGCTCTGAAACCTTAATTGACACTACGCCTTGAGTCGCCCTACCTTTCGTCGGGTACTCTTCTAGGGTTGTACGCTTACCATAGCCGTTAAGTGTCACGGTTAATATATCACCGTCGTTAGAAGGTACGATTAGCGAGACAACTTGATCGCCTTCCTCAACTAACTTCATACCGCGAACACCCGCTGCAGTGCGGCCCATTGGCCTTACTTTATCTTCTTTAAAGCGAACCACTTTACCCGCTTTAGAGAACAGCATAATATCACTGTCGCCATCAGTAATATCAACACCGATTAAAGAGTCGTCATCACGAAGGTTAACAGCAATAA
The DNA here is from genome assembly GCF_921294215.1 of Vibrio marisflavi CECT 7928. GTDB lineage: Bacteria > Pseudomonadota > Gammaproteobacteria > Enterobacterales > Vibrionaceae > Vibrio > Vibrio marisflavi. The sequence continues at coordinate 1,371,239 of NZ_CAKLDM010000002.1, forward strand.
GACCATTTGAACGAACGTTTGCAAACTGATCTAGAGATGTTTTCTTAACCGTGCCGTCGCCTGTTGCCATGAAGATGTACTTGTCATCGCTAAACTCAGACACAGGAAGAATTGCAGTAATACGCTCATTCTCTTCTAGTGGAAGAATATTAACAATTGGCTTGCCTCGAGCTGTTCTACTTGCAAGAGGTAATTGATAAACCTTCAAGCGATAAGTTTTACCACGAGTTGAGAAACATAGAATGTTATCGTGGGTATTCGCCACCAATAATCTTTCTATGTAGTCTTCTTCTTTCATCTTGGTGGCACTCTTACCTTTACCACCACGACGTTGTGCTTCGTAGTCACTGAGGATCTGGTATTTCACGTAGCCTTCATGTGACAATGTCACGACAACATCTTCACGAGCGATGAGCTCTTCCATGTCGATATCGTGACTCGCTGCAGTAATTTCAGTTCTACGCTCATCACCGAAGCCATCTCTTACAGCTTCTAGTTCTTCGCGGATAACTTCCATCAAACGCTCTGTACTCGCTAAGATATGCATTAGCTCAGCGATTTCTTCTAGTAGCGCTTTGTACTCGTCTAGGATTTTTTCATGTTCCAGACCAGTAAGCTTTTGTAAACGAAGATCTAGAATTGCTTGGGCTTGTTGATCTGTTAAGAAGTATTGGCCATCACGGATACCAAATTGCTCTTCTAACCAGTCAGGTCGGGCTGCATTAGTCCCTGCACGTTCAAGCATTGCAGAAACATTACCCAGATCCCAACCGCGAGAAGTTAGCCCTTCTTTAGCGATAGCTGGTGTTGCCGCATGACGAATTAGTTCGATAATTTCATCAATATTCGCTAGCGCTAGTGCCAAACCTTCTAAGATATGAGCACGATCGCGAGCTTTCTTCAATTCATAGATAGTACGACGAGTCACCACTTCACGACGGTGATCAACGAAGCACTTCAACATGTCTTTAAGATTAAACAGCTGTGGTTGGCCATTGTTTAGCGCAACCATATTGATACCGAATGTAGTTTGTAGCTGAGTCTGAGCGTATAAGTTATTCAGAACAACCTCACCCACTGCGTCACGCTTACATTCGATAACAATACGCATACCATCTTTGTCAGACTCATCGCGAAGTGCACTAATGCCTTCGACTTTCTTGTCTTTAACTAGCTCTGCGATTTTTTCAATCAAACGAGCTTTGTTCACTTGGTATGGAATCTCAGTGACAATAATGGTTTCTTTGCCATTCTTGTCAGTTTCGATATCAGCCTTAGAACGCATGTAAATCTTACCACGCCCTGTTTTATAGGCATCAACGATACCTTTACGACCGCTAATTAGTGCAGCCGTTGGGAAATCTGGTCCCGGAATGAAATCCATCAGTTCATCAATCGTGATAGATTCATTGTTGATGTATGCTAAACAGCCATCGATCACTTCTGTTAGGTTATGAGGCGGGATGTTCGTCGCCATACCAACCGCTATACCTGAAGCGCCATTGACGAGTAGATTTGGAACTTTAGTTGGTAAAACTGCTGGGATTTGTTCAGTACCATCGTAGTTTGGTACGTAATCTACAGTTTCTTTATCCAAATCTGCCAATAATTCGTGGGCAATTTTTGCCATGCGTACTTCGGTATAACGCATTGCCGCAGCGGAATCACCATCAATCGAACCAAAGTTTCCTTGGCCGTCGACCAACATATAACGAAGTGAGAATGGCTGAGCCATACGCACAATAGTGTCATAAACTGCGCTATCACCATGAGGGTGATATTTACCAATTACATCGCCAACAACACGGGCAGATTTTTTATATGGTTTGTTCCAATCATTACCTAGTACATTCATCGCGTATAAAACACGACGGTGAACAGGCTTAAGGCCATCACGCACGTCTGGAAGAGCTCGACCAACGATAACTGACATCGCATAGTCTAGGTATGAACCTCGTAGCTCATCTTCAATATTTACGGGTGTGATCTCTTTCGCTAGATCGCTCATAGAGCAGTTGTCCCTCTACAGTTTGATCGTATATTTGATACGTATAAGGTATGAAAATATAACACAGAATTATCCCATTCGGCATCACTTTCCCTGCCCATTTATCAACTTGTGAAGGTGGTTAAGGTACAATTGTTTATAAATTGAACCGTGTTGAATCCATACACATTCAAATGGCTATTTTTTGCCCTATTAACTACCTCGAAATAGCATATATAACTATTCAATAGTTCTAGGTATAATTCCGCCCATATGAAGGTCTACAGGCCCATGGAAATATTGCTAGTGAGTGCATCGAAATGAATAACACCCAGAATGTCGATCCAAGTGAAATAAAAAAATTCGAAGACATGGCGTCCCGTTGGTGGGACTTAGAAGGTGAATTTAAACCTCTACATCAAATCAATCCACTGAGACTTAACTATGTAATGGATAAGTCGGACGGTATTTTTGATAAGAAAGTACTAGATGTTGGCTGTGGTGGCGGAATCTTGGCAGAAAGCATGGCAAAGCAAGGGGCCGAGGTGACTGGTCTTGATATGGGTAAAGAACCGTTGGAAGTCGCAAGACTGCATGCACTTGAAACCAATACAACAGTGAACTACATCCAGAGTACAGTCGAAGAACACGCTGCTCAATATGCCGGTCAGTACGACGTGGTCACCTGTATGGAAATGCTTGAACATGTTCCCGACCCTCAATCTGTGATCAGCTCATGCGCAAAGCTTGTCAAACCGGGCGGGCAAGTATTTTTCTCTACGCTCAATCGTAACTTCAAATCCTACCTGTTTGCTATATTGGGGGCAGAGAAACTACTTAAGATTGTTCCTGAAGGTACACATGACCACGAAAAGTTTATTCGCCCTTCAGAAATGCTAAAAATGATCGATCAAACCGACCTTAAAGACATGGGAATTACCGGCTTACAATACAACCCTCTCACTGGTACCTACAAGCTCGGAAACAATGTTGATGTAAACTACATCGTTCATACAACAAAACTGCCATAAATATCAATGAAACTTGTTGTTTAAAGCGCTTCAGCAGCGGTAGCACATGGCTACCGCTTTTTTAAACAATTTGTGTGCACAATATCCAAGTTTTAATCATTTTTTTTCGTGATCAATTTTTAATAAATTTCAAGAAAAATATTTTTGTTCTTGGTTAGTTAAAGAGCGTATTTGAAACTACGATTTCACCTGTTCAACTATGTTCTAGAATCACAAGTTAGTGTTCACTTACTGTTTTTTTTAATTTTGTGAGTTATCCACAAGTCATTCAAAACCTGTTCCTTGAAAAGATCTATTGATAGCACTATCTTGTAAGTCGAACATTGATGTACCCCTATATATTGTGTCTATACTTCAATATATAGACAGAGATAGATTACAAAGTCGGCAGCAAAATTATAAAACTTATACAAAAATACGACTTACAGAAGTTTTATTAGGGAAATAAAGCAAAATGAACCAAAAACTTACTGTCACCAAGCGTGATGGACGCAAAGAAAGTATTGACCTAGATAAGATACACCGAGTGATCACTTGGGCTGCGGAAGGTCTAAATAATGTTTCCGTTTCACAAGTGGAACTAAAAGCTCACATACAATTTTATGATGGCATTACCACCTCTGACATTCACGAAACCATCATAAAATCAGCCGCAGATTTAATTTCGGAAGAAACGCCTGATTATCAATATTTGGCTGCTAGGTTAGCTGTTTTCCATTTGCGCAAAAAAGCATACGGACAGTATGAACCGCCTAAGCTTTATGATCATATTTCCCACCTTGTAGAAATGGGTAAGTACGATAAACACTTGATCGAAGACTATAGCATTGCCGAGCTAGAAGAACTCAATGATTACATTGATCACCGCCGCGACCTAAATTTTTCTTACGCTGCAGTAAAACAGTTAGAAGGGAAGTATTTCGTTCAAAACCGCGTGTCTGGACAAATTTATGAAAGTGCTCAGTTCTTGTATATTCTTGTCGCTGCGTGCCTGTTCGCTAAGTATCCAAAAGCAACACGTCTAGATTATGTGAAACGCTTCTATGACGCGACCTCGACGTTCAAGATTTCTTTACCGACACCAATAATGGCTGGCGTGCGTACCCCTACTCGCCAATTCAGTTCATGTGTGTTGATCGAGTGTGGCGATAGCTTAGATTCAATCAACGCAACTGCAAGCTCCATCGTACGTTATGTATCTCAACGAGCTGGCATAGGTGTAAATGCAGGTAGAATCCGTGCGTTAGGCTCAGAGATCCGTAGAGGCGAAGCATTCCATACCGGCTGTATTCCTTTCTACAAATACTTCCAAACAGCCGTTAAATGTTGTTCTCAAGGTGGTGTTCGTGGCGGTGCTGCAACCGTATTTTACCCACTTTGGCATGGTGAAGTTCAATCTTTGCTCGTACTGAAGAATAACCGTGGTGTTGAAGAGAACCGTGTTCGTCATATGGACTACGGCGTACAGCTAAACAAACTCATGTATTCTCGTTTGGTACAAGGTGGAAATATCTCGCTATTCTCTCCTTCTGATGTGCCTGGACTTTACGATGCGTTCTTCCAAGACCAAGACGAGTTTGAAAGATTGTATGTTCAATATGAAAATGACCCATCAATTAAGAAAGAGAGCGTAAAAGCACTAGAGCTTTTCTCTTTATTGATGCAAGAGCGTGCTTCTACAGGTCGTATCTATATTCAGAACGTCGATCACTGCAATACTCACAGCCCATTTGATGCTGCAGTAGCGCCAGTTAGACAGTCGAATCTATGCCTAGAGATTGCGTTGCCAACTAAGCCTCTAACAAATGTAGAAGATGACCAAGGTGAAATTGCCTTGTGTACACTGTCTGCATTTAACTTAGGTGCGATCAACTCTCTTGACGATTTTGAAGGTCTGTCTGAGCTAGTTGTGCGAGCGCTCGACGCATTATTAGATTATCAAGATTACCCGTTGCCAGCAGCTTATCGCTCAACGATGAATCGACGTACGCTTGGTGTGGGTGTCATTAACTTTGCTTACTATTTAGCGAAAAATGGTAAGAAATACTCCGACGGCAGTGCAAACAACCTAACTCATCGCACTTTTGAAGCAATGCAATATTACTTGCTAAAAGCATCGGTAAACTTAGCAAAAGAGCAAGGTAAATGCCCTTCTTTCGATGAAACAAATTATGCGAAAGGCTTGCTACCAATCGATACATACAAAAATGATGTTGATTTGGTGTGTGATGAAGAGCTGCATTACGATTGGGACGGGTTACGTGAAGAAATTATGACTCACGGCCTTCGTAACTCAACCCTAACAGCATTGATGCCATCAGAAACATCTTCTCAGATTTCTAACGCAACGAATGGTATTGAGCCACCTCGCGGCTATGTGTCTGTGAAAGCGTCTAAAGATGGCATTCTAAAACAGGTAGTACCGGAGTTTACGGAACTAAAAGAGAACTATGAGCTTCTGTGGGATATCGGCTCAAATGATGGATACTTACATCTAGTCGGCATCATGCAAAAGTTCGTTGACCAAGCTATATCTGCCAACACAAACTACGATCCAAGTGTCTATGACAGTGGCAAAGTACCAATGAAGAAGCTTATTCAAGACCTTCTAACCGCGTATAAATATGGTGTTAAAACACTTTACTACCATAACACTCGAGACGGTGCGAAAGATGAGCAAAGTGACGAAGTTCAAGCTCAAGAAGAAGATTGTGAAGGCGGCGGTTGTAAAATCTAACAGATAGACACAACACTTATTGGTATACGAATTTAAACGCCCTTCATATTGAAGGGCAAAAAGGAATTGAGACAAGCATGGCATACAGTACATTTTCTCAAAACAAAAATAATCAGCTAAAAGAGCCAATGTTCTTTGGTCAATCTGTAAACGTTGCTCGCTATGACCAACAAAAATTTGAAATCTTTGAGAAGCTGATTGAAAAGCAACTTTCGTTTTTCTGGCGCCCTGAAGAAGTGGATGTATCTAGCGACCGTATTGATTACAACAAGCTGCCAGATCACGAGAAACACATTTTCATCTCGAACCTAAAGTATCAAACTCTGCTTGATTCCATTCAAGGCCGTAGTCCAAATGTAGCTTTACTGCCTTTGGTTTCATTGCCTGAGGTTGAAACATGGATTGAAACTTGGTCTTTCTCAGAAACGATTCACTCTCGTTCATACACACACATCATTCGTAATATCGTTAACGACCCTGCTATCGTATTTGATGACATCGTTGAAAATGAGCATATCCTTAAGCGTGCTAAAGATATTGCCCACTACTATGATGATCTTATTCAGCTCACCAACGACTACCATCGTTACGGTGAAGGTACACATGAAATTCAAGGTGAAAGCGTTACGATCAGCCTAAACGAGCTAAAGAAAAAGCTTTATCTATGTCTGATGTCTGTAAATGCGCTGGAAGCCATCCGCTTTTACGTGAGCTTCGCCTGTTCGTTTGCTTTCGCTGAAAGAGAGCTAATGGAAGGTAATGCGAAAATTATCAAGTTGATTGCTCGTGATGAAGCTCTCCACCTTACTGGCACTCAGCATATGCTTAACCTTCTTCGCAACGGGCAAGATGACTTTAGCTTCATTCAAATCGCTGAAGAGTGTAAAGAAGAGTGTTTTGAGCTTTTCAAAGAAGCTGCAGAACAAGAAAAAGAATGGGCAGGCTATCTATTTAAAGATGGTTCAATGATTGGCCTAAACGAAGATATCTTGTGTCAATACGTTGAATATATTACCAATGTACGAATGCAAGCTGTTGGGTTACCTGCTGCCTACCCTGAGGCGACTTCTAACCCGATTCCATGGATTAATGCTTGGTTATCCTCAGACAACGTTCAAGTAGCACCGCAAGAAGCTGAAATCAGCTCTTATTTGGTTGGACAAATTGATAACGAAGTAAGCGAAGATGACTTTGAGGGCTTCGAGCTATAATGGCAACGATTCGAATCAACAATGCTACTTATATAAAATCAAATCCATCCAATACCTTGCTTGAAACGATGGAAAATGCAGGGCTTGAACCTGAATACAACTGTCGTGATGGTCATTGTGGCGCATGTCGTTGTGAACTTGTTTCAGGTGAGGTCGAATACGTAGGCTTCGCAATGGCTTACACACCTGAAAACAGCGTGTTGCCCTGCATATGTAGAGCAAAGGGTGATGTTGAACTATCAAACGTCAACTATCGCTTAAAGGAAAAGCAAGCTTAAATTGTTTGGCTTCAAAGTAGGCGCTATTCTGCGCCTATTTTTTCTCACTTTCCACTGCCATCTGCTGGCTCTGCAATACCTCCTAAATAGCGCATTACAATAGCATTGTATTCTGCTGTGCCTTTCAATGATTTTAGTGCTTGAGCAAATTTTTTTGCTGTCGCTAGCGAACTACTTTTCTTGGAAAACGCTATGTATATTTTGTTAGTCTTCACTGGAGTCGGCAATGCCACAACGTTATTTTGCTCACCATAGATGTAGTTAAAGCCATAGATATTCATGATGCCTACTTTAGCCCTTTCTCTAGAAATCATACTGACTAGCTGATCGGCTGTTGTCACTTCATGTTTACTGTATTCAGGTTTATCAACTGTGGCACCGTATGAAAAACCTCGCTGAACAAGTAGCGTTCTATCTTTTAAAACTGTATCAATATCACCCGAAAACTGTATCTCCTTTTTATCTTTTACATTTACCAAGAAATGGAATCGTACTTCAGATATTTGGTTTTCGTCTAGAAAATAGAGGTATTTTTCGCGCTCTGGGTTGCGGCTAATATAGATGATTGCGTCCGCGGCACCCGTTTGTACATCTCGTATCGCCCTCTTCCAAGGCATACTATTGAATGATATGTCATATCCAGCATTCTTAGCTGCGAGCTTAACCAGGTCAATATGCAAGCCATATAGCTCACCATCTGCGCCACTAATTTCATATGGGGAATAATTTTCGTTGCCCCTCACAACTTTGAGCTCTGTTGAAGCTAAAAGATCAAAGCAACGGAAAAAAAGAAAAACTAGCAGGTATCTCGACAGTCTAAGCAACTTAGCTCCTTTACATCTGAGACATTCACAACTCAAAAGTGTAATTCATGGATATACTATAAATTACACTTATAAATATAGCGTTAATTCCAAAGACTTTTACTATAAGTTTCCATCAATACATCACCTTTCTTCCACAAAAAAGTGCGCCAAAGCGCACTCAAAAAGAAAACTGATATTTAAATGAGAAGTTGCTATATGAAGAACAGGTTTACTTAACCTTGTAGAAACTCATCGGCCGTTAGAACCGAGATAGGCTTATCTGCAATCTCTCGGCCGTCATCATCAAATAGTGATAAGCGATAGCCGTTAAAACCGGTTGTGTTACTATCAAATGGCACTTGATGCCACATCGAAACAACGTCCTGCTCACCACTACTAACCGTCTCTCCTAAAACAACTTTTTGGCTGGCAACCTTATACCAGACAAGCAATTTTGATTGACGTAACATTATTCCGACCTCCACGAAAATTCCAAGAGCGAATGTTCAGTGTACGCACAAAAACGCAGAACGGAAGCCTTAATTTTAAGACATGGAGGACGGATTATTGAAAATCATCAGCTTAGTTTATAGATCAATTTGCTATAAAAAATAATTTTTGTTAAAAATATGTAATAACCCAATCCATTCATACAGTTACTATTCTGGACACAAAATCACAATCTTGACAAACCTTAAGAGTAAAGCTTTACGGGTGTAATACGCTAGCAGGTATATGCATCTCCTTGATTGTTTTGACGGAACTGTATTTCGTAAATACCTGTAGACCAGATAAGTAACGCCTTAACATATCACCAGCTACCGTACCTATGATTGTTTTCTGATCTTCTGGCTGATAACTCCTATTAAACTCCAACCTTTGTCCCCACTCTCCTTGTTTACTAGAAAGCGCAATATAGAATTGATTGTCGACTAACTTGCCAGTCACTATTGCGATATCACTCGCACACTTTTCGCGAGTCGCACCAGCTAACGCGAATGTCGCGGCTAACTCATCTTGCTCAGCGTTTCCAACGGTAAGGCTATCACTTAAAACCCAGCCGTGGCTGCAATATTGTTGCAAGTTTTCGTCTTTATGAAGCCAATTAGTCAGCCAACCTTGAGTTGACTGCTCAGACACAGCTACTGTAGCTTTCTTTTCCGCAATCAGATGACCTATGTTCGATAGCATAGACTCGTCAACGCTAACAACATGCTGCCTTATATTTCCGTAAACGAGTTGGAGAAGTTTAATGCGCGTTTCTTCGTCTTCCTTTGGGCTAAACAGCTTAACCTCTATGTAAGGCAGGTAAGAGCGATAACCGAGGTAGTGTCCTTCTGGCAGCTGAATCTTATCCAAAACATCTGATAACCCTGATTCTGACGCGCCAAAGGTGTGTAGCTTGCTACAATGATAACCAGAGACTTCGGGATAGCGCTGCTTCAACGCTGGTAATATCTCCCTTTCGACCATTAATTTAAATTCACTTGGCACACCAGGAGTAAAAAAGAACAAACACTGATTGATTGTCATTTGAAAGCCACAAGCAGTGCCAATCGGATTATCAATTATCGTCGAGCTAATGGGTAGCATCGCCTGCTTGATGTTGCTTTCAGGCATCTCGATGCCACGTTGTTTGAAAAAAGTTACTAATTTTTCATTCCATGCCTCAAACAACGTTAGCTCTTCATCCGCTGCTTTCGCTGCCGCCTGAGCACTCAGATCATCGCTGGTCGGCCCCAAACCTCCATTCACGATAACAACATCACTATTGAAACTGAGCATCAACAGCTCTTCTGTAATAACCGCTAAGCCATCTCCCACAGTTGAACGTTTACTCAGAGAAAAACCATTTTCGAAAAAGGTGCTAGATAACCAGGCTGCATTAGTATCAACAATGTCTCCATGTAATACTTCTTCGCCAGTACTTAGCATTGCAATTTTTATCATTTTTAGTTCCTTACACGGGGAGCAAAACAGTTTTAAGACAAGCTTTGAAGGTCTTCTAGTAATGATATACCCAAATCAGTTCTAGAACTCCATACAATTAAAGTGGTAATACTGATATAGCGCTGTAAAAATGTCTGACATAGGTAACATTTTTAAATATATTCAACAATTCGAACCATCATGCCAACATTTTGTTCAAATTTCTGTTTCCATTCCCCTGATTTTATTAGACAATCATCCACTCTAACGGACTAGAAATGATAAATGGAGTTTAGTGTGCTTAAGAAAAACATAGCAGCATTGCTGCTTTCTTTTTCAGCTGTAGCGAACGCGTATGATGTTAACTCCATCGACCGCACTGGTTTCAATTCCAACCTATATACAGTCAACTACAGCGATGACGAGTTTGACGCCTTTCCCGAACCATTTTCAACCAACAATATCAGTTCACTAGCTCTGAAAGGCAATGAAAGTGAATATCAAAACGAAGAAAAACTGCCTAGATACCTTCGGATATCAACCGAACCAGACTGGGAGTATCTAAAATCACAAACCTACACCACTCTAGGGCTAAGTGTTGTAACTGTTGGACTAATGACACTACTTCCCTCTTCTATTACAAAGTGGGATGAAGATAGCCGTGATATTAGTCAGCTTGGCAATAAGTGGAAAGACAATGTATCTTCCGGGCCGACTTGGGATCGTGATGAGCACTACTTAAACTACATCATGCACCCTTACTTTGGCGGCGTTTACTATACCGCTGCACGACATGCTGGCTATGATGAGTTTCATTCATTCCTTTACTCTGCATTCCTTTCTACTTTTTTCTGGGAGTATGGTGTAGAAGCTTTTGCTGAAGTACCTTCTTGGCAGGATCTATTCGTCACCCCATTCTTTGGAGCAGTTGCCGGTGAGTATATGTTTGAGAAAGAGCAAGAGATCGTCGCCGAAGGCGGTGAGGTTTGGGGCTCTAAAACTATGGGAGACGTCACTCTATTCTTGCTAAACCCAATCGGACATATTGATGCATGGGCCTCTGACATGTGGAATGGACATGCCGAGTTTCAGTTCACAAGTTCAACTTGGGATGGCTACGACGATGCTCGGGTATATGCCTTAAATGCTGGAGCGCATCCAGACAGCGTTTACTATGGCGGGAAGATTAAGTTTACTTTCTAATAACAGGCCAAGTTAGAAATGCCCAGCAACTAGGCTGGGCATTTTAGTATCGAGGCTAAATCAATATTAGCTTACACTCCACTGTGAAAGCGAGCGCTTGAAATCTGAATAATCGAATTCATTTAGCTTCTCTACTTGCCCATTTTCACGACGGCAGTAGATTGATGGCATCTTTAAGCCATTAAACCAGTTCAGTTTCACCATAGTGTAGCCAGCACTATCCATGACATGTAAACGTTGGCCAATCTTTAGCGGCTCTTCGAAGTTAGCCACACAGAATTGGTCACCCGCTAAGCAAGAACAAGATCCAATCACATATTCATGCTCACCGTACTCTGAAGATTCTTGAATTGTTGCTGGCTCGTCATAAATCAAGGTATCTAATCGATGAGCCTCTGTAGCAGAATCAACAATCGCAGTTTTCTTTTCGTTCTCTACAATATCAACAACAGTCACAACAAGATCCGTTGTCTTAGTGATAATGGCTTCCCCGGGTTCTAGGTACAATTGCACTGAGTGTTTTTCAGAGAACGCTTTAAGTGTTTCTCCTAATCGTTCCAGCTCATAACCTGGCCAAGTAAAAAATACGCCACCACCTAAACTCACCCAACTCATCTTATCTAGGTAGGAGCCAAACTTCGCGGAAATGTCATCCAATAGGCGAATAAAAGAATCCACACATTTGTTCTCACAGTTCATGTGGAACATTACACCTTCAAGCTGCTCCATGAGTTGTGGTTCAATTTTGTCTGCATGAACGCCTAGACGAGAGAATTTGCGCGCGGGATCTGCTAAATCTTGCCCTGCACAACTCACTCCCGGGTTTAGCCTCAATCCAATTGATGCTTTACCTTCAACTAGGTGACGGTATGCTTGAAGTTGTGACTGCGAGTTAAAGATCAATTTGTCACATATATCCGCGACTTCGATGATGTCCGCTTCACTATAACCCACACTGTATGCGTGAGTTTCACCACCGAACGTTTCGTAGCCTAGCTTCACTTCATAAGGGCCACTACTTGTTGTTCCATCTAAATATGGTTTAATGATGTCAAACACACCCCAAGTAGAAAAACACTTCAGGGCTAGGACTAGCTTTACACCAGAAATCTCTTTTAGTTGCTTCGCTTTCTCTAGGTTCTCTACTAGTTTTACTTCATCAATCATGAAGTAAGGCGTTTTAAGGGAGCTATCTTGCATTCTATTTACTCGTCAAAAAACAAAGCCGATACTCTATGCATCGGCCTTATTAACATTCCGTTATTTTAAGATTTTGATGTCAGGCTGACCGACTTCAAGTTCTTGTACATGCCAATCAAGACCGATCTCTGGCATTGTTTCTAAGAACGGGTCTGGATCAAGCTGTTCCATATTAAACACACCAGCTTCCGCCCACTTGCCTCTGAAGTATTGAAGTGCTGCAGTGATTGCAGGCACACCCGTTGTATAAGAGATCGCTTGGTGTTCAACATCTTCATAAGCCACTTCATGGTCAGCATTGTTGTAAATAAATACACTGCGCTCTTTACCATCTTTCTTGCCTTGTACCCAAGTACCGATACAAGTTTTACCAGTATAACCTGGAGCTAAAGAAGTCGGGTCAGGCAATAGAGCTTTAAGAACATGTAGAGGCTGAACCACAGTACCATCGTGAAGCGTCAGTGGGTCTGGGCTCAGAAGGCCAATATCTCTCATACAGTTGAAGTAGTTAAGGTATGCATCACCAAAACCCATCCAGAATTCAATGCGTTTAGCTGGAATAAATTCTTGCATTGAACGTACTTCATCATGAGCCATAGAGTATACTTTGTGCTTTCCAACCAATGGGAAATCAAACTCAAGCATACGAGAATGACAAGGAACTTGTTTCCACTCGTTGTTTTCCCAATAGAAAGAATCGCCTTGGATTTCCAGCATATTAGTTTCTGGATCAAAGTTAGTTGCGAACTTCTTACCATGGTCACCAGCGTTCACATCCATCACATCAATGGTGTCAATCTCATCGAAAAGATGTTTGACAGCATAAGCTGCGAATACACTCACAACACCCGGATCGAATCCAGCACCTAAAATACCTGTGATACCAGCTTCTGCAAACTTTTCACGATAGCCCCACTGCCAATCATAAGCTTGCGGTACTTGTTGTCCTTCAGAACATAGATCAACTGCCACAGAGGTATCTAAATAAGACACTTTAGCTTGGTAGCACGCTTCCATAATGCTGATATTCACCCACGGAGGACCAGCATTGATGACAAGGTCTGGTTTAACTTCGTTGATAAGAGCAACCAACGCATCCACATCATCTGCATTAACAGCGCGGGCTTCTAATTTCTTCGAAGGGTCTTTTAAATTATTGCGACCTTTAATTGATTCGATGATCTTTTCACACTTACTAATTGTGCGAGAAGCTAAAGTAATATCGCCTAATACATCGTTGTTTTGAGCTGCCTTGTGAGCAACTACCCAGCCAACACCACCAGCACCGATTTGTAAAATTGCCATTGTTCTAATTCCTTTACTGAGCTAGTTCAGAAGCTAGCGTATTAATTTTTGATAATAGAGATTCAAAGTCTGAAGTTTTCAAACAAGGATTTAATATCGTCAATTTCAGCGCAGATTTTCCGTCTACGACCGTCTCACCAAGCACAGCTAAGCCACGAGTAAGCGCTTCAATACGTACTTTTTGGTTTAGCTTACAAACATCTCCATTCCCAACCACTCTAAATAAAACTGTTGAAAGTGAAGGTTTAGCTAATAACTCAAAGCCATGTTTTTCTTCAACAAGTCGAGCGACTTCTAGCGTTTGATCAATGAGGTGGTCATACATTTCACCCAATGCTTTTGGACCAACATTCTGCATGGTCATGAAGACTTTCAATGCGTCAAAACGTTTTGTGGTTGCAATTGACTTATCAACTAGGTTTGGCAGCTTGTCATGCTCTCTGTTTAGGTAATCAGCATGATGCAGCAAGAACTTAAAGTTTGATTTGTCTTTAACAAGCAAAGAACCACAACTTATTGTTTGATAGAACAATTTGTGGAAATCAACGCTGACTGAACTTGCACGCTCGATGCCTTTTAATCGACCTTTATGGCTACTCAAAATTAGCGCGCCACCGTATGCCCCATCGACATGCATCCACAAATCATTGCGCTCAGCAATATCTGCAATGCTATCAAGGTCATCAATTGCGCCGTGATCGGTCGTACCTGCCGTCCCAACAATTGCAAACGGAATCAGTCCTTGAGCCTTAGCATCACTTATTACACCATCAAGCTTAGTTACATCCATAGTGCCGTCAGAGTGACAGTCTACGCTTATGATTGCTTTTTCACCTAGCCCCATCCACGAGGCTGATTTTTGCACTGTGAAGTGAGAATTTGCAGAACATACAATGCGCAATTTGTCAGCGTATTCTGGAAGACCAAGCTTCTGCACTGAGTGGCTACTCAGCTTGTCAGCTATCCAATCTCTTGCCAGCATTAAACCCATTTGGTTACTTTGCGTACCACCACTGGTAAAAATGCCATCCGCATTGCTGCCAAGTTGATACTTGCCACAAAGCCAATCAATTACTTTTTGCTCAACATACGTCGCCGCAGACGCCTGATCCCATGAATCCATCGACTGGTTCAATGCTGCAATCATTGCTTCCGCTGCCACTGCTGGCATCAGTGGAGGTGTGTGCAAATGTGCGATACAGTCAGGGTGCTGAACAATAATAGAGTTCTTCGCCACCAAATCAGCAGTTTCACCGATAATGTCTTTCAACGGTGCATCTCGGTTATCCAGATTAACTAAGTTAATCGCTTGTTCGAGTTGCTTTGGATCTAACCCCGAATATGGAGAGTTTGTATTTTCAAACACTTCTTTCATTGCAGCGGTAGTTTGATTCATAATCAAAGAAAACTCGTTGCTGCCAGCTTCGCCAGTATGAATAAAGTGTTGCTGCCACTTTTCATTTTTCTCTTCTGAAGCTTTAATGCCACCGCCAACAGCTATTATCGCACCTTCAAGCACTTTTAGAGCGAAGTCGATTTGTTCAAACGAGATAATAAGCGGTGGTAAGAACCGAATGACAGAACCGTCACGGCCACCCTTCTCCACCATCAATCCACGCTCTAGAGCAGCTCGTTGGATCGCCAGCGTAAGCTCGCCATCAGACTGTGGTTCGCCAAATTTGTTTCGCTGGCCTGAAGGATCACAAACCTCAACGCCGAGCATCAAACCCTTTCCACGCACATCAGCAATGCAATTTACACGCTCTTGAATGCGCTGTAAGCCAAGTCGCAAATACTGACCTGCAATTTTAGCTTGATCGACAAGGTTGTCCCTTTGAATAATCTCCAATGCTTTAGCACCAGAAACCATAGCAAGTTGGTTGCCACGGAAAGTTCCAGTGTGCTCACCAGCTTTCCAAGTATCGATGTCTTTTTTAAACACCAACAATGACATTGGCATGCCACCGCCGATGGCTTTAGAAAGGCATAAAATATCTGGTGATACTCCAGCTTCTTCAAATGCAAAACGGTAACCTGTTTTACCCACGCCACATTGGATCTCATCGAAGATAAGTAGGATATCGTGTTCATCACAGATACGACGTAGCTCTTTTAGCCAAAAAGCAGGGGCAGGAATAACGCCACCTTCGCCTTGAACAGGCTCAACAATCATCGCGGCAGGTTTCATCACACCCGCTTCATCATCAGCAAGAAGGCGCTCAATATAACGAATATTTGCTTTAGCTCCGGCATCACCACCGATACCAAACGGACAGCGTAAGCTATACGGGAACGGCATGAAGTGCACATCAGACATTAAACCAGTGCGACGCTCTTTTGTACCGAGGTTACCCATCATCCCCATGGTACCGTTAGTCATTCCATGATAAGCACCACGGAAAGCGAACATGGTATTGCGGCCTTTAGTCTGCTTTGCAAGCTTGATAGCAGCCTCAACTGCGTCTGCACCTGATGGCCCACAAAACTGAATAGCAGAATTGTTTGCAAAGTCTTCTGGCAAAAAAGCTTTAACCGTTTTAATGAACTTGTCTTTCGCCTTGGTGGTTATATCAAGCGTTTGGTATGGCAGACCAGAATCTAGTTGGTCCTTTAGGGCTTGATTGATTTCAGGGTGATTATAGCCAAGAGCTAGTGTCCCCGCCCCCGCCAGACAATCTAAAAATATTTGCCCGCGTGTATCTTCCACTAAAGCGCCATAGGCACGCTTTATTGCAATTGGCAAGCGACGCGGATAAGAGCGAACTTCAGACTCATGCTCTGCTTGATCTAAAAGTGTTTGGTCTGGCGTTAAGTCGTAGAGACCTTCTACGACTGGCACATCAGTAGAGAAATTGGTTGAGATAGTGTTTTGTTCAACTTCAAAAACTGTGCTCATTTTGAATACCTTGATAAATCAAATGATTAATTTACTTACACACGTTAGTTGACGGTAACTAAGTGCGGAAAACGCAAAAACTTCCGAGACACAAAAAGCATCTGGAATAGATCACCTTCAAAGGGCGATTTAAAGAAGTTTTAGTTTCAAGGTTCAGTAATACTACTGGTTTGATGCATGGGGCATCGAGGAAGTAGGACGCTGATTATTGTGTGTAAGTTAAAATGTTTCACTGTTGGGTTTCCCATTTACGTGCCGCTTCGTGCGACGTATAGTATCCCGTCTATCGCCTAAGGGGTTTGACGATACCTACCCTACGCAGCGTCACAATCAGCATGAATGGTCACTACGCGTATCCCCCAGAAAAGCTTGTTATTTGCAGCCTCCGAGATTGCGCGAGAAATTATCATAAAATTGATCTATATGGCAATACTTTTTAACCATCATTTTAACTTTTTTAGCGTGCTAGAAACGCAAAAGGGTAAGCAAATTGCTTACCCTACTGTAGCTATAATATGCATCAGTTTTCTTGTGGTTGCCTAGACTTCAGTTTCTTAGGTAGTGAAGTACTTAGCAGTACGTAACCAAGAATAGCTGCGGTAGTCGAGCCCATTAATATGCCCAATCTTGCGTAGGTATCGAAGTCTGCATTTGCTGAGCCGAAGGCTAGAGAGGATATGAATATCGACATCGTAAAGCCAATTCCACAAAGCACTGACACCGCAAATATTTGCTTAAAGTTAATTCCCTCTGGAAGTTTAGCAAATCCTAATTTAACGGCAGCGTAGCTGAAGCTAAATACGCCTAGAGGCTTACCAACTAACAGACCTAGAGCAACACCCAATGGCAACATTGAAGTCAGCCCTGCCATATCTACACCCTGTAAAGAAATACCTGCATTGGCGAAAGCGAACAGTGGCAAAATACCGAAGGCAACATACCTGTGTAGTGAATGCTCCATATGTTTAAGTGGAGAGTAATCGCCTTTTTCACCTTTGAGCGGAATAGCAAAGCCTATCACTACACCAGCTAATGTGGCATGGACACCCGACTTCAACACTGCGGCCCATAGGATTAGGCCAACTATCATGTAAGGCGTTAACTTAGTGACATTTTTGTGGTTGAGGAAAAATAAAACTCCCGTCATTGCAAAACCGACCACCAATGCTAAGGTTGATAAGTCACTGGTGTAGAACAGCGCAATTATCACGACAACGCCCAAGTCATCAATAATCGCCAAAGCCAGCAAAAATACTTTTAAGCTAACAGGAACTCGGCTACCTAACAGAGCCATAATACCCAACGCAAAAGCAATATCTGTTGCTGCTGGGATAGCCCATCCTTGCATCGCGGCTGGATTGCCAAGGTTAAACAATACATAAATTAGTGCTGGTGCAACCATACCACCTGCGGCTGCGATAGCTGGGAAGATAGCCGTCTCTTTAGACTTCAACGCACCTTCCAATAGCTCTCGTTTTACTTCTAAGCCTATCAACAAGAAGAATACAGCCATCAAGCCATCGTTAATCCAGTGAGAAAGTGACATACCGAAGACATAGGTATGTAAGAAACCTTGGTATGCATCGTTAAGAGGAGAGTTAGCAACAGTCATTGCAATTGCTGCGGCAATGACAAGTAGAATGCCCCCAGCAGATTCCATTTTAAAGAAGTCACGAATCATTTCGCTCATATTTCGCCCTTGTCTTAATTTTCTAAACCAACCAAATAATGAATACATTTGAGTGTAATACCATCCAATACCAAGGAAAAATCGCTTCTAATGATAATAATTGTAGGTTTTTCCGAAGTTATGCATTAAACCTAAACACGCTCTAATGCTAAATTAATAGCATATACTCAGCTACATTATCCAATTGAATTTGAATAATTTCTTGTGCTACATATAGAAAATATAGTTGAATCACTCAAAAAGCCGAAATATGTCACTTTTAAATGTATCAAATAGGCTTGTTATGAAAGAAAAAGCCCCAGCAAAAGCTGAGGCTAAGTGATAACAGTCGTTGGTTTTATTTGAACCTAAATCGCGTCTTTTAGCAGCTTCATTGGCGTGTTGCGAATCATCCTAAGTACTGGGATCGCACCTGCTGCCATCAACGCTAGCATGACTGTAGCAACGGTTATCAAGTATTGAGATGGCAAAAACTGCAACTTCATTGTCCACCCAAAAGACTGTTCTATGACTATGTTGACGATGAAATGTGATAGCAACAAGCCAAGTGGCATCGCAATAATAATCGACAAAATACCGAAACAAAGCAGTTGTAACCCGCCAATCAATATAATCTCCCGCCCAGAGACTCCAAAACACCTCAACAAAGAGATATGTCGCTGCCTAGAAACTTCACCGGCTAACGTGGCAAAGAATATTCCTACAATCGCAATAACAAGGGTAATATGACCCAATGTGTCCGCCACTTCAAAAGTTCTATCGAATAAACTCATCGCTTTCTTGTGGATACTCTTATTATCGAAAACACGGCCATCACTAAAGTGATATTTCACCTCGATGTTTTTCTCTATGATGGTTGGGTTTACCCATTTCGGTAATTTGAGACCTAGCGAAACACTGCCAGTACCGGAGAACGCTTTTAGCCAATTGTCCTTTGAAATAATAACTTGGTTGTATGGGTTGCCATAATCATAGTAAACACCGACAACATTCCACCCATTCCCTAAACTACCTCGCAAATCTACTTTTTCACCAGGCTCTATATCAAGCTTGTTAGCCATCGATTCACTGATCAAGATGGACTTAGTTGTTTTCAGGAGGTGCCAAAAATTAGGCAATGTCTGTTTTATCGGAATAGAACCTAACTCACCAGCTGAGAACCCCGTACTAACAACTTGCAATGGACCTGATGGGGTCAAAATTTCCTTCTCCCACCTTTGCCAAACTTGAGATATTTCTGGTTGTTTCTCCAACCATGTAGTAATTGAATCGACTCTCGCGGCATCAGGGTAAACATACAGATCGGCCGCTAAGCGTTGAGATAGCCAACTGTCTGTCGTATGCCTAAAGCTTCCAACAGTTGTTTCAACACCAACATTGGCAGCTACCGCTAACATAAATGCCATTGTCGCAACGCCTCGGTAGCTCATACTCGCAGCAGCATCAGAGAAAAACCATCGCACTTTAACAGTACGTAAAGTGTTAGCAAGGAAAGTAAAGAGCTTCCAAATAACAAAAGGCGTAAACATGGCCACGCTAAGCAGAGTCAATACAATAATTGCAAAGCCTGTATGTTCAGTCTTAGGAGCGATGTACAGAATAATGGCGATAAGTGCAAACATAATGGCTAGCAACGTTTGAATCGCAAACTCAATACTAGCAAACCGCACTAGAGACAAACGCTTAGCTAAACGAATAGGTTGTGCTCTTAGCAAACGAATTGCTGGCCAAATACAAGCCAGCAGTGCACCAGCAATCGTCATATATAAGCTTGTGCAACTCGACTGCCAGCTCCACCCATTCGCAAACGTGTCTGCCCCGTGATAAACAAAGCCAATACTTTGCGAAACCGTCGGGATCATGTAGTAAGACAAGCACATACCCAACAAATTACCACACACCCAACTTACGAGGATCAAAGCAAACAACTCGATTAAAAGCGCTTGGGTTAGCTGCCACCCTGAGACACCTGTTTGACGAAGTATGCCCACTAAACGTTGCCGCTGAGCCATCGATAGCGACATTGCTTGATAAAAAATGAACAAGCCAACGAGGAATGAAAGCATACCAACCGCAGTCAGGTTCATGTGGAAAGCTTTGGTTATCGACTCCAACTCACTACGCGAGTTTTTCGATAACACTAAACCAGTCGGGAGCATGTTTTTCAGAACGAAAACCTTATCAGGCTCCATTTCACCACACGCTATCTGCGATACTCCACCATTGTTATCAACGCTTTTAAACACCGACGGGTTACTGATCACTTCATTCTTATCAAGAACTCCCCAATTATCAATAACAACGGGTCCAACCTTTTTTCCATCAAGGACAGAAAGATAACTACCGTTGTCCAAACCAATCGTCTTGGCAAGAGATGAGCTCACTACGATTGGGGTAACTTCACCTTTCTTTGTGTGTTTGTACAAATGCTCGGCAACCGTTACCTCACGTACGGGAATGGTAATTCGTGGATCAACACCAACAAAAGTAACGGTCTTACGACTAGCAATATTAGTATTAACAGGAACTTGTTTGAAAGGTACACATTGGGTAAACCCTTCTTTTTGAAGCTGGGTATAGAAATCGTACGGGATAAGGTCTGTTGGTTTTTTTGCGCGAACTTTTAATGGCAGAGGATCAGCCAGAATCTGCTCCCCCGTCACGCTATTCTGCCTTACATGCTTACTTATTGACGTCACACCAACAAGCAGCGAGACACCTAAAGTCAGCCCCAACCAAACAAGCAATAACTGAAATGGA
Source organism: Vibrio marisflavi CECT 7928 (assembly GCF_921294215.1). Lineage (GTDB taxonomy): Bacteria > Pseudomonadota > Gammaproteobacteria > Enterobacterales > Vibrionaceae > Vibrio > Vibrio marisflavi. The sequence continues at coordinate 1,392,272 of NZ_CAKLDM010000002.1, forward strand.
TAACGGCGATAGTGACCCAATAACGCTTTAACTATGGGCCATAACATGAAGCACGCCCCCTTGCAGGCGTATACGCCCTTGCATATGCATTGCGACTTTTTCACTGTGTGTCACAAGAAGAAGCGTACATTTTAACTGACGAGTCAAACTGGTTAGAAGCCGCATTACCGCTTCAGCATTTCGCTCGTCTAAACTACCCGTTGGTTCATCGGCCAATAGTATTTTCGGCTCCATATAGAGCGCCCTAGCGATGGCCGCACGTTGTTGTTGGCCGCCGGAAACATCTTCAGGAAAACGTTTTAATAAAGGCATTAGATCCAATACTGATAAGATTTGGCGCCACAATTCTTTATTTTCAGGTAAACCTTTTAGCTGACGACAAAAACGAATATTGTCTTCAATATTTAAGGTGGGAAGAAGGTTATATTGCTGGAAAATAAGGCCTATATTACCTCTGCGGTAAGATGTCCTCTTATTTTCTTTCGCCGTATGCATGCTGAAACCGGGAAAAAGAATCTCTCCTGTGTCAGCAGTATCTAACCCTGCTATAAGGTTGAGTAGCGTACTTTTACCTGAACCACTCTCGCCCATCAAAGCGACTTGCTCACCTTGCGATAACGACAACTCTGCACCTTGTAAGATGGGATGAAACTCTCCACCATCTATATAACCTTTACAAAGGTCCTTAAGTTGTAACATTTATATTCTCGCCGTCACCGTTTACCGGATAGTGAATCTACACTAAATCCCTCTCTTGAGGAAGTATTTTGCACGCTAGATCACATCTTATGCAAACGGTTTCTTCAATCAATTTTAGAGGCACTCATCCCATTTAGTTTGTTAGTGTTTCAACTCCATGATAATTAAGCAAACCATCACTATTTTTCGAGAATTGTAATATACTTCGATAATAGGAAGTCTTTGATATTTTGGCGAAACATCTTCACGACTTGAAACATAACAATAAAGGGTGCGCAATGAAGAATGTGCTGGTTTTAGGCGCTTCAGGATATATCGGTTCTCAACTTCTCACTGAATTAGCCAACCAAGGTTACAACGTCACTGGCGCAGCTAGAAATATTGACTACCTAAAGGCACGTTCCGCAACCAACCCGAACATCGAATTAACCTATCTAGATTTAAATGATGTAGACAAAACAAAACAAGTTGTCGCGAATTTCGACATTGTCTATTTCCTTGTTCACGGTATGGCGCAAGGGCATGACTTTTTAAAGTACGAAATATCGTTGGCAGAGAACTTCAAAAGCGCCCTGATAAACAGTAATGTTAAACATGTCGTCTATGTCAGCTCTCTACAGCCCAAATCAGGGCACTCACAACACCTTTATGCAAGAAAGCTAACAGGCGATATTATTCGTCAAGCTAACATTCCTGTTATTGAGATTCGTGCTGGTATCGTTATCGGCCCGGGCTCCGCAGCCTTCGAGATTATGCGAGATTTCTGCTACAACCTGCCTATTTTAATCACCCCCAAATGGGTGGATTCCAAGGCCAACCCTATTGCCCTGAAAAATTTGAATCACTATTTGCTAAAACTCGCCGAAGTTAAGCCAAATAAGCATCATCTATACGAAATTGGTGGCCCTGACGTTTTGTCCTACAGAAAACAGTTCAACGTTATCAACTCTGTTTTAGGAAAATCAACAAAGCTCATTTCAACACGCTTACTGACACCTAGGCTTGCATCATATTGGCTAAAATGGGTCACGTCAGTCCCGGCTAGCATTGGTAAGGCTTTGTTGGCAGGTATTGACCACGACTTTATCGCTAACACAAAGGTCATTCATCGACTTTTTCCTCAAAAACTTGTTTCCTACCAAGAAATGGTTAAAGAGACGATTGCCAGTGAAGGCAAGTTTCTTAGAAGTGATGTATGGGGGTTTGAACCTGAAGCTTTGAAAAGGTGGCAACCCGGGTTTGGCTACTATGCCAAACACACTGGTGCGACTATTGAAACAGACTTAACCCATGAAGCACTTTGGCAAACAGTGAAAACGATAGGTAGCCGAGAAAGTGGCTACTTCTTTGCGGACATTTTATGGCGCACTAGAGAATGGCTTGATGTTTTAGCTGGCGGGAAGATACCAGTTCGCCGTACTCCATCCAAAGACAACCTAAAGGTGGGCGACTATATCGATTCGTGGAAAGTCATTCGCTGTGAGCCTAATAAATTTCTATCACTCTTCTTTGGAATGAAAGGCCCGGGCTTAGGCCGGTTGGAGTTTACAATTAAAGATTTGGGCCACAAACGCCAGTTGAATGTCACCGCTTGGTGGCACCCTAAAGGCTTTCGTGGCCTACTCTACTGGTTTACATTTATGCCCGCACACATGTTTATATTCAAAGGTATGGTGAGGGCAATTGTTAGCAAATCAAAAAAGCGGCTTTGATGGCCTCTCCGCTACATCAATCGAACCCAGCACTTTCGAAATAACGCACTTGCAATCATCAATATAACCATTGGGATTTTCCGTTTTTGTTGACGCGCGGTAGATTGCCATTCCAGGCATCAACTTCATCAAATCATTAACTATTGAATAAGGGTGTATGTAGTCTCGCTCTACGTGAATACATTTGGGGAGTATATTGTTTTTTCTGAGTATTGTGTCATTCACTATTGGTTTGCTACTGGTGATAACCCTCAGCATTAAAGTTAAAGTTTGAGTTTGTCGACTAAACAAAGATATAAGTGAATTCGCATTGTCTGGAGAGCGGGCTTTTAGCATATCGTACGCATCTGAGGTAACATATCGTTGAAAACCATCTTCACCCCCATATAAGTCGATCAGATCTGCAACCGCTTTAAAAGGCATAATATTTTCAGGAATAGGTTTATTTGCCCAAGCAGGCCGAATAAGAACTATATCTGCAACGTTTTTTGGGTACTTACTGGCAAAGGCCAAACAAATAGCTGCACCCATCGAGATTCCACTTAGGACTACTTTTTCGATTCTTAAAAAATTGAGTAAGGCTCGTAAGTCATCGGCAAAGGTTTCAATTGACCATTCACTTACATCTCCCCCATCCGACAGGCCATGCCCCCTGCACTCTAAAGTAATACAGCGCCGAGTGTTGTCTGGATAGATGGCTTTAGCCTGAGTATAGTCCGCGGTTAAACCATGTTGTACAACCAATGGTGTTCCTTCACCATGATTGTCGTAGTAGGAAAATGTCAATCCTTTATGTTTAAATGTGTGCAAAAACATATCGGCTTCTCACAGACAAGTTATTCTAGCATCAAGAAATTTGTACACATCGCTTGCTTCAGATTCACTAAATCCATGAGCTACGATGTCGCCTTTATATTTATGTAACTCCAACAAATTCAAGTAGTGCCCATAATCCAAAACACCGTTACCTACCGTTGCAAAACTTCCATCAAAACTACGGTCCTTTGCATGCACTTGAGCAATATGTGGAGATAATAAAGTCAGCGCATCATCTAATATTTGATGTTGCTCTTCTATGCTAACGACATCAAACAAATTTGCAGGGTCTAAAATCACTCTTATTCTATCTGTCTGAAGCTCATCAATAAGCCGCTTCGCCTTTTGAGCAGAGTTCACCACATTCGCCAACTCTGGTTCAATGCCAAGATACACATCGTATTTTTCCGCAATTAATATCGCTTCTCGCATTTCAGCTAATAAATCGCTCCAAGCCTCGTCAGTATTATTGTCTTTATGCCACTGCCATTGATTTGTTTGACATCGAGTTCCTGTGCAAAGAGTCAGAAGCCTTGAGTCAAGTTGAACGGCTAGCTTTGCTAGTGTCTTTAGCCCGTTCAACCCCTTTTTTCGCACTTGGGCTGAACGGTGGATCATATTGTACGTAGCTGAAATAGAAGCAATTTCTACCCCAACTTCAACTACAGCAGCTTTTATTTCTTGAACAACGTTCCTAGGTATTTCACTAGGCATAGAGTCTAAACCAGAACAAACCATGTTGTATGCAACAGACTGATAACCAGCTTTTGCTGCTTTTGTCAGCACTGTTCTAGGGTCGTTTCCTGAAAAGGTCTTTGCAAAAACACCTATTTTCATCTTATAGTTCCCCCACAATATCAGAGAGATACACTTTTTCTCCCGTCTCAACACTTTTTGCAATGGCAAGCATGCCTTTAATTGATTCAATACCATCATCAATTGTTGCACCTAGCATTGGAGCACCGTTGAGAATAGAATCTGCAAAAGCCTCAACCTGACGACGGTAAAAATGTCCATCAGCACCTAAAGGTCGGTACGTTGCCGCTGTTTCTTCATCAAATATTTCAACTTCTGACGTTTTGAAATACCATGGATTTTGCGTCTTACCAATAATACTCCCGTTTTCGCCATATACTTGAAAGCCCTCATGCCAATCCATGCGGACAGACACTGTTAAATCCAAATGCCCTAGCGTTCCATTTGCAAATTCAGTTTCTACAAACCAACAGCGCAATCCTGCGTCATCTTTGTATCGTGCCCGTACGGAAACAATATCTCCTGCCAAAAATCTTGCAGTGTCTATTAGGTGGGAGCCATGAGCTAGCATGTAATAAGACTGTAAGTTTGCTTTAGGATCATTAACCGGCTTTTTCGCATCCGAAGATGTAACGATCAGTGGCTGCACTGCGTCTGTCACCGTATATCTGTGTGTCGAATCACAGTACCAAGCCTTTAATGCCGTCAACGCACCCATTTTATTCCTTATAAACCTTCGAGACTCTTGAAGGCCAATATCAAAACGTTTCATGTGAGCAACTTGAACAATTTTGCCGCTTTTTTTCATGGCTTCCTTGAGTGCGTACCCCTCTTCTAGAGATACACCTAAAGGCTTTTCACATAGGACATGTTTTCCAGCGTGCAAAGCTTCCATCGAAGCGGTAACGTGAAACGCGTCTGAAGTCGCTATAATTACCGCATCAAGCTCTGGATCTGCTAGCATCTCACCATAAACTTTATACTGCTTTTTGGCTGCATGTGTAGCTGCCATGCGCTCCCGTAGCTCATCTGCTATATCACAGACGGCATAAAGCTCTGCATTTTTCGCTTTTGTACAACTCTCAAAATGAGCAGCCTGAGCAATAGGTCCACAACCCAATACACCAATTTTTAGTTTTCTTTCACTCATTGTTATATCCAACTTATTTTCTACATATGCCAATCGATGATCTTGTGAACAGTATTGTCGATTAAACTGTGCTATAAAATTGATGAAAATTCCTTTTTTACTTCCTATTTTATGCATCGCCCACAATTAGAATCTCAATATATTAAGCTGCTCAACTTGTTTGGAAATCACCAACAAAAGACGACATTAAGCCAGATATCATCTGCTCTTTTCTGTTCAACAAGACACGCAAGAAATATCATCAAGGATATGCAAAATAGAGGCTGGCTATTATGGAGTTCACAACATGGAAGAGGAAAAAAATCAACTCTAAAACTTTTCTTTAATGATTTTGAATTCAACGAATTATGTGTAAAAAGTAGAGTTGAACAAGGCCGGCAGGCAGAGGCATATTCACTTATCCACCAAGATGAGAAAAGCTTAGAGCAATTTATTTCTCGTCGCTTTGGTTATGAAGTTCGTAATGATAAACGAGTATTACGCGTACCGTATTATCGTTCGATGCCCAACCTTGAACCATGCTCTGCTTTGAGGCGTTCAGAAATGCATCTTGTCAGGCAAGTATTTAATGGACTGACAGCCTATAATGAGGAAAAACAGGAAGTCATTGGGGATATCGCATTTTATTGGAAGCAGATAGATGACCTAACTTGGAAGTTCTACTTAAGGCCAGGGGTTTATTTCCACAATGGCAAAATACTAGATTCAGCCGATGTCGTCTGGTCTCTTAAAAGATGCAAAGATAGCTCTAATGTGTTTGACCATCTAGTTGAAATTAAGGCCAGTGATTCGTTAAGCGTCACTATCCGATTAAATCAATGTGACAGAAAGCTACCACTATTACTTTCAGACATTAGTGCAATGATACTGCCAAACAAACGTGCAGGTATTTCCGAGTTTTCTTCTTATCCTGTAGGGACTGGCGCATTTCGAGTAAAAGCAAACGATGAATATCATCTGCAATTGCAAGCGTTTGACAGGTACTTTGGCTTTCGCTCCCTCATTGATGAAGTAGATATAGTTACGATTCCATACACACAAAGTCACTCTACACCCATTTCCACAGACTACTTTTCGCAGCCGGGAAAAAAGATCCTTTCTGGCTGGGTTGACAATTCAACAATCAACGATGACACGAGTGCGTTTAAAGAGACGCTGATTGAGCAAGGAGCCTATTTTCTGATTTATGATAGTCGTCAACCAGAGTTTGAAAATCCTGCCATTCGAAATTGGTTTAATGAAGCGTTGCAAGATTGCTACCTTCTAAGCCAACTGCCTCTACACGAAAGACCGTATTGGATGCCTGCCAAAAGCTTTATGCCAGATTATTGGCATACATCCGTCAACTCAGATAGAACTGGACCCACAAACGATTCATTTGTATTGGCTTACTGTACAGACCACCCTGAATACCAAATGTTCTCCGAAGCAATACAGCATTTGCTGGCGCAGCACAACATACGTTTAACGTTAAAGGAAATAGAATACGCTCAATGGTCAGCTGGCGAGGTTTACGCTGATATATGGTTGGGTTCGGTTATGATTCCTGAACCGAGGCTTTGGTGTTGCTGTAAATGGTTATTTGACACCCCAGTTGTACGTTGCTCGCTAACTGGAACAGATAAGAACCTACTTGACCAACTACAAATCAAGTGGGTATCAGGGCAAATTTCAGATGAGGAAGTTATTTCTCAAAGTTTAGCTTTAGGCTGGGTTCGGCCTCTGTTCCACCATTGGCTAAAATTGAATTGCTCAACAAAAGCCAAAGGTGTGAAACTAAACAGTTTAGGATGGTTCGATTTTAAGTCAATATGGTTGGCAGAAGACTAACCAGAAATAACATTAGCACTCAATACTAAACGGAATCTCTGCTAGTCGATCACCCTTGTTTGCCGGGAATACTAAATATTCACCGTGGTATTTCACCGCTGATTTATAATCTGTTACTTTGTGAACTAAAAAACCTGCTTGATAGGCTTTCTCAATAAATTCTTGGTGATTACCTCGCACGAACCAGCTCATCGGTTTCACTAGCGTTTCTGCATCAAAACATGAGTCACACTGTTCAGAACAAAGAGCAAGCGAGTTTTGGCTCTCAGTAAATAACTGAACTTTACCACCAAGAGTTAAAGGTTCAGACGTTGAGACTTCCCAATCTAGCGTTTCCATTGCATCAAGAAAGCTCTCTACTTGGCTATCAAGTACGTCTTTCACTTCATTTTGTGGAAAAAATTCACCATAAAGCTGCGAGATTTTTCTAAACGTGAAATTGATCGCCGCATCGTTACCTTTAGAGCGACCCATTTTTTGCCATCGAGATAGGTCGTCAAAGACGCTACGAGAGAACCTTTGTGTCTTTAATGATTTAGTAATCCAACGAACTAAAAAGTGGTTGTTAGCCACTGGCGCATCCACCAGCTTGCCGCTTTTATGTTGCTCTGACAGCTCACTTAGTGCGGTATTAACCAACTCTTTAATTTCAAATATGTATTCAGCCACTACGCCTTTCTTCCGAATGTCCAATAAAAAGCAATGGAGAGAATCGAACAACCTGACATCACCCAAACCATAGGCCAAACGGCCATCCCCGGTAAGGCTGCAACCACGGCACCGACTACTGCTCCCATTCCGAAGCGAAGAGTACCAGATAAAGAGGCTGCGGTGCCAGCCATTGTTGGGTAAGCGCTAAGCAACAAGGCCATCGAGTTACTACCAATAACTGATATTGTAGCAATGTATAAGATTACGGATGGTACTGTGCCCCAAAGCCCCCAATTGAGTGCCCAACCCACTAAAAGCCCTATCCCGCCAAGTAGTTGAAGCACTAGCCCTATCCTCAACATTGCGTGAAGGCCCAATATTTTTACCAAGCGACCATTTAAAGTGGTCAAGATAATCAAGGCGACAACATTTAAGCCATAAAGGTACGCAAATTGGTTCGGTGATACGCCATAGATATCGATGTAAACAAAAGAACCGGCTGTAAAAAATGCAAACATCCCAGCAAATGAAAATGCGCTAGATAGAATAAGACCTACAGACGTTGGATTCTTCACTAGCTTGATATAGTTTTTCAGCGTCGTTCTCATATTTAGCGTCTGACGCTGATGTACTTGCAGGGTTTCAGGGATCTTGTAGTAAACCATTATCAAAGCCACTACCGCATATACAGCTAGTACCCAATAAATTGAGCGCCATCCAAACCACATCGCCAAGTGACCTCCTAACATTGGCGCAACTAGCGGAGCTAAAGTCATGACCAAAGTTATAAAAGACATTGCTTTGGCAAAGTCTTCGCGATTAAACATATCGCGAATAACAGCTTGTATGACTACCGCAGAGGCAGCTCCCGATAAGCCCTGTATCACTCGCAAGAAGTTAAGGGTATCGATACTATGAACAGTCGCAGTCAACATGGCCGTAAGAGCAAAACACAGTACGCCAATAATCAGGACTGGTCGACGACCATAGCTATCAGAAATTGGACCATGAAAAAGCTGACCAATCGCAAATCCAGCGCCGTAAGCCGTTAAGCTAAGTTGGACTGCACCAGTATCCGCCATAAGATCTTTTGCGATAGCAGGCATCGCTGGTACATACATGTCGATAGCGAGTGGCGTTAGAGCACTTATCGCACCCAATACGATAAATATAAAAAACGATAAGGGATTAGGCTGCACCGCTGCAGCTTGAGATTTCGCTAGCATAAGACTCCAAAATAAAAGGTATCTCAGAAAATAAGATCTGTTATAGAGCTGGCGACTTAAAGATTAAGTTTTATGCCATTTCATATGCCATTGGCATATGTTACTCATGCGTTGCCTTCAAAGGCACACAGACCCTGTAAAGTGTCAGCGGTCAAACAAACAGTAAGAAACAACAGAGACACTAAGGCAGGAGAAGCCCTGAATTCGCCTTAGAGATAAAGTTGTAGGTAAATTGATAAAATGAGTTCAGGTATGCTGACCAAGGATATTATCCATCAAGTCAATAAAAAGGACTAGTTCCTATTAGGAAACAATCTATTTCCCAAATAGTTTTAAGGTTGAGATGTAAACGTATAACTTAGTTTTCTATTTCATCACTGTGTATCTGATAGAAAGCTGACATAAAACCCTCGCCACTCACGCACCATTAAGCAGATTTTCACTCGGCTAGGGTTTCCAGCTTACTCACACCATCGTTACTTCCAGCCTGTCTAGGATTCCCAATAGGAAAGTATTAATTAACTAAGGTATAACTCGGATTTTTTATGAAGCACATTAAGGCAGTTCTGTTTTCGTTGTTGCTTGTCTTCTTCAGCAGCCAATCTTACGCAATGCAAAGGGTATATTACGTATTGAGGTTTAACCAAGCTTTAGACTACGGAAAAGAACACAAACTCATCGCCACACTAACGAAACACAAAAAGGACATAGATTTAATTATCACTCAAGCATTCATCGCAGATGGCAATGGTGCTCTTTGGGGCTCAATCAATCCCAAGTTGCTAAAGTTTGCACGCAAAAATCACATCAGGCTTGATGCAATGTTGACGAATACTGGGTTTAATTCCAGAACCCTACATGACTTACTAAGCGACCACGAAGCTCAAGACGAGCTAATAAACCACTTAAAAGAAGTAAGTGAACGCTACAAGCTCGATGGTATTCAAGTCGATTTTGAGGGAATTGAATATAGAGATAAAGACCGTTTCACCGATTTCTATAAAAAGCTAGCCCGAGCGATGCACGACGCCCATAAAACGATTAGCGTTGCTGTTTTCCCAAAAACCACTGACATACCAGCCGACACATTAAGCCAAGATGTGTATGTACACTCAGCAGGTGCCTATGACTACAAAGCGTTAGGGAAGTTGAGCGACTTTGTCTCAGTTATGGCCTACAACCAGCACAGCTCATTGACACCACCGGGGCCGATCGCCTCCTATCCATGGACAAAAAAGTCGTTCGTTATGCTTTGAAATATATCCCAGCGGATAAGCTTTCATTGGGTATTCCTACCTATTCTGGGTATTGGAAGCCAGCTCCAGAAGCCTCTGTTGGCCGCCCTATTGACCAACACCTTGACTACTCTGATGTTGTTGGGGTGATGAAGCAGTTCAATATCAAGCCTAAGTGGGATAATGTTTCGAAAGTTCCGTATCTAATGTTCACTGACAATGATGCCTACAGCTATATTTTTATCGAAGATGCACAAACATTTAAATTCGGTCTTAACCTAGTTGAAGACAATCACCTAGCAGGGTTTTCTTTATTTGATGTATCCGCAATGGATCCACTGGTATGGAGCCAAATAAACTCAATACCTTTAAGAAGAGGTTAAATAGATTGAACCGAGCAGCCTTCGCACTGCTCGGGATTCGAGTGCATCTAGTTGAACGCGTAATGTATACCAACTAACAGTTGGTTGACGATAGGAACTACATTAGAAGGGTTTGTAGAATCGAGGGAAGTATCACCAAAGTAATGCGTCAAAGAGCTTTCTACACTCACGTTTTCATCTAGTTGGTAACGAGCACCAAAGCCTATCACTGGCTTTACATCATGCTCATAGTACTGTGTTTCTACGTGATGGTTGTAAAGAGTAGAGTCAGCATTTGCATCTGAACGCATATCAGCAACACCACCCTTTCCGATCAACGTCCACTGTGGGTTAAGTTTATAATTGGCAACAACGCTAATGTCAGTCGCATAGGATTTTAACGTTATCGTTGATTTCGCAGGCAGTTTAGTTGTTGGATCTTTATAAAAAGTTCCAGTACCAAAATGTGAGTAGCCAAGTTCTACGCCTGCAGCCCATTTATCATTAATAGTATGCAGATAACCAGCTGCGATTCGCCCCGAGACATCAGATGCTGAACCAATGCTGGAAGAACCCTCACTTGGCGGCTTTTGTACCGCAAAACCAAGGCTTCCTGTGGCATAAAAACCTGAAGCAGTTGCTACTTGCGTACCAGATAAACCAACGATAACCATCCATAGTATAAGCTTTATAGTCTTCCTTAATCTCATGTTTATGCAATCGAACTTATACATAATTGCAATGCAACCCCACACAAAATCAAAATGAGCAAATACTTTAAAGCGCAGCATGCTAAACGTTGTCTGGGGGGAAAACAAACACTTTTTAATCAATTGATGAATAAATTAGCTAGAAACTATCCACTTCTTCTTGAGTAAGATAACGATATTCACCTGGCTGTAGGTTTTCATCAAGCGAGAGAGTGCCTATTTGTTCACGGTGTAGGTGCTCAACTTTATTACCAAGCGCGGCGAACATTCTCTTCACTTGGTGATATTTACCTTCCTGAATAGTCAGCAATACTTCGTTTTCTTGCTCATCTACAATCACTAACTCAGCAGGTAGTGTGGGCTCTTTTTCATTTTTTAGTTCGATGCCTTTGGAAAACTGCTCTACATATTCCGGCTGTACTGGATCAGCAAGCCAAACGCGATACACTTTCGAGCACTTATGCTTTGGCGAAGTAATACGATGTGACCATTTACCATCATCAGTAATCAATACGAGACCAGTGGTATCTACATCTAAGCGGCCTGCAAAATGCAGGTTTTCCATCTTAACTTCATCTAGCAAAACGAAGGCTGTGTGGTTAAAACCATCTTCGTGAGAACACACAAACCCTTCCGGCTTGTACAACATGATGTATCGAGGGCCTTGCTTGGCTATTTCACGGCCTTGCCATTCCACCAAGCAATCATCGGAAACCTTGGTTGAACCACTTTTGACTACTGCACCATTTACCGACACATCGCCGCTTTTAATGATTTTGGTTGCTTCTTTACGTGTTGCACCTAATGCATCACACAAAAATTTATCTAATCGCATAAAGACCTCGCCCAATTTTAGCGCGGCATTATATACCCTTCCCCAATCAAGCTGAAGACGCAATACTCAAGTTGTTTGGGCATAACTCGTTGACATAGTATATTATCTAGCTCTTTCGTCACTTGGCCTTTGATTACTTTCTCTATGTACACTCTTCGTCCTTACCAAGCTGAATCCGTCAAAGCTGTGGTTCATTACTTCCGCAAAAACTCGCCACCTGCTGTTATCGTACTTCCTACAGGTGCGGGTAAAAGCCTAGTGATTGCAGAACTAGCGAGACTTGCAAAAGGACGAGTGTTAGTGCTCGCGCATGTAAAAGAGCTGGTTGAACAAAACCATGCAAAGTACGAAGGGTATGGGCTGAAAGGCGCTATTTTTTCTGCAGGCCTTGGACGTAAAGAAACAGACCAACAAGTCGTTTTTGCTTCGGTTCAATCTGTTGCTCGCAACCTTGATGAATTTAAAAACCAATACTCTCTATTAGTGATCGACGAATGTCACCGCGTTCCAGACAATAAAAGCAGTAGTTATCAAAAAGTCATTGCTCACTTAAGCGAATTTAATCCGGGAATAAAAGTCTTAGGGCTTACAGCAACGCCCTATCGCTTGGGGATGGGCTGGATTTACCAATACCACACTAGAGGTCAAGTCCGAACAGAGGAGACTCGCTTTTTCCGTGATTGTATTTTTGAGCTACCCATAAACTATTTGCTTGATGAGGAATTTCTCACACCTGCCAAGCTAATCGATGCCCCTGTACTTAGTTACGATTTTTCGCAACTAAAACCAGCCAATACTGGAAAATTTAAAGAGGCCGAAATGGACATGGTGATTGAGCAATCAAAACGGGCGACTCCACAGATCATAGCGCAAGTAGTCGAGATGGCTGTAGACAAGCAAGGAGTAATGATCTTTGCTGCCACGGTTCGACATGCTCAAGAAATATATTCCCTGTTACCTGAGTCTCAATCCGATATTGTTATCGGAGATACGCCAACGCCAGAGCGTGATGACATCATTCAGCGCTTCAAATCACGGCAAATAAAATACCTCGTTAACGTCTCAGTTCTAACGACAGGGTTCGATGCTCCTCATGTTGATTTAATCGCGATACTCCGTCCAACAGAATCCGTCAGCTTGTATCAACAAATTGTAGGCCGCGGGCTTCGATTGTCTCCAGGGAAAACCGAATGCTTAGTGCTAGATTACGCGGGTAATAACTATGATCTTTACCAACCCGAAGTTGGCGAAGCTAAACCTGATCCAACAAGCGAAATAGTTACCGTCCCCTGTCCTGCATGCGGATTCAACAATAACTTCTGGGGCAAGCTCGATAACAATGGCTTTTTGATCGAACACTTTGGACGAAAGTGTCAGGGCTATTTCATCGATGAAGAAACAAACGAAAGAGAGCATTGTGGCTATCGTTTCAGAGCTAAGTATTGCAACGAATGCGGCGCAGACAACGACATCGCAGCTCGAATATGCCACGAATGCGACGCAACGCTAGTCGACCCTGATAAAAAGCTTAAAGAGGCATTAAACCTAAAGGATGCGTTAGTATTTGAGTGTGAGGATATGTCACTTACAACAATTAAAAATGACAAGAATAAAACCAGTTTGAAAGTAACTTATCTAGGTGCTGAAGACGCCCAGGTTAGCGAGTTTTGGTCGCTTTCCACTAAAAAACAGAAACAAACGTTTAAAGATCAGTTTGTCCGCCCACACCTTGCAGATAAACACCGGCCATTCGAGGAAGATTCACCAACGAAAGTAGTCCGAAATCAACATCGTTTTCGTCCTCCTCAATTTGTCATTGCTCGTAAGTCAGGAAGATTCTGGAAAATACGAGACAAAATATTTGAAGAAGAGTTAGTCAATAAATAATAGTCATTGACAGTCTATTGTTAAGCGCCTCCATTTTTTCTTGCCAAAGCAAGATGCACCGTTTTCTTACAAAGTAAAACGACTATTCTTATATTAAGTCGCAGCCTGCATTTCTTGTGTGAACATCATTACGATAGTAAATACCACTAAGGCTTCAGGGATTGAATATAGGGATACTTAGCTATGAAAAGAAAGCAAATGATAATGAAGTGGCTAATGATTGCCTGTATAACAGGCTTTTCAGGAATAGCCTTAGCTGAAAAGGTCACTTATCCCAACATTGATGGTATCGGCAGTGAGTCCATTGGATATAGTGTACTTAAGTTAGCTTTAGAAAAGTCTGAGCCTGATATTGAAGTTTACTTGGACAAACAAGAAGTCAATCAGACCCGAGCGAAATACATGGTCGAAATTGGTAAAGCCGATGTATTTGATTCCGGATTCCAACCTGAGCTAGAAGCACGATTTAAACCTATATACTTACCAATAGATCGCGGGATTCTAGGCTGGCGACTCTTCATCATCCATCAAGACAACGCTGACGCCTTAGGAAAGGTGCAAAGTATTAAAGATTTAAAGAACTACTTATTCGGTCAAGGCAGTGGTTGGGGAGATATTGATATTTTAGAAAAAGCTGGTTTAAAAGTGATAACCTCTAGCAAAATATCTAACCTCATGGGCATGGTTGCAGGTAAGCGGTTCGAAATATTCCCTCTTGGCTCTAACGAAGTCTATGCATTTCTAGATAAATTTGGCGCGAACTACCCGCAATTAGTCATTGACGAACACATCTCACTAATTTATCCATTTGGCCGATTTTTTTATGTAAACAAAGACAATGAAGAACTAGCCAATAAGATACAAACAGGGCTTGAAAAAGCGCTTGATGACGGCAGCCTACAGAATTTATTGAATCAGCATGCCTATTTTAAAGATGCATTTTCAAAAGCTCACTTGCATAATCGAGTACAAATTAGAATCGACACACCGAATTTAACCAGTGGCTTTTCCAACATTCCGGCAAAATGGTGGTATACGCCATAAGTTTGTTGCCAGTAGTTCATGTTCGATTAATCTAAGTTAGTTTATATTAGGGCTACTTTATTTAACGGGTCTAGTTATGCCAATTCGAAATATTACCCTTTTATCCGCCTGTTTAGCTTTTGGCATTTATATGGCACCAGCCTATGCTGATAGTGGTTCTCAAAATGGTCACGAACTTGTTCAAGACGCTTATAAACCGGGCGCGAGTATCAAGTTTGATGAAGACCAAGACGAAGTTTACGACGCGGTACAAAAAGGTCTAATAAGACCATTCTCTGAACTCTACGAAGCGGTTGATAACGAGCTCAACGGCCGTGTAATCAAAGTTGAACTTGAGGAAGATGATGATCAGTGGTTTTACGAACTAAAGTTAGTTCACAACCACAACGTTGTGAAAGTGAAATACAACGCGACCACGCTAGCTTTGATGGAAGTGAAAGGCCATAATATTCTTGAAGTTATCAAAAGATAGAGCAGTCAAATAATGAAAATATTAGTAGTAGAAGACGAGCCACGTTTAGGCGAACAAATTCTCGAGACTCTCGAGCAAAATGGTTGGGTTCCTGAACTATCACAAGATGGCATCGATGCACTCTATCGTGCGACTTCAGAAGAATGGGATGCGATTGTATTAGATCTTGGCTTGCCAAAACTAGATGGTTTAACTGTCCTAAAAGGCATTCGCGATGAAAATATCAATACGCCTGTTATCATTCTCAGTGCCCGTGACACATTATCGCAGCGTGTAGAAGGGCTAAATTCTGGTGCCGACGACTACCTAACTAAACCATTCGAAATGGCAGAGCTGATTGCGCGCATCCGTGCTCACCTACGCCGAGCTTCCGGTAACGCAGCTCCAGTGATGCAAATTGGTGATTTGAGTTTAGACACTCGCACTTCAAAAGTTCTTTGGCAAGGTCAGCCAGTCAGCTTAACTGCTTTGGAATATAAAGTTGTCGCGTACTTTATGCATAATCCAGAAAAAGTCATTTCCCGAACCGAACTGGTTGAACACATTTACAAGCAAGATTTTGATCGTGACTCAAATACCATTGAGGTCTTTATTGGCCGGATTCGTAAAAAAGTGGCTCCTAAGATCATCAAAACCGTTCGAGGATTAGGATACCAATTGAATGCGGGCTAAACAGAGCTTTATTCAACGAATGAGTTTAAAAAACCGACTGCTTCTCGCTGCTATTCTTTGGCTAAGCGCTATGATTTTTGCAGCGGGAGTCGGTATCCCGCTCCTTGTCAGAGACTACTTAATTCAAGATTTAAAAAGTCAGCTCAACCTTTCAATGGATCAAATTGTTGCCAACATTGAAGCGCGAAAAGGCAAAATCGTTCTAACCACTCAATTGTCTGATCCTAGGTATAGTCGCCCTTACAGCGGTTTATATTGGTCGATACATACAGGCAATCAAACTCTGCGTTCACGCTCGCTATGGGACAGGCACTTTCAAATAGAGAAGAAGCCACTTAGAACAGTGGTCAAAGGTGCTCGCGGTGAAAAGCTTATCTACATCTCTCAAGAGATCTACTTACCGGACTTCCCTAACCCGGTAAAAATTATGATTGGCTCTGACGAAGATCCTATCGAAAAAACGCTGCAACAACTTACCGGACAACTTTGGCTGATTCTTGGTTCTCTGTTTGCTGGTATTTTGATCTTAATTCGGCTTCAAGTTGGCTGGTCATTACGCCCACTCAATAAGATGAAGCGGGAGCTCGCTTTACTAAAATCTGGCGAGCAAAACTCTTTAGATGAGTCCTACCCCCGTGAAGTGTCGCCGTTAGTTCAAGACCTCAATGCACTCGTTTTTCACTATCAAGAATTGCTTGAAAGAGCACGGAATCATGCTGGTAACCTTTCTCACGCATTGAAAACGCCGCTTTCCGTATTAAAAAATGAGGTAACTCAATTACCTAAAGAACAGCAGAGAAATTTAGTCGCTCCTGTCGATCAAATACAGAGTCACATCGATTATCACTTGGGCCGAGCAAGAATGGCTGGCTCAATGAATATTCTTTCAGTCAAAGCTCAAGTCAGCGAACGCATTGATGCTATCTCATTAGCGTTCGACAAAGTGTATGCCAGTCGAGGTGTAATTTTAATAAACGAGCTAGATAGCGAGCTTGAAGTCTCCGTTGACCCAGTTGACCTCGATGAAATGGTCGGAAACCTACTCGAAAATGGTTACAAATGGGCGAAATCTGTCATTCGTGTTTACAGCGACAAGCTCGAGTCTAACGTGGTTAAAATCTATATTGAAGACGACGGGCCCGGCATAAACAAAGACGATTTGGAAAAGGTAATTCAACGCGGTGTCCGCTTAGACGAAACTACTCCGGGATCAGGCCTAGGGCTTAATATCGTCAGCGAAATGGCCCACAGCTATCGCGGTAGCTTGCAACTGGAAAAAGGCAAGATGGGTGGCTTGAAGGCAACGTTGACTCTTAAACTCGCGTAGATTTATCTTGGGGGTGGCATCGCCCCCTTTTTCTAAACATTCCTTTTCAAACCAATCTTCTACAACCACACCTCTCTTGGTCCATATATTATCGATAAGCTGCTTCTTTGAAAGTAAGTCATTCTGGTGAGATAGAAAGTAGCCTAAAAGTTCCGTTTCGTTCACACCGAGTGACGACACATGGTTGGTCACACTATCCTTAACGAAGCCTTTATCAAGATCAAGATCGACTTCAAATCGTCGATTTATAATTATCATTCGACAGCCTCAACTGTTTTTCCCTTATTTACTTCAATAGTATAGAAAGTCATTGGCGAATTGTTAAAGGTAGCAAAAGCTTTTGCAAAGCTTCGCTATTAGCTCTACTAAAAGAATCTCAAACACACAAGAGACGAAAACTAAGTAGATATAAAAGTGGCGCGATTATTAGACATTTCCCTTTCTGGGCAACTACTTAAAGTTTAATTAACCTTAATTAGAGAATGATTCTTGAGTACAAGCTTGGCTTATTAGTGGCTGGAAAATAGCAAATGCTGGAAATTAGCTCTAAGACTTTGCTCGATGCTTAACGTGGAACCACTTTGCAAGAGATAAAGCCAACACTACTACCACCGTTATTGTCAGGGCTTGGTGCTGCTGTATAAAATTTTCAAACACATTCAAGATGGGCAATTGATTGATTCCAGCAGCCAGCAAATAGCCCCACAAAATAAACTGCCCAACACCGAGAATTAACCCGATAGAAGAATAGAAAGTGAAACGCCCCCAGCCTATTTTGTGAGAGCCCGCGACGAAAGGGACAACCCAAGCGACTGGCCCAAGCAAACGCGCAAAAGCCATGACGAAATTACCACGCCTATGAAGAAGGATTCGGCAGCGTGCAATGGGTCGACGTATTTTAGGTATGCGTTTAATAAGCTTTTTCTGCGCTTTTACGCCAACACATCGCCCCAATGCAAAACTAGTCTGGTCACCAATAAAACTGCCAGCGAGTACTGCAGCCACTCCAGCCCAACTACCTTGATGGAGTTGGTAACCGGCGGCCAATAGGAAGGGTTCTCCCGGAATAAAAAGATTGGGCCCGATAAGCGCATCCAAAAATGCACCTATAAATAGGCCTAGGCTTTCAATCATTGATTGTAGTGACCAAACTTATATTCCATCTCATTGTTTCTCATTTCGCCGAAAAACAGACGCCTCACATTTGCCTTGAGATAAGTCGCACCCATTTTAAATATCCCTTCTTGGTCTAACCTTCTTGGGTCAAAGCCGAATGTTAGGTGAAGAAAGCGAAAACGCCATGTTTTGCTTGCACGATTAACGTAATCACAATCCTCACACAAGACAATTTTCTCATCAAAACCATCGATTTCATCATGGACACGTTTGGTTGAAAAGATACATGCCCCGACTGCTGTTGGGAAAACAAATTGAGTAGTGAAAAGCCCCAAGTTGAATAGCGAATAACCTACTTTGTGCACAAACGATAAGTTCTTCGCACCCATATACACACCAGCGACTTCAAGTTTTCTATGCTCAAGTTGGTTTATTGCTTTAGTTAAAAAGTTAGGGTCAAGACGAACATCTGCATCTAAAAATAATAGTCGTTCATATTTCGCCAACTTAGCACCTGTGTTTCTGCCTAAACCAACACCTTGCGTGTCCATTTTATGTATAGTCAATGCTGGTAGGCTTGCTTCATAAGCAGATGCAACCTCACATGTAGAATCTTCACTATTTGAGTCCACCAAGATAACTTCGAAATCTTGAAAAGACTGCTTGCTTAGATCTTCCATGAGTCTTCCAATACATTTCTCTTCATTTAACGTGATTACCACTATGCTTAATTTACTCATCGTCTACTCCTAACTTCAGTTGATTAGCTAACTTAAAAATTACGCTAATCTCACTTAACCAATAGTGATGACATGATTCACTTTCAGTTCATGGAGCAAACCATAGTGAAGTTTTATGACAAGTATCTGAATGGAGAGTATTGGCCAAAGAAACTACGGAGAATTGATACAAAGAAGGTCTAGCCCCATGCTCTTATCTTGTTTTAGATCAAAATGTTACTTGCTATTTATGTCCCTTTAATGATCCAGTTATCACGAATTGAACGAGCACACCATTTAGTCTAGATATTTCATTTCACTTTATAGATACTCTACTCCGTGAGTTGACATCGACTAATACATTGAAACTTCTCCTGCAAATACAGAGTTAAGCATCAATTATTGTTGCTCACGAACCAATTGGATGATAGTATCCGCGCTCACTTTGACAGTTTCTAATTCAGAACTATCAAAGCCCACGCATTGAGCAAGGTCGCATTGCTCACTGTGCGAGTTAATTTTTACTAATTTGAGAGTAAAACTATGAAATTTGAAGCAGTAGTACGTACTGAGCTAGGTAAAGGTGCGAGCCGCCGCCTACGTCACGCTGGCCAATTCCCAGCAGTTGTTTACGGTGGTGAAGCAGCCCCTGTATCTATCGCTCTAAGTCACGATGAAGTGATGAACCAAATGGATAAGCCTGAATTCTACGAAGCAATCACTCTAGTGATCGGCGGCGAAGAAGTTAAGGTTAAGCCACAAGATGTTCAACGCCACGCTTACAAGCCAAAAGTTGAGCACATGGACTTCATCCGTATCTAATTCCCTACCAAGGAATTAATCGGATAAAATCCAACCTTTTGCATATAAGATAATCGGCTTTACCAACCGAAAAATCTAAAAATTCGAAACCCCGATGCTACCAACATCGGGGTTTCACCGTTTAAGAACTATTCAAAGTTCTTAAACAAAGCTAACTTGCCTGCTTCATACAATTACCAGATAAAAGCTCTTCAACTATACGCTTCAATAAGAAGGTTTCCCGTTCAATAGACATGCCTTTTTTATCGCTACTAGCAATCGTTTCTTCGTTGTGTCGAATAGCATCGTGGATGTTTACCCATTTAGGTGACATACCATTTTTCACTTCATAATCTTCTAATGAAGTTTCACCCAACTCAGCATCTATCGTGCAGACAAAGCAGTATGATTCCATATGCATGATTTCGAAATCAGGCTTATACCATGGGCGAAATTCTTCGTAGATACCAAATGGCTCAATATTGCGTATATTCTTTGCGCCTATTTCTTCTTCTAACTCTCGAATCAATCCCTGAATAATGTCTTCTTTTTCGTCAACGCCTCCACCTGGTAGCGTGTAGTCATCATAACGAGCGGTATATAACATCAATATGTTGTCGCCATTAAGAATGATTCCACGTGCCGCTTTACGATGAAATGTGCTTTCATCTAAATTCACAAGATCAGGGTGTATTGAAGAGCGCAGTAAACGCATTGGAGAAGCTAGAGACATAAATCGCTTACCAGAGTTATTAGGTCAAATTGCAAAGCGAGCCATTCTAGCGGAATAAATAATGATTACAAATAAATCAATAATTCGTCTTAACTTAAAAGTTGAAAAGCAATGCCAAAAAGGGCCCCAAAATTCCCTAGTAGAATAAAGTCTTCGGGGCCAAGCAATTACTGAAGTTAAGCCAGTTTAAAGCGACTAATCATTTTGACTAGCTTTTCTGAGATGTTTGTTAGCTCCTCGCTGGATCTCGCCATTTGTGAAGACTCACTGGACACCGTTGCTGACATCTGGCGTAGACTCTCTACATTATGATTCACATCTTTTACCGTTAGTGTTTGGTTCTCAGAGGCTTGCGCAATGTACCTATTCATCTGTTTAATCTTCTTAACTTCTACATCAATTTTGTTGAGAGCATCACCCGCTTGGTTAGATAAAGTCGAAGCATCTGATGCCTTTTCTGCGCCTTGAGTCATTTTCGTGGCAACGATTTCCGCGTCTTGCTGCAGTTTTTCGATAATATTTTGAATCTCGATAGTCGAATCTTGAGAACGAACAGATAATGTCCTTACTTCGTCGGCAACGACAGCAAAGCCTCGGCCGTGTTCACCAGCCCTTGCTGACTCAATAGCTGCATTCAACGCCAATAAGTTCGTTTGTTCGGCCACTCCGCGAATGACTTCGAGTACCGTATCCACATTTTTCGCATCTTCCGACAGCTTAGTTACCACTTCGCTAGCGCTATGGATCTCTTCTGCAAGTGTCGCTGCCTCGTTAACGTTTTTGCGAATAATGACTTGGCTGCCTTTCGCTTCATTCGTTGCCATGCTGCTTGCTTCATTAGCTTCGACAGTTCGAGCAGTGACTTCTTCTACGGTTGTCATCATGCCAGTCATTGATGTCGCTAGCTCTTCAACATCCGACTTTTGTTGGCCTAAACTGTTATCTATATTGCGAATAGAGTCAGTCACTTGAACAGTGGATGTCGACACCTGATTACCCAAGTCTTTTATACATTTCATGATGTTTTGTATAGATGCGACAAACTGGTTGAAGCTTCGAGATAAGTCAGCTAGCTCAGGGCTCCCTTCTTCAGGCAGACGTTGAGTCAGATCGCCTTCCCCTTTTGAAAGGTTACGCATCGCACTTACCGTTCTTTTTAGAGGAGAAGTTATGGATCTAATGAAAAAGACCATGATAACTGCAAGAATGATACAGGTAATAAATGCTTGCTGGTATGAGCTTGATTTCGCCGACTGAACATCGCTAGTCAATGCAGCCATATTCATACCACTACCAATAACCCAACCCCACTCGTTGTGTTGAAGTACATAGCTGGTTTTAGGCTTTACTTCGTCACTATTCGGTTGCTTCCACGTGTAATCGACAAACCCACCGCCACTTTTCGCTGTTTTAAATAAGTCCACAACAAAGAGCTTTCCTTCCGAGTCTTTTAGGCCCAGAACATTTTTGCCAAGTAACGACTTAATCGGGATTGCGATTTCCACACCATCTTTATCTATGACAAAGATGTAATTGCCTCCATCAAATCGCATTGCGGATATAGCGGCTAAAGCTTCTTTTTTCGCTTGCTCTACTGAAAGCTTTCCATCAGCGCTTAACTGGTAATAGTGGTGGGCAATACCTTTCGCACTCTCCACCAAATTGACAACACCGCGTTCATAGTTTTTTCTCATCAACTGTTGAGTTTTTTTTGCATCAAATATGACGCTGGTAAACAAGGCAACTGCAAAAAGCAGCAGTATGATCCATATCCTTGTCGCGATAGAAGTTTTCATTAATTTGCTTCGTATCATCTCGAGTACCCTAGCCTTTATCGTTATTTATAAACTCGCAACTGTAAATCTAGCAGCGGATACACAGTCTTCCAGCAGATAGCGTGAGGTATAACTCATTTGAGTAAATATTCTTTCTTATTGATATATATAATAATTAAAGAGGTTGAATATATAAGCCTACAGATAAAGCCTTGGAGCTACATCTTTAGTCAAAATCTGAATCAAGGCATCAACATCTCTTGCCTTAGGTGTGCTTTTCTCCAAAAATAGAAAGTATTTATAAGACGACTGATGACGAAATGATGCCGAAAAGATCCAGCCCTGCCTGCTTAAGAAACCAACAGCCTATTTACGAACAACTCTCTATCTACTTCAAACACTGCACAAATGTTCTTGAGATAGGTTCAGGCACTGGACAACACGCAGTATTTTTTGCTGAGAAAATGCCATATTTAACTTGGCATACCAGTGATATGCCGGAAAATCACGAATGCATTGCGGCTTGGATTGATGGTAGCAGTCTAAAGAATGTACGCTCTCCTATCACATTCACGATTGGCCAAGACAAATGGCCAGATGTAGGTTTAGATGGTGTTTTTACGGCAAACACTACGCATATCATGCAGCCACATGAGGCAGAGGTGATGATGAAGCTCGTAGCGGAGAACCTCCCAACCGGAGGCATATTCTGCCAATATGGGCCAATGAAGATCGATGGTGACTTTACAAGTGCTAGTAACAAAGACTTCGACGATTCATTACGTGAGCGAGGATATGGTGGTATTCGAGATATTGAGCAACTTATAGATTGGGGAAAAGGCATGAACTTACAAAATAGAATACCTATGCCTGCAAATAACTTCTTGCTGATTTGGAAAAAGTAACTGAATCATACAACCACGCCCTGAATACAATTCAACATACACTCTCTTATTAGGTTATTTATCCCTTCTTTTTGAAAATTGGTATGCCATCGTTGATGGCATACCAGTTTGAAACAACGAATTCGAAAGATATTTACAAGCAAACGCAGTTAAAACCGTATCCTTCCATGCTGTTTCATCAATAAGAAAAACTTTTAGTTAAAGCACTTCTGAGCTTACGACTTTGGTTGAATTGCGTTCGTAAACAAAGCTTGAAAGCCTTCGAACGACAGGCTTTATAACCGTTCCTTTGCTATACCGAAGGCAACAAAGGTCACATTTTGAACATCATAATGTGATGATTTTTTAGCCGAGGATAGTGATATTTTTCAGTTTTTAACATTTGTTCAATTAAAAACTGAAATATTCGACTGTTTTAAGGGTGTGTAAGAATTACTTTACTGATCTTACAATTGCTATCTCATGCAGGAAGTTAACATTTTAGTTACACTTAAGATATCTGGTTATACCAAGATTCATCACTATATAAATAGCAGTTTGCAGCAAAATAAAGTATCAGCAGTGAATTTTCCAGAATAGTATTTTGTATGCGACCTATGCAAAAATTAGAAACTCATGATTCTCGGTATCATTTTTTAACGTTTCACGTGATCAATTTGCTCCCAAGGGGCAATACACAAGGAGCTAGAGATGAATGTACAGGCTTTACCCATGCATCGATTTATCGATCACAGCGGTAACTGCGTAACCCAACTTCCTGAATGGGCCGACCTCCCCACGCTAATCAATTTCTACAAAGACATGGTACTAACCCGTACTTATGACAATAAAGCCGTTGCACTGCAGCGTACGGGCAAACTTGGCACGTATCCATCCCACCTTGGCTCTGAAGCCATTGGTATTGCAATTGGTAAAGGGCTCAAAGCAGACGATGTCTTTGTTCCGTATTATCGCGATATGCCTGCTATGTGGGTTCGTGGTATCCCGATGGAGAAAAACCTTCAGTATTGGGGTGGTGACGAGCGAGGAAGTGACTTCCACCCTGTCGACTCTGAGTCTGCATCAGACACTAGTCAACCTTGTCGTGACCTACCATTCTGTGTGCCTATCGCTACGCAATGCACACATGCAGTTGGCGTTGCCGCTGCTTTAAAAATTGAAGGCGACCATCACGCCGCGCTGGTTACTTGTGGAGACGGAGCAACGTCAAAAGGTGACTTTCTTGAATCCATCAACTGCGCTGGAGCATGGAATGTCCCTCTTGTCTTTGTGGTAAACAACAACCAGTGGGCTATCTCGGTTCCACGTCAATTACAATGCGCTGCGGAATTTTTGTCTGAAAAAGCCAAAGGGGCAGGAATACCCGGAATCACTGTCGATGGCAATGACGTGGTTGCTATGTATGATGCCATAACCAATGCTCTATCCCGAGCAAGAAAAGGTAAAGGCGCCACACTGATAGAAGCCATCAGCTATCGCTTAAGTGACCATACGACAGCAGATGATGCCAGTCGATATAGAAGCGAAGATGAACTACAGCAAGCATGGCAATACGAACCTATCTTGAGACTAAAAAACTATCTTATTAGCCAAAATGCTTGGAATGATAACGACGATCAAGAGTGGCTTTCTCACTGTAAAGCTCAAGTAGAAAAAGCAGTCGAAAACTATTTAACCACTACCTCCCAAGCCCCTGAAACCGCTTTCGACTACCTGTACGAAACACCAAATTCAGAAATGCAAAAACAACGTGACTATATTATCCACAAAGCAATGCGCATGCAGGGAGGCAACCATGGCTGAGTTAACGTTAGTTGAAGCGGTAAATCTGGCTCTCGACTATGAAATGGAAAATGACTCAAAGGTTATTGTCCTTGGTGAAGATGTCGGCGATAACGGTGGTGTATTCCGAGCGACAGTCGGCCTAAAAGAAAAGTATGGGCTAAAGCGCGTCATTGACACTCCGTTAGCAGAAGCACTGATTGGAGGTGTATCGGTAGGGATGGCCTCTCAAGGGCTCAGACCGGTCGCAGAATTCCAATTCCAAGGTTTTGTTTTCCCCGCACTTGAGCATCTAGTTTGCCACGCTGCACGAATGCGCAATCGCACCAGAGGAAGATTGACTTGTCCTGCAGTATTTCGGGCTCCTTTTGGCGGAGGCATACATGCCCCAGAGCACCACTCTGAAAGTGTCGAAGCACTTTTTGCTCACATCCCCGGCTTCAAAGTCGTGATTCCATCATCGCCACAACGAGCTTATGGGCTACTTTTAGCATCCATACGTAGTAACGACCCTGTGATGTTTTTCGAACCCAAGCGCATTTATCGAACCGTTAAATCAAATGTTGAAAATAATGGCCAAGCCTTACCACTAGATACTTGCTTTACCCTTCGCAAAGGCCGAGATATTACGTTGGTCACTTGGGGAGCTTGCGTTATTGAGTCTCTTCAAGCCGCCAATACGTTGTCTAAGCAAGGCATTGAAGCAGAAGTGATTGACCTAGCAAGCATCAAACCTATCGACATGGTGACTATTCTCAAATCGCTAGAGAAAACTGGTCGTTTACTTGTAGTGCATGAGGCAAGTAAAACCTGCGGGGTTGGCTCTGAAATCGTTGCACGAACAGTAGAGTCAGCAATGTGCTTGCTAAAAGCACCACCCAAACGAGTCACGGGAATGGATACTGTTATGCCTTACTATCGAAATGAAGACTACTTTATGATTCAAGAAGACGACATCGTACTTGCTGCACGAGAGCTGATGGAGGGGTGGAAATGAAGTCTTTTATGCTGCCAGATTTAGGAGAAGGGCTCGCTGAATCGGAAATAGTCCAATGGCATGTGAATATTGGAGATTCTGTCGAAGTTGATCAAATTGTCCTCACCGTAGAAACAGCAAAAGCAATCGTTGAGGTTCCTGCTCCATACAGCGGGAAAATCGTCAGCCGCCATGGCAAAGAAGGAGAACTCATCAATGTAGGTAGCCTTCTATTAGAAATCGAAGAGTTAGAATCTGCATCGGCAGCCTCTTCGAATAGCAACACTAAAAAAGATGCTGCTACGGTTGTTGGTAATGTATCCAGTCAAACACACCACGTCGACGTGGACGATTTTTGGGTGGGCAGTGATGAAAACAGTTCGCCCGACAAAATCATTACGGCTCTACCTTCGGCTAGGTTGCTCGCACAAGAGCTAGGTATCGATTTAAACGGCATAAAAGGGAGTGGCCCAGAGAATCTAATACTTGATGCTGACGTTTACGAGCAATATGAGAAACAAATACCGGGCACCGAAGTATTAAAAGGCGCACGGCGTACCATGGTCAATACTATGACCGAGTCTCACCACAATGTTGCTTCAGTGACCATTACCGAAGAAGCAATGTTATTTAACTGGAAAGAGAAAGAAGATATATCAATACGCCTTATTCAAGCAATTGTTTACGCATGCCAAAAAGAACCAGCGCTAAACGCTTGGTTTGATGCCGACACAATGACTCGCTGCGTACACAGCACCGTCAATATTGGTATTGCGGTTGACAGTTCTCACGGGTTATATGTTCCTGTTTTACGTCATGCCAATGAGTTTTCACCTGAAGCGATTCGTGGGTGGTTAGATGCTACGGTAAAAGGCATACGTGATCGAAAAATTGGCCGAGAACAACTCCAACACGCGACCATTACACTATCCAACTTTGGCGCTATTGCAGGTATTTTCGCTACACCCGTAGTCTCCCCTCCACAAGTTGCTATTGTCGGAGCTGGCCGTATTCTCGACAAAGTGATAATGCAAGACGGAAAGCCAGTCAACGTAAAAGCGATGCCACTTTCAATCACGTTCGATCATCGAGCTTGTACTGGCGGTGAGGCCGCTAGGTTCACCAAAGTATTAGTAGAGCACTTGCAAAGAGTAAGCTCTCAATAAGCCTTACATCTTCTTCGCCACCTTCATAGAAGGTGGCGCAGGGTTTGAAAATTAAAATGCCTCACTTTTGTGAGGCATTTTGGCTAGCGCTAAAGAGTATTCCACTATACGAGTGTCATAAGTAGCAATCTTCACCTCTTGCTGCTCGGCAGAATATGAAAAACTCGGTGCCAAAATGACAAAGGACGCTAATAGAAACGATAAAGCAGTTACCTTCAAGGCTATTCCTCCAATCAGAGCGTTCTTTTAAAAATAGCTTTGCGTAGGTTTTTTGCTCTTTAATATCACTTGATCACTATTGCTTCTATACAAGCCCCCTTCTCCTCATACACAAAATAACTGTTGACCGTACTTCACCTCTAGCCCGATATACCAAAGTAAATCATAGAAAATAATTATTTTGGATTGGTGATATTAAAAAAGCTTAGAGTCATATTTAAAGGCTTTAAAACTTTCAGTATCACAAAAGGCCACCGTAACGGTGGCCTTGTTCGTTAAGATGGTCGTGCTCTTTACCCAACCGACTCAATCAATTCAGGTAAAATTTCAAACAGATCCCCAACCAATCCATAGTCTGCGACTTGAAAGATTGGCGCTTCTGGATCGCTATTGATAGCGACTATCACTTTAGAATCCTTCATACCTGCCAAATGCTGGATAGCACCAGAAATACCAACCGCAATGTATAATTCAGGCGCCACTATTTTACCGGTTTGGCCAACTTGAAGATCATTCGATACAAATCCGGCATCTACAGCAGCGCGTGAAGCACCTATTGCACCATCAAGCTTATCTGCAAGCTTTTCTACCAACTCGAAATTCTCTTTGCTACCAAGCCCTCGACCGCCAGATACAACAACTCTTGCTGCTGGCAATTCTGGGCGCTCACTCTCAGTTTTCTCAGCAGATACGAACTCAGAGTGCAAATTAGTTATTTCAGAGTCGATAGCCACTATCTCAGCTCTTGTTTCAGAACCAATACTGATAGCATCAAACGCCGAACTTCTGATTGTCATGACCTTAATGGGATCGCTAGACTTCACTCTTGCAAGCGCATTACCTGCATAAATTGGGCGTATAACTGTATCATTGCTTTCAATACTCACCACATCAGAAAGCTGCCCAACATCGAGCAACGCCGCCACGCGTGGCATGATATTTTTACCAAATGTCGTCGCTGCACAAAATACATGGGTATATTTTGAACCTAACTCCGCGAGTAGACCGGAAACGCTTTCGGCCAATACATTTTTCAATTCACCTTTATCAACCACCAAAACCTGATTAACATGCTCAATTTTTGCCGCCTCACTTGCCACCAACTGACACTCGCTTCCCAGAATCAAAACATCAACTCTTGCTGATTCTGCATTTACCATCAGATCATTAACTGCGCCCATAGTTCGTAATGTGTCCACAGATAAACAAGTCCCATCATGTTCAGCTAACACCAAAACAGACAAATCACTTCCACTCATAATTTCACTCCAAACCTTGATACTTCAGACAGTTAAATCACTTTTGCTTCATTTTTTAGTTTATCGACCAACTCTGCGACACTATTGACTTGCACTCCTGCGTGACGTTCTTTCGGTGACATAACCTCAAGAACCTGTTGGCTTGAGTGGATGGTGACGTTTAGATCTTCTGGAGTAAAAGCCTCTAAAGGTTTACGTTTCGCTTTCATAATGTTCGGCAAAGAAGCATAACGTGGCTCATTGAGTCGTAAATCAGTACTGACAATCGCTGGTAGCATGAGTTTCAGTGTCTCTAAGCCTCCATCAACTTCTCTAGTTACAAAGACATGTTCACTTTCTATCTCGACTTTGGATGCAAACGTGCCTAGAGATCGCTCGGACAATGCAGAAAGCATTTGTGCCACTTGGTTATTGTCCGTATCTATTGACTGCTTCCCTAACAAAACTAATTTTGGCTGCTCTTTTTCTATCACTGCTTTGAGTAATTTTGCTACTGTTAGCGGCTGTGGCGCAGGTGTTTCAATATGAATCGCGCGATCAGCTCCCAGTGCTAACGCTGACCTAAGCTGTTCTTGGCACTCCTTTTCCCCAATCGAAACCACAACGACTTCTTCAGCATTACCTGCTTCTTTTAACCTTATCGCTTCTTCTACCGCGATTTCGCAAAAAGGATTCATCGCCATTTTCACGTTGCTTTCTTCGACACCCGAGCCATCAGATTTCACTCGAATTTTTACATAAGGATCTATCACTCGTTTAATTGCTACTAGAATTTTCACGCTACCGTCCTTTATACAATGCAATTATTGTTTTACTGGTGCAGGTCTACGACGCTTTACGATGTAATCCAATCAACACCAGCAGAAAAAAGAAAAACCAGCTCACTTTTTCAGCTTAGTAAAGTTTACGTTTACGTCAACTGGACTATAGTTATTTCTATGTCAGCGATGTAAGAGAAGATTTACATTATGGAAAGAGAATGCATGGAATTTGATGTTGTGATTGTTGGCGCAGGACCTGCTGGTTTATCAACAGCTTGCAAGCTTGCTCAGCTAAGCCAACAGGCTGATAAACCACTATCCGTTTGTGTTGTTGAAAAAGGAGCGGAGGTCGGTGCTCACATTATTTCAGGCGCCCTTTTTGACACGACAGCACTTACAGAGCTTTTCCCCAACTGGGCAGAAATGGGGGCTCCCTTACATACCCCAGTAAACGATGACCAATTTCATTACCTTGCCGGACAGCACAACAACATCAAAGTGCCACACTTTTTCACACCAAAACCAATGCGGAACTCGCAGCAAACTTACATCATCAGCTTAGCTGAACTCTGCCGCTGGCTGGCTAAACAAGCCGAATCGCTAGGAGTTGAAGTGTTCCCCGGATTTGCCGCTGCTAGCGTCAATATTGACGAAAGTGGAACCGTAACAGGGATCAACACCTCAGATATGGGGCTCGACAAAAATGGGGAACAAAAACAAAATTTTGAACCTGGAATTGAGTTAAAAGCGAAATATACAATCTTTGCCGAAGGAGCAAGAGGTCATTTAGGCAAACAACTTATTGAAGAGTATAAGCTTGATGAAGGGAAACAACCTCAGCATTACGCCATTGGACTAAAAGAGCTGTGGCAAATACCAGAATCTCAGCATCAACTAGGCGCAGTTCTCCATTCCGTAGGCTGGCCGCTGAATGAATCTAAATCTTTTGGTGGTAGTTTCCTTTACCACATGGAAAACAACCAAGTTTCAGTGGGGCTTATCATAGATTTAAATTATTCCAACTCTTACCTAAGCCCATTTGAAGAGTTTCAAAGGCTGAAACACCATCCTCTATTTAGCCAAACGCTTAAAGGTGGTCAGCGTATTTCTTATGGCGCGCGAGTCATCACTAAAGGTGGGTTAAACTCACTGCCTAAACAACAATTTCCTGGTGGGCTACTCATTGGCTGCGACGCTGGAACTTTAGACGGTGCGAAAATAAAAGGCAGCCATACTGCAATGAAATCGGGTTTGCTGGCTGCTGAGGCAGTCTTTGAACAACTAAGCCAAGAGACACTAAACAACATTCCGGACTACCAGTCTTTGTTTGAGTCATCTTGGTTGTTCGAAGAGTTAGAAAGCTCACGTAACTTTAATTCATCGATCCACAAATTTGGCCATTTAGGTGGTGGGTTGCTGGCCACTTGCGAGCATAATATTTGGCTACCTATTATGGGTAGAAAAGTGCCTTGGACAATTAAAGACCATCAACTTGACCACGAGTCACTTGTAGAAATTAACCAATGTAAACCTATCGATTACCCAAAACCAGACAATATATTAAGCTTTGATAGACCCTCGTCGGTTTACCTCTCAGGGACGCAACATGACGAAAATCAGCCTTGTCATCTAGTGATAAAAAGTACATCTACAGCCATTCAAAACCATTTACCAAGATTTGATGAGCCAAGCCAAAGGTATTGTCCGGCAGGAGTTTACGAAATTGTAGAGGTTGATGGCGAACAGAAGCTACAAATAAATGCCGCAAACTGTCTCCATTGCAAGACTTGCGACATAAAAGATCCTTCGCAAAATATTACGTGGGTAACGCCTGAAGGCGGTGGCGGGCCTAGCTATCAAAACATGTAAAATCATTTAACGGGCTTAAAGGCTTTTGTCTGTTACGTTTATTGCTCAATTGATCGGTGTTTATCAAGCATCTCTTGATATTCACCACTGTTTTTCAAAACCTCTAGGCCTCTGTTAAAATCATTAACTAATGACTCGCTCCATGCTGCACCACCATAATTCGTTTTTTGAAAAATAGGATGAATAGAAACTTTACCCGGCCCATAAAGCTTCTCAGACAAGTAAACCAGAATTCTTTCTTCTCCAACGACAATATCCGTACGGCCTCTAAAGAGCATTTGAATTTGATTCTCCCTTCCATGTATCTCCTTATACAGCTCTGTGTTTGACTCAACTACATTGCGATACTCATCTCCCAACACATAAGAAGCTTTTTGGTAAGCAACAACCGCCTTTCCCTTTAGATCCGATACGTTATCTACTTTAAGATCTCTACTTTTCAGGGTCATAGCGACATCATGAAAAGGCAGGTAATGATCAACCGGTAAGATATTGGGTATGTTTACCGCTATAGGGCTAGCAAAGTCCACTTTTTTGTCTGTAATCTCTTTGATTAGGCGGCTATATCCGTATATTTTGAACTCCACATTATAGCCTCGCTTTTCAAATGCACCTTCAATAATCTCCTTTTCAATGCCAACAATCTCACCATTATTATTTACGTAAGACCAAGGAGGAGAATAATGCACTCCCACAATTATATTTTGTGCAAATACTTTATTTACAAAAAAGATTGAGACAAAGAAAAAAGCGTATAATCTGCGTAGCATAATTATATTGAATTCCAGTCAGCAGTTTGATTTCATTTGTATAAATATAGTATGCGTGAACTAATGTTCAAGCGAACAAAGAGTGCGAAAACTACTCTGAAGTTGTGGAATAACAACTCAAACAGTGCTAGAGAAAACACCGTTTGAGTGTTGAGAAAATGCACTAAAAATAGCGCTAAGTATTGTGTTTCTAGACTTGGAAGCTATTGAGATTCTGCTGCAAACTTTCTACCCCTTTATCAATCACCTCGCTTGCTGTTGCGGTATTTTTAGTTTCAGAGGACGTTTCTTCAGCCAAACTTTGGATAGAGACCAAACTGTTAGTTATTTCTTGAGCAACAATTGACTGCTGTTCTGCAGCTGCTGCAATTTGCATATTCAAGCCTGCAATTTGACTTACTGCTTCTGCTGCAATGGAAAATGTTTCAGCTGATTCTG
Source organism: Vibrio marisflavi CECT 7928 (assembly GCF_921294215.1). Lineage (GTDB taxonomy): Bacteria > Pseudomonadota > Gammaproteobacteria > Enterobacterales > Vibrionaceae > Vibrio > Vibrio marisflavi. The sequence goes on from NZ_CAKLDM010000002.1 coordinate 1,424,945, forward strand.
TGCTACGCTGCAAACACACTTCAGCCATCTGGGTTCCTTTTTGCATACTTTCCACGGCATTTTGAGCTTCTGCCTGCAAACGTTCGACAAGTTGCTGAATATCAACTGTAGCATCTTGGGTTCTTTGCGCTAGTGAGCGAACCTCATCAGCTACCACAGCAAACCCTCTTCCGGTTTCTCCGGCCCTCGCAGCTTCAATTGCCGCGTTTAGCGCAAGTAAATTGGTTTGCTCAGCAATACCTTGTATTGAATCTAAAACTTGTCCTATTTTGTTTGTTTCTGAGACTAGGTTTTCGATGACTTTAGAGGAATTGGAAACTTCATCTGCCAATTCTTGAATCACTTTCTGAGTTGTTACTGATTCATTTTGACCGTCTAGAACACGCTGTTTGACTTCATCAGTCACAGAAGAAGCATTTGTTGTACTGGCAGCAACTTCTTGTGTTGTCGCATTCATCTCGTTAATAGCATTCGATACTTGCTCAATATCGTTGCGCTGCTTTTCAACATTGCTTAATGTTCGTTGCATTGAGGAGTATGTTTCTTTCGACGTACTCGCTAGCTCTATAGCTTGTACATTCACTTTACCGATAGTTGAACATAAAACTTCCTGTAAACTGTTGAATGCTTTAGCAACACGCCCTACTTCATCGCGGCCAGTTGCATCTAAACGCACGGTCAAATCACCGTCACCGTGAGCAAGTTGATGCAACCTATCTCTTAACTCAAGTATCGGAGCACGAATCGAGCGCGCAACAAGTAACGGTAAAATGATCCCCAACACAATAGCTGTCACGGCGATTACCGACATCCACTTCAACGCAAACTTCTCATCGGCTTCAGCTTGAAGAGCGCTATTCAGCGTGAAGTTTTGAACATCATTGAGTATATCGATCAACACATGATCGAGTTCATCTTCTAACTGTTCAACACTGGCAGATACTTTTAACATCTCCTCTATTTGACCGGACGCTCCGAGAGCTAGCACTTTGTCGACTTCTTCTATCAGAATCGAGTACTTTGCCTCAACCTGTTTCAATTGATCGTATACCTTAGAAAACTCCTTCTTAGCCGACTCTGAATGAAGTAAAGGAATCGCCTTTTTAATGAAGTCTTCAGTCTCAATGATTTCGCCTTTGGTTTTCTCGGTTAAGTCATGCACTTTTTTACTTGCAGCCTTATATTCGCTCAGCTGCTCTAATCCTTGAGAAACTCGAATCGCCTTAACCAAAGCTCGCTCAAAGAGTATCGCTTGTTCAAGTTGATGCTCCGTCACTATCGTCATTTTCTTGGTGAGAGGAATGTCTTCTTCCGCGATATCTATAAGCTCATTACCAATCTTATTCATTTGAATAAGCGCAAAAGCGCCCATTATCAACATGATAAGCAATTGCAAAAAACCCATAAAGTACACTTTTTGAGCAATCGTCATACGTAACATAATCTGTCTACATCCGTGTTAAGTCCTTTATAAGTATAGATAACAGACAATTAAGCTTGATATTACAAGCTAATTTCTTAAATGTGAGACAGGGGTATCAGACAAATATGAACTTGTATTTATATAGATATACAGATAGAAAAACGGCATAAACCGATGAATTCGGATTATGCCGTTGTAAGATATGAAATGTAATTTTACGACTATTTCGCTAGTTCAATTATTCTTTGTCAAAACAAGATTGGTAGACAAAATAAATCGTTGCTGCTGTACCAAACACCAGAGCTAAACCGGTTGGTATTGCGACCCAAGCAATCGTTTCATGTGCTGCCGATTTGCCAATCATTGGGGTCACAAAGGCCATCAAAGTCCAAACGAAGACACCATAACCTGCTCCACCAAAACCCACTAAACCACTGGCAATTTTTTTCTTACGATCGCTTACGCCTGTCAAGCTAAGGGCCAAGATAGTCGCAAGAGAGGCTGTACCAATAGCAGCGGCATGCAAGTGCGCACGCTTGATATAATCTTTAGCTTTAGAAAACGCAGTGGCTTTATCTTTCTCAGATTTAAAGTTATCAGCATGGACAACATATACTTGCTCATGGAAAAACTCCTTCATTGCCGGGTTTGCACCGCCAAATATACAGCCTAATCCATAGCCAAAAAGTATGGTTAGTAAGCTCAGTAGAAGCCCAATACGTACTGGTTTAAGATTGATCATGATTTCACCCTTATAGATACTTTTAAAACTTGGTGCCGACGCATCTATCCAAGTTTGGATTTGCGACCAGTATCCTTATCCATAAGGGCTAATAATTGAATGATTCGCTAAGTTGTCCGTAGCTAATAAATGGTCATATCGACTAATGAGAATATTGTACGTTAACAGGAATGCAATGAAAGGTACTCGCATGACAAGTCATACTTTCATTGATTCGAATCAAGTTGACACTACTAATAAATTGAACTTTATCAAACTTATTACTATTTCAAAAAATACTCCCCTCTCCGGTTCGCCTCTTGAAATTGTTCAAATAAGCCAGATTGATTAATTTTATTTAGACCTCGATTAAAAGCTTCAATAAGTTCTATTCCATTAGGTGTTTTCTTCGAGATTAATAGATAGAACGGTTTATTCGCATTGATTTTTTTATCTGAAGCTACAATTTTCCCTTTCAGGCCTAACTGGTTCGCTGTGTATAACCCTACATCGATATCAGCAAAAACAATATCAAATCGATCTCGGGCTAACATCTTTAATGCTCCTTCAAGCTTGGTTTGTCTTTTTATTTCAATCACTCCAGAGGTTTCATATTGCGATAATTCGTAATCGTAGCCTATTACACCACCTATTCTATATTTGCCAAGATCCTCAACATTATCCCAATAGATCTCTTTATCAGCTTGATGCATAACTGATGTGGTTAGATTGATAACAACATCTGAATAATAAAACAACTCTGCGCGTTCAGGCGTTTTCCCCCATACAAATGTACCATCTAGTTCGCCGTACCTGGCTGAGCGATAGCCTCTTTTCCATGGCAAATACTCAAACTCGACTTTAATACCTTCAGCAGCAAAAGCTTCCGAAATAATGTGAGAAATAAAACCACTGTGTTTAAGGTGCTGTGACTGAAATGGGGGCCATTCTCCATTGGCTAAACGAATAGTCTCGGCGTAGATAATGTGCGAAGAAGTAACTACTAGAAGGGTTAGAAAAACAAGATAAAGCTTACCTAAATACCTATGAAGGCGGCACATAATATCTATCCCTAACATTTGACACACATGTTAAGTATAGAGCGCAAATACAGACTTAAAGGCTTTACTCTAATTCCCCTGATTCCCCATAGAGAAAATAGATTCTATTAATGAAAGAAAATGGGCAATAGTTCGCCCATTTATGTGAGTCATTTTGGCTCAAAGCCTCATCATTTACTTACAAGGAAGAGCAGCATAGGGGGGCTACTTTGGCCTTTTTGTTAACACATCATCAATATCCGATGCACTATGACGTTCTAATAGCTGCTCCCACTCTTCGCCCATAGGTCGATTTACAATTCGCCCTCTTTGAACCGCTTCGCGTGAAAAGATATCGTTAGCCCAGCGCTGAACATTTTTATAGCTTGTTACATCCAAGAATTCACCAGCATCATATGCATTGGCAATAACTAGGTTACCGTACCAAGGCCACGTCGCGATGTCAGCAATACTGTATTCTTCACCACCAAGGTATTTATTATCAGCTAACCTTTTATCGAGCACATCAAGCTGACGCTTTGTTTCCATAGCAAATCGATTGATTGGATACTCAAACTTTTCAGGTGCGTAAGCATAAAAGTGACCAAATCCACCACCCAAATATGGCGCGGAACCATGAAGCCAAAATAGCCAATTCAACACTTCGGTTCTTTTGACAGTATCTTGCGGTAAAAAGTGACCAAACTTTTCTGCTAAATAAATCAATATTGAACCAGACTCAAACACCTTGATTTGTGTTGAACCTGAGTTGTCTACCAAGGCTGGAATTTTTGAGTTTGGGTTCACATCGACAAAACCGGATGAGAACTGCTCTCCATCACCAATCTTAATCAAATGCGCGTCGTACTCTGCTTCTTTGATACCAAGCGCGAGCAGCTCTTCCAGCATAATGGTAACTTTCTGACCATTAGGTGTCGCTAAGGAATAGAGCTGCAGCGGATGGTTACCAACCGGAAGATCTTGCTGGTGTCTAGCACCAGAGTCGGGGCGATTAATACTGGCCCACTCTCCGCCATTTTCGCTATCCATTGTCCAAACTTTTGGAGGTACATATTCGTTCGTCATTGTGATTCCTTATGTTTGTTTGGTGCCACTACTAATGGATATTAGGTCTGAAGATAGAAATAAAACCATATGCAGGTCATTTCTTTATAACGTTTGGTTCTAAATTGATACTTTTCTGGCTTATGCTTTAACCGCCAGCAGCTTCTTTTGTTATTTAAGACAGCGTCCCATGTATTTATGAGGCTTTCCTTCTATTCTTAGTAGATTACATTCAACATAACTTGAGATTAATGAACTCCATTTCTGCACGATTAGCGATTATTTATTTCTGTGTTGCACTAATAGTTGCGATATCTCAAACGTTGATTAATTTTTGGAGTGATCTACACCGTACAAAGCTAGAAATAAACACAGACATCACCAGTATTTTGAACACCGCTTCGAGCCCTGCCAGCCAAGCAATATTTGACGTCAATGAAATCAATGCACGCGAAATACTTCAAGGGCTTAGCACCTACCCTTATGTTGTAGAGGGTCTTATAATCGACGATTTAGGTTTAGAATTTGCTAAATTCTCTAGACATAATCATCCGGAGAGTCACTCAGAGTGGATCTCTAAGCTGATATTCCCTGCTGTACATCAAACACTGTCGAAAGATCTTTATAATGAAACCTTCGACATGACAATGGGAACACTTATTGTTACCGTCGATTATGATATCGCCCTTAATCCGTTCTACAGTCGCATGAGCTCGCTGTTGATCAGCTCTTTTTTTAGAACAATTCTCGTATTCACAATCATATTTGCTGTCACCTACTTTTACATCACTAAGCCATTAATATACATGGTAAAAACACTACGTAAGCAACCTAATGATTCCAACGTAGAACTCAAAACACCAAACCATCACAAGACCTCAGAAATTGGTATTCTAGTTAAAGAGATCAATAAATCCTTCAAACAGCAGTCGGAAGCTCAGAACAAGTTAACGCAATTGAATTTGGAGCTAGAGAATCGAGTCAAAGAGCGGACAATAGAACTCGAGAAAGCCAACCTACACCTCGAAATGTTAGCCACCGTTGATCCTCTAACCAATATTAGTAACCGGAGAGATCTATTCAGTAAAGCATCAGAGAAATTTAAGCTATTTAAACGCTATAAAAGGCCACTTTCTGTCATCATGCTTGATATAGACAACTTTAAATCAATCAATGATACATACGGGCACAAGATTGGTGATAAAGCGATTGTCAGTTGTGTCAACAGCTGCTTATCTTGTTTGCGCGAAACCGATATATTGGGAAGGATTGGTGGAGAGGAATTCGCAATTATTTTGCCCGAAAGCGACGAAAACCAAACTCTTGGAATTGCAGAGAGAATTAGGAAGCAAGTGCCTAAAAGTGAAGTATTACTTGGCTACAATATATCTATGACTGTTAGCATGGGGACATACACCCTCACCGATAATATTGATTCGATAGTGGATGCTATCGATATAGCAGACAAAGCTTTGTATCAGGCAAAAGTCAATGGTAGGAACAGAGTCGAAATTGGTCGCTAATATTTCAAATCAGATTCACTTCAATGCAAATCCTGCCGCTGACGAGGCTGATACAACAGCTTCTCGTTTGTTAATGCTTGTTGTGTTTGCGGAGTAAGGAAGGGATTGTCCAGTCTAATGTAAACCCTTTTATCTAAGTTGAGACTTTTTAAAGTCTCTGAATAATTATCGATAAATATTTGGTCTAGTTCTCCACTTTCTAGCGCTAATAACATACCTTTTTGTATTCGTTCTGCCAAAACAGGATTCTTTTTACTGACAAAGAAAAAAGTAGGTAGTGGGTAAACCAATAGTATATTCGGCTCAACTGCTAAACCTAGATGCTTGTACTTATCGTGCTCAGGTAAAATTTCGCTGATGCTACGTGAAAAACAATCGAACCTTTTTCTGGTCAACATTTCGAATAAAGGCTGATATTGAGACGACTTAATCACAGCTAGCCCATTAGATTCTAATATCGCCGTATCCGGCCAATGTGTTCCTTGACCAATGGTAATTTTCTTTCTCTTCCAATCAGACAATGAAGCGATATCTTGGAATTTTCCCAAGTTATCCGCTTTAACTAAACACACCCTAAAGCCAAGTAAACCTTTGGTCACTGGGATTCGAATCGGTATTAATTCTGCTTCTCTATCTTCACTTGGAGCAAATGCAGCAACATGCACAAACTTGTTGTCAGCCAACGCTCTAACAACTCGCCCTTGTTCCATTCTATCAGTTACGGTCAATTGATAAGCGCCATACTCAGCACTGGTTTTATCCAGTGCTACTTTTAGAACTGTATATAAGCCCGGGTTTCCTTGCTCTATCCGATTCCAAACTAGAATTTCTTCAGGCGCTGAAAAAGCATCGAAAGTTAAGCTAAGTAAGCTACTGAAAATGATTGTTTTTGTTTTCATAAAAACGCCTGTTGCTGATATCGCTAGCATCAAATCTTGGGTCAATTTTTAGCGTTTTATCCTAATTTTGTCTGGCGATACTTGGTACATTCCCTTGTTGCCATAAAGTATAGTGATAAAAGAGTTAATACTCAGTGGTACTAAACAAGCTGTTTTAAATTTGAGAAACCTCTACACATCTTAAGTATTTCGTCTTGGCTCACGCTATTGACAAAAACTCTATAGTTTATTGCAAAAATTGGTGCGCTAAATCGTATAGTGTACCCGTGGTATTTGTCTCGTAAATACATCTACATTTGACTATGGAGTAATCATGAAAGAAGTTGATTTTAGGAAGATCGACGCCGTTTTTATCAAGATGTCGATCAGCGACAAAATGTGGGTAATTTTCGCCCTTTTCTTAGCTGCCCTTAGCTTTGTCTCTATTTCCCAATACAAAAACACATTAGACCAAATTCAATCGAACTCTGTCACAACCGTCCAAGCTAAATTGGCAGGTATCCTGACAAACAATGACCTATCGAGTATTTCTGTTGCTGGATTGGAAAAACGCTCATCGCTTCACGATACGATTTATGAGAATGGACGAGTTACTGTTTCAGCTACAAGCAAAAGTGGTCAAGCATATTCTTTGACGGAAAGCACTCAGCGACTGGAAAAACAAGCCAGAAGCGAAGCATTCACGAGTCTATGGATGTCCTTTTTATGGGTGATTCCATTTGGGATATTTGTCTATTGGGTTGCCACCTTTATAGGTGGTGCGCTTTGGGTTTTGCACAACACCACGGTAAAAATATCCAAAGGAGACCTAACTTCTAGGTTAGGCTTTCATCCCGGACGAGACGAATTTGGCACTATTGGATGCGCACTAGACGAAGCAATGGACACGCTATCGGAACTTATTGTTTCGGTTAAGGAAAACACCAACACTTTGACTGAAACCGCTTCATCTTTTGAAAAAGAAATGAAGCATAGCGAAAACCAAATCAATAGCCAGTACTCGTCATTAGATTCAGTTGCTACCGCTATGGAACAAATGACTGCGTCAGCGCAAGAAGTCTCAAATATTGCTCAGCAGACGACCAGTCAAACTGAACAAGACGCTTCCCAAGTAAATGAAAGTAGACAAAGAGTTGAGCAGACTATTGACGAAATTGCCCGGCTTTCTCAGTACATCGAGCAAGCATCGAGCTCTGTTGCAACACTCAATGACAATACCAGCCGAATTAGCGATGTTATCACGACAATCAATAGCATTTCCGAGCAAACCAATCTGTTGGCTCTCAATGCGGCAATAGAAGCTGCTAGGGCTGGCGAACAAGGACGTGGATTCGCCGTTGTTGCTGATGAGGTTCGTACCCTTGCGAGTCGGACTCAAGATGCCACAGTTGAAACTCAAGCAATGATTGAAAAGATTCAAACTGAGAGCAAAAATATCGCTAATATTACCGAGCAAACCGTTAACCAAGCTCAAACAAGTAGCCAGCTTGTGGCAACTATCGGCAGTGACGTTAACACAATCGCGAAATCGGCACACAGCATGAATGACATGAGTGTTCAGATATCCGCTTCAGCTCAAGAGCAAAGTGGTGTTGCGAATGAAATTGCGGTAGAGCTGTCCGAAATTCGAAGCCAGTCAAACAATATTAAACAAGTGTCCGAGCAATCGACAGTTGGTATCTCAAATCTAACAAGTGCAACTAAGAATCTTGCGACCATACTGGCTCGCTACCGCACTTAATACTCAAGCCCCTAAGCTGTTTAACTGCTTAGGGGCTCTCATATACTATCAATTTGTTCTCACTTGAAGCCGATATAAGCTTACATCCTTAAGCCTCCATCTAGTTCAAGTACCCTTCCAGTAAAATAATCATTTTCAAAAATAAACTTCGCTGCATGAGCCATTTCCTCTGCTTGAGCTATGCGGCCAACTGGTATCATTTTTTCTAGTCGCTCTATGGCTTCTGGTTTAAGCTGCTCAGCCATAGCCGTTTGCACCACACCCGGAGCAATAGCGGCTGCACGAATACCATAACGGGCGAGCTCTTTTCCCCACCCTACCGCCATGGTAGCGACCGCTGCCTTTGAAGCTGCATAGTTGGTTTGACCGATATTTCCGGCTCTCGCGACACTCGATATATTAATAATCACGCCTTTGCTTTCAGTTTTAATCATGGTGGCAGCCGCTTCACGAGAACACAAAAAGGTACCGGTTGAATTGACTTCCATTACTGATTGAAACTGCTCCAGTGACATTTTGCTAACTTCACCGTTGCTGACTTTCACCAGCATTCCATCTCGCAATATGCCAGCGCTGTTTATTAGTCCGTTAAGCTTGGAAAAGTCGCGCTCAATTTTATTAAAAGTCGCTTCCACTTCCGATTCACTCGTCACATTAACTGGGTATATTTCTGCCTTTACTCCACGTTGATAACACTCTTGCTGAGTCTTGTTTAACGTTTCAGGGTTCATATCCAGCAGTGCCAAATTTGCCCCAGCCTCAGCCAAAGTCAGAGCCATTCTTTGTCCTAACCCTTGCCCAGCTCCAGTAATTGCAACCACGCTATGTAATAATTCCATGTTCCCAATCCCTTTTGCTTACAAAGTTAAGACTTTTGTTGACGCTGATAAAACTCGAACAGACTAGAAAAATCTAACTGCTCATTGCCATTCGCGTTATGCATTGCGTATAGGTTTCTCGCTAATGCCCCCATAGGGATCGCTGACTGGCTCTGAGCGGCAGCATCCATGCCCAGACCGAGATCTTTTAGCATCAGTTTACTCATAAAACCCGGCTGAAATTGATTACTTGAAGGCACATTATCCATTACCCCAGGACACGGGTTATAAAGTTCAAGTGCCCAGTTTCTTCCCGAACTTTGCAACATAATGTCGGAAAGCACTTTAGGGTCGAGGCCATTTTCGATACCTAGGTTAAGGGCCTCGCAAGTACCTGACATCAGAATACCTAACAATAGGTTGTTGCATATCTTAGCCATCTGCCCATCGCCCGCTTTGCCCGCGTGAAAGACATTTTTGCCCATGTGCTGTAAAACTGATTTCGCCTTGTCAAAACCCGAATCGGTTCCACCCACAATAAAAGTTAAAGTCGCTGCTTTCGCTCCAGCCACCCCACCAGAGACTGGCGCATCGACGAAGTCCAGCCCTTTGGCACTGGCTTCAAACGCGACAACTCGTGCAGATTCAGGGTCAATGGTTGAAGAGTCAATCAAGAATGTATTGTTCGACACTAGATTGAGCAATCCAGACTTACCTAAATATACCGCGCGGACATGTTGTCCGGCTGGTAGCATAGTGATAACAACATCAGCCCCTTGTACTACCTGTTCAATTGAACTGAAGACCTTGGCTCCATGTTGTTCAACAGATTGGGTCGCAGAGCTATCTAAATCAAAAACTTGTAGGGAATAGCCCGCTGTAAGCAGGTTTTCCGCCATTGGACTGCCCATGTTCCCAAGTCCGATAAAAGCAATGGTACTCATGAACTTTCTCCTAGTTTGCAGTGACCAAGCCAAGCTGTGCTAGAGGGTGCCTATCTACTGGCCACAATGACATAAACAGTTGATCAATCAATGAACTATCCACTGCCATGATTGAATCAAATTTCCAATTTGGCTGGCCATCTTTATCAATGAGCCTAGCCCGAACGCCTTCTTTGAACTCGCCTAACGTGCTACTTCTTACCGATAGGCTAAGTTCTAGTCGAAAACACTCTTCAAGCGACAAGGATTGATACTGGGTGACTTGCCGAAAACAAATATGGGCTGTGATTGGACTACCAGCTTGCAAAGCACCTTTCGCTTTGCTCAGCCATTTGTCATCACTACCAACCTCAATTGCATGAATCTTTTCAACAACGGCGCCCAATTCACTTTCACTACAAGCTCGCTGGATCTGGCTGAAATAAGGCATTAAATGACCTTGAGGCATATCACCCGATATCTTGCGAGAGATACTATCGAGCAACATAGTAATAGACTCTCGATGATCTAAACTGGCTAGCCAATCTAATTGCATTAGTTGATCGAGTAACATTAATTTCTGCTTAGATAGAGCAAAATGGTCGGCCATTTTTATAGTAATCGCGTCGTTTGCGTTCACACTGGCACCTGTTAGGCCAAGAAACAGGCCAATACCCGGCTCCAATCGGCTAAGAAACCAAGTACCGCCAACATCTGGGTACAAGCCAATCGTAACTTCCGGCATGGCTAAGCGAGAATTCTCCGTCACCACTCTGTGGCTTGCGCCCATGAACAAGCCCATGCCACCACCCATCACAATGCCATTCCCCCACGCAATAATGGGTTTTCTAAAAGTATGGATCAGGTAGTCACATTGATATTCTAAGGTAAAGTAACTTGTGCAAAATTTTTCAATGTCTGCGTTATTTTCGTTACTCATCACGTGGTACATAGTTCGTACATCACCACCAGCACAGAAGGCTTTCTCACCTCCACCTTGCAAAAAAACACAAACAATTGAGTGGTCAACTTGCCAACGTTCTAGCTGATTTTTTAGTAGCTGTAACATGTTATAAGTGAGGGCATTTAGAGAGGAAGGGTTGTCCAATGTCACCACACCGATCCGGCAATCACTGTTCGTACATATGAGCTCTTCAAACTTGACGCTGTCTGTCATAACTGCTCCTATCACTGGTTTTTCCAATTGGGTTTACGTTTTTCTAAAAATGCACTCACACCTTCCATTTGATCTTCGGTGTCAAACAGCTCAATAAAATATTCTCGTTCTTTAGTAAGGCCGGTTTGTATAGTGGCAACACGATTATTTTGAATAAGTTTCTTACAAGCCGCCACTGAGGAAGGAGACTGATTGGCGACAGACTGTGCCAATTCAAGTGCCGCTTCGAGCGCTTTCCCTTTCTCAACAACCTCCTCGACCAAGCCTATCTCCTGAGCCTTGTCTGCACGTATTTGCTCTCCACAGAGAATAATTCGCTTTGCCCAACCTTCACCGACAAGTGCAGTTAGGTTTTGTGTTCCTCCAGCGCAAGGTAGCAAACCAACTTTAGCCTCTGGCAAAGCCATAACAGCTTGCTGCTCAGCAATTCGAATATCACATGCCAACGCTACCTCTAAGCCGCCTCCCATCGCGAAACCATTGATGGCCGCGACTGACACACCACGAAAATCAGATAGTGTTTCAAACGCTTCACCAAAGACTTGTGCCATATGAAAAGCGACAGATTTATCACCAGAAGCAAAAATGTTTAAGTCTGCTCCTGCAGAAAAAAACTTTTCGCCATTACCTGTAATCACAAGCGCGTAAATACTCTTCTCGTTATTTAAAAACATGACGATCTGTGCAAGCAGTTTTAAGCTAGATTCCGTCCAAGTATTTGCTGGTGGATTGTTCATTCTCAAAATCGCTATGTGATCTTGAATTTCGACCTGAATCGCTCCGTCTCGCTCAAATTCCATTGTTTTGCTCCTAACGTTAGTTATTCCATGCAAACCGCTACACTATGTACGAACCTTCAGACAGCAAACGGCGAGCGATAATCAAGCGCATAATTTCGTTGGTTCCCTCTAAAATCTGATGCACGCGAACATCGCGGAAATAGCGCTCTAAAGGGTATTCTTTGATATAACCATAGCCTCCATAGAGCTGAAGAGCTTGGTCACACACTTTGAAGCCTACATCGGTGGCGAATCGTTTTGCCATTGCACAATAAGCGGTTGCTTCTGGATCTTGCTTATCGAGTTTACTCGCGGCGTACCGAACCAACTGTCGAGCTGCAACTAGCTCTGTCGCCATATCCGCGAGCTTAAATTGCAAACCCTGAAATTGCGCTAAAGGCTGGCCAAACTGTTTCCGTTCTTGCATGTACTGAGTTGCATCGTCAAGAGCTTGCTGAGCAGTACCGATAGAGCAAGTTGCAATATTAATTCTTCCGCCATCCAACCCTTTCATCGCAAAAACAAACCCTTCACCTTCTTGGCCTAGCAAGTGACTTTCTGGTATTTCTACGTTATCGAAGCTGACCGTGCGAGTCGGCTGACTGTTCCAACCAAGTTTAGGTTCTTTGCGTCCGTAGCTGATCCCTTCAGCTTTAGCGGGAACAACAAACGCGGATACCCCTTTTGCTCCACTTTCTCCTGTGCGAGCCATCACAACTAAAATATCGGTCTCACCCGCTCCAGAGATAAAACACTTGCCACCATTTAGTACATATTTTCCGTTTTGTTTTTTTGCGCTTGTTTTCAGGGAAACAGCATCTGAGCCTGCGTTTGGCTCAGTTAAACAATACGAGCCCAACCATTCACCAGTCACAAGCTTTGGACAAATTTCAGCTTTTACTTCATCTGTAGCAAAGCTGGCAACCATCCAAGTCACCATGTTGTGAATGGTCATAAAAGCAGTAGTTGAAGTACAGCCCTTGGCAAGTTGTTCGAAAATTATCGATGAGTCTAAGCGACTTAGCCCTAAGCCTCCATGCGGTTCAGGCGTATATAAGCTCAAAAAGCCAAGCTCTCCGGCTTCGCGTAAAATATCTATTGGGAAAAACTGCTTTTCATCCCATTCTGCTGCCATAGGGCTCAGTCGTTCCAATGCAAACTGGCTCGCTGCATCAGAAAAAGCTCGTTGATCTTCATTCAGTTCGAAATCCATCTTCAGCTCCTAATTTCTCAATACATCTCATTTCAATTGGATGGTTAAGTTTGGACCTGTTGGAATATCGTCATCAAACCAACGCGCAGTCACTGTTTTGGTTTCTGTGTAAAAACGAACCGCCTGTTTTCCATAGGCATGAAGGTCACCATAAAAGCTTCCACGCCAACCAGTGAATGAGAAGAAAGGAAGAGGGACAGGAATTGGCACATTGACCCCAACTTGCCCCACTAAGATTTCGTGCTGATATTTGCGCGCTGCAGCGCCGCTTGCGGTAAATATTGACGTGCCATTTCCATACGGGTTTCGATTAATGAGTTCAATCGCATCTTCCAAAGTATCCACTTCGAGGCAAAGCAGCACTGGCCCAAAAATCTCTTGCTGATAAATCGACATTTCTACTGAGACATTGCTGAAAATAGTCGGCCCGACCCAGTTACCATTTGGCTCTCCCGCAACCTCACATTCACTTCCGTCTAATTCACATATCGCGCCCTGATCCTTTCCTTCTTGGATCAAACGTAGCACTCGCTGTTTCGCCTGCTGGCTAATAAGTGGGCCATAGGCTGCTGTATCATCATCCCACTTTCCGGGTTTAATCTTAGCCATTTCCATTTTTAGGTCATCGATCCACTCTTTGGCAGTACCGACAAAAACAGCCACTGAAATAGCCATACAACGCTGCCCTGCAGCACCCACGGACGAGCCCACCAAGTTGCTAATAACTTGGTCTTTATTAGCATCGGGCATGATTGTCATGTGGTTTTTCGCCCCAGCAAACGCTTGGACTCGTTTAAAGTTCTGTGTACCTTGCTGATAGATGTATTGAGCCACAGGTACAGAGCCAACAAACGAAATCGTTTTGATGTCTGGATGAGCCAACAGAAAGTCGACTTGCTCTTTTTTACCATGCACAATTTGCAACACCCCTTTTGGTGCTCCAGCTTGCTCAAATAGCTCGGCCAAACGCATCGCCGTCAAAGGCACTTGCTCAGAAGGTTTCAGCACAAACGTGTTTCCGCTAGCAATAGCGATTGGGAACATCCATAAAGGAATCATGGCTGGGAAATTAAATGGGGTGATTCCACAACAAACACCAAGCGGCTGAATCATTGAATAGGTGTCGATGTCTGCGGCAACATTCTCAACCATCTCTCCCATCATATTACTTGCGATATTCGCGGCTTGCTCTACAACTTCAATGCCTCGCCATACATCACCTTTAGCATCAGCCGTGGTTTTACCCGTTTCCTGAGAAAGTATTTTTGCCAATTCGTCATGATGCTCTTTCAGCAAGTGTTGGTAACGAAGCATCAACCGAGCTTTCTCTGGCACCGCAACTTCTTTCCAATTTCGAAAAGCGACACTAGCGCTCCCAATAGCTTGCAACATCTCGGCTTCGGTTGCGCAAGGCACCTTAGCAATCACTTCATTATTCGCTGGGTTAGTAACGTCTAACCACTCTTGTGAATCTGACTGACGAAATTCACCATCAATAAATAGTGCAACTGACTTAGTCATGACTTCTCATCCTTTACTCTTCGACAGGTATCTCTATGCCTACAGCGGTTGCTTCACCGCCTCCGACACAAAGCGAGGCAATACCACGCAATACTTTTTTCTTAGAACTATCGCCATCAACACCTAAAGCTTGTAGCTGGCGCAAACTATGAATGAGTGTGACCAAAATTCTTGCTCCACTGGCACCGATAGGATGTCCGAGAGCGCAAGCGCCACCCTTCACATTCACTTTGTTTTTGTTTAACCCCAATTGACTCACAGCAATCTGCGTTACCACAGCAAACGCTTCGTTAATTTCCCACAAATCGACTTCTTCAATGGCCCAATCAAGCTTCGAGAGCAGGTGTTCTATGGCATATACTGGCGCAATGGTAAATTCGGCAGGCTCACGTGCATGTGTAGCGTGGCCTTTTATAATGGCGAGAGGCTTAAGACCTTGTTTCTTTGCAGCATCTGCATCCATTAAGATAAGAGCCGCTGCACCGTCTGAGATAGCACTAGAGTTGGCGGCTGTCACCGTACCTTGTTTGGCGAATGCTGGTTTAAGTTTGGGAATTTTGTCTGGATTGATTGTTGGAGGCAGCTCATCATAATTGAATCGCTCTTGAGATTTTTTCTTCTTGTTGGATAAATTGATTGGCTCAATTTCATCATCGAATAAATGCTGTTCTTGCGCATCTAGGGCTCTTTGCACAGATAGCGCGGCCCATTCATCCATTTGCTCTCGACTAAACTCAAGCTTGTCGGCAATTTGCTGAGCATAAACACCCATTAGCTCGCCTTCATAAGCATCTTGTAAGCCGTCCAAAAACATGTGGTCTTCGGTAGTCTTGTGCCCCATACGCATGCCATTGCGAGCATCTTTAAGCAGATACGGTGCATTGGTCATGCTTTCCATACCTCCAGCAACGGCGCTTGAAATTGAACCGGCTTTTATCAGGTCGTGCGCTAACATGACCGTTTTCATGCCCGAGCCACAAACTTTATTTAAGGTGCTGCAAGGCACTGATTTTGGAAGTTCTGCACCAAGTGCCGCTTGTCTTGCTGGCGCTTGCCCACAGCCAGCAGGTAAGACACATCCCATCATCACTTCATCAATACTTTGAGGAGACAACGAAATGCTGTCTATCGCGCTTCGAATTGCTATCGAGCCAAGTTCGGGAGCTGAGTATGGCTGGAGTTTTCCTTGAAAACACCCAAGAGGTGTACGCTTGGCTGAGACTACCCAGATGGCCTTATCCATTTTGTGCCCTCATTCTGAAATATACTGTTTCGCCGCTTGACGTTTACGTAAGCATAGCACTAACATTAACGTAAACGTAAAGAAATAAAATAATTACATCAATTTATTTTTATTTGTGAATGTCATCATCTTTTTACACTGGCTACAGCAGTAGTAAATACGCAATACCGTGCGATATAGAATGACATCATTTGGGGGAACATTATTCAGTGGAAACTTTTAAAATTAGTGACTTAGCCAAAGAATTCGAAGTGACGACAAGAAGTATTCGCTTCTATGAAGAACAAGGTCTAATTCACCCGACTCGAAATGGGAAGATTCGCGTCTATCAACGTAGAGACAAGATCCGTTTGAAGCTAATCCTAAGGGGTAAGCGTCTTGGATTCTCGCTGGATGAAATTCGCGAGCTATTTGAGCTTTACGACACTAACCAATGTGATACCCAACTGATTAAAATGCTGGATATCATTGATGAGAAGCAACAACAGCTACAGCGACAGCTGAAAGATATTGATGTCGTCATGCAAGAATTAAACAACGCACGTGAACGTTGCGTGCAAGCACTTAACCGCAGTGAAGAAGACAAAAATACCAATAACAAGAAAGCATCTTAACTAACGATTCGACTCCTTGGAGGCGTCATGAAGGATTGCTATACCCCACTTAATTTCGGTCTTGATGAAACAGTAAGAATGTTGCGAGAGCATGTGAACACATTTGCGTTGGAACATATCGCCCCAATCGCAGCAGAAGTTGATAAAAATAATGAGTTTCCAAATCACCTTTGGGCTCTTATGGGAGATATGGGCCTGCTTGGCGTCACCATAGATGAGCAATACGGCGGAGCAAACATGGGCTACCTAGCTCATGTCATCGCAATGGAGGAAATAAGCCGAGCATCGGCTTCGGTTGCACTCAGTTACGGCGCTCATTCCAATTTGTGCGTCAATCAGATATATCGCAATGGCTCTGAAGAACAAAAAGCGAAATATTTACCCAAGTTGATTGATGGCAGTTACGTTGGCGCGCTGGCAATGAGTGAGCCAAATGCTGGCTCTGACGTCGTTAGCATGCAGCTAAAAGCGGATTTAGTCGGTGACGAATTCGTCCTAAATGGCAGCAAAATGTGGATCACCAACGGCCCTGATGCCGACGTTGTCGTGGTTTATGCCAAAACCGACCCAAACAAAAAAGCCCATGGCATCACAGCGTTTATTGTTGAAAAGCAATTTGCTGGATTTAGCCATGCGCAAAAGCTCGATAAGCTTGGGATGCGCGGCTCAAATACATGCGAGCTAGTGTTTGAAAACTGCCGCGTACCTAAGAGCAATGTATTAGGAGAAATCAACCAAGGCGTTAAAGTGCTAATGAGCGGGCTAGATTATGAACGAGTCGTACTCGCTGGCGGCCCGCTAGGCATTATGCAAGCATGTTTAGATTTGGTGGTTCCCTACATTCATGACCGCAAGCAATTTGGTCAATCCATAGGTGAATTTCAGTTAGTACAAGCCAAAATTGCCGATATGTATACCCAAAGTAATGCAGCTAGAGCTTATGTATATGCCGTTGCAGCCGCTTGTGATCGTGGTGAAACCACAAGGAAAGATTCTGCTGGTGTGATTCTGTACAGTGCTGAACTCGCCACAAAAGTTGCCTTGGACACAATACAGCTGCTTGGCGGCAATGGTTATATCAACGAATTTCCAGCAGGAAGGCTTCTACGCGACGCCAAACTATATGAAATAGGCGCTGGCACTTCAGAAATCAGACGAATGCTTATCGGACGTGAACTGTTCGATGAATCTCGATAAGACTTATTAACGATTAGATTTAGGATAAACCATGACTGTTCTCCAATCTAAAGTAAAAAAAGATTCGCCGTTGTATCAAAAGAACCAGCAAGCAATGCAAGAGCTTGTCCATACTCTTTACGCTGATATTGAGACTATCAGGCAAGGTGGCGGTGCATCAGCAATTGAACGTCAGCGCAAAAAAGGCAAACTGCCTGTTCGAGAACGAATTGCATGTATCTTAGACAAAGGTTCAACGTTTTTAGAGGTTGGCCAATTTGCCGCTTGGGATGTCTATGATGAGTCAATACCATGTGCAGGCGTCGTAGCTGGAATCGGAAAAATCGAAGGTATTGAGTGTATGATTCTCGCCAACGATCCTTCTGTTAAAGGCGGTACCTACTACCCTCTCACTGTCAAAAAGCACCTTCGTGCTCAAGAAATTGCCGAACGATGCCACCTGCCTTGTGTCTATTTAGTTGACTCTGGCGGAGCTAACCTTCCCCACCAAGCGGAAGTTTTCCCCGACAAAGATCATTTTGGCCGAATCTTCTTCAACCAAGCCAGAATGTCTGCCAAAGGCATTCCTCAAATCGCAGTTGTGCTAGGCCCATGTACCGCTGGCGGGGCGTATATACCTGCGATGGCTGATGTATCCATCATTGTAAAGCAGCAAGGAACTATCTTTTTGGCCGGGCCGCCTCTAGTCAAAGCAGCGACAGGTGAAGTTGTAACTGATGAAGAGTTAGGTGGCGCCGATGTGCATTGTAAAAAGTCTGGCGTCGCAGATTACTACGCTAATAACGAAAATCATGCCTTTACTCTAGCAAGGCAAGCAGTCTCAAATATCAACCAACAGCCTTCAAATGCCGCCACAACCAAAGTGTTAGAGCCAAGGTACGACGCAGAAGAAATCTATGGCGTCGTCAATGCCGACCTACGTTTGTCTTTCGATGTTCGAGAGGTTATCGCTCGCATTGTTGATGATTCTGACTTCGATGAGTTTAAAGCGCTTTATGGACAAACATTGGTTTGTGGGTTTGCTCGGTTATATGGGCAGCAAATCGGGATTGTCGCCAACAACGGTATATTGTTTTCTGAGTCGTCACAAAAAGGGGCTCACTTCATTGAGCTGTGCGCCAAAAGAAAGATTCCGCTACTTTTTCTACAAAATATCACCGGGTTTATGGTGGGTAAAAAGTACGAAGAAGAAGGTATTGCAAAACACGGTGCCAAACTGGTAATGGCGGTCGCCTGCGCTGATGTACCAAAATTTACCGTCATTATTGGTGGCTCTTACGGCGCAGGGAACTACGGCATGTGCGGCAGAGCCTATGACCCAACGATGATTTGGATGTGGCCAAATGCCCGAATCTCAGTAATGGGAGGTGAGCAAGCTGCCGGAGTCCTTAGCCAAGTAAAAAACGATATCAAGGCGCGGCAAGGCGAAACGTGGTCTGATGCCGAACAAAGTGAATTTAAGCAATCAATCGTTGCAACATATGAAAGTCAGGGCCATCCTTATTATGCAAGTGCACGTTTATGGGATGATGGCATTATTGATCCTAAAACAACACGAACAGTATTAGGACAAGCATTAACAGCGTCACTAAGAGCGCCAATCCCTGAAAGCCAATTCGGTATTTTCAGGATGTAGGAGAATCGATATGCCTGACATTCACAACCCTCAACTCGAGCACGTGTTGTGCCATATCGATGAGCTTGGTATTGCGTCTCTAACTCTCAACAGAAAGGACAAAAGCAACGCCTTTGATGACGAGATGATTCAGCTGCTCATTCAGCATTTACGCATGCTAAGAAATGAACCATCGGTGAAATGCCTGACGATACACGCAGAGGGAAAGCATTTTTCAGCCGGTGCAGATCTTAACTGGATGAAATCTATGGCAGACAAAAGCTATAGTGAAAATCTCAAAGATGCCGAGCAATTAGCCGCCTTAATGAATGAACTCGATACCTTCCCCCACCCGACTATCGCGTTGGTGCATGGCTGCGCGTTTGGAGGGGCGCTTGGCCTCATTTGTTGCTCAGATATTGCCGTAGCAACGGTTGATTCGACATTTTGCTTTAGCGAAGTAAAGCTGGGGCTGATTCCGGCAACTATCGGGCCATATGTATGCAGGGCAATCGGTACCCGCCAAGCAAGACGATACATGCTGACCAGTGAGCATTTTGATAGCACCACAGCCCTTCAGCTTGGGCTGATACACAAAGTCGTCAATTCGCTGCACAAACAAGATGAATACCTTAAAGAGTTGACCCAGTTAATTCTAGGCAACAGCCCCGAAGCAGTAAGGCAAACTAAAGCTTTATGCCTTCGCTGTGAAAAAGATCCGATCAATGAGGAGCTTATTCAATTCACCAGCCAGCTCATCGCTGATGCTCGTGTATCGGAACAAGGCCAAGAAGGCCTTCATGCATTTTTTGAAAAGCGCTACCCAAACTGGGTGAGCACACAGAAAGAGCACTGAGACAATGAGCGCTACAAACAAATACCCCGAAAAAGTAACCATAGTTGAAATGGGTGCTAGAGACGGTTTGCAAAACGAACGCGTTGTCTCCACTAACGCTAAAATCAACTTAATTGAACAGTTATCAGAAACTGGACTGTCTCATATCGAAGTGGGTTCTTTTGTTTCCCCAAAATGGGTGCCACAGATGGCAGATTCCAAAGCCGTTATGGAGCGGATGATACGCGAGCCAAATGTTATCTACTCAGCACTCACGCCCAATTTACAAGGCTTCGAAAAGGCTATGGAGTCCGGTGTTGATCAGGTCGCTATTTTCACTTCAGCTTCTGAAGGTTTTTGCCAAAACAATATTAACTGCTCGATTTCGGAAAGCCTTGAGCGATTTGCTCCAATAATGGAACAAGCCAAACAACAAAACATTCCGGTACGAGGATACTTATCCTGTGTTGTCGATTGCCCCTATGATGGCCCTACGTCCCCAGAGCAAGTTGCTTCTGTGGCTAAAGATTTACTCGACTTAGGCTGCTATGAGATTTCTCTAGGCGACACTATCGGAACCGGAACGCCTCAACGCGTGAGCAATATGATTCAGGCAGTACACAAACAAATTCCAATAAGCCAATTAGCCGTTCACTTTCATGATACGTGGGGCCAAGCACTGGCTAATATACATCAAGCGATCACTATGGGTATCACTGTTATCGATACCAGTGTCGCAGGTTTAGGTGGCTGCCCTTATGCTAAAGGTGCATCAGGCAATGTGGCGACGGAAGATGTGCTCTACATGTGCCAAGGGCTAGGCATTGAGACAGGTGTTGATTTAAACAAAGTTGCCCAAGCTGGCTGGGCAATTTGTAAAAACTTAAACAAACAACCTAGCTCTAAAGTTTCTCTTGCATTAAGACCTTAAACTCAAACACCGATAGGCTCGAATATGTTTCAAACTACGATTTTTCCGCGTTTTACCGACACTGATGCGCTTGGCCATATCAATAACACTGCTTTTGCCATCTGGTTCGAAGAGGCAAGGCTACCTATTTTCGAGATTTTCCATCCGACTTTAGAGGTGAAGAGTTGGCCTTTGATTATTGCTCGCATCGAGATTGATTTACTCGCTCAAACCTACTGGGGCAAAGACGTTGAAATTCGTACTTTTATCGAAAAGGTCGGCAACTCGTCTTGTCACTTACGCCACGAGGCTTGGCAAGAAGGGAATAAAGTAGCAAAAGGACTAGCGATACTGATCTATTTTGACTACGTAAGTAATCAATCTAAAACCATTGAAGAGCATATCCGTCAGCAACTTTTGCAACATCAGCAATAGAGTCAAATGAACGAAAGCCAGCGAGAGAACGCTGGCTTTTTAAACTGTCATAAATCTCAGCTATCGCGTAAAGTTTTTAAACTACCGCTGAAGGCGACTGATCCGAATATTAATTAGCCCCTAGCCGATTTGAGTCATTTCGTTGAGCGTAAAGCTTGCCACACAACCTTCCGTTGCTTTCATATACTCAGCTAGATGCTGATTGTTCATGTGAACTTGCCAAAGCTCACGTGAAGACCAGTTTTCATAGAACATGAAATGAGCTGGGTTGTCATTGTCTTGGTGAAGGTCGTAGTTGATGCAACCCTCTTCAGCACGAGTTATTTCAATCAGTTTTAGCAGTTCGTTTTTTACATGTTCGATTTGATCTTCATTGGCAACGATATTCGCAACGATAGTTAACTTAGCCATAATGGACTCCTAAATTTTGTAATTAGTAAGCTCTAGTTTTGAACAAGAGCAGAGTTGGCATGAGATGCATAATAGTGCGGTCATTATTAATGATAAACAGGCTATAATTTGAAATATTATCAAATATATTTTGACAATAAGGTTAAATTAGAAAGGTTTCATCATGCAGATTGAGGATTTGTTGATTATTTTAAAGGTCGCAGAGTTTCGCAGTATCACTGCTGCTGCAACCAGCCTAGATATGCGCACCGCAACGGCCAGCGCAGCTATTAAGCGGGTTGAAGCATCTTTAGGAGCAGAGCTATTCATTCGCACTACCCGCAGTTTGAAGATATCAGCCGCAGGAGAAAGATTCCTCCCTCAGTGTGAAGAAGCGTTAAAGATGCTTGAAAAAGCAAAGATGAACCTGCAGGAAGATCTCGGCATTATTGACGGTACGATCCGCATTGCTCTTTCATCCGATTTGGGTAGAAATATTGTTGCGCCTTGGCTGGATGAGTTTTTGTTGCAATACCCAAACGTTTCACTCAGTGCACATATCAGTGACAGCAATGTCGATTTCTATCGGGATTCGGTTGATATGGCACTGCGCTACGGCGCTCCAACAGATGCCAGTATGTACGGTTTTAAAATTTGTGACGTACCCAGAGTGCTCTGCGCCAGCCCTGAATATTTAAACGAAAATGGCACTCCGACAACACCGGATGAATTGTTAAACCACAATGCCTTGTGTTATCAGCTTCATGACATTCTTCAAAACGAGTGGGTATTTAGTGAAGAAAAGCGCAGTCATAAAGTCAAGCTAACCAGCAATCGAGGCTCTAACGATGGCGACCTTGTTCGGCGTTGGTGCGTTAGCGGCAAAGGCATTGCCATAAAATCCAGTCTTGATATGTCACAAGACCTTTTGGCTGGCAAGGTGGTAGCAATAATGCCAACCTACAAACCCACACCAACCGAGCTTTGGTTAGTTCTGCCAAGCCGCCAATCTATAACTCCGACCGTTAGACTGCTCAGAGATATGTTAAGAGATAAGACCAAG
Organism: Vibrio marisflavi CECT 7928; assembly: GCF_921294215.1. Classification (GTDB taxonomy): domain Bacteria; phylum Pseudomonadota; class Gammaproteobacteria; order Enterobacterales; family Vibrionaceae; genus Vibrio; species Vibrio marisflavi. Next base: position 1,448,090 of record NZ_CAKLDM010000002.1, read on the forward strand.
CAAACACTTGAGAAATTAAATAGTACGGGCATTGTGGAATGTTAAGGTGTAAGCACTCTAACGCTGTACTCAATTTGGACACCGTAAACACTGAACTAAACCCAAATTAAATATGACAAGCCTGATGGATCACTCTTAACTGTTTATTGAGTTTATTTTGCGTAGAAAATGTCACTCAATATTCCTTGCTCATGCAGTTCAATACATATATCTAATGCCTTGTTCATTCTAGCTTCAAACTCTCCTTGGATATGCTCAAACAGCAAGACACACACATGTATTGTTGTAACAACTAAATCACACAGCCTATCCTTGGCTTTTGATGAAATACCCATTACTACTTCCTTGGTATCATGATTTGGGCTTGAATATGCGCCTAAAACGCCTTGGTAATTTGGATGTGACGTTTCTGAGAGACTGTCATATAGAGCTCTGAAGTCAGGGTCCAGCCTTTTCGCCACTTGATCAATACACGTTAGGACGTTGATCATATCAGGAAACTCATCATCTCCTTTCCATCCAATGCTCAAGCGATGCATTGTATTTAATAACCTTACTAAATCATGATCTTTTTCAAAGGTTTCCAACTTAAAGCTCAAATACGCAATGACTGCAAATGACTCTTGTGCGGCTCTTGCGGATACGACAGCGGCAACATAGTTACCGCTTTTAGATAGTAATACCGAGCTTTCACACAGCTCTATGAACCTGTGAAGCACCGCTTCGCGATAACAATCGATATTAAAAGTGGGACGATAGGCTAAATCAACTCTTAAGGGAGTTACTTTTTCCCTTTTTATAGACTTAACTAACTCAATAACCTTTACTACAGTTTCCATTTTGCGAATCGCCTGAATACAAACTTAACATTCTGAATAACAGATCGGCGCGTTTCCCTGCCTATCTAACTTGCAATCAAGCTACCATAAAGCATTAAAAAATAAAGTATAAACATCATATTTCGCATTCTGATTTCACATAAAACGAGCCTGCACGTTACCAGTTGTTTAACCGCGTGCGTTATCTTAGGAAAAGTAACGTCCATGCTACGATTAGATATGATTCTCTACTTACAGAAGGTGTCGATATACAGAGCTTCAACTTTGTCTCTTGCCCATTGCGTTCTGCGTAAGAACTTTAGCGATGACTTGATTGATGGGTTATTGTAAAAGCAGTTGATTTGAATTTCTGCATCCAACCCCTCCCAACCGTAGTGCTCTTGTAAACGCACGAGGATTTTCTCTAAAGTCAAACCATGTAACGGGTTATTCGGTTGCTCTTGGCTCATTGGGGTTCCTAGTAGAAATAATTTTAATGGGAGTTTATCAGACTTGAAGTAAACAGTTTCAGCTTTTGCTCTCGTGAGCTTAAACATGACAACAGAAATTCGGATATTATTTAAACACTCCATCAAATGACAAAGCAACGAGTGAACATATGAAAATAGGCGTATTACTATTTAATCAATTCGAACTACTTGACGTCTTCGGCCCTCTCGAAATGCTAGGGCATGTTGAAGATATTTCGATAGAACTCGTGGCCCAAGAGATTGGCCCTATTAAATCAGCGCAGGGCCCGTGTGCTTATGCTCAAACAAACCTCGATAGTGCATCCCAATATGACGTTCTGCTTGTCCCAGGAGGGATCGGGACGCGAGAAATGGTGAATGATCAACCGACATTAGACTGGATAGCTAAGCAAGCTGAAAAAGCACGCTATATCACTTCAGTTTGTACTGGAAGTGCATTGCTTGCAAAAAGTGGCGTACTTGCAAACAAACAAGCTACAACCAACAAAATGGCGTTTCATTGGGTGGTGTCGCAAGGCCCGAACACGAATTGGATTACCAAAGCTCGCTGGGTCAAAGATGGCAATATCTACACCTCTTCGGGTGTTTCGGCTGGGACAGATATGGCGTTAGCATTTATTGCCGATATATGGGGAGAGAGCAAAGCCAGAGAGATTGCAAACCTAGCGGAGTATGAATGGAATGATGATTCCACTCATGACTGCTTTGCGCAAAAATATGGATTGGAATAGCCTCCCTTTTGTTCGAACAAGCTCAGCTCGATTCGGGCAATTACCATACTAGCATCTTTAAGCGTAAGAATTCGCAAAAGCGTGTTAGATTGAGTTTGACTGCAGTATAAATGTCGCTGGCATTATTTATAATTGCCTTCGCACTCGAGCAAATATAGTTAATGGATTATTAAGGAAGAATTGTGAACAGTTTTCACTATGCATTTAAAGTAAAGGATCTCAAAAGCACACGTCAATTCTATGTGGATATGCTAGGTTGCAAGGAAGGTCGTTCGACAGAAACCTGGATCGATTTCGACTTTTTCGGCCACCAGCTGTCAGCTCATATTAGCGCAAACATACCGGAGCTGGATTACTGTGGGCTTGTAGATGGCATTGAAGTGCCCATTCCCCATTTCGGTTGTGTATTGACTGATGATCAATTTGAACAAGTTCAACAGGTTTTCGAAAGCAACAATATTGATTTTATCGTTAAGCCTCAGGTTAGATACAAAGATAGTGTCGGCCAACAGAAAACCATGTTTGTGTTGGATTACAGTGGCAACCCTATCGAATTTAAGTCGATGAAAAATGAAAGTGAGCTATTTTCAGCTTCCTAAGCACTTTCGAATCTACTTCATTTATAGCGTTATTTGCTAAAGGATTAAAATGAACCTTTCTTCAAACTTCAGAATGCTAGCGCGCTACAACCAGCGTATGAATCAACAATTGCTGGCGGTATGTGAGCAGCTATCTTCAGATCAGCTTCAGGAGCAAACGCATTCGTTTTTTCCAAATGTTATGGCCTACTGGAATCACATAATGTTTGGTGACTTAATTATGCTTCAGCGCCTAATCGCAAATGATTTAGTAAGCCTCGATAAAAGCTCGTTGGCAGGTTTACCTGTCGCAAAGTCGGTCAATGATACCTTCGTATCCACCATCAATGAACTGAGAATACTTAGGACACAAGTAGACGACGTGTATTTGCAAATCGCACAAAGTCTTACCGATGCAACTTGCTCAAAAGTAGTCAAATACACCACAACCGAAGGGGAAAGAATTGAGAGAAATGTAGGTGAGTTTCTCCAACATATTTTCAATCATCAAACCCACCACCGTGGCCAGCTGACGTGTATATTGAGTCAGTTTGGTTTGGACTTTGGCTGCACCGATCTACCTGTGATCGTTCCTGAAGGATATCAAGCCCAATAAAGTGAGCATTGCTTCTCTAGGGCCTTTTAACTACATCTAAAAGTTTCGAAGAGGCTCCCCTCTTCGAAACTTGTTCACTCTTCCACCAACATATTGTTTTCAACAGTGATTCTCCGGCTACAATTTATACGCTCAAGAAAGTGAGTATCATGGGATATAATCAATAAGGTCCCAGGGTATTGCTCAATAACGCAGGCAACATGCTCCTTCGTTTCCATATCTAAATTGTTGGTTACTTCGTCCAAAATGAGTAGCTTAGGAGTAAGTGTCGAAAGCAAACAAAGCGACAACCTTACTTTCTCACCACCAGACAGAACACGAATAGGCTTAAACACCTCTTCGTTTTTCCTAAACAAGAACTCGTTCAGTTTGTGCCTGATATCCTGGTCTATCCATTTGGGCTGAACTTGCTTGACACTTTCATACACCGTTAGGTTTTCATCTAAATTGGCATACTTTTGGTCTAAATAACCAATGTCATTGGGACGAATCAGCTCCCAATCGCCAGAGGTGCAAATACTAGGGTGCGAGATCAAGGCCTTTAAGAATGATGTTTTACCCGAGCCATTTTTCCCTTGTAAGATAATGCGATCACCAGACATGACCTTTAAGTTGATGTTGTTAACTATCGCTGATGCTTTCGCTTCACCCTCACCTTTATATCGGAGTTGGCCGTCAGAAATAGTGATGATGTTCCCTTTGGATACTGAGAACTTGCCTAGCTCAAAGCTGGGTTTGATTTCCTCAACGAAATGAAGATCCTTTAGCTTCTGTTTTAGTGCCTGCTGATTTTGTACCAATGCAGCCTTGTTTTTATTTGCAGTCGTATTGCCACGATCTGTCTTTGCCTTGCTAACGACTGTCGCCCACTTACGATTATCGATACTCTTCTGACCTTGTGACTTACTGCTCGCTGCACGCTTTTGCTCTTTCATTAACTTCAGGTGCGCTTGCTTTTTCTCCCTATCTATTTGATCGACCTGTTTCAAAAGGTGGTTTTTCTTGTGAAGTTTCTCCTGTTGATAGTCATCATAACGACCTTTAAATATATGAATCCGACCGGAATCAATCTCCCAAATGGTATTGGCAATGCTATTTATAAAAGCCACGTCATGAGTCACAATGATGAGTATCCCGTAGAAATACTTCAGCATGTTAATCAGGCTTTTTCTGTTGTCAGCATCTAAATGGTTAGTCGGCTCATCCAGAATTAATACGTTTGGGAAGTTTGATAATGCTTTAGACAAGCGCTTGTTAAAGCTTTGCGCGCCACTTAGCCCAGTATGTAAGTTATCTAATTGGCTTACATAGCTTAGAATGGTGCTATCTGAGCATTGGATTGTCCCCTCAGTAGGCTCTATTTCACCTAGTATGGCTTTCAGTAAGCTTGTTTTACCACTACCATTGCGACCAATAATCGCAATGCGGTCACCTTCATTCACTTGCGCTGTAAATGAGCTAAAGAGCTCTTTGGATTGAGTAGATAAGCCAAAATTTTTAAATTGGATATGCATAATGCCTCCGAATAACAGGGCATAATTCAGCACAGCTTAAATAGATTTATTCGTTTGAGTTCAGGCTATTCTAAAATAGCTGATGGAAAAAATGGTATTGAAAGATCATTAAGCTACGCCTACTAACCCTGAGATCAATTTTAAATGGTTTGATGATTTAAATATGAAAACAGGTGTTATTTGTTCATGCTGCGTAGCTTCCTTCTTAGGAATTGGGGGAGTAAGTTCACCTAGTGGACAATACCGATTGTTTGTTCTGCTTGCAATACTACCGCGTCAAAGTGTTGTAAATATACACCGAATGCAT